>NZ_JAPDFT010000001.1:0-1200000 GCF_025949665.1 Chryseobacterium viscerum | reverse complement strand
GTTTCCAGTTCGTTCTGAAGCGCAAGAAACGGGTTGTCCAGATTTCTGTACTGCGGAGCCATTCTCACCACTTCCACTTCCATAGCCATCCCCGTAACCCTCCAGGAAAGAATATTCATTGAGAAAATAAGTTCTTTTTTCACATTGGGTTTCAGAATAAAATCCGAAGCCCCCAGCATGTTTAAAAATTCATCAATCTCATTTTCAGGAAGATTATGAAGATATCTAAGATCCTTCTTCGGTCTAAGACTCACATTATCAATCATAAACCACACCGTTTTTTCGTTTTCAACAGGTGGCAAAACCTTGTTCAGGATTCTTTTTTTAAGTTCCGGAAAGAAAGCATTTTCTGAAAGAATATTAGCCTCCGTCAACGAAAGATTGAAGGGTCTTCCTCTAAATATATTGTGGATATAATGTTTAAAGTTCTCAGCAAAATTAGGATTGCTTCTGAAAAAATTGAGCACATCTGTAAAGTCTGCCTCTTTAATTGTCTCTAAAAACTCTGCAAAGGGCTCTAAAGAAAGGGTTTCATTCTTAAAAGAAAAATATTTTTTAAGAACTGACTCAAAGTTTGTGCTGGAATTAAAGAATTTCATTAGTACAAAGATACTATTTCAAACTCACATTCCTCATCTGTCTCATGATCCAATTATGTTTCTTTCTTAAATAGGGAGATGGATTTTTAGGGTCATACTTTTTCGGATTAGGCAATACAGCGGCAATCCAGGCTGCATCTGAAGCACTTAGGTCTTTGGATGATTTTCCAAAATAATATTGAGCAGCAGCTTCCACCCCAAATACACCCTGCCCCATTTCAATGGAATTCAGGTATCTTTCAAGGATAATATCTTTACTCCATACTTTTTCTATGATAAAAGTATAGACAGCTTCCAGCCCTTTTCTTACCCAGCTCCTTCCCTGCCAAAGAAATATATTCTTTGCTGTCTGTTGGGAAATGGTACTTCCTCCTCTTATTTTTTTACCCTTCTCATTATATTTCATAGCTTTTTCGATGGCTGTATAATCGAAACCGTCATGATCAAAGAATTTCTGGTCTTCAGAAGCAATTACTGCTTTTTTTACATTGCTTCCCATTTCGTCATAGGAAATATAATCTCTGTGTAGTTTTCCATATTCAAAAAGACCTCCTATCTGGGTAAGGGTAATTGGCGGATTAAAAAACCTGCCCCAGATAATAAACACTACATTCAGAACCAGAATGATGAAGATAAGCTGTTTAATTTTTTTCCACATAATTGTATAAAAAGGAAAGGCAAAAATAAGCAAATAGTATGAGTTTTACTGTAATTCTTTCATGTAAGTAAGCTGATAATCTGGTAAAAGTTCAGGATGGAAGATTTTAATATAATCTTTAAGAATAAGATCTGCTCTTACGACACCACTTTCAAAGAAATCATTAGCTTTCAGTTTTTCTTTTCCTGCAATAGTGTATATTTTTCCTTTATTGAATACATCAAGTTTTCCGTAGAAGGGATTCATTCCAAACATTTCTTTTTTTGAAGTGTGACTTCCTGCATTTACCCAGTACTGTACCCCTCCTGCTTTGGCATATACTTCTTCAAAGCTCATTGTCAGTGCTTTTTCATCTTTGTTGTCCTTCATGATATAATTCGCATTGGCATCAGAAATATAATGAGCAACGGAAGTATTTCCTCCGGGAAGATACCACACATCTCCATACATTTCGTTAGCTAGGACAACTGGTTTTTCTTTTGCTGTTGAAGCCAGTTTTTTCAGCTCACTATAATTTTTTTCAACCTCCTGATATTTAGCTTCTGCTTCCTTTTCTTTTCCGAAAAATTCTCCGAAAAGCTTGATATAGGCCGTTTTTTCCAAAGGTTTCTGTTCCATGTATTCATCAAGAAATACAACCTGAATACCATTATTTTTCAAAAGCTCATAAGTATTATCAAAACTGGCAATATGATTGGTAAAAATAGCATCGGGTTTCATGGAAATGATCTTTTCCACATCGTATTTCTGTTCGCTTCCTACATTCTGAATTTTTCCTTCTTTCAGTAGATTCTGGATTTTATCTGAATAAATATACTCCGGACTGGAAACTCCTATGATTAAATTTTCTGCTCCGAGCTCTGAAATATACCCTGCCATACTTGCATTCAACAGGATAATTTTCTTGAATGGAGTCTGATTTTGTTTAAAATTATAAGTGAAATTCCCCGATTTCAGCTCCAAGGTACCATCATGCTCCTTAAACTGGGTACGGGCGGAGATATTTGTCCAGTCTGAGGACGAAATTTTTGATTCTCTTTTACAAGCTGTTAGCGCAAAAACCGTAAATAAAAGTAAAATTCTTTGTTTCATCTTTCAAAGAAAGGAAAAAAGTGCTATATTTGCAAACCTTTAAACAACAAGGTAACACAAGGCCTCGTGGCGCAACTGAATAGCGCATCTGATTACGGCTCAGAAGGTTACAGGTTTGAATCCTGTCGAGGTCACCAAAAGCCAAATGGCACCAACTGAATACAGTTGGCGCCATTTTTTTATTTTTTTCTGATTACTTAAGCTAGATTATCTTTTTATTTTCTTGCTCAAGAAAATAATGACGTTCAAGAATAGAGAAAAGATGGTAAAAGTAAGGAAGTACCCCTTTAGAGTTGTAATAGATGAAGAAAAATAAATATTTTTTGAACCGATAACAGGATAAGTTAGTAGCAGCTTTATAACCAAAACATCTTCCAGACAATCAAATATTCCCGCCAAAAGCGGCAAAAAAACAATTAAGAATAAAATCCGGGATTTAAAATTATTTTTTTCAAACAGCCTTACAATTAAAATTGTAAATGTGATGGCATAAAGAATGATAAAAGGCAAATCTCCGAAAAGCTCAAGATAAAGATAAGTAGATCTTCCTGACTCACCCAGCTGTTCCATTAAACTATTAACATCATTTAAGTTGTAACCGTTGAATCTTGTATCCAACAGCTCTCCTCCGCCTATTTGTTGTTGCAGATTCGGGATAATAAAAAAAGTCATGATGCTGAAGATGGACAACAACGGAATTAAAAATATCCAGAAATTAGTGGTAAGACAAAAGTTCACCAATTTTTGTTTCATATTGTTCATTGCTAAAAATTATAAGGATAAATAATTAAATTACCACAGATTTAGTAATTTTGACAAAGGTAAACAGACCTTAAACTTAAAAAAATAGTAAAAAATGACCATTTTTCCAGTAATTGATAATCAGGCTCCACATACTCTTCTTGACCAGACGTTTAAAGGAGAACTTGATCCGAAAATGTCATTGGAAAAATACAGACATGTTGCCTTTATATTTTCAGTACTGCAAAACTCTTTGGCAGTTCTTACTGATTTAAAATCAAAAGAAAAATATGTTTATCACGGAGGGCTGTCTTTATATTTTGGTATTGCTGAAGAAAAATCCAGTTCCATCCAAAGTTCAGTTGGAACCGACAGTATTCTATCGCTTATTCATCCTGATGATCTTAGGACAAGACATCTTTTGGAGCTTAAATTATTCCATTTTATAAAGGATAAAAACTCAAAAGACAGACTGAATTTCCATATCATTCTCGGTATAAGAGTGTTAAATAAAGACCAACAGTATATTCCGATTGAACTGAAAATATTCTTCGGGTCCTCTACAGACAGCATCCAACTCATTTTATATCAGTACAGTTTTAGCAGCGGTATGAATCATACTTCTGTGCCTGTAATCATCAATTCAAGTAATGGTCAAATTCTTTCTGATCATAATTTCAATACCAAAAAGATCCTTACCAAAAGAGAGGTAGAAATTTTAAAAGAAATATCAGTCGGCAGGGCCAGCAAAGAAATTTCTCAAAGACTTTTTATTAGCAAAAACACCGTTGATCGTCACAGGCAGAACATTATGGAGAAACTTCGAGTAAAAAGTGCGCTTGAAGCATGTCATATAGCAAATAAAATGGGGATTATTTAGAATTTCGTCTTCACAAATTAAATTCATCCTGGTAAATACATTTCACACACGAGCCAGATAGAAAAGTAATTTTGAGCCGAATAGAAAACCAACTATTTAAAAATCCGACTAATTTTGCTTTATAATTTCAAGGAAATGGCAACAACCGAACAGGCTCAGGTATTCTTTTACTGTACTGAACAAAATAATTTAGCGATCGAATCTTTTATGGTAGAACATAAGATATGGCATATCCAAAAAGGATATATATTATTTTATGAAGATGGTAAGACACACCGGGCAGATGCGGGCCAAACCATCCTACTCCGAAGAAACCAGCTGATAAAAGCTTCATTGATGGACAGTGAAAATGGGGAAAAGTTTGAGATGGTCAAAATTTTGCTTACACGCGATTTTTTAAATAGTCTTATACTGGAAGATCTACATGCAGCAAATACAGATTCAGACTCTTCCAAAGAATATATGGAAAGATTTCTTATAGCTAAAAATGATCTTATGTCAGGTTTTTTTGAATCGCTAAAGCCTTATATCAATTCAGGACAGAATATTCCAGGACAACTAAGTACTAACAAGACAAAAGAGATTTTTTTGTTGCTGGAAATACTTTGGCCCGGTATCAAAAAAAGTCTTTTTGATTTTACTGAACCGATAAAACTTGAATTGGGTGAGTTTATGAGCAAGAACTATATTTACAATATTACCTTAGAACGATTTGCTTACCTTTCTGGTCGGAGTTTAGCCACATTTAAAAGAGACTTTAAGAAAATCTATAATCTGCCTCCGCATAAATGGCTAATGAAAATGCGCCTTGAAGAAGCCAAAAGGCTTATTTTTGAAGAAAAGAAAGCCCCCTCTTCCATATACCTGCAGGTTGGCTTTGAAAATCTTTCACATTTTTCCACCACATTTAAAAAATACTATGGCTTCAATGCCTCCTCTGAAAAGATTCCCACGTGAATTCAATTATCATTTACTTTATAAACAACTAAACAGATTACAATGAGAAAAGTACTTATTACAGGTGCCAATAAAGGCCTTGGCTTTGAGCTTGCCAAATATCTTCTTCAGAAAGGATATTTTGTTTACCTCGGATGCCGAAATATTGAAATAGGCCAGAAAGCAATTAATGATTTAAAAAGCTCCGGTTTAGAAAATTGCATGCTATTAGAAATCAACATATCAGATGAAGAATCTGTAAAGAAAGCTGCAAAGGAATTCGGAAAGGATAGCGATGTGCTTGATATCCTGATCAACAATGCCGGCATTCTAGGTAGAAGACAAAGTAAGGATAACCCTTTAAATCTTTCTGATGTGCGGGAAGTTTTTGAAACAAACTTTTTCGGGACCATTGCCGTAACAGAAGCATTCCTGCCATATTTAAAAAAATCACCTCTGCCTGTGATTGAAAATATTACAAGCGATCTATCGTCATTAACAAAGCACCAGGACCCGCAATGGCTTCTATATAATGCTAAATCTATTAGTTATGGTCCTTCTAAAACAGCTTTAAACGCTTATACAGTTGCCTTAGCATATGAATATAAAGATCTTGGTTTTAAAATAAATTGTGTTACTCCGGGATGGACTTCCACAGACTTTAATGGTAACAGTGGTGGAAAATCTGCGGCAGAAAACTGTATAAACCTTGCTAAATATGCAATGCTTGACAAGAATGGGCCTACTGGAAAGTTTTTTGGAGAAGAGGGTGAATTACCGTGGTAATCGGAACAATGCAGACCGTTAAATGTTCTACATACATCTTTAAATGATAAATTTCAATAAAATTTAAGATTTCAAAAACTAAAAGAAATTATTTGATAAACACAGGATTTGCAATTCTTGTTTAATCTGGCTCAACCGAACCAAATCATCTATAAAAGTGTTTGAAGATACGCTCGTCTTGGTCCCAAACAGCCAAATGACGCCACTTAGAACAAGTGGCGCCATTTTTATTTACTTTTTACAAATTCGAGGTCTCGGAGGATATTTTTCAGCATTTCTTTAACGCATTCTGTCTGGTCTTTTACACCTTGCTTCAATAATTACTACAACAATTTCAAAATAAGTCGATGGCATCGCAGTATTAATATTTATAGCAATGCAACTTTTAGTATTTGAGCGGAATATTTTTAACATTTGATAAAGTAGGAGGATAAAATTATCTATACTTCTTTAAGCTTTGCTATTTAAATATTAAATTGCACCTATGTTAAAAAAACCATGGACAAATACAGCTTTTTAGAAATAACCGCCTTTATTGGAATTTTTCTTGTATTTTTTCTTGCGTTGTTTTTATTGACTGTAAAAACCAAGCACAGACTTGCAAATTGGCTTCTTGCTTTTTTTCTTTTTACAAACGCTGTAGATGCTTTTAAATTTTTGATGCGTGATTTTCCTGTTAATTTTATTAACCTCGAGGCTTTTCGTTGGAGTATAAACTATTTGGTTCCGGCATCATTTTATCTCTATGTACTGTCCGTTTGTTTTTCCAAATTTCGATTAAAACCGAAACATTTATTGCATACCATTCCGTTTGTTGCTTTCAATTTGTATATGATGTCAGGAATATATTTTGAGGATAGAGCTGCGAAAGTGAGTTTCATAAATGCGATGAATCAAACGCCTATCATGCATTTTTTTTATTTCCTTTTCGAATTTCTATTTCAAGTTTATTTTATTGCTTCATTTCTGGTTATTAGAAAATCTAAAACTGTCTATCTCGAGAATTATACAAATCCAAATATTTCTATTCTAAATGCACTTTACAAAATAACAATTCTATATTATGTTTTACATTTTTTAGTTCTTATAAGATGGCTGGTTAGCTTTATCTTTGGTTGGGGAGAACTCAGACAATGGATTGTTACCCTTGACGGATTTGCCTTTTTCTTTTGTACGTGTTGGTATCTATTTGTTGCATTAAATAATCCTGAATTTTTCAGAGGAGTTAATTCTCAATTGAAACCTCTCGTAGATCTAATTCCGAAACAAAAATCCTCTCCCATACTTGACGATGAAAAAAATAAGCAAATCATAGCTTTGAAAGAATTTATGATTAAAAATGAACCTTATTTAGATTCTTCATTGACGATTCAGGATTTGGCAGAACAATTAAATATGCCCGTCAAAGATTTATCGGCTTTGATTAATCTGTATATGAATAAGCATTTTTTTGATTTCATTAATGAATATCGAATCGAAAAAGCTAAAGAAATATTGAAAAATCCTTTGCAAAAAGAACTGACTATTTTAGAAATTCTTTATGAGGTTGGTTTCAATTCCAAATCGTCGTTTAGTACTTCTTTTAAAAAATATACAGGAACAACTCCGACAAATTTCAGAAAAAACCCAAATTAATCCATTCTTTTTCTAAGAAATGCGTTCGACTTTTTTTAGTCGGTCGCGTACTGAGACGTTTTAAAGCATCTTTGCAGCAAATTATAAAATCAGAATCGATTATGAAAAATTTCTTGTGTGTATTTCTAGTGCTTTTATCTCTGAATACTTTTGCACAAAAAGCCATATCCAATTCCAATAAAGAAAAAGCAAAAAAAATCGATTTGATTATTGGTAAATATCACGACTACAATCTTTTTAACGGAAGTGCTTTGGTTATTCAAAACGGCGAAATTATCTTGCAAAAAAATTATGGAAAAGCCGATATGAACTGGAGTATCGAGGCAACTTCTGACACAAAATTCAGAATTGGCTCCGTAACAAAACAATTTACTGCAATGCTGATTATGCAGTTAAAACAAGAAGGAAAAATCAAGCTGGATGACAAAATAAGTGATTATCTTCCTTGGTTTAGTAAAACGACAGGAAGTAAAATTACCATTCATCACTTGTTAACGCATACTTCTGGCTTGCCAAATTACACTGATTTCCCTGATTTTAAAACTAAAATGGTTTTCGAAAATTTGTCTAGGAAAGATTTTGCTATCAAATATTTCAAGGATAATTTAGGATTTGAACCAGGAACAAAGCATAATTACTGCAATACGGGCTATTATCTATTAGGATTAATTATTGAGGAAATTACCAAGAAACCTTATGAGAAAGTTCTTCAGGAAAAGATATTTGATGTCATTGGAATGAAAAATACAGGAATTGAAGATCCAAAAGAAATCATTTCAAATTATGCTCAAGGCTATGATTTTGATTACGACGGTTATCAAAAAACAGATTACATTAATATAAAAACTGCGGTGTTTTCTGCTGGTGGAATGTACAGCACAGCAAATGATATGCGAAAATGGGATGATGCTTTATACACGAACACTTTACTGAATGACGAGAACAAAAAAATATATTTCACGCCAAATTTAGGTGATTACGCTTACGGTTTGGTTGTCCAAAAACATCAGAATTTTTTAGGTTCGGGAAAAGACATTACAACAATGGCACATAGCGGCGGAATCAATGGTTTTTCCTGCAATATTGCCAGAATTCCTGAGGAAAAAACATACGTAATCTTGCTTGATAACACTAGAGCAGGTAAAAGAGGCGGACAATTGGAAGCTGTTATCGATGATGTCTTCGGAGTTCTATACAATACCAAAGTTGATTTGCCTAAACCATTAATTATCTTCGAAGTTTATAAAAAAATGAAAGCAGAATCAGTAGAAAAAGGAATTGCTTACTTGAAAGAACTGAAGAAAAACAAATTCGATTTCTATAATTTTAATGATTTTGAAAATGAATTGAATAGATTAACATACAAGTTTTTGGGTGAAGGAAAACCTGATGATGCTTTAAAAATTATTGATTATGCAGTTTCAGAATTTCCCAACTCATCCAATATTTATGATACACGTGGCGAGATTTATTTTAATAAAAAAGATTACAATGCTTCTAAAAAGAATTATCAGAAAACGTTGGAACTGAATCCTAATAATGATAATGCCAAAGAAATGCTTTCAAAAATCAATCAAATTCTATTTCCAAAAAACTAATTAAAATGAAGAACCGATTTTTCTTATTATTAACAATTGTTTTATTGACAAATACGCTTTCTGCCCAAGGGTTAAATAATCCAAAAGAAACAAAGAAGATACATCAAAATTCGACTGAACAAAAATCAGAAATCAATCAAATTGATTCTTTAATGACGAAATCTTACGAAAGAGGTTTGTTCAATGGAAATGTCCTTATTGCTAAAAATGATAAAATTATTTATCAAAAATCATTTGGTTTTACCGATGAAACGAGACAAACTCCTTTAAACAGCAAGTCAATATTCAATATGGGCTCTATCGCAAAGGAATTTAATGCTGTTGCCATCATGATTTTGGTTGAACGTGGTCTTCTAAATCTTGATGACAAGGTATCCAAATTTAATTTAGGATTACCAAAATGGGCAGAAAAGGTTTCTATACGTCATCTGATTAATTATGCCAGTGGTATTCCTCCAATCGAACGATTAAAACCGGAAAATGATGCGGAGGCATGGAATATTTTGAGAAGTAATAATAGTCTACTCTTTGAACCAGGTACCAGTTACAGGTATGATAATGGCAATGTCTTTTTGCAAAGAAGAATTATTGAAAAAGTAACCGGAATGTCTTTTCAGCAGTTTGTCATTAAAAACATTGTTAACCCTTTGAAAATGACTAATTCCGTATTTGATCCAATATTTGGCTCTAAAAACAGAACCTCTTGTTATGATATGGACAATGTCCGATGCCCGGAATTGAAATTTATTAGCGGCTGGCTTTGGGTAGATATCAATGATTTTTATAAATGGACTGAAGCGATGAATACAAATCGTTTAATATCCAAAAAATCCTTTCAAACTTTGTTGAATAACCCATACGCAAAAGAGGAAGGCGGATCACTTGGCAGATACTTTGAAAAAGAAGACCTACAAAGACACAATGGAATTTCGTATAAATTTGAATCCATTTTTTTAAACGATTTTAAAAATAAAATTACGATAATTCTAGTGTCCAATAATCTCAATAGAGTTTGGGATTTAGGACATATTATTCACAACTTAATGTTGGGAAAAGAGTATGAAATTCCTAAAAAATCTATTTACCAAGCGATAAGAAAAGAATCTCTCAACGATGTAAACAAAGGGATAGAAACCTATTATTTACTCAAAGAAAAATCTAAAAATGAATATAGTTTTGAGAACCCGGGAGAGCTTAATAAGTTAGGATATGAACTATCAAGACTCGGAAAAAACAGTGAATCCATAATAATATTTAAATTGGCTACCACTGAGTTTCCTAAAGATGCTAATCTTTTCGATAGTTTAGGGGAAGCCTATTTTACAGATAAGCAATATGATTTAGCATTAGAGAATTATAAAAAAGCAATCAGTCTTGGCGGAACCAATGGTAATGCTGAAAAAATGATTGATAAAATAGAGAAAGAAATGGGAAAATAAAATTTTCAAATCAAACTTTAAACAAAAAAATCCCGGGTTAGCCGGGATTTTAATTTCTGATATTCAAATTTATTTTATCTCTACAGGAACTGAGATTTTATCCCAATCCATGGTGAATCCATTATTGTTTATTTTATATACTAAAGTTTCCTGTGTTGCTGGTAAAGCTTTGGTTTTTACATCAACACGCAAAGCATCTTTTGATTCTTCGTATTTATAAGCACCCCATTGCTTTGGCTCTTTATTAAAAATCGCAGTCCATGTTCCACTTTCTTTAGGAATTAAGAAAAAGCTGTATTTACCTGCAGCCAGTTTTTTACCCTGAACGGTAATGTCTTTATCCGTTTCAAAAGTAGTTGCTTCATTGGCACCCGCACGCCAAACTTTATTATAAGCTTCTAAACCACCCCAGATTGTACGCCCTTTAACAGAAGGACTGCTATAGGCAATGGTAATGGTTGCATCTTTAATTTTTCCCGTAGCAGTAGCCGGAGGGCTGGCAGGTTTTTTAGTGTCCTGTGCAAAGGCATTCAAGGAGATTGTCATTGTCGCAACAAGTACGGCAGCAGATTTCATGATAGTTTTCATATTATTTTTATTTGTTTGTTTTTATTATTATTTGCTTACGAATTTACTTCTTTCTGTTTATAAAACAGCAATCCAATTGCAGAAAATATAATGACTGCTGCAGCACCAATTACATTAAGCCAAAGAAAAGAAACGACATCAAATTGATACACGGCAATAACCGTAATTTCTGATAAAATGGCAGCAATAAATACATTCGCTCCGTCGATTTTTTTATAGTAAAATGCAACCAGAAAAATTCCCAATATCGGACCGTAGAAAAGAGAACCCAATACATTAACCGCTTCAATAAGGGAACCCATTTGGGTTGCAAACATGGCTACGCCGATTGAGAAGATTCCCCAGGCTAAAGTATGGAGGCGGCTATACTTCAATTCGGTTTTCTCATCAGGAATTTCTTTACTGAATATTAAATGAACATCTTTTAATGAACAGGCAGCAAGGGAATTCAACGCAGCAGAAATGGAGCCCCAGCTGGCCAGAAAAATGACAGCAAACAGTAAACCTATCATCCCTACAGGCAGGGTATTTTTCACAAAATACAGGAAAATATAATTGGTATCCGTTTTCTCGGCATTGTAGTTTGAATTGTTAATCGCTTCTTCTACCCTTCCGTGAAGTGCTTTTACCTGCGTTTGTGTATTTTTAAAATCCTTAATTGTGTTTTGAAGTTGGGGGGAATGAGTATCCTTCAACCTTAAAATTTTTTTCGATTCTGCATTGAATTTTATCTGCAAATCCTGATGCTCTTTTTCAAATACCGCAGCCTGTTCAGGTTGTGATTCCTTTAAATGTTGATAAGAGCGTTCGTTAAAATAAATCGGAGCCGGTTTTAGAGAAAAGAATGCAAAAAGCAGAGCACCGATCAGAAGAATAGCAAACTGCATCGGAATTTTGACCAATCCGTTCAACAGCAAGCCCATTTTTGCATTGGTATTGTCCTTCGCAGTAATATACCTCCCAACCTGGCTCTGGTCAGTACCGAAGTAAGAAAGCGCCAGAAAAAAACCACCAATTAAACCGCTCCAGATATTGTATTTATCTTTCCAATCGAATTCTGTGGTGATTACATTGAGCTTTCCGGATTTCCCGGCCAGATAAAGCGCATCCTTAAAACCAATTCCATTCGGCATATTCTGAATAAGCAGAAAACCTGCAAAAGCCATTGTTCCCAGAATAATGAGAAACTGTAATTTTTGGGTGTGAGCAATCGCCTTTGCTCCGCCAACATAGGTATAAATCAACAGAATACCCCCTGTTAAAACATTGGTTAAATAAATATTCCAGTTTAAGACGCTTGATAAGATGATACTGGGAGCATAAATACTGATTCCCGTTGATAAACCTCTGGAAAAAAGAAAAAGCAGTGAAGTGAGTACTCTTGTTTTTTTATCAAAACGGTTTTCTAAATATTCATAAGCGGTGTAAACATTTAAGCGCTGAAAAATCGGGATGAAAGTGATACAGATCACAATCATCGCCAAAGGCAAACCAAAGTAATACTGAACGAAACGCATCCCGTCTGTATAAGCTTGTCCCGGTGCTGAAAGAAACGTAATGGCACTTGCCTGGGTAGCCATAATGCCTAAAAGCACAATGTACCAAGGCATTTTATTATCTGCTTTCAGATATGATTCGTTGCTTTTTTGGCCACGACCGATGAATACGCCGTAGACCACCACTGCAACAAGTGTAACAATGAGAACTGTCCAATCTATATTACTCATGCCCAGGATTTAGTAAACCAATAATAAAATGCGATCTGCAATACTAATGCAACAGCTAATAGTATGTACCAGATATTCCAATTTTTAAGTTCCTTGTTCATCAGTTTTTCTGTGCAGATAAAAAGTTAAAAAATAAACGTGCCGCCCCCACATTTCCTGCAGGCAGCTGTCTGAAAAATGCCAGCGGTGTATAAATAAAATTACCCTTCCCGTATTGGGCATATAAAGTTGATCCCTGCTGTGACTCTTCATCCGTATCGTGCATTTCAAAAAGCGGTTCATACGCGGCATCCCATTGAGCAGGGAAATAGGCGCCACGCTCCTGTACCCAGCCTTTAAAATCATCCGCAGTAATTTTGTTCGGAAAGTTCAATAATTTATGATTTGGGTTTAAAAATGTAACCGCTGCATTTTCTTCGGTAACACGTTTATTGGCAATACTGAAATTGTACATTCCCAATTTGTCAACGGTTGTATCCTGGTTGGTGTTATACTGCATCACCAAATTACCCCCAGCTTTTGCATAAGACCATAAAAAAGGCATCCAGCGACCCAGCTTTTTCTCAGTGTTATTTGCACGAACACCAAGTACGATGGCATCATATTGCGATAGCTTGTTTTGACTACCGTTTCCGCCAGATTCATCTATGTTGCCATAAAAATCTTCGTCTTTCAAGACATCAACCTGAATACCAGCAATGCGTAGGAACTCAGGAATGAAATCGCCTGCACCTTCTATGTATCCCACTTTTTTAACCTTTGCTTGGATGTCCCCTTTCATTACGGTTACCGTTGCAGGTGTAAAATATTGTAAGGAAGGTAAATGCGGATACTGGATTAATACCTGTTTTTTATTATAAGTGACTCCATCTGCAAGAAAACTGGCATCCAATTGCAAACGGGATGAATGTATTGAGGTAAGCTTAGTTTTCGGAATAATGTAATCAATGGTTGTATCTTTTCCATTGAGCGAGCTTACATCAGCGCCGCCTAATCGCTCCCCGTTATACATCAGATTGAGAGTACCTTTACTGTACTGTTTGTTAGAATTAACCTTAACATTTAAACTCAAATGTAGATCTTCATTTTCTTTGGCCCAGTACAATGGTTGTGTAAATTTCAGTTCTAATGCAGGAACAATACGCAAGGCTTCAACCACATCACCACGCACCGGGTCTAATTTCTTGAAAGATAAAGGAAGTTTAACCTGAAAATTTTCCGAACCGATTTTTAAACCAAGCAAAACATTCAGTGGTGATTCTGCCTCAGGCAAACCGACTAAAGTATCATTCGGAACAGAGAAAGTTGCTGCATTTGTAGGAGGTTTTGCCAACCAGTAAGGTTCTGTGGGTGCGGCATCTGCAGGAATCTGAATATCATGCTGAATGGTAATTAAAGAATCTTTTGATAGTTTTCTATTGAAGTTTTCTGACTGACTTAACCATCGTACATTTTCTAAAACGACAGGGTTTGCAGCTCTTGAAATCAGATTTAACCTGAAATTGTAATGATCCCCGGCAACAGCTTCAGCTTGGTTGGTAACCACCTCACCCATAAATCCAGCACAACTTAAAATGATATTGTCAAGAGATGTAATTTTATCCTTTTTCAGGTCTGCATCTTTTAACGCCATAACCTTTTTTCGCAAAGCAAGCAAAGCAGGCAAACTGCGGTCTGGAGTATTGAAATTGAACGCGGAAATAATTTCATCTAACGATTGGTCAATATCAGCGTTTCCTTTTGAAGTCCAGGTTTTAATTACTCCGTCAAAAAGTGTTGCTTTTGCAGGTTCGCCAACAACATGGGCAAAATATTCAGTTCTGATGCCGGCTACAGACTGTGTTCCCGCACCCTGGCTTTTATGTAAACTTCTGCTTAATCCTGCCAATTCACCATAGCCCATGCCCAATTGCGCATCATATTGCCCAACGGTAACTTTCAGTTGATTTTCAGCTGTTGTATTGACCCCGCCAAAGCGAAAGGTATTCCACAGTACACGTTTTGGCTGCCATACATTAACATATTTCAATTGATTTGGGAAAGCCGTTTTATCACCTGCCAGCTTAAAAGCTTTTTCTGCAACCACAGCAGAAGCCGCATGTTGCCCGTGGCCGGCCGCAGCAGTAGGAGGAAAACGACAAATGATAACATCCGGACGGAATTTACGGATTACCCAAACTACATCTGCTGTAATGCTGTCTGCATCCCATTGTTTAAAGGTATCGGTAGTGTTTTTAGAGAACCCGAAATCAATCGCCCTGGTAAAAAACTGTTGGGCGCCATCTAACTTTCTTGCCTCTAAAAGCTCATGGGTTCTGATTAAACCCAATGCAGCACCCTGCTCTGTGCCTAATAAATTCTGACCACCATCACCTCTGGTTAAAGACAGATAGCCTGTTTCTACATTTTGATCGTTGATTAACCAGGAGAGTAATCCTGTATTTTCATCATCGGGATGAGCTGCAAGGTATAAAACTTTAGGCAGCTGTTTAAGTGTTTTGAGTTCACGGTAAATTTCAGATGATTTTGATGGCCGAACCTGCTGGGCCGAACAAAAAACCGTATAAAATCCAAGGATAAATACAGTGCTTACTTTTTTAAACATTTAATTTTACTTTGCAGAGCAAATATAAGTAAATCATCTTTCTTTCAACCTTAAAAGAATTAGACTGTGAATTTCACAAAAAAAAGTTGTTTATTTTTTTATTAAACCACAAATCGAATGTTATCTCCTTTCAGTCGATGAATGTTATTTCGATGGAGTCAAAAGTCACAAAAGATTTTTAAACACTTAAGCTATTTTAAGTTATATACTTTGTGTATAAGAAGTACACGTAAGTTTTGTTGACAATCAAAGATTTTCATCTTATGTGAACTTAATTATGCGGTATTCCTTTAAACTTTCTAAAGTGTACTAAAGTGTTTAAAAAAATAAAATCTTTTGTGACTTTTGTGGTTAAATTCAAACACACTTATTTATTAATGAGAGTTTCAAAGAAAATAAAAACTCCTTATGTTTTTCTAATTATGTTCCGTGTAAGATAGATATAATTAAACATACAAAATGTTGCTGCCGCTCCGAAAGTATGCCATAAAAAGTGGGTTCCGAAACTCAACCATTCCCATTTATCAACGATACGGAAAGTGAGTGCGAGAGCAAATGACAATAAAGCAAAACCTACCCATTTGCCAGCTTTCCATTGGGTATAAATCAAATAACTTAATACCGAAAAAAGTACAAATGAGGCCATTATTGCATAATTTACGTTGATAAAAAGAGAAGTCTTATCTACCAAAATCCAATTTCTCAAAGCAAACATAAGCACCAGATATACCAGAACCATTACAACAGCATAGTACCATCTGATGCTCTGAGCTAAAAAATAAAATCCGGCAGACAAACAGAGCAACATAATGGGCATCCAATCCATCATGATAAATACCGGCCATTGTCTGAATGAATGGTAAACAGTTCCCCCTATGGCACCAATATATAATAACACCAGGCAGTAGGTTAAAAAAGGATATTCCTTAAAATTACCCTTTATTTTAAGGGTCCAAAAAATGACTATGGCTAAAAATAATATAGCAGTTACTGCATTTAATGGCTCGGGGAAAAACTGAGCCATATCTGTTTCTTTATATAACATGCCTCCGTCCGGAGGTAGTGGGTTTATTGGCATTGTCTTTTTTTATATTATATTTATATACTTGTTCTAAATATAGAAAAATTATGTGTTAAATAGATTGACAAAACGTTATATAATGGACGCTCAAAAAACAGGCACGAAAATTTCGTATTAGACTTTTGGATTACAATATAAACTGAAATATGAGAATTGCAATAATCGGCGCTCACAAAGTCGGTAAAACCACATTGGCAGAAGAACTTCTGGAGAACCTTCCCGGGTACACACTTGAAACAGAACCCTATTACCAGATGGAGTCTTCAGGGTATGAATTTTCAGAAGAACCTCATCCTGACGATTTTCTTGAACAATTTAATTATGCAGCCAAACTGGTCTTCAAAAGCGGAGATGATGTCATATTTGATAGATGTGTCATTGATATCTTAGCTTATCTTCATGTTCTTGATTCTGGTCGAAATATCCAGTTGCTCTTTGAAAAAGTTCAAACCATCATCGATGAAATTGATGTTTTTGTTTTTGTCCCTATTGAAGAACCCGATCTGATATCCAACCATCAGATAGAGCTGCCAAAACTCAGGCATAAGGTTAATGAGTTACTTTATGAATGGATTGAGGATCTTGGAATAAAGGTCATTAAAGTAAGCGGAACTTTATCGAACCGAAAAGACCAGGTACTGACCAGAATTTTATCCTAGAATCTGAGGTGCTTAACTTCTGTAAGGCTAAAAAAAGGTTACAGGTTTGAATCCTGTCGAGGTTAGTTTAAGAGACCATCATTGACAGTTGTTAGCCCTTAAAAAAATCAGAGCAGAAATAATCTACTCTGATTGATATTTGAATAACAAGTATTGAATGCTCTTCATCGTCTCCGCTCTCCGAAGTCTCCTGACTTTGGAGCAAGTGTAAAGGAAATAATCTTATTTACTAGCTCAAACTCGGGGGACCTTGCGCAACAGAGACAATAAAACACAATATTTGAAAAATGATTATTGACAATCATTTCTCGTTGATTCATCGAAGCGCATGGAGAAGCATAATGCTTCATCAGCGACAAAGTTGCATCACTTTGCCCACTTACAATAAAGCGGAATTATTCATCAACTTTGCGTTAATCTTTGTAATCAAAAATAATGCACTGATGGTATGTTTTTCTAACGCAAAGCTTTAGCTGCATTATGCCTATTTTTTAGGGAGCAAAGAATAAAATCAACGAAGTTGATTCGTCGAAGCGCATGGAGAAGCATACAGCTTCATCAGCGACAAAGCCGCATCACTTTGCCCACTTACAATAAAGCGGAATTATTCATCAACTTTGCGTTAATCTTTGTAATCAAAAATAGTGTACTGATGGCGTGTTTTTTAACGCAAAGCTTTAGCTTCATTATGCTCAACTTTCTTATCCCGAATGGGTGTCCGCCATCTTCTTTTCTCTCCTTCTTTGAAGAATAAGGTGGGCAGCATCCAGCATTTTAACCGTATGAATATAGGGCATAACGATATTCCTTTCCGGTAGATTTTCATAAACACCCATTGAGAAATAAACGATTCCCGACATAAAATAATCAAATTCTTTGAGGGTGTATGCTCTGAATGCTGTTTTGAAAACCAGCAGAGGATTCCGGTATTCCTTCTCCGAAAGCAGGCCAAGAACCCACGGAGAAATCTTTTCCGGCCTGGTATCAACCGTCCATTTCCTTTCCTTCAGCATGATGAGATAGCCTGCCCGGATCAATGACCTCATCGACTGGTAAAACTCAAAGATCACCGCCGGATCTTCATTGATCCAACTATTTCTTTTTACTGCATAATTCATCATATTGCTGAGCTTTTCTTTGGAAACATCCAGCTCATTGAACTGAAAGAAAGTTTTCATCAGCTGCACCCCGAAGTGCTTCTTACCTGCCCGAAACCGGGGAGCAAAATCTGTTTTTATCTTTTTCATGAGTTCGTATTTTTTTATAAATGTAATAAAACAAATCCAATTACGGTCGATCGACCGTAATTTTTTATTATTTAATTATTTCATTTGTTCTATGACAGATATAAACGAAAAAATTTGTTCATACATTACAAAAAAATGGTTGATACCTTGGCTTCAAGAAGGCAAGTCACAAAATTCTTTTGCCAAAAATCATGGTGTAGAAGAAAGTACCATCAGAAAAATTAAAAGTGAAGAAACTTACAGAATACCCGTTGAAACACTTTTCAAAATATGCGAAGCAAGAAAAATCAGTTTATCTGATTTCTTTAAACTTATAAATGAATAATCCTGACGAAAGTTGGGATTTTTTTTGTGATGAAATTTTCGAAAAAAAACGTAAAAATACTGAATGGAAGTTTTAAGATGGTTTTTATTTTTATTGTTTACGGAAAGCCGTAATCATCTTCTATGTTGCATTACTAAATTTGTTAAAAAGTATGATCTTATGAACTATCAAAAATCTCAAATGATCTATTCAGACTATAAATGGTCAGCAAAGGCTGATCACGATAATCCAAAATTTATAGGAGCTCAAGATGCCGCTATGTTAAATAGAGAGGAAGGTTATGAAATGTTATATTTTATAAACAGTATGGCTTTAACCTGGAGTTGGAATGACAGTCTAGTTTCACGTCAAAAATTAGAACATATAATTAGAGCTGAAGTACCAAGCGATATTCGAACACATTCAGGAATTAAAAACTGGATAGAACAAAATTATAAGGAAATCTAGCCTTTATTCAATTTTAGACATAATATTTATAAAATCACACTAAATGACTGCATCACAATTATTAGACAATATAATTCTGCACGAAAATGCTTACTTCTATATTAAGGAAACATCAGGTTTCCTTTCAAAAAGGATTATAAAAGAAACTTTTTCAGAGGCAGCCACAGATAAACATGGAAGATCTTTATTAGAAATTGTCAAAGAGAAAAAAACACTAAGTAATGGGATTGAAATATTTTATTCTATTTTAGTTTTTAAATATATTAAAAAACCCTCGTTCACAGAGGAATTAATAACAAATTGGGAAGAGGTAAAATTGGCTTACATGTGTATAGTTGATTTTGAAGAACATCTTGTTGTTACTCGACGAAATATTTCAAAAATATCAGATTTCCTTAAGACATTTGAAGCATTGGACTACAATGTTATAACTTCTATATATTCACAAGACAATACTTCTTTTGAAAAATTAAGTATGGATAACATGAACATTTCTGACAGAGCAATTAGGCAAAAAAGCTTAGAATCACCCGACTTAAAAGAAAATGTATCTAGCTTCGGATTACAAGGATACATTCTTAATACAGTAAGAGTAAGCAACGATGAAGAGAAAATTGCTTTATCTGTAAATTCATCAAGAATTAATCAACTTGGCCCCAAAAATACATTCAATGCTTTCTTAAATTGGTGTAACAAAACTGTAGAAAAAATAAAAAACTATGTACCAAAAACAAATTTTTTATCCTCTTTTGCAACATCAATAGATTACTCAAAACATAAAGATGATTTAACGCCAACGTCAATTCTTATTATATTAAGTAAAATTTATAAAGAATTTGAAGAAAACAAAATTAAAAGATGCTTTTTTAGAATCAAAAAAAGAAATGAGATACTTGAAAGAGAAATTAACTTAATTCCTATTTTAAAGCAATTTGAATATTTGTTAGAAATTGAAGAAATAGAAGATGTATACAAAATAAAAAACAATGTTGTTAACGATTTATTTTTATTTTTAAATAATAAATCTATAACTCTTCGTTCAAAAAAACTATCTAAACTTTTTATTGAGTATGAAACAGATCTATGCTATCCTATTCTTTCAGTAATTAATTGGACCAGAAGTTATATAATAACATTTGATAATCCTGAGTTCATCTACTGCAATAGAAAACTATTTAAAGATAGCCGTTTACTCGGAAACTTAGACTCTGTTTTAAAAATTTTTAAAGAAAACCCAGAACTTGAGAATGTTACCTCTGAAAAAGGAAAATTCCGAGTTAATTTAACAAATTTCGAAACTAACTCTGTATTTGGGTTTGTTGAAAATACATTTAAAGCAAATTATGAATATTTTATATGTGATGATCTTTCTAAAGAATGGGCAGATCACATAGGGTTAAATGAAGATTCAATAGCATTCTATCATTCAAAATATAAAAATTCAAATTTTTCAGCTTCTGATTTTCAAGATATAATAGGTCAGGCATTAAAAAATTTAGGTAATTTATCTCCCTCTGATGATCAATGGGAAATCAAAGAAAGGCTTTGGAACAATTTATATAAAAACGATTTCGTAGAAACTCAAATATCTAGAATAAGAACGGGTCAAAGCTCAAATCAAACAATTTCATATTTCAAAACAATAAAGGGCTATCCAAATATAAAAAAGCAAGTTCATATTGTTATAAATTTCATCTCTAAATCTGCTCTAGAAGATAGATTACATAAATTAAAAAATGGTGAATCTTTTCAAGAGAGAAATGAAGTTATACAAATTTTATGGTTTATTTCTTCCCTTATTTCAAGTTGCTTTGAAGCAAATACAGAAGTTTACATACATTGTAAACCGTAGAACGAATCTCCAGTGTGCATTTCACACTATTCATCCTTAGAAAAAATCCACAACAAAAAACAATCAGTTGATCTAGCTACATTCTGTGATTAATTCACTTTTAACTAATAAAACCACTGTCATCTTGCTATTCGAAGTCTCCTGACTTTGAATATAATGATCTGATTTTACCCCCTTAAACTTACAAAGTAGAAAGAATAGTAAGTCTTGACTTCGGCTTTCAGTTAAGTTGTAATTTGTACTTGTATGGAATATTGTTTCAATCTAAACAATTCCCTTAATCATTTATTTATAAATTTGAGATAATAACCAATTATCAAATATTCAGAATATGAATTTAAAAGCAACTTTCAGACAGAAAATGGAATATGATATATTTTATTACGAAACACTCAAAATATTTAAACAACATTTTTTGAAAGATTATGATTATCATACGAAAGGAGAAATAACTTTTATCGAATATTTAGAAATTCTTAAAAAAAATTATTGGGGAATAGTTGACGATTTATCAGAAATAATAGATTTACATTCAGATAATTTTCGAACTGACAGCTATGATATAACTGATGATAAAAAAGAATTACGAAGAAATCTATTATTTGAATTAAGTAAATATTTTGAGTTTTACGAGATACTTCAAAAAGTAACAAATAAAAAATACGAACATTACTTTTTAAACCACAAAGACATGAAAAATGCTGACATTTACTTTATAGAAGAAAACTCCAAATTATTTTTGGAAGGTGCAATGGATGAAATGATAGGCATTAAAGCTGAAATAGAAAATAAGATTAAAGAATTTGAATTGATATCCATTTTTATAAATGCTAATAAATCATCAAAAATATTAAATCCAAATAAAATATTAGTTAAAGGAAGCTTACAATCTATTGGCTATTTATTTTCGGAATTAATCGAAAAAGGGTTTATTGAAGCTCCAAAAAGAAATGGTAAGGATAATACCAGCGCTATATCTCGTATGATTTTAGACCATTTTGAATTTATAGATAAAGAAGAGCAACCAAAGCCTGAAGATATACGCAAAACTCTTTTTACAGAAAATAAACTTTCAATCGAAAAACAAAATCAGTTTAAAATTCCTCAAAGTAAAATTATCAATACAGATTAAAACGTAACAATTTAGTTTGTAATGAATTATTATCGTTTCTGGATAAACTGGATAATAATTTGGATAACACTCATATTCAACAATAATTAATCTTTGCAGTATCAATTAACAAATATTGCAAATGAGTACAATTAAAACTATTGAAAAAAGTCAGAGAAAATTTAATGAAGAGATCTTAACAAATTCCTATCAAGAATCTCAAAGCAACAATATTTTCAAAGATAATTCTGAAATACAAGTCATTGCAGCTTTTTACTTAATTTTCAAAATGTTTCGAAGAATCAAAATGAATTTTGATATTAATTTGAGAATTTATGGGAAAAACAAAAAGTAAACAAATTTACTTATTTACCAGCCCCCCAGCTCTCCGAAGTCTCATGACTTTGGAGCAAGTTTTAAGCAAATAATCTTATTTACCAGCTCAAAGTCGGGAGACGTTGCGCAGCAGAGATTTAACTGTTTTACAAGCAATAAAAAAACCTCTATCAATTTTGATAAAGGTTTTTTTATTAGAATTTTCAATACTCTTTTTAGTTGAGATGATTAAAATTTCTGTCCATATTTTTCACATGGGTTATTTTTACTGATGTTTTAAAAGGCTCATCATATTTCATCTTAATATAATCAATTATTTTATTGTCTACATTATCATCGAACTTCCGGGCAAAAAGATGATTTCCTGTTTGGAGAAAGCTGATATCTGTTTTGGTGAATGTTTTAGGACGCAATTTGATGTCTCCGTCAGGAATCCAGATAATTGCTCTTTTGTCATCATTCACTAAAGTCCCTGTAAATGAAGTATTCATTAAAACGGTTTGAAAAAAAGATTCATCAGCAATGAGTGTATTTAAATAATAGTCTTCAAATTTTTTAACCTCAGCATTGCTGTTTATAAATTCACAACAATCTCTCGTCAAAATCATCCATTGTCCTCCGATATAAGGTATTACATCTTTCATGAAGCCTCTTTTATGGGTTTTATCAGAAATGCAATCTTCCAATTCTTCAAAATAATTCTCAATTCTATTCATCGTTTCAGGTCTTATTTTTTCCTGATTATCAATTTTAATATAACTGTTCCCATTATTTTTCGATAAAAACTCTTTGATGATTTTTTGTGATTTTAACGGATAATCCTGCCCGCTTAGGTTGATAAAATAATCCCATTTTGCATCCATGCCCAACAGATATTTTATACCATCCAACTCAGCCTGAACCATACTGTATCCTCCCCAAATAACATTTTCACTGTTTAGGATATGTACGTTCGGATATTGTTTTAAAAAATCCTTTACATCTTTACCAATTTCCTGATTGGCTTTTTTGTCAATATGAATAAGGTAGAAATTAGTAGAATCGTAGATGGCTTTAAAAAGCTTCTTAAATTGATTCGGTAAGCGATGTACTAAAATTAAGTATGCTATACTAATTGATTTCATTGGAGTTTCACCAATTCTATGTCCGTCGCTTTCGCTTACATAAACACTTTTCATTTTATTTAATTTAAAAATTACTAATGTTTACAACTTATTTCATAAAGTATTAATAGACATTTTTATAAATATACGAAATTTAAACTGTTTTTATTGGAAATAATAAAATAAAAAGATTTTCAACCCACTGAAGCTTTGAATTATGAAAGAACGGATTAATAAAATTTGAAGGACTATTGATGATGAAATACAATATTTGAAAAATGATGATTGACAATCATTTCTCTTTATGACTTAAATCCTATTTTTGTAAAAAAACTAATGGACAAATTAAGTTTTCTGGAAGTTATTGCTGCAATTGCTGTTTTTGCATCGCTGCTGCTTTCCGTGTTTTTGTTAACGGTAAAAACAGAAAGAAAACTGGAAAACAGATTATTTGCAGCGTTCCTTATCATTAATGCCATTGATATCAGCGGAATTTTCATGCACCTTTTTGTGGAGAGTTATAATCTGAAAGCTTTCAAAATATCTGCTTACTTATTGGTAATGCCTCTTTTCTATCTGTATGTGAATGCTGTTTGTTATTCTGATTTCACCTTAAAAAGAAAGCATTTACTGCATCTTATTCCTTTCATTGTGGCCAACTTAATTTTAGTTCCAAGACTTTATCTGGCAGAAGGTGCTGCTAAAGAGGACTTCTTTACAACGATGTGGCAATCCCCTGAAATGTTTGTGTATCAACTCATCGGGGAACTGCAGTTTTTCTTTTATATCGTTGCCGTATTCATTGTGCTTAAAAAATATAAGAAGATTTATCTTGAAAACTACACGAATCCCAACACTTTATTATACCAATGGCTGTTTCAGCTTACCCTGATTTTCCTATTTATCCATGTATGTATTATTTTTAAAAATATCATACGATATACTGCATACAACGATCTGTTTATTTGGTTGCATATTTTAGCAGGAACTTCCTTTTTATTGGCTGCCTGCTGGTTTATCTTAAAGGCATTACATTATCCTGAGCTTTTTCGCAGGGTTGATTCTACTCTACAATTGACAGAAGATTTTACGGAAACCCAGGAAACTGAAAATAAAACCGACAAAACAAAAAATTCTCAGATCGAGCAGCTTAGAAAATTCATGGTTGAAAAAGAACCTTTCTTAGATCCTTCATTAACGATTCAGGAATTGGCAGATCAGGTGAATATTCCTGTTCGGGAGCTGTCTGTATTAATTAACCATCACCTCAATCAACACTTTTTTGACTTTGTGAATGAATACCGCGTTAAAAAAGCAATGACTATGCTGAAAGATCCCACAAAAAAAGAATATACGGTGCTGGAAATCTTGTATGAAGTAGGCTTCAATTCAAAATCTTCTTTTCACACCTCTTTTAAAAAATATACGAACCAAACGCCAACCGCATTCAGAAACAGTTGATAATTAGCCAATTGTAAAAAATCGAACTTTGAATTGTAAATAATCGGACTCATTCTATTCATGAAAATGAGTCCGACTTTTTTATACGGACTTTTTTCAAGATTCTCTACAGCATATTTGCATCAGATTATGAATGTCAAATTAAAATTCTGACCATGAAATATGTAACCCTTATTTTATTTTTTGCCTTACTTGGCTGTAAAAGTGTTCACACAACCCATCAACAAAATGTTGAAAATGCGATTACAAAAAATGCTCTTCAGTTATTAGAGGACAAAAGATTTCATTCTGTTTCTATTGCTGTGCTTAAAGATGGAAAATCAACGACAAAACATTTTGGAGAATTAACGATTGGAAAAGGAAACAAACCCAACGATTCCACCCTTTATGAATTGGCTTCTGTAACCAAAACCTTTACAGGGTATATCGCTGCTAAAGCTGTACTTGATCAAAAACTCAATTTAGAGGATGATATCAGAATCTATCTTGATGAACCTTATCCCAATTTAGAATATAAAGGGGAACCTATTAAAATCAAACACCTCATCACCCATACCAGTGGATTTCCTAATTTCCCTATAAAAAGTGAAAATAAAAAGGCTTTTTTTGAAGGATTAAAACTCATCAACATTGAAACGAAGCCTGGAGAAATCTATTCCTATTCAAATACGGCTCCGGAGCTGACCGCCTATATCCTTGAAAAAGTGTATCAAAAACCGTTTGAGGAATTGGTCACTGAATTTATTTTGAAACCCAATACAATGAACCAAACTAAGTTTACACTCACTGAAAATGACAGAACAAGACTGGTAAAAGGTTATAACGATAAAGACGAGTTAATGCCCAACTTCAACAGAACTTTATGGGGTGGAATTTCAGGATTGCATTCTACGACTACAGATTTGGTGAAATATATGAAACTACAGCTTGACCCATCAAATCCTATTGTCAAAGAATCTCATACAAAATTATATAAAGAAGGTTCTGATTTTTGGGAAGGTTATCATTGGTACATTATAGAAAATGACCATCAATTAATATATAGACACCACGGAGGGATATACGGAATGCAGAATTGGTTTGTGATTTATCCTAAACAAAATATAGGAATATCCATATTAACAAACACCAGCTTTAATGAAACTGGAGAAATTTTAGAAAAAGTAGTGGATAACTTGTACAATGACATACATGTAAACTAAAAATAAACAGCACATAACAGCAGGATCACAAAAAAATATCGCCACTTTAAACAAGTAGCGATATTTTTTCAATTTTTATCCTGAAATATATATTCTGTTTTTCTTACCAGATAAACTTACAGTTCTGTTCCTGTTCTGCAATCACTCTTTTTGATTTTGTTACATATAATCTAAGGAAACAGCCCGGGCTGATATTATAGATTCTTTTGCCATATACATCAACTCCCATCGTACCTCCACCATAGTCAAAGTTATAAATAACGATCTGCTGTTTTGGATAGATTTCTTTGAAATTCACCACCATTTTGATCTGTTCTCCAATAACATGGATAAGCCTGTTTCTATCATCTATACTAAGATTACTGGAAGAGAACTCATATTCGTGTGGATCTAATCTAACGGCATAATCATTAGAATCAGACTGATCATTAACAATTTCATCTTTGAGAGAAGCTGTTCTCCCATTAGGAATAAACATTGTATCCGGGTTTTCATCCTCAGATTTAAAGTTTCCACTGGCTTTTATGGAACCTTTTACAGCTAACTTATCGCTATCATTGGCGTCTCTTCCCATTCCGAAGCGACTGGACTCCATATGAAAATTCAAACCTCCCAACCCGTTATACTCAGAACCATAAGAATAATATTCGTTTCGTTTCGCTGCTACCAATCTTTTCTGATGAACATCTACAATACCTGACTCAGCACTATTCAGATGGTTATCTGAAATCATTAAACCTGATCCTGTATTTACTGTGAAGTCCGAATTCAGCTGTAATCCGTACTGAGCCATATAATTCCATTGCTGAATATTTGTTTCAGTAAAATCTGCCTCTGTCCAGAATTTATACCAGGAAGTAGTCCAATTTCCATCAATTCCTTTTCTAATTTTCAACATCGGAACGCCGGAACCATTAATGCCAGTCTGATTGGCAAATGCTAACTGGTAGGACGAATCACCTGTAGAAGCAGTAGTACCATCCCAGGGAGCATAGGTCATAATCCCTGCATAATTTCCAGAGGCTCCCAATCCTGCGCTGTTAGATTTAGCAAAATCAAATCTTACTCTTTTAGGTGTAGAATTGGGTGCAATATCATCTGCATTTCTTGATCCATCCTTTGATGTTACAAAAAAGTTGGTAAGACTAACAGAATTATTACCGCTGATAGTTAATTGCTGCCCTCCTTCATTTTCAGGAGTAGCACTTAATGCAATTTGGTTCATGTTTACAGCGTGTGTTCCTAACGTTCCATTAGGAATAACAGGACTATGGGTAAATGTCTTTGTATCACTTATTGTTTCAACTCCATTTTTTCTAATGAATACATCTAAAGATTCACTTTTTGTGTAGTAATTAGATAATACAGCATTCGAAAGATATCCTGCATTGGCATGATTTCCCCAATTAAATGCGGTATTCCAGTTGTTTATATTGGCTGCAGAAAAATCATTGGAATCCCAATCTTTTGTCCAGGGATACCAGGTTCCACTAAAATAGTATCTCCTGTAAACATCATTGTTATTAGCATAAGTAGTATACTCCTGTACTATATGGGTTGAAGTATAATAAACTCTTAATTGTCCTGCTAATGCGGCGGGGTAATTATTGGCAGAAGTTGCGTTGGCATTTCCTGTCTGAACCCACCAT
Organism: Chryseobacterium viscerum; assembly: GCF_025949665.1. Classification (NCBI taxonomy): domain Bacteria; kingdom Pseudomonadati; phylum Bacteroidota; class Flavobacteriia; order Flavobacteriales; family Weeksellaceae; genus Chryseobacterium; species Chryseobacterium viscerum. The sequence continues at coordinate 1,172,243 of NZ_JAPDFT010000001.1, read as the reverse complement.
CCTGTAGAAGTAATGCTATTTAAATCTACTGTAGGACCTAAAACACCCTTGTAAAGAAAACCTGTATTGTATGCTGATATCCAGTCAGCAGAAGTTCCATCATTCAGGGTTGTAATTCTACCTGTATTATTAATTTTTACAACTTCAGTTAATGCAGGAATATTTCCGTTTGTACCTGTAGCACTTCCATAATTAAATGAAAAATTTTTATGGTTATTCACGGTAAGTCCCCATGAATTTAATGATCCCCTTGGCTGAATAAAATCAGTACCATTAAATTGTAAATTGTGGCCTAACCACAACCCATAACCATGTGTTGTATTCGCCAGATTAGTGTGGAAAATAGCTGATCCTGCCGCCGTTTGACTGCCAAATAACAAATTATAAGCATCTACAAACTGAGTATTATTAGCATTGATAACTACCTGGCCAGCGCTTGTTGAATCTCCCTGGGGTCTCAAATAAACAATTCCCGAAGCTCCATCCCCTGAAATTAATGTAAATGCAGACCCTGTTCTGATTCTGTTTACACCTTGTCTTTGAACCACAAGTTCACCCGCTGTACTGTTAATATCTCCCGCAACTCCTATATTTCCGGATGTATAACTATTTCCGGAAACATGAAGCCTATATCCGTCCAATGGTAATGATGATCCGTTTAATCCAATTCCTATTCTCTGATCCGACGTCCAAAGGAGCGCTTTAGTAGCATTGTAAGCTGTTGCACCGAAATAACCATACGACATCTTTACAGTCCCATCCGCATCTACTGCTCCAAACCATGCAACAGTATCCACTACGCCATTAGAACCTGCTAATTGTAAAATATCTCTTGAAAAACCTGTTGCTGCCGTTACCGTAGATAAATCTTTTTTTATGGTACTGTTGGTAGCATGATTAAACGTAAGGGTACCGCTCATCAGGTCTCCTGATCTATTAACATAGGAATTATTATCCAGAGAACCATCTGCTTTTAAAAACTGGGCAGCTGTGCCGCCCGTTACTTTATAGCCTTTAGAAGTGTTATAATATGCGTATTTTACATCCATGTTAAATATCTTTACGAGTTACTGTTATGGATACAGTATTAGGCAAAGCAGAATCAAATTCAACATCTATTTTATTCGGATCCGTTAATTTTATTCTGCCATCTATTTTGTAAAGCGTTACCGTATCATACATTGCAACATCAACATTTCTGGTCCCTAAGTTGTGTACCACACCTGAAGATCCGGAAATAGCAGTAGTGTATGATTTTACAGTATTATTTCCAGCGGTAACTCTACCTTTGGCATCAACGGTAACCTCATCATAAGTTCCGGCAGTTACTCCTGTTGCAGCTAATGTCAACCCTGAGGTAACGTTTGCAGAACCGTCAAAGGTTGTGGTCCACGTAGCATCACCTGAAGCAGAAATTGTTCTTGGCGTTGTCAGTTTCGCAGCTGATCCCGTTGTATTGATTGCTGCAGTGCCTGTTAATAATGTTGCAGGAACAGCAGTAACAGGTACTGCTACATTTCCGGAACCGTCAATAGTTTGTGCTGTTGCAGTAACTCCGGAAAGCGTAATCGTTCTTGGTGTAGTCCATTTTGTAGCGGAAAGTACATTTTTTGCTGCATCTGCCGTATTTTCGGCATTAGCTAATCCTACATGAGATTTGTTTAAGACTACCACACCCGTTAATCCGTTTACAGAATCTACAGCTCCGGAAGTGATGTAAACGAATGTAGTTCCCGTCCATCGGTAGGTTTTATTGGTATCAAGGGATACGTAGATTTTGCCTGTCTCACCGGTGATAAGAGTAGTATAACCCGCTTCTTTGTAAAACTTCCCGTCAGCTGTTTTATAATATCCCTCCAGAACATCATCCACGTAAGATGGCAATTGGGATGCAGGCACCAGTCCTGATGCATCCAGTGCAGCAACCCCATTCGCAGTACCTTTTTGTGATAACGGAATATAATTAGCTAAATCTGATGAAGTAGGCACAGAACCCAGATTTACCGTTATTCCATTGGTTGTCTGGCTAACTCCCGTAACCACATTCCCTGTACCTGAAGTAGTAACGGGTAAAGAAAATGTAGTTCCTGCCAATGTCAAACCATTACCTGCGGTGTAGGTAGTATCTGTAGAAGCTAATGTGATTGTATTTCCGGTCTGGTTAACCGCCATATTAGCCCCTGCTGCAAGAGTAACATCACCAGAGACCAAAGTACCGGATACCCCACCTTTCAGACGGGTAATGGTATCTGGCGTTGTAAATGATCTGTTTGCTGACAAATCATAGGCTGTACCGTTAATTGTTAAAGTACGTGTTTTGGGCACATAATCTAACGGATTTAAATTTCCATCATGCCAAAAAGAATTGATTGCCCTTGTACCGCCTCCTGCGGTTACAATATCATTGTCTGTTTTCCCTTCTATTTTATACCCTACAGAACTTCGGTAATAAGCGTATTTAATGTCCATAATTATATTTTTTTAATTGTTAACTGAATTATATTTGGTGGTAATGAGTCAAACAGCACTTCAATAGTATTGGTGTCTATTCTTCTTACCTTAATGGGTATTGTAAACATTGTGACGGTGTCGTAAGCATCAATCACAAAGCTTAAAGTATCAAGATCATGTTTTATCCTGGAGTCTCCCCTCACTCTCTCTTCATGTTTAATTTTTTCGGAACTGGCTGCATCTTCGATGCTTTTAATTTTAGCATACACCAAATCATTAAACTGATTTTGATAGGTGACTGCACCCCAGTTTGAATAAATGCCGGCAAGGTTAATTTTATCATCTGAGATATTTCTGATAATATCCTCTTTAAGCAGTTCTATCTGCTGCCGGTTTTCTTTGATATAGTCTACGATTTCCTGAAGTTCATCAAGATTGGCGTCATTAGAGAGCAGTATTTCATTAATTCTGGCAATATGCTCAAGCATTTCATTATCCTTTGTCTGAATTGCATTTACAATTTCCCCGATCTGTTCTTTTGTATAGACATTTCCAATCTCCCCTCCTCCATCTATAGTAGCGGCTAATTTGATTTTTAACTTTTCTTTCCATTCATCTACGTTGGCATCTGTAAGATTGGATGCATTCAGTTTTGCCAGCACTGAAACATGTGCATTTTCATCTTCCAGATGATTTGTAAAAGTGGTGGTAGACAGTGTTTCCTGAAAAGCTTCCTGTAAGCCCATCACCTCGTCCATTTTGATTTTTTCATCTAAATGACGGAATGATGAAAAGGTCTGTTTAAATTGATATTCTGTAGGAATATCACCTTTTTCAAACCAACTGAAAATTATATGTAATGGTGTACTCATTTTTGATTATTGAAAATTAGTTTTGATAGAATTGACAACTGCGGAACCTAAATTATTTTATAGGCCGATTGCTCTGAATGAAATTCTATTTTTTTTGAGTGATTTTAATTCACTCTTTTATCATCTTGTCAATTAACGGATTACTTATCTACAGACATCAGGAAAACTATACTTTTTGTCAATGTTATCGGAGTTCAAATTTCATTTTTCTTATCCTCTTTTCAAAGTTTTTTGACCTTCCTATTCTGTAGCTGCAGTAAACTTTATTTTTCTGAAACAGAGTGATCCTGTTTGTAATTACTGTGTCCAAAATTCTTATTTTTAAAGCTCCTGTGAAAGTTTTTTAGCCTCTCCATTCTGTAGTTGCAGTAAATTACAATTCAGCAAACTCAAACGAACCGAATCATTTGTCTGACTCTGCATTTGGAGATATCATTTTTATAAAAACAGGATCTTTTAAAAGAAAATGCCAAATATTCCGTTTAATTCTTAAATTTGGCCAATGCAAAAGTATCTTTATCTCATCCTTATATCATTTTCCCTTACCAGCTGTTATACTTATCAGGTAAAAAAACAGCCGGATCCAGCGGCCAACAATAAACAGGACCCTAAAAAGACTGCTGAATCTGTAGGTAAGGCTTCTACGCAGCTACAAAATGCAACAGCTCAACCACCTGTTCAGGTTAGTATTCAGGAGAAACTTGCCCCTAACAAAAATGTTAAGATTGACGTTGACGGAAAGAGCTATAAAATAATAGTTGACAGATGGGAAAGCGACAGTCTGGTTGCACACGCTGTTTATAATCCTAAAAAAATTCTGAAATTTCATAAGAACCAGATCAACAGTGAGAAAATTGCAGAAAAACGTTTTTCGCAACCCATAGCTGATATCATTACGGTTACTGTGTATGCCGGAATTGGTGTTTTAATATGGGCACTTGTTCATTAATTTTTTTAATTGCCCGATACTATTTATTCTTAAAAGCATCAAGATTCTCCATAAACCTAGTTTAGGGTAATCCGTTCTGGTCACAAGCAGTCAAATGACGCCACTTTAGGACAAAGTGACGCCATTTTATATAAGTTATATATTCTTTTGTTTCTGAATTTTTCAGTTTTAATACATCTTATTTTCTGCATATTTATAAACTGTCTTTTCATCCCAGACAAATAACTGGATAGAGCTATATGGTGGTATTTTGTATGAATACCCTGCACTTTCTATGTCAAATCCTTGCCAATTATCACTAGCATTTAACACCAATATTCTTTGACCTCGGAAACATTTTCCTAATATAAAATGCTCACCATATACACATCTGATGACCAGCATTCTATTATCAGAATCATAATATTGAGTTCCCGGCTGCTGTTCAATCATGCCATGAGATAATCTCATTCTGGATTTTTCATTGGTAATCTCATCATCAAGACGTGATAAACTTCCGTCCGGAATAAATAAAGTATTAGGATCTTCATTTTCGGATTTAAAGTTATTAATGGCCTTTACCGAGTCCCCAACATATACTCTACCAGCAACATCTACTGAATCCGAAACTTGTACTGAGCCCCCAACATTTACGGAGTCTGAAACATTTAATGATCCTGCAATATTTACTTTATGTGAGTCATTAGCTGGTGCACCAATACCAATATTTTTGTTTCCTCTATTGAAATTAATACCTTCCCAGCCCTTATAGCTGCTTGAATATTTATAATATTCATCTTTTAATACCGCTAAATAGAATTTATCTTTTTCATTATATATACCGGATTCTCCACCATTATAATTATCAACAACCATTAATCCGTTACCTGTCTGATTAGTAAATTGTTGGTTGACAATAATGCTATTGTTGGACATATAATTCCAGCTGTCAATATTGCTTTGTGAGAAATTCAAATCACTCCAGACAGTTCTCCAAGGCTGCCATCCTGTATCTCCGGCCCCTGCATAGCTTCCTCTGAATTTCATGCCGCCGCCTGTTCTGTCGATGGTTAACTGTTGTCTGCCATCAGCTGAATTCAGATTTAAAGTAGTGGTATAATTAAACCCGGAAGACGGGGCTTCCTGTCTGTAAATTCCAGATTCAGAAACTAAATTTAAATCAGCAACATATTTTAAGTCTTTAAACTTATCGTTCCAATTACTGATCATCGTAGGGGTAAGATTACCGGTATCCCAAATTGTATTTCCCTGAAATGTTGGTCTTGATCTTACATGATCAACGGCACCATAATTATCAATAGTCATCGCTATCTGAGGCCCTGCTGCAAACGAATTAGTAGTTGCAAAAGCCATAGATGTACCATTTCCGTCATTACTTCTTACATATATACCGGCTTGTGTTCCGCTATTAGAGGAGAACCCGATGGAAGCCGTATACTGATTATCAGTATTTGGACCACTTTCAGTTTCTACCAAGAAAGAATACTCGGCAGATGCACTGGTGTTGCCCCAGCCTGTACCTGTATTTTTTCCTCTCCCTTTAATAATCTTAAGTCCGGTAATATCCTGTTGGCCATCGACATTAACAAACTTGCTGTTTGTCCAACTTTGTGTTGCTAAAAATACATAACCATCTGTTCTATGGTAAATGTAAGGCGCACCTGCTGATAAACCATTTGAGAATCCTAGTGTTTGAGCATTTTCGGCGGAATTAACTTTAGCATCAGGATTAAAGTTATTATTGGTCCAAAGCGTTTCTCCATCTGACAATAAAGGAATATTCCCTTTTTTCGTCATGGTTGTTGTATTTATCGCCTGCCAATACTCTAAGTGGTTGCTGAATAAAGGAAAATCTATTCTATGATACCATGTATTACTTCCTGCAATGTGTAAAGAGTTACCATAAGTAGACGGGAATCCGGTACCTGTAGCCCAATCTGTAACGCTTAAAGGATAATCAGTTTTCACTGCGGTTGCATCCTGATGATTCCCTCTTTTAGTCAGGTATTCTCCGGGATTTAAATTGTTGGTAGTCCACGGAATACCTCCCTGAATTTTAACAACACCACTATCTGAACTCAATAATAAATCACCGCCATTTGCAGCACGAACTACAAAACTATCTCCTGTTCCGCCCCATAAGGCAGAATTTCCATCAGCTCCGATATAAGCTATATCTTTAGCTCCGTCATATTTTTGCCAGGTCAGATAATTCCCTGTTTGTGCAGTACTTTTCCACCTACCTAACATAGCTGGTGTCTCTATATTAAAAGCACCTGTCATAGTACCGCCATCTTTTCTGAGATAGTTTCCTAAGTCTGAAGATGATACAAAATCTGAGGCTAATCTCTGGCCTCCGCCTGCTGTTAAGATATAGTTATCATTATACCCAACTTTATTGAAACCTTTTGATGAAACCTGGCCTGCATCAGTGAATTCTATACCATTACTTAAATCCCAATCTTCTGCATTATTTGTAACAGAAGGTGCCAATATTAAATTGTTATTGGTAGGTTTCTGAATGGACCAGGATTTATATGAACTATTTTTTAGTTTGAAAGGTATTCTGTTATAATAAGTTTTTGCGGCCGATACAATTTCATCTGTATTTCTTGTCTGATAATCATTTGGTTTGAAATTTACATTATCCCAGGCTCTTCTCCATAGTGTCCAATTTCCATTATGCCCGCTTCTATAGACTAATTCTCCTGCGTCTGCATTACCATCATTATATTTTATCTGCAACTGTGCTGTAGTATCCTGAGCACCCATGTGCAGCATAGGACTATATAAATGCTGAACCCCTCCTGCGTTATTGTTGGCTCTGTAAATTCCAGAACTGGCATAACCTCCAAGACTGTTGAAGTCATCATTATATTGTACTGCTTTAGGGATATAGCTGCTATCTGCAAAATTAGTTAACCAACTTCTTGTAGCCACTACATCAGAAGGCAAAACAATGATATTGGCAGGATATAAGTCAAAGTTAGATTCTATCGCATGAGACCATCCCAGATTCCAATCCAGATTATAGTTTCCATATTTAACTTCTACTTTAGCTACTTCAAATGAAAAGTACCCATTCCAAAATGTACTTGGCTCTCCTAATAAAATACTGAGATATCCATCAGTTCCAATTCCGATTCTGGCGGTAGTTGTAGGAAAATTATCTGTTACTTCCCATATAGCTTTTGAACCATTAGAGACCATAGTCCCTGATACATATTTATAGAAAGCAACATTCACTTTACCTAAGTATTGACTTTCATATCCATAAATATTGATATCAATACTGAACATAGCCTGATCTGGTGAAGCTTGCGGCATTTTAATAGCTAAAATACCTGTATGTCCCCCAACATCATAATAGCCCTGATAAACTTTATTAAATATTCTTACATTATTTTGGTGTTTATTTATAGATCCCCCACCATCAAATTCTAAATCCTTTGCCCCAAGATTAACATCTTGTGTTGCACCATTATAGGGAACATAATTATTTAAAGTTGATGACTTAACAAAAGTTGACGGATCTAAATTATGAGAATCCCAAACTACACCATTTACTCCATCCTTATAGTGTATTATATCATTGTTATTAGATTCTATAATAGCATTAATAGTAGGGTTTCCTATATATAATGTAGATGGATTACCATAATTTAAAACCTGGTTATTTCCTGTAGTAAATGAAGTAGAATAAATACCTTGTTTAGAATAAATCTGACCTGACCGTCCCAGAAAATGAGTAGGATGGTCTGCATCTCCAAAATGGAAACCTATACCTTCATTCAGGCTATTGGCACTTCCCTGATAATAGGAAAGTCCATAACTATCAGCATTAGCAAATGACCAGATTCTGTTTCTTTCATCTACTTTGTAGAATCTGTTTTGAAAACCTTCATCTGTCTGAACAAAGCCTCTTGAATGTATTCCATGTGCAGGAATAAACTGTGAATCGGTATAGGCAGAAGAAGCCAATAAACCACCAGATAAGATAACCTGAGAACTATTACCGTTTAAACCCGCTATAGGTCTGTCTGAATCTAATACCCAATAACCGCCTGTATCTTTCTTCTCCCAAAATGTATTACCAGAAACTAACTCTTCTCTGGTAAGTAAATGTTTAAGATTGATCTGAACCCTTTTTGTACCTCCCGGATCCGGATGATCCGACACTGAAGTAACTCTGTTTCTACCCTGGTCTAAACCTCCATAGCCAGCAGTAACTTTTACATCAAACCCCTGCCAGTAAGATAATTGAGTAAACCAAAAACAAAGTTTACCGTTTAAGTTTAATGCAGTAATCGCATTCCAGTAATACAATGTGGAATAGCCGCTATGAGAAATAATAGTACCGTTATAGATATAGCCCTGGATCTTACAATCTAAAGGCTGATCAGTTCCGTACATATTACCTTTAATCTCTAAAAGAAACTGGTCTCCATAGTCTAAAGAATAATCTACATCAGTTTCAATCAATGTTCCCTGTGGAAAATCTCTTCCGGAATGATACCAGGAGTCTTCCTTTCTTCGGGAATCATAATCCCCGCCGCCTCCCGTAAGGAATCTTTCATCATTTGACCCGTCTTTATAATACCCGGCCGATCTCACGTAATCAAAAGCATTGCCATTGATATTCATAAAGTGATACCCATTTGACCTATACTGCAGTGTAGCAGCATAAAGACCCGGCTGATGAAAAGAAATTGCGGGGTAAATTGTATCAGACGCACCATTACCTTTTAATTCTAAAGCTACTGCATTGTAGGCATTACCTGTACCTCCTGAGAAGGATTTTCTTACCGGTATATCCTGATACGTATTCGTTGTTACTAAATTTAAATCAGAAACTATTTCCGCATGGGTTCTGGTGCTGATTTTTTTCGTTACAGAATTCCAAACCATTACAGAACCTGCATCGTTTGGAACACTTTTCACAATTATTTCGCCTTCTACAGCGATGTGATTGTTAAAATATTCAGGAGCAATCATTAGTCTAGTCTTGCAGTTAAAGTAATTCTATATTCATTCGGGGTAAGAGGTGCTAAAACATCTATTTGTACATCATTTGCTGATGTAGTCACACAGCTTACATTTATTTTTCTGTTATCGGTATTGCGGTAACAGATATAATCAACATTCAGGGTATTCCAGCCATGATTAATGGGAAAAGTAACGGAAGAACCATCTCCGATTTGCCATGTTTTGGATTTAATTTTTGCATCCAGAACCGCTTTCGTAGATCTTGGAGTCATTGCTTTATTAGGATCAATTCCTGCAATAGCTTCAACATCTGTAGCAATCTGAATCAGTCCTTTCACCGCATCTGTAGCATCTACAATATCAGGAATACCTTTTTCTATAATCTGATAATTTTTAGGAGTATTGGAAGCATCATCGGTATTAGCAATAAGATGGTCACCCACAGAAACGGGTTCATTGCCCACCCAGCCATTTGCTGTAATCACCCACACCATTCCTGTTTTAATGGCAGCTGATGTAACGGGTGATGGAGTCGTCATTGAACCCTGAGTAGTAGAAGGAATATAGCCGCCTGGCTGATAAATCAATGCTCCTGTAAGACTTTGTCCTATTAAGTTTTCAATATAAGTTTTAATCTTATTGGATGACCATGTATAAGTACCTGACTGAGTAGCGTCATTCAGAAAAATAGAGACAATATCTGCATTGGTAAGATTTCGGCCTGCGACTTTAATAACATGCCCTGAACTATTGGTCAGGATCTGACTTAGCAATAGAAGTCCGCTTGTCTGATCTGTCTGAAATGGATTATTAGTCAGCGGATAATCAGGATGTACATAATTCTGAGCCAGATTAATCCATTCCGCTCCGTTCCATTGATGCAGCTGCCCCTTATAATCAATTATCCAACCTGCAGGAACTCCATTCGTATCAGGAAATGAAGTATGGTAATGAAAACGGGTACGTTGCAGCTCACCAAAAAAATTATCCTGATGTGCGTTATTACTGATTACTGCGTTATTATTCATAGTTCTTTATTTTTTTATGGTTTAACTTTTAAAATGAGAATGTTAATTGGATTAGCGAGGTCTCCTAACATCTTAATCTCGATGGTTTGGTTGGTTGCGTAATCGTCAATATTTATTTTTTTACCTGTAACACTGTCCCTGGCTTGAATGATCACATTTTCCGTTTCAAGGGTATTGGGAAATACAGCACTTCCGGTAATCTGCACTACTGCACTTGTAGCTGTCTGTGAGAGCAGCAAGACCTTATCATAGATTTGCCTATTAAATTCCTGTTGGTTTTTCGGGCTGCTTAGCCAATCGTAGTCAAGTAACAGTTTTACTTTATCTTCACTTGTCTGCCCTGAAACAGCTTTCAAAGCTTCAATATCGTCACGACTTTCTTTAATGAAATCAATTATTTCCTGAAGTTCATCCAAAGAAAGATCATTAGATAACAGTATCCTTTTAATTTTTTCTATATCAGATGCCAGGTTCTTATCTGCATCTTTCAATTCATCAACAAAGCCATCTACCTGTATCTTAGTGTATACATTACCTGATTGCTCAGAACTGTCAACCGTAGCAACATTTTTAATTCCAAGTTTATTTTTCCAGTTGTCAACATGAGCTGGTGTTAGATTACCGGCATTCAGCAGAGCCAGATATTCCGAATGAGCCGCTGGATCTGTTAAGTGTTTTTGAAATGCTTCTGCACTGGCAAATAATTGAAAAATTTCTTCAAACCCTTCAATACCTTCCATGGGAATTAAGTCATCTTTGTGATAAAAAGATAAAAATGTGTCTTTAAACTGGGTTTCTGTTGGAAAATCTCCAGTTTCAAACCAACTGAAAATTGTATGTAATGGTGTACTCATTTGATAATTGATAATTAGTTTTGATAAAATTGATAATTAGGAAAGGCTTAAAGATTATTTCTATGGCGTGACATTTTAAAGGAGCGAAGAAGGCCATATACTTGCAGATGAAGCTATATGGCAATGTATTCACTTAGAAAGAATCAATGAAGCTGATTCCACTTTTGCGATCTCAAAATATTACAATGATACTATAACATTTTTGCGTAAAATTTGAACTGTATGAGCAGTTTGAAGCAGGAAAGGAAGGTCACACCTGGCTTTGAAGATTTATATCCAATGATAATAGATGATTTAAAGTCCCCACTATCAGATGGGAATTGTTATTTGGAAAAGAACAGATCAGCTTCAGCCTTTCTTCTGCGGATGAGTCCGTTTAAAGTTTTTCCACCTGCGGTAATGTACTTCGTGGTAAACCAATTTCTGATTGCCTGCTCATCTGCTTTTTTATTAATCAAAGAAAACAGTCCATCTGATCCTCCGGTATTGTAAGTATGCGATACGAGGGCATCAAATTGATTTTGAGTAAGCATCAATTTAATTTTACTGTTAACGATTTTTTCATAAGTTGGTAAAACAGATGAAAATAGCTCTATTCCTTTCTCTTTGCTGATTGCAGGGTCTTTCATGGTTACTTTCTTTCCTCCCGGATAATAAGTGTTACCATACCCTATTGTCGGAATTCCTGCAGAATCCAGATAGGGCTTTGAACTGAAGCCTTCAAATGATACAATCAGGTTGATTCCTTTTTGTGATGTTTTCATAGCTTAAAATATTTGTAGGTGAAAAAGATGAGTATTAAAGTAATTCCAAGGATCGTAATGAAAATCCAGGCCAGGATTTCAAATCCATCTGATTGAATTTTCTTTGTTTCTTCAGAGACTTTTGAAGCCACTTCTCTGATTGTTTCTTTTGAACCCGTTTTCTGGGTTACATCCTGAATAGCATGGGTAATTTCTTCTTTTTTAACCTCAGATTTTTCACGATTAACCTTTGCATAATAGCTGCTGATGGAATATTCTGCATTTCCCACGATGGAAATACGCTGAATGGTATCACCTTCCACCACATTATGGAAAACAAGGGGATTAGACGCATCAGATTTTCCTTTAATCAACAGATCTCCGGATATTTCATTTCTCTCTTCCTTCAGCAATACATTATCTGAAATACTTTGAGTTGATTGTAAGCTTTGAAAGCTTGAAGAATCAACTTTCACTTTTTCTGTTTCCTTTGTATTCTCTTTGTATGTAGTTGTAATTTTGTGTTTGCTTCGACAGCCTAACATGAGACTGCTCAATATGAGCAATAGCAGAATCTTTGTTTTCATTGGTTTTAGTTTTTAAAAATTGAACAGGCTTATCCTGAATTCTTCAGTTCCGGGAAATCCAGTTGAAATTCAAATTTTTACATAAAGATTTTATCTTCTTTTACGTATTCTTTTTTGATGCTATCCAACAACATGTCTGCACTTACTTTGTAACCAGGTTCTTTTAATGCAATTGTTTTTAAGCTTACATCCTGTATGATATTCATAATATTAGAACCTGTCAATTCATATCGTTGGGCAATTTGTTCCAGATCAATATCTTCAAGCTGTAATTGTTCGGGTAAATTTTGCTGCCAGATACGCAGACGCTCCTCATGTTTTGGATTATTGAATTGTATGCAGCTATGAAAGCGTCGCGTAAAGGCTTTATCCATATTATTTTTAAAGTTGGATGCCAGAATAATAAGCCCTGAAAATGTTTCTATGCGTTGCAGCAAATAAGAAACTTCCTGATTGGCATATTTGTCATGGGAATCTTTTACAGAGGTTCTTTTTCCGAAAATAGCATCCGCTTCATCAAAAAATAAAATCCAGTTTTTATTTTCTGCTTTGTTGAACAGTTTAGCTAATTGCTTTTCTGTTTCTCCAATGTACTTTGAGACCAGCATAGAAACATCTACTCTGAAAACAGGACGTTGGGTGTATTTTCCTAAGAGACTGGCGGCAAGAGTTTTTCCTGTTCCCGGTTCTCCATGAAACAACACTCTGAACCCTGGTTTAAGTTTTGTCTGCATGTTCCAGTCTTCCATAAGAATCCGGCTGCTGTTATACCAGGCTTCAATACTTTTAAGTTCCTGTAACGTAGTTTGAGGAAGTATTAAATCTGTCCATGATCGACGTGTGAGTATTTGTTCTGCCGGAAAATCATTGCTCATTTTCGGCAATAATTCCGTGTCAAAAATGATTTTGTTAAAAGCTTCTTCATGAACATTTATCTGGCTGTTCATTAATGCATGTTCATGGGCTGAACCTGAAAAAACAATGAGTTCTTCTTTACTCAAAACCGAATCCGGGCTGAAATAATCCAGTGATTTCAATCGTCCTGAAATACTATCTCCTCCTAAAATGTATTGAGCGGCCTGAATTGTAGGATAAAAGAGCCTGCCGCTATCGTTGGTTGAACAAAAGTCAAACAGCTCACTACCTGGAAACTCCAAATAAATGCGTTTCAGCAATGATGGATCCAATCGTGGTAATAAAGCCATTAAAAGAATCACAACTTCCTGATGGGCAAGCTCCTTCCCTGAAATATAATCTCCTAATTGAAAATTCTCATGGTTATTAGTGTTAAATTCAGGGGCTCCTACATTAAAATCCTCTGAAGGATTGTTTATACGCCATGTAATAACCTTTTCTAAATGAGTAAATAATTTTTGTAATTGTTCTGACTCCATTAGTTTTTATCTTTTTTAAGATCCGGTGTATTGCATCCTTCTCACTTTAGGACACATTCACTTATCTTGTAGTTGATTTCAAAAAACCTCAACCGGAAAGTAGCTCACATTTGAGTGTCTCTCCACAGCTGACACAGCAGCTGCTTTCGGAAAGTCGCTCCTTCATTGGAGTCCTTCTTTTTAAAGAATCAATCTGCGGCTGAAAGAGAACAAGAGATATGAAGACCTGCCATTCTGCTTCCAGGAGGAGATTCCAGTGTTTACACATCAGAAAATTCCTGGATTTCAGACGCTAAAAGGTGTCCTGCCAATGAGTATCTCTCCGATTGAGGTGTGTTGTATGTTTTATATGTTTTAAATATCATGCAGCATCTCAAGGAGAGTGCATTGTATTTTGTAGTTTGCTAAGAAAACCTCAACCGGAAAGTAGCTCACATTCGAGTGTCTCTCCACAGCTGACACAGCAGCTGCTTTCGGAAAGTCGCTCCTTCATTGGAGTCCTTCTGTTTAAAGAATCAATCTGCGGCTGAAAGAGAATAGTAGATCCGTAGGCCCGTCATTCTGCTTCCAGAAGGAGATTCCAATATTTACACATCAGAAAATTCCTGGATTTCAGACGCTAAAAGGTGTCCTGCCAATGAGTATCTCTCCGATTGAGGTATGTTTGTGATTAATCAATAATGTAATTAACCAAATCGTAAAAGTCCCGTCCCAAAATAATTTTTATATTAACGGGATACGATGTATATTTTTTCCCATTTATCTCAATTTCCAAAAGCATCTGAATAAGAGAAAATGGTTTTCTATGATGAACCGTATGTCTGAATGAACCAGGTCTGGTAAGTGTACCCGATGGATAAAACTCATTGAACTGTGATCCAGGTTTGAAATAATTAATAGGATTAATATCCAGAATCATTTCTTTAGACGTTACAGGGTATTCGGACATTCTTCCCAGGGATATTGCATCTAATTGCTGTTCCTTGTAAAAACCTGCATCTTTGAATCCATTTTTGACCTTTTTTTTCTGTTTGTAACGTTTTATAATAATCTTAGGTTTGTATTTATCAATATCCAATTCGTTTGATAATTTTACCTTTAAATATTTATAACTTACACTTCTGCTGAAAGTATGTACATAATTATCTATAGCCTGTGGTTCTCTTCCGGATTCTGCTTCCAGATTGATATGCCCTCGTCCTGATTTTTCAATATTCCCGGCTCTATAGAAATGATAATATTTCGCTGTCCAATCTGCTGATGCCTTTACATCCAGTCCGAAATTAAGCTCATTTAAATGGAGATAATTATCTATGAATCTGCCAAACTGGCTTTCTGTAGGATATTTCCCGGTTTCAAAGTAGGTTTTCAGCTCCTCTCTTGGGGTTAATATGTTGTTTTCTTCCATGATATTTTAGTTTTCTTTATTGGCTTATGTTCTTATTATAACCGCTTTCCGGAGCTGATTACCCGTTGTGATGTAAAGTTCAAAATTGATTCTTTTTTTGTTCTTATAAAAGTTTTTCACCCTCTCTATCCTGTAGTTGCAGTAATCCACATATTCCTCATAAACAATCTATTACACCTAAAATCTATGATTCACGTTCCTTCATTTTCTGCAATACATTTCCGCCTTCCATTTCCACAGAATTTATTATTTGCTTTAAAAAAAAAAAAAATAGATGTGACAACCCTCGTTTCGCATTGCGGATGAAATTCCAATGGAAAAGTTTCTGTTACAGAATATTTTATCCTATTGAGGTTGTATTTTTAGTCATGAGAATGTAATGGATTAATTCTCTGCTGCCTTGTGATCCAAATATCTTTTGTATTGGCAGGATAAGGTTTGTTTTGTTATCTAATAGCAATTATTATTTATGTTGTGATAACAGTTCAAAATTAATCACTTTATTGTTCTTATAAAAGTTTTTTGCCCCCGCTTGTCTGTAGTTGCAGTAACTCTTAATTTTCTAGAATCCAATGATTATTACCTGATTTCAAAATCTACATTTCTTTATTCTCAGATCCATTCTGCTGGAATTGATTATGCCAGTATCATTATTGCAGGAATAAAAATGCTTTGTATATCGATTGCTGCTCAGATATTCTAATATGATTATTTTTCATTGATGACATAATCACATTCGATTCTGACATTTCTGGTTTGATTGGTACTCCCGTTATTTGGAATGTTTACATTATTTTGGTTTGCAGCCAGGTAACCGGTGGCTAAAAGCTGGTCAGTATCTTCATCATAGATCCTGCATTCGATATTCTTATCAATTTTCCGAAGGTCTGCTCTATAAAAAAAGGTCAGAAAATCCCCTATATCATAATGATCTGTAACAATATCTCCACTTGTATATTCATGCCCCCAAAGACCTCCTCCTCCATATATCATATATTCAATAAAGGCATCAGTTTTATTAACAAATTTAATATTTGTGTTTACAATGTTTATTTTTTGCCCATAACTACGCTTGCTTATTTCAAAATAAAATCTTTTACCTTTCAGGGGACCAAAGTCAAACCCATCAGGAATTGAAGGCAGGGTATTCCCGAACAATCTAGACATCATACTATAAAACATATATGTTGGATCTGTTTCGTAGCGCAAAACATAATATTCGTTTTCTCCTAAATTTTCTGCTGAGAATTTTTTTGCCTTAATAGTATAAGGTGCACTACCCAGGAAATATTGCTTTACTCCTTCAGTGTTATTACCTTTACCCGCATCAATTACCTGATCTTCTTCATCCTGTGAACTTATTACAATCGGAAACTCTTCATCTGCAGCAGCATAATTTACATAGCCGATGAATCCGTTTTCAATAGCTCCTAACCTATTGGCAAGAGTTACTATTTCCTTATTAGTAAGACCATCTTCTTTATGCCTCAAAGAATCTATTAAATCAGAAAATTGATTTTGTGTGGGATATTTACCGGTTTTAAAATAGGTTTTTAATTCTTCTCTTGGGGTTAATTTATTTTCTTCCATATTACTTTATTGTTCCTTGGTTTTCATTTCTACGCATGCTCTGTCCGGAGCTCATTATTTTACATTCTCATAATAGCTGCATTCGATTCTTACATTTCTGACCTCATTGATCTGGCCGCCATTCACAGAATTCTGGTTTTGTCCTGCTGATAAATAACCTGTCGTCAAAAGGGTATCATTGTCGGCATTATAAACTTCACACTTTATGTGTTGATTGATTTTTGTAAGGTCTGCCTTATAAAAGAAGGTCAAATAATCTCCCAGATCATAATGATCAGTAACGGTATCTTCAGCTCTATATTGATCGCCCCATCCAACGGCTTCTATTCTATATTGGATAGGTACTTCCGTTTTATTAACGAACTTAACATTAGTGTTTAAAATGTTTATTTTTCTTCCATAGGCTCCTTTTGTGATTTGTATGGGTAAGCCGATACTTTCTACCTCTCCAAAGTCAAAACCAGCAGAAACTGCATTCAGATTATTTCCGAATAATCTGTAAATGGTATAAGTCTGATTTAATTGGTAAGCCAGATTATAATATTCCGTTTCTCCCAAATCACCTTCTAAGATTTCTTTTACTTTTATAGTATAAGGTGCGCTGCCTATAATATAACGTTTATCTAAAAAGCTTCTGAAATCAGTAGATGAGATCACCTGATCCGGTTCATCATTCGTGCTTACCACTATTGAAAATTTTAGATTTCCGACATTATTTGCTAAAAAATTAACGTATATGTTGTCAATAGCTGCTAAATTATTGGCAAAAATGGCTAGTTCTCTTTTGGTAAAGACATCTTCTCTAAGCCTTAAAGAATCTATTAAATCCGCAAACTGACTTTCTGTAGGATATTTCCCTGTTTCAAAATAGATTTTTAACTGGTCTCTGGTTGTTAGTTTATTTTCCTCCATAATACTTTTTTATAAGTTATGCTTCCGGGCATAATTACACTTTGGTTTCAATGATAATTTATGTTATGTTTTAAAGTTCTGAACTCATCCTTTTTTATCCCTGGAAAAGGATTTTAGCCTCGTTACGCTGTAGTTGCAGTAACATTTACTTGTAAGAAACCGGATGATGACTTCTTAAGTTTCATTGCCCAAAATTCATACTTTTTTTGTTCCTGTGAAAGTTTTTTGACCTGTCTATTCTGTAGTTGCAGTAGCCTTTCTTTTCCGAATAAGTAAAATAACCAGATCTGTATTTTTATTTAATAAAACCTGGCCTGTATCTATAATAAAAAAGGCTCAGATGATAAAATCCGAGCCTTTTTCAGCTTATATGCTTAATGCTAATTTCTTTTCGCAGCGTTGATAATTAATCCAGTTTAAAGAAGAAATACACTACCGCCGCCCATTCTTTTTTGACTCCTCTTGCATACCCGATAGTGCTGTGGCTGCTATTTTCAACTGTTCCATCATCTTTGATGTAACCAATAGTGGAATGGCTGCTGTTTTCTACTGTTCCATCTTCTTTCACATAGCCCACTGTAGAGCGGCTCTTGTTTTCGATAGTTCCGTCACTTTTGATGTACCCAATAGTGCTTCTGCTTTTATTTTCGACAGTCCCATCATTTTTAATGTATCCCACGGTGGAATGGCTGTTGTTTTCTATGGTTCCGTCACTTTTAATATATCCTGTGGTACTGTGGCTTCCGGATTCTATAGTTTGGGCACCTACGGAAAGACAGAAGAGCAGGGAACAAAAGAATAGTGTTTTTTTCATATTCAATATTTTAATGAGTTATTAACTTTGATTATTTGATGTATTCAAAAGTATTGATTATTCTTTTATAAAGATAAAACTTACAGATAAAATGATTGAAAATAAAAACCGCACGAAAAGATTCGTGCGGTAGTAATAGACTTTCTTTTAAATTTATACAAATTGTATAACAGATTATTGCATGCTCTTTTCTGCTTCTTCAATATTATATGCAATTCTATCATCTTCTTTTATCAAAGATTTAAAAATATCTGCATATTTATTAAAAGTACTTTTATCATAATGAACAAGTACCGGAAACAGCTGACTCGCCTGATAATATCTTTTATTTTGTAAGGCTGCCTGTATTGCCTGTTCTATTTCTTCTAAAAGTGGTTGGCAATTTTTCTTTAAAAGGAAATCTTTTAGATTGGATTCAAAAAATTTATCACCATAAATATTCAAAAAATGCTTAATATATGGATAAAGTTCCTGTTCCGTTTTTCCATTCAATGTGGCAATATATAAGGCGTTTGTAATTACATCATATACATTATCTTCACTATGAAGTCTATGGGGTTCAAAATTTTCTTTTTCATCCCATTTTTCGGAAATGAACCGATCAAGTTGTTCAAATCCTTCCGGTATTGCCCACGCCAATAAAATAAGCATGGCCTGATAAGCAATATATTGGTTGTCATTTTGAAGAAGTAATTTTAATTGTTCAACTCTGTCCGGATCTATTTTTTCAAGGAGTTGTACTTCGTTTAGATCATGTCCTTCTTTTCCATCTTCGTTATAGTGATAGAGGAGTTCGTTTATTTGGTTATTCATTTTATTATTAATTATTTTTTTAATATTAGTTTAAGAAACTATTCCTTCTTTAAAGATTATTTTTTTCAATTAAATTCCGAAATCCAATTTTCATTTATAATCAATGATTTATTTTTTAAATCATCCATATTCATTGTATAATCTGAGAACACACAATCGCTTTTTGGAAAATCAGAATATGATTTATAAATAAACTCTACTTTACGAATCACTAATTACAATTTCTTTAGCTCCAAGTTTTTTCATTGATTTTAATTAGATTTTTACCATTCAGTGTTTCTTATAAATCTAATCTATTTGTATTGAAATTTCCTAATTTTTTTGCTATCCATATCCTTTCAGCTTGCCTTTTAGTTAATCCTATAAACATATTGGATAGCTTTTCTATTTCTTCTTTATCAAAAAAATTGCTAGATATTCCAAACCAGTCCTCACCATTTAATAGATTAATTTTCAAGCGAAAATATTTTTCTTTTCCTTCTCTTTTTTTTATGTCATCAATTATTCTAGCACAAGGAATTATGGTCACTTGTATGTAATCTAATGTTTTCATATATTTTCGCATGATAGCATTACTTCCTGACCTTGAAATTAGATCTTCTTTTTTTTCATTATCATTTGTATCAGCGAATATTTCCCATATTTCACCATTCTCTGAATGATATTCTCTCCATTCTTTTCTCATATATAATAATTTAATAATATAAATGTACGTTATCTGAATAATATGTACCAGAACTTTCACTCCATGCATTAAAATGTCTAGGTGCTCCAAATGTGGAATGTCCTATTTCGTGGTCGTGGTATCCACTTGTTGGTTTTTTGTTAGAATCTAATTTTGATGAATGTTTTCCTATTTTTCTATTGGAATTATTGTTTTTATATGTATTCATTTCGTCTATGTAATCTTTTCTTCTAATAGTTATAGGATCGCTGCCAAGATCACCCGAAATCTCCGATGCTGCTTTCTTGGCACTATTTTTATCAGTGAATGTATATCTATTTTTGCCTGTTTTTTCTCCACCGTATTTTTTAGCAATTTTGTCAACATCTCTTACTATTTTATTATTAGCTAATCTTTCACTATTTTTAAGATTTGTCAAATCTTCCTTAGCTTTAATCTTATTCTCTTTCTTTATTTTAGAAAGTTTAGGTTCTATTTCCTTCGCAATCCAATCTGCTTTTTCCTGATCGGTAAGTCTGACATCTGCTTCTAGTTCATTTATCTGACGACTAATTTCGGGATTTTCTTCTAATTCTAATGTGTATTTTTCACGGATAGGCTCGCAAGGTGATGCACATACGTAAATTTCCCCTTTTTCCGTCATAGTAACTGTATGCCCTTCTTGAGTTTTAGCCTGCCCATAGGATTTGCCATGCTCGGTTTGAATTGGTTTTACATCCTCTTCCTTAATATTAGATTTACCACTGCCTTTTTCATTTCTCTTATTTTCAGGTAAAATATCCTCAGGGATCTTATTTTTAGTCGATTTCACATTAAAATATTCAGAAGGAATTTCACCTTTAATTAAAATCTCTTTGTCTCTTACACTGTTGTTAAGATCTCTTACCGCATCATCTACTCTTTTCTGATTTTTAGGCGTTGGACTTTCTTCAAATCTTTTCATCGCCTGATCTATTTTAGCCTGTAGTTCCGCTTGTACTTTTTCAGGTCTCAATACCTCTACCTCACTTATTTTACCAGCAGCGATATCAGCTTCCAGCCTTTTAATATCAACTTCAATCACATTGTCTCCGTAGGTTTTGCCTATACCAGGACCTTCATCTGAGAAAGAAGTATAAGGACTTTTACTTTTCATAGGTTCGCTTCCTCTTACGTGATCAGAAACAGTAGCACTTCCGTTTTTGTCTGCAGGAGTTAAGTTTCCTTCTTCATTAATGTGAGATTTTATCCTTCCTTCTTTTGAGCCTTCAGGAGAATAAGGTCTGTTATCTTGTCTGAATATGCTTTCTTCATATACATTTTCCTGCACCTGAACTGGTTTCACACCTTCTTCCTTAACATTGGATTTCCCGGTGCTTTTTTCATTTCTTACAGGCTGTTCGTGCATTCTGTCAGGAACGGTCTGCTCTTCAAAAGGAAGTTGATTCAGGTTGTGGCTTGGCGTTGTAGTAGTCTTTTTCTTGAAAGGTTCAGTAACCCAATCTTTTGCTTTTTTATACGCTGCTTTAAAATTTTGGCCCGCTTTAATCCATGTATCTTTTTTGAAAACAGAGGTTATTCTTCTAGGTATAGAAACAATACTTGCTTTTATTCCATTTCTTGCGGTAATGAACATTCGTTTACCAAAAGTTTTCGGGTTTCTTTTTGCCAGATCTTTTATGGAAGCTCCACCTTTTTTCGAGGCTTTTCCACCTATCATTGCCAAAATAGCCATACCTGAATTGGTAATGTCGCTTTTTAATTCACCAGAATTTTTGAACAAAACATCAGCCGTTTTTGCTGTATGTACGTCATAAATATTTTTAATTCCGTTGAGTATATTCAATCCTAATGCTATGGCTCCAATCCAGAATGTTATGGTTCCCATTGTTATAGTAGCTCCTCCCAGCCAGGCGGCTAATGGTGCTAAACCACCCAGAGTGAAAATAGATCCTACAGCGGCAGCTAATGTTAAAATCCCCAATATCCCTGTAATTACACCGGCTATGATGAGTACTTTATTGGCTATCCCGGCTGCTTTTTGGAGAATCATTCCTACCGGATCTTCTGAGAATCCCTTCCAACTTGTCAGATCTTCCCAAATACCGCTAATAGAT
Organism: Chryseobacterium viscerum; assembly: GCF_025949665.1. Lineage (NCBI taxonomy): Bacteria > Pseudomonadati > Bacteroidota > Flavobacteriia > Flavobacteriales > Weeksellaceae > Chryseobacterium > Chryseobacterium viscerum. The sequence continues at coordinate 1,150,061 of NZ_JAPDFT010000001.1, read as the reverse complement.
CCTGAAATAGCCTCAACCCATGCTTTGGGACTAAAGATTGATTCAATAAATTTACCTACATCGGTCCAGGTAATGGATGTAACGTCATTCCAAATATCTGAAAAGGCAATAGATATAGACATCCATAATCTTTTTAAGCCCGTAATTCTATTCAGATTTTTGGTCACTAAGTTTAATGGTTTTTGTAAAGCATCTTTACGTTTATTGTTAAAGACCTCTATTTGAGAGTTTCTAATGCTGTCAACATTTTGGTCAATTAACCTTTGATGTTCTGATTGATCATTATCATAATTAGCATTTACTTCTTCAAATTTATCTCTTAATAAATTTTGTTGACCAGAGCTTAATTGTCTTAGAAAAGCTACTTGTTCATCTTTTGTTTTTAATTGTGTAAAATCAATCAATAAACGTTCTGCCTCATTAAGTTCTTTGGGGGTTTGCTGAATTTTGTCTTTTTCTTTTTGTATTAAACTATTTCGTCCCTCAACGGTGGCCATATTGGCATAATAAGCATTTTGCGTTTTTATAATCTCATGTTCAATAATATAAGAATCCAATAGTAATCCATCTGCTTCCTGATTTAATTTTTTACTTTGTGATTCTACCTGTTTTAGTTTTGGGGTAAGTTTTCCCAGCTCTTTTTTGGCTTCTATATTCTTTTTAGTATCTGCAGCCAGTTTAGCTTTTGATTTTCGTATTGACGCTCTGGAAGATGTTATTTCACTTTGTATCTTTGTATTCTTACCTTTAGCCTGTTGAGCTTCCTGAGATAATTTTTGAGTTGTATTTCCTGCCTGAGATACCGCTTGATTTATCGTCCCGGCATTGGTATTTAATTCATTTAATTTTCTGGTAAGGTTTCCAGAATCAGCATTTTTGGGATCTTGATGTTTTTGAGACCCACCAAGTAAATTTTTTGCTTCGTTATTGAAATCATTTGCTTTGGTCTTATTTTTATTATATTCCTGTTGATATATTCCGACCTCCTGCTCTACCTTTTGCTGTCTTTTTACTGAGGTTTCAAGTCCTTTTTCTAATTTTTTGATTAAAGCTTCTTTCGTTTCTATACTGTCTTCTGATTTTTCTAAATCAGCGTCTGATTTTTGAATTTCTCTTTCAACCTCTTTAATTTTATTTTTTAGTGTTTTTGCGGCTTCGTTTTGAGATTTTACCTGCCCCTTAGCTTCTACTCCCTGGTCTCTAAACTCCTGTGCAGCCGCAACAAGCCCCACTATGTTAATTGTCGTCTGTGCATCCGGAGCTATTTCGGCTTGCTCGCTATCAACAGCCTTATCCATTCTTGGAGTAACAACGGATTGGATATCATCCGGAATAGTAACTTTTGTTTCTTTTTCTCCTTTAGTTTTTGAATTTGATTTTTTATTATTAGATTTTTTGTCATCCACAGCCTTTTCTGAACGAGGCACTTCATTTTTATCGGCAGCCTTTTTTGAGCTATTGTTATTAACTTCAGATGAGACTGGTTTAATTGGAGGTATTTTAACCTCAACCGCTTTCTCTTTTGGCTTCTGATCTATAACAGGCTTTGATGCTTCAGATTTGCTGTTAATGTTTTTTAATGTTTCTTTTTCTCCTTCTCTTGTTGTTTTTACAGAAGTTTCCTGATTTTTAACCATCTGACGGACTGCCACCTGCTCTTCCGGTGTCTTCGCCGCATAATTTCCCGATTTAATATTATTATAATCTTGTACCTGATTCACATTCAGGGCTGCCTTATATCCTTTCTCAATCTTTTGAGTATCAGGATGGTTGATATCGCCGGTCTTGATTAGACTCTCCTGAAGTCTTTCATACATTATTTCTGCGCCTTGGTCGTAAATGGTTTGCGAACCGTGAACGGCTGCAATAGTTCCATTGAGGTTGAGCATACTATCATTAGGACCTCCTGATCCGGCAGTAACGCCCCGATTTCCGGATTTTTGTGTTTGTATACCGGCCACATCTACCTCAGACAGAGGGACAACTACCGGATCCTTCGGCTTCTGCTTTTTGCTCTGGTTTTTATGGGCCTTATTGTCTTTTTCTACAGGTTTTGCTGCTTTCATTGACTTAGTTTTTTAATTTCATATTGTTTTAAAAGACCTATAGGCACAACTAAAATATTGTGCCTGATAGGGTGCCTGCCGGGTTGGAAAAATCATACCGGGTGAGGTAGATTCTTTAAGAATTTAAGTAAATAGAAATGGTATTTGACTTTGAGAAACAGGCAACACTGAACCATTTCCTGGTTTCTTCTCTTGTTTTTGAATTTTCAGGTTTTTTAAGTTTTAATACACTCTTTTCCGGATAATATCTCCTTGGGAGTGATTGATTCTGTCATTACGGTCAGAATCTTTTTATTATTTCATATCATCTTTCTTTTCTTCTTCCTCATCAGATGATCTGTCTGTATTGCTGGCACCATATCGGTTTTCAATAAGAAGGTTCACTGCTTTGTCAATCCAATTAGGCAGATTATTAGTGATCATCTTCAGGAATTTATCATAACCGTACCCCAATACAAACAGTACCCCTGTCGAATACCATTTGTCATGCAATTCGGCTCTGTTCATTAAATAGCTCATCGTAAAGCCTACGATTACTACGATTACCAATGTGATAAAATGTTCCCATGGCTGTTTTTTCTCTTTATTTTGTATGGAGACCAGTACCCTTAGTACCCCTCCTGAAAATGCTATTGCAGTTCCGATTAACAGGGCTTTTATACTATCCAAATTCATTCTTTTCTTCTCTATTATTTATTAAAAATTTTAATTTTCAAGCAACTTTCAGATGTTTAATTATTCCTGAGACAGGATGTACATATCATCTAAAAACTTTCTGATTTTCCGGATATTTTCGCTCTCATCTGCATAAGCTAACTCGTCAATAATATCACTGATATCTCTGCCTGGCTTCTTTAGTTTTTCCTTATCTTTTTTCTTTTTTTTCTTTTCTTTTTTTTTCATGGTGACTAGAATTTTATTAAATGAATAATTGATTTTTTAGTTTTTTTAAGTTGATTCCGCTTCCAATACACTAAGGCCAAACGGTTTCTTTTTAAAGTTCATGTCTCATTTAAAACAACAGAACTAAAAAGCAAAAACCGTTTTTCACCTTAATATTTTACCTATAATTTAAATTTGAGAAAGATATCAGAGCAGCCTTTTAATCTGATGGATGGGCTGTTGAGGATCTAGCAATAACTTTGAATCCCTTTTATCTTTTTAGAATGAATAATTTCAAGAAATGAATTATGAATACACACTATCTACAAACATTATCTTATTGATATTCACATTACAACATTATATTAAATGGTAAGGACTGAGCTTTCTTCCGTGATCATACGTTATGGCTGAAGAATAATGTTATATATTGTTCTTTCAGACAGAAACAACATTTCCATAAGCTCATTGACAATCACTTTCATCTGTTTATCCTGATTACGTCTTACATAATCAATGACAAAATCTTTTCTTTTTTCGACTAATTCTTTACTACGTTTCATATTCTATGGTTAAAAGTTTTTTTGGTTAAAAAGTTTTTTCTGAATCAGACAAGCTTCCTATTCTTATATATTGACCGTTTCATTAAGTCATAAGAAACCCTAAAGGCGAATATTCCGCCTTTTAACAAGATGTCTGATTCCATTATTTAAATTTGTTTTTTTAGAAGCGGGTACCTGATATTTCCCAATAAAAATCTCATTCTGGCTTCTATCTTCTAAATTTCATTTGCCTTTTTAGTATGTATTATCAACCTTACTGCCAACTATAATTAATCGATATTTTATATGCTGAACAGCAGCGTTATTCTACATTTCCGGGTTGTTTTTTATTTTCTGGAAAAACAAAGAGCAAAATGATTGCTTTATTTAGATATCAATCAAAAAATAAACGCATTTTTATCATTATTAAAACAGTCTTAAAACGAACAAAAACCCAAAAAAATTTAAAACAAAAACGCACTTTTTACATTTTATAGATTATTGAAAATTTTTCTATTCCTATCTGCGCCGGATAAAACAAAAAAGGAAAATATCTACATTTTAAATATATTGGGCACAAAATAAATACTTAACTTTTTTAATTACAGATAATTATAAGCAAAAAATAACATTTTCAAATATTAAAAAAAAATTAAATTTTAAATATAATTTTGTACATTTGTACTGTTTCATCATAATGACGAAACAAATATACGAACATTGTTCGTTTTTCAAAATAAAAAACGAACATTTTGTTCATTTTTTTTCACAAATAACTATAAACATATCAAAATGAACTATTTAGAATTCAAAGAAATCAGGAAGAAACTAAACATGAAGCAGGCTGATATCGCAAAATCTATAGGAGTGGGTACCAGAGCTGTGCAATATTGGGAAAAAGGCGAACGAAAAATACCGGAAACGACGGCTTACTTTGTCACCAATTTACTGTTAAAACAGCAGGAACTCAATGATGACAGCGCATCTCCGGTTGTTTTTTCAGATTTGAAGATTATGCATGTCCCGTTGGCGAATCAATATGCACAAGCCGGTTATCTGAGTAATTTTGCTGATGAAGAATATATAGAAAGCTTACCCACTATTCCTTTTACGGACGATGTAGAGCACAGAGGTGAATACATGTGTTTTGAAGTAAAAGGAGACAGTATGGATAACGGATCGTACGAAAGCTATCTGGAAGGAGACATTATCTTATGTAGAAATATCAGACAGGATTACTGGATGAGTAAGCTGCATTATGATAAATGGGATTTTGTGATCGTTCACAAAGAGAAAGGAATTCTGGTAAAGCGAATCATCAACCATGACGTGGAAAGAGGAATTATCACCCTTCATTCTCTGAATGAATATTATGAAGATTTCGAAATCCATCTGAAGGATGTTGCGAAACTTTTCAATATTATAAGTACAAGACGTAAAAACAACAGAAGATAACTGCCTGAGTGAATAAAATCCTCAATTGCTTGAGGATTTTATTGGGGCATTAAGATCATCTCAGTATAAGATATTCTAACAGCTTACTTTGTCTTCCCTACCAATTATTGTAGCATTTTCCGGATCTACCCGATAAATGGCACTTGGATTAAGATATGAACTCAGGAATCTGATCCATCTGATCCCACTTCTTTTGAAGCTTTCGGGTGCATTTGGCTCAAATTCTTTTATATTTGTAGGTGTTGCAAGCATACCATTAGTCAAGTAAATCAAAGTTCCTATATCTGCTGAAGAGGGTTTCAAAATTACTTTCACTTTCCAGGCAGGGTCTGTCCCATTACAAAGAGGGTCTGGGTTCAGATCATCTACACCAGACAAACAATAGGCTTCTACTGCACCACTCCACTCTTTAGAATCAAACTGAACAACATCTGACCAATCCGAAATTCCATCCGGTTTACAATACTTTCTTATTCTTATATATAACTTAGTATTATCAGGAATTTTCCCATTTTTCATATCAATATTTTCAAATTGGGTATACGCAGTATCGCTAAAGCCCACCTTTGTATAAATAATGTCTGTAAAGTCAGGATCTTTTGCTATCTGATATTCCAATGTTGCAAGATTGGTGGTATCATCAACCCAGTAGTTCATTACGATCTGGCCGTCATCCAGCACTTTTATATCATAGATTTTAGGAACGTAACAAGAAGAAGAAGTATTACATCTCCCAACGTTCAGAAAAAAATCTCTCTTAGTAACAATTCCGCCTACAGCCAGTTTCACTTCCAATTCGTATGTGCCTGGAGTTTGAATATCATTTTGAATATCATTAAGCTTTATTGCATTACCCGTTACAACCAATTGCTTTATATCATGGGTAGGTCCCGGCGGATTTAAATAAGTCACAGTCGCCTCTGTTAGTGGCAATGAAGATTCATATCCTATTTTGAATGAAACATCACATTTTGCTGCTGCCATTATATTATGTTTTTATTGTTAATATTATATTTTATCAATATCTAAGGGGTGTTGAAATCATTCTAAAGAAAAAACACCCCTTGATATCAGATTAGGTTTAATATCAATACACTGTTACAGTTGTTGTATCAATACTAAATGCATCACTATTCGCATCCTTAACCAGAAGCTGGAATTTATAGTTACCAGCAATTAAATCTTCAACGATCAGTTCTCCGTTAGCAGGATCACTAATAAGTTTCACATCCGGACCTTCTAGTTTGCTCCAGAAGTATAGAAGTACGGGCGCTCCGTCACCTGATCCTTTTAATCCAAATCTCCCCAGTTCTAAAGAAAACCGCAGATCTTTCGCTCCGGCATCAGCTTTAATAATCGGCAGAGTGGCAGGACAGCAGTTTACACTATCTGATAAGTCTATCTTTTTGATCGCCACGTACCAATCTCTTACCGTAATAGTCTGAGTACATTCACCGTTACTCACCTTCACATTGATCACCGGGATATTTTTTGGATCTACATTCATCAAGGTATAACTCATATTTCCATTAGCATCCGGCTGAGAAAGCGGGTTACCATCTACACTGTAAGTATAGTTTGTAAAGCCTGGCCCTGAAACGACAAAGTTTACTTTTGTTTCATTTGAATTACCGGCCGGATAATCAACAGATTTAACAGATATCCCAACCTTCGGTGTTGAAATAACCCTAATACTGCAGTTGGTTTGTTTTCCGTTTACAGTAAAGGTAATTACCTGACCGTGTAACGCAGGATTCACCAGGTTCGGATTGAAGGAATATCCCCCAGCACCGGATACAACACTGGCTTCAGCACCAGCACTGGCTGCTACAACTCCATTGCTGGGTACCACGTTAAAAGGTATAGAACCGGATTCAGAACAAATAGTATTCACCGGCAAGCTTAATTGAACCGGAGCATCATACCAACCTCTTATAGTCGTGTATTGAGCACATCCTCCTCCAGTCACATTCACTCCTATCACCGGAATATTTTTTGGATCAAGATTAGAATATTTATAACTTATCTTACCATTTATAGGTTTGGGAGGAGTAAACTGTCCGGTACCCAGAAAATCCCATTCGTACATATATTCTGTAAAATATGGTCCGGAAACGTCAATGTTTATTGTGGTTTCTGTTGAACCGTTCGCTGGATAATCAACAGTATAATTAATATTAACTTTAGGCGGCGGAATAACCTTAATACGACAGTTCGTTGATTTATCGTTTACAGTAAATGTAATATATTGACCATACAAAGCAGAATTCACTGCATTTGGATTGAAAGAATAACTTCCATTGCTGGATACAACACTGGCTTCCGCACCGGCACTGGCTTTCACAATCCCATCCGTAGGGAATAGATCAATAAAAGGTATGGAATCAGATGAAGAACAAATAATATCTGTTGCTAAACTTAACCGAACCGGAGCATCGTACCAGTCTCTTATTATAACATCCTGGATACATCCGCTGCCATCTACTTTTACTCTTATTGCCGGAATATTTTTAAGATCCAGATTGTAATACTTATAACTCACAAATCCATTTGCATCCGGCTTTATCGGAACCCAAACATCAGTCCCAAGGAAATCCCATCTGTACGTATAGTCTGCAAAGTTTGCTCCGGAAACTTTAATGTTTACTATTGTTGCTGTTGAGTCTCCTCCAGGATAAATGACAGGTTCTACAACTTCTACTTTAATATCCGGTTCTGAAATCACTTTAATGCTGCAATCAGTAGGTTTCCCATTGACAGTAAAGGTAATTTCCTGACCATAGAACTGTTCTTCCACAGCCTTCGGATCAAAGATATATTGTCCATTGATAAATTTCACACCATTACTGATACTTGCTTTCACAACTCCATTCATAGGGGATACAGTAAAAGGTATTGGGTCGGATTCAGCACAGATAACAGAAGTTGGCAAACTCAATTTGATGATTGCTTTTGGAGTACAACAGATGTATGGAAGTGAAAAGTCTGCAATAACTTTTGGATTTCTCACAGAATCATAAACCAGAATAAAAGTGCCACCACGTTTTACTCCCCGCTTATGTTCCAATCCCGAATTTTTTTCTACATATTCATTGAAATATGCTTTTGAAAGGTCTTTATTTCCTTTTATTTCTTCTAAAGACAAGAGCATAATATCAAATCCCAGCTGCTGCTTATCCTTGATTTCCTTTATCTGTTCAAAGGCAACCTGGTAATCCATCCCCTGATGACCTTCTATATTATAAAACGAATAGTTATCTATATTGAGATTTAAAGGACTTTCTTTTTCAAATTGTCCTATTAACACCCAATCTGTATCAAATGTTAAATTGCTGCCAGATGACCGGTTGCTCGTTTTATCAAAGTTCCACGCTTTTAAGAAATTTTCTGTAACCGTGTAATAAAAAGGAATCGCTTTATTACTCAGAGGATTCAGTTTTTGTGATGGAGTAATTTTAACCTTTTCCTTATTTTTAATAATATTATCAGGATTAAAATATCCCACCTGCTGATTAAAACGATTAATCAGGGTTTTAACTCTTTGGGTTGCTTTTTCATCATCCAAAGCAGGCGAATTATAAAACTGATGTCTTGAGAAATCCAACTGGATATCTGATATTAATTTCCCAAGCATGATGTGTTTAGGAAAAGAAACAAAATCCGGAAAACATTTAGTAAATGCTTTAGGAAGCAATTCTACAATTTCAGAATAGGTATCCATTAAATCTTTTACGACATCGTAAGCATACTGAAAACCTGAGTCCTGATTAAAAATTCTTGTAAATGATGCTTTAAACGTATCGTAATTGGCTGTTGGAATCCCTACTATTTTACCGATTGCTTCCATTCTTTCAAAAACAACCTTCCCAAAATCAGTTTTATCCAGAGCCTTGATATATATATTTTTTAAATCAGAAGCACTCAATTTTTTATTTGAAACAAACTGTTCTAAAATAACACGGTTTTGTTTCACAGGCTCCATTATATCTTCTATAAACAAAGGATGAGGCTGAAGACGATCTTTTCTTTTGAGCTTAACCTCACCTGTTATAGGGTCAGGTAGAGTAAAACCATCTTCTCCAAGAATATGAGTGATCCCTCTTGCTGTAGTAACTAATACTTTAAGGTTTCTGATTTGCTGTATTCCATGATTATCACAGTCAACACCTCTACAAGGCTTAACTTCTTTTTCATAGTCCTCCAAATACAGCAGCAGGTATTTGTCTTCTAATTTTGTAAGATTATTGACAGGCTGAAAATCAGATCTTGCTTCCTGAGCTGTTGCCAGTTCCCATAGTTCAATCTGCTCGCTCCCCTCGTAAAACGCAGGGTATTTTATTTTAAAATTATCATATACTTTAAAATGGGTGAAGTTTTTATTTTCAAGATCAACCGTTTTCAGATCGCTCATGTACAAATCTTCACTTATCTTACTCGTATTGTTCAGGGTTAATAAATCTCCGTCGGTGGTAAGCGCTGCTCCCTGAGAAAGCTGTATGCCGCTGAGCAGCCTGTTTTTATATATAAGTGTTGGTTTGAGGCCGCATACAATACCTACTCCCTGCAGCAGTACTCTGGACAAACGGTCCTGATCTTCAAAAAAATCCAGGAACTCATTGAACTGATCAGGATCTTCTATATACTGCCCTTTACTGAATTTACGGTATTGGACTGCTATACTACTTAATTGATTCTTCATTATTGTTCATTTTTTAATGATTTATTAAGGTCTTTTAATAAACTTCATAGACAATTGAAACTGCCTATGAAGTTATTATCTGACTATTATTTTGTCACTCCTGTACAAGGGTTTATTCTTAGGAAATTACCATTTGGATAACCAAAATAAATAGGAACTGTAGCGTTTGCCAGGAATATTTCGGTATAGGCAACATCCTGGTGGCAACCAGTTGGCGGTCTGTTATTAACAGGTAGAGCACATTCAAGTGAAAACTCTACAAAACCATCTGATGATTGTGATGCCATTTGCTTAGCTTCTGCCTGAGTGATGATAATTTCATTATATCTGCTCAATGCAGGAGTACCCTGTTTATGGTTACCTCTATCCTGACTGCCTCCTGTATTACTTAAATGTATATTTCCAATAAAGCCAGGGTATGGATTGATCCCTCCTATGACAATACCATTTCCTTTTAAGTTGAAAGTAGCATCATTACAAACGTGACCTGTGTCTATATCGTCTCTATACTGAATGACTACTCTCATACCACTTAAACATGCAATAGTGGATTGACCTTTTAATTTTAGCGGAGCTAATTTGTAGACCGTACTACAGCCATTAGCATTGGTTACTGTAAGTGTTGGATTGAAAGTTTTCTCTTGTCCGGCAACAAGCTTATACACATGGATTTTTTTGTTAGTTGGTGCCTCGTTATGAATAATTGGAGTACCATCATCAAAATTCCAGGTAAATGTAAGACCTGTAAAGTCTCCAGAAGCATCAAACTCAACTGTTGCATCCGGGTTGTTTGCATTTTCGTCCATCGTAGGAGCATCATAACTCACCGTACCTGTAGTCACAGATATATTTGGTTGTGCATACACTACCATCTGTGCTTCCACTGGATCATCATTAACGGTAAACGTAATAGTTTGTCCAAAATAAGCCGCGTTAACCAGACCAGGATCGAAGAAGCTTTGACCTCCCGATTGTGTAACCGCAGGAATCTGAGCACCATTTACAAATGCTTTTACCTGCCCATCTACCGGAACAATTGTCATCACAATTGGAGCATCTTTCTGACATAGTTTGTTTGCCGGTAACGACAGGAATGCAGGATCCTTTTTAGAGCAACACAGATAAGGCAGTGAAAAATCTGCAAGAACCTGGTTATCAGCTTCCGAGTGATAAATCAATGCGAAAGTTCCGCCCGGTTCCACTCCAGCCACATGCTCCAGGCCTGATTTCCTTTCTAAAAATTCGCTTAAAAGCTCACTTACAACATCATCTTTTTTAGGATCCTGTTTTACTACTGTAACCCCATCTGAAGATCCTTCTTTTGAGAATTCAGCCTGGTTCAGTAATCTTAGCTGCTCATCCAGTTTAGAGATATTCAGTAAAGTATGCTGTGAATTGGTGGTCCTGTTGCTTACATCACTGGAAATGGATATCAGCTGCTTTCTGAGCTCATCAATAGATACTGTTTTTTCACGGATTGGCGGCTCGCTGCCAGGTTTTTCGCCTTTTTCCAGAACCAATGCAATAACATCAAAGGCTAAACCGTATTGTGTTTTAAGATCATTGATGTTTTGCAATGCTGTTTTATAAGGCATTCCAATGTGACCTTCGATTCTATAAAAATCATTATTGTCAATGTTATAATTCAGTGGATTCTGAATAAAATCTTCTCCTGATAAATTGGCTGTATGATAACTTAAATTGTAAGCAGCTCTATCGGTTTTTGCTTTTTCAAAGTTCCATTGGGCCAATAAAGATTGATCTACATTATAGTAATACGGTATTGCTTTATTACCCAATCTTACATTCAGGTTTGAAGGCGTAATTTTAATACGTCCGATATAGGATTGAAATCCATTGACTTTCTGCACAAAACGATTGGCAAGCATTACAACTCTTTCATAATTCTCGTCATCATTGGTCGTAATTGGTGAATTATAAAAATCGTGACGTAATGGGATATATTCTCCTAATTCCTGCTTTGCTCCAACTGGTCCTAGCATAAGGTGTTTAGGGAATGAGGCAATATCCGGACAACATTCAGCATTCAGGTGCAGGATCAAACCTTTTATTTCATTGTAGGTATCAATCAAGTCCTTTAGTAAATCATATCGGTACTGATAATCTTCTAAGGCCGGAGAAGTGCTTGTCAGCAAGGGGTTCAGTTTATCATAAAGCGTCTGCCCGCCCAGATTCATATTTACATTAAAAGCTCCTGCAATAGAGGTAAAGCCATCACTTAATTCTGCAACAGTACTGATAGCGCCCTGAAATTTGGTCTTTAACTGCGGTGCTGTTTTTACAAGAGCATCCAGAATAACTCTTTTGGCCGATATGTTAGGCAAACTGTCAAAAAGCTTTTCATACGTATTGTGTTGTTTATAGATAGCATCTTTTGCATCTCCTTTCGTGATAAGCTCTGAAACAGACGCTGAATCTGCCAGAAGTATTTTAAGATTAGATACCTGCTCTGCTCCGTTATTGTCACAATCAGCATCCTGACATGGGGTCTCATCATTAGAATAACTTTCTAAATACAGAATTACAATTTTATCATTTAATGAACTATAAATCTCACTTACCTGTTTAAAATCTCCGGCATTAGCCCCTTCGTTCAATAATTGTCTATACTCTTCTGTTGTAAACAATTCTAAAAGAGGAATTTGCTGTCCTCCGATACGAAAATGTTCATATCCTTGAACATCAATATAATTTCTATAGTATTTGTAATTTTTAGCCTTGAAGTCTATGATAGCCTCTGACCTTTTGCTTCCTACCTGGCGCAGCGTTATCAGGTCTCCATCAGTAGTAACCCCAGCTCCCTGTGTAATCATAATAGTATCAAAGGGAATCTCAAGATCCATATCTCCTGGTCTGGATGCTTTTTCTGTCAGAGAAGGTGAGATTTCAAGTTCTACGTACTTCGATTGAAAACCGCATACTACCCCAACTCCACTCAGGCGGGTTCTTGATAATCTGTCCTGATCTTCGAAATAGTCTATAAATTCGTTTAATTGCCCTTCTGTTAACGCCTGATTGTCGTTGAACTTTCTATATTGGGTTGTTACATTGTCTAATTTAGTGTTCATTATTTTTCAATTTTTTTGATAAGTTCGATTGTCCTAATATGATTTTTCCGTCCAGAGTGTCGTTATCATTGGCGTCGCAGTCCAAAAGCCTTCCCGGTCTATAAATATTGTTTAAATGGCTAAGAGCGGTTAGTAAATCCGTAATGCTGTTTCCAAGATTCACAATATTGTTCCTCGCTTTATCTGAAAGGTATTTTTTAAATGCTGTTTCAAATTCAGCCAAATCGTTCTGAGCGGTTTGTTTTTCACTCAAACGGTCTCCCACCCAGCAGATTTTTGCTAAAACATGAGCCGGAATTTCCTGTCTGATCACGGTTTCCGCATAACGCCTGAAATCAGGATCCTGGAAACGATAAGCAAAGCCAGGAAGAACAACACTCACCCTGTAAGAATAAGGGTCAAAAACATCTGTTTCGCAGCCTTCTTCACACGAAGACATAAAGGCTTCCGAATATTCTATCGGATCTGTTGAAGGATTTTCTTCTTCCAGGTCATACATGATTCTGAAAGTACCTCCTACAGACATACAGCCAATACCTCCCATAAGTTTATAATCTTTAGTGGTGGGCTTTAGCAATAAATGTTCAACAAGGAAAATTCCCTCTTCCGTAAATTCATATTTGAAATACTTCACCGTTGCCTTAATTCCTTCTTTCAATTCTTTCAAATCTGAGTAAGGATTAGTTTTTTTGTGAACAGCAATTACATTTTTTGCATCCGTATCATCTACAATTTCCAAATAATAGTTACCACCCAATGAAACACGGATTTTTATGTTTCCGATGAAGCAATACCCATCTTCACATGCTTTTAATTTTTCTAATGTAACTTCAGGATGTTTTTCATCCAATCTGTCTAAGGCATTCTGAAGATCTTCCTCATCAATCTGAATGGTTTGATAAATGGCATCATTCAGGTTTTTGATGGCAATATGCTCAGTAGTATAAACATTGACAGATGATAAGATGATATTGCTTCCTGTATCTTTTACTTTCCAGGTGTAAGTATTTTTACCGGCATTGTCTGTTGTTTCAATAATGGATACCGGAGACTGAGATAAGTTTCTCTGGGTATAATCTTTAATTCCCAGCAACCGGGCAATTCTTTTCTGAACACCGGAAATATTACTGGTATTCCAAAGATCTGAATCTCCAATTAAGGTATAATTATAGCCTAAACCTCTGTCTTTACTTAATGATGAATATTCTTTTAAGAAATTTTCTTTGTTGTATAAGACAATTTCATCGGTAGATTTCCCATACAGTGATTTCATCAAGAAGGTATAGTCACTGAATGTTTCAGCAAAACGGGAGATTAAATGATCCAAAACCTCGTTTCGGCGTTCCACACTGTTATCCAGCTCTTCATATAACGAATCTGTAAGTTGATCATCACTTTCCGTATCATAGTTAGAAACCAGTTCATCAAAGCCTTTAATATTCTTAAGAGCCTGAGTAAAAAAGGTTCTTTTTAACTTACCGTTAATACTTAATACTTCTTTTACTTTTTCAAGATGTTTGAAATAGCCGGCAAGGATCTGATCAAAAAATAACAAATACCCTTTCATTTGTTTGGCCAGGGCTTCTCTCTCCGGTGATGGATTCCCAATAATTCCAGATTCTCCTACTCCATAGGTATCCGGAAATTCATTCAGAATAGTAGCATAGTTTGCGATATCATATGAAGTTCCTTGCGGCAATACCAACTCTTTATTCTGTCTTGCATCATCTCTAAGTACTTCTTCTTCTCTTTTAAGAGTTTCCAGGTAATCCTGAACTTTTTTCTCATTGATATTTAGTGGAAGAGATCCTTTACTGTAGCTGAATGAACTCAGCTCGCACAGCTCCGGTTTTCTGCCTTTTTCAATGCAGATCAGCCAGTCATTATTTTGTTTGATCACGCTGTCACAACCTGCAATAGATACGTCATGAATTTCTTTAACACCTTCAATCTTCATGATTTCACTGATGATATCAGAAAGACGGACTTCTGTTCTTAACTGACTGTTTCTAAGTTCTTCAGTATCAATAAAGCCGTTATCCAGAAGCGGACCTTCAAAAATCTGATCTGTGGTCAGCCCTTTGTCAAGCATTTGTTTCAGTGAATAAAAATGAACCTCCGGAGACAGATAATTATTGATTGTTCTGATGACTTTAGCATGCACCAGTTCTTCATCAGCTTTACTGACAAGTCCGATACGGGCACATACTGCAACTTTCTGGATTTCAACTTCTTTAATTTCCGCCAGATCTTCACAAAGTCCTCTATTGGCATGATAGCTGTCTAATATTTTGGTATTGACATTAGATTTTTCACATCCAACACCATCTGTATCAATATCTTCAGCATAATCTACATAAAGGTCATACACTCCTTTTACGTTAAAACTCTGTGTTTTTTCTCCGATAGGTTTAAAGTCTAAATCCCCGGTTTTGCAATCGACATATAATTTTTCATTTTTAGGAACCAGCCAGCAGTTACGGATTGGTCTTCTAAGACTTCCAGGCATGCTGATATCTATAAACAGCTTTCTGTAGTCCAGTTCGTTTAAAGGTCTTGAAGGTAAAATTTCTGCAGCCTTTAAAAACTGGGTATGAATGTCTGTTTTTACATCATCAGATGCCAGGATATCTTCCATGTTCAGGTTCATCCTCATCCCAAGATCCGTTATGGCATAACTTAAAACTTCCAATGTGGTGATACCAGGATCATGAGAGTTATAATCGGTCCAGAGTTTTCCTCCTAACTTTTCTATGTATTCAATTCCTGTTTTGCGTAGAAAATGAAAATCTGTCTGATCCCCGGTTTCTATATTTTTTGATATACTAATATGTTTATTTTCTGACATGATTATGTTTCTTCTTGTTTATTATTAAATACATACCTGTTCTGTAATAGTGACATTATGCTGCTTGGCAGATACCAGAATTGATTTTGGATCTACTTCTATTAAAGATTGCCTTTGCAGGACATTATTCACAAATATTTTAATCTCATCAATGTAATCCACATAATACAGCTGCTCCAGATAATTAACCAACTGATTAATATTCAGCTCTACATTAAAATCAATATTTTCAGAGTCTGTAAAAGCCCAAGGCGATATATATTTTTTAATATCTTCGTCCAGTTGTTTGGTATAAAATGTTTCGTCATACTGCTCAAAGAATTTGACCTTTGTTTCCACTTTTGCTTCTTTATAATTGGGATTGATCACCTGAGCTTTCACATGCATTGTATTTAATTCATTTACATAATTTTGAATTTTATTCAATGATGCTCTGCTTACTCTCGGCTGATAGACATCAAAAGCATTTTTATTTTTAATATTAGGAACCACCATCAGGGTTACATGGCCCGGCGCCATATATGAAGTTTCGGAAGTATGATTTAAACATTTTACTTTAAAGACTTCCGGGAATTCCTGTAATACCAGATGTTCGTAATCCCATTGTGTAATGGCTCTGTGCTTATGTCTCAACCGTTCACTTACACGTCTGTAAAACTCTGTATCTGTTTCTTTGTATTTACCATCAAACGAGTTATAAGGCTGGCTGACGGATTTTACCTGAGGCACTCTGGTGATTAGCTTGGTAATGGTTTTTGCTTCCAATCCGTTATTGAGGTGAGACAGATCATTGCCCTGATTCTGGAATGCTGCTAAAACAGCCTGAGTATAGATTCCCTGGATTTTACATACGGCATCATAGCTTCTTTGTGATCTGGCTCTGATCCAGACTAATCCGTTGGTAAATCTTGTATGGCTTTTATCAATATCCTTAGGCACTTTGAACTTTACAATCCCTGATTCCAGGAACTTTCTCGTATCGTTTTGCAGCATATAATCCGACAGACTCATCCATGTATTGCCTGAAAGGATATTCCATTCTATAAATTCTTTTTCCAGGAAAGTATCCACTAAAGGGTTTTCACTTCCTTCCAGCATTTGAATTAATAGTGAAACGGTAGTCTGAGGCATTGCTTCCAGACCGATGTACAATTCACCTCCGTTTTGGTGTACCGGTACAATGCTGTTGGTTTCAACTTCTTTTTCATATTGACCGAATACATCTTCGTGATACAGCTGTACTTCTTTATTTCTTGAAGCTTCTCCGGCAGATTCTCTTTTCAGGTACGAATACACATTTTCTTTCGCACTGTAATTCAGCTCTATATCTTCAGCAAAAGGGATATATGGCTCGTTGGGAATAAGTTTTTTAAAGGTCGGATTACTTGATAATGCCAATGTATACAGCTTTGGATATACATCCTGTAATGATGACTGATTCAGTGTTAATCTGATCGTCTCACCTGTTCCTGCCTCATTGCTTGTATTATTTACAGAAAACTGAATTTTATAAGCATCTTTTACTTTCGTGAATACATCAATATCATTAGCTTTGTCATACCAGATTTCCTTATCCAGCAAGGCAACATCTGCTTTAAAATAAGCGTCAGAACCTACGATTGAGGAGTTTTTTAAAGCCTCAAAATCAGTTAAACTAATGTTTTGATTAGGTTGAATAACATATCCGCTGTATAAATCTTTTATAGAATCCGGAGCATTTTTCCAGTTGATCGTAATGTCTGCATTCTGCCATTTTTTGGAAAACATTTCAGGACATTTGATATAGAAATTAGATCCTTTAACAGGTTGTGCGGTGAAAGGATAATAAGGCTTTTCTGAATTTAATGTTCCGTTATCATTTTCTATCTGAATAGATTTTACCCCTTTTACATCAACCGCTATTTCTATGTTCTTTATTGATTTTTCTGAAAGAGCTTCATATAGATCATAATATTTTTCTCCTTCGATCATCAATCTTACCACGGGAAAGCTGGTTTGAAATGTTTCCGAAAGCACTTCTTTATTGTATTTTACAACGGCTGGGAAATCTTTAGATAATGTAAAAGAAAGCTCTAATCTTGCTTCTTCGTTTTTAATGCATTTTAAAACAGCACCTGATAACCATTCTTTCTCCCCGCTGCAAAGCACTTTGATATTATTTTCAATATCGGTTTTTGAAAGATTCTGTAATTTCTGGGTTGAGTTTTTATTAAAGTCGATCTTAAGAGTGACTGTACGTTCTCCTTCTTTTAAATCAAATAATGAGGATGCTACTGAAAAGCCCAGTTTAGCTTTCGGAAGTTCCTTATAAATAGATTTATTGGAACCCGTTTCATCAGAATTATATCCAAACGGCCACCAATAGTTGCTGTCTTCCGGCAATTTATCGCCCAATCCGTCGGCAGAGTTGGCTACCGGAGCCATTTTCAGTTCTCTTTTTTCAACATCATTTAAGAAACTTTTGATCTCAACTACTTTTGCCTGGTTGGGCACAAGTTCATCCCCTGTTTTGTAAATTCGTTTTTTGCCATTAACATCTTTATTCCCATCCAGTAATGTACCGGCTGGAATTTTTTCCTGAAGTGCTTTTTTGGCGAGTTCAAAAATCACATAGACTTTGTCTGATTTGGCATCATTTTTCTCAATTTGAAGAATTTCGTTATAATAGAAATCCAGATGCCTTTTCGTCAGATTATTGAAGGCATTTTTTGAGAAATCTAATAATTTTAAAAAGCAAACAAATAATGTCAGGTGAGGCGTCAGGCTGCTGTCCTGTTCAAATTGGGACATAAGATCTGTAACCTGTTTTTTCATACTTTTATACTCAACGCTTTCTCTACGTGGAATAGCCTTGGTATCATCACCCAGGAAGAAGTTTCCCCAGTTTCCTTTTGGTGTTGTATTATCATCTTTGTCAAAATAGTTTACACGTTGAGCAAAATTGTTTGCGAATAATAGCCAGTCAAACAAATCGAAATCGTGTAACTCAAGATTCCCAGGATCTAATTCTGCTAAAAAGCGCTGCATTTGTGATTTTCCTTCACGATAATGTGAAAATGTATCTGTTTTTTTCATTTGTTTATATTTATCTTTCTATGGTCAGATGCAATACTTATTGTATGTTTGGTAGTATTCAAAATGGCTACAGACATCCCGTAATTCATTATATTTCGGTAGCTTCTCCTTTGTAAAAAGGGAAAACCATATTGCTTCTTGTATTAGTATTTCTTACTTCGTAGTCTACTTGTATTAAAACTTCTCCCTGAAGTTCTTCCTGAGTATCAATTTCAATACTTAGAATGTTTATTCTGGGTTCATGATATAAAATAGCACGCTCAACGATTCCTTTCATTTGGGTAATCAGCGTTAAGTCCAGAGGTTTAAAGAGCATTTCCTGCAAGTCACACCCATAGTTTGGGAACATGACACGTTCACCGGGGCGGGTTGACAATAAAATCTTAAGGCTGTTATTGATGTCTTCTACATCTGTGGTCATGGCCAGTTTTCCTTCAGTCTCGTTAAACTCAGGCGGAAAACTCCAGCCTGTTCCTAAAAAATCTGTATTTATTTTCATACGTTATTTGTTATATTGAATGTTCACATCCTGCATCTGTAGCATAGAGTTTTTGGTTATTCTAACCGTTTTTATTATTGATGTTTTACATTTTTATTTTTAGTCAGATTCTATCATCCGCCTATTAAAACAGTAGCATCACCTGCGGTTATTACCCCTCCATGAGCGGTAGAATCTCCCATTCTTGCTGCAGGTTTCCCGCCTATCAAAACACTTGAAGATCCTGATGCAATGGTGTCCGGTGGCCCTGTACATACTGCTTTATCTCCTTGTCTTGCTGCAGGCATTCCGCCAATAAGCACTGTGGGTTCTCCTGCCGGAATGATAGGACCTCCTACATGGGGAACAGTTCCCGTTACCATAGGACAGGTATGCATATCTGTAATTCTTGCTGCCGGTTTCATGATTATTAATTAATTTTAACTTGAGATCCTTTTACTACGGTTACTGCTCCAGATTTAAGCTCTGAGCCGGAACTGCCTTCTGCTTTGAATTGAGCACTTGCTTTTACATTGATATTGGTTCCTTCCATATTAATGTCTCCTTTTGCTTTGATCTTGATGTCTTTTCCGCTTTCCATACTGATACCGTCTTTATTAAGGGTAAGAATATTAGAATGCTCATCTTTTATTGTAATGACATCGGCATCTTCGTCTACAATCACTTTTTTACCTTTTGGTGTTTCCAGTGTGTACGAAATTTTGTCGTCATTAAAAATCATTTTCATTTCGCTTCGGGTAACAAATCCTTTTTCGTGATTATCGTCAGAAGCTACAATAGGAGCTGGTTTTGCACTGCTGTTCAGCATTCCAAGCACAATGGCATCATTAGGGTCATCATTAATAAATCCGATGATAACCTCATCTCCTATTTCCGGTCTGAAGAATGATCCTCTGTTTTCACCGGCATCAAGGGTGGCAATACGTGCCCAGATTCCTTCTTCCTCACTATTAATGATAGGAATCTGTACCAGAATTCTGTCTTCTCCGTCCGGATCTGATTCCAGTTGGGATACTACCCCTACATGCAATCCGCTTATGGCAGGCATAATTCCTGAACCTGGCATTTCACTTACATCATAGGTTTCGGAGAACCATGTTGGAGAAAGTCCGAACTGAGCATCCACCAGCCAGTTTCCTTCGGCAATTTCATGACGGACACCGGTTATGTATATTTTCCCGTTGAATCGGTTTCCTACTCCTTGCAGTGTTAATGAAGCTCCTGGTATCACAGATGGAATTCCCTGGAGTTTTACTCTTCCTCTTGTTTTGGCTAATTGCTGGAAAGTGGCTTTGGCATCACCCCATTCCTGCAGTTCCCCTTGGCTAAGATTTCCACCATGCTTAAGCTGCAGATCTTCAATTCCGAAAACATTGGCTAAATCACCTGATGAAAGATTTCCATTGAGATTAATGGCAGGATCCTGAGCTTCCACTTCTGTCAGTTCCTGATCAGTATAGCTCCATGTTTTGGCTGTAATCTTGCTGAATTGGTCTCTGGCGTCAATTTCCCCGTCAAATTCATGTACAGATGATCCGTAAACTACTGTTTCTACGGCTTCAGCGCTAAAATCAGGTTTGGCAATTTTGATGGTTCCATCTTCAACGAAACAAAGTTTACCGTTTGCCTGCGCTCTGGTAAGCATAAAATCCCAATCAGAAGTCTGGTACTGAACCAATTCTTTATGAGAATTTGAAGTAGCTTCAACATCGGCAGTAAGCCCATTATTACTAATGAGTTCTTCCATGACATTACTGTCTGTACTTTCGTAGAAATATTTGCTTTTTCTTCCTAAGGTCATTTTTACAGCCTTATCTCTGCATTCTACAATCAGGTAAGAAGATCCGCTTCTGATTTTTATGTTGTGCTTTACAACAACCCCTTTAAAAATGGTTTCTTCTTCAGAATGGTATCCAGCGGTAATCTCAATTTCTTTTCCGGGAATTAACAGATCTTCATTACTGAGCTTGAAATCCTGCTCCGGTACACTTCCGTCTAAAATAACAATACGGGCATAAGGAATTCTGTTGAATTCTTTTTCCACGACAATGCTTTTCACACCATATTTCCCCGGCAGTTCTGTTCCTCCGGACATGACCTTATAGGTGACTAAATCTGGATTTTTTGCTGTTTGTATGTATCCGCTATTATTCATATTATGAGACTTTTTCTAATGGTGGAAAGAATAATTCCTGCCCTGGTTTTAGCTGTCTGAAATTGACAAGATTGTTTACTTTAGCTACCTCCAGATAGTATTTGGAATCTCCATAAATTCTTTCGGTCATTAATGGCAGTGTATCGCCTGCCTGTACAGTTCTTTTGTGGGTAAGATCCGGTGATTCCAGCTTTTCAATTTTACCTGCAAGTTTCGGACTTGTTGATTCACTGAATGTTGCCTTTCCTATGGCTCTCAGAGGCTGACCTTCGTTATCAAATAACTTATATTCTATCGTTAATTCAGAAAGCACTCCTTTAAATTCAAAACTTCCCCAGTTAAGGATAACATTATAGGGTTTATGGATAGAGCCTACGAGCTCGCCTGTCGCCTTATAAAAATCTTTAATCTGTTTTGTTACAGCTGTTTTCGCAAACGATTTTCCTTTAATTTTATTGATAAGTTTAATACCGGAATTTGCTTCCGTAACTCCTGTACCATCAAATAGAAATTCTAATTGTAAATCAGGTGATGCTGATGATGTATATCCTAAATTAGGTTTAGAATTACCATCTGCCTGGTCTGTATTATATTTCGTTTTATAGGTCATAGAAAAACCTGTCGGATTGATAAAAGCTTTAAAAGCGCCGCTCTGAATTCTTTTTTCATAATCGGAATTTTCATATGTTCCGATTGTCAGTTTTTGAATTGCTCCTCTCATTATCTTTCTTTTTTACGGTTTTCTATCTTTGCTGCCTGTTCTACACTTTCGCTGATGGCACGCATGAGCTGTGCTTCATCTACCGATGTGGCAGTCGTAGTTGCTGCTGCTTTTTCGTCCACATTTATTTTAATGTGAAGCTCTTTTATTTCTATTGGCATTTCGTTTGTTTTTTAATGATCATTAATATTCAAAACACTAATAACCAATGATTTAACATGTTTATTTAAAAAAAATCCAAGCACATGAAGGGTGTGTTCAGTCTCTGTTATAGACCAATCTGTTATTTTTTTATGAAAAAGATTTGGGTAAAATTTATCTTTAAACTAACACACGTTCAAGTGCTTAGATTTGATTTAGAAATTACAAGCCTAAGCTTGCTAACGATGAGGGTATTGTGAAATATCTATATTTCAGTTCTATTGTTTCAATAGCAAGTTTGCTTTCTTCTGCGTTGAATTCGGATACTTCCCATCTTACGGGGTATGCTCCCACTACATTCCAAACCATTAGAGGTGCTGTAGACTGGATCCCGCCTGAAAGAGAAATAATCAGGTCTCTGGGCTCAAACTGGAAGTTTTCCATCGCATTTCTACACCAGCTTATCAATCCGGAACTTACGATTAACCCACGCTTAAGAACTAAATTAGGATATTTGGGTCTCAAAGGAAGTTGGTGTGTAAACCTGTTTTCGCCTCCTTCGGCATATTCTTCAGTTCCAATTTCTGTTGATAAACCAGATATAGATTGAAATCTGGAGTCAATACCCTCTGTTGTTGAAATCCCATTAACAATAAAAGAGAAACTGGTTGGAGGATATAAAACTGCCATGATTAATTATTTTCAATAGTTAATCCTTCGTGTGCAATTTCCAGAGTTTCAATAGCTACCTCATTACCTTCAGCTTTCAGATCTGTTGATTGTAATTTAAGCGGGAATGCATTTTTCACTTTCCAGGTTACTGCAGGAGCTCCTGTTTCATCTAAAAGGGAGATCGTGATAGATCTGCGCTCTACTGTACTTAGCTGAATACTTTGGAACCAGTCGAAATATTCGTTATCAGTTTTGAAAGTTCCTCTCTTTAAAGTAATGTTACTGAAAGTTTTCATTCCAGGCATTTTAATCTTACTGAAATCAGGACTTGCGCCATGTCTGTACTCAATTAAAGCTGCTTCAACATTTAAACCGCTCACTTCCTGGAATCCTACTTTTGTTCCTCCCCAATCTACTTCAAAGGCAAACTTTACTAATGGATATGTACTCATAATGTTTTTATATTTATTTGTTATTTAATTTAGTTTATGCTTCCTGTAATTTGTGTGAAAAACGTAACACGATAAATTCTGCCGGACGTACTGCTGCCATACCAATTTCAATGTTCATTCTTCCTTCCAAAATATCCTGAGCAGACATTGTTTTGTGTAAACCAACGCTTACGTAATAAGCTTCTTCCGGCTTGCTTCCTGCTAATGCACCGTCTCTCCACTGCTGATCAAGGAAATTTTCGATCATAGCCTGTACACGAACCCATGTATTGGCAGTATTCGGTTCAAAAACGAAACGTTCTGTAGCTTTCTTCACAGATTCTTCTACCATATTGAAGAATCTACGTACAGGTACATATTTCCATTCGTTACTGTTTCCGTCTAATGTTCTTGCTCCCCAAACCAACGTTCCTTTTCCTGTAAAAGTTCTGATCGCATTGATTGATTTTCCTGCTACCGCATCTACGTTAAGACCATCTTGTACTTCATTGGAAATTTTTACAACTGGTGCAAGTACATTACTAATTGCTAAGTTAGCTGGTGCTTTCCATACTCCTGAAGTACTGTCTACTTTAGCATAAATTCCGGCAATTGATGAAGATGGAGCCAATACCAATCTTTTAGATTCAATTTCTCTTTTTGCCTGGTTGTACAACGCTGAGCTTCTTGATTTCAGCCATGCTAAATTATTTTCATTCTGAGGCATTGTAACATCCACAAGCGCTCCTGAAGCATTAAGTTCTTTATAGCTATCGATTTTAACATCTTTATCATCAAAGCTATAGCTTAACACTGTTTCTAATTTTGGATAATATGCAGCTCCATATTTTAATCCTGTAGCATTTACTCCGGTTCTAAAAGCAGCAGCATCTTCAAAAACATCCATAATAACGAATCTGTCTTTCAAGTCTTCTGCCTGATCCAAAGCTTTATTGTATAACTTGTAGGCATCTGCTCCTAAAACTTCAGCATCCGGGAAAACAATAAGCGTTGGCTCATCTTCTTTTTCAAGTGATTTCAATCCGAACCATAAACCGCCAGCAACTGTTTCTGTTCCTAATACAGGAGTTTTTTCATAGTCAGCTACTGAAACAATATAACATGGTCCACCACCGTTTGCAAAATACATTTGCATAGCATAATGCATTTTATAAGGGCTTAGCTTGGCGTTGTCTACTTTTGCAGTTACCACAGTATCTTCGATTGAAATAGAGATTGCCGTTTTTTCATTTTTTGCTCCTCCAAAAATGGTTTCATATTCCAACATAGAAGAGATTCTTGTCGGTTCATTTCTTGGTCCTTTATCCGTATGTCCGATAAAAGCAGGGATAGCTGTTTCTACTTGTGCTACAGAGGGTGGGAATTTCGCAATTTCTTCTACGTAAACTCCAGGTGTTTTGTAATTCATTTGTTAAAAATTTAAAGTTAATATTAGTTATTTTCAATAGTTAATCCTTCGTGTGCAATTTCTAAGGTCTCGATAGCTACCTCATTACCTTCAGCTTTCAGATCTGTTGACTGTAATTTAAGCGGGAATGCATTTTTCACTTTCCATGTTACTGCAGGAGCTCCTGTTTCATCTAAAAGGGAAATTGTAATAGATCTGCGTTCTACCGTACTTAGCTGAATACTCTGGAACCAGTCGAAATATTCATTATCTGTTTTGAAAGTTCCTCTTTTTAGAGTGATGTTACTGAAAGTTTTCATTCCAGGCATTTTAATCTTACTGAAATCAGGACTTGCGCCATGTCTGTACTCAATTAAAGCTGCTTCAACATTTAAACCGCTCACTTCCTGAAAACCTACTTTTGTTCCGCCCCAATCTACTTCAAAGGCAAACTTTACTAATGGATATGTACTCATAATTTATTTTTAATTTTATTTGTTATTTAATTGATTTTATGCTTCCTGTAATTTGTGTGAAAAACTTAACACGATAAATTCAGCCGGGCGTACTGCAGCCATACCGATCTCGATGTTCATTCTTCCTTCCAGAATATCCTGAGCCGACATTGTTTTGTGTAAACCAACGCTTACGTAATAAGCTTCTTCAGGCTTGCTTCCTGCTAATGCACCGTCTCTCCACTGCTGATCTAGAAAATTCTCGATCATAGCCTGTACACGAGTCCATGTATTGGCAGTATTCGGTTCAAAGACGAAACGTTCTGTAGCTTTCTTCACAGATTCTTCCACCATATTGAAGAATCTACGTACAGGTACATATTTCCATTCATTACTGTTTCCGTCTAATGTTCTTGCGCCCCAGACTAATGTTCCTTTTCCCGCAAAAGTTCTGATCGCGTTAATTGATTTTCCTGATGCAGCATCTACATTAAGCAGATCCTGATCTTTGGTAGAAATTTTTACTGCAGGAAGATCTACTAAACTAAGCCCTACATTGGCAGGCGCTTTCCATACTCCGGAAGTACTGTCTACTTTAGCATAAACTCCGGCAATTGCTGATGACGGTGCCAGTACTACTGATGCAGACTCAATTGCTTGTTTAGCCTGATTATACATTTCAGAATTAGCATTCTTCAAATCCGCCAAAGTTGTGATACCAGATGCACCGGTAACTAAAACATCAGCATCTTTGAAATCATAGCTTAAAACAGTTTTCAGTTTTGGATAATAAGCTGCACCATATTTCAGACCTGTAGAAGTTACTTTATCTCTAAAAGCAGCCGCATCTTGAAGAATATCCATAATGACGAACCTGTCTTTTAATGCTTCTGCCTGATCTAAAGCTTTATTGTACAAAGCATAGATTTTGCCGATGGCAACAGCATCACCTGCTCTGGAAGTAACAAGACTGCTGGCAGCAACCGCATTGGTTTCAATAGTTGCAGCTGAAGTTAAATCTGTATCAAAAGCAGTTACAACATCCTGAGCAGCAGCCTTAACAGTAGCAACAGTAGCATTAGCAACAGCAGCAGCAATCTTAACAGCCGCTACAACAGCCTGACCACCCTGAGCACCAGCAGCCTGTAACTCGTTAGGATTAGCAACATTAAACTCAGCAGCCTTAGCAGCCGCAGCAGCAACTGCAGCATCTACATTAGCACCCGCAACAGCGTCTGCAACAAGGCCTGCAATACTTTTAGCAGCGGAAACAATATTTTTAACTTTTAACGCTGTAGTAACAACAGCCTGAGCAGCAGTAACATCAGCAACAGAAGGAGCTAAACTTTGAAGATCCGGAAAAACGATCAGGGTAGGTTCGTCTTCATTTTTTAATAATTCAAGACCTGATAAAAAAGCTTCTGCTGGTGTAGGCGCACCTACAGCCTCCTGGCTTTTATAATCTCCTACAGAAACAATATAACAAGGTCCTCCACCATTGGCAAAATACATCTGCATGGCATAATACATTTTAAAGTCGCTTACCTTGGTTGGAATTGCTGTTGCAACACCATCTTTGAAAGCTACAGCAAAGATTTCCGGATTTGCCTTTCCAAAAAGTGCTTCATACTCCAACATCGAAGCAATTCTCGTTGGTTTATTTTTCGGTCCATCTGCTGTATACCCAATAAAAGCAGGGATAGCCGTTTCAACTTGCGCTACGGAAGGGGGAAATTTTCCTTGTTCCTCCACGTAAACTCCAGGGGTTTTGTAATTCATTTTAAAAAATTTTACGTTAATATTAATGATTCCTCGAAGTAGAACTCCGGGTATTTATTCGTGATTGATTTATTGATTTTATCTTTTTAGAACTGTTGCAATTTGTGTGAAAAGTTGAGTACAATAAACTCTGCCGGGCGCACTAATGCTATTTTGAGATTTACATTCATCGTAGTCGTTCCTTCTACTCCCTTAACTGTTACTTCGTAAGCTTCTTTCGGAGTGCTGCCTGCTAATGCACCCTCCATCCATTGCTGGTTAAGAAAATTTTCTAACATTGTTTTTGCCCGTAACCATGTGTGAGGGATATTAGGCTCATTCATAAACTTGTTGAGTGCATCGTTGATCGATTGTCTGATCATATTGTAATAGCGGCGTACATGTACATACTTCCATTCGTTATCCTTCCCTTCATCATTTTTATCTTTTCCTTCAAGGGTTCTGGCTCCCCAGATTAAGGTACCTTTTCCTGTAAAAGTCCTGATCGCATTGATTGATTTCCCGAAAGCATCTATGTTTAAAGCAGCCTGTTCCTGATCGGAAATTTTTTCTGTCGGAGTAGTGACATGGCTAATATTGATATTTGCCGGAGCTTTCCACACTCCTCTTGTACTGTCTATTCTGCCGTATGCTCCTGCTATGGCTGATGATGGCGGTAAAACAACTTTTAACGACTGTATTTCTTTTTTCACCTGATTGTACAGTGCAGAATTGGATAATTCCAGATTTTTAAGTGTTATCCCGTTTGCATCTCCTTTTTCGTCTTTTACTTCAAGGATTGCAGTTTTTAATGCATCAAACTCTCCACTGAAAACAGGTGCATTTTCGTCTAAATCATCGGGAATCTTAAAATCATCTATTATTCCCTCATATATAGCTTCCAACACTACTTTTGCCTCATTAATTACTTCTGTTAAAGCATTTTTTTTATCACCTGCATCAGCTGCTTCATTCACTTCTTCTGCTATCACAATAGCCTGATCTAATAAATCGGCAAGGACGTAAGCGTCGGCAGACCCAGTTGAGATTTCGGCACTTGCCAAACGTTTTAATTCATCTAAAGCTGCGATCTCCCCCGCATAAAAAAGAGCACTTCCCTGCCCTGCTTTTTGTAAACCGGTATGTACGATAGGTGTTTTAGTCTCATCAAAAGTATAATTCAAAATGGTCTTTAAGTGAGGGAAATAAGCTGCCGCGTGATTGGTTGGATTTACTTTACTTCTGAAAGATTCAATGGTGGTAAGATTGTTTGATTGGACAACAGAATTTCCGTAATAAGTGTCCAGTATAACAAACCTGTTTTTATTCTCTACTTTAGCTTTATCAATAGCCTGATTGTAAATGCTGTAAAACTCGGATTCATTGGTAAGCGAAACAGCATCAGGGAAAATAATAAGAATCGGTTCTTTAATGTTTTTATGATCAATTTTAGCCAGTCCTGCTTCCAATGAAGATAATTGTACTTGTGCTGATGTATAATCTCCTACAGAAATGATATAACACGGTCCGCCGCCATTTGCAAAATACATTTGCAATGAATAATACATTAAAAACTGTGCCTGAGGTGCTATAATAGTTGCTCCTTTGCCTTCTACATCCTGCAGCTGGATATTTTCTTCTTTTGCTTTTCCAAAATATTGTTCATATTCTAAAAGGGAACTGATGGTGAAGGGCTCATTATACCCAACAGGGAGTAGTTCGGTATACCCAATAAATGCTGGCATAGCTGTTTCTATGTAGGCAACTGAGTATGGAAGTTTTGTAATTTCTTCAACAGAAACACCTGGTGTTGCTGGATTTAACATGTTTAAAAATTTAAAGGGTTATTAGTTTTTAGTTTTTGCTTTTATGATTAATCAACTTTAATACTTTGTATATTAATGTCATTAATTAATTTGACTGGGACTACATCTTTAGCTGCAATCTTTATCACACTGATTTTATATAAAGCAGAAGGCATTATTTTTCCGCCTAATAAACCCCAGACGTAACTTAGCTGTTCAAAGGGAATGGAATGCAGTTCAATTCTGAAACTGAAATTGTTTTGAGGTTCAAGGTCTACATACTCCAGAACATTCTTGGCCTGAAATACCTCAATAACTTTTGAAATACTTAGTAAAGATTTGTTGTATGTACTTCTGTTGGCAGCAATCATTACATATAGATTTAAGTAAGCAGGAGTACTTTCCTTATCATATCGGACCGGATTGTTTTCTACCACAACCGGCTGATACCTTGATCTGTTTTTCAATGTTGATTCTTCCTCAATGTTGAGCAGACTAATTACTACTTTGTTACTAAGTCCTTCAGTGTTGTCATCATGTTTTGCAATGTCATCAACAACAGCGATTTCAATTTCGCCAGGAACGTTAGGATCCCACAAACCATCCGGAGCATTTAGCTGATTTTTTAAAACTGTTAATACTTTATTAATCATAATTTCTGTTCTTAATTATTATGGTGCAAACATACAATCACACCCCCTCAAAAGACAAATATTTTGGGGGTTCAATACAGTCTTTGCAGTAAATAGGATTTTAATTCTTATCAAAGAAAACTAAAAACAACACCATTAATACACTGACAACAAACACATTAAAAACGGTATTAAAAAAAATAAATTTTAGCCCGAAGATTTCCTTACTCTTATGATGGCCAAATTTCAGTCTGTAATTGAGTCTCATTCTGCTTTTAAAAATCATTGTATTTCAACATATGATTATCTATTAATTAGATGGCTATTCTTAGTGGTCTGTATTTTCCGAATGGTTAATAATTGAATACAATGATGGATTGCCTAAAGTATTAGTTCTCCCAAAAATCATATGCTTTCCTGATTAGAAAGATCAGCTTTTTTGCACCCGGTAATTTCCAGAAAATATAAATCTGCATCATTAGGATATGATTTTGTCTTTTACTGCAAAGACAGAATAGAGCCGCCTTATAATTCGCAAAATAGGATCCCTTCTTTCTAATTTTGACCCAATAATTTTAAAAACTTTAATCATATGAACATTAAAACACTTTTCAGCAAGCGCAATGAAATCATTGGCGGTCATTTTAACGAACTACGCTCAAAATTGGGCGTGGCAGATCAAAACGAAGAAGCTATTTTCTCTTTAAGAGAAGAAATTTGTAATGCATGTCCTTTAAAAAACGGTAACAATTGCAACGCAATGAAATGGCTCAATCCAGATACACTGGAAGTAATAGATGGTCCAAAAGATGGATTTGTAAGAGGCTGCGGATGCAGATTGAGTGCCAAGCAGAGATCAAGATTCAGTCTTTGTCCTGCAGGTTTCTGGGGTGGTGAGTTCGACAAAAAGTAAGACTGTCTGACGATTCCCAATATTTTATCATTTAAACCTATTCAATGTGAAGCAAAATCATATCATTCAGAAAGTTTTTCTTGAAATTACCGTCAACAACAAAGAAAAAGCATTGCGTATAAAAGATGATATTAACAGCTTTTTGTCTATTGATGTTTTTCCGGAAATAGAAAAGCATATCAACGCTTTAGAATATAAGTTGGCAGGTCATACCCTTCAGGTTCCTCGTTTAGAATTAAATGTGGAGGTAAAAAACAGCGCATTAAATACGGAGTTAAAAGATCAAATAGCTGAACTCTTTAAAGAAGAACTGTCAGAAATTACCAAACCTATTGAAACTTCTCATCAGGAAACAGAAAGTGAGGCTAAACCCTATCTTGTAGATCATCAGGAAAAGATGCTCAGGGCTTTTATCTATTTTTTAGAAAAAGGAGCTATGCCCTGGTGGAATTCGGAAAGCAATGCTATGGCTATTTTGGAACCATCGGTTTTTGAACGCATTATTTCGGCTGACAGCTTTCAAAAAAGTATTGTATCTGCTTTGTCAAAAGAAAATGTCCGGAACCGGCTTATCAATCAGCTTTCCGATGAACAAATTGCACAATTATGCCTGGCAATTTTGAAAAACAAGGAATTGAAAATCAACCTGAAAACTGATACAATACGTTATCTATCGAAACTCAATCATACAGATAGAATTGCAATATGGCGTTTAGTCTTCAATGTAATATCGGAGTATCTGAATACATCCAATAACCATCCACGGGAGTATCTTTTACAAGAAATTTCAACAATAGAGCAGATTGGTTTATCAACAACAAAAAACAATCATCAGAACAGGAAAACAGTAGTTAAGATATTCCCTTTTATTACAGAAAATGAAATTTCTGAAAGCATCAAAACGAATGTAGCAGATCAGCCTGAAAATGTAGAAACCTCGACAGAACCCATTCAGGAAAAAAATGTAATAGTTCAGGAAGATGTAACCCAGAATGAGGGACAATATATTCAAAATGCAGGGCTTATTCTGATCCACCCATTCATCAAAACCCTGTTTGAACATTGTGAACTTATTGATCCCAAAACCCAGCAGCTCACTGATCCGGAATTGTGTGCCCATCTGCTGCATTATATCGCCACCGGAAAAATAAATGCTCCTGAATATGACATGATTTTTGAAAAATTCCTGTGTAATATTCCGATGCATCAAACGATTAACAGGCATATTAAGCTTTCACGTAAACATAAAACGCAGGCTAAAAATGTCATAGAAAGCGTACAGCACAACTGGGCTCCCATGAAAAAATCATCTGCTGCCTTATTACAAAACGAGTTTTTCCAGCGGCCGGGGAAATTAGTCATCACTGACTCTGATTACACCCTTATTGTAGAACGAAAAACACAGGATATTCTTCTTGAAAAGCTTTCCTGGGGAATTGGTCTCGTAAAACTTCCCTGGCAGAAAAAATTCATATTTGTAAACTGGTAATAACAGGTTACATTTTCTAAATCCTCTGAAGTTTTTCAAATACTCTAAAGTTGCTGATTTTACATCAGCAATACCTTCACTGTAACCCCATTAATTCAAAATAAGATTATGAAATCTCCTATTAACCATGAACACTCATCATTAATAAAAACCAATGTTAATGAAAAAACAGAAATAATCAATCCGCTATTTCAAGCCAATGCTGTAAATCATAACTCTTTAAATGAAGAAATGAAATGGTTACAATCCCTTATTGAAAAGCGATGCAAAGAATTATTTCTGGAAGATGAGACAGAATTGAATATTGGTTATGAAATACCTGAACCTCCGGAATCAGATGACCAATCTCCTTATTCCATTACGATCAACACCCACCAGCTTACTGTTGTAGACAGAATAATCTTAGCGCTGGGCATTGCTTCGGCTCATTATCCTTCCATCCTGAAAACATTTGTACAGATAGAAGAAAGCAGCAATGCATTTGCTATTGAAGCAGGTGGTGAATATGATAAAATCAGCCGCAGCTTTAAGCCTACTTTTCAAACTGCACTTTTTTTGCTGGCAGGTAAAGATTTATCACTGTGGTCACAGTATGGTGCACAACTCATCAATGGCAGTGTACTATTGAAAAATGATATTATTTACAATCGTTCTTCAACAGAATTTATTCATGGAAAAATTGAATTGGATACCGCTTATCTCAATTATTTTTTATCAGGACAGAAACCACAACTGGATCATGGTTCTTACTTTCCCGGCAGGCTTTACAAGTCTGATCTCACCATGGAAGATATTATTTTGGAAGATAATGTGAGAGATCAGATAAAACCCATTGGGCATTATATAAAAGCATTGGAAAACGGCTTTTTCAAAACCAATGAGCATAGCTTTAAACCAGGTTTCATTGCCTTATTCTACGGTGCACCGGGAACGGGAAAAACGATGCTGGCCGGAATTCTTGCTAATGCATATGGTATTGATATGTACCATGTAGATCTTTCACAGGTAGTGAGCAAATACATTGGTGAAACTGAGAAAAACCTTGAAGTGTTATTCAACAGGCTGCAGGGTAAAAACTGTATGCTGTTTTTTGATGAAGCTGACGCTTTATTTGGGAAACGTTCTGATGTAAAAGATGCTCATGACCGCTACGCCAACCAGGAGGTTTCTTATTTATTGCAGCGAATAGAAAAATTTGACGGATTAACAATTCTGGCTTCCAATTTTGAAAACAATATGGATGATGCTTTCAAGCGCCGTATAGATGTTTCTGTGAATGTAATTCGTCCTACAGAAACCACCAGAAAAGCCCTTTGGGAGCATTATTTGCCTAAAAACATAACTTTTGAAAGTGATGCCCTTTTACAGCATTTAACCAAAGAGTATACCTATACGGGTGCTAACATCCGAAACATTATGAAAAATGTAGCAATGGCATTACATGACCGTAATGAAACCAGCATTACCTATTCATTAATAAGCACTTATTTAATGATAGAAAACGAAAAGGCTTTTGGAAAAAATCAATCCCGCCTCAGCCCATTTGTACAAAAACCAGAATAAACCCCTTAGCACAGCATAATAAAAACTCATCTAATAACCAATACCATGAGCAGACACAAAAAAACATTTGCACCCAGGGCTGGCAGGTCCGAGAAGCAAAATACCCATAATAAAGAGGATAAAGAAAAACCTGAGCAGATCACCGATCAGGACAGCAAAATATCTCTCGCAAAAACAGAAGTTACCCAAATAACATATGATCCTTTCAGAAGCAGAGCATTCAGTAAAGTAGAAAAAAGCGGATCTGTCATTCAATTATTTGACAACGGGCAGCATGTAGCAGCAGTTAATAATACACTTGATAAATTAGGGCATACAGTATCCGAGAACAAAGCCTATTTTGGTGATAAAACAAGGATTGCACTCATCAATTTTCAAAGCAATAACGGCATTGCTGCTTCTGGAATTTTTGACAAACCCACCTTATTGAAAATGAATGAGGTAACAAAAAATTTAGATAAAAGGGAAACTATCAGAAAAGCCACATTACCAAATAAAAAAACAGAATCGGACAAAAGAAATACAGGTACATCTGAACCTGCATCTCGTTTAGAATCTAAGCTTGAAAGTCAAGAATTTTTTCAATCATCTTTCCAAACAGGCAAAGATCCTATAAAATTAAAAAAATGTGACCCTAAACATGCAGATGATTACTGCCTAATTGTTAGCTTCATTCCCACTACAAAGATTCCAAAAGGAAATACGATTGAAGGATACGCTATTTATTATCAGGCTGTATATGGTGGCAGTAAAGAGAATGCTATAAAAGTAGCTGAACGCTGGGGTAAAGACGGTAGAATAAACTTTGCAGGAGAGATCAAAGCAGGAACACCAACCAATGTAAATGTACCTCTTGAGAAATATCTGGATAATCTTTTCTTTGAAGCACCAAAAAACGAAGCTGCCAGAGAAGCTTTAAAACAAAAATTATTAGGAATTGTAGACAATCATAAAGATAAAAAAGATGAAAAGGAAATTAACAGAGAAGAACTTAACAAATTTTTAACCAACGAATACAGTAAAATTACAGAGGATAGTGAATATATAGCACTAAAAAACAAACTAAAATCATTAAAAGCACCGGAACTATCTCCAAAAGGCAAAAAAGCAGCTGCAATTTTAGAGAAAACCCCTAAAAATAGCGAAGCACAAGACATATTAATTGAAGAGTTTGAAAAATTCGGAAAAGAAATGGCTCTTTACATGCTTCAAATTAACAGGAAATTAATTCTTACAGAGGCAGAGAGACATGGTATTTGGCTGCCATATGGAGAACATAAAAATAAATTACAGGAACTTAAAACCGGTATAGAAGCTTATAAAAAACAAATGACTGCTATACAAGCTAACCTACCTAGTTTTAAAGAGCAGCAAAAGCTATATCAAGAAGCATATGATGCTATTGGCAGGGATCCTTATGCAACAGACATTCATGATCAAAAAATAAATAAAGCATCAGGAATTGAAAAAAAATACTCTGCCAGAAATGAAATTTACAGAGCTATTCCAATTTTATCAATAGGTGATGATTTCAACAATAAAGGACTGAAAGCCGAAAAACAAGAATGGGCCCCTGATTGGGAAAATTTTGATTTAAAAACCGACGAACAAATTATAACTGCTTTAAAAAACAGTATTATAACACAGTTGGAAAAAATAAATGAAGCTGAAGAAAATATTATAGATGAAGATATAGATTTCATTTGGGATTTAGGAGAACTTATTCCTATTTCTATACAACAAGCGGGTATTTCCAGCAATAAAAATGCTGTAAAAGTTATACAGGATAAAGTCCGGCAGGAAGCTAAATATGAACTTATAAAAAATATTATTCTTATAGCCGGAGGTATCATTCTTTCTATTGTATCTTTAGGACAAGCTACCCCATTTTTATTAGCCATTTTAGCCAGCGGAGGTACTTTAGCAATTAGTACATATTATGTAAAACAGGAGATTCATGACTATAACTTAAACCAAAGTCTATATGATGCCTCAATACAAGTCGGGCAGGTGCTGCAAGGTGACGATCCAAGTTTGGCTTGGCTGGTACTTGCCATTGCAGGTGCTGCGTTAGATGCAGGATCATTAGCAAAAATACTGAGATCAGCTAAACCTATTTCTGCAGCGGCCAAAGCATTTAATGATGCCGATGATGCTACAAAAGCATTAGCCACTTTAGAAAGTGATCTACTTAAAATCGATGGTCTTGAAAGAAAAGTAAGGGAAAATATTATTAAACAGGCTAAAATACAAGCCCAACAACAAAAAATACTGGCTGGCTTTGTAAAAGCAAAACAACTTACCTACGTAACAATACCAGGTTTAGCACAAACAGGCGAATTATTAGCCAGAGCAGTATTTGCTATTCGGAAAGGAATTGTTACATTTGATAGTTTTGTAGCCGAACTCAAACTAACCAAGCTCATAAGTGATACAGGATTAACCCCTGAGCAATTGCTTTTAGTTAAAAATACCTTTGAAAAGGCAAAAACTTTAGCTAAAGATGACAAGCTGGCTATTGAACTTGAAAAAGCAATGGCAGATAATGATCTTGCAAAGGTGAAAAGCTTATTGGAAGAAAACAGTGGAAATACAAAATATGCTGCTGCCAATAAAAAAGCAAAAGAATTAATTTCCCGTGCTCAACTTGAGAAAAAGCAAGTACAGTCAGAACTGGTTAATTTGGCTCAAGAAACAGGAGGTAAAATGGAAGGTTTAGAATATGCTCTAAAAACAGAAGAGTCATTAACAAGGAAAATTGCGGACAGAATTAAAGAATCAAATATTAAAAATTATGGATTAGAAAATGCGATTGAAACAACTTCTTCAGCAATGAATGATGTTCTTAGATTTACTATCACCTATGATGCAGATGTATATGTTGAGAGTTATTTTAAAATTGTACAAAAACTAGAGTCAAAAGGTTATAAAAAAGTTAAATCATTTAATGCATGGTTTAAAGGTGATGGTTCATATAAAGGATTGAATACTACCTTTGAGACACCAACAGGTCAGCAGTTTGAGTTACAATTCCATACTGAAGAAACATTTAAAGTAAAGTCTGAAACGCACTATTTATATGAGGCATCACGAGCAGCAGATGCAACAAAAGAAACAAGAGCAGCAAATACCGCTAAACAGGCTGCAGAATATAAAAAAATAAAAACACCAAAAAATATAAATTTACTTGAAAATGAATAAAAAAGATACAATAGAAGAGATTTTATATTATCACTTTGAAATAGAAAAGATCAATAATAAGGAACACTATTCACTACTAAGAGCGGTAATGTATAAAGACACAGGGTTGCAGGGAGAAGAATACTATAATGGAGAATGGCATAGTGAAAAAGCAGCATTAAGTTATTATCCGGATCCAACACCGGGGGAATTTGTAGATGAAATCAGAGCAAAAGAGATCATGAAAATAATAGATAAAGAAGTAAGATGAATTATAAAGACCAGCTGTATAATGCTAGAAAATTTGCAATAGAAAAACACAATGGTCAGCACTATGGAATATACCCATATGAAATTCATTTAGGCAATGTAGTAAGTATATTAATGAGATTTTCTATTCTTCCGACAAATCAAGAAAACACTGATATCCTGATAAGCGCATGGCTTCATGATATATTGGAAGATACTACAGTTTCAATAGAAGAATTAGAGAAAAAATTTGGAAAAAAAGTTACTGAAATTGTATTTTCTTTAACCGATGGAGAGGGGAAAAATAGAGATGAAAGGAAAAACAGCATGTATAACAAACTGATTCACAATCAAGCTGGTATTATTGTAAAATTAGCTGACAGAATAGCTAATGTAGAGTTTTGTTTGATACAAAATAATAAGAATTTATATGAAATGTATCAAAAAGAACAACCAAAATTTCAACAAATAATATCATCTAAAATGAACACAGAATTAGCAAATTCTCTATTAATCTACTTAAAAACATTACTGTAAAAAATCTCTATCCGAAAATTGACTGCCTGATATATTTTTTTGTAACTGCTGCTAGTCAAAGCCACCATACTTTAGCTAAGAGATATTATAAAGAGTTAAAAGCAAAGCATAAAATTTATATTAGATTAAGGAATCAGAGCAGATTATTTCTGCTCTGATTCTTATCTGATCAGTAACTATTTGT
Organism: Chryseobacterium viscerum; assembly: GCF_025949665.1. Classification (NCBI taxonomy): domain Bacteria; kingdom Pseudomonadati; phylum Bacteroidota; class Flavobacteriia; order Flavobacteriales; family Weeksellaceae; genus Chryseobacterium; species Chryseobacterium viscerum. The sequence goes on along the minus strand of NZ_JAPDFT010000001.1, from coordinate 1,112,613 downwards.
TTTCAGAAGCAGCTATGAGTTATCTGAAAAGAGCATATCTTTTTCAGTCACTACTTTTGCTTTCTTATCATTCACATAAACAGGAATACCGCCTACCCAGGTTTCCAATACCGGAATATCCCGCATTTTCATATATTGTAATGAAGGTGTATTTAAGGAAAGAGGGTTCTGTTCCAATATAACAAAATCGGCAAAGTATCCTTTATCCAGCGATCCTACCCATTTGTCTGCGTAGCATTGCCATGCAGCATCATAAGTAACCGCAATCAGAGCCTGTTCGGGAGTAAGACGTTCGGCACCGTTTAAAACATCAATATCCTTTGGATTCTTTTCCATTATTCTGGTAATCGATTGTTCCATCATTCTCAAAGGTCCCAGTGGACTTACCTCATTGTCGCTATGAAGGGTAATTCTCATACCAGCAGCAAGCGTTGAACCGCAAAGATCCAGCATTTGTGCTTTTTCACCAAATATCACTTCTTTAAAAGCATATCCCCAATAGCCTACGTGTCCGATCAGGAAACTTGGCGAAACCCCCATTTGGAGCATATTGGTAATCTGATCTGCTGTAAGAAGGGAACAATGTTCTATACGGTTACGAAGCTCCGGGCCTTTATATTGAGCAAGAGTACGCTGATAAGCATTGATGGCAAATGTTACTGCCTGATCACCATTGGCATGAACCATTAGCGGCCAGCCTTTTCCAGCCACCACGGTATTGATCAATGTATTATAGCTTGGCGGAATTGTATGGGCAGGAATACCTGTCTGTGGAAAATTAAATACACCTGTATTATTGGCAGGATTGCACAGATATGGAGCACTCTGATAACCGGTTAATCCTTGATTTGAACCATCTGAAACGACTTTAATATGTCCATAATATACAGGTTTATAATGCTCCGGTACTTTATATGGCTCCAGGTTATCAACATCTTCCTGATTAGAACAAAGATACGCTCCTCCTGTTCTTACCACTTCAGGATGAGTCTCAAAATATTTGGTTAAAAGGATTTCTGATCCTTTATTCAGTCCGGCATCATACATAAAAGTAACACCTCTTGAATTGGCAGTCTGAAAAAGCTCCGTAAGATAACGATTGATCTCTATGCTCATCGCAATGATCTGCAGCTTTATGGTCTTCAATGCAGGAGTCATCTGTAAACCTTCCTGTAGCTGGCCTTTTGTTTCACTGATATACCTGTCAACAGTTTTATACTCGTTCTTTATATCCGGATTGTGATCAAATACATACTCTAATGCCTTAGTATTCAGATAAAGGGTATGCATAGAGGCACTTAACAGCATCATAGGAATATCATGATTAATCGTATCAAGTATTACATTATCAATCGTAATTAATTCCTTTTTTCCATCAGTTTCCTTAAAAGGCATTAATGACGGATCCAATCCTCTTCCTAAAATAACCGCTCCGGGAATTTTAGGAATATGTCCGTTAATGATAGCCCCAACAGAAGCCAAATCATATATCGCTTTTAAATTCTGTCCGTCAAAAGGGCTCAAATCTAGCCAGCCGGTCATCATTGCCGTAGGAATCATATGAACATGAGGCTCAATCAATCCAGGGAGTAAAGTTTGAGTTGCCGTTAATGTTTTGGGCAGAAATCCTGAGTGATTGGCAGCCATATAATCGTTTACATCTGATTCACTGCCGGTTACAACAACTTTCCCGTCAGCAATTCCAATGGCTTCAACGGTACCAGTAGATCCACCAATCATTGGCAGAATAGTACCTCCGCTTATCATCAGCGTTTGTGGTTTTTCGTGGGTCGCTTTTCCGGAACCGGGATTTATTTTCGTCAGATTTTCGGCGCTGAAAAGTTCGTCTTTAAGAACATCTAAAACAGGATTGTGGCAAGAGCAATGGGTGCAGCCATGCGTGTGGTTGTGTTGTTTTTCCATAAGAATAATTTGGTTTTAAGGTATGGTTAAAGTTTAATTCTTTCCGTGTCTATTTTCAATAATACATTGCCTTCAGCACATAGAAAGATACTTTTGCTACCGAACAGGATTTATTGTATTATTAAAATTAAAATGAATTATTTTTAAGATATTATTTTTTAATAAATATTTATATATGAATAATTTTCATTTATTTACATGTATTAGTTTATTTTATAAAAATAACAAAAATATTCTTTCAACCTACTTTTTTCACTCAATATTGATTATTTTCTTCTGTCTGAAATTTTAATTTACTGCACAGTTTTATTTAATTCACTATTACGACATGTATTTTTCAATACTCCATAATATTCTAAAGCTCAACACCTTCATACTCTGACAATTTGTAAAAACAATCAAGCCGAGAGCGAGGTTATCTAAATACAGTAAGCGCCAATTTTAAAAACTGGCGCTTACTGTATTATTAATTGATATGGATTACCCTTTCATTCCTTCAAAGCTTTTTTCAGCCGCTCCAGACCCACCGTCAGAAGCTGTCTTGGACAGCCAATATTGATTCTCAGGAAACCTTCCCCGTTTTTACCATACATCGTCCCCGAATTAAGCCAAACTTTACCCTCCATCAGAAGAATTTTTGACAATTCATCAGAGGTTTTACCGAATGAACGGCAATCCAGCCAAACCAGATAGGTCGCTTCCAAAGGAATCACTTTGATTTCAGGCAGATGTTCATTGCAAAAATTTTTCAGGAATATAACATTCTGATACAAATAGTCTTTCAGTTCAGCTACCCATTCATGTCCTTTTGTGTAAGCCGCAATCAAGGCTTCCATGGCAATTGGATTAGGATAACTGTTTTCCTGAAGTTCCAGCATTTTTTTGGTCTGCTCCAATATATTTTTGTCCCGTGAAATAAGATATGATACCGGCAGTCCTGAAAAATTAAAAGTCTTACATGGAGAACCGCAGGTCACCGACTGAAGATTATAATGCTGAGCTACCGAAACAAACGGAATATGCCGGTGATTATTAAAAATCAAATCAGAATGAATCTCATCAGAAACCACTATCACATTATTCCGTGAACAAATGTCAGCTACTTTCTCCAAATCTTCTCTTGTCCAGACTTTTCCCACCGGATTATGCGGATTACAGAACAACAAAAGTTTAGTTTTGGGATCGGAAGCTTTCTTTTCGAGATCATCAAAATCAATGGTGTAATTTCCTCCTTCGTACTTCAATTCATTGCAGACAATATGACACCCATAATTTTCCAAAATGGTAAAAAAATGATTGTAAACAGGTGTTTGCAAAATAATATTTTCGTCAGGTTGCACAAAAGCACGAATGATGGCCGAAAGTGAAGGAAGAATTCCCGTTGCAGGCAGAAGCCAGTCTTTTTCTATGGTAAAATGATGGTTCGTTTTCCACCAATCAATCACCGAATCATGAAACTCTTTAGGAATCGTACCATATCCGAAAATTCCATGAGAAACTTTTTCAGAAATAGCCTGAATCACTTCCGGAGCGGTTTTAAAATCCATATCAGCCACCCACATAGGTAAGATATCTGCCTTTGCCCAGTCCCATTTTACGGAATGAGTTCCTCTTCTTTCTATGATTTCGTCAAAATTATACTTCATGTTTAACGTCATTATTTTGAATCCAGATAATTTTTCAGATCTGAAATATTTTTAATTTTAAGTTCATTCGCCTGTTTCTTTCGCATCATCAAAGCATACGCATTATTAAACCCGAGGGGTTTCAACCATTGGATTTCATATTGTTTCTGGAATTCCAGATTGACATAGTTAAATGTTTTTTCCGGGCTTTTAGAGACTTCTTCTATCGTTTTTTCATAAGGTTTCAGCAAAACTAAAAGCCCGGTTCCTGTATATTCGGGATAAAAGTCAACCGCATCATTCATCAGAGCATCAAAGCAGATTTTTGTTCCACCAAGCCCTGTTTTCGTTTCCACTTTATAATCAGTATAGCCTTCAATGAGTATTTTATAAATTTCGGCAAGAATATACTGTTCACCAAAAATTTTTGATCCGATTTTTATCGTTTGGGAATTTCCCTTGCGTGGATCTTTATATAAATTTGTTTTTATTAAAAAATCCTTGGCAATTTTCTCAGGAGTTTGTTTGAGGTAATCAGCTTTATAATTCAGATCTGTCATTATGGAATCATTGAATTTTCCTGATAAAAGATTCAATGTTTTTTCCAATCCGGGAAACTTTTCCAGTGTCTTTGTTTTGATTACCGGCGCTGCAAAATAAGGAGGAAAAATCTTCTTGTCATCCTCCAGAACATACAGATCAAAAGCCTTAATTCTTCCATCTGTAGAATATCCGCTGATGAGGTCCAGATCTTTTTCGTAAGCTGCTTTGTACATAATGGCATCACTTACAACCAAAGGGTGTACATCCAGCCCATATACCGATCGAAGTCCCAGATCACCATCCTGCCGTCCCATAAATTCCGGCGTAAAACCTGCTTTAAGCTTATGATCCGAAACGGAAGTCAAAAGATAAATGCTACCAATAATTACCAATACAACAGGAATTGCATATTTTAATTTCTTTACAGACTGATAGCTTAATTTCTGTAAAACGGCAATGGTTTGATCCAAAAAAATAGCCAGTAACGCTGCAGGAATAGCTCCCGCGAGAATCATATTGGTATTATTAAGTGAAATTCCTCCAAAAATAAATTCTCCCAATCCTCCGGCTGCTACAAATGAAGCTAATGTTGCCACCCCAACATTGATGACCGCCGCTGTTCTGATTCCTGCAATAATTACAGGCATCGCTAAAGGAAATTCAACTTTGAAAAGCCGTTGCTTTCTGTTCATTCCCATTGCTTTTGCAGCTTCAATGACCATTGGATCTACTTCTGTAATTCCGGTGTAGGTATTTCTGATAATGGGTAAAAGAGCGTAGATCAGCAAGGCAACAATGGCCGGAGTAGCTCCAATTCCGAATGCGGGAATCATAAAACCAAGCAATGCAATACTGGGAATAGTCTGCAAAATCCCTGCAATTCCTAAAACAGAACCTGATAATTTTCTTTTTCGGGCAATTAAAATTCCTAAGGGTACACCAATAATGATCGCCAGAAACAGAGACAAAAAAGTGAGTCCCAGATGCTGTACAACCTGAGTAAGCAATTTCTCATGCTGCTCTGTGATAAACTGCCAAAAACTTAACTCACTCATAAAGTCTGAAATTTTCGGTATTCATTAAAAGCTTTAACCAGATTTTCATAATCTTCGGAAAGTGAAGTATCTGCACTCAATTTTTGAAGAGCATCCCATAAACCTGTATTTTCGGAAAACTGAAGTTCTTCATAGAAACGACGGCCATCAATCAGAGGTATCACATCTTTCAGTCTGGCCACTTTGTACTCCAGTAAAAGCCGGTTTCTAGCAAAGAAATTTTTAACAAAATCATTTTCCGGCTGATAAAGCATTTCTTTTGGAGTTCCCGTCTGAATAATTTTCCCTTGATCCATCAGGCAAATTTTATGACCTAAGTCGAATGCTTCCTGAACATCGTGGGTAACCAGAATAATTGTTTTATTTTTAAACTCTTCCAGTGATTTGAATTCTGCATGAATATCGGTTTTGGTAATATTATCCAACGCTCCGAACGGTTCATCCATCAGCAAAACAGGCGAATCGGCAATCAAAGCACGGGCAATTCCCACTCTTTGCTGCTGTCCGCCGCTTAGCTCGTTTGGAAACCGAGTAAGTACCTCTTCTGAAAGATGAAGCTTATGTAATAATTCCAGTGTTCTTCCAACAGTCTTTTTTTTATCCCATTTCAGTAAATCGGGAATGACTGCAATATTCTGCTGAATAGTGTAATGGGGAAACAATCCGGAATGCTGCATGACAAAACCAATTCCCATGCGTACCTCTTCCACTTTTTGTGACTGAATATTTTTACCGTCAATCAAAATATTCCCGAAATCTACTTCGATGAGGCGGTTTATCATTTTCAGCATGGTTGTTTTCCCGCATCCGCTTGTTCCCAAGAGCACCAGAATTTCCTTATCATTAGCCTGAAAAGAAATAGTATCAACCGCTTTTTTCCCGTTAAAACTTTTTGAAACCGATTCAACTGTAATCATAGGCAAAATTATTGTGCAAGTCTGATTCCGGTAAACTGCCACTGCAAATGGGTCTGGAAAAAGTTCCGGTAGGTATTTCTGCTATGTCCGGGCGGAGTGGCTACTGAAGCACCGCGAAGTACCATTTGATTCACCATAAATTTCCCGTTATATTCCCCCACAGCTCCTGTTTCTTTTTTAAATCCAGGGTATGGAAGATAGGCGGAATTTGTCCACTCCCAGCGTTTTCCCCAGTCAAAATATTCTGATGCGGCTTCCCATTCGGCTTCAGTAGGCAGGCGTTTTCCTTTCCATGAAGCAAAAGCAGAAGCTTCAAAAAAACTGATGTGGCAGACCGCTTCCTCTAGATCGATTTCCTGTAAACCGTTTAAAGTATAATTCATCCATTTTCCATCAATAAAATGCCAGTATAAAGGGGATTTTGCATTATTTTGCTTCACCCAGTCCCAGCCCTCAGCGTGCCAATGGCGGAAATCTTTATACCCCCCGGCTTCAATAAATTCTAAGTATTCTTTATTGGTTACTAACTGACTGCCAATAGTAAAGTCATTCAGATACACCTTGTGTCTTCCGAGCTCATTATCAAAACAGAAACCTTCACCCTTAAAACCGATTTCATAAATTCCTTCTGAAAAATTAATCATTTCTGAGTTGCCAGCGCTTTCCTTTTTAGAAATATCTTTTTTTCTGTAAGCTGGAAATAAAGGATTGTGGCCTAAAATATATTTGATATCTGTCAGTAACAGTTCCTGGTGCTGCTGTTCGTGGTTTAAACCTAATTCCAACAGAGATTCCAGTGATTCTGTAAGATATCCGTTATGAAGAAATTCATCCATCTTCCGGTCTACATATTCACGATATTTAAAAACATCTGAAACGGAAGGACGGCTGAGATTTCCTCTGTCGGTACGGATAACACGAGCTCCGATGGTTTCGTAATAACTGTTGAACACAAAATTATACTGAGGATCAAAAACTTCGTACTCCGGAAAATTGGGCTGCAATATAAAGGTTTCAAAAAACCAGGTGGTATGGCCTAAATGCCATTTCGGAGGACTTACATCCACTATAGGCTGAACCACATAATCTTCAATTTCCAAAGGGCTGCAAATCTCAACGGAATGATTTCGGATTTCCGAGTACTTTTTTATCCAGTTTTTATGAGAATTTGCTTTTGCCAGTGCTGCATCTTTATTCATAAAAAATCATTTTAAATTAGACCATCCAAATAGAATCTACAAACCAGTTTTTTGCATCTTTAATTTCAACAAGGATATGAAATCCCGAATCTCCAGCCAGCTTTTTAATATCCTGTTCAGAAAATTTCTGAGAAATTTCCATATCAATCAGCTCATCTTTTTTAAAGTAAAACAAACGGTTTCCCACATGAACTTCCTGATCACAGAGACTTACCAGAAAACTCCTGCAGGCTCCCGAAATCGGATCATAATTTTGATAATGCTGGAAATTTTCCATCTTGAAATCAGCTTTCAGTTCCCGGTTGATTCTTGTCAAAAGATTAAGATTAAACGAAGCGGTAATTCCTGCTGAATCGTTGTATGCGGCAAGAATCGTGTTTGGATTTTTCTTAAGATCAAAACCTACGAGAAATAAGTCTCCGGCATTCAGTTTTCTTTTCACTTCATTACAGAAATGTCTGGCTTCCTCACTTTCCATATTCCCTATATTTCCGCCTAAAAAAAGGACTACTTTTTTCTTTTTTGAAATACCGGTGGCTTTATCAAGCATATCAAAATACTCCCCTTCCAGCGGTAATATTTCCAGCCCCGGCAATTTTCTCTTCAGGTTTTCCTGCAAAACAGAAAGAATATTTCCTGAAATATCAATAGGCATATAAGTAAAATCTGTTCCTTTCTCTACTAAATTTTTGAGAAGATAAGAGGATTTCATCGCATCACCTGCTCCTAATTCTATCAGATCAAAAGATTCATTGATATTGGAAATTGCTTTTGCGAGTTCTTCAGTTTTATTTTGAAATATATCCAGCTCACAATTGGTAAGATAATATTCCGGCATGGCCATAATCTGCTGGAAAAGGCGGTCGCCTGTTTTGTCGTAAAAATATTTTGAAGATAATTTTTTCGGATGAGCGGACAAGCCTTTTAAAACGTCCGAACCGAAATTATCGATACCTTCATTTTTAAAATGATCATCTTTTTTTAACGGTACATTCATAGTTTGTATTTTGTTTTGGTTGTTCATTGAGTACAACTATCTTGCCGACACCGGAATTACTTCCCATGTACCTATAAGCGTCTCCAATTCATCTAATTAAAGGTAGGATTTATTTGTGAATTTCACCTACCACATCTCATTTTATTGATAAAACACGAACAATTCACGGGTGCTCTTCCTTGATTAAACCACTTTATCAGCATAGTTTTCCGATAAAGACCACCAACAGTTTTGCAGTTAATAACCAGTGAATCACAATCTGAAACTAATATTCTTTAAATTGGATAAATATCAGTTTTTAACCTTTCCGAAGTCTTTAAATGATTAAATTAGCCCAGAATTAAAATGCGCTGAGATTTTTATGAAAAATATATTCTGTGTTTTGCTTATTTCTATGGTACAGCCTGTACTGGCCCAAACTAAATTAGAGAAAGCAATTACCAATCTTGAGAATAATTACGAACAGGAGAAAGTATACTTACTTACCGACAAATCCCAATATGCCGCTGGTGACAAAATCTGGTTTAAAAGTTTCGTATTTGACGGATATAACCGTTCTGCATTATCTACTACTCTATTTGTTGAATTGTACAATTCTGATAAAAAATTAATAGACTGGAAAACGGTACTTCTTACCAATGGTGAAGGCAGCGGGGATTTCCAACTGAAAGAAGACCTTCCTGAACAGGTTTATTTTGTGAGAGCTTATACGCCTTACATGACCAATTTTAACGAAGATTTTCAGATTGTTAAAACCCTTCCGGTTTACAACCCTAACTCCACAGAATCATTAGTGATTGCTAAAAATTCTGACTGGTCTGCAAAAGCCTTTCCGGAAGGCGGAACTTTCATTAACGGAATACCTACCAAATTTGCCGTAAGATTATCCGGCAATTCTTCTTTACCGGAAAATTGGACCGGAAAAATAATTGATGCCCAAAATCCAAAAACTCCTATCACTACATTTAAATCTTTCGATAAGAATGTTGCTTCCTTTAGAATAACTCCGGCATCAGGAAAAAAATACCAGGCTGTCATCCAGGATAACAATGGAAAAAGCCTGACAATAGATCTGCCGCAGGTTGCTGACAGCGGTCTGAATGTCGATATTTCCAGCTCTAAAGAAGGAATTAAATACACTTTAAAAGGCGTTAATCTGAAACAACAGCTCCAGGGTTATAAAATTGTAGGACTTATCAATAACCATCTTGCTTATAGAGCAAATATCAACCATTTAACCAATGAGGCTTCAAGTCTTATTCCCACAAAAATCAGCAACGGGGCCAACGGTGTTTTGCAATTGGCCATTTTTGATGAGCAGGATAATCTTGTGGCCCAAAGACTTTGCTTTATAAAACCCGGTGATTTAAAGATTGAAAAAGCAGAAATCATAGCCCAGAGCTTAAAACAAACTCCAAGGGCTTTCAACAGCATTGATCTTTCTCCGGAATCTTATTTTAAAAATTATACTGTTTTGGTGAGTGAAGATGACGGCACCTCAACTCCGGAAGAAGATAATATCCTTAGCGGACTGTGGTTAACGGGAGATTTTACTTCAAAAATAGACAGCCCGGCACAATATTTTTCCAAAAATGCCAATAGTGAAGCACTGGACGCTCTGCTTATTTCTGAAAGCTGGAAGAGATTCGACTGGAATTCCGTACTCAGCGGAACTGCCCCCATCATTAAAACCAAATCTCAGCAATATCTTTCTTACAGAATAAAACCTATTAAAAATAATGCTCTGCTGATCAACTCCGATGTAAATTTAGTATTGCAATTAGGGAAAAATGAACCTGCTTTCAATCAATTTAAAACAGATCAAAACGGATATGTCTATTTGAGTAATCTCAATAATGATGAACCTGTAAATGTTTCCTTATTTGTAAATTCAGAAAATAAAGAATCAAATACTGATAATTTATTTGTCACCGTAGAACCGCTGGTAACTCCTTCAGAATTTAAAGGCAGCTTCCCGGGTACAAAATATACACTGATAAAATCTGCTAAAAATAAAACCCTTCCCCCAGCAATTTCCAGAGCGATCAATACTCAAAAAAACTATAAAAAAATAGAAGGTAATGATATCCAGATTCAGGAAGTAGCATTGGTAGGGAAAAAGAAAGACCCAAAAGAAGAATTAGACAAACAACTGTCCACCGGAATGTTCAGTTCTGTAAATTCTACAGTCTTCGACTTCGTGAATGAAGACCAGCATGCCACAGCATATACTAATATACTAGACTGGCTGCAGGGAAAAGCAGCAGGTTTAACACTTCAAAGAAATAATTCAGGCGTAAACGTGCCTTACATCCGCGGCCAGCAGGCTAAGCTGTATTTAGATGAGGTACTTACTGATGGTTCAATGATTTCGTCCCTTCCTGTAAGTAATATTGCAATGGTAAAAATTATTAAGGGATCAGGATTAATAGGTGATGCCGTAGCCATATACACCATGAAAGGCAATATGAAGTCTAAAACCAATGAAAAAGAAGTTCCAAAGAACAACTCAGCCATCATCAAAGGATATGATAAACCTTCAGAGTTTCTTGTTGAAATGATAGATGAAGATGCTCCGGCAAAAATTGAAAATGACACCAGAGAAACCCTTTACTGGAACCCTAATTTATTTGACAGCGACTACGTTCCGCCAAGAATTAAATTCTTCAATAACGACAGTGCCAAACAATATAAAGTACTGATCATAAGTTTTGATGAAGATGACCATATTCTTTATGATCAGCAAATTTTGAAATAATAAAAAAGCCTTTCAATGATCTTGAAAGGCTTTTTTTGTTTTGAAGCAGGAAGCTGGAAGGAGGAAGTTATGATCGTCATAAAGAATACTTGTTTGTGTTTTTTTAAGTTGTATTTTTTAAAATGATAACTTTATCTCTATTATTGACTACCTCAAATCTTAGATTTCTAACGAGGAATTGTCATTCTGACGAAGGAAGAATCTTATTGATAAGTAGACATCTGAGATTCTTCATACATTCCTGAACTATGTTCGCAGACTTTTAGTCTGTATTCAGAAATCAAAGATTCGACGTAGTCAATGACACTAAAACCAAAAGTCGCCTGTTTTGTTGACTATAAGCCGCTACAACTAAAAACAACTTCCAGCTTCCTTCCTCAAGCTTCCAGCCTTTTGTATATTCCTTAAACGCAAAGAAAATATTCAATCCGTTTACTAAAAAGGAAGCAAAGAGAGCGACAAAGTTGCGGATGAAGCTATGTGGCTATATGTTCGCTTAGAAAGAATCAATGAAGTTGATTCCGTCTTTGCTCCCTTAGAATATGATATTTAAATTATAAAATCTTTGCGTTACATCATACTGCATAAGCACAAACAACATTCTTTAAATTATTTTAAATAATTATATTTACGAAAGTAAAACCTGGATCAAAATACAGAACATAAAGCATTATGAATGGATAAAATGAATTTATTAAGTCTTGTAACGATAATCTCGTTGTTCGTTTCATTCTTTCTTGTATTTTTTTTACTTACAGTTAAAACAGAGCACAAAACCAGTAATCGTCTTTTTGCTTTTTTCCTTATCCTTACTGCAATAGATGTGAGCGATCCTTTATGGAATTCAATTTCTAACGGTCCCTCCAATCTGGGAATGCTGAGAAATACATTTGCATTTTTACAGATTCCTGTTTTCTATCTGTATGTACTGTCTGTTTGCTATTCTGATTTTAGGCTCAAACCTAAATACCTCATACATCTCCTTCCGTTTTTAATTGTAAATATTGTTTTGCTGCCTCGTTTTTATGCTGTAGATACCGCTTCTAAAATTGATTTTCTTGTCAATCGTCAGCATATGACAGAGCTTCAGTTCAATCATATTCTGTTTCATATTCAGGTTATTGTTTATTTTACTGCTGTATTTCTGCTTTTGAGAAAGGCCAAAAAGCTCTACCTTGAAAATAATGCCGGTACCCATGTCAATTCCTACCACTGGCTCTTCCAGTTTACGGTTGTACTCACCATTTTATATTCCATAGCTCTTTTGAAGAATATTTTCAAGTTTTCGGATTATCCGTACATCTCAGAATGGATAAAAATAGGAGCATTGGTCCTTCAGCTTTTTATTGTCTGCTGGTATCTGTACAAAGCATTGAATAACCCTGGTCTTTTCAGAAATATTGATTCCAAATTAAAGCTTGTTTCCGATATTATTTCTGAGGAAAAAAATAATAATTCCGAAGCCGTTAATGAAAATGTACACAATGAAGAATTATTGAAACTGAAGAAATTCATGGCAGAAGAAAAGCCGTTTCTTAATCCTTCTTTGACCATACAGGATATTTCAAAAGAACTTGAAATTCCCGTTCGTGAATTGTCTGTTCTTATCAACCATCAATTAGGACAGCATTTTTACGATTTTGTGAATACATATCGTATTGAGCATGCGATGAATATTTTAAAAGACACTACAAAAAATAAAGTAACCATTCTGGAAATCCTGTATGAAGTAGGTTTCAATTCAAAATCTTCCTTCAATACTGCTTTTAAAAAGCATACAGGAAACACGCCTACCCAATACCGCAACACACTACAAAACAACGCTTTGTAATTACTCGTACTCTTATCTTACATTACCCGAACGTATTTTTTCAGACCAATGAGGCCGAATACTTTTATTCGGTCGCCTAGATGTAAGCACTTCCACATCTTTGTATCGAAATCATTTTTAACCATTAAAATAACGATACAATGAAAACTTCATTCACTTTTCTAGCAGTACTATTATTGATCAGTACTTTTACTTTTGGACAGAATATTTCCAAAAAAATAGATTCCATCATCAAAGACAATTATCAGAAAAATCCGGACGTGTCAATCAGTGTCGGGTTGATCAGTAATGATGAGGAATATTACACGGCTTATGGAAAACTGAGCAAAGAAAGTTCTGTTAACATTAACAAGAATTCCATATTTGAAATTGCGTCTATTACTAAAATTCTGACTTCAAATTTAATTGCCCAGGCCGTTATCGAGAAAAAGCTAAAACCGGAGGATTATATCGACAACTATTTGCCTAAAGGATATATTTTACAGAAAAATCTTAAAAACAAAATCAAAATTTCAGATCTGGCTTCTCATCAGTCTGGCTTACCAGATATAGATTTCGCCAAATTAATAGAACAGAATCCGCAGCAGCCTGTAAGCAGCATCACAGAAAATACATTGACTTCCATTGTCAACAACTGCAGTGAACTCATTGATTATGGCAAATACCGTTATTCTACCATTGGGTATACGTTGCTTGGACAAATACTGGAAAAAGTGTACGGTAAAAGCTATGATGAAATAATTCGTGAAAAAATAATCATTCCTCTGCAGATGACCAACACATTGACAAAGGATTTCAATGTAAAAAACATTACAGCCGGATATAATCCCAATGGCGGTGCTCAGGAATTTTTCAAGTGGAACATTACAGCATCAGCAGGATTGGTAAAATCTAATGCCTCGGATATGATCACTTATCTGAAAGCTGTTCTTACCAACGGAAATCCAATATCTGATGCCGCACTTTTAACAGAAAAGCTCTACTATAAAGATGAAAAAAGAGAAATGGGACTAGGTCTTACCATTAGCACTGATGATCAGAACACCATTTATCTGAAGTCCGGCGATTCTATGGGCCAATCTTCCATCATCTGCTACAACAGGGCAAAAAAATGGGGAATCATCATCCTTCTCAATCAAAGAAATTCAAAAATGAGACAAAATCTGCTGAATGAGATCTACGACAAAGTCCTGAAATAAATCTCCTAAGCCATCATACAAAAATCCAGAAAACAATTTTCTGGATTTTTTATTACAGTACTCTGTTTCAATTTGCTTTTATTCTTTTGGCCCAGCTCTGATAGATTGGGAACCAAACACGATCTCCGTTTGAGCCATTACAGAGAATTACAATACTGCTCTTTGTGGGAAAATGCATAAACAGGCCAGCGCTCCAGCCCTCATTTTCTCCGGTATGCCCTACTGTTTCAAGCCCTTCATAATTCATGAACCTATATCCAAGACCGCTTTTTCCTTTATCAGAAAATGGTAAAACAGGTTTCTCCATCAATTGTACGGTTGCCGGTTTCAACACTTTATGTAGTTGGCTTTGTTCATAGTTTAGTGACAGTTCTGCGAAATGCGCCAGGTCCAAAACTGTTGTTTGCAATCCTGCTGCAGCCTGTTCTGTAAATATTCTGTTCTTTATAGGTTTACCCGAAGCATCATAAGCTGTTGCAGAATTTTGCATCATTTCTTCAGTCCATTCATATGTAGTATGATTCAATCCTAAAGGGTTGAAAACATTCTTTTTCATATAATCTGCAAATTTCTCCTTCGTTCTTTCTTCCAGCATCAGCTGTGCTAATGTGTAGCCACCGCCTGAATACTCCCACTGTGTTCCCGGCTCGCTTATTAAACGTACACTTTCTCCGTTTCTTTTTGTCTTTCCGGAAAGAGATTCTTCCAGACTCAACAATTTTGTTCCTTGTTCAGAACCTCCGTAACCATGTACCGAAAGCCCTGCCGTATGACTGAGAATACGCTTCAGAGTAACTTTTGATATATCATATTGGGAAACGGGTAATTTCCAGCGGGTCAGGTATTCATTTACTGGGTTATCCAGGTTTACAAGCCCTTTTTCTGTAAGTTGCATCAATCCCCATGCAGATACCATTTTAGAAACAGAACCTACATTAAAAATGGTTTCTGTGGTTACCGGCTTTTGGTTTTCTTTATCAGCAAACCCTATACATTGTGTCCAGACTATTTTTCCATTCTGAATAACAGCTATGGCTACTCCGGGAACATTGTTATTTTTGGTTGCTTCCAAACCGATTCGCTGAATTTCGGTATAGAGTGAATCTCTTTTCAGCTTTTCAACCTCAGCAGCATGCTTTGTTCCCGAACAGGAAAGAAGAAGTAAGGTAAAAGATAAGCCAAAGATGGATTGTATTATTTTGCTGTTCATTTTCTATTTGCTTACAATATTTCGGATTGAAAGGCCAATACTTTCTTCGCCTTTGTTGCCGTACTAAAAATACAAAGAATATCATCAGTAGTATGCTCTGCTTCAGGAGTTTTTTATTTTTATCTAAAAAACGTCATTGTATGCGGCCTAAAATAACTTTTATCTTCCAGTCTTTTGTTTCTTTAAACGCAAAGAAAATTTTCAATCCGTTTATTAAAAAGGAAGCTAAGAGGGCAACAAAGTCGCAGATGAAGCTGTAAGGCTATGCGTCCGCTTAGAAAAATCAATGAAATTGATTCCAGCTTTGCTCCCTTGTAATAGAATAATAATTTTAGTAAACCTTTGCGTTAAATCCTTAGCTTAGCACTGTCATTCTGACGAAGGAAGAATCTCCCTGGAAATATATGAGATTCTTCACTACATTTCTCAACTATCTTCCAACCTTCTGTTTCTTTAAACGCAAAGAAAATTTTCAATCCATTTATTAATAAGGGTGCAAAGAGGGCGACAAAGTCGCGGATGAAACTGTAAGGCTATGCGTCCGCTTAGAAAAATCAATGAAATTGATTCCAGCTTTGCTCCCTTATAATAAGATAATGATAGTAGTAAACCTTTGCGTTAAATCCTTAGCTTAGTATTGTCATTCTGACGAAGGAAGAATCTCCTTAAAATATATGAGATTCTTCACTACATTCCATTTCGTTCAGAATGACAGCCTTGAAATTAATAGGTATCCATACCAACCAGCTATCACTACACCTTACAATGACTTCCATCTTCCAGCCTCACGCTCCCAGCTCCTACTTTCCTCTCCTTTCCAGCATAAGATGCCCCGCATCCAGCATTTTCAGCAGGTGCAAATATGGATTAACAAGATTTGTTTCCGGAAGTTTATCGTAGGCTCCCATTGAGAAATAGACTATCCCGGACATAAAATAATCAAACTCTTTGACACTGTATTCTTTGAATGCTTTTTTAAAAACCAACACTGGATTTTGGTATTCTTTCTCCGAAAGTAAGCCGAGAACCCATGGAGAAGGATTTTCCAACGGAGGATCTGTAACCCATTTCTTTCCTTCCAAATGGATGAGGTAGCAGGCACGCACAAACGACCGCACCGCCTGATGAAACTGAAAAACTACCGATGGATCTTCATTGATCCAGCTGTTTCGCTTTACGGCGTAACTCATAATGCTGTTTAACTTCTCTTTAGAGACTGCCAGATCATTGAACTGGTAAAAATTCTCCATCAGCTGTAACCCAGAGCGCTTCTTACCGCCTTTCCAAAGCTGAGGTTCAAAATGTATGCTTGTCTTTTTCATGTTTGTATTTTTTTTATAAATGTAATAAAAAATTGCAAATATTCGGACTTGAGTCCGAGATTTTTATAAGAATAAGTAATTTATTTGTTTCTATGACAGAAGCAAATAGAAAGATTGTTGAATTTATAAGGGATGAATGGGTTATCCCTTTGAACAATAACAGTAAATTTGCAGTAGATCACAATATTGATGAAAAGACTGTCCGAAGAATAAAAGATGATGAAAATTATCAAATTGCTCTTCTTACAATCATGCGAATTTGCCATGCTAAGAACTTAACGCTTGCCAGCTTCTTTAAGATGGTTGGAATATAGATTACGAAAATAATATAATGAATAAATCCTGACGAGAGTTGGGATTTTTTTATGTCGAAATTTTGAAAGTATTTTCGTTTGAAATTTTAAAAATTTCCGTGAAAATACTGAATCGAAATTTTAAAGTGATTTTTATTTTTGTTGTTTACGGAAAGCCGTAATGTAATAAAAAAAAAGTGCTATATCTTTGAAGTTAACAACTAGAAAAATAATTATGAAAAAAAAATATGATAATTAATTATACCAATAGCCTTACCTATTTTTAGTATATTTACATATTTAATATTAATGTTTTTTAATGAACGATCAAGAAAAACTTAACCTTTTAAAGAATGATTTAAATATTGAATTATCAAAGGATATTATTGATAGTTCTAAAATTATTAAGTTGTCGGGAGAAATAGCTGACTTAGATAAAAGTAAAGTGCGATTTTCTATTGATTCTGGGGTAATAGATAGACTTGGTAAAGAATTAGTTGCAAGGCAAGAAACAGCTGTTTCAGAATTAGTTAAAAATTCTTACGATGCTGACGCCACTTTAGTTGAATTACGTTTTATTGATACTAATGATGTTGGAGGTATTTTAAAAATTAAAGATAATGGAGCAGGTATGAGTCGAGACGAACTAATTAATGGTTTTATGCGAATATCTTCTACTAATAAAATACATAACCAATTTTCAAAATTATTTAATAGAAAAAGAGCTGGTCAAAAAGGGATAGGTAGATTTGCAGTACAAAGACTTGGTAGTAAATTAACAATTCTGACTCAAACTGAGAGGTCTGATACATGTCTTAAATTAACAATAGATTGGAACAAATATCTTGCTGATTCTGATTTAAATTCTATATATAACTTATTAGAAGAAATACCAAGCAAGGATAAATCTGGGACGGAGCTAATTATAAGTGATTTACGGGATAAATGGTCAGAAGCATCTATCAAGAGAATTTATAGATATGTTTCGGATATAATTCAACCTTACACTTTAAAACCAATTATTGAAAAATCACAAATTAAAGACTCAAGTAAAGATAATGACGAATATTCAGAAAATATTTTTTCAACAAAATTTTACAAAGTAGATAATGGAGTTCGGAAAACAATTGCTGATAATCAGAAAATGATTTACGACCATGCTGTTGCCGAAATAGATGGTCATATCAATGGTGAAGGAAAAGGAATATTTAGTATTATAAGTAAAAAATTAGATATCAATGAAATTGGTGATATAAGTAGTGATCCAGATATTGAGGGTGTTCCATTTAAATTTATAAAAAATCTTAATTTCAAGGCTTATTATTTTATTTATGAATCCGATCTGATACCCGCAACCCAATCAACATTAATAAAAAAACTAGCAGCCACTCAAGGTGGAATAAGATTATACAGAAATGGATTTAGAGTATTACCATATGGTGAGCCATCTAATGATTGGCTAAAGTTAGATAAATCTGCTAGACAAAGATCAATACTGCCACCACATTCAAACAATAATTTCTTTGGATTTGTTCAATTAGTTGATCATGAAAACTATTTTTATGAAACATCAAGTAGGGAGGGACTGACCGAAAACGATGCGCTAATAGAAATGCAAAACTTTGTTTATAGAACATTAATAACTGGTGTTCTAAAAGTTGCTGAACTTCGAAATATAAAAGTTACATCAGGCCAAACGAAAGACCGGGAAGGAAATTGGGAAAAAATTGATTTACGTATAAAAAATATTTCTCATACACTTGAAGAACTTGATCAAGCTTTAGAGAATGAGACCAATAGTATAGAAGTTAAAAAAAGAAGAAAGAAAAAATTAGATGCATTAAAAAAAACAATTTCCGAAATTGACAAGCTGCAAAAAGAGGAGCAAGCAGATTTTCTAAAAGAAAAATCTATGTTAAGAGTTCTGAGCAGTGTAGGTTTAACAATTGCGCAATTTATACATGAAATCAAATATTATACAGATAACATAAAGAGTGATATTAATTTTCTTATTAGAAAACTTGATAACGATCATGTTGCTTTGAAGAGATTAACATTACTAGATAATAATTTCACTACTTTTAATAATTACACTTCATATTTTGATAATGTTGTATCACAAAATTTAATACGTGAGCTGATACCATTGGATTTAAGAGTGATCACAAAAGACTTCATAAACTCATTAGAAAGTGGCCTTTTAGATAATAAAATTTCAATATTTGAAGAGCCAATATTTAGAAAATATAGATTATTTACTAAACCTATGCATCCATCAGAGTGGTCTTCAATATTATTTAATTTATACACAAACTCAATAAAAGCTATAAAAAGAGCAGGTGTTCAAGGTAAAATTCTTATTGAATGTGGCGATGTTGAAAATCTAGTATATCTCGAATTTTCAGATAATGGTGATGGCATTTCAGCTGAAATTGAAGAGAGAATTTTTGATGAGTTTTTTACTACAACTTCATCAATTAATTTTGAAAGTTTTGCCCCTTCTAATGAAATATCAGGAACAGGGCTTGGATTAAAGATAGTAAAAGATACTGTAAAAAGTTACAGAGGAAATATATTTGTAGCTTCTCCTAAGGAAGATTATTCTACAACTATAAGAATAGAAATTCCAAAAGCAACAGAAAAAGATTTAGAAAAATATGGCATATAAAATTATATACATTGAAGATCTTGAAGCAAGTTCACTTGCCATGGATATTGAACAACATGATATTGAAGTCACTCCACATAAGCCTACAAGCTTTGATAAAGTATTTGTAGAAATGATATCTGATACTTTTCAGGCAATATTATTGGATTTTAAATTAGATGAAGAATCAAATAATGTTATATTATTCAATGCTCCATCATTAGCTCAAAATCTTAGGACAAAAAATATTGAAGACAAAAAATATAAACCTATCTTCTTAATTACCAATCAAGAAAATATAAGTACATATTATAAAGACTTTACTAGTCATGATTTGTTTGACTTTGTAAAAACTAAAACAGAATTCCGACAAAGGTTACCCGAAATGTGTACAAGAATCAAATCATTTATTGAAGGTTATAAAACAATTGCTTCATCGGATAATAATTTACAAAAAATTTTGCAAGCTACAGATGATCAATATTCAGGAGTTGATTATTTAGTAAAAGAAACTTTAGAAGGAGATCAATATAAAGATAACATAAATAAAATTGCTTTTTATATCTATCATAAGATAATAAAATCATTTAATTTTCTTGTAGGAGAAGACGTCCTATCAGCTAGACTAGGAATTAAAAAAGATTCATTAGACTGGAATTCATTACTTAACGAGTTTACTGAATACAAATACAAAGGTATCTATTCAACTTCACATAATAGATGGTGGTGGAACGAAATTGAAGAATGGTGGCTAAAAAAAACTGACGGACAAAATATTAGAAGATTAAAAGGACCCGCGAGGTGTGAAAAAATTACGCAAATAACTGGCTTAAAAAGATTAATACCGTTAGAAAAATCAACTCATTCTAAAAGCGAATATTTTTGGACAATCTGCCTTGATAAACTTCTACCTATTGATCCATTAGATGGATTAGAGCTACGAAAGAAAAATTTACTTCCTTGGCAAGATAACGAGTATATTTCAATGGAAGCATCTCTAGAATCTTCTAAACTAAATAAATATCTTAATAACATAGATAGAGAGAAAATGATTGAATACAATAAAACACTATAAAATATGTCTAGATGGAACTACAATTCATTTTATAGAAACTTATCTACTTTAATAAAAAAATTTAGCGCTTATAATATTCCAGTAGAATTAGTTAATTTACGAAAATTAGAAAGTGTAATATACTCCCAAATTAACTATAATGGAAAATTCAACATTGATGCTAAAGAAATAATAATAAATATTAACCACTGTATTTCTGGTACAACTCCTATTGCTATTAAAGATTTTATAATTTATTTTGATCATTATATATTAATAGATTCTGCTAGAGATTATAATAAAAATGATTTAATTGAAGAGTATGCTTTCGATATACAAATTGTTGGTTATGACGAAGACGCAAAAGAATATAACTATGCATGGCATCTAGATAAAAATATCGCTTCAGCAGAGCCAAAATATACTCACCCGTATTATCATTTTCAGGGAGGAGGTCAAAAATTAGAAGGAATGGAGACAGGGGAAATCTTATTGATTGATTTTCCAAGAATTCCTCATCCCCCAATGGATCTATTTTTAGGGTTACATTTTATCATAAATAATTTTATAAGTTCGAAAGATGTTCCAAAAAAAATGGACCTTTTAAATGATCATGATTATCAATCAATTATAATAGACTCACAGAAGCTTATGTGGGACATTTATTTCAAATCATTTGAAACAGACTGCAGGCATGATGATTTTAATTTTAGAAATGTATTTCCTTTATACATTCATTGACAAAATATTTAAATGGCATTAAGTAAAGCTTTTTTTAATTTTTTAAAAAAGTACAACACTGAAAACAATACAGTTAATTGTTTAATTGTTAGTAATTATTTATACAACAAAAAAACAATTAATATTAAAAATACATATATAAAAAGTCTATACCAAGTTTCTGATGATTTAATAGAACTTAATAATCTAGGATCAATAACGAATTTTGAAGAACTTATTGAGGCTTTTGAATTTGTGATTTCACCATCCACTAAGATTGTAAATGGTGCTGTATATACTCCAAAATTTATCCGGGATTTTATTGTGGAGAAAACTTTTGCGCAAAAAAACAATAATGAAATTCCTGATATCAAAATTGGAGATATTTCCTGTGGTTGCGGTGGTTTTTTATTAACTGCAGCTGAAAAAATTTATAAAAAAACTAATAAATCTTTTTACGAAATTTTTGAAAATAATATTTTTGGAATTGACATAGAAGAACATAGTGTTGAAAGATCTAAAATTTTATTGAGTTTATTAGCAATTGAATATGGAGAAGATTCAAAATATTTTAAGTTTAATTTGTATCAAGGAAATTCTTTAGATTTTGATTGGCGTAAAAAGAATAATAAAATAAAATTATCAAATGGATTTGATATCATAATTGGTAATCCCCCATATGTCTGCTCAAGAAATATGGATACTGAGACTTTAGAAAAGCTAAAAAAAATAGAAGTATCTAAGACTGGACATCCAGATTTATATATACCTTTTTTTCAAATAGGAATAGAAAATCTAAATTCTAAAGGAATATTAGGATACATCACTGTTAACACTTTTTTGAAAAGCATTAATGGCAGAGCATTAAGAGACTATTTTAAAAATTCAGAAATTGATTTAACAATTATTAATTTTGGAGGTGAGCAATTATTTAAAGATAGAAATACTTATACCTGTATTTGTTTTATTTTATTAGATAATCCTATAGTAAAATATATCAGGACTGAAAGTCAAAATATAAATAAAATAAAATTAGATTCTTTTAAGACATATTTATACAATGAACTGAACAATTTTAGTGGATGGAATTTAGTTAATGATGAATCTACAGCAAAATTAGTTAGAACTGTTGAAAATATAGGAGAACCATTTTCAAAAGTTTTTACTACAAGAAATGGAATTGCTACACTAAAAAATAATATTTATAAGTTTACTCCCTTTAAAGAAGATGATAATAACTATTATTTATTAAAGGATAAAATTGAATATAAAATTGAAAAATCAATTTGTAGAAATATTGTAAATGCAAATAAAATTAAAAAAAGTGATGATATCAAACTACTTAATGAAAAAATAATTTTCCCATACGATTCAAACTTAAAAATAATATCAGAAGATCGTTTTATAATTAAGTACCCTAATGCCTATGAATACCTTTGTGATATGAGAGAAATTCTATCCACGAGAGATAAAAGCAATGGTAAATATGAAGAATGGTATGCTTACGGAAGGAGACAATCATTAGATATTGATAAATTTAAATTATTTTTTGCCCATATATCTAAGAAACCAAAATTCATTATCAACCTTGATAAGGATTTACTTTTTTATAATGGGATAGCTGTAATATCAGATTCTAAAGAAGAGCTTATGATACTTAAAAAGATTCTTGAGTCGGATATTTTTTATAAATATATATCAAATGTGTCAAAAGATTATTCATCTGGCTTTATATCTTTCAGTAAAAATTATCTAAAAAATTTTGGAATCTGTAATTTAAATGAACAAGAAAAACAATTTCTCTTAGAAGAGGAAAATAAGGAATTACTTAATATTTTTTTTAAACAAAAATATCAAATTTAAATACAAAGAGCCTATGGAATACTGTCATAATATTTCTTTCACTTCTTTCACCTCGTTCACCAACGAATCCTTTCGTATAGTATTAATATTATAAATCAAACATTCTAACAACAATATGATTTAAATATGCAAGACCTAATAAACCTATTCTCTTTTCACTATTGAAAAGAGTTACCTATATTTGAGACTTATCGAAATTATAGAACACCCCAACCCTTACCATATGAAAACAAAACTTAGCTATCTGTTTATTCTGTTATATGCTCTTGTAAGTGGTCAGGAAAAATCTATCATTAATGACCTGAAGTTTTCTAACTATTTTGGGCATCCCAAAACCATCACAGAGATCACCACTTATTCACCGGAGAACAGCTATAAAAACATTTCCTATTATGACAAAGAGGGTTTTCTGACAAAAATAGAATATTACAATGCTATCGGAAGTGGACCTTCTCAGGAAAGATCTATCAATAAGATCATCACTTATAATTCAAAGGACAAAGCCAAACGCTATTTTGAAGCCTTTAATCCTGGCAATAAGAAGATAGAAACTACAGGCTATTTTGAAAAAGTTTCGGATTCTCTGTACAAAAGAGTTTCAAAGGATTCTGCTCACAATATATCCCTTAGCAAGCTGTTTTATTTTGACAAAAATAACCGTCTTATAAGAACAGAAGAAACCGGAAATTTCTTTGAAACCCCGGTTAACAGTACTATTTTCTACACCTACATCAATGAAATGAGAAGTGAAACCCTTCTTGAAGATGCCACTAAGCAAAAAAAATCTAAGCTCATTTATAAAGATGTAAAGCTTGATCCGCAAGCCAACTCCATTTATGAAGAATTAGTAGATGATCAGGGAGCAATACAACAAAAAACAGAAAGAGTATTTGAGTATTATTAACCATGCTGGTTCAGCGCTTTCATAAAAACATAGAATTCAAATACAAAGGCTCAAGGAACTTTCAAAGAGCCTCCGGACATTTCCATAAGTATCCGGAAGTATTTTCCAAACTGTCTGCACCCCCTTCAAAAGTAATCTGCAACACTTACCCAAGTGTCCGGAGCCACTTACAGAAATATCTTCAGCTTCTTCCCTGGTCGCTCTCACCACTTAAAGAACTGTCTGCAGACACTTAGATAAGTGTATATCGACAATGATACAAGTGTGTCCTGAAACCTATAAACCACCTCCAGACCGTTATCTAAGGGGCTCTACCCACTTATCATACCCTCTCCAGGGTCTTCCGAACAGCCTCTACCCCCTTGAGGAAGTGTCTCCAGCCTCTTAAGTAAGGAGATCTACCCCCTTGGGTAAGGGGGTATAGGGGGTTGTATAAGGGGGTAAAGGGTGTTACACAAGGGGCTCGAGGAACTTATCAAAGAGGGTCTAACCCCTTGTATTAGTGGCTCGAGGGGCTTCCGAGGGGGGGGTAAAGGTTATAAAACCACAAACATCTGTGAAAATCTGTGATATCCTTGTGAAGAATAGGTACACATAAGTTTTTAAAAATCTTTGATTTTTTCTCAGATTTAAAGATCAGGCTACTGTGTGAAAAGCTTAAATAAGTTTTATATTTGAAGATCAACCAACACATCCATTAACATGAAAAACAGTAGTTATGAAATACAACTCAGACCAACCACAGTAGCGGATCTGGATATCCTTTTTGAATTTCAGCTTGAGCCTGAAGCCAGGCATCTGGCAGCCTTTATGTCAAAAGATTCCACCGATAAAGAAGCCTATCTGGCGAAATTTACAAGATTGCTGGCTGATCCCACCATTAACAATCAGACAATTATGGCAGGTAATGAGATCGCCGGAAGCATTGCCAAATTTATCATGGAAGGGGATGCAGAAATCACCTATTGGATTGATAAGCCTTTTTGGGGAAAAAGGGTTGCCACAACAGCATTGAAAGATTTTCTCACCCTTGAAACCACAAGGCCTATTTTTGGACGGGTTGCCTTTGATAATCTGGGTTCGCAAAAGGTGCTGGAAAACTGTGGTTTTATAAAAGTAGGTACAGATAAAGGCTTTGCCAATGCCAGACAAACGGAGATTGAGGAATTTATTTACAGACTTGACCGTTAATTTAATCCCAAATAAATCAAAACATTAATTGAAAGACTTCCTGAATTCCAAAGGAGAAAGCTTGGTTTTTGTTTTAAATAAATTACTGAACGACTGGGAATGCTCAAACCCCAGTGCATATGCCACTTCACTTACAGACAGGCTGGTGGTGGAAAGCATTTCCTTTGCCTCGCTGATCAGTTTATCATGAATATGCTGCTGGGTACTCTGCCCCGTTAAGGAACGCAGCATATCGCTTAAGTAACTGGGTGAAAGATGGAGATTTTCTGCAAAATAACTGACCGTGGGTATTCCCTTATTAAGAGACATTTCATCTTTAAAATATCCATCCAGCAAATCTTCAAATTTTTGCAGTAGGCTGCTGCTGGTTGCTTTACGGGTGATAAACTGGCGTTTATAAAAACGGTTGGCATAGGTAAGAAGCAGTTCTATCTGAGAGATCATCACATCATGGCTGAAGTCGTCAATACGGCTGTTGAGTTCAGACTCAATAAAATTAAAGATAGAAAGCACCGTATTTTTTTCTTCTTCAGAAAGGTGCAGGGTTTCTTTCGTAGAATAGGAGAAAAAACCATATTGCCTGATCTTCCTGGCGATGGGATATCCCAGAAAGAAGTCAGGATGAATGAGCAGAGAATATTGTGAACAAACGGTATCACTGTTTCCGTTCCCTCCTATCACCTGGCCGGGTGCTGCAAAGAGCAGTCCGCCTTCATTAAAATCGTAGTAGCCTTGTCCATATTCTATTCTGCCTTCCAGTTTGGGTTTATAGGATATTTTATAGAAACTCAACACATGTTTTTGAGACAATTTATCTGTTGCCACCAGATTATGTGCCCCATTCATTAAGCTGATGAGTGGATGCTTGGGGGTTGGCAGTCCGAAAAACCGGCTGGCCTCTGATAACGATTCAAATTTGAACGGAGTTTGATCTGTCTTTTTCATAATTGGTATTTTAAAGGTACGAAAAACCGGCTATAATTGTATAACCGGCTGTTACTGTTTGCTATGATCCCTGCGCTGCACTGGAAACTTCATCCCAGGCTTCCCAAAGATTGATTCTTTCTGCATATACAGACTTCACCAAAGGAAGATTATGACTTCCCAGATGAAAGCGCAACGGTGGATTTTCAGCATCTACCATTTTAAAGAGCGCTTCTGGTGTCGCTTTAGGATCTCCTTTCTCATAAGACTGAATGGTCTTTATAAATTCTGTTTTAAAGTCATTGTACACCTCCATGTTCTGAGAAAACTTCAGTGAGTCCTGACTTCCAAATTCTGTAGCATACGCTCCCGGTTCTATAATGGTTACCTTTATCCCGAATTGCTTAATCTCTTCTGCAAGACTCTCATGGATTGCTTCAAAAGCCCATTTGGAAGAACTGTAATACCCAATGACGGGTAATGTAACGTGTCCGAGATTACTTGAAGTCCCCAGAATATGCCCGTATCCCTGCTCTCTCATGATTGGCAATACCGCCTTAATAACACTTACGGGACCAAGAATATTGGTTTCATATAAAGCACGGATTTCATCTGCACCCGCCTCTTCTATGGTTCCTACCAGCGAATATCCTGCGTTGTTCAGTACAATATCCAGCTTTCCGAAATGCTGGTGGGCTTTATGTACGGCTTCTTTTACCTGCTCAGGATTCGTAACATCCAATGCTAAAGTAAGTACGTTATCACCATATTTCTCTTTAAAATCGGCAATGCTTTCCAGTTTTCTTGCGGTGGCCACCACTTTGTCACCACGTTCCAATGCTGCTTCTGTCCAGATGCGTCCGAAACCTCTTGATGCTCCGGTGATAAACCAGATTCTATTTTGCTGTATCATAATTTTAAAATGTTTTTTTGATAAAGCAAAATTATAAAGCCTGTCTCCTGAAATTGTAGTCTAATCGCAGACCTTTGTAGGCGAATTGAGGATCTTTAAGTTGAAACAAAACCACAAGAGCTTTAAACACTTAACTGAGTTTTGGAGGACAAAAACATCATCATATGTAATATTCTTACCCATCCGGTTGTTTTATAAATGACTAACCCACAAAAACTCATCATGAACATTAAAATTACATTACTGCTTATTCTTATTTCCAATTATCTTTTTTCACAAACCATCAACCCGGAAAAATTAGATCATTACTTTAATTATATTGAAAATAATAATCTGGGAGTGGGCAGTCTCTCGATTTTCAAAAATGGTAAAGAAGTCTATTCTAAAAATTTCGGACAAAAAAACATCCCGCAATTAACTTATAATAAGGATACTAAATATCAGGTAGGCTCTGTTACCAAAATGATTACAGCTGTTTTAATTTTCAAGTTAATTGAAGAAAATAAACTGAATCTCAATAATAAACTTTCTGAGTTTTATCCTGAAATTATCAATTCAGATAAAATAACTATTAAAAATTTACTAGAGCATACCAGCGGACTGGGAAGCTATGTGGTGAGAGATGGGGAAGTATGGGTAACCGAAAAAGTAAGTGACAAAGAAATTATGGATCTCATTATAAAACAAGGGAAGAGTTTTGAGCCGGGTGAAAAGGTTGCTTATTCCAATTCTGCTTATTACCTTTTAACGAAAATTCTTGAACAAAAATATAAAAAAACGTTTCACAAAATAGTTCGTTCAGAAATTCTAAAACCCCTCCAATTAAAAAATTCAGCTTCTTTCCAGGCGAATCAAAAAAATATATTTCTGCCTTATCGTTATGAAAACAATTCCTGGAATATGCTGAAAAAGGAAATAGACTTTCTCAATGTAATTGGTGTGGGTGACATCTCTTCAACGCCTTATGATCTGAATATTTTCATCAACAGTTTATTCCATAATGTTATTCTGAAAAAAGAAACACTGAAACTGATGGAACCTGTATTGGGAAAAGAAAATTGGGGAAGAGGAATGGCAATCTGGGATTTTGACGGTATTACATTTTATGGTCATGGCGGTGATACCTTAGGATCACACGCTATTCTTATCTATAATAAAGAGGCAGATATCTCCATCGCTTATGATACCAATGGAGAACGGATTAAAAAGGAGGATTTTATAAAAAATATAGTTAATCTGCTTTATAACAAAGAAATTACGCTTCCTGAAATCAAAAACAAATTGTAATAGATTATAATAGTTGCGCATGCATGTCAATAAAGCACTGTAAAGCCCTCGACTGCGGACCATCTTTTCTGAAAACAAGAATGGTATTCATGGTTCCCAGCTGCTTATTCAGTCCATAAGTCTTAATGTCTCTTCCTGCGTAGTATTTGGAAACAATTTCTTCCGGCAGTATACTGATTCCCAACCCTGCTTCTACGAAATTAATGACACCCTCAATAGAATTCAGGGTGGTGCTTTTATAGTTCAGGATTCCCTTATGGCTTAACCAGGATTCTAACCTTTCTCTGAAAATACAGCCTTCATCGAATACTACTATCTTCAGTGGTTCATTCACGATGAGTGTCTGCAGGTTCGGGCCTTTTGATGAGGTAAGAATCACAAGCTGTTCTTCTTTAATACAGATTTTCTCCAGTCCTTTAGCATTTACAGGAGCAGAAACAAAAGCTGCATCAAGGTTATACTCCAAAACACCGGAAAGTACTGAATCTCTGGTGTCTGATTTAAACTCCAGTTCAATGCCTGGATATTTCTCATCAAACGTATTAAGGATTTCAGGAACCTTTAATGCCATCGTTGTTTCTATACAGCCTATTTTCAGACATCCTCTGATGTTTTCACCGCTCAGAATATTATTCTTTGCTTCTTCTACCAAATGCTGAATCTGTTTAGAATACTGCATCAGGATCATGCCTTCGGAAGTAAGTTCTACTTTTCGGGAAGTACGTGAGAAAAGCTTAGTATTAAATTCATCTTCAAGACTTTTTATTCTTGCCGTAACATTCGACTGAACCGTAAACATCATGGAAGCTGCTTTTGTAAAACTGCCACTTTCTGCCACGGCTTCAAATATTTTCAAATCGTTTATGTTCATCCCAATTAATCATTATAAGTGATTACACTGATTACAATTAATCGTTTTCAGTAATCAAATATCCGTATTAATTTTGGACTATCAAAAAAAATAAATGAAAATAATATTCAGACCATTCATTGCAGCCCTCTCGTTTGGCTTGCTTGTAAACAATATGACAATGGCTCAAACCAATCAAAAATTAACATTAAACCATCACATTATGGAAAACCATCCTATCCACTATCGCAACATCAAGGTAAATGATTTAAATCTGTTTTACAGAGAAGCAGGCCCTGCCAACGCTCCTACAATACTTCTTCTGCACGGCTACCCTACCTCTTCCCATATGTTCAGGAACCTGATTCCTATACTGAGTAAAAAATACCATGTCATTGCTCCGGATCTGCCTGGTTTTGGGTATTCTGATGCTCCGGATCATCAGCAGTTCTCTTACACCTTTGATCATCTTGCAGAAACTGTACAGGCATTTGTAGATCAACTTGAAATGAAACGTTTTGCGGTTTATATTTTTGATTATGGTGCTCCGGTAGGTTTACGCCTTGCCATGAATAATCCTGAAAAGATCACCGGGATTGTCTCTCAAAACGGAAATGCCTATGAAGAAGGGTTAAGCAAAGAATGGAATCCTATACAGAAATACTGGAAAGACCCATCACAGGCAAACCGCCTTGCCCTCAAAGACTTTGTTTCTAAAGAAGCCACCATGTTTCAATATTATCATGGCGTTTCTGATCCTTCTTTAATTGCACCTGAATCCTACACTCTCGACCAGAAATTTCTTGACAGACCTGGTAATATAGATATACAGCTTGACTTAGTAAAAGATTACAGAACCAATGTAGCCTTATATCCGAAATTCCATGAATATTTTAGAAAACACCAACCGAAGCTGTTACTGGTATGGGGAAACAACGATCCGTATTTCCTCCCTGCAGGAGCCGAAGCCTATAAAAGAGATCTGCCGGATGCGAAATTAAAGTTCTATGATACAGGACACTTTGCTCTGGAAACAAACGTTGAAGAAATAGGTGCTGAAATATTTGAATTTATGGGGACATTGCCCCAATAGCCAAGTAAGTTTTAAACTATTAAAAAGTAAGCGAAATATTTAATTATGAAAGCAATTGTCATTAAAAACTATGGTGGACCGGAAGTTCTGGAGGTAACGGAAATGCCCGTTCCTTCTATCACAAATCCTTTTCAGGTATTGGTAAAAGTAAAGGCTGCTTCTGTAAATCCTCTGGATTATCAGGTAAGACGCGGAGATTATGCGTCCCTGTTTGAATTACCCATTATAACCGGTCATGATATTGCCGGTGATGTTATTGCAGTAGGTGAAGCCGTACAAAAATGGAAACCTGGCGATAAAGTCTATTATTCCCCACGTTTTGGAGGTTCGGGCAGCTATTCTGAATATCACCTTACTGAAGAATCCTCATTATCAGGAATGCCCAATAACCTAAGCTATGAGGAAGCGGCAGCTATTCCGCTTATTGGAGGAACGGTATGGGAAATGATTGTGGTACGTGCCCAATTAAAAAAAGGAGACAGCATTCTCATCCTTGGAGGTGCAGGAGGTGTTGGCTCACTCGCCATACAGGTGGCCAAATCATTAGGTGCCTATGTGTACACTACAGGGCAGAGCAGCTTACATGGAAAGCTTCGGCATCTTGGAGCAGATGTAGTTATTGACCATCATAAAGAAAATTGGATTGAAAAAATACAAACTCATACCAGGGGAAGAGGTGTTGATGTCATCATTGATACCGTGGGAGGAAACACGCTCTCAGACAGCCCTCTTGCTTTAGCTGATTATGGTACTGTTGTAAGCCTGGTTGACATTGCCCGGCCACAAAACCTCATCCACGCCTGGGAAAAAAATGCGACGTATCATTTCGTTTTTACCAGACAAAGCAGAGATGAACTCCATCATATTACCCAGCTCATCGAAACCGGACAGGTAAAGCCTGTTATAGACAGTATCTACCCGTTTGAAGATATTAAAAGTGCCCATCAAAGAATAGAGGATTCAAAACGGGACAGACCTTTATTGGGCAAAATAGTGCTGTCATTGTAAAAATACATAGATAACTGTTTTATAATAAGCCGTAGAACAGATAACAAAAACTTAAAAGTGTCATTGAAATCAATGATGCTTTTTATTCATAAAACACTAACACTAATTAAGTTAACAGGTTAATTTTTTAAATTTTGTATCAGAAAAAATGATAAAGGAAAACGACATCACCTGTATAGGCAGGTTTTATATGATCTTTAATCAGCAGTTTAGCTTCAACGACTGCTTTTACAGTTCCCTTGAGATTGATTACTGATTTTACCGTCGCCTGCAGCCTTACCTCACTGTTTACAGGAACAGCATCTCCGAATTTAAGGTTCTCTATTCCGTAATTGATTTCCATTTTTACATTCCGAACATCTGCAATCTGTTTCCAGAGATAAGGAATCAATGATAATGTTAAATAACCATGAGCAATAGTTGATTTAAAAGGGCCTTCATTTTCTGCCCTTTCCTGATCTGTATGAATCCACTGATCATCTAAAGTAGCATCTGCAAATCTGTTGATCTGATCCTGATGTATTGTATGCCAGTCAGAAACTCCTATCATTTGTCCTTCAAAAGACTTATACTCATTAAAATTATTAATAATAATCATATTATTTCTGAACCTTTTGAGGGATTAAAATATGTACAGCTGTTGTAAACACTGTAATAATGATATACCAAGTCTGCATATTTTTTATATTTTTCAAACATTCAATCTTAGTCTATCAATATCTGGTCCAATTACCATCCTTATATTTTCAAATCCCGGAAAACCTCTCACATAAGTAAGAGGCTAATGAAAATAAAAAGTAATCTAAATTACATCCATGTTTTTTCAAACAATAGATCCAGATACTAAGTTTTATGGATTTTGAATCTGTAAAAAAAATATAAAAAATATGAAACTTAATATGGAAAGGTATGTTATTGTAACATACCTGCAAGTAAGACTTTAATTATGCCAACTTTACGTTAACAGCATTTAAGCCTTTATCACTTTTTTGTACATCAAAAACTACTTTATCATTTTCACGGATTGTTCCTGTGCTTAATCCTGAAGAGTGTACAAATATATCTTTACTTCCATCTGCTGGAGTAATAAAACCGAAGCCTTTTGCTTCATTGAAAAATTTTACGGTGCCTTCTTGCATTGTAATTATTATTAAAAATTGTATATTATAGTCTGTAAACGCTACAGATTCTATTCATAAAAATGAAATAGCAGTTCCTTCTATTCCGGTTTATCCAATCCTATGAACACAGGTTTCAGGAATATCCGGAAATTCTACTGCTGCTGGACCAGTTTATTGGCTACATGTTGAGTACGTGTAAAAACCATTGATCTTATATTTTTTTTCTGCAGTTTATCTGTCTGCAAATCTGTTTTTTTTTCTTTTTCTACAAAACAAACCGGCTGGCTGGCCATCTTTGCTGTTGAAGAAACCGGGCTGACAATAACCTCCACGGGATTGTTCAGCATTGTTCCGGCAAAATGTCTTACGCTTCCTGGCATTGTTGTCGAAAAAACCAGATTTTGTCTTTTCTGGGGAAGCAGTTTTAAAACCTGTTTCACTTCATTAATGAACCCCATATCAAGCATTTTATCTGCCTTATCTAAAACAAATATTTCAATTTTGGAAAGGTCAATATGTCTTTGATTCTCTAAATCAAGCAGTCTTCCCGGTGTTGCCACAAGAATATCCACTCTTTTCCTCAGCGCTGCAAGCTGGCCTCCAATAGGAAAACCTTCATAAACAGAAAGCTGAGACAATGGTAAATACTTACTGTAAATTCCAAGATTTTCTTCTAGCTGCATAGCCAATTCCCGTGTTGGCGTAAGTATTAAAATTCGTATCTCTTTATGGTCCGGAGTATGCCTTTTCAATAGCTGCAAAATAGGCATAACAAATGCTGCTGTTTTTCCTGTACCCGTTTCTGCACATCCTACAACATCTCTTCCCGATAAAATAGACGGAACTGCATTACACTGTATTTCAGTAGGCCTGGAATATCCAGCTTCTGTCACTGCACGGATAATTGGGTTGATTAAATTTAAATTTTTAAAATTCATTATAAATTCCGGCTTTCCGGTATTTTGTAAGCAAATCTGTTGATCAGAATTTGAATGGGTATCTGGTAAGGATAAACAAATAAAGAGTATTCTTTTCTGCTCATCTTTTTCTTGTTTTAGCTACAATAATATCTGTAATATATTACCCAGCCATGACGTATCGCTCCTAATCTACAATAGAACTTTATAATCTTTGTTTTCTGCCAGGAAAATGAAGATTATAAATTGGTAGCTGAAAAAGCAAAACTGAAAGAAAAAAATGTGATTTTAAACTATGACAGAATAGCAAAGGCAGTGACCTGTTTTATAAATGTTTTGCAAACTTACAATAAAAAAAACAAACACAATTCCATTTAATTAATTGATTATCAAAAATTTATTCGTATCTTCTAGCAATTAACTAAATTGTTTGTTGATGCAGATGATTTTAAACTCCGAATCATGCAAACTTCTGATCCCAGAACAAAACCTTATCCCAGAACATTAGAGTCACATACGGGCCCGCATGTAAGGATTGCTTATTTTATTATGGTACATCATAAACCTGAAGTATTTAAGGAGATGTTTAAGAAAATTTATACAAGGGATCAGTTTTATCTTATTCATATTGACAGAAAAGCCAAGCCCGATCTCATTGAAGAAATACAGCTGTATGTAGTTCAGTTTCCCAATGTCTATATTCTGGACAGCCTGAATATTGTTTCAGGAGGCTTCAATATGGTTCAGGCTGAGTTGAATGCCATGGAGTTTCTCTTAAACGTAAGTAAAGAATGGGATTATTTCATTAATCTAAGCGGTGAAGATTATCCCCTGAAATCACAAAATATTATCCGCCAATTTCTTTCCACCCATAAAGACAGAAATTATCTTTTTTATTACGACCAGAAATTTTATAGACCAGACACCCTGCAAAGAATACAAAGTTATTTCACTGAATTTGCCTATGTGATTTCATCTTTCATCTACAAAAGAACATTTATGAAAGGAGTAGTCCCTTTTATTGGTGGAAAATGGTTCATTTTTACAAGAGAAACCTGTTTATTCTTAATCAATAATAAAATGGTAATGGATTTTGAAGATTACTATCTTCATACTTTTTTACCTGCAGAATCTTTTTTTCAGACTGTTCTTATGAATACATCATTTAGTGATATCATTATTAATGATGATAAAAGAGCTGTACTTGAGAAATCAATTTTTCAAAATACACAGAGTACATTCAGTTATATTGAATCTTTAAAATCCGGCAATCAGCTTTTTATCAGAAAGATAAACAACAAAACTGATGAAAATATCAGAAAATATATCGAGGAAAGTTTTCATCTTCCCCTACCCTATGTGAATGAAATTGAAAGGGAATTAAAAAGAGATAACCGTCAGAACAACTGATATCTTACTCAAAATTTTTCGATCAAATCCTTATATTTGAAAAAACATCACAAACCTGTTTTCTTCAGATATGGAAAAGAAGTTGGCGCTAGAGCACTTAAAGCTTGCAACATTAAATAGTCAGGGATTAGCACAAAATACACCGTTCGGAACCGGAAAAGATGCGGTGCTTTATGCTTTGGAGCATCTCGGATATATACAGATTGATACTTTGTCTATGGTGGAACGCGCCCATCATCATACACTTTGGACAAGAATCCCTGACTTTAAGGCTGATTATCTTGAAGAACTGGTAGAGGAACGCCAGGTATTTGAATATTGGTTTCATGCAGCTTCTTATCTTCCGATGCAGGATTTCCGGTATGTTTTACCCCAAATGCTTACCATCAAACGAGGAGAATCCCGTTATTACAATGCAGACCCAAAAGTAATGAAATATGTCATAGACATCATTCGCAGTGAAGGTCCCAAACGGGCAAGAGATTTTGAAAACGAAAGTCATAAAGCAGGAACCTGGTGGAACTGGAAGCCTGCCAAACTAGCTCTTGAAAGACTTTTCATGCAGGGAGACCTGATGATCAGCGGACGCTCCGGAATGCAGAAAACATATGATCTGACTGAAAGAGTTCTGCCTTCTTCCATCAATACCACAGAACCTACTCCACTTGAGTTTGCGAAATATCTGGTAACAACCAATCTCCGTGCTTATGGATTTACTACGGTAAAGCAGATCACCCATCTTCGGACAGGAAATGACCTGAAGAAGAATGTGAATGAGGTTTTACAGGCTATGCTTGAAGAAGGTACAATATCGAAAGTTAAAGTTGATGGAGGAAATTCTGTTTATGTTCAAAATAATCTGCTGGAAAAAAGATTTGATGTGACAGATTCTAATGTATGGCTGCTGTCACCGTTTGATAATTCTATTATTCATCGTGACCGGATCAAACAGGTTTTTGATTTTGATTTCCGGTTGGAATGCTATACTCCGAAGGAAAAAAGACAATATGGTTACTTCTGTCTGCCCATTCTGTTTGGGGATCAGTTTATCGGAAGGGTTGACTGTAAAGCGCACAGAAAGGAAAAAAAGTTTGAGCTTATCCATTTACATATTGAAAACAATACAATAGCTCCTGAATTATGGCTTACACCTTTTGTAGAAACCGTAAAACGTTTTGCTGTCTTCAATGGTTGTGAATCTTTGGTTCTGACAAAAGTAAGTCCTTCAAAATTAGGTTCTATGGTAAAAAAAGAATTATCCAGATCAAAGTTGAGAAAGTAATCTTGGTTGATCTATTAAAAGACAAATCGCATTATTAAGTCAATAATGCGATTTTATTTTTTTCAGGAAAATCCCGGTTAGTTCAATTTCTGATTTGTTTTCTGGACAAAATCATTCCATTGCTGATTCAGATAGGATAATGAATTCTTTTTCTCATTTTCATTCAGAGAAGAATAATTAATGGAATTGAAAACCAGTTTTTTTAGTGCTTTTACATCCAGCTCCCAATACACCATTGCTACCCAGAAATCATAACTAAGCCCTGTGTATCCATATACGGAAGGATCATCACTGTTGATGGAACACTGCACTCCATTGCTTAATAATACTCTGGCAGGGTGATTTCTCATATCACTCACATATCCCAGAACCTGGTTACTGATTGGGCTCACTTCCACCAGTTTATTTTGTGTTCTTATCTGCTCCATTGTTTTGGGGAAGTAGATCAGATTCAGTCCGTGCCCGATTCTTTTGTTATTTAATAAAGCTACATCCAGAACATTTTTATTCAAGGCGGAGTTGCTTTCTCCTGCGTGAAGGAAAAGAGGCATTTCTACGCCGTATTTTTTAGTAAGCTCGTTCAGTTTTGCCCAGTTTTTCTCAAAAAAATTGATGTTGTGTCCAGCAGCTTCATCTGCTACAAGATCAAATCCTGAAATCATATCCGGAAATTCTTTCTTCATCTCAAATGCTGTTTCCAGCTGTTTCCCAATACTTTCATTATCCAGGAATTTAAAGCTTGAATAAATCAGTTTCAGGGTGAACTGCGGATCAGACTTGTGTACTTCTTTAAGAATATCCTGCAGATCTGTGATGGAAGTTTTTAAAGGGTATTTCCCATGCTGGAAGTCATAAAGCTCATCAAAAATATATCTGATTTCTACGTGCTGTACTTTATCTTTGATCAAATCCTGGAATCCTTTTAAATAATATTCTTTGAAGAAAGGACGGTAAGGAAGCAGCAGATTGATACGCTTAAAACGTTTTTCAAATTCAATCCAATAATCTGTGTAAGAGCAAAGGTTTTCACGTTTCAACGTAAGAAGGTCCTGTAACTGTTTTTCAAAATCAGGGTTTGAAGCCAGTTTTTTATCAAGACTGACAAATCCGTTCGGAACTTTTCCTTTTTCAAAAAAAGCCAGCTGTCCGAAAATGAACTGATCATTATCTTTCTGATCGTAAACGTAGCATTCCTGGTATTTTCTGGCAGCCGAAATTATCCATTTCACCTCCGTTATCCCTCCGCTGTGGGTATGCAGCAAACCTCCTTTCGGCATGGTCTGTACTATTTCATACAGCTTACTGCCTTCTATTAAAGGTTTTATTTCATAAAAAGAGCTGTTGTATAAAGATATCTTTTTGGATTCTGTGTCACTTAGAAACTGCTTACGTAGTTGCAATATCTTCTTATCCAAAACTATTTCCGCATCAGATAATTTTATATCATTATCAAATGCCATGGCTTCATTTTCCTTCTCTGATAGCTTCAAGCTATTCTGGTAAGCAGATGTTCCGATTACTTTATTTTGTCCCCAAAACAAAGGTGTTCCCAAAAGTGCTATATAAGTAAGGTATTTTTTCATCATATTATTGGAGTGGTTTTCTACAATCGTTACGCTTTATCACTTTTGATAAAGAATTGTGCAAATAAAATAATTATCAAAAATATAATTAATTTTTCTGTAAAAGAACTCCAATCACCATTAAGAATGATGAAAGATATCAATTTTTAAATTTCAGAAACAGTTTTTCAAAGACTGCGGCAAATGCAATTCACTGAGTTACAAAAGCAATCTTAAGAAAAAGGCTGCCTTACCTGGAAGACAGCCTTTTTTATTATTTTCTTTATCAAAACTATAAAATTTATTTATTCTTAGACATCTGA
Source organism: Chryseobacterium viscerum (assembly GCF_025949665.1). NCBI lineage: Bacteria > Pseudomonadati > Bacteroidota > Flavobacteriia > Flavobacteriales > Weeksellaceae > Chryseobacterium > Chryseobacterium viscerum. Next base: position 1,074,672 of record NZ_JAPDFT010000001.1, on the reverse strand, counting down.
TAAAGCTGACATCGCCGGATCTATCTTCTTCTTAGCCAAAACCAAACCTCCTACAAAAATTTCACCTATCAGTCTTCCAGTTCAGACAGCAGCTTGTGTTATAAAATAAATAAAAAGTCTATAAAAACAATAGACTTATGGTGTTAATTTTAATTCACAGCTTTAAATCCTATTTTTTTTATAATTTTTTAACATTTTTAATACTCAATCAAATTAATGATTATCAAACAGATACAATAAGTAAGCTTTACATTTTCATATTAGTCTACTAATTTAGTAGGTTAATATGATTTATCTCATACTCCCCTTTTACCGGGGTTCATCAATTATTAAATAATTTTGACACAGTTAAAAAAAACATAAACTTTATTCTCATGAATAAGAACTACTTTGATTCTTACCTATGCACTATCACGGCAACAGCTCCGATGCAGCATCAGTGTTCTGCAGAGTCCCGCCATTCACAGCACACCTGTATTTCTCAAGACATGTGCTTTGATATGATGTGTAAAATGATGATGTCATAACTTTTTAAGAGATACATTCATTACTGTAGGAATGAAAGCCATGAGTTCAAGGCTTCTTTAATCCGGGTACATCTCCTGTAAATTTTACTATCTATTTCTTATACCCTCCCTGAAAAAGGAGGCAGGAAGTTATATTTAGCATAGAGAGATCAGCAGTAATACACAGTTCAATTTTAAACCTAGATTAATATAATGAAAAAGAAACAATGTAAACTTGGTGTATTGGCTTTACTCCTATTCGCGGAATACGGCTTTGCCCAAACTAAGGACAGCCTTTCCCAAGAAACTTCAATAAAGGAAGTGGTTGTGGTGGCCTTCGGGAAGCAAAAAAAAGAAGAAATCACAGGATCTGTACAATCATTGAAGGCAAAAGACCTGTCTAATCTTCAGAACGGAAATATTCTTCAGGGAATTGGAGGAAAAGTAGCTGGGGTACAGGTAATCTCATCAGGACAACCAGGTTCTCAGCCAACAATCAGAATGAGAGGAATAGGCTCCATCAATGCTTCCAGTGATCCATTAATTGTACTGGATGGCATCCCATACAGCGGAAATCTGAACAGTATTGCTGCCTCGGATATTGAAAGTATTTCTTTTCTTGAAGATGCTTCTTCCAATGCATTATACGGTTCCAGGGGAGCCAATGGAGTGATTATTGTGAATACAAAAAGAGGGAAAAGTAAAGGAGTAAATATTGAAGCCGATGTAAGAACCGGGGTCAATTTCAGATCTATTGAAGATTACTCAGTTTATACTTCTCCACAGGATTATTACACTGCTTATTATAACAGAGCCAGAATTGGCGAAATCGCAAGATTGAAGCAACCGGGAGCTGTTCCTTCTGGTGCCAGTCCCCATGATGTAGGCCTTTCAGCGTTGAATAAATTAGAATATAATGTTTATAATGTTCCTTTTAATCAATTGATTTCAAAGGATAGATCTTTCAATCAGGATGCAAAATTGTTATATCAGGATGACTGGAAAAAACTGCTTTTCAGACCTTCTTTGAGAAGAGAAGCCACGGTAGGGATCAACGCCAATGGGGATCAGATAAAGTCTTACACCTCTCTTAATTATCTGGATGACAAAGGGTATTTAATTTCTTCCGGATTTGAAAGATTCGGGATCAGATCGAATGTAGACTACTCTATCACATCAAAGCTGAAATTAACCAGTGCTTTGTCTTATACCTACAGTAAGCAGGATTTTGGGGAAACCGGAGGTTTTTCCAACCCTTTCCAGTTTGCCAGAAACATTGCTCCTTTCTATCCTGTTTTCCTCAGGGATAATAATTACCAGAGATTGTATGACAGCAATGGAAATGCTTTATACGATTATGGAGCCGGCCAAGGACCTAACGGAGCCGCAAGATCGTATGCCGTTTTTGAAAATCCTGTAGGAAACCTTCAGAAAGATAAATCTCAGATCATCAGCAATATTACCAATCTTAATCTTGGTTTAAATTATGAAATCATCAAAGGACTGGATTTCACGTACAATTTCGGTGCCTATCTTGAGAATACAAGAAATCTTCAGTTTGGAAATACGGAAGGAGGAACTTCATCTTCTGTAGGGGGAACTATTTCGCAAGGTTCTAATTTTAAATATACGTTGAACCACCAGCAATTGCTTACCTATCAGAAAAAAATTGGAAATCACAGCTTCAATCTTCTTGTAGGACATGAACTGAACAAGATAAAAGATGATGGCTTTTCAGGATCAAAACAGCAGCTTTTATTACCTGGCTCACAAGCTTTTGATAATGCTGTGAAAATTACCGATTTATCAGGAAGCGGTTATGAATATGCTGTAGAAGGGTATTTCACAAGGTTATTGTATAACTATGACGGAAAATATTTCTTCAATGCCAATATACGTAGAGATGGTTCTTCTGTTTTTTCACCTGAAAGCAGATGGGGAAATTTCTATGGATTGGGACTGGCCTGGAATATTGCAAAAGAAGATTTCCTTAAGGACAACAGCGTGATTAATTCTTTAAAATTAAAAGCGTCTTATGGGCAGCAGGGAAATGACAATATCCTTTTAGGAGGTTCCAGCAGGGATTATTATGCATATCAGGATATCTACGGAATTAATAATTTCGGTGATGACAAGCCGGTTCTTTCACTTAAAAAACAGGGAAACAAGGATTTAAAATGGGAAACCTCCAAAAACCTGAATGCCGGTTTTGAACTCTCACTTTTAAAAAACAGAATAACCCTGAATGCAGATTATTTTGAAAGGAAAGTATCGGATATGATCTACACGCTTCCTCTTCCTCCTTCCAATGCAGGTTCTTATGTGAAATACGGAAACATTGGAGATATGACCAACAGAGGTGTTCAAGCTAATCTAAGTGTGGATATTCTCCATGGTGGTGAATTTCAATGGAGTGTTTATGCCAATGCCACTCATTATAAAAATAAGATTACCCGATTACCTGCTGAGCAAAGAAACACAGGCTTGGTTAGCGGATTATTTATCTTAACGGAAGGTGGAGACCGTTATACCTACTTCCTGAAAGAATTTGCCGGAGTAAATCCTGAAAATGGTGACGCTTTATGGTATCGTACATCCATAAACCCTGTCACTCAGAAAGAAGAAAGAACGGTTACCAACAATTATAAGGAAGCTACGGATTATAACACTGGTAAATCGGCTATTCCAAAGGTATATGGTGGATTCGGAACAGATTTTACTTATAAGAGATTTAATCTGGCCGTGAATTTCGCCTATCAGTTCGGAGGATATGGATATGATGATATTTATAGAAGCTTATTCCACTCAGACAGCTATGGCTCAAACTATTCCACAGATCTGGATAAAACATGGACTCCTGAAAATCCGACGGCAGCGCTGCCAAGAGTAGACCTCACCGCTACAAACCAAAACGGAAATTCAACGCTTTATTTAATTAAATCGGATTATATCAGTCTTCAGGATGTAACCCTCTCCTATCAGCTTCCTGATGGTTTTGCACAGCAGGCAGGTTTATCTGGTCTGAAAATCTATGTGACAGGCAACAACCTGTATCTGTGGTCCAAGAGAAAAGGATATGACCCAAGAGCGTCATTGACAGGAGTTTCTGATGCATACCGATATTCTCTGTTGTCAAGTGTCTCTTTAGGTTTTAAACTTAATTTTTAAAAGAATAGGAATGAAAAAAATAAAATACTTTATAGCAGCTGTAACCCTAGGTTTTATTACTTCCAGCTGTGCCAATGATCTCAATACTTTACCGGATGGCGATATTTCCGGTGAACAGCTGAATAATGATTCTTCCAGCCCGGAAAAAATCCTGGGCGGCATCTATCTTGATCTTCGCAGCAATGGTGCCGGCGGTACTACTGCTCACTCAGATTTTGGAATCATGGGAATCAAAGCAGGAGCTGACCTGATGTCAAATGATGTCATCCAGTCTACAAACCAGCATTTGGGAATGTTTTATAATTACGAAGCAACCAATGCCAGCAACATTGCTTCTGAGATTGTCTGGACTACTTTTTATGCAAGAATATTTGTGATCAACAAGCTTCTAGATGATTTAGATAAAAATGCAAACGCAAAGAACAGAGCTATTGCAGGACAGCTATTGGCTTTAAGAGCCTACTCTTATTTTTATCTGGTTCGTTTTTATGCCAACGATTATAATGGCCATCAGTCTGAGCCGGGGCTTCCATTGGTACTTACCGCAAGCAATCCAAGCCAGGGACTTCCAAGATCAACTGTTGCTGAGGTGTACGGACAAATCAAGAGTGATATTGAGGAATCTATTACCCTTTTAGATACTTATGCCCGGCCATCCAGAGCCCAGATTGACCGAAGAGCAGCCAAGGCTATTGCAGCTGAAGTATTTCTGGAAACAGGAGATTACACTAAAGCTGCCAAATATGCTGAGGAAAGCAAGCAGGGGGTTGGCCTTATGACAGAAGATAACTATACCACTACCGGATTTTCCAGCATCAATAATCCAGAGGTAATATGGGGTTTTCATAATACAATTTCCACAATGAGTATCGGAAATCATTATGCATCATTCTTCTCGATGTTTGATAATACCAACGAAGGATATGCCGGAGCTGCACAGATCCGTAAACTGATAGACAAACGCCTTTATGAAGCGATTCCGGAAACAGATTACCGTAAAAAAGTGTTTAATGGAAGCCAAAGTGCACCCTATACTTTTAACGGAAAAACAAAAAATTATCCACCATATGTAAGCTGGAAGTTTAAAGATCCCACTCTTTTTGAAGGAGACTATATTTACATCCGAGCTTCCTCACTGTATTATGTACAAGCTGAAGCCCTTGCCAGACAGGGAAGAGAAACGGAAGCAAGACAAATATTATTCGAAATCACCTCGAAAAGGGATAAAGCCTATACCCTGTCTACAAAATCCGGTAATGATCTGATCAATGAGATCATCCTGCAAAAAAGAATAGAACTGTGGGGCGAAGGCTACGCATGGTTTGATATGAAAAGATTAAACACCCCCTTAGAAAGAGTATACACAGGAACGAATCATACTTTTGGAAGATTCAACCTTACTCCTGACAAATTCAGATTCCAGATTCCTAATAAAGAGATTAATAATAACCCACAAATCAAACAGAATGAATAGATAAACCTAAAACAATTTTACATTCAAATATATTCAGTGACGAGGCATCATTTACTTGTAAATGGTGCCTTTTTTATGATACCATTTTTATTCTGAATACAGCAGGGATCTAAACCTTAATATCCTCACGCAGATCTTGCAAATTAAGCAGGTCTTTATGTAAAAAAAGATTATGCTATCTTAAACGCAAAGTTTAATAAGGTGAAAAATATAATAAAGGTGGCAAAGAAGCGCGACTTCGTCACTGATGAAGATGCTTGGTAATGCGCCCACTTAGAAAGAATCAATAAAATTGATTCCTCCTTTCCCCTTACAAAATGATGGAAGTATAAAAGAAACTCTTCGTTAAAAAAAATCCAGATAAATTCTCTCGCAGATCATGCAAATTAAGCAGGACTTTATGTAAACTATTTAGTCCATTAAAAAAACCTTGCGCCTTCATGATTTTCCAACAAAGAATAAAAAGGTTATGCTTTCTAAACGCAAAGTTTAATAAGGTGAAAAATATAATAAAGGAGGCAAAGAAGCGCGACTTCGTCGCTGATAAAGATGCTTGATAATGCGCCCGCTTAGAAAGAATCAATAAAATTGATTCCTCCTTTGCTCCCTTACAAAATGATGGAAGTATAAAAGAAACTTTGCGTTAAAAAATATATAATTTCTCATGCAGATTCGGGAGATTACGTTGATTTTTTAAATCTGCTTAATTTGCATGATCTGCGAGAGATAAAAGGAGCTCTACAAATTTTTTATTTTATAATAATATCAGACTTGTAATTGTCTTTCACAAACTCACCGTTTTTATACAACCGCTGGTTGATGACCTTCCCTTTTTCATTGAAATAAAGCCACAGTGCATTTTTTCTTCCTAAGGAATCCAGACGTCCCATTTCTTTCGGCATTTTATTATTATGAAGAATTTGAACAGGATACAATCCTTTCAGGTTTTTTAAAGAATCCATTTTTTCAGGAATCAGTTCAGCTTCATTCCCTATTTTGAAAGTATACTTTTTTCCTTTACCGCTTCTTAAAATAAGTTCATCCCCTGATATTTCATATTTTCCTTCTGAAAATGGAGCCGTTGAAATCTGATCATAGCTTATAAGTTCTGTTTTTAAAAATTCAAAAGTTCCGTTTTTTATATAGAGTGAATATTCTCCGCCTCCGGATTGAAGCTCAACATATTTAGGATATTCTACATCTTTTTTACAGGAAATAATCGTGAAAAGAAGGACAAAAAGGCTAATAGTTTTTATTTTCATAGAACTAAATTATTAAAATATTTGCAGTAAAAGAAAAGAGGAAATACATATATTTGGAAATCAAAAAAACTTTAAAACCAGACTCAAATGAAGAAAGGAATTATTTTCGCGTTATTCGCACTCGTGGTCAGTCTACCTCTTTTTTCGCAGCACACAAAACTTTCGGATCTTAAGAAAACCATTGAATCCATTATCTCCCATAAGAAGGCAGATGTGGGGGTTTCAATCATGGGACCTTATCAGAAAGAAACAATACAAATTAATGGCAATAAGCTGTATCCCATGCTCAGTACTGTAAAGTTTCCTATTGCTTTAACAGTATTGAAAAAAGTAGAAAAGGGTGAGCTTTCTTTACAGCAGAAACTATTCATTAAAAGAGAAGAGCTTCTTGAAGATACCTGGAGTCCGTTCAAAAAAGAACATCCGGATGGTAATATAGAAATCAGCCTGGAAGAAGCTCTGAAGTGGATTGTTTTATACAGTGACAATAATATCTGTGATATCCTGATGAGATTAGTTGGCGGGCCGGAACCGGTTCAGCAGCTGGTCAACAGTAAGGATTGTATCATTCAAAACAATGAGGAAGATATGCATAAAGACTGGGAATCTCAGTTTGTAAACAAAATAACACCCAATGAAGCGATCCGGCTTCTTGAAACATTCAATAATGGAAAAATTCTGAATAAAAAACATCATCTTTGGCTGTATAATGCCATGCTCAATAATACTGCCGGCCCCAAAAGACTTAAAGGAAATCTGCCAGAATATGTGAAAGTAGCACACAGAACGGGAACATCTTTTACCAACAAAGAAGGAATGACCGGCGCCATAAACGATTTTGGTATTATTGAACTTTCCGGCAGCCAAAAAATATACATCGCCGTTTTTGTTCATGACACCTATGAAAAGTTTGAAAATGCAGAAGCAATTATTGCTGATATCGCTAAAGTAACTTATGAATTTTACCAAAAAAAATAATGATCACAAAAAAACTGTTCTTCACCGGCGCATTTGCAGCCCTTCTATCTATTTCCTTAGCTGCCCAGAAAAAAGAGACTTATAGCTATAAAATTGACAGTATTATAACCGCTGCCAGCCCTATCGCATTTAACGGCGTTGTTTTGGTTGCTCAGAAAGGTAAAATCCAATATCTGAAATCCAATGGTTACAAAGATTTCGAAAAGAAAGTCCCTTTGAAAACAGATGACCAGTTTGAAATCATGTCCAATTCAAAGCAGGTTACCGCTGTTTTGATTTTACAGGCTGCTGAACAAGGAAAGCTGAGTCTTCATACTCCCATCAAAAAATATCTTCCTGCTCTTACCCAAACCTGGGCAGATACGGTTACTATCCATCATCTTCTGAATCATACTCATGGTATTACAGATATTAATAAGCCAGCAGCTTTCAAAGCCGGTTCCCAGTTCAAATATGGTAATCTTTCTTATAAACTGTTAGGGGAAATCCTTAAAAATACAACCGGAAAAAGCTTTACAGAACTTGCCACTTCTCTTTTCAAAAAACTGAAAATGGATAGAACTTTGGTATACAATACTAGGAGCAATCAGGCTCTTGTTCCCGGCTATATGAATAAGGACAATCAGTTTGAAAAGGTAAAACAATCATTCCTGAATGATGATATTGCTCCGGCAGCCGGTATCATTTCTACTGTAAAGGATCTTGCAAAATGGGACGAGGCATTATTTAAAGGAAAGCTTCTCTCACCAGCGTTTCAAAAGCAGATCCTGACCCCTTCCACAAGCTCCCAGCACAATGTTTTTGGAAAAGAAAATATGGGATTTGGGTACAATGTAAGGTTTATCAAAGAAGCGGGCCTGGATTATTTTGCCGTGACAGGTCTTGGTGATGGATTCACATGTCTTAATGTATACTTCCCTTCTACGGATACTACTTTGGTCATTTTAGAAAATCAGATGTCTGAAAAAAGTGAATACTGGAGTTTTAAAGAGGCTTCAATAAAGAATGTAGTACTGAAGGCAATAATCTCTCAATAATCATTTTATTCTACAATCTATACGTCAGTTTCAAAATATAAACTGACTTTTTTATTTTTTATGCTCTCGCAGATTATTCAAATTAAGCAGATCTTTATGTAACATTATTTAAAGAATAAGAAGATTGTTCTATTTTAAACGCAAAGATTAATAAGGTAAAAATACAATAAAGGAAGCTAAGAATCCCGACTTCGTCGCTGATGAAGGCACTTGGTAATACATCCGCTTAAAAAGAATCAATGAAGTTGATTCCGGCTTTGCTCCCTTAAAAATAATCAAAGTCTAAAAGAAGCTTTGCGTTTAAAAACATATAATTTCCCACGCAGATACGGGAAATTTCGCTGATTTTCTAAACCTGATTAATCCGGGAGATTTTTTTAATATTCACTTGCTAAAAATCTTAGGGATAAAAAAACTACGCCTTTGTGTTTTCCAATTAAACCTATCTTTCTATGTTTTAGGAAAATGCAAAGATTAATAAGATAAAAAATATAGTAAAGGAAGCAAAGAAGTGCGACTTTGTCACGCATGAAGATGCTTGGTAATACGCCCGCTTAGTAAGAATCAATGAAGTTGATTCATCCTTTGCTCCCTTAAAAATAATCAAAGTCTAAAAGAAGCTTTGCGTTTAAAAACATATAATTTCCCACACAGATTTGGGGGATTACGCTGATTTTTTCAACACCCTGGATTTAATTACTGAGAAAGGTTTTTCAATAACAAACCTATAGAACAAACCACCTAAAACACAAGCAAACAGACAAATAAGAATAGTGATATTATCTGAGGTTTCAAGTTTAAAATAATCAAGCAGCTCCTGTACCATATGGATAATTCCTTTATGGGAAAGGTAAACAGCATATGACATAGCAGCCAGCTGAGCGGTAATATATGACTTCAAACGATACAGGAAAGATGATTGGGAGATAGCGGCCATCAGGATCATTCCGTAGCTTACCGCCACCAGTGTAAAACCAAATACAGAAGCAGCTTTGGAAGCCTGCTCATTGCATATCCAAAATGAAATTCCCAACAGTAGTATTCCAAGAAAAAAAAGCTTATTTCCGTTGCCGGCAACTATTCTTTTAAATATTGAAGAATACTGCATAAGATACCCGATCAAGACACCCATTCCCAGGCCATCTAATCTTGTATGGGTAGGATAATATATTTTCATATACCATAATTTCCAGAAATCTGTGGAAAAAGTCTCTGGCACTGCAATACATTCATTCCATGCCATCAGCCTTGCTACAATAGAAAATCCAATGACAGCAATCATCAGAACCGCGATATATTTGAACAGTTTTGTTGGCATGACGATCAAAAGGAACAAAGGAAGAATGAGATAAAATTGTTCTTCAATACACAATGACCATGCATGGGAAAATGTTCCCCGACTGATAACGTTCAGTCCATAGTTTTGAGTGAAAGTCACAAACTTCCATAAAGGGGATAAAGCTTCCCTCTCCCTGAAAAAAGGAAATGTAAAATAGAGAAAAAGGGTAAAACAGTAAGCCGGAATAATCCTGAAAAACCGTTTTAAATAAAATGTTTTCAGACTGATACTTCCATTGTTTTCTATTTCTTTAAACAGCTGTCCTGAAATTAGAAAACCGCTTAGTACAAAGAAAAGATCTACTCCTGTCCACCCAAATCTCCCGATACTGTCTACCCAGCCGGGATGTTTAAAGGCCCGGTAGTGATACAGTAATACGAGTAAAATAGCAGCAGTTCTCAGATGATCCAATCCGTAAAGTCTTTCAGAATGTTCCTTCATTATTTTTTTATACAAATGTTCACCAATTTCAGATTGCTTTCTGATAAAGAATCCGGACAACAGATGATTAACTACCAATAGCAAAACAGGCAGTTTGTACAGTAAATGATGTTGTCTGACATTATTTTAAAGTCTTTAGCATAACATTTCTCTGGCGTAACTTAAGTTTTTATATTTTTGAAGATGATGAAAACGCCATCAGGAACTCAGATCAGACCAATGCTATACTTCCAGCTGTTCTTCTGGAGTGCTTTATTTTTATTCGGAACAGCAAGAATGTACGGAGAATATGAAAGTGGGAATTTTAAAGAACTGATGATCTATAACTTCTGCCACTGGATTTTCCAGATTGCAGGGGCCAATTTTATTTATTTTGTGCTGATCCGTCATTTTTTTGACAGGAAAAAGTATATTGCATTTTCGCTGTATCTCATTATCAGCCTTTATCTTATTTCAATCATCAACAGGGTTTTTCTGGTTTATATCGCTGAACCTCTTTTCACCCAGGAAGTGAAAGACAGTATTTTCAGCATTTTTACAGATATTCCTTATCTTTTGCTTCATTATACATTTCCTGTTATCAGTGGGGCATTTGTTTTTGTTTCCATCATGTTTATCATTCGTTACAAGGATGAAAAAGAGCATACAATCAAACTGCAGAAGGAAAAGACCGAGCTTGAACTGCAATCTCTCAAATCCCAGCTCAATCCTCATTTTCTTTTTAATACCCTGAATAACATTTATTCTCTGTCGGTCAGCCGTTCTGATAAAACCTCCCAATCTATCAGTCAGCTATCGGATATTCTGGATTATATTTTATACAAAGGGCAGAAAAAATGGGTGTTGGTTTCTGATGAACTGGCTGTTATAGAAAATTATATTTCGCTGGAAAGCCTACGGTACCATGATGAAAGATTAAAAATCAGGAAACACATCAGGTTAAACTCCCAGAATACTATTCCACCCCTGCTGTATCTTACATTGGTAGAAAATACCTTTAAACATGGAGTGGGAAAAAGTTCAGAAACCACAGAAATAAAGATTGATATGGAAACGAATAGCCAGCATTCTGTTTTTACAATTGAAAATACATTCTCAGACCACCAGACAGCTAATGAAAAAGGAATCGGACTGTAGAACATACAAAGACAGTTGCTGTATCACTATCAGAACCATTTTACCTTCCAGATCTCACAGGAAAACAATATTTTTAAAGTTGAAATAATCACTCCTTCACATTATGATTAATTGTATTATTGTAGATGACGAACCTCTGGCCATGTCATTACTGGAAAACCATATTTCTAAAATCGACGATTTAAAGCTGGTGGGGAAAGCTCAAAATGCAATGCAGGCTTATAAAATACTGCAAAACCAGACTGTAGATCTTATGTTTCTGGATATTCAGATGCCTCACCTCAATGGAATTGATTTTCTGAAGTCACTGCCTCAGAAACCCCAGACTATTTTCACTACCGCTTACCGGGATTTTGCTATTGAAGGTTTTGAACTGGAAGCAGTAGATTATCTCCTGAAACCTATTACTTTTGAGCGTTTTTTTAAATCTGTAGAACGCATTCTCAGAACTGCGACTGACCATAAAGAAGATTTCATCCTCATTAGAACTGAAGGAATGCACCGGAAACTTATGCTTTCAGAGATCGTCTATTTTGAAAGCCAGGGAAATGACATTAAAGTGGTTCTCGTAACCAATGAAAGTTTTATTTCGAAAAGTAAAATTACAGATCTGGAGCAAACGTTGTCGAGTAAGGATTTTGTAAGAATTCACAGGTCTTTTATCATTAATTCTGTTTTTGTGACGGCATTCAGCAATAATGAAATTGTTGTCAACAATCATAAAATTCCTGTGGGAAGAAGTTATAAACATGAGTTTGATACTTTTATATCTATTTTTTCAAAACGTTCTATTAATAACTAAAAGAATAATTTTCATAATCTACTAAAATTTAAATGATTACATTTAAACCGAGAGCAATCATAATATGCTTTTGAGAAATTTTGAATTATAAAACCATTAAATATGAAAAACAAATTCTTTATTCCATTATTTTCAATCCTATTATGTTGTTTAATATGGACTACCACTTTCTCACAATCAAAATCTTATACACCAGTCTCTCAAGAGCTTTACAATACCATAATGAAAAAGGACAGCATTCTTTTCAGTGCTGCCAACTCAGGAAATATTGAAAAACTTAAAACATTTTTTACTGAAAATCTTGAGTTCTTTCATGATATGGGCGGCCTGGCAAACTATAAAGAAACTATTGATAATTTCACTAGAGTAGCTAAAAACTATGCATACACCCGAAGAGTTTTAGTTCCTGAATCTGTGGAAGTATATCCTATTAAAGATTATGGAGCAATACAGACCGGAATCCACCAATTTTGCCGTTTGGAAAATGGTTCTCTGATCAATTGTGGAACGTTCAAATTTGTTCATATCTGGAAGCAAACCCCTCAGGGATGGAAAATATCAAGAGTTATCAGTTATGGACATTAAATTAATTACATTTTATTTTCATCTAAAAAATTACACACTATATATCAGCAGATTATGATAAAAAAACACATCATTTTATAATTTTAACATTTCTTGAAGCGGCAATTCCTCAACAACATAAAACACTACAAATGAATACATTATAGTCAAATTCACATATAATGAATTACATAACATTATTCTACCAACCTGTATGGATATTAAAAAAAATGGTTATTTTTGCTCCATCCGAATAAAATTGCTTTTACGCTTTTTTATTAGTAATTTTATGTGCACCAATTTATAAAACATTAAAATTCAATTCATGAGAAAAATAATTCTACTTATTACATGTATGTTCGGTATTTCAGTTTTCTCACAGATTAAAGTGTTGAAGAATGAAAGTTTGGTGGAAATTGGTAAAGATAATTCCGTTGGTCTCTATAAAAAGGAAGATAAATTTACAGTCAACTACCAGGATCTGAACACCAGCAACCTGAATACAATCCGATCTTTTTCATTTCAGAATCTTAATGGTGATGTTGCCGGCCTATACAAACTTATTATGGATGGTTTTATCTCCACTCCAGAAGAGAATGTTGTGCTGGAATTACCTAATGATATCATCGAACTTCATTATGAAAAGAATTATGGCCAACAAACCATGCAGTTTATCCAGGTAATCAATAAAAACCGGAAATACATTGGAAAATCACAGTTTTTAAATCAAAAGCAAGTGGAGAAAATTTTCGGAAGAACCAATGGAAAATATACCATGTATGACAAACCTGCTTCTATAAATCCTTCAGCGAATAAAGGAAACGGAAATACAGCTTCTACTGCTGCCCCGGCAACAGGCGGAACCAAGAAAAAATCAAGAAAATAATTATATTTTATAAATATTGCGAAACTCATTCTATCGGATGAGTTTTTTTATTTTATTTTTGCAGAAAGACATTAAAACTTATGCCGCTTCAGATAATCAATTTAACCAAAAAATTTGGTGAGCAGACTGCCCTTGACAATATCAACATTTCTATTGATAAAAATGAAATCATCGGTCTTCTTGGCCCGAACGGTGCCGGAAAATCTACCCTGATGAAATCTATTGTCGGAGCACTGAAAATTGACCAGGGTGAAATTATTTTCAATGGTATGAATATCTCAAACCATGAGATTGAAAGCAAAAAGAAAATAGGATTTCTTCCTGAAAATAATCCGCTTTATCTGGAGATGTACGTAAAAGAATACCTTCAGTTTGTAGCCAATATCCATAAAATCTCTGAATCCAGAGTAGATGAGGTAATAGAACTGGTAGGAATTACCCCTGAAAAATCTAAAAAAATAGGACAGCTCTCTAAAGGATACAAACAGCGTGTAGGATTGGCACAGGCTATTATTCATCAGCCGGATTTACTGATTCTGGATGAACCTACCAATGGTCTTGATCCCAATCAAATTATTGAAATCCGTAATGTGGTAAAACAAATCGGCCAGCAGAAAACCGTCTTACTTTCCACTCACATCATGCAGGAAGTGGAAGCGCTTTGTTCAAGAGTGATTCTTATTCATAAAGGGAATATACTTCAGGACTGCCCTATTAATGAGTTTAAAGGTAAATTTGAAAGCCTGGAAGAGGCGTTTGCAAGTTATACTGTATAAAAAATACGAAATCGCCCGGAAAAATTTCCGGGCGATTTCGTATTTTTTAATTATTCCTTAGGCTAAAGTTAAGAATTGTTATCCGGTTTTTCTTCAATTACAGTAACCGTTTCAGCATTTTTCTTTTGCACCTGCTCCAACAGCTGAAGTCCCAGAAGTCCGCTGATTCCGCCATTTGCTGAATCTCCGTTTCCACCAATTAATACCTCAGGCATTATTCTTACATTCTGGCTGGCTATATTCTCCATAATTTTCAATTGGGTAAAGTTATTTCCGCCCATTGCTTCTACAGATAGCTTGTAAGATTCTGCATTAGATTTACCAATGGCCAGAATTTTTTCCGCTTCTGCATTACCGGTTAATGAAATTTGTTCTGCATTCGCTTTTGCCAGCAATTCTATCTTTTCTGCTTCGGCTTTGGCAAGAAGTCTTGTTTTTTCTGCTTCACCTGTTGCTAACAGTTTCAACCTGTCTCCTTCCGCATTCGCCTGTAATCTTACTGAATTGGCATCTCCGGTCGCTTTTTTCACCGATGCATCAGCTATCCTTTCTGCAATCACAACACCCTGATCTGCTTTTACAATTTCTTTCTGCATATCAGCAACAGCCGTTTCTTTTTCCAGAGCCTGACGCGTTTCCTGGGCCAGCATTTCAGTTTCGTAGGTGATTTTCTGTTCTTCCGCCAATTTTCGATCGGTGAGCGTTTTCATTAAACTTTCCGGAGGAACAATCGCTCCTATCAAAGTATCTACAGCATTTACATTATATTGTTCCAAAACACTGCTGATGTGATCTTTTGCCGACTGTTGTCTTTCTTTTCGGGTTCCCAGGAAGGCAATCACATCACTATCCTGTGCTGAGTTTCTGAAATAGTTTCCAATGGTTGGTTCTAAAACCTGACTTACAAGATTGATCATATTTCCAAAACGGGCTATTACTTTTGGAGCTTCATACGTAGGAATATGGATGATTTGCGATACATCAAGATTGAAAGGGAAACCGTCTTTACTTCGTACTGTAATCGTTGAAAGGTTTTTATCCAGTTGGTGAGACTCGCTTCTTTCATAGGCCCAGTTTAGCACCAAATTGGTAGTCGGAACAAGTTCAACCTTCATAATGTAAGGATTGATAGGATATTTTCCGGGACCAATAGGTTCTGCCCAAACTCCTTTATGGCTTTTCTCCACTATATTTCCATGTTTAAAATCAATCCCGCTCAAATCCAGTCCTTCTTCTCCTACATAACTGATAATGACTCCCACATGGCCAATTGGAATTTCCGTCATTTTCACCATTTCAACTTTTGTAAACCAGGGATTCAGGAAATAGGAACCTGCCAGAATTACCTGTTCCTGAAGCCCTTTAAATCCTCCTTTGTTTAAAAAAGTATCTACGTCCTGAAACTTATTATGATCATTGATAATCTTACCGGCAATCTGACCTTCTGCCAAGGGATCTCCTTCCATGGTCGTGATAATTCCCACTGCATTATCAGGAATCTGAGTCATATCCGTTAATTCTATTTCAAAAAGCAGCGTATTGATTCTGTAGGATCCCGGCGCAATAATCGCGGTCTGACGGCCTTTCCTTCCTCCGTTTTTCAAAAAAGCTTCAGCATCCTGAAAAGAATCACAGTCCACTTTTCTGCCTAAGATTCTTCCGGTTTCTAATTCTGCACCATCTTTTGCCAATAATAATCCTATTTTTCCTGTGGGAATCACTATAAAAGGCTGAAAATCGATAGAATACTGCCATATCCATTTTCTGAAATATACGCCCGGAGCTAATGTCTGGGCCTGAAAACCTGCTTCTCCATTGGTGGCGATAATTCTTCCTTCCGGAAGTTCCTGCTTACCAACCAGCACAAATTTTTTGGTAACTAACCCTATTTTGTCCTGAGGGACAATGATTAATCCAAAGAAAATTCTTAAAATGAATTTATAAAAAAGTATGCACAACAGTGCAATTACGGCCGGAATCATCCAGCCATGAAAAGCTAATTCCATAGTTTTGTTTTTTGTTTTTGATTATATTTGAAAACAGGGATTGTGCTCTATTTCTTCGGTATATGAAAAAACAGAGTACGAATTATGTGATAATTCTTTCGAAAAAATTAAGAAATTACAGGAGGAGATGTATTAAAAATCGTGAAGATGATTTCTGATACTTTTAATAAAGAAAACTTAAAGTTAATTAGTTTCATTTTGATAATAAAGGAACGAGATCCTTTGATGGTACAAATGTACATAAGAAAAGTAATCAGTTGTTTCAGAAATTGACAATATTTTGCCAATAAAATAATAATCAATTGAAAATCAGTATTATTATTTTCAAAAAACAAGCATTCAAAAGCTGCAAAAAACTAATTTTCAGTACTCTATATTTATATTCTAAATTGAAAAATGGCGTTATATTTGATAGAATCTAAAATGTTAACCAATAACCATTTAATATGATAAAGCATATTTTATTAGGAACTTTCTGTTTAGCTCAGTTTTCTTTCGTTAATGCCAAAGAAGTTCCGAATCCAACAACAGACCGTTTTATTACTTCCTCTACCTTTCAGCAGGTACCGAAGACTGTCATCATCAAAACCAAAAAGTTCAAGATAAGAATTGACAAACAACCAAACGGCAAGTACCTTTACCAGTCGTGGAATGCCAACACCAAGATTACGGCAAAACCAAGTATGATCATCAGTGATGGTGAACTAATTCCTGATGGTACAGGCGGCAACTATTATATCAACTTCAATAATGAGGGCCATAGCTATCAGATCTGGAGAAATTATCTTACGGATTCTCCGAAAAAAGCACCTTATACATTGGTGGTAAATGATGCTAATGACCGTGAAATTGTTCGCCAGGACGGATATGTAGTGAAAAATTAAACTGGAAAAGCTGGAGGTTGTTATAGCCTATCTATAACTTCTCTTTAAGAACTCAAAATCGTTTTCCCTTTTATAAAATAAAATCCTGCATCAATATGCGGGATTTTTTATGTTCCGGATTGTTTTAATTCTTCAAAAAAACCACTGGCTTCATAACTTTCTTTAGCAGCTTTGTACCCGATATTAAAAATTTCTTCCAGTCTGTCTTTTCTTCGCTCAAAAGTGCCATAAGAAGATAGTTTCTGAGAGGAAATGAACCAGTCGCAGTACTCAAATTTTACTTTTTCAATTCTGTAGGAAAGTAAATCGTAAGAACGGGAAACAATAGCTTTAATGGAGTTCAGGTCTTTAATTTTAGCTTCGTTGGGTGGAGATACAAATACACCAATCAGTTTATCACATTCATCCCTGATGATGTCTGCAGGAAAGTTGTTTAGTACACCTCCATCACAATACATTTCCTCACCAATGATGTAAGGAGTTGTAATTCCGGGAATGGAACACGAAGCAATGATGGCATCCACAATCTCAAAATCTTTATCAAAAATCTTCTGAGTCCCGGAAACCAGTTCTGTTGCCACAATTTTCACTTCAATATCGAGATCACCCAATTTCATTTCATGGAAAATAGGCTTCAGATAATTCCTGAAAATCACTGAAGAAACAAGTCCCGGCTGATTGAATGTAAAATGTTTCCAATTGAAAAAATACACAGAATTGAAAAATTCCAGAATTTCTTCCGGAGTTTTTCCGATAGCATGAAGACATCCTACAATAGAACCTGCACTACAGCAGGAAAGGATATCTACGTCAATCCCTTTTTCCTGTAAGAATTTTAATACTCCTGCATGAGCGATTCCTTTGGTACCGCCGCCTGATAAAACAAGTCCTACTCTGTCAAAATTCATAGAATAAATGTAAGGAAACAGCATGAGATAATAGAGTTAATTTTTATAAATATGCTGATTTTAAAATTATTTTAAGAAAATCCATTGTATGCAAGCTAAAATTTCATCAGAAACCTTTTAAGAAAAACGGATAATAAGTAATAAACCTAACAGGTTTCAAAAACCTGTTAGGTTTGGTTTATATTTCAGATTAGTATCAACGAAAAAAGCCCGGACTTCTCCGGGCTTTTTATATAGATTTCTATATCTTTTTCAGATTAAATGTGAATCACTTCACCGTAAGCAGCAGCAGCAGCTTCCATAATAGCTTCAGAAACTGTTGGGTGCGGGTGGATAGATTTGATGATCTCATGACCTGTAGTTTCTAATTTTCTAGCTACAACAGCTTCAGCAACCATATCCGTTACTCCTTCACCAATCATGTGGCATCCTAACCATTCACCATATTTTGCATCGAAGATCACTTTGATAAATCCGTCTGTGTTTCCGTTTGCAGTAGCTTTACCACTTGCGGAAAGAGGGAATTTACCAACTTTGATTTCGTATCCTTTTTCTTTAGCCTGCTTTTCAGTAAGACCTACAGAAGCGACTTCAGGGTGACAGTAAGTACATCCAGGGATATTGCCATAGTCGATTTTTTCAACGTGCATTCCTTTGATTTTCTCAACACAAGTGATTCCTTCTGCAGAAGCAACGTGAGCTAATGCCTGAGTTGGAATGATATCTCCAATGGCGTAGTAACCTGGTACTGAAGTTTCGTACCATTCGTTTACCAATACTCTTCCTTTATCTGTCTGGATTCCTACTTCTTCCAATCCGATGTTCTCGATATTAGCAGCAATACCTACAGCAGATAATAAGATATCAGCTTCAAGCGTAATGTTTCCGTTAGCTGTTTTCACAGTAGCTTTTACACCTTCACCGCTTGTATCAACACTTTCTACAGAAGCGTTTGTCATGATCTCGATTCCTGTTTTTTTCAGAGATTTCTCTAAGTGTTTAGAGATTTCTTCGTCTTCTACAGGTACGATGTTTGGCATAAATTCAACAACAGTTACTTTTGTTCCCATTGTGTTATAGAAATCAGCAAATTCTACCCCGATAGCTCCAGAACCTACAACAATCATAGATTTTGGCTGCTCAGGAAGAGATAATGCCTGTCTGTATCCGATTACTTTTTTACCATCCTGTGGCAAGTTTGGTAATTCTCTTGAACGAGCTCCTGTAGCGATAATGATAT
Organism: Chryseobacterium viscerum; assembly: GCF_025949665.1. Taxonomy (NCBI): domain Bacteria; kingdom Pseudomonadati; phylum Bacteroidota; class Flavobacteriia; order Flavobacteriales; family Weeksellaceae; genus Chryseobacterium; species Chryseobacterium viscerum. The sequence goes on along the minus strand of NZ_JAPDFT010000001.1, from coordinate 1,055,264 downwards.
GAGTACCTGTATATTCAGTTACTTTACCTTCTTTATCTGTCACAGAAACTTTTTTACCTTTCTGTACTTTTGCAGTACCAAGAATTACGTCAATCTTATTCTTTTTCATCAAGAATTCGATTCCTTTGCTCATTTTGCTGGCAACACCACGGCTTCTCTGAATTACATTCGGGAATTCAAAGCTTGCCTCCACTTTATTCAAACCATAATCTTCAGCATGGTTGATATAATGAAAAACCTGAGCAGATTTCAATAAAGCTTTAGTTGGAATACATCCCCAGTTAAGGCAGATTCCTCCTAAATTTTCTTTCTCGATAATTGCGGTTTTGAAACCTAATTGCGCTGCTCTGATCGCAGTAACATATCCACCAGGACCACTTCCAATGACAATAATATCGTAATTCATTACTTTAAAAATTTTTATGCGAATTTAAGGAAAAATATTGGATGTTTAATGTTTCCGCAGACTGATCTTAAAATGTATCAACAAGGCGATTTTATTTAATTTTAAACAAAGAAAGAGAGCTCAAAACGCACTCTCTTTCAATAAATTTTATTATACTTTGAAAATTTATCAAAACTCACAGCATAAAAATCTGTTTTTCAAATTTTAATAACTGCAAAAATACTGTATTATTTTGCCTGTTTAAGTAATCGTTTTTCAGTTGCATATCTTTGATTTAAGGCTTTCATCTGGTCTCTCTTCATCTGTTTGGTAGCCAACGGATGATTAAGAATCAGCTTTTTCTCAAGATTGTATTTTTTGGTAAGCTCTTGCATTTTAATATTAACCAGCTCGCTTTTTGAAGGGTGTGGGGGTGCTGGTGGATGTTTTTGCGCAAAAACATTCATGGATAAACCTAATAACAATACTGTTGAAATTAATAACTTTTTCATAATGTTCATATTTTTGAATGATTTCAATCAATTCAATAGTTTTAATTAAATTCATTCCGGTTCATGATAAATCTTGCATATATCATACCAATATTTTTTTTAAGAAAGTAAAATCCATATTGTAAAATCATTGACTCATTTGAAATAATGATGGTTAATTACCATCTATTTTTCATACATTTATCTTTTAATAAACACTTATGAAGATGTCTGCAAAAAAGGGTAATCTGACCAAAAACAGTATCTGGATGAAAGAACCTGAATCCCACGATTTTCCTGCAGCACAGGATTATCTGGAACTCCTTTTTGAACCGGATAAAGCCAGAAAAATGGTTGAAAAATTAAAATCGGCCTCTACAATAACAAAAAAATCAAAAGATATTTTAAGAGCAAGTAAGCTTCCCCTGCTTCCTGAGACCAATATTCATGTGAAAGAAAACCTCAAAAAAGTAGAAAAAAATAAAAAACTATCGCCAATATTGTTGGTTAGAGGTCAAAATGAGCTGATCATTGCTGATGGTTATCACCGTCTTTGCTGCAGCTATTATCTTACCGAAGATTTGGAAGTTCCGTGCAGATTGGTTTAATAATTCAATGCTATATAGTGATTTAATTAAAATAAATATAATTTATTAAGCTTTAACTAATTTTTAGTTATTTTTTTTCTATATTTGATAGAACTCAAATTTCTTACACAATGAAAAAATACATCTCGATCCTTTTATTTGGAGCCCTTCCCTTAACTGCACAAGTAGGTATTAATACAACAACCCCTAACAGTACGCTTGCCGTCAATGGTTCCTTAAGGGCTGGCTATAGTGAAGTCACATCCACTGCTTATAATATTCTGGCTACCGATCATTACATCACTTATAATGGAGCAGCCGATGCCACATTTACCCTTCCTGTCATCGGAACCGGAACAACAAGTTTTACGGGAAGAATTTATAAGATCAAAAACATTTCGCCGAATAATATCACACTCCAGGCTTCCAGTGGTAATACATTAAGAATTGACAATACTCCTGTTGCTTCTTTTGTGATTCCTATCGGAGCCTATGCTGAAGTGGTGAACAACGGTAATACAACTGGCGGAACATGGGATCTGTCTTTTACAGTTCTTCCTAAGCCGAGCAATGTGGAGATCTACGGTACACAGTTTTTTATTCCTCCTCATGCGCTTGGAACAGCAGCTCTTGCCGACTGGACCAATCACGCTAATGCAGGTTATGATTCAGGTTCTGCAACTGACAGATGGTGGATCGTGAGTAAAACATCTGTAGACAGGGCTCATACAGCTGCCTACTCCAATACAAGCAGAATGACCCTGGTTTATGAATATCAGGGTACTCCTTTCAATGTTAACAATATGTATCCTATTCTTACTGCAGGAAATAACTCAAGTTTCCCGGATGTATTTACAGCATCTTTTGTAAGCCTTGCCAATAATGGTACAGGTGGTAAAACCAGGCTTACCGTATCTGTTGCCCGTGTAGATTTTATTGGTACGAATGGTGCCACTACCAATAACAGTAACTGGGCAGGAACATTCTTATTGAATGTTTTACTAGCCAGAAAATACTAGATATCTTCAAAAAAATATAATAAAAAAGAGCAGAAATTTCTGCTCTTTTGTTTTTTAATTTAACTATAAAACTTCAATATTCTGTTTTAATGGTAAGTTCCTGGATGAATTGCCGACCATAATCCTGTAAGTTCCTTTTTCTACAACCCATTCCATTTTTTCGTTCAGGAACTGTAATTGCTTTATGGGAACTTCAATGGTGACAGATTTTGATTCTCCCGGCTGCAATTCTACTTTCTGAAATCCTTTGAGCTCAATCACCGGTCTGGAAACTGTAGCCAGCAAGTCTTTCACATACAGCTGAACCACTTCACTTCCTGCTCTTGAACCTGTATTTTTTATGTTGACTTTGGCAATAATAGTTTCATTTTCTGAATATTTTGTTTTGTTCAATTGCAATCCGGAGATTTCAAAGGTGGTATAACTTAAACCAAATCCAAACGGATACAATGGCTCACCACTCAGGTCATGATAATCATTTCCTCTTCCCGTTGGATGATGATTATAAGTCAAAGGCAGCTGGCCTTCTTCGACCGGAAAAGTGATGGGCAGTTTCCCTGATGGATTTTCAGCACCGAAAAGAGTTTTTGCCACGGCATTTCCTCCTTCTTCACCGGGATACCAAACATCTAAGATTGCTCCTACTTCATCTTTCCAGGCGGTTGTTTTTATAGCAGATCCTCCTACTAAAACTACTGTTACCGGTTTTTTCAATTTTGAAATTTCCTGAATAAATAATTCCTGATTTCCGGGTAAACTCAAGGAGGAACGGTCCTGAAATTCGCCTTCATGAATTCCGGCAGCAACGATGATATAATCTGCATTCTGAGCAAGATTTAAAGCTTCCTTATATTCTTTCTGGTACTTATGAAGTCCGTAGTTCCAGATCAGTTCAAGATTAGCTTCACCCCTGTTTTCATGAAACTCTATCGTTATGTCATATTTTTTCCCTTTTACAAAATCTACATCAACCATTTTGGTGGAATAGCTTAGTTTTTCCCATTGGTCAATAGCTAATTTGCCATCAAGGTATAATCTGAAGCCGTCATTTCCCCGCAATCCTAGTTGATATTTTCCTGAATCCGGTGCTTCCAGTTTTCCTGTCCAACGAATGCTGTAATGATCCGATTGAAGTTTTTCAGGATCAGGAGAATATAAGGTCCACTTAAAATTAATCTGTTCATCCTGTTTTTCAAAAGCAGGATTTCCTTTTAAATCAATATTAGAGAAATAGAATCCTTTTAATCCTTTTTTATTTTCGGAGGATAAATATTCATTGGAAATTGTGGTAAAATCCTTTACATTCCAATCAATCCCTTTTGAATAAACGACTTCAATGTTTTTATCTCTGACATAATTTTTAATTCCGTCTACAATATTTATTTTTTTATTTCCCGGCCCGGAATAACCACCTAATCTGGCATCAGCAGCATCTGTTCCTACCACCAGAATTTTTTTTACATTTCCGGGAACAGGAAGGGTCTGGTTATTGTTCTGAAGCAAAACAAAAGATTCTGCAGCTGTTTTTTCTGCCAGAGGCTTGTGATTAAGCTTTTTTAATTCTTCAATTTCTTTGAGTGAAACGTAAGGGTTTTCAAATAATCCAAGTTCAAACTTTGCTCTCAATACTCTTGAGACGGCATCATCAATTCTTTCTTTTGAGATTCTTCCATCCAAAAACGGAGGAATAAAGAGCTCATAATGTTTGTATTCTGTCTGGAAAATTACATCCAGCCCTGCATTGATTGCCTGTGCAGAAGCATCATCATAATCTTTTGCCGTAAAATGCAGCACATTTGCTCCTCCTACCGCACTTGCATCACTGATGACAAAGCCTTTGAAATCCCAGTCTTTTTTTAACTTTTCTGTTAACAGCCAATGATTTGCTGTTGAAGGTCTCCCATCAAGAAGATTATAAGAGGTCATTACTGAGCGGCTTTTTCCTTTTGTAAAAGCATTGTTAAAAGGTATTAAATGCGTTTCTTCAAGATATCTTTTGCTCCAATGAATCGGGTATGAATCTCTTCCACCTTCTCCTACATTGGCCAGAAAGTGTTTCGGAGTTGTTATGATTCCTATATTTTCAAATGAACTAACGAAACTGACTCCCATTACTGAGGTCAGAAAGGGATCTTCACCATAAGTTTCCTCCGTCCTGCCCCATCTCACATCACTGGCCAGATTCACTACAGGCGTCAGAATCTGACGGATTCCTCTCAATTTGGATTCTTTTGCAATTGCTGTTGAGACTTTATTCATCAACTCTGGGTTGAAAGTAGCAGCCAAACCAATTGCCTGTGGAAAGGCAGTTGCTCCTTCTCTCACCAGTCCGTGTAAGGCTTCGTCAAAGGGAATAATCGGGATTCCTAATCTTGATTCTTCCACGAAATATTTCTGAATAGCATTGATTTTTTTCACCAATCTTTCTGCATCTTCATTGGCATTATATTTCAATAACTGCCCTGCTGCTCCGCCACCTTGGTTTCCTGCGCTCACCTGCAACCCAAAAATTCCATGAGAATATTGTTCCTTCGGGACGTTATCTAAATCTCCGGGAATCATAAAACACTGCCAGAATTTTTCTTCAGGTGTCATTCTCTTCAACAGATCCTGAACTCTTACTTCAATGGGTTGTTTTGGGTCTTTATATAAAAGTTTTTGGGCAGAAATAATCACCACATTCAACAATAATGCTACTCCTGTAAGGTTAAAACGAAATAGTCTCATTATTGCACGATTTGAATTACGGTTGCATATTTCAGATTTTTTCTTTCTTCAGGCAATTTGATTTCAAGCGTATTTTCTGTTGTTGTTTTCCATTGAATTTTTGAAGAAAGACCTAATATTTTTAAAGATTTTGGCTTAAAGTTTTCCGGGATGGAAAAGGTAAGTGCTGCCGGAGCCTTATATTCTGACTGTTCATCAATATGAAATACATTTACTGTATGATGGTCCTTACTTTGGGTATAATAGTAGCTTCCTTCGTGATAGGGTGCAATACTTCTGGTTGCAAAAACCGCAGACTGATTTTTCTCCATCCACCCGGAAATCTGCTGCAATCTTTCATAGACTATTGGATCATAATCACCATTCGGTCCGGGAGCAATATTCATGAGATAGTTTCCTCCCCTTGAAATGATTTTAACCAAGGTTTCAATGATCTTCTGGGAGGTTTTATAATTGTCATTCGGAACATAGGAAAAGGAATCTCCCATTGTGATACAGCTTTCCCAAGGGATGGAAAGAGCATGTTCCGGAACTGCCTGTTCTGGAGTAACATAGTTTTCCCATTTGCCGGGAACAGTACGGTCTACAATGATGATTCCCGGCTGATTTTTTTTGGCCATCGTTCCTATTTTATCCATATCAATGTCCTGCTCCACTTTGATGGTGCGCTGCCATTCCACTTTCTGATCTATGGTGTGAAAAGGACGTACCCATCCTCCATCTAACCAAAGAATATCAATTTTTCCATAATTGGAAGTGATCTCATTCAGCTGATTGAAAGTGAATTTTTTAAAATTCTCCCATCTTTCCGGATATTTCTTCGGATCATAATTGACGTTTCTGTCTTTTGGTGGAAAGTAAGACCACCAGTAATCATCGGAATGCCAGTCAGGCTTTGAAAAGTAAGCTCCGATTTTAAATCCTTCTTTTCTGAAGGTATTGAAAATTTCTTTCGTTACATCTGATTTTGGATGTTTTGAAAAGGGTGTCTTAGGAGAAGTGATTTTATAGTCTGACTGCTGGGTATCAAACATTGCAAAACCATCATGATGCTTGGTGGTAAAAACCACGTATTTCATTCCGGCTTTTTTTATGGCATCTGCCCATTTCTGAGGATTAAACTGTGTTGGATTAAAAGTTGTCTGAAGGTTTTCATAATTTTTTACATATTCGTCATAAGATTTTCCGTGCTCAGGTTTTCTCTGTGTCCATGATTCGTCTTCGGGGCATAAGCTCCAGCTTTCAACAATTCCCCACTGGCTGTAAGTTCCCCAATGCATAAACAGTCCGAATTTCATATCCTGCCACTGGTCCAGATTCTGGGCAACCAAAGGATCTGTGGGTTTCTGATATCCATCAGACACATTATGAGCCTGTGAAAATACTATTGAACTAATTAAAAAAGATGAAAGGAAAAAGGGTTTTATTTTGGGTATAACCAGCATATGGGATAGTTTTCCGCTAATTTAATTATCCTTTGGGAAATCCGCAAACATTAGGATTCCAAGAGATTAAGAATAGCTTCATCAAATCCGGGATAGGAAAACTGAAATCCATCTTTTATGAGTCTTTCAGGATAAACATTCCGGCTTTTTAAGAGTAATTCGGTTTCTGTATCCAGGAATATAGCTGCAATTTCCAGCTGCCAGACAGGAGCATTGAGCCCAAAAGGTATTTTCAATTCTTTTCTTAATTTTTTCATCATATTTTCATTGGAAACCGGAGCTGGAGCAGTTATATTGATCGTGCCCGACGTATTCTCATGTTGAATAATCCATTCTACTGCTTTACAAAAATCATCAATATGAATCCAACTTACCATCTGATTACCTCTTCCCTGTTTTCCTCCCAAGCCCAGCTTCGTAATCATTTTAAGTTTTGGAAAGGCACCGCCATTATTTCCAAAAACGATAGAGGTACGAAGAGCAATTTTTCGTATTTCTTCATTTTTGACGGCAAAGAATTCTTTCTCCCAGCTTTTGCAGATATTCATGGAAAAATCATCTCCTATAATTCCGTTTTCTTCTGTATTGAGATGTTTTTCAGAATGAACGTAAATGGTTGCAGAACTGGCATTCAGCCACACTCTTGGTTTTTCAGAACATTGATCTACTGCTCTTTGCAATATTCTTGTACTATCAATTCTTGAAGAATAGATTTCCTGTTTATTTTTCTCATGATAACGGCAGTCGACTGATTTTCCTGTCAAATTGATCAGAACATCTGCTTTTTCAAGGCTGTTTTTCCATTTACCTATCGTTTGGGCATCCCAATAGATTTCGTTTTTACGTTTAGGATTACGGGTAAGGATGTAGACTTGATTTCCTTTTTCTGTAAAGTATTTTTCAAGGTTTTCACCAAGAAATCCGGTTCCTCCGGCTATGATTATTTTCATTGTTTGAGATTTAATGTTTAAAGTTTTGGGTTCAAGGTTCATGATTTGCCCACAAATTTCACAGATTTGCACAGACGGTCTTGGAAGGAGGAAGGTATTTTGCTCTTATTATTTTAGCTGATGTATTTCTTGGTTTTGACTTGAATTTCTGAGCCTTCGGCTAACATTACAGAAATGGGTTGCTGATCATTCAGGAAGGAAAAATCACTTCCATAGATTTTTTGAAAATCAATTTCCAACTGGTGGTATTTTACTGTATAACAATCCCATTTTGGGTGGCAAACTTCATATTCAGAGGTTGTATTTTCTTTTTTGGTAAAGCCAAAATAATGTTCTGTGATAAATTCAAATTCTGAGTTTTCTTCCATAGGTTTTGCGATAGCCTCAGCCATAATCTGAATAGAATGCCAGCTTTTATCTTTCCATGAATACCGGATCAGCAGCTCATCTCCACTTTCATCAATCTGGTTTTTCATCGGCATGGTATGATAATTTTCTTTATAGATGGAATTTGCAACCAGGCTTAATGCAGGTTTGGGAACAATCTCTTTGATAAATACCACTCCTCTTTTCCAAACTCCTTTTTCTTCTTTTTTTACATAAAATCTTAGGTTTACTTCTTCAAAATTTCGGTGAAAAGGAATGGGTAATCCCAACAGTTTTGTATTCAAAAACATAAATCCCACCAAGCTTACATAGCATCTGCCATTATAAAAATCGAGTTCTGTTCCTTTGGGTAAATAGGGCAATAAGACATCAGGATCAATATCGTAATTGATGATGGCCAGCTTTCGCCATTCTGCTTTTAAAAAGTTCATTACAATCTGTTTTTTATGGTTAAAAAATGGCTATTCCGTCACAGGTAGAAGATTCTGCAATGGTTTTGATCATTTCGTTTCTTTTGATCAGAAATTTTCTGAGATATCCTGTAAGAAAAATGGCATTAAATAATTTTCCAATGATGCCAAGCGGAGATTCAAATTCAAAAACATCTGTCATCAGTGTTTTTCCGTTTACCGTTTTAAAAATATGACGGTGTCGCATAGATTTGAAGGCTCCTTTCTGCATCACATCAATGAACTGAACAGGTTTTTCCATCCTGACAATTTTTGTTGTGAGGTTTTGATATACTCCCAGGTGTTTTGCCCGCCAGGTTACGGTTTCATTTTCTTCAATCAATCCAGAGGTACGTCCTGCAATTGCTTTTTCATGAGATGTTGAGGTAGACTGCTGATGCAGATCAATATTCCTTGCCAGGTCAAAAACATAGTGAATATCTGCTTTGATGACTGTGTTTAAATAGATTGTTGACATTTTTTAAAAGGTTTGTTTTTTGTTTAATTCTGGAAGCTTTTTGTCTATTCTTTCTGCAAGCTCTGGAAGCTTTATGGTAGGCACCGCAGGAAAAAGATGGTGTTCCATATGATAAAACATACTGAAACTCAATTTATTCTTCCAGAATCCGCGCTGTGTTCTGGCGATATCAGGATGCTCGTGGGTATCGTGATGAACAGTCCACACTGCAAAAAATGCCATTAGAAATTCGCCTAAAACCATCATCAATATGTGATACATCAGGAAATAAATATGAAAATAAAACACTACTGCTATAAGAATGGTTATAGACGCCAGCTCTAACATCATATTCTTCCGATAGGTTTTATTGGCTTTTTTAAAAGTAACCCAATGAATCAGAAACATATGTTTGGGCCCATACAGAATGGCTTGATACCATTTCATAGAAGCAGATTTACCTTCATAATCTTCTTCTGAGAGGCAAAATTTATGATGTCTCAGGTGATTGAATTTTACGGCGTGAATAGAGGTCATCATTGTAAGACTATTAAGATATAAAGACAACCATGTCAACCTTTTTCCGGTTCCTAATGAATTGTGAAAGCCATTATGTACCTGTCTCAATGCGGTGAGGAAATAAAAACCTGAGAACGGCAATGCTAATCCATAATATCCTTTATACGCTAAAAACAAAGAAATAAAAAGCCATGGCAGACTGATGTTATTTTCAATCAGTATTTCCTTTGGAGAAAGTTTTTTTAGGTCTTTCCACTCTATGGTTCTAATAATTTCAAGATGATTCATGTTTTTAATTTTTTAAATGGTTGTCAGAATGACAATAGCCAGCGCTGTTATCCTAAACAATATCCATGAAATGGTTGGAAGAAAATTTAATTTTAGTATTCTGCATCTTCTTATATGTTCCAGAAACATGATCAATACTACAATCCCAAAGTATACCAGATAAAAGACAGGAGTAAAATCGATTATCAGAGCAGGAATTAAAAGCAAAGTCCCGATTAAGGAAACAGTCATCATATTTCCGAGATAATCCCAAATTTTATCTTTGAGATAGCTTTTTAAAAAGAGGGTCTGCCAAACGATCTGACCAAGACAAACAGCAAATTCTCTTAGAAAATTTCGTTCTAAATTAAAATCAAACTTCAAAGAAAATTGACTTAAGATGTATGCTGAAAAAACAACAACAAAACTGATGTATGCTATTCTGTATTTCAGGTTAAAATCCGGAACACAGGATTGTTCTGTATAATCTTTTGAGGAAGGAATAATCTGTTTTCTATTGTAAGAAACAAAGGAATACAGCTTTTGGAAAAACCAATACAGAGGTTTTGTCCGAGCAATTTTTGCCAACAATGGAAAAGAGTTACCGATGATAAGGAGCAGACTGTCTAATCCGTAAACGACTTCATTTTTGTTGTGATCTACCAGAGCAATTTCATTTTTCGCACGGTTGAAGTCTATCAGTATTTTATTTTTCACTGAAAGTTCCGTAAATGCTTCTCTTCCATCTTCATCCAGCATTCCGCATTTAGTAAAACCTTTGGAGTAGAGATTACACATAGGACATTCATTGTCGTAGATTAATGTGTGGTTTTTGAGCGTTTCCATAATTGTGATTTATAAGGTTCATAAGTAGTGTAACAGTCATAAACATACGCCGCTGCCATCACAGGGCTATATAAAAGAGCGGCCATTAAAACATATCCAAAAAAATCATTGATGTGTTTCTCTGTAAACAAGATGGTTACAATAATCCAGACCGGTACTATTACAATTCCATACGCGATATACAGCGCTGACTTTTTTGTTTTAAAAAACAGTTTGATCAGGAAACTTACCAATTGAGGAATTCCTACTATAAAATAAAACAGAACAAATCCAGACAAACCACCAAATATAAAAGCCTGAGGTCCAATTATTATAAAGAATAACTGAATGTAATAATCATATTTTGCAAATGTTTTCATGGCAGCAATGGTTTTAAAGTGATCCTTTTCTTCTGAAATAAATAATCAGGAATAAATGAATGATTAAATTTTTCATAATTATTATTAATTTTATATTTTCAGTAATTTTTGAAAATTAAATTGAAATAAAAAAGGATTTTCATCCTCTTTCTTTTTCTATTTCAACAGATTGGTAATCTTCCCCACCAGCCAGTGATCATCACTTTTTATCGCCAGATCCATAATATTATTAATTTTTCCGGTTACAGAACTGAAATCATTCATCAGCTTGATAAATTCCTGAGCTTCTTCCGAATCTTTATCTTCGATATTCTTTAATTCTTCAAGAAAAGAAATCACAGGTTCTATTTCTCTTTTTCTGCGCTCCTTGGTAATTTGTTTGAATAAGTACCAGACATCTTTCTCCGCTACGAAATATTCTTTACGATCACCTTTCACAAACTCTTTTTTCACGATTCCCCAGTCTATCAAAGCACGAAGATTCATATTGGCATTTCCTCTTGAAATCTCCAACTGTTCCATTACTTCGTCTGTAGAAAGAGGTTTGCCGCTTGCCAAAAGCAGTGCATGCACCTGTGCCATCGTACGGTTGATTCCCCAATTGGTAGCAAAGGTTCCCCAGGTCTGAATGTATTTTTCTTTTGCTTCTGAAAGTTGCATTTTGTTTTCCTTTTAGATTTCTGTAGCAAATGTAATTATATTTTTTGAATTTTCAATAATTTTTGAAAATTAATTTTAAAAATAGAACAGACATCCCTGAGAATGTCTGTTTGGGGTTTATAAAATTTAAAATTAAGGTTCTATTTTAGTAATTATACCCTGATTCCAATGTTTAGCTTCCGGCATGTAGTAGAGATATACATTGCTTGATTTTCCGGTATAAGTTCCTGCAAATTCTACTTTGAGATCCAGATTGATGGTTTTTGTCTCTTCAGCATTGAAATGTTCCCAGTACAAAACCAAATAATTGTCAAAGATTTCATAATAAGAAATCTGTTTTTTATCAATCAGATCTTTTAGCAAAGCATTTTGTAAGGTCAGTCCTGCAGGGATACCGATCTTCGCTATGGTCATTGGTAGTTGGCCATTGATTTTATTTTTAACGGTCACTGTCATTCTGTTGGTCTCTCCCACTCTGGACACCGCAGATTTTAGCTTTGTTTCCATAGTAACAGGAATATCTTTGCTTTCCGGGGCCAGAAGTGTATAATACTGATATTCTAATTTATAAGGCAGACCTTTTTGTGTTGGATAATGAATACTGATATTATTTTCTCCAGCTTTAAATGCTGACGAAAGACTCATCATAGGTGAAATTTGTGCCTGATTAATCTTGATGGCAGGCCTTTCAGTTCCATATAGTTTTCCGTTTTTAGAGAAAAACTCAGACAATGCCTGTATGGCGAGTGTTGTAGCCTGTGTAGAACCGAACCCGTAATATCCATTGAAATTAATGAGCTGATCTGCTGCTTCGGCAATTTTCAACTGATTCAGTGTTTCATCTTTCTGAAGTGCCATAATATATAGCGAGAGAGTTTCTGCATCTGCAGACATTCCCCATGATCCTGTAAAAGTGATGTTGGATTTTATATTTTTCGTTTCATACTGCTTGTCCAATATTTTCATCAGATCATCATATTCCTTTTGTTTTCCTAATTGAGCCGCAGCATTGGCAAGTAAAGCCAGCTGATAAGAATCTTTTGTAACCAAAACTCTTTTCATCATTACTGTAAAGGAATCTTCTATTTCATTTTTAAAACCCAGCTTAGATAAAGCATACAGCACATACATATTTCTTGACCAGGAATATCCCGAGAAATCCCTTTTTGATTCATAGGGTCTTCTTACTTCAAATAATCCGTTTGTATTTTTCTTAGACAAAATGAATGAGGAAAGTCCCTGAATGATCTTAGCATCCGGGGTTACATACTTTTTTAAATCCGTAAATTCTAATAGCGCAAACGCAGAAAGCGCCACATCCGAATCTTCGCTGCTGAAATACCCGAAACCTCCGTCTCTGTTTTTATAACTCAACATTTTCTGGAACCCTTTTTTCATATTTTTAACCACCAGATTCTCAGTTGCTGTATCTATTTTTTTATCTGATTTTAAATAATCCAGAATAAAAATATTAGGATACACCGTTGAAGAAAGTTGTTCAAAGCATCCGTAAGGTTCTCTTTTCAACTGTTCCAGATCTTCAAAAAGCTTCAAAGCAGTATTTTCGAATACATAATATGATGAATAGAGGCTTCCGTTAATGTATTCCGGAATAGTAATTTTGATATCTTCTGTTTTATTATTAATGATGGAAAACTTATGTGGGAATCCTTTCTCTTCTACTTTAAACGGAAGAATCATCGTTTCTCTGAAATCTCCGGATCTTATAGTAAATTGAATGTTGGAATCTACAATCTCGTCTGTTTGTATTTTGACAAATAATCTTCCCGATTCCAATGGTTTTAAGGTAATTAAGCTGTCAGAATGAACCAGTTTTACATGATTGGGAACAATAACATCCATCGTCATTTTCCGTATTTCTGAAGAATTATTTTTAATAACAACAGGAATCATCATCTGGTCCGTTCTTGTCAGATATTGTGGAATTTTAGCATCCAGTGAAATAAGGCTCTGTGCAGCATAAGTGGTTTCATCTCTGCCCAAAAGCCCTGTTGCAGAAATACCTTCTGTCATCACTCTAAAAGTAGAATTGGCATCTGAATTATAAAGCTCTACTTTTGCCTTCCCATTTTTATCGGTTTCTACAACGGGATTCCAGTAAAGTGCGTCCCTATAATCGAACCGGTAGGATGTGTTGGTAGTTTTATATTCCGGATAAACAAAAGTTCTTGATCCGGCATATGAAGTAAGTCTTCCGTAAGGCAGCGTTTCTATTGCAACATAAGATTTCGGAGTAATATCAAAGCTGATTTTTGAGCTGTTATTTTTATATGAATTAATAATCACAACCCCGTTTGCAGCCCTGCTTCCATAAATAGCGGTAGCAGCAGCATCTTTGAGAACTGTAATACTATTGATATCATTCGGGTTTATAGTGGTATTGAAGTTTTCTACGGGAGTACCATCAACGATGAATAATGGAGTCTTATTGGTAATGGATGCTGTTCCTCTTATTCTTATCTGTGTACTGGCTGCTGGCTGTCCTGCCGGCGTAATTACTAATCCGGCAACTTTTCCGCTTAATAATGAGGCTACATTGGGATTCTGAATTTCCATCGAAGACATTATTGTTGCAGAAGTAATCGCGGTTTTATCTCTTTTTAAATTGTATCCTAAAACAACAACTTCTTCAATCCTTTTATTCCGGATAGTATCAGATTTTGAAAAACCGGGTTTGCTCAATGTTTGGGTATTATTTCTGTTTTCTGTTCTTATAACTTCTTTTCTTTCAGCTTCTTTTACAATTTCTTCTACATCAATATTGTATAACTTTTGCTTCACTAAAGGATTAATATCCAGATTATACGACAAGATCCTGATTTTTAATGTATGTTTAGGCTGAGAAGATCTGGCTATAATTTTATACGAATGGTCCGCATTCAGATCTGAAAAATAAAAACGTCCATTTTCCGCAGCGGTCTGTTTAAGAATTTTTTTATTATCTGTATTCAAAAGAAAAACATCTGCATTTACAGGTTTTTTGTGTTCATCTTCCACCACTCCATAGATTGTATTTTTCTTTTCAGGAAGAAACTTGTACTTATTGGTTGTAATAATTTCCGGGATAAACTCGAAATACCTGTAACCATTTGTCAGCATAACAAGATCTAAACTTTTATCGGCTTTTTCTTCTTTTTTATCGAAATAAAACTGTGGCTTTTCAATTTTCCCTTTCAACTCGGAGTCCATCAGAAGCCAGGAAATGATATGATTCTGTTTGTCATCAGCGTAGGTCCAGAGCTTATCATCCACTACGCTCAATCCAAGGTTGGCAGGAACAGGTCTGTTATTTTCATCAGTAGTTTCGATATCCAAAATTACTTTTTCCCGCGGCAGATAATGTTGTTTTACAGGTTTAACCTTTATATTCAATTTGTTTTCTTTATTAGTAAAAACCACACGTTCTGCAAGAGGAATATTGTTTTCCAGTACGGTAAATCTGCAGATTCCTGTGGGGAAGTTTTTTTCATTAATTTCCAATAAATTGCTGCCTTTTTTTAACAGAAGATCTTTGGTATACAATTCTTTTCCGCGGAAATTTCCCTTCAGGGTAATCGTTTTTTCATCGGTTGAAATGAGGGTAAAAATTACTTTTTTGTTTTCATTCCGGATATTAAAAACTACCCCTTCATCTTTTGCGGCAGGGAAATTAAAAGTCTGGGTACTGTTTTCCGGCTTTACCACTTTTGCATAATAGATTTCTCCTTTTTCCGGCGTAAAACGGAAGCTTCCCATCCCAAAATTATAGGCTGGAATTTCTTTTATTTTTTTATGATTCTGATTGTAAACAGCAAGAACAGCATCTACAGGTTTTTCAAATTCATCAAGAATTTTAAAGGCAATATTTTGCTCTACTCCATTGATAAAAGTTCCGCCTTCAGGCAAAAATTTCACATCCAGATTATTCAGAACTATTGGGATATTTCGTGAAATAGATTCTGTAAATCCGTCAAAATTCACTTTAATATTCAAAAGGGCATCAGAGGATTTCAAAATTTCCGGGAGCTTGAAGCTTAATTGATTTTTACCTTCTTTATCTGTAATAATTTTACCTTCTGAAACAGTTTCCCCGTTGGTCATTACCGTATAATCTGCTTCATAAAAAGGAATCGGAAGGTTACTCAGGCTTCTCATTGAAAAATCGGCTGTCACCTCATCTCCCGGGCCGTATCCTTTTTTAGGAAAATCCAGCTTCATTAAAATTCTTGGAGAGACTATTTTCTGGAGGGTAATTTCTTTCTCAAAGGTATTTTTCCCTTCTTCATTCTGCATCCAGTTGGTAAAGGCTCTGATCTTATAAATTCCACCTTTCATATCTTCATCAAAATAGAAATAACCCTGGGCGTATCCATTGGTAATCTCATATTTCATTTTTTTCAAAACACTTCCTGCAGGATCAATAATTTCAAAATTAACGATTCTGCTGTCTTCTGCCGGAAGGTTACTTTTTCCTTTTACAACGTATATTTTAAAATACATTCCCTCACCAGGTTTATAAAAAACATGATTGGTCTGAACGTAGGTCTTTTCTTTTTCAAAGTCCTGAAATGGCTGCTGTGCTTTTAGGAAAACCGTTGACAATACTAAGCTCAGCAAGATGATATAAGGTGATATAAGCTTGAAATTCATGGGTTAAAATTTGAGTGAAACAATACATCCGAATGTTTTAAAAGATGGAAGGTTGAAAAAATCAAGTCCTCTTCCATTATCCATATCATAAAAATTCTGATTGGGATCTGCTCCTTTACTGGCCTGCCAAAGCATTAGATTATTTACATAAAAAGTAAGTTTAAGATTCTGCTTGCCATAGTTGATTGGAAAATTGGAAGACAGTGAAATATTGCTGATCCTTACATAATCTGCCTTTTGAATATAGTTTTCCGCCACACCCAGGTAGCCATATCTTGTCCATCGGGTTTCCAGAACATTCAGATTGGGATCATAGAAATCTACAGGAATCTGGTTTACAGTTCCATTTGCTTGCACGCCTTGGAAAACATAGTTTTTGATATTTCTATCTTCTCCCGAGTCGGAAGAACGGCCGTAATAATCAAGAACAGCCTGTGTTCCGTTCCAGAGCTGTCCTCCTTTCTTCCACTCCCAATTGATATCTAAGGAAAAAATTTTATACGCAAAACTATGAGTAAATTTCATCACGAAATCTGGTGTAGGGTCTGCGATAATTTTCATTCCTTCTGCTTTTTTGGGGAATCCAGGCTCATCAATGATCAATTGCCCGTCAACATTTCTTTCAAAATAGCTCCCCATGACAGCTCCCAAAGCCTGGCCTTCAGTAAGGGTTTTATAAATGTCTTTAAATCCTGAAACAGGTATATTCTTATAACCGGGAGCTATCTTGTCTACGATATCTTTATATTTGAAAAATGACACTTTCTGGATACTGTAAAAGTCATCCCCAAGGCGCAAACGGTCATAGGCAAAATTGAATTCATATCCACTGTAGGTATGATCTGCTATATTCTTTAATTTTAACTGATTATTTTCAAAAACAGGAAATATATCATCTGTATTTTTTCTGTTGAAATATTCTCCTTCCAGACTTATATTATAACTAACGTCAAGCCTGGCACCCGCTTTCCACTCCTTTGTATTAATATTGGATAAACCTCTGAAGCTCTCCACTTCCTGTACCGGGAAATATTGATTATAGTTTTGTGCATTCAATAAAGTGGTGGCATAAGAAGCGTATGATCTTGTAATTTCCGGCTCGGTGCTCAGCTGTGTATAACTTCCCAATAATTTAAAATTGTAATTATACCAATTGAAAATGTTATTGAACTTTACATAAAAATTAGCTTTGGGAAGCCAGTAGTTGTTATTAAGGGATGTATTAGAAATATAAAATGAATTTCCAAGATTAAAACCAGCTTCAAAATCATAATCACGGATATCCATATTATAATTAAAAATATGATCCTGCGAAGTTCTCTGATATTGGTATTTCTGATTGATAAAGCTGTTATAAACATCCGATTTTCTATCGTTTAAGATAAAATTCAGACTGAACGTATTTTTAAAATCATAATCCCCTAATGCATAGGAACCCAATATATTGGAATGATATAAGCTGTTGTTTTGAATCCTTTCATTCAATACTCCATTGCTGAAGCCATAAACAGAAGGTTTATACTGATCCCGGTTCCAGATATTGTTACTTTCATAAGACTGGCTGATATTCAGTTTAAAATTACCCCAGTTTTTTCCAACATTAAGACTGAATTGCCTTTCACGATTCTGATACCGGTATTTGTCATCCTGTTCAAAAAGGAATGAGGGATTGTCTGCATCTTTGCTGTAACTTCTTTGTGAACCATTATTCAGAAGGATATTTTGCTCATTTGAAAAAGAAATGGGTGTTAACAATGAATTCTGATAGGCTCTGTTGAACAGTCCTATTCTATTGGTATTGGTAGCTTTTTCTTGTTCGTAATTAAAAGCAAGATTAATTGAATATCCATTAAGCTCTGTATTCAGCTTTGCTTTAAAAGTGTTGGTAATATCAAACTGATCTATAAAATACATCTGGTTCTTCTGCTGGCCAAGGTTCAATGACAGCCGGATTTTCTCATTGTAACCTTCTTTTATAAAAGCATTTACATTCAACTGGTTATTGTACCCTACCGTTGTTTTAAAAAGGCTGTTATTATATTTTCTGGCATGCTGAACTCCATCAACCCAAGGAATCAGTCTTCCGTTCTGATCATATTCATAAGCCAGTCCATCAAACCCCAGGGTAGAAATATCCGGTCCAAAACTGAACATTTCGTTGGTTTCCGGTCCTTTCCAGACAAGACTTCCATTTTCTGATCTTCCCTGTACATATTTGCTTTGAGTTCCGGGAATCCCATTCCTGTTTTTAATATCTAAGGATGTGGTAAAACTCCCATTAAAAAGTAATGTTTTCTGGTTGAGCCTTTTTAAAACATAAAGGCTGTCATTTTTTGGTTTTAACTGTCTGATTCTCTCAAAATAAGAATGTGACCTTTTACTTAAACGGGTCTTTGTTTTTTCAATACTGAAATCATCTCTGATCTCTTTTGAAACCAGGCTGTCATAGGTTTTACTATAAATATTTTCGACATTTCTATTGCCAGTCTGATTTTCCAGAATAGTTTTTAATTCCTTAAGCTCATAGGTAGAAATAACATGAGTATTTTTGCCTTGATTCCATACAAGGGTATCATAAGGTTTCGCAGCAATAATGGCAAATCCTTCCTCATCGGTCAGTTCATAAACACCACTGTTTTTATTAGAAACCTTTAAAAAGTTCTGAGCTTTATCTTTTGTCGTTAAAAATTTCCCGGAATAATATAATTGTGAATTTTGTGCCTGTAATAAAGTAATGGTAAACGGCAGCAACAGCAAATAATTCTTTTTCATCAGTTATTAGTATGTTTAAAAATATAAAAAAAGAAACTTCCGGGGAAATTTCTTTTTTAAATATGTTAGTTTTTAATGACCTTAAATGTTTCCCACAGACCATTAGTATGAATACGTACAAGGTAAATCCCTTGAGGATAAGAAGTTAAATCAATTGTATTTTTACCTTCGGGTAGTTTTTCTTTTCTCATAATAATTTTTCCGGCGAGATCATAAACAAACAGTTCTTCAATTGATTTTCTTGTTTTTATCTGCATCAGACCTTTTGTTGGATTAGGAAATAGTATAGTCTTACTATCAACCTGGCTATCAATTTCTTTCTCCATTTTTTTATTGATATGATCATTTGAAATTCCTGTGCCGCATTCCGGTACAACTGCTCTTTGAAGGATTAATCTTAATAATAAATCATTCAGTTTTTCAACTTCATAAGAATCTATGGTTGGTTTGATATGGCTGTTTCCTATCCCACTGTCATCTGTAAGGAATGTATAGGTACCATTGGTGAGTAAAGCAAATGTCCGCATCAGATACTCTGTCTGCTTATCTGTATCACTGGCAGCCAGTGGAATAATCGTAATACCTTTCTTTGCAGCAGCCTTTATTGTACTATAAAGTTCCTTTATATTCTGTTCCGAATGGTGTGGTGGTGCATCCAGAATTAAAAACATTATTTTGGTTGAATTTTCATTACTCCATTTCAGCTCGTCGACAGAAACTTTCAGGGCTTCTACAACAGCTTCCGGTGTATCTCCACCACCTCCGGCCTTTTGTTTTTTAATAAATCCAACAAGATCCTCAGCTTTATCGGAAAAATCAAATTTTCGGGTCACATATTCATCTCCATGATCTCTGTAAAAAACGGACCCGTACCTTACAGTTGTATTTTTAAGCTTTCCTTCGATCTTTTTCAACACATCCAAAAGTTCAGACTGAAGATAAGAAATCTCATCCCCCATAGAACCTGTAGCATCCACTACAAAAGCGAGATCCAATCTACGTTTTTGTAGACAGGGCTTATCCAGAATAATCAGATTCTGTCCATTTTTAAACGTCCTGATATTGCTGCTGATTATCTGCCCTGAACCATCAGATAAATAATATTTCTCTGAACCCGAGTTTTCATCTGTCATTGGTGAAATCCATAGTTCTACATTGCCCAGGTTATCTGAAACGGCTTCCCAAATAACATTTTTCTTATCATCCAACAGTTTTACCTTTTCACCCACTATTGGTCTTTTATCTCGGTTTACCAATTGAACAGAAACCCTGTTATCAGGAAAAAGCTTCCAGGTATTTTTATATTGATCAAGAGTTGGAACTGCAATATCTGTCCAATACTCCCATTTAGAAAAATCATTTACTTCTCCGGCTGTCAGCTGACCTGCTTTAGGAAGTATTTTTTCCGGTTCTTCATCTTCTTTTGAGGATTCTTTTATACTATCTGAAGATATTTTTTTTAAGTTTTCTATTTCATCTCTGGATAATCCTTTGGTTGTGATCACCACTACTCCATTCGTTGCTTTACTTCCATATAAGGCTGTAGCTTCTACATCTTTTATTACTTTTACTTCTTTGATCTTTTTAGGATCAAGTGTATTAAAAAAATCAGATTTCCTACCTATTATAACTCCGTCAACTACATATAAAGGACTTATCGAACGACCGTCTATACTCTTAGCTCCTCTAATCAGTATTTCACCAGATCGTTTAGTCCCACTTGTTACTTCTAACCCTGCAACACTTCCTGACAATGAAGATACTACAGCCGGAGGACGTACAGAAGGTTTATCTGCAGAAGCAATCATAACCGTTGAAGATGCAGCAACAGATTTATAACTCTTTTTAATCCTTAATGCAGTGACAACAACTTCATCAATACTTTGTGTTTTTAAAGTGTCACTATATATTTGGGGTAAAGATGTTGTTATTCTATCAGGAGCTTGTACTGGTGGTAAATTGCAGGTAGGCGGAGATTTGTATACATCTATTCCTAAAATTGGTGAAGGTTGATTCGGTAAAGGAAGAGGTACAGATCCAGGCAATTCTTCTTTCCCTATATTTTCTTTTATAGTACGGTCAATTTTTGCAATATCCGTTTTGCTAATAGGTCCTCTTGACGTTGTATTCTCTGCTATTATTGGTTTTAAAGGTTCTGCAGCTTCTTTTTTATTCATAAAATAAAAAGCACCCAGTCCAATCACCAGACTTGCAGCAATACCATACGGCAGCCAAAAAGGAATTATTCTCTTTTTATTTTCTTTTTTATCTAGTTTCTCTTCAACTTTTTCCCATACTTTTTCAAAACCAGGAAAAACTGTTGGTTCTTCTGAAAGCTTGGAAGCTTCATTGAATTGTTGGTCTATATGATTATTTTCCATTGTTGTAAAAGTTTAAATGTTTTGATTCACTAAAAGTTCCTGCAGCTTCTTTCTTGCAAAATTGAGCTGTGATTTTGAAGTTCCTTCACTGATGGAAAGCATGGCAGCTATTTCCTTGTGAGGATATCCTTCAATAACGAAAAGATTAAAGATTGCTCTGCAGCCTTCCGGGAGAAAGTTCAGTAAACTCAAAATATCTTTTTCCAGAGAAAGGCTTTCTGTAGTTCCTTCAGAATGATCAATAAAGTTTTCTTCCAGGGAAATAAACAGTCCTTTGTTGGTTCTTAATTTCTGCAGACATTCGTTCACAGCAATTTTTCTTGCCCATGCTTCAAAAGTATCAGCATTATGAAGCTGTGTAATTTTCGTAAATATTTTGTAGAACGTATCAGCCAATACTTCTTCTATATCTTCGTCGTTTTTCAAATAGCGTCTGCAGACTGCGTAAAGTCTGCCCGCCATTTTCTCGTAAACTTTCCGCTGTGCATTGCGGTCGCTACGTTGGCATTCCAATAATAATTCTTGTTCCATAGTCAGGAGTTATACTATTATAGATGCAGAAACTTTTGCATAGGTTGGAAACATGATCAACTTTTTTGGATAAAATGATAAAAAAGCAAATTTGAAAATCAGTTTTTTAGTATTTTTTTCATTTCAAATTTAACTTTTCCTTGTGTAACAAATCTCTATTATCAACGACTCTTAATATAAATAATCTTTTTATAGTAATGAAAAATGCCAAAATTGCATCATTACTTTTTGTTTTGTCTGCAGGAAGTATGATGTTTGCCCAAGATGACTTAATCAACAAGTTAAAAAACAACCAATCACAAAATGCTAATTTTCAGTTCACAACGTTAAAAGACGTTGGTGCAACTTCTGTAAAGAATCAGGGATCATCAGGAACTTGCTGGAGCTATTCAGGAAATTCATTCCTTGAATCTGAAATGCAGAGAATGGGCAAAAAACCTGTAGATCTTGCTGAAATTTTTACAGCAAGAAACTCTTATCATGATAAAGCTAAATTATATGTGTTAAATAATGGCGCTATCAGTTGGGGTGACGGAGGAGAACTTCATGATGTAATCAATATGTACAAGAAGTATGGTGCAGTTCCTCAGGATGTGTACACAGGGTTAAAAGCCGGACAAACGACGAATAACTTCAAGGAAATGCAGGGGAAACTGAAGCCGGTTCTTGACAGCCTTGTTCAGGCTTCTTCAAAAGGAAAACTTACAGATAACTGGATGGATTCTGTAGATGCTATTCTTGATGAATATTTAGGAAAAGTACCTGCCAACTTCACATATGAAGGGAAAAACTACACCCCGAAAACATTTGCTAAAGAAGTAGTAGGAATCAATCCTGAAGATTATGTAGAATTATCTTCTTACAAAGATTATGCTTATTATGAGAAATTTGTAGTTCCTATTCCTGATAACTGGAGCCATGATTCTGACTGGAATGTTCCAATGAAAGATCTTACAGCCATCATCGACAATGCAGTAACGAAAGGATATTCTGTGGGTTGGGCAACTGACGTTTCTGAACCTTATTTCTCTTATAAAAATGGTGTAGCTTATGTTCCGGATATGGAATTTGATCAGATCACTGCAGAGAACAAGCAGACTTTGTTTACTGAGCCTAAAAAAGATAAAACCATCACTGAAGACATGCGTCAGAAAGCGCTTAACAACCTTTCTACAACGGATGACCACGGTATGCATATCGTAGGTTTGGCAAAAGACCAGACAGGTAAAGAATATTATATGGTGAAAAACTCATGGGGAGTAACCAATGATTTTGCCGGATATCTTTATGTAACAAGACCTTATGTTGAATACAAATCAACAGCCATCCTTGTTCACAAAAATGCAATTCCGAAAAGCATCTTAAAGCAATTAAAGCCAACTAAGAATATCGGTTTATAAGATAAAGAAATCATTTCTGCCGGCTTAAAGGCAGTTTTAGATATTTAAATCTGTTAAAACCCGCTTCCGGAAATTCCGGAAGCGGGTTTGTTTTTAAAATACATTCTTTGAAATAATTTATTTCCCATTTTAGTGTAAAGTATTGTTTGATTTACAAAAAATATTATATTTGCATGAATCAACAAACTAATTAACATGAAAAATCTAAAGAAATTAACAAAATCGACATTAAAGAACATCATCGGAGGAAATGCACCACAGTGTGAAGGAGATACTGTTGCCTGCCGCCACAAAGCTGAAAATGGTGTTCCTGCCTACTGGTCATGCGAACCCGCTGCAACAGGATGCAGATTCTTATAAAATGACCTTCAGAATTTTCAGAAGTTATTTATAAAACAAATAAGAACCCGATTTCAGAAATTCTGAAATCGGGTTCTTTAATAAATAGGTGAAAATTAAATATAAAATAAAGTGAATTATGCTGATTTAATACCAGGCTGAATCATTAATTCCGCTTCACAAGTGAATAAATTATGCTGTTAAAAAATCGACTGTGAAGCGAGTCCATCATTCTAATTGATATTAAAATAAAACGCCCATACTTTCTGCTGAAAAATCTAAAAGAGCTTCTGTATTTCCGTCTTTGATCTTCTGTACCCACTGGTGATCCTGTAAAATAGCTCTTCCTACAGCAACAAGATCAAATTCTTCATTATCAAGTCTTCTGATCAGTTCTGTAAGATCTGTTTTTTCTGTTCCCTGTCCTGCAAAAGCATTCAGGAAATCTCCGTTTAAACCTACAGATCCTACGGTAATGGTTGGCTGTCCGGTAATTTTTTTAGCCCATCCTGCAAAGTTTAAATCAGAACCTTCAAATTCCGGCTCCCAGAAACGACGTTGTGAACAGTGGAAAATATCTACACCTGCTTCTTTTAACGGTAATAACCATTCTTCCATTTCGCTGGGAGTGAATGCCAGTCTGGTTTTATAATCCTGCTGTTTCCACTGTGAAAGACGGATGATAATGGTAAAATCTTCTCCTACTGCTGCTCTGATCGCTTTTACTACTTCTACAGCAAATCTGCTTCTTTCTTTTAGTGTTTTACCACCGTATTCGTCAGTTCTTGTATTGGTTACTTCCCAGAAAAACTGGTCAATAAGGTATCCGTGAGCTCCATGAATTTCAATACAGTCGAAACCAAGGTCTTTCGCAGATTTTGCAGATGCTGCAAACTGTGCAATGGTATCCTGAATATCTTCAATCGTCATTGTGGAAGCCTTTTCCATTGGAACCAACGGATAGTCTTCAGACATTCTTGTATCTCCTACATGCCAGATCTGAGGGCCCATTTTACCTCCATTCTGATGTACAGTATCAATTACATTTTTCCATCCGTTTAAAGCTTCTGTTCCATAGAAATCAGGAATATTCTGCATATTTTTTGATCCCGGTCTGTTGATCACAGTTCCCTCAGAAAGAATTAATCCTACTTCTGAAGCGGCTCTTCTTCCATAATAGTCTGCGACATTCTGAGTTGGGACTCCATTGTCAGACTGTGCTCTGGTCATAGGAGCCATTACGATTCTATTTTTAAGCTGTAAATTTTTGTATTGAAACGGTTTAAATAATGATGATGTGCTCATATTTAAATTTATATTTTATAATTGTTACACAAAGTAACTAATAATAGTTCGCTTTTGTATCTTTTATTAAAAAAATAGTGGTAACTTCGCAGTAACTTACATTAGTAACATCAAAGTAACGTATGAAACGCAGGTCTCATATGATATTTAAAATAAAGATCTCTCTATGAAAAAGAATGAATTAATGCAATACAGCTGTCCTCTGGGCAAGGCAATGGCCGCTTTGGGAAGCAAATGGAAGCCTATTATTGTTCTTGTTATTAAAGACAGAAAGTTACGTTTTGGGGAACTGGCAGTACGCATTAATGTCATTTCCAGAAAGGTATTGACTGATCAGCTGAGAGAGATGGAAGCCGATGGACTGGTTATTCGTGAAGAGTTTAAGGAACTTCCTCCAAGAGTGGAATATTCTCTTACAGAAAAGGGATTGGCCTTGCTACCCATCCTCTATTTATTGGAAGAATGGGAAGCAAAATATCAGGTGAAAGGGCAACATGAAGATAAAGATTGTACTTTTTTGAATGAGGATGTGAAAAATATAAAGGCTGTCAATGTTTGATGGCTTTTTTGTTTTTAAAATGCTACGTTCCATAAGGATACTTTCAAAAAGGTAAGTGTATAACCAAAATGTAAGCATATAGTTTCTGAAGTGTTTCTGATGCAAATTTGCATAAAAATTTTCATTATGAATTACAAAGAAATTGCAAAAGAAACGATTGAAAATCTGTACAGAGCACACAACAGCATTAGAAAATCCGGTATTGATGAAAAGTTAATTGCATTAGTAGAATTGCGTATCTCTCAAATCAATGGATGTGCCTATTGCTGCAGTTTTCATGCTAAAGAACTTTCCGATTTTGGCCTTGAACAGGATATCATTAACAGACTTCCGGGCTGGAAACATACCCAAGTCTTCAATGATCAGCAAAAACTTGTTTTAGAATGGGCAGAAGCTATCATTTACAATAAATATGATTGGGAAAACACTAAGGCAAAACTGATAAAGCATTTTACAGAGCGTGAAATTGTAGAACTTACTGCAAGTATAACTCTGATGAATACTTTGAATAAATTGAGGATAACTTTAGCTGGAGAGGATTAAAAAACTTAAAGGTTATCGTTTGATATTTATTTTATAGAAAATAAATTGGATTCCGGAAAATCTATGTTTTCATTTTTCTTCAAAAATTCAGTTACGGCATCAATTCGAGTTGCAATAAGTCTCTTCCTATTAAGAATTGACCAGTCCGTCATAATTCCAACTAATTTTGGATCCGCACTCTTATTATAATCCTCTGGATCTAGATACCATAATCCACATCCACTTATTCCAAACAAATCAGGACCATAGCTAAACTCTTTTGATTTAAAGTTTAAACTATTTTGCCTATCATACTCAACTATTAAGTTCAAGAATTCATACCTATTGAGTTGCTGATATTCTATTTGATCAACACATTTTGTAAAATGAATAAAAGGGCGTGAGTGAAATGAGTTTCTTGAAAGAGATTTTTGAGACCAACTTGAAGGATAGCCCCAAATTATGTAATTATGTAAATAACTATTTTTATGATTAATCTGTAAACTATTCTCATTTAAAAAATTATAAGTCTTCTTTATATCTTTTATTGTAATTTCATCTAACATAACAATACCAATATCCAATTCATCATTATTTCTTGAAGATTTAGGAACATTTACAATAATTCTACCTCCAGGTTGTATTAAATTCTCACCATTATCTATTGGAATAAATAGTTCATGAAAATTATCAAATACATGAGCAGCAGAGATAAGTAAATGTAAATTTCCAATCTTTATAAATACACCTGTTCCATCCACTTTATAATTAAAACGATTTTTTATTAAAACACATGTATAGTTTTGAATTAATGGAAGACTATCAATTTGCCTTTTTACTATTTGCTCTGAAATATTTTTCATGAAGAACTTTATTAATCTAATCCTAAAAATAATAATTTTAAACAAAAAAACCGCTCCCCAAAGGAAGCGGTTTCAAAAGTTTATCTAAAATCCCGATTAGAATATCGCTGGATATTTCTGAGGATTTGTTTCATTAAACATTGCATAGATTTTCTCTACCATATCATCTGTAGACGGCTTGCTGAAATAATCACCATCACTTGCATAAGCAGGTCTGTGATCATTTGCAGAGATCGTCAACGGATCTGAATCCAGATATCTGAATGCTTTCTGCTTTTCAAGAATCTGCTGTAAGATGAATCCTGTAGTTCCACCTTCCACATCTTCGTCAATTACGACTAATCTGTTGGTTTTTTTAACACTTTCAGCAATTTCGTGAGATAAATCGAAAGGAATCAACGACTGAATATCAATTACTTCTGCAGAAATCCCTAGTTTTTCCAATTCATTGGCTGCTTCAGTTACAATTCTCCATGTAGACCCGTAAGTAACCAAAGTAACGTCTTTTCCTTCTTTAGTTACTTCAATTTTCCCTACAGGAACAGTGAATTCACCTAAGTTATCCGGCTGTTTTTCTTTTAATCTGTATCCGTTCAGACATTCTACGATGATCGCAGGTTCGTCAGCCTGAAGCATAGTGTTATAGAATCCTGCTGCTTTCGTAAGATTTCTAGGTACTAATACTAAAATACCTTTTGAAAGGTTAAGAATCCCTGCCATTGGAGAACCTGAATGCCAGATTCCTTCTAATCTGTGACCTCTAGTTCTGATAATCAACGGAGCTTTCTGACCTCCTTTAGTTCTGTAATGTACGGTTGCCAGATCATCACTCATTCCCTGTAAACAGTAAAGAACATAGTCTAAGTACTGGATTTCTGCGATTGGTCTTAAACCTCTCATCGCCATACCAATTCCCTGTCCAAGAATCGTTGCTTCACGGATTCCTGTATCAGCGATACGTAAAGCACCATATTTTTCCTGCATTCCTTCCAATCCCTGGTTTACGTCACCAATGTTTCCGGTATCTTCACCAAAGATTAAAGTTTCAGGATATTTTTCAAAAATTTTGTCAAAGTTATTTCTGATCACTACTCTTCCGTCTACATCTTCAGAACTGTCAGAATATACCGGTTTGATCTCCTGGATATTTTCAGACTTCCATTCCGATTGAGAATATAAGTGAGAAGAATAGTTATCTTTCTCCACAGCAGCCACTTCATTGTATTTCTGCATCAGCTGAGTTCTTTCTGCAGAGTTTGTACCTCTTGTTGCCAGTAAAGTTTTTCTTACTAGATGGAAAATATCTTTTTTAGCTTTTGAAACAAGCTTATTGAATTGAGAAATATATGTTTCCACTTCAGTATTCTGCCCTTTAAGGTTTTCTACTAAAGGTAGAACAGACTGAATAAGTTCTGAAACTGCTTTCTGATAGTTTTCCCAAGCGGTTTTCTGTCCTGCTTTTGCGATCTTTTTTGCCTCTTCATCAATAGTTTCCAGCTCTTCAGCAGTCGCAATTACTTCTTCATTTCCATCAATATCAATAGAATAGTTCAGGATCCACTCTTTGAATTTTGCCAGTCCGTCATACTCAGCTTCCCAAGCCAGACGTTCTTCATTTTTATATCTTTCGTGAGATCCGGATGTAGAGTGCCCCTGAGGCTGGGTAACATCAATTACATGAACCACTACCGGTACACTTTCTGTTCTTGCAAAATGTTCTGCCTTAGCATATGCATCCAATAATGCAGGATAATCCCAAGCTTTCACCTGAATGATTTCACATCCCTGGTTCTCTCCTTCCTTTCTCTGGAAACCGCTTAGCATCTCACTGATATCAGCTTTTGCTCTTTGATTTTTAGTAGGAACCGAAATTCCATATCCATCATCCCAGATAGAAACAATCATAGGAACCTGAAGTGCACATGCTGCATTCAAAGTTTCCCAGAAGTGTCCTTCTGCTGTAGAAGCATCCCCAATAGTTCCGAAAGCAATTTCGTTACCTTCTCTTGAGAATTTTTCTGAACCGTCAAATTTTACACTTTTATAGATTGTAGAAGCCTGAGCCAATCCTAATAATCTCGGCATCTGTCCGGCTGTAGGAGAAATATCAGAAGAAATATTTTTCTGACCTGTCAAATCTTTCCAGCTTCCGTCTTCATTTAAACTTCTTGTTGCGAAATGCCCGTTCATCTGTCTTCCAGCTGAAGCAGGCTCTCTTTCCACGCTTGTATCTGCGTACATCTGTGCAAAGAAACTTTCTACTGTTAAGGCATCTATTGCCAATGCAAAAGTCTGATCCCTGTAATATCCTGAACGGAAGTCTCCATTTCTGAAAACTTTCGCCATTGCAAGCTGAGGAAGTTCTTTTCCATCCCCAAAAATTCCGAATTTAGCTTTTCCTGTGAGTACTTCTCTCCTTCCGAGATAAGACATTTCACGAGAGATCCTTCCTAACCTGTAGTCTTCAAGTATCTGATTTTTAAAATCTTGAAAGGATATTTGCTGTGTTTCAATGTAGGTTGTTTGCATAGCTAAGTAAAAAAGTTTTTTAATCTTCAAGTATTTTGCTAATATACACTTTTTAAATTAATTTTAATTTTTAATAATCTTTTTTAAAAATTTGATAATAAAAAAAATTGTGCTTTATTTTGAAAAAAATTGTAAAAGATGGAAAAAAAATCACCTCACATTTTGAATGCCTCGAGCAATCTTTTAGGGTTTTCATTGATTATCATGACGTCTCTAAAAATCGCTAAAATCAGTCAGAATACGCATTTAGACGAATTTGCAGGTCTTGCCAGCATCTTTTTTGCATGCAGCTGCTTTTTCTCATTTCTGGCTATCAGAACGAAAACGAAAAAACGGGAATCCACCTTTGAGAGTATTGCGGATTATTTATTTTTAATCGCTTTATTTTGTATAGTTCTGGCAGTTATCATTGTAAGTCTAAAAATAATTTAATTTAAAAACACAAATTCAATTATCATTATCAAACTATAAGTCATAGATTTTTATCGATAATCGCTTATTTTCATTCCTCTGGTATATTATTTGAAATTAACATTAATAATTTTTTAAAAACACTAGAAAATGATGAAAAAATTACTTACCGTAGCTAAGGTTTTTGCCTTTTCTACACTTTACTTTGCACAGGTAGGAATAAATACTTCCAATCCTCAGACGACCTTTCATATTGATGGGGCTAAAGATAACCCAACATCCGGAGTTCCTTCTGCAGCACAACAATCTAATGATTTCACAGTGACTAATACCGCACAAATAGGAATAGGAACTGTTACTCCAACAGAAAAACTGGATGTAAGTTCGGGAAATGTACGTGTCCGAAATATTAATTCCAATATAGGAGTTGGCGGAACAGACAGAGTAGTGGTTGCAGATACCAATGGTGTTCTGAAAACTATAGATTTTACAGCCTATTCACTATTCCATGCCCGCCTGGCAGCTGATCAGAATATCAGTAGTGCAGCTTCTATTGTGACATTAATGTTTGCCAGCCCAGTTGCTACTTCCCCATTTTATTCTTATAACACTTCTTCAGGGGTTCTAACTTTTAATCAGGCCGGTAATTATCTGGTGACTTTACAGGCAAGTTTTACAAATATTTCTGCAGGAGCACAATTACTTTTAGGGATCAGACCAGTTCCGGACAGTAACTATCTGGGAAGAGGAAGCCATTATGCAGGAGCTGCAACTCCTACCCTAACAGCTTCAACAAGAATTGGTGAACTAATGAATTACACGACTGTAATTGTAGTGCCTACAGCTGGGTATCAGATTCGTTTTACAGCAGCTCCTAATCAAGCATGTACGATTTTATCAACAGAGATGGGACCTACAGGAAATGGAAATGTAACCAATGTAACGGTACAGAAAATATAAACAGGAAAACATTGATAAAAGGTTTCGGCGCACCTGTGGTGCGCCGAAACCTTTTTTATTTATTAATATTTTTTTAAAACTTTCTTTCAATTACATAATCCAACATGCTATGCAGCGATTTTCTTGCCTCAGAATCCGGGAAATCGTTCAGAAGATCTTTCGCTTTCTGCTGGAAATCTTTCATTACCTTAATGGCATATTCCAATCCTCCCGAGTTTTTAACGAATTCTATAAGCTCTTTTACACGTTTGGGGTTATTGTTATAACGTTTTATAGTATCGAAATAGTACTTTCTATCCTTCTCACTGGCTATTTTCAGGGTATGAATTAAAGGCAGGGTCATTTTCTGTTCTTTAATATCAATTCCTACGGGCTTTCCGATCACATTTGAACTTAAATAATCAAAAAGGTCATCTTTGATCTGAAACGCCATTCCTGTAAAGGTTCCGAAGTCCATCATCTTCTTAGCCAGAACTTCGTCTGCATTGTTAGAAAGAACTCCTATTTCACAGCAGGCAGCAATGAGAGTAGCCGTCTTCTGACGGATAATCTCATAATAAACATCTTCTGTAATATCCAGTTTTCTGGCTTTTTCCAGCTGAAGAAGTTCTCCTTCTGACATTTCACGGATGGTTCTGGAAATTACTCCAAGCAAGTCATAATCTTTGTGGTCTGTAGATAGTAAAACTGATTTTGATAAAAGATAATCTCCCACCAAAACCGCAATTTTATTTTTCCATAGCGCATTGATTGAAAAGAAATTACGACGTTTAAAACTTTCATCTACTACATCATCATGTACCAGAGTAGCTGTATGGATTAGTTCGATCATAGAAGCACCGCGGTACGTCTTCTCTGTCACCTCTCCTACCAGCTTGGCACAAAGAAATACAAACATAGGACGCATCTGTTTTCCTTTGGTGGTAACAATAAAACGGGTTACTTTATCTAATAAAGCTACTTTACTCTGCATTGATTCATAAAACTTCTGTTCAAAAAGTTTCATTTCATCATTGATCGGTCGTTTAATCTCTTCTACTGTATTTGCCACAATCTGCGATGCTGGGTGAATAATTATTAATTCTCACAAAGATAATTTTTTTCGCTCAATTTTAAGATAAAATTAATCTTTCAGTTCATCTTTCGGGATAAAATAAAAAGAGGGTTTTGTAGTTCCCAATGGAGATTTGAATTTTTCACCGGAAATATAAATTCCCGTTTCATCTACACTTATTCCTTCAATCTGTGATAATGAAAGAGCTGTTCCCAAATAATAGTGCTTTGGTTTTTGCTTGAAAAATATTCCGGGCTCTGTTTCTGTAAAAATATCTAAAAAGACTTCTGTTTTCTTAGTATATCCTATCAAATAAAGCTTTTTATCAAAGTAAGAAGCATCCGTTACCACAAAACCTGTTTTATAGGTTTCTGTTTTTTCTGCCTTTTGCAGTTCTGAAATGTCAGGATCTACGATATAATGGGAGGTTGCTTTTGACGCCCATTCTTTAGTAAATATATGCAGCTTTCCATTTAAATAAATCATGGCTTCTGCATCGAAGTCATTCTTTGTATTTTTAGAAATGAATTCAGTCTGTTCAGGATAATAAAAAGAAATTGTCGTTCCATCTAAAGCTCTTTCTGAACCAGGAATTTTAATGTTTATAGATGTATCAAGACGTTCGTAAGGAACTTTATAGATCATCAGATTTTTCCTTGTTCCTGCATTATTTCCAAAATCTCCTATATAAAAATTCTCACCGTCATTAGCCAAAGCTTCCCAATCATTATTAATCAGATTGGTTTTCAGTGTTCGGATAATTTCGCCATTATTTTTATCAATTTCAAAAAGCTCGGCTGGATTTCCACTATCGTTGAAAGTGTATAATTTTCCGTTTAAAATATCCAGTCCGGAAGTTTCTTCAATTTTATCATTCAGATAATTAACTCTGTATTTTTTTATTTTCAGAAAGTCGGTCTGCTGGGAAAATGCAGATTGAGTAATGATGAAAGTGAAAATCAGAAGGAGTTTTTTCATAAGACAAAAGTAGGGTTTTATTCTGAGCTAGAGGGTTTGAGAGTTGGAGGGTTTGAGTGTGGTTATGGGAGTACGAGATTTCAGGTTTCGGGTTTCGGGGATGTGAGTTTGAGAGTGAAAGTGTACAAACTACACGCTTAGTCTATCTATCCATACACTTTGTCATTCCGAAGGAATCTAAATATTGTATGCAACCTTTGAAAAAGAAATATCCATTAAAAAAAACAGAAAAACGGACTAAAATAGTCCGCTCTTCCTTAGATTTCTATTGATTTTAAAAACAGGCTTAAGCAGTTTTCTGCTCTTCCTGAGTTTGCTGTTGTTCTTTCTTTTTGGCCTGTTTTGCAAAATATTCTTTCTGGTATTGCCTTACCGTCTTTCCGGTTCCGTCATGTCTCCATCCCGGTGAATTGAAAATATAATTGATCCTGTCTGTAAACTTTAATCCGGGCTGCTTCAGATCTTTCCAGATTTTTCTCCATTCATAAAAAAGTACCGTATCTGGTCTGTTATCAGGCATTTTAGGATAGATTCCATATTTTACGGGAATATTAGGGTCCTCTTTTTGAAAGGTTCCAAATATTTTATCCCAGATGATCAGACACATTCCCATATTTTTATCCAGGTATTTTACATTGCATGCATGATGAACGCGGTGGTGGGAAGGAGTCACAAGAATATATTCTAAAAATCCCATACTCTTCACTGTTTGTGTATGAACCCACGTTCCATATACCTGACCAATAGCATAAGCCACCATAATATGCCATGGATTGAATCCTAAAAATGCAAGCGGTGAAAAATATAAATATCTGTAAAGCGGCTGTAGGACAGGACTTCTGAATCCTGTTGTAAGGTTAAAATATTCTGAACTGTGGTGCGTGATATGAACTGCCCAGAATGCTCTGGAACGGTGGTCAACATAATGCAGTACATAATAAGCAAAATCTGTGATGATAAAACAAGCCAGCAGATACCATACACTAAGATCCCATGAAAAAAGCCTGTGATTGTAGAAGAAAAACATAACGCCCATGGCAAATGCTTTCATGATAAGGTCCAGACCAAAATTCATTAAGGCCAGATAAACATTTGTAGCAAGATCTTTCCCACTATATAACTTAGCCTCTGAAACGTGGCTGTAAATCATTTCAGCTAAAATAACAGTTGCATGCAACGGGATAGCCCATGCATACACATTTTCCAGCCCATCCTCGCTCATAAGAAAATCCATCATCACAAAATAATTTGTGCAAAGGTAGGGTTTTAACCTTTTTTTAAGGAAGTTTTGATTTTTTTTAAGGAAATTTTAATCCGTTGCTTTGTTGGCCAATTGCCCGCAAGCTGCATCAATATCACCTCCGCGGCTTCTTCTGACCATTACAGTAATACCTGCATTTTCAAGCTGACGGATGTAGTTTTCTTCCGCCTGTTTGTTACATTGGTCATACTTACCATCACCAATCGGGTTGTATTGAATAAGGTTTACTTTTGAAGGAACCTGTTTGCAGTATCTGATTAAAGCTTTAATATCTTCATCTCCGTCATTGATTCCTTTCCATACACAATATTCAAAAGTAATGACAGAACCTGTCTTTTGATACCAGTACTGAAGGGACTCCATAATATCCGTCAACGGGAATTTATCAGAGAAAGGCATGATCTCGTTACGTTTGGACTCGATAGCAGAGTGAAGGGACAAAGCCAGTTTCACACGCAGTTCGTCATCAGCAAGCATTTTGATCATCTTTGGAATACCGGATGTAGAAACGGTAATTCTTCTTGGAGACATTCCCAATCCTTCCGGCTGGGTAATTTTTCTGATGGCCTCCACTACGTTTTTGTAATTCATCATCGGCTCTCCCATTCCCATAAATACGATATTGGAAAGCGGTCTCTCGAAGTACATTCTACTCTGGCTGTCAATCAGAGCTACCTGATCTACAATTTCAGCCACTTCAAGGTTTCTCATCCTCTTCAGTTTTGCTGTAGCACAGAATTCGCAGTTTAATGAGCATCCTACCTGCGAAGATACACAGGCTGTAGTTCTTGTTTCTGTAGGAATAAGAACAGACTCCACCATCAGTCCGTCATGAAGTTTCACTCCGTTTTTGATGGTTCCGTCAGTACTTCTTTGAAGAAGATCTACGGAAACAGGGTTGATTGTATATTCTTCGGAAATTTTTTCACGAAGTGATTTCGAAAGATTCGTCATTTCATCTATCGAATGGAGATTTTTACTCCACAGCCAGTCATAGACCTGTTTCGCACGAAACGGTTTTTCTCCTAAAGACTCAAAGTAATCTTTAAGCTGGTCCAGTGATAATATACGGATATCTTTCATTATAAGGTTGTAGATTTTAGGTGGCAGGTGGCGGGTAACTACTACCTGCCACCTTTTACCTATTATCTTTTTTATAGAATTAACATTGCGTCACCGTAAGAATAGAATTTATACTTTTCTTTTACGGCTTCTTCATAAGCTTGCATTACGAAATCTTTTCCAGCAAACGCAGCAATCATCATAAGAAGTGTAGACTTCGGTGTGTGAAAGTTTGTGATCATTGAAGTAGCTACTCCGAAATCGTGAGGCGGATAAATGAATTTATTGGTCCATCCGTTGAAAGCAGAAATCTTTTTGTTTGAAGAAACAGAAGTTTCCAGTGCTCTCATTGTAGTAGTTCCTACCGCACAAACTCTTCTGTGAGATTCTACCGCTCTATTGATAAGGTCAGCATTTTTCTCATCGATGATGATCTCTTCAGATTCCATTTTGTGCTTAGAAAGATCTTCTACCTCAATCGGGTTGAATGTTCCCAATCCTACGTGAAGTGTTACTTCAGCAAAATTGATCCCTTTGATCTCTAATCTCTTCATCAAATGCTTAGAGAAGTGAAGACCTGCAGTAGGTGCTGCAACAGCTCCTTCTATTTTAGCATAGATAGTCTGGTATCTTTCTGCATCTTCCGGCTCTACAGCTCTTTTGATATACTTTGGAAGTGGAGTTTCTCCCAATTCTTTTAATTTCGTTCTGAATTCGTCGTAAGAACCGTCGAATAAGAATCTTAACGTTCTTCCTCTTGAAGTAGTGTTATCAATAACTTCCGCTACCAAAGATTCATCTTCAGTGAAGAATAATTTGTTACCAATTCTGATTTTTCTTGCCGGATCTACCAAAACATCCCAAACTCTGGTTTCTTTATCAAGTTCTCTTAATAAGAAAACTTCAATTTTAGCACCTGTTTTTTCTTTATTTCCGTAAAGACGGGCAGGGAAAACTTTAGTATTGTTGAAGATAAACAAATCATCCTCATCAAAATAATCCACTACATCCTTGAATAATTTATGCTCGATAGTTTGTGTTTTTCTATCAAGTACCATTAATCTAGCTTCATCTCTGTGCTCTGATGGGTGTTCTGCTAATAGTTCCGCAGGAAGATCAAAATTAAAATCTGATGTTTTCATTTTTTAAATTACGGTTTAAAAATTATTGAAATTACAAGGTGTAATTTTCGGAGTGCAAATATACGACATTGAATACCCCTTTGTCAAGTATTATTTACAATGAAATATAAAACCGTGATTTTACGGGGAATTTTAAACTTAAAAAGTTTTACTTTTGGGAAAATTAAAATTCAGCATGGAGCCAGTAAGCACAATCTATTTCCTTAATAATCCGTATCCTGACGGTCATAAAATCGTTACATTCAACTGGAGCGGACGGATTGATGAATATGGGTTTATCTGGTTTGATTTTCATTTAAAAACTGAAAATTATTATGCAAATGATGATGACAGCGACGAAGAAGACGAAGATTTATCAGACTGGGACTCCAAAGTCGTATGGGGAAATTACCATGCCTGTACTCTATCGTCAAATTATTGGGGTGAGCAAAGAGGAATAAGAATTAACAACCTTGATGAGAAACTTGACTTCGATGCTGTTGTTAAAAATAACCTTTTCAGCAACGATCTTCCATCTGAACAACATTTTGATGATGATGATCTGGTATTCAATATTTATCTGCTGGGACATGACAGTTGTGCCGGCCATCAGATACAGTTTTCAAAAACAGACAGTAGTCAATATGATATTACTTGGACCGGTAAAATAGCATTAACTTACGCTGGTGATGATGAGTTTTCTCATGATTTCAAAGCAGAGATTTTCAATGCAGAATTTGAAGGTTTTCATTATCCTAAAACCTGGTCAGTAGAAAAAGCAACGGAAATGTTCAAAGCTAGACTTGCCAACTTTGAAACCTATGAATTTGTGGATCTGAATCCGAAAAGTAATAAGAGAGAATACAAATTAAACAGAATCAAATCGATAACCGCATAAAAACAACCAATCAAAAAAATTATCATTATGAGTAAATATTCAATTGAAGCATTTATCAACGAAACAAAAGAGAATCCGCAGCAAAGAGATTATTTTGAACTGGAAACCAAACATCTTCTGGAAATCAACCTTAATAATCAGGCAGTATGGACCAAAAAAGGAAGTATGGTAAGCTATGTGGGAAATGTCAATTTTGAAAGACAGGGAATGCTTGCCGGAGGAATTGGAAATCTTCTTAAAAAAGCAATCAGCGGGGAAGGAAGTAAGCTTATGAAAGCGGAAGGAACCGGAAAATTGTATGTGGCAGATTCCGGAAAAAAAGTACGTATCCTTTATCTGAACAACGAGTCAGTATGTGTGAACGGAAATGATGTTCTTGCCCATGAGCAAAGTGTAAAAAGTGATATTACCATGCTTAAGAGTATTGCAGGAATGATGTCTGGCGGACTTTTCCAGGTGAAACTTTCAGGAACGGGACATATTGCCATTACAACTCACGGAGATCCATTAACTCTACTGGTAACTCCTGATACGCCTGTGTTCACAGATCCTAATGCTACTGTTGCATGGTCCGGAAATCTGAGCCCGGAACTGAAAACAAATGTTTCTTTCAAAAGCCTTATCGGAAGAGGAAGTGGTGAAGAATTTCAGATGAAGTTCTCAGGCCACGGATGGGTATTGATTCAGCCTTACGAAGAAGTTTATTATATGGAAAAATAAACCCGGCAAACCTTAGAGGGAATTTTGTATTTTCGTAGTACTTATTAAAACAATAGCAAATGAATACTCTGATAAAGCTATTTTTTCTGACCGTTATAATTCCTAATATAATTATAGCCCAAAAACCAAAGAATAATTACGAATACAATATAGATCTTCTTCATATGTCCAACGATGAAGTCCGGGTTTCTTTTGCTCCGCCCAGGAACAATCTTCAACAAGGTAAGTTTATTATCCCTAAACTGGTTCCCGGATTTTATCAGGCTATGAATTTCGGCCAATATGTTTCAGATTTTTCAGCTACCGACAAGAACGGAAAAAAAATACTGACAGAACGCCTGGATAAAAACAGCTGGCTGGTACACGATCTTAAACATGTACACCAAATATCATATCAGGTAGCCGACGGTTGGGATTCTTTAAAAAATGATACCCAGGAAGCCAAATCTCCAGGCAGTATGTTTATCAAAGACAGCGTTTTTGTAATCAACTATAATTCTTTAGTGGGATATTTTGAAGAAATGAAAGATAATCCTTATCAGATTAATATTACAAAAAACAAGGACTTTTACGCTTCTTCTGCCCTGGATTATAAGCAGAAAAATAAAAATACAGATATTGTCTGGGCAAAAGATTACCGGCAATTGGTAGATTCTCCTGTTTTATATTGCGTTCCTGATACTACATGGCTCAAAATAGGTCATACCAAAGTGCTTGTATCATTCTATAACAAGAAGGAAAGACATTATTCTAAAACGATTGCTAACGAAATAGAGAACATTCTGAAAAATCAGCAGGCTTATCTTGGCGGAACATTACCGGTCAACAAATATGCTTTTTTGATTTATTATGAATCTTCCAATGAAAACGGATATCTGGGAGACGGGCTTGAACACTCCCACTCTACAGTCTGCCTGTACCGTTCAGGAAGTATGAAATTTCTTCCGAATGCTTTAAACAGAGTGGCTTCTCATGAGTTTTTCCATATTGTTACCCCTCTCAATATTCATTCAGGAGAAATTCAACATTATGATTTTCTGAATCCTGTCATGTCTAAGCATCTTTGGCTGTATGAAGGAATGACTGAATATGCTACGATTCATATGCCTATCAAACAAAAAATGATCAGTCTGGAAGATTTTGAAAAAAGCCTGGAAGAAAAGATACATGGTATGAAAGAATTTGATGATAAATTTTCTCTTACTGAATTGAGTAAAAACTCCATGGAAAGACAGGATCAGTATATGAATTTTTACATGAAAGGAGCATTACTTGGATTATGTCTGGACATAAGGCTAAGAGAACTCTCAAACGGAAAAACAGGAACTCAGGATCTGATGCAGATGCTTATGAAAAAGTATGGAGAGGGTAAATATTTTAATGATGATGAACTTTTTGATGAAATTACCAAAATGACCTATCCGGAAATACGTGTATTTTTCAAAGATTATGTAGAAGGTACCCAACCTATTCCATTAAAGGAATATCTGGAAAAAGCAGGTCTTAGCTATGATGAAACAACCGGAAAAGTAACTACGATACCTAATCCCGATTCAAAACAGCTGGCTTTAAGAAAAGCATGGATTAATCAATAGACTTTCAAACGAAATTATAAAAGTGAAAAGAGCTAAAGAGTAAAAATTATTTAGCTCTTTTACCCTATTTCAAACATTCTTAAACCATCTTACTCTCTAGCCCGGAAACTCTTTCACTCCCAAATCCTCCAGCTTCCCCTCCCTCACCTGATATTATCCATCACCTCATCGGGATTTACAAAAGTTTTAATATATTTAGGAAAAAAATAGATGGACAATAGTAATTCGCGCAGGAATTTTCTTAAGACAGCAGCTTTAGCAAGCTTTGGGGCATTGGTTTTACCCAATTCATTATTCGCCTATTCCAATGATTTTAAAACAGATAAAAAAGTCCGTGTCGGTTTCATCGGCGTTGGTCTTCGTGGGCAGGAACATGTGAAATTACTGGCAAAACGCAATGATGTAGAGATTGTAGCATTTGCAGATCCTGAGAAAAGAATGCTTGCTGCTTCTCAAAAAATATTAAAAGACAACAATAAACCGGCTGCTCAGGAGTTTTCCAACGGGGAATATGACTATAGAAATCTATTAAAATTAAAAACAATAGATGCTGTTGTCATTGCTACTCCATGGGAATGGCACCTTACACAGGGTGTAGAAGCTATGCGTGCTAAAAAAATTGTGGGCATGGAAGTTTCCGGAGCAATAAAGCTTCAGGACTGCTGGGAATTTGTAAAAGTATACGAGGAAACAAAAGTTCCTATCTTCATGATGGAAAACGTGTGTTACCGAAGAGATATTATGGCCATTCTGAATATGGTTCGTAAAGGGATGTTCGGAGAATTAGTTCACGGAAGAGGTGGTTATCAGCATGATCTGAGAGGTGTGCTTTTCAATGACGGGGTTAATCCTTACAATTCCGGTGCAGAGTTCGGAGAAAAAGGATTCAGTGAGGCAAAATGGAGAACCGAACATTATGTAAAACGTAACGGAGAACTTTATCCTACACATGGATTAGGTCCGGTTGCCATGATGATGGATATCAACAGAGGAAACCGTTTAACAAGACTTTCTTCATTCTCTTCAAAATCTGTAGGACTTCATAAATATATTGTAGAACATCCTAAGGGAGGAGAAAATCATCCAAGTGCCAAAGTAAAATTCAATCAGGGAGATGTGGTAACTACGCAGATTGCCTGTGCCAATGGGGAAACCATCCTTCTGACTCATGATACAAGTTTACAGCGGCCTTATGATTTGGGCTTCCGTGTTCAGGGAACTGAAGGATTGTGGCAGGATTTCGGATGGGGAGATTTCAATCAGGGTCATATTTATTTTGAGAAAACAATGAACCATACCCACCGTTGGGACAATACAGAAAAATGGATGACAGAACACGATCATCCGATGTGGAAAAGGTTTGAAAATACTGCTGCAGGAGCAGGACATGGCGGAATGGATTTCTTTGTAATGAATACTTTTATTGAATGTATCAAACGAAATATAGAATTCCCGATGGATGTGTATGACCTTGCTTTATGGTATTCCATTACGCCGTTGAGTGAAGAGTCTATTGCCAAAGGCGGTCAGGTAGTTGATATCCCTGATTTTACCAATGGAAAATGGAAAACCCGTAAACCTGTATTTGGAATGACCGATGAGTTCTAAGAAAACACTACTCATATTAGCAGGCGGATTAGGCAGCAGATATAAAGGGCTCAAACAGGTAGACGGAATACTCAATAATGGCTCACCGATTCTGGAGTATTCTATCTTTGATGCTCTGGAAGCCGGTTTCCAAAAAGTAGTTATTATTGTCAATAAACTGATTCCTGAACGTTATATTGAAAGACTCAACAGCATTTCAGAAACTAAGAATTTTGAGCTGCATTGGGTATATCAGGAAATAGATAGTATTCCTATTTCACTGGAAGGTTTTGATTATCCTGATCGTGAGAAACCATGGGGAACTGCTCATGCTGTTCTTTGTGCCAAATATTCAGTACAGGAGCCTTTTGTGATGATTAATGCGGATGATTTTTACGGAAAAGAAGCGTTTCAATTGGCCGCAAATGAAATTAACCATCATCATATCTCAGATTCACAATTGGGAATGATTGCTTATCCCGTAGGAACAACGTTGAGTGATAATGGAGCTGTAGCCAGAGGAATATGCACGCTGGATCCGGAAAATTATCTGATCAAAGTTGAAGAACAAACTTCCATTCAAAAAATAAATAATTCTATCGTTTATATTAAAAATGGAGAAAATGTAAAATTAGATCCTGATACTTTGGTATCCATGAACTTTTTTATACTCCATCCTCATATTTTCTGTTATCTGGAAGCCTATTTCTATGACTTTATCGAATCTGATCCACTACCAACTCAGGAATTTTATATTCCTTCTGCTGTACAGAGAATGATAGATGAAAACAGAGTACAGGTAAAGGTAAAAGCGTCTCTGTCTCAATGGATGGGTGTCACTTATGCCGATGATAAAGAGGAAATTAAAGATTTTTTGATTTCAGAAGTTAGAAACAATAGATACCCGGAAAATTTATGGAGCTAAGCGATATTGTTATCCAATTTATTGGTACAGATCATTACGATCTCACTCCTATTACTGACGGGTTGATCAATACCACCTATCTTTTGGAAAATAAAGATCAGGGGAAAAAGTTTATCTTACAGAAAATCAACAATCATGTTTTCAAACGGCCGGAGGTGATCGTTAATAATCATTTAATGATTAATGAAATTCTCAGGTCAAATAACTATCAGTTTCAAATTATTGAGCCTATACCTTCTCTTACCGGTAAACTTCTGGTAAAAGATACAAATGATGATCCATGGCGTATGTTGAGCTTTGTAGAAAACAGTGTTTCTTTTCTTACCGTTCCATCACTGCAGACGGCATTTGAAGCAGCTAAGACCTTCAGTTATTTCCTTACTACCGTTAATACTGAAAAGCTGCCTGCTATTGAAGATACACTTCCTGATTTCCTTAATTTTGAGAAAAGGGTTGCAGATTATAAAAATGCACTTAAAGATGCGGCTCCTCAATTAAAAGAAAATGCAAAGGCTGAAATAGAAATCACCAATCAGCTTCTGTCCTTGCCTGATCAATGGATCGAAATGGAGAAAAACAATCAGATTCCTAAAAGAATCATACATGCAGATGTGAAAATCAGCAATATCCTCTTCGATCAGAATCATAAACCATTAGCTGTCATTGATCTGGATACTATGATGATTTCCACGATTTTATATGATTTTGGAACAATGATCCAGTCTTATACCAATACAACTCATGAAGATGATGGAAATGCCAGAAACAATTTCAAACCTGAAATGTATAAGGCTGTAAAAGAAGGGTTCTTATTCTATTTAAAGGAAAAACTTACCCCGGAAGAATCTGACAATCTTGATTATGCTGCACAAGTCGCTATTTATATTCAGGAACTTCGTTTTTTAACGGATTACCTAAATGGAAGCACCTATTATTCTACGAAATATCCTGAGCATAATTTAGACCGGACCAAAAACCAACTGGAGCTGTTGAAGGGATTAAGGGAATATCTGGGATGTGAATGATGTTAAAAAATCCTTTAATTTTCTATCAAGATTAAATACAAAATTTAGATTCCTACGGAATGACAAAGTGTACGCATAAATAAAGCGCTCTGTTTGTCATTCCGTAGAAATCCCCACTCTTACAAACAACGCCCTAACTCGTAAACCCTCCCATTCTCAAACTCTCAAACCAAAAACTCCAGTATTCTCTTCCACTCCTCCAGCTTCTTCTCAAAGGAAACGGTATGAAGCGGACTTGTAGAAGGCAATAGGAAAATGGGCAGTTTATAATCTTTTCCCAGCAGTTTTTGTAAATTTTTATGAGATTTTCCACCATTGCAGAATATGGCTTTGACATTTGGGTATTTTTCCAGCAGTTCATCAATCTGGTTGGCCTCTTCATTTCTGATTTCGGAATCCAGGCTTCCTTTTCTTTCGCAGGAATCAATAACGTCCCAAAGAGCAATGTGATGTTTCATGATGGTTTTGATTCTTTGGGTATAATCTTCAGTAAATTCTTCGTTCAGCAACTCAAAAATAATTTTCCAGAATTTATTTTGCGGATGGGCATAATATTGTTGTTTTTCCAATGATTTCACGCCCGGAATTGAGCCTAAAATTAAAA
This sequence comes from Chryseobacterium viscerum, assembly GCF_025949665.1. NCBI lineage: Bacteria > Pseudomonadati > Bacteroidota > Flavobacteriia > Flavobacteriales > Weeksellaceae > Chryseobacterium > Chryseobacterium viscerum. Next base: position 1,011,664 of record NZ_JAPDFT010000001.1, on the reverse strand, counting down.
TTTCAGATTGGGCATCAATAAGGGGTGAAAATGAAGAAATACGGTTTTGCATATTCAAATATATAGATTTTATTTCTCGCAGATTATGCAGATTACACAGATTAAAAAATATGTTGCTATTTAGGTTTTGGCTAAAGCCATTGAATTTCTGGGCATAAAAAAAGCGGGCTAAAGCCCACTCCTATTGATATTTATTTTGTTTCTATTATAAAGTTTCTTTCAACCAATCAAAGAATTCTCTCTGCCATACCAATCCGTTTTGTGGATGAAGTACCCAGTGATTTTCGTTCGGGAAGTACACCAGTTTAGATTTTAATCCTCTTAATTTTGCAGCCTGGAAAGCTTCCTGTCCCTGCTCGTAAGGAACACGGAAATCAATTCCTCCCTGAACGATCATGATAGGTTTATTCCATTTATCTACAAAATTGCTTGGATTGAATTCTGTATAAGCTTTTGGCTGTGGTTTTTCCCATGGTGAACCAAGATCCCAGTTTGCAAACCAAAGCTCTTCAGTAGTAAGATACCATGATTTCATATCAAATAATCCATCATGAGCGATGAATGTTTTGAATCTGTTTTCATGGATTCCTGCCAGCATAAATACGCTGTATCCTCCGTAACTCGCTCCTACTGCGGCTACTCTGTCTCCGTCTACATATGGTAAAGTTTTCGCAAAGTCTGTTGCTGCCAGATAATCTCTCATTGGCTGCCCGCCCCAGTCTCTTGAAATCTCTTCATTCCATTTTGTACCCCAGCCTGGCATACCTCTTCTGTTTGGTGCTACCACGATATAGTCGTTGGCTGTCATCAGGGCAAAGTTCCATCTTACGCTGAAAAACTGAGTAAGAGCAGACTGCGGACCACCCTGGCAGTATACCAAAGTAGGATATTTTTTGTTTGGGTCAAAGTTTGGCGGATAGTGGAACCACACGCCCATTTCCTTACCGTCTGAAGTCTTCACCATCTTAAGTTCAGATTTCCCCTGAGCCAGCTTAGCATATGTTTCTTTATTGGCTTCAGTCACCTGCTTCATTTCTCCGTTTTTAACGTTTACAGAGAATAATTCTGTGGCATGGTTTACATCTGTTCTTCCTACTAAAAGTGAATTTTTATTGTCTGTAAAGATTTCGTTTACGTCAAAATCTCCTTTCGTAATCTGTTGTACTTTTGCTGATTTTGAATCCAGAGCAAAAAGCTGTTTTGTTCCTCTGAACGCTGCTGTGAAGTAGATCGTTTTTGAATCTGCACCCCAAAGTACATCTCCTGAAACACTTTCATCCCAACCAGAAGTTAAATTAGTTGTCTTTCCTGACTTCCAATCCATGATTTTCACATCATTCTTATCTGCTTCATATCCATCTCTGGCCATGCTCTGCCAGATCAAAGATTTTCCATCCGGACTGAATTTAGGATTTACATCATATCCTTTGTTGGATTCTGTAAGATTTTTGGTTGTTCCTGATGCTAAATCGTAAGCAAAAATATCTGTATTGGTACTTGTAGAATAGTCTTTTCCACTTTTAGGTTTTGTAACATATAAAAGCTGTGCAGAATCTGAACTCCAGATAAAGTCTTCAGCACCCCCGAAAGGTCTCTGAGGAGAATCCCACATTTTTCCTTCCAGCAGGTCTTTAGCTGATTCTGCTTTATCAGAAGTATTCACTACAAATACATGGTTGTATTTTCCTTCATTGAAATAATCCCAGTGTCTGTGGTTCAGATCTGTATACACCTGAGCCGTAGTTTTAGGAGTATCGCTGAATTTATCTTTCCCCATTACTTTTTCTACCAATACCTGCTTGCTGAAAGCAATTTTCTTCCCGTCCGGAGAAATTACGATATTGTCTACTTCACCAATGGTATAAAATTCTGTCCAGGTTTTTCCTGCATCTTTAGAAAGATAAATTTTATCACCTTCCTGAGCATAAATCCCATTTTTATCCCATTGAATAAGGGCTTTTTTACCGAAATCAATTTTGGAAGACTGATTATTAAGAACATTCAGAAAATAGTTCTCATTTTTTGTTTTTTCTGTTTTCAGATCAACCTGTCCTACTTTATAGATAAGAGAACCCTGATCCGGTGAAACAGCCTGTACTCCAACTTTTTTCAAAGTCCAAAGAATTTCAGGCGTCATTACTTGTTGTGCATTCATTAAAAGCGGAGCTGCCAAGGCCAGCAGACTGTACTTAAGTTTCATATGTTGATATTCATTTTTTAACGGATGTACGGAATCCTGCTGATTTCATACCCTCCTTTTATTAAACTCAAAGATTGCCAAAGTTAACTATTAAAATAAAATTAACGAAAGAATTAACATTTAAGTTTTCTAAAGTTTAAAGTAAATCATTTATCAATTGGTAAATTCATTAATTTTATAAAAAACAAACTAATACCCATATTTCATGAAAAAGTTTCTGCTTATTTCGTCATTTCTTCTATCATCATTCTTTTTTTCACAGTTAACGATAAGTCCTTTTGCAAGTCATTATGATAATCCTTATCAAGCCATTATTTCAGGAAACGGCACAATTTATTATACGACTGATGGAAGTACACCCACACTAAGTTCTAGTTCTGCCCTCAACAATGTGCAGATTCCTATCGACCAGAATAAAGAAATCAAAGCATTTCTTGTTAACGGACAGGGAAATTCCTCAGCTATCATCAGTAAAAAATATTATACGGGAAGTATTCCTGATGCTGTTATTTATTTTAAAGCACCTTCTACCTGGACGGGCGGAAGCTGTGTCATGATTGATATGATTAATCCCAATTCAATTAACGGATTTGCAATAGATACGTTATGGCCCGGAATAGTGATGCAGCCTGCAGGATGTGAAACCTGGTACAAAATCACCAGAAATTTTGAAAATGCCAATGTACGTTTTAATAATTGTTCTCTTTTTGAAAATATTCCTCCGGCCATCAGTACGAATTTGATTCCGATGGGAAGTACTTTGTATTATGATTTTACAGATGGAGTGATAACAACTCCACCTTCATGCCTGTTTTTGGCAGCTCATGAAACACAGCTTAAAAACAACACCGTTTTGATCAAGGTTTATCCGAATCCTGTTTCAGATGTTTTAAAGGTGAATACAGACAGAAACTTCAAGGAATATGAAATTACAGATGTGAACGGAAGAGCTATTGTAAAGGGTCAGTTTGTAAAAGAAATTTTAATTAATCAGCTTATTTCTGGAAATTACTTTCTAAAACTGAAAGACCAGCAGGGAAATTTGGTTTTACTGAAATTCATTAAAAAATAAAAAAATCCGCTCGTTGAGCGGATTTTTTTATTTTGATTTATTATGATTTTAATTAATCTCCATCTGAGAACATTGAATTCGCCAGAGACGTCACGATTGACAATAATATACTGAAGATAAATGCCCACCAGAAACCATCTACCACCATACTATCTATGAAGTAGTCTGCAATCAGGATAATTCCGGCATTGATTACCAAAGCAAAGAATCCTAATGTAAGAATGGTCAACGGCAGACCGAACAGGCTTAAAATAGGCTTTACAAATATGTTAAGAACCCCTAGCACAATAGCAAAGATAATGGCTGAAGAAAATCCTTCAAAATGTACTCCCGGTAAGATTTTAGTTAAAAGATAAGCTACAATTGCTGTTACAAATAATCGGATAATTAAGTTCATTGAGTTATTTTTTAATGTTTATGGGGTGTATGGAGCAAAAGCCATTCCATTCCGGAAAAAAGAATCCTTTGAAACCCTTTATTTAAGGAATATCTTGTCTTTTTTTCTTTAATGTTTTATTTTATTTTCATCATTGTGACCAATGAAGTCGCCACATGGCTTTCTGAGTCTGATCCTTCAGTCTGAACATAGATTTCTGTTCTCACCACAATGATTTTCCCTCCGCCTTTGATGACATAGGATTTTGAAACCAAAGCATCACCCATGGCAGGACGAAGGTAATTCACTTTCAATTCAACAGTTACCACATAACAGTCTTCTGCGTAATGGCTCACCGCTGCATAACCTGAAGAAACATCTACCAAAGAAGCAATCATAGCCCCATTAAACATTCCGGCTTTCCTGGTCATCATTTCCATTTTAGGAATCTTCATGGATATAAAATCGGTTTCTACTTCCAGCAGTTCTGCTTTATAGAACTGTAAAGTTTCCGAACGGTTGAAGCTGTCTGTGATGAGTTTTCTTTTTTCTGGAGTCATTACTTTTTGAATTTGTATGTAAAGGTAGAAATTGATTTAAAGATTAAAGAATTTAAAGATTAAAAATTTTCCAGTGGCAAGAAGCTTTGAAGGAACTGATATAAACTTATGCTGCTGTTTAATTTCTACATGAATATTTAAACCTTATAGGTTTGCTGATATGTGGTTTGTTCAGCAATAATCAAAATTTTTCAGTTCAAAAGATTAGCTTTGCAGAAAAGCTTTACTATGGGTTTAAAAAGGTTTTTCCAATTTTTAGGTTTAGTGGCAGGCTCCAGTTTCCAGGCGCAGACTCTGCATTTGTATGGCGGCGCAGATCAGGACCAATATCTGGGATGCTTAAACTGTGATAAGTTTGATAAGAATTCGATATGGAACAAGTTTAGCGATTATGGAAATGCCTTCAGTTCAAAATCTATCTGGAATGCCTATGGAAATTACGGAAGTCCCTACAGCACCTACTCTCCATGGAATGAGTATGGAGCTTATCCTCCGGCAATTGTAGATCAGGATGGAAATTTCTTTGGGTTTCTTACTGTGAATCCTTATAAATCTGAAAGATCAGAGCTGGAACTGGCTGCGATTTTGTGCAAGCATCATGAGGAGATTAAAAATGATGTTAGTGGCTGGCATGAGAAATTGTTCCGGTAAACCACCCCGTCAAAAACTCTTTGAATTTTCGTCCCCCCTCCGGAAGAGGGAAATTTTCACGCCTTCAGTTGTAGTATTTGTAGTAGGACAAAGATTATAAAAGTACAAGACTGGATTCCTTCAGAATGACAAGGTGTACGGATAGGCTACATTTTACAAGAATTTTTTTTAACTTTCACATGATTCAATTCAAAACGAACTTCATCCATTATGCTGAATGATTATAAAAAATACGAATTGTTTGGAAAGACTCTGATACAGAAAATTGATATGACGGGCCCATTCAGATATGATTTTCCGGTTTCGGAGCAAGCCTGTTTTCTGTATGTGATTAAAGGAGAATTTCAATATAAAACAGATGAGCAGGAATTTGATGTTCCTACCCATTATTCCCTGTTTCTGAACTGTATCAGTTCTGGAAAGCATATTCAAAATTCAAATTCAGAGGATAATTGTCAGGTCGTAATCGTTACTTTCTACCCGGATATTTTGAAAAGAATCTATGACAGAGAATTGCCTTTATTACTGCAAAGACCTGCCAATAATACTTCAACTCCGTCCAGTGAGAAAATAAATAATGATTTTCTAATTCAAAAATATGTAGAAGGATTGCTTTTTTACTTTGAAAATCCTTCACTCATTAATGAAGATATATTAATACTTAAACTGAAAGAGATTATGTTGCTGCTCGCCCAATCACAGAATGCAAATACCATTCAATTGATTTTGTCTCAACTTTTCTCTCCAACAACTTATTCTTTTAAGCAAATCATTGAAGCCAGCTTATTTTCACAACTCACCATTGAACAGCTTGCGGAACAATGTAATCTGAGTATATCATCCTTCAAAAGAGAATTCGCAAAACTCTATAATGATACTCCTGCCAACTATATAAGAAACAAAAAGCTGGAAAAAGCTGCCGAATTACTTTTAATATCCGATGAACGCATTACTGATATCGCATTGGACTGCGGATTTAATGATCTGGCTACTTTCACAAAAAATTTCAGCGACAAATATCTTGTCACTCCTTCCAATTACCGTCATCAACAGAAAGAAAAATAATTGAAAAGCATTTTATACAATGATAAGGACATTTCTTATTTCAATAAGGAATAATATTTTCTGGACTAAAATCTCAAATTCTTGAACTAAATCACAAAGTCATTTCTGTGTTTCTATCGCAAATTTGTACCGTCAGCTTCAGGGAATAGAAGTATGTCTGTAGCTCAGACTTATGAGTATAAATTTAAAATAAAATCAATATGAATCTATCAAGTTTAGGAATTTTTCACACCATTATTGGCATTGCAGCACTTGTTGGCGCCATCATAGGGTTTATCAAATATGGTAAAATCAATCTGGCCCAGCCGTCAGGAAAAGTTTATTTTTATGCTACTGCCATCACCTCACTTACCGCATTAGGCATCTCAAAAAATGGTGGTTTCAATGCAGGACATGTATTCTCATTATTCATCCTAGTATTGATCTTTGTTGCCTATTTCCTTTTTTCAAGTAAAAAGGATGTCAATAGAGCCAGATATTTTGAGAACTTCCTGCTGTCATTCAGCTTTTTTCTGTCCCTTGTCCCAACTATTAATGAAACTTTCACAAGAGTTCCGATAGGTCATCCTTTGGCTAAAGACATCAAAGATCCGATCATTGGGCAGACTCTTCTGATCCTTTTCCTGCTTTTTATTGCTGGATCTGTTTTTCAGTTTATAAAGCAGAAAAGAGAGAATGTTGAAATTTCATGATAATAAGGCGTTCAAAAAATTGTAAAACCACCCCGTCAAAAATTCTTTGAATTTTTGCCACCCCTCCAAAAGAGGGGAATTTTTACGTCTTCAGTTGTAGTATTGGTAAATAGGGTAAGGATAGATTCCTGCGGAATGACAAATACTACGCTTAGTTTATCCGTACAGTTTGTCATTCCGTAGGAATCTCTGTATAGATGGGTTGGAAAACGCGGAGGCGCAAGGTCTTTCTAAACTGTGTATTTTTAAGGTGTAAAGATTTTATCTCCGATAAAATGTGATAATGTCAAAAAACTATCACGTTTGACTGGCAGTCAAAAGGTCACGGGTTCGAATCCCGTATTCTCCACCCAATGATGCTATTTAATCTGTTTTCCCGGAATCATGGACAAAAACTTGACAAATTTTGGATCAGATACTATTGATTAGCTAAGTTGTGTCTGAAAGTCATCACTTAACGTCAGAACTCCTTCTGTAATAGCTTCCGGATGTGTGGTAAAACCTTTTAATTTTGAAGTTTTTCCTTTTAAAACGAGATCTAAAAGCTGTTTATCTGATAATTTCTTACCAAAAATTTCAAAAGTTATTTTAAAGCCACAGTTTTTGAAATCGGAACACCCTACTGCTGTTTTTCCTTTGATCAGATTGTGTTCTTTACATTTCGGACATTTTGTTTCTTCCCAGGACTGAAGTTCTTTTTTCTGTGCAGGTTCTCTTTTTTTCTTCTCCTTCACTTCTTCTTTTTCCTCTTCCTGAAGGGTAATCACTTTTCCTTTTCCGTACACTACTTTCTCGGTAAGTTCAGTAACCATCTGAATCAGTTCTTCTTTGAAAAGATTGGCTTCATACTCTCCTTTTTCAATTTTACGAAGTTTTGATTCCCATTCCCCGGTCAGTTCCGGACTTTTTAACAGCTCGTCCTCGATGGTATCTATCAGCTGAATTCCGGTTTGGGTTGCGATGAGGTTTTTCCTTTTTTTCTCAATGTATTTTCTCTTGAAAAGGGTTTCGATGATATTCGCACGGGTGGATGGTCTTCCGATCCCGTTGTTCTTCAGCATTTCACGCAGTTCTTCATCTTCTACCTGCTTTCCGGCAGTTTCCATGGCTCTCAGCAACGTTGCTTCGGTGTAAGGCTTTGGAGGAGTGGTTTTTCCCTGATGAATCATCGGATCGTGTGGGCCGGTTTCTCCTACAATAAATTCAGGGATGGTTTGTTCTTCCTCTTTTTCTTTTTCCTTGTCTGTGGTTTCCTCTTTCGGTTCTTTGGCGTAAACAGCTCTCCATCCTGCTTCAAGAACCTGTCTTCCACTGGTTTTGAAAGGGATAGTTCCTACTTTTCCTTCTACCAATGTATTGGAAATTTTACATTCCGGATAGAATACAGCGATAAAACGTTTTGCTATCAGATCATAAATCAGTTTTTCTTCCCTGCTCAGATTTTGAGAAGGTGGAATTTCCGTAGGAATGATCGCATGGTGATCGGTTACTTTTGTATCGTCGAAAACAGCTTTTGATTTTGGAATCGGAGCTTCCAGTAATGGAGCAATCAGATCCTGATAAGGGTACATTTTTTGAAGAATCCCTGATATTTTCGGATATAAACTTTCGGATAGATAAGTGGTATCAACACGTGGATAAGTCACATGTTTCTTTTCATAAAGGCTTTGGATATAATTCAACGTATTTTCTGCTGAATACCCATACTTTTTATTGGCTTCTACCTGAAGTCCGGTCAAATCGAAAAGTCGTGGATTTTTCTCTTTTCCTTCTTTAATTTCGAAAGAAACGATTTCAAATGGATTTACTTTAAGATATTCCAATCCTTTTTCAGCACGTTCCAGTGTTTTTAATCGGTCAATCGCTGCATTGAAAATAACGTCACGGTATTTGGTCTTCAATTCCCAATATTCTTCTGTGGTAAAGGCATCAATTTCTTTCTGACGCTGCACCAGCATGGCCAATGTTGGGGTTTGCACTCTTCCAATGGAAAGAACAGCTTTATTTCCGCCAAATTTCTTGGTAAAAAGCCTCGTAGCGTTGATTCCTAACAACCAATCTCCTATGGCTCTAGCATTTCCAGCCAGATACAGGTTTTTATAATCTTCCGCTGGTTTTAAGCTCGCAAAACCTTCTTTAATGGCATCTTCCGTCAATGAAGAAATCCATAAACGCTGGATGGGTTTGTTGCATTTTGCTTTCTGTAATACCCAACGCTGAATGAGTTCTCCCTCCTGCCCGGCATCCCCACAGTTAATGACCTCATCACATTCTTCGACCAATCTTTCAATCACTTTAAACTGATTTTCAACGCCTTTATTCGGGATCAGCTTAATACCAAAACTACTGGGAATAATTGGTAATGAAAAAAGGTTCCAGGATTTGAACTGTGGACCGTAGTCGTGCGGTTCTTTCAGGGTACAAAGGTGTCCGAACGTCCATGTTACGCAATAGCCGTTTCCTTCCATATAGCCTTGTTTAGGCGTGGTAGCGCCCAATACTTTGGCGATATCTCTGGCAACACTGGGTTTCTCGGCAATACATAATTTCATGAACTCGGGTTTATAGAAGGAGTGCAAAAATCGGGATTTTTTTTGACATTGCAAATTTAGTTGGATGTTGAAGGGTTACATCTGAGAGAGAGGAAATTAAGTTCTGTATTCTAAAGATGTGAAGTTTTACAATGTATTTAAACGCAAAGGTTATTGGATTCTATTATATATTTGAGGGAGCAAAGAAATGCGATTAAAGTCGCTGATGAAGCGAAAGGATAATCTACCCTATTTAAAAAGAGATCATGCCAACGGTCTATCAATCGTCTTCTGTCATTCTAACGAAGGAAGAATCTTATTGATAATTAAATGAGATTCTTCACTACATTCCATTCAGAATGACATTTTTGAGGTATCTATATTCAATACTGCTTAGAATTAAAAGATTTAAGCTAAAATTTTATATTTAAATAATTGCTTAGTAGATATATAATCGTGATCCTTCTTATACAAAAAGCCCCCTTAAAAAAGGAGGCCGAATCAACAATGTAATGAAACCAGGTTCATTATTTCTTTTGGGCTTCTGAAATGGCATCGGTAATTCCTCCGCCTGCGGTTTCAAAGAAGGCAGGACCAGCCAGAAGATATACTTTTTCTAATTTTTTTGTGGTGGAAAGTTTGTGTTCTTTCAGGTAATTTTCAGAACGGTTGGCGTGAACGATTCCTCTTACTACATTTCCGGCTACCAAAGCGGTTGGAGAATCTATTCCTGCATCTTTCAGGTCACTGGCAAAGGCAAAGTTGGTAACACCCAATCTCATAGCTTCACGGGCCGCCACTTCTCCTACGGAAGTCATTAAGTCTGGTGTGAACTTGTTACGGTCACCCAAACCGATCAATAATAATTTCTTTGCAGACATAGACCCTGCAGGAGGAGTAATTAAAATGGTTTCCAAAGAATGTCCCTGAAACTGTCCTGTTTTTCTAAGGTTCGTCAGCTCTCCTTTCAAAGCTTCATCAAGGTGAACTAATCCATTCAATTTAGCGGGTAATGCCTGAGCATTGAAGATGTCTCCTTCTGTATATTCAAAAACACAGGCTACCTGAAGCTGGGCCTCTGCTGAAGAAGGTCCCTGAACTAATCCTACCATAGAGATTCCGTCTACGGTTCCCCATGTTTTAGAGGTTCCTATGGCTGTTGTTTTTGCAGGTGCTGTGGTGGTGGTTTGTGCAAAGCTTAGTGTAGATAATGCTAAAGCTGCTATTACCAGTGAGTGTTTTAGTGTATTTTTCATGAGATTTATTTTTTTGTTGGTTTTTGTTGTTGGTTGCTGGTTATTTTTGTTTCGAGTTATGAGTTTCGGGGATGCGAGATACGGGTTGTAAAGGTTGTTTGTTGGATAACGCAAAGACGCTAAGTTTTTTAAGGTTTAAATTTTTAAGGCGCAAGTCGCTCCGCTCCGGCTATTTCTTTTTCAAAGGTAGTTTCTGTGATGGAAAGGGGCATTGATGTGGGGTAATTTTTTGTTATGGGTACGGGATTCGAGGTGCGAGTTACGAGGTACGAGATTTTTTTTGTTACGGGATTTATTTATGTTGTTATGTCTATTAAAATTTAAATACAATTCTGGAGTTGATAAAGAGTCCATCTTTGTGGTTGTCGATTACATCGTTGATAAAGGCTCCGGTATTGAAGTATTGTATTCCGGTATTAAAGGTTAAAAATGTATTGATCTTATAATTAAAACTTCCTAAGAAAGCTGTTCCGATGTATCTCTTTTTTGAGTTTGACGAAGGAAGGTTCAATGTTCCGCTGGGTCTGTAAATCCCGTCCTGGGTAGAATATCTCCAATTGAAAACTACGTCTGCCTGAACGGTTATTTTTTTACCTAAATCAATGGTTGCATAAGGATGAATATCAATTAAATTCACCGGACCGATCTGAGGATTAAATCCAAAATAGCCGCCTTTCGGGTACAAAGGATTGAAAGTTCCCAATGTTCCGTCTCCTTTATTACTGTCTCCTGAAATATAATCGTTTCTAAGGTTGATGGTTGGTTTTCCTTTTACATTTTCAAACATATATCCGATGTCTGCAGAAGCTGTCCATGCGCTGATATTTCCTTTATTAAAGTTACCGAACTGATAGGCTGCTTCAAAATTGTAAATAAAGCCTCCTCCATATTTCCAGAACCTCCCGCCAAAAGTGTGTCTGTTCTCATCTGAAAGCCCATCCTCAAAACGTACATCCTTTCTGTGAATTCCCAAATAATACAGCTCCAGGTTTCCGCTTCTGGGGATAATCCATGTATTGTAACTTCCCCAAAGGTTAACTGATTTTGAAGATGTATTATCGAATGCTCCCGGACTGATTTCACTGGCTGCCATCATAAACGCATCAGATCTGAAATTTCCTCTTTTGTACATAAATTTCAATCCATCAAAATACAGTCTTAAATTCGGACCTTCTCTTACCGAGATCAGTCTTCCGCTTCCATAATCCAGCTCCTGTCTTCCTGCACGCACCGTCAGTTTTTCTTTCTCATTTTTCAGGATATCCACATCAATGAAGAGATTCTGAATATTCAAATGATCCTCGTCAATAGGTCGCGGACCATTCTTTCGTCCGTTTTCCCAGGCACTTCTCACCTGCCCGAAAATTCTTACCCGTGAGCCCAGATGCAGATCTGCATGTACGTTATATCTTTGGATCAGAAAAGGATTGCTTCCGATATCCATTCTTCCCCAATCTTCATTATTAAAATCTACAAATTCCAGTCTTGCTTCTCCTCCTACTGACAGATAATTGTTATTTTTTTCTGCAAGCGGTATATATTTTATGGAGTTATAAAAAGTCTTTGCAGAATCTTGATAAGAAGCATAATCTTCATCAAACCTCATCAGCCTGAACTGAGCAGATAACTGAACCGGAATAAAAATCTGCAGCAAGAGTACAATGGCAATCAGTTTTTTCATGATGATTTCTTTGTTAAATAATGATCAACCGAATATTTCCCAGCCCCCATAAACATTAGAAAAAGGTAACACAAACTGTACATAAAAGGAGTATCTTTCACCAGTAATGCATCATTCCAATGGAGAATAAAATATCCTGTAAGTGTTACAGCCAAAATGGGTAATACTGCTATTCTCGTGAAAAAGCCAAAGATCACAAATACCGGAAATACCAGATTGGCAGCATCAGCAAAAAGGCTGTTGAATGCTTCGGGAAGATGCAGCGGGTTGGGCACCTGCTCTGCTTCTGAAACACCTACTCCTATTTTTTTCAATCCGTGGGCTACGATCAATTCTACCGAAAGTAAGATTCTGAATACTAAAAGTGCAGCATCGGTTAATTTTCTTTCCGGACTGGTATTGGTGATGATATGGATTATTTTTTTCATGATTGGAATGAAGTTTTAAGGTTTATTTTTGTTTTTTTAACCGCAGATTGCACGGATTGACACGGATGATTGTGGTTATTTTATACTGTTGATGGTTTTGCGTGTAAGACCACCCCGTCAAAAATTCTTTGAATTTTTGCCACCCTCCAAGGGAGGGGAATTTTTACTCCTTCAGTTGAAATATTTGTATACAAATGAAATATTAGTCCTTATTGCTTACCAATTATTTTGTCTGATACCCTCCGTAATATTTTACCGGTGACCAATCCGGGATTACTGGAAGCGGTGCTGGAGCTGCTGTTTTGTAGGTTTCGTCTCCGTACACTACTTTTCCGTCTACGATTGTAAGTTTTGAAGTGATGTTTTTGATTTCTTCATCATTGACCGTGAAATAATCTTTATCCAAAATGGTAAGGTCCGCAAAGTATCCTTTCTGTATTTTTCCTTTCTGATAGTCTTTTATGAGTTCATACCCTCCATAAGTAGAAAGAGATAATGCTGTTTTTCTATCCAGTGTATTTTCTTTGCCCATTACCTGGTTTCCTCCTATTGTTTTTCCTGTCGTGATCCAGTATAAAGCAACCCATGGATTGTAGCTTGCTACTCTTGTTCCGTCTGTTCCCAGTCCGACAGGAATTCCCATTTCAAGCATTTTTTTCACCGGTGGGGAAGCTAAAGCTGGTTTTTTACCATATCTGTGGATGAAACTTTCACCCTGATACGCCATTCTGTGCTGTACTGCAATTCCTCCACCCAATGCTTTAATTCTTTTCATATTGTCTTCAGTCACGGTTTCGGCATGATCAATAAACCAGACTAATCCGTTCAAAGGAGTCTCTTTATTGACTTCTTCAATGACATTTAAAAATCTGGTGATGCTTTCATTATACGTTGCATGAATTCTGAAAGGCCATTTATTTTTTACCAGAAGACTTACTACATCTTTCATATTCTTTTCCATAGTAGCTGGAAGTTCCGGTCTTGGGAAAAGGAAGTTTTCAAAATCGGCTCCGTCTGATACCAGGTTTTCCCCTCCTCCGTTGACATGATAGTCTATTTCATTAAAATCATTGTGACCATGGTCATCAATCTCTACCATTCCTGTCCATTTGGTGTAATCTGCAAGTTCGGAACCTTTCTTTTGAGCAAATAAATAGTAAGGAAGACGAACAGTAATTTTTCCCTGTTTATTCAGTTGATCTGTTGTTCCGTAGTCGTCCGGAAAATTCTGGAATCCACCTCCTGCATCCATTACAGCGGTTACTCCTAATCTGTTCAGTTCGGTCATATACTGGAGGGTAGAATTTACTTTTTCTTCTTCTTTCAGCTCCGGCAGTTTCGCCAATGTTGAATAAAGGATAAATGCATTGGGTTCTGCCACCAGTAGTCCTGTAGGATCTCCGTTATTGTCTTTTTCGATCAGACCTTGTGCAGGGTTTGGAGTATCTTCGTTGATATTCAGTTCTTTTAATCCGGCTTTATTTAACCAGGCTTTTCCGTAGAGATACATGATGAAAGTGGGTACATTTCCTGTTGCTTCATTAATTTCAGCCAATGTGGGAAGCCGTTTTTCTTCAAACTGATATTCATTCCAGCCTCCGATTACTCTTACCCATTGTCCTTTGGGAGTTCGCTGAGCCTGTTCTTTCAACATTTCTAAAGCTCTTTTCAACGATTTTACTCCATCCCAGCGAAGTTCTGTATTATAAAATCTGCCTCCGCGAATTACATGCAAGTGGCTGTCAAACAATCCCGGAATCACTCTGTTTCCTTTGGCATCAATGACTTTTGTATTGCCGTTTTTTAATTTTAAAATTTGAGCATTGGTTCCTGCCTGTAAGATTTTGTGATCTTTTATAGCAACAGCCTGTACTTCGGGATTTTTATCATCCATTGTGGTGATCTTCCCATTAGTGATGATCATGTCTGCTTTCTGAGCATGGAGAATTCCTGTAGCAAAAACCATGGTAAGTGTAAGTATATTCAGTAGTTTCATTATTTCAATATTTAAGTTTGAAGGTTTCGGCAGGCTTTCAGCCTGCCGAAACAGCCCTATTAATGTTTTAACATTTCCTGAGCGTACTGAATTCCAATCCCGTAAGCCCCACCATGTTTTTTCATCAGGTCATTAACCGGTTTGTACGTTTCTTTTCTTGCCCAGTCTCTCTGCAGTTCCAATACATACTGAACAGAAGTAATAGGATGTGCCCCAGCCTGAACCATACGGGCGATTGACTGATCGTGAGCTTCTTTAGAAATATCCCCTGAAGCATCTGTTACCACATATACATCATATCCTTCGTCAATTGCTGATAATACAGGCCCTACGATACATACACTTGTCCATAATCCGGCAAAAACCAATTTCTTTTTATTTTTTCCAGTAATGGCTTTGTGAGCGTTAACATCTTCCCAAGTATTCATAGTAGTTCTGTCCACATATCCGCTTGTTGCCTCAGGATATACTTCTGAAATTTCCGGGAAAACAGGTCCGCTGAATGATTTTTCAGCTACCGTTGTTACCACTGTAGGAACATTAAATATTTTTGATCCTCCTGCTACAAGTGCTACATTATTTCTTAATTCTTCCATGCTGATGCTTTTTGTAGCGAAAGCCATTTGACCTTCGTGGTCTACAAGCACCACTGCATGATTCGTAGGATTTAATAATGATTTCCCAGGGTTTTGAGCTGTTGCTGTTAATGATAATAAACCAGCTGCAAATGATAGGATTAATTTTTTCATGATAATTTAAAATTTAAGTGTTGTTATTTCTGTTGAATTTTTTATTTATAGTGTCATAGGTACTTCCATTAAAAGGATTTCTGTACCTTCTTTAATAGCTTTGATATTAATCTCCTGAATATCCCAGACTCCGAATCCATCACGTTCTTCAATCGTCTCTCCGCCTATTTCTGCGCTTCCTTTAAGGATAAAAACATAGACTCCGTTTCCTTTTTTTCGGATCTGATAATGGGTTTCTTTATTCTCATCAAAAGTTCCCAGGTGAAACCACGCGTCCTGATGGATCCATACACCTTCATCATCAGCATTGGGAGAAAGAATCTGTTGAAACTGATTGTGGCCTTTTGTTTTGTCTAAAGTAATCTGGTCATATCTTGGTGTAACATTTCTCTTTTTAGGATAAATCCAGATTTGAAGGAATTTTACCAGCTTATCACTGTTTTTGTTGAATTCGCTGTGCATGATTCCGGTTCCTGCACTCATCACCTGGATATCTCCGCTTCTGATCACTGCTGTATTTCCCATGCTGTCTTTGTGTTCAAGATCACCTTCCAAAGGAATACTGATGATTTCCATATTGTCATGAGGGTGCGTTCCAAAACCTCTTCCCGCCTCCACTCTATCGTCATTCAGGACTCTCAATACTCCGAAGTGCATTCTTTCAGGATTATAATAATTGGCAAAACTGAAAGTGTGCTGGCTCAACAGCCATCCGTGATCTGCTTTCCCTCTTGAATCTGCTCTGTGGATGACAGAGTTTTCTTTTATTTTTGATTCTGTATTGGGAAGATGATTGTATCCGATGGGTTCTAATGGCTCAATCTCGTCGATGTCATTTTTCATAGCACTGGCTAAGGAAGCAGATGCTACAAACATTCCTGTTCCCAATAATCCTTTCTTTAAAAAATCTTTTCTGTCCATATCAGATTGTTATTTGTTGTTGTTTGATAGTGCAAATTTAGAGAGACCGGAAACCCTGCACATTTAACTAGTTTAATAAATGATGATTTTGGAAAATTCATTGATAAATTTATATCGTTGCAATAATTTTAATTTCCACAAGCTGCTCTGGCAATGCAAGTCCGCTTACTCCAACCATTGTACTGGCTACAGTTTTAGGATCATCATAAAATTCTGTTTTGAAATTTTTTCTTGCCTCAAATGCAGCTGCCATATCCATTGCATAAATCACTTCTTCTACTACATTTTCCATTGTCATCTCATATCTCGATAGCAATTCTTTGATATTCGCGTAGGTTTGTTTCATCTGCGCTTCCATTCCTTCTGCCAGTTCACCATCTTTGTTGTGACCTAATTGACCGGAAATCCAGACGGTATTTCCTTTTTTTACCGCTTGTGCGTATCCGTAAATATTTTCCCAGGGCATCCCAAAGCCTTCTGCTGTCTTGTTTTCCTGTGACATTTTTTTATTTTTTTAAATTAATAAGACAAAGGTAGAGCAGATAGAAATCTTAAAAATTTAACTAGTTTAATAAAGCACTTTTTGCAAAAAAAAATGCCTGATACAAAAGTATCCGGCAGTATGAATATATTGGATTGTTGTTTTTGGGGAAACGCAAGAGTGTTTATTTACTCTTAGGAACTATTTAATTTGAAAGAATAATTTAAAGAATAGCTTTATTTAGATTCCTACGGAATGACACAATTGCAATAATGGCTTACCCATACAGTTTGCCATTCCGTAGGAATCCAGCCAGTATTATTCAAATAAGAAAAGTATCAACAAAAATTCCAATTCTGATCCAAAATCTCAACTGAAGACGTAATGATTCCCCTCCATTGGAAGGGTGGCGAGAATTCAATGAATTTTTGACGGTTGGTCTTATATGTAAAATTATCATGAGTAAAAACTCTCATAATCATCCGTGTCTGTATGCACGACCCGCAGGTAAAAAATTCTCAAAGATTTATTTCTCTTTTGAAGCAAGTCGCTTTCTGATGGTACTTACAAATTCTTTTGAAACACCAAGATATGATGCTATATAATACTGCGCCACACGTTGCGGAATTGTTGGATAAACTCTTATAAATTCCAGGTAACGTTCCGTTGCAGGCTGAGAAATAGTATTAACCAAGCGGTTTTGAAGCGTCACCACATACCTCTGCATCATCATTCGGAAAGCTCTTTCAAACTTAGGAACTTTCTGCAATAATACCTCCTTCGTTTCCGGGGTCAGCATATAAATTTCTGTATCTTCCAAAGTTTCAATAAAAATCTTAGAGGGTGTTTTGTTATTGAACGAATCAATATCAGTTATCCACCAATCTTCAACGGCAAACAGAAGTGTCACTTCAAAGCCATTTTCATCAAGATAATAAGTCCGAACACAACCCTTCTTTATAAAACCCTCGAATTGACAAATCTCTCCTTCGCGCAAAAGATGTGTTTTCTTTGGAAAACTCTGAAGCTTTAACAAGTTCTCATAGATTTTTTCCTCTTCAGGAGTTAAGGTGACAAATCGAGAGATATTTTTGATGATATTTTGAAACATAAATTTATTTTACCCCTGCAAATTAGGAAAAAGACTGTAAACTTCATTCTTTAAAAGTCCGCTTCCTCCTCCATAATGGTCGATTACTTTAACATCTTTATCCAGCCCGGCGCAAAATATTTTTATATCTTTCTCAAAATCATCTTCTAAACCGGAGCTTAAAAGGACTATGTCTACTATATTATTTTTTATGTATTCATAGCAGAAATTTTCATCACTTTGTATTTCTGCTGTCCAGCCTTCATTATTTTCTATAATTCTTTTCAAAGTAGCCAGAATTTCCTGGTTCTTTCCCATGACTAAAAAATGTAATATTTTCATTTTGTTCAAGGTTTAATGTTTAAAATTCAAGGTTCAAGGTTTAATGTTCAATGTTTATGTTGTTGGAGTAAAGGATAAAAGCCAGATGAAATAACTATGATACTCTCAAACCCTCCGACCCTCAAACTCGTATCCCGAACTTCGCATCCCTCCTACAAGTGCTTATTCCCTGTAATTTTCAGTTCATTCAGATCCAGTTGTGATTCGGCTTTTCTTATCTCGTCTTCGCTGAAGCGTTTTTCACGTTTCATTTGAAACAGTTCTTTTCTTTGCAGGGCAAATATATCCAGCATCACGTTATGATATTCTGCCATATCATTTCGTCTGTTGGTACACATTTCCAAAGAGCTTAAATGGTTCTGGTGAAGTTTGATATCGGTTTCCAAAGCTTTTTTAAAATTTTCAAGCAGGCTATTGCTGTTCACCAATTCATTATACTCTTTATCAAGTTTTTGGACTGCAAGTTTATCCAGTCTCATTTGAATTCCCGCCTGCTGTTCATGAGAAGGAAGAATAGGATCGATTTCTTCGATTTTTGTCAATCTGATCACCAAAGGCAGTGTCAATCCCTGAAATACCAATGTAACAAAAATAACGACAAATGTGATAAAAATGATCAGGTTTCTCATCGGAAATTCGGACTGGGTATTCATCATTACCGGAATAGACAGGGCTGTAGCCAAAGAAACAACTCCTCTCATTCCTGCCCATCCTATAATTAATGGATTTTTCCATCCCGGACTTGGATCGCGGCGGGCTTTTTCACTCAGCCACCTTGGAATATGAGCCACAGGATAAATCCATAACAGACGTACTACAATTACGATCAAACTTATAATTAAACCATATTTGATTCCTTCCATTAATGAAATTTCACCCAATCCATTGATGATATCCGGAAGTTCCAGACCTATTAATACAAAGACTAAAGCATTCATCACAAAAATCAGAGTATTCCAAACTCCTGTCATATTGATTCTTGTAGTTCCTGTTTTAAAAATTTCATGAGCACGGAAAGACATAAACAACCCTCCGCTCACCACAGCCATTACTCCCGAAAAATGAAAATGTTCTGCAGAAAGAAACAGAATATAAGGCGTAATCACTGTAATGGCAGCATCAATTGCAGGTGTGGTGGGTAAAAAACGGTGAATGGCATAAAAAACATGAGCCCCTGCAATTCCTATGACCACACCCATTCCTGCTACCAGAAAAAACTGCCCCGTTGCTTCATGCATTGAGAAAGCTCCTGTCATTACGGCTGCCAGCGCAAATCTGAAAACAATCAGTGAAGAGGCATCATTAATCAAACTTTCTCCTTCCAGAATGGCAATAGTACGTTTGGGGACTTTTAATCCTTTTAAGACTGTGGTGGCAGCAATAGCATCCGGTGGTGAAACAATTCCTCCCAATAAAAACCCTAATGCCAGTGTAAATCCCGGAATCAGCATTTGTGAAGTATAAGCCACTACCAGAGATGTCAAAAACACCAAGCCAAAAGCCAAGAGACTGATGGGACGTTTCCATTTCCAGAAATCATTCCATGAGGTGTACCAGGCCGCTTCGTACAAAAGAGGGGGTAAGAAAATCAGAAATATAATTTCCGGATCCAGTTTTAGAACAGGTACTCCCGGAATAAAGCTGATGCCCAATCCGGCGAGAACCAGAAAGATAGGATAGGCAATTTTGATCCGCTGTGCCAGCATTACCAGCAGCATGACGAGTAATAAAAGTCCCAGGATTAAAAGGAGTTGTTCGTGCATGTTTTTAGAAGTTAGAAATTAGAGGTTAGAAGTTAGATTTCAGATTCGGGGTTATGTAAGTTTTGGCTAAAACCAATGATTTTTTGTTTTTTGTTTGGCAGGCTAGAACCCACCTCTATTGAATGCTAATTTATACATTTGGTTAGATTCCTTCGGAATGACAATGTGAACGGATAGATAATGCGCATACTTTGTCATTCCGAAGGAATCTCAACTTCACTTAAATATCTGAAGTATGGCAAAAACTGCACACTTCCATCTTAAAAACACTTACTTAAATAGTATAGAGTTGGCCAATTCAATTTCTTCCTCATTAATAGAGTGTCCAAAATTGGCATATACTTTTTCTGTTACATCAGCATTCATTTCTCTTAAAATATTGGCTGTAGCATATACTCTTTCTATAGGAACATGAAAATCAGGGTTGCTGGTTCCCAGAAAAACCGGAGTTCCGGCAAAATCACCTTTATAATTTTCACGATTGATCTTATCTCCTATCACACCGCCAATAATGGCCGCCGCTCCACCAAACTTCTGAGCATTACGGGCCAAAAACTCCAGAGTAAGACAAGCACCTTGAGAAAATCCGAAAAAGTATATATTTTCAGGTTTAATTCCAGCTTTTACAGCGGCTTTTACTGTTTCTTCTACCATTTCAAGGGCAGATGATAACCAAGGTTCGTTTTGTTCTACCGGAGCTATAAATGAAAAAGGATACCAGGTGTGGTTTAAAGCCTGTGGGGCTAATAATGCATAATCTTTTACATTCAGGTGCTGGGATAAACTCAGAATATCCTGAGCGCTTCCTCCGCGTCCGTGAATCATGATCAAAGCTTTTTCTGCCTGATGTAATGGAATTCCTGCTGTTTTTATATTTAAAATATGACTCATTATTTTTATCTGAATTTTTCTGTTGGATAATTAATTGCCGGAAGAACTTCTTCCAAACGTTCTCTTCTTTTTTCAAACTGCGGTGGCAATTGCAGATCTTCCCCTAAAAATGCGGCTTCTTCATCCACATCGAACCCGGGACCGGAAGTTGCAATTTCAAACAAAACTCCACCCGGCTCTTTAAAATAGACTGAAGTAAAATATTTTCTATCCTTCACTTCAGTATGTTCCAATCCATATACATTTAACCGCTTTACCATTTCAAGCTGAGATTCTGCATCCGGAGTTGCAAAGGCCACATGGTGCACGGTACCTCTTCCTGCCAATCCTTTCAGTGCATTGGGAGTAGATAAAAGATCTACATATTTCCCGGGCATATTGTCTGTTCCCAATCTCAGTCGGTCAGGCGTTTCCTTAATCACCTTATGATCCATCTGGGTTGTAAGAAGAGCTGCCGTTCTTTCATAAGCATCCTGCCAGATTTCTACATGATGGATTCCTTTTATGGCATAATCTTTAGGAATATAACCATTGTAGTATCCTTTTCTTTCATCTTGATCATTAAAAACCAATTCCAATCCCAGCCCATCAAAATCTTCAAGATAAATAAAAACTTCATCAGAGAACCTTTGCTGTGGCTGCTTAAAAGGGATATTGAACTGTTCCAGACGGTTCATCCAATAATCCAGGCCCTCTATAGAAACTGAAAATGCCGTTGTATTGAGCATTCCTTTACCATGTCTGCCATTGATAAGATCTTTACCATACGGAAAAGTAGTCATGATCGTTCCCGGTGTACCATATTCGTCTCCGAAATAAAAATGATAAACATCTGAGTAATCAAAATTAACCGTTTTTTTGACCAATCGAAGTCCTAAAACTCCGGTATAAAAGTCTATATTTTCCTGTGCATTGCCGGTAATTGCCGTAACGTGATGCAGTCCTGTGATAAGTTTCATTGTGATAAAATTGTTAATTGGTTATTGTGATAGGAGGCGAGATTTCGGAGGTTAGGGGTTCGGGATTTGAGTTGATACGTTCAAGAGTAGCTTTATTCATCTTTTGTCTTTCACCTCTGTTTTTAGCTCGGGACTCTCAAACCATCTTACCCTCCGACTCTCAAACTCGAATCTCGAAAACCCGCATCCCGAAACCCGACCCTCAACTATCTATAGCACCTCCTTCAACCAAACATCATTGTATTCTTCCGGATGACGTTTGAACTGTGCGTGAACATACGGACACAGCGGCAGAATCTTTAAATCATTTTCTCTTGCATAGGAAACCAGTCTTTCCAGTAATATTTTAGCAAAACCTTTTCCTTCATATTCCGGATTTACTTCGGTATGGTAAACTGTTAATTTTTTTCCAATGACTGAAATGTCCATTTTACCGGCCTTGTGATCGTCTGAGAAAAGCTGAATTTCACCTTTCCTTCCTTCTAAAACTATTTCTGTTCTTTCCATTTTTTTGTTTTTAAATCTTTATTCAAAATTAGCATCTTTATGAGAGCTGGCCGATGATCTATGATAAGTTCGGAAGCACTCCTTCTATTTTCTCACGCATTCCTTCATACTGTGCAGGAAGCTTCAGATTTGTTCCCAACTCATTCAAAGGTTCATCTACAGTAAATCCCGGATTGTCAGTTGCAATTTCAAACAAAACTCCACCCGGTTCACGGAAATACAATGAATAAAAATAGTCTCTGTTGATCTTCGGAGTGATGCTCAGTCCTGCGGATAATGCTTTCTCACGATATTCCATCAGAATCTCATCATTTTTTACTCTGAATGCAATATGATGATTGGTTCCGGCAGCATTTCTTCCGGCAGGAATTGTATCATTTTCAATAATATCTATAAGGTTAGCCGTGTCAATTGCATCAGTAGCGAATCTGTATCTTTCTCCTTCCTGTTTTTGCAGATTGTATCCTAAAACATCAGTCAGAACTTTGATTGTAGGATCTGCTTTTTTTAAGGTTAAAGTGACATTGTGGAATCCTTTCAATGCATTTTCATCTTTAATATCATCAGTTGTCCATACTTTTCTGTTATCATCACCTGATGGTTCTATAAACTGCAACTGAAGACCGTCAGGATCTTTAAAAGAGATCATTTTTTCTCCAAATACTTCTCCTTCTTCCACGCTTACATTAAAGCTTTGCAAACGGTTTTTCCAGAATTCAAGGCTTCCTTTCTGTACTGAATATCCGATATGGGTAGCCATTCCGCTTCCATTGTTACCTTTACCAATTCCTTCCCATGGAAAGAAAGTAAGGATCGTTCCCGGCGTTCCGTTTTCATTCCCAAAATAGAAATGATACGTTCCCGGATCGTCAAAATTTACCGTTTTTTTAACCAGTCTTACTCCTAAAACCTGTGTATAAAAATCTAAATTTCTTTTGGCATTGTCTGCAATGGCAGTAATATGATGCAGACCTAATATTCTATTGTCCATGTCTTTTAATTTTGATGCTAAATTACAGTGAACAGAAATGCTGCACATTTAACTAGTTTAATAAATGTAACTCCTTCATTTTAGCCAACATTGTTTAGCATACCTTTTAAATATTAAATAAGAACATAAAACCACCTTTACATAATTCCTAAAAATATCAGCATATTTTATCTTTTCCACAACACCAATTAAGATGTAATTTCAGTATCATTTGAATTTAAAAGCATAAACTGTTATAATTTTTTAAAAATCTATTTAAAAACAAAAATACAAAACACACTGATTTTAAACATATTAAATCATTAATAATAAATTAATATTCAAAATGTCTACTTTTTTAGTGGACTAATAAAAATTATATTATATATTTGCAACCGTATTCAGGAAATAAAACAAAATGAAGGCAGAATTCAAAAATAATTCAATTAAGAAACATACCATCAAAAATATGATGAAGGATATCTGTATGCCTATACATCAAGAATACTGTGGTTGACCTTACTTTTATATAGATATATTTTCAGAGGCTTTACCACGTGGTAGAGCCTTTTTCATTGAACACAACAACATTAAAAAAATAAAAATGAGTAATTCTAAAAACAAATGGTTGATTCCATTGGCTTTTACAAACATCTATGTGATATGGGGAATTACGTTTTTAGCTATTTCATTTGGCTTAAAAGGTTTTCCGCCGTTCATTCTTTCAGGGTTAAGATTTCTGGTTGCCGGTATTCTGATGATAGGATATCTTCTTTCTAAGGGAGAAAAAGCAAATTCTCTGATCAACTGGAAGAAAAATGCAATTACCGGTATTCTTATTCTTACCGGAGGAACAGGACTTGTAGCCTGGGGAGAGCAATATGTAACAGCTTCTGAAGCGGCAATATCTATTGCAACCGGCCCGTTCTGGTTTATTGCAATCGACAGAAAAAACTGGAAATATTATTTCTCAGATAAATTTATTCCGATAGGATTGGCCATTGGATTTGCAGGATTAATTATGTTTTTAAAAGGCAGTGTAAATTCAAATGCAGCTCATGCAATTGCTAATGAAAATCTACGTATTACTGCATTTGTAGTTTTGGGTCTAAGTTCCATCGCATGGGTACTGGGTTCTTTATATTCAAAGAAAAATCCGGCTTCTCAATCTACCTTTATGAATATTGCTCAACAGCTTATAGTAGCGGGATTAGCTTCTTTTTTAATCTCTTTTATAAGAAAAGAATGGACTGGTTTTTCAGTTTCTGCAGTCCCGTTATCGGCATGGTTTGGAGTCCTATTTTTGATCTTCTTTGGATCGATAGTCGCTTATTTGTCGTACATTTGGCTTCTGTCCGTTAAACCCGCTGCCTTGGTAAGCACACACACCTATATCAATCCTATTGTAACAGTGATTGCAGGTTGGATTGTTGCCAGCCAAAGCATCAATGGAGGTCAGCTGTATGGTTTATTTATCATATTGCTGGGAGTACTTCTAACGAATGTCACCAAGTATTTCAGACTTTCAAAACGGTCAAAAGTAAAAATCAGAAGAGTAAGAAGATTTTTTAACAGAGCAGGCAAGCCATATCAGCCTATTTAAACAGAATACAAAATCAGAATGATAGAGATCAGAAACATATCGAAAACATTTCACCAGAAAAAACAGTCCTTTAAGGCATTGGATAAGGTGAGTTTAAATATAGAGAAGGGAGATATTGTTGGAATTATCGGTTTTTCGGGTGCTGGAAAAAGTACCCTGATCCGTACAGTAAATTTACTGGAAAGACCAGATGAAGGGCAGATTATTATTAATGGAAAAGATTTTACGCAGCTTAATGCTAAACAATTGGCTGAGGAACGCAAAAAAATAGGAATGATCTTCCAGCATTTCAATCTTCTTTCTTCCAGAACTGTTTTTGATAATGTAGCTCTTCCTTTAGAACTGGATCATAGCAGTAAGGATGAGATCAACAAAAAAGTCAACGAATTATTGAAGATTGTGGGACTTGAAGATAAAGCCAATGATTATCCCAGAAGTCTTTCCGGTGGACAGAAACAAAGAGTTGCCATTGCCAGAGCTTTAGCCAATGATCCCCACCTTCTGCTTTGTGATGAAGCAACCAGCGCACTGGATCCGGCTACAACACAATCTATCTTGCAGCTTTTAAGAGATATCAATCAGAGACTGGGAATTACCATCCTTTTAATTACCCATGAAATGGAAGTTATCAAAGCGGTCTGCAACCACGTTGCAGTGATAGACCAAGGAAAATTATTAACAAAAGGAACTGTAAGCGAGATTATTTCGGATAAAGAGAACCCGATCATCCGCCAGTTTATAAATTCAGATATCATGACCCTGCCACAGGAATTCATTAGCAGACTGCAGAAAGAACCCAAAGACGGTTTATTTCCGCTGGTCGAAATAGAACTTAACGAAAACATCAGTGTGGAACAAATTCTTTCAACACTATATAACCAATATAAAATCCCTTATAAACTTTTAAAGGCAGACGTAGAGTATTTTGGAGATTCCAATTTCGGAAAACTTCTGCTTCAGCTTCAGGGTGAAGCAGAAGAAAACCAACAGGTGATTTATTATTTCAACCAAAACAAAATTCAAAATACAGTAAAAGGATATGCTTAGTGATACGGTAATTGCCCTTTTGGCAAAAGGAACCTGGGAAACGGTTTATATGACATTTTTATCCGGATTTTTTGGATTTGTACTTGGTCTTCCGGTAGGAATCATGTTGTTTTTAACCAGAAAAGGACAACTGCTGGAAAATGCAGTCTACCATAGAGGATTGTCTATTCTGGTTAATATTTTCCGTGCCATCCCTTTTATTATTCTGATCGTATGGATGATTCCTTTTACCAGAATTCTGGCAGGAACTTCTATTGGAGTAAATGCCGCTTTGGTTCCGCTAAGTGTGGGTGCAGCTCCGTTTATTGCAAGACTTGTTGAGAACAGCCTTATTGAAGTTCCTCATGGTCTTATAGAAACCGCAAGAGCACTGGGAGCATCTCCTTTACAGATCATTAGAAAAGTATTGCTTCCTGAGGCACTTCCTTCATTAATTAACAACGCTACTATCACTTTGATTACACTTGTAGGTTACTCTGCAATGGGTGGTGCTGTTGGAGCTGGCGGACTTGGACAGGTGGGTTACCAATACGGATATATCGGATATGATATCGTCATTATGAATACAGTATTGATACTTCTTGTTCTGCTGGTGTTTATCATACAATTCGCGGGAGACCGATTGTCAAAAAGATTTGATCACAGGTAGTTTTTGGGTGAGAGGGTTTGAGAGTGGTGTTTGAGACTCGGGGTACGAGTTTCGGGGCATGGAAAAGATAAAAACTTTTTGCTCTTTCGCTTCCATGGTATTTAAATAAAAAAATAGAATGAAAAAAATAAAGATTTTTGGTTTATTAGCTGCTGGAATATTGTTGTTCAGTGCCTGTTCGGGAAGAAAAGATGACCCGAACTTTATCCGTGTCGGGATTACTTATGGCCCGGAACAGGAAATTGCTGAGGTTGCCAAAAAAGTAGCTAAGGATAAATACAATCTGGAAGTGGAGCTTATCCCTTTTAATGATTATGTAGTTCCCAATGAAGCTCTGACTAACGGAGATATTGATGCCAATGCCTTTCAACATCTTCCTTATTTAACAGAACAGTCCAAGCAGAGAGGTTACAACCTCGTACCTGTAGGAAATACATTTGTCTATCCTATTATTGCCTATTCAAAAAAGATTAAAAATATCAGTCAGCTGCAGGAAGGTAACACTGTTGTTATTCCCAATGACCCAACCAATGGAGGACGTTCTCTGCTTCTTCTGCAGAAAAGCGGTCTGCTGAAATTAAAAGCAGGTGTAGGACTTCTACCAAAAGTAACAGATATTACTGAAAATCCCAAACAACTTAAAATCATGGAGATTGAAGGAGCACAGATCCCAAGGGTTTTAGATGACAGAGACGTTGTTGTAGGAATTATCAATAACAATTTTGCAGCCCAGGCAGGATTAGACTCGGAAAAACAGGGTATCCTAATTGAAGATAAAGACTCTCCATATGTGAATCTGGTGGTGGCCAGACAGGATAATAAAAACAGCCAGAAAGTAAAAAACTTTGTAAAAGCCTACCAGTCTCCGGAAGTGGAAAAGAAAGCCAAAGAAATTTTCAAAGGCGGAGCTGTGAAAGGATGGGATTAATGAGTTTGAGGGTTTGAGAGTGCACGAGTTTGAAATGCGAGGTTCGAGATCCGGGTTTTGGGATTCGGGATTCGCGGTTTTGTGTGAGAGTTTGAGAGTAAGAAGGTTTGAGATTGTAAGAGCTTAGATTCCTGGACAAACTACGCGCTTTACCTATACGTCAACCTTGTCCATTCCGTAGGAATCCAGACATTATATTAGAAGCATTGTAGGATTCGAGGTATTGAATGGAAAGTATAGATGAGTAGTTTCGTTTGTCTTTTACTTTTTCCACCTATCAAATTCTATTTATTTTTTTCGCTATTATAAATACAATATTTAATAATGAGCTGTCTGCAAATATGTGGGCAGTTTTTTATTCATTAAAATTTATTTTCTCAATTTGAGATAATAAAAAATTTTCTCTATTTTTGCTTTTAATCAAATAGAAAGGCATCATGTTAAAGAAAACCGTCATTATAAGTTTATTCACCTTTATTTCTGCTTCTTATATGGCTCAGACCAATACTACCATACCCGTTTATTTAGATGAATCCAAACCTGTAGAACAGCGTATTCAGGATGCATTATCAAGAATGACACTGGAAGAGAAAGTGGCAATGCTTCATGCACAGTCCAAATTCAGTTCACCAGGTGTTCCAAGATTGGGAATTCCTGAATTCTGGACAACGGATGGTCCTCATGGGGTACGTCCGGAAGTAATGTGGGACGAATGGGATCAGGCTGGCTGGACCAATGATTCTATTATCGCCTACCCTGCCCTGACGGCCTTATCCGCTACCTGGAATAAAAAAATGTCATGGAACTACGGTAAAGCATTGGGTGAAGAAGCCCGCTACAGAAAAAAAGATATCCTTCTTGGACCTGGAGTGAATATTTACAGAACTCCGCTGAACGGAAGAAATTTTGAATATATGGGTGAAGATCCTTATCTGACCTCAAAAATGGTAGTTCCTTATATTAAAGGAGTCCAATCTAATGGTGTGGCAACTTCTGTGAAACATTTTGCACTCAACAACCAGGAAATGTTCCGTCACACCAGCAATGTGAATGTAGACGACAGAGCGCTTTATGAAATCTATCTCCCACCTTTCAAGGCAGCAGTAACAGAGGGTGATTCATGGACGATCATGGGTGCTTATGATATGTACAAAGGTCAGTATGCCAGCCAGAATCAATATTTATTAAATGATATTTTAAAAAAGGAATGGAACTATAAAGGGGTTGTAGTATCCGACTGGGGTGCTGTAAACAATACAGAACAGGCCATCCACAATGGTCTTGACCTTGAATTCGGATCATGGACCAACGGACTTTCTGCCGGAACTAAAAATGCCTATGACAATTATTACCTGGCAAAACCTTATCTGGATCTGATTAAAGCAGGAAAAGTAGGAACCAAAGAACTTGATGATAAAGTAACAAGATTACTTCGTCTTGCTTATAAAACTACGATGAACCGCAACAAGCCTTTCGGAAATATTGCTTCAGAAGAGCATAAAGCGGTGGCAAAAGAAATTGGTGAAGAAGGAATCGTTTTACTAAAGAACCAGGGAAATGTGCTTCCTATTGACCTTAATAAAGCTAAAAAAATAGCAGTTGTTGGAGAGAATGCCATTAAAATAATGACTGTTGGTGGAGGTTCTTCATCTTTAAAAGTTAAATATGAAGCTCTTCCATTAGACGGAATCAAGTCCAGATTTGGAAAGCAGGCAGATGTACAGTACGCAAGAGGTTATGTAGGAGATATCGGAGGTGAATATAATGGGGTAAAATCCGGACAGGATTTAAAAGATACCCGCTCTGAAGCTGAATTACTGAACGAAGCGGTAGAATTGGCCAAAAAATCTGATTACGTCATTTTTGTTGGCGGACTGAATAAGGCAGACTTTCAGGACAGTGAAGGAAATGACAGAAAGAGCTACGGACTTCCTTATAATCAGGATCATGTAATCATTGCCCTTGCAAAAGCAAATAAAAATCTTGCTGTTGTTCTGGTTTCCGGAAATGCTGTAGCTATGCCTTGGATCAAAGAAGTACCAACTGTTTTACAATCGTGGTATCTGGGTTCTGAAGCTGGAAATTCTATTGCTTCTATTCTGGCAGGTGATGCAAATCCATCAGGAAAGCTTCCGTTTACATTCCCTGTAAAGCTTGAAGACAATTCAGCTCATCAGCTTGGAGAATATCCCGGACAAAAAGATGAATTGGCTGCTGGAAAAGGTAAAGATCAGAAAAATCCTATCAACATTACTTACAACGAAGGTGTTTTTGTAGGCTACCGCTGGCATGATACTAAAAATATAAAACCTCTGTTCAGTTTCGGACATGGATTAAGTTATACGACTTTTGAATTTGGAAAAGCAAAAGCAGACCAGACCACGATTTCACAGGATGGTAAAATTACCTTTACCGTAACGGTTAAAAATACAGGTAAAAAAGCAGGTGCCGAAGTTGCCCAGCTTTACATCAGTGATTTAAAATCATCTGTTCCGCGTCCTGCAAAAGAACTGAAAGGGTTTGAAAAAGTGTATCTGAATCCAGGAGAACAGAAGGAGGTGAATTTCACCATTGATAAAACGGCTTTAAGTTATTTCGATGCCGGAAAACACGACTGGGTTGCAGAACCGGGAGACTTTGAAGCATTGATTGGAAATTCTTCTGATGCTATTAAAACTAAAGTGAAGTTTACCCTTAAATAAAAACTGAGAGTTAAGAGTATAAACTCTATTTAATAATTATTTGATAGAATGCAAACAGATTCCGGATTGGGATCTGTTTTTTGTTTAATACTCAATATTTTTTAGATCTGCTTAATCAGCAAAATCTGCGAGAGATATTTTTTAACACAAAGATTAAAAAAAGAAATGGTAACACTTTTAAGGAAGCAAAGAAAGCAACTCTATTGCTTACGAAGCTTTATAGTAATACATACACCTAGAAAGAGTCAATGCAATTGGTTCAAAGCTTTGCTTCCTTAGAATAGTAAGGACTTCAGATAAAACCCTTGCGTTAAAATTTAATTTGGCTCATGCAGATTTAGGAGATTTTGCAGATTTTTTTAACAAACCTCAAGGTATCTTTCACTTCTTCACTCTTCCTACTTCCAGCCTAAAATAAAAAGCAGATTCCGAATGGGAACCTGCTTTCATTTTATCTAACAAATCTTGAATTATTTTCCGCCGCCACCATTTTTCTCCACGTCGGTTTTTGTATTTTCTTTTACTTTCTGATTTCCAAAACGCTTTACAAACGTAAGAGAAACCCCATACCAGTCCCATTTTGAATACTCTCTGAAAGTTCCGTCCGGGCTGTAAGTGGTATTATCCCCATAAGGTCTTTTAAAAATATTCATCAGCTGCATACTCAGTTCCATTTGGGTTTTCGGGAAAATTTTGGTGACTGAAATATTGTGGAATACATTGGTATTATTAGCATATGAGTTCCCGTTATTCTGATTGGCAAGCTCTACCCAAGCACTCAGGTTAATGTTTTTATTGAATAGATTGGTATAAGAAACATTCGCAGAAGCTCCCCAATAGCTGATATAATCTTTGGCTCCTAACTTATTTTTTTCATTAAAATCTTTATTATTAATGTAGTACCATCCAAATCCGGCATTTACATTCAGCTTATTTTTCAGGAAGTTCTGATTGGTATTGGCAAAAAGGTAATATTTTTCAACTTTCCCATCAAAGTTCCCCGGTAACGAAACTGTTCTTCCGTTTTCCGTTACATAAGTCGTCCAGTAATCCTGATTGGTATGCATATATCTTGCAGAAATAAAATACTTTTTCAGAATTCCGAATTTCAGATAAAGCCTGTCATTCGGATTGGGATTCAGATAAAGGTTTCCTCTGGAATACGTTCCATTAATTTCCGGCATCACAAAAGGATTAAACTCAGAATACCACGGTCTCCAAATGGTTCGGTTATAAGTAAGGCTCAAATCAAATTTCTCTGAAAAACTATATTTCAGCAATAGATTGGGAAGAAAAGTACCATAAGAATCTTTTCTCTCTGTTCCTGCTACGTCCTGTGTTACTTTATAATCAATATATTCATAACGGATTCCGACTCTTGTTTCCAGCTTTTCAAAAAAAGTCTTGCTGTAATTGGCATATAAAGAGCTCAGATGATCTTCATAATGGAATCTGTCATTCCTGGATAGATTGGCATATTCCGGTGTGGGATTATCAATACTGAACCCATAGAGTCTGTTAGGAATAACATGATTATTCAATTCGGTTTTTCCTCCCACTTCCATGGTTCCCCCTGTTTTACCAAAAGGATGAGTATAATCAATTTTCAGATAATAATTACGCATTTGGTTTGTACTGACAACTCCCAGCTGCTGATTAGTAATTACCCCCTGCTTATTAATTTGTTTGTCAATCAAATTATCATTATTATCGCTGGAATAATTGGTTCCCAAATTAATATCTAAAATCCTGTTCTTTTCTTTATCATAATATTTATAGAAGGCATTGGTCCCTAAATTCCGGCTGAATCCCCAGTTATTTTGTGTCTGAAGGAAAGATTCACCGGGATCTCCGTCTTTTTTAGTCACCCCGTTAGATTCTGCTGAAAGTAAGTTTCTATTCTGTGAATACTCCAGCACAAATCCGAAATTATTCTTATCATTGATTTCAAACTCTGATGTAGAAGAAAGAGACGGACTTTCATTTCTCATCACATTTTCCAGATTGAACTGCGTAAGCTTATTACCTTCAAACCGGTTATCCCAGGTCTGGGTTTTCTGTACATAAGTTCCATTGTTGTAGCCTCCTATAAAAGTTTGGGTAAACTTTTTCTTGTGATAATTCAGGTTAAAATTCGTGTATTGTGAATTCTTGGTACTTTGTCTGTTGTTCAGGGAGATACTTCCTTTCAATCCTTCGTCATCCCTTTTTTTCAGGACAATATTGATAACGGAACCGGAGGTTTCATATCTCGATGAAGGGCTGGTAATTACTTCAATTTTCATCAGGTTATCAGCAGGAATTGTCTTAAGATATTCCTTTAATTCCTTCCCTGTAAAAACTGATTTTCTATCATTGATGTATACGGTAACCATCTGCCCTTCGGCTTTTACATCATCATTATTATCTATGCTTACCAAAGGAGTCATTCTAAGAACATCCCATGTTGTATTTCCTGCCAGAATTGCACTGTTAGCTACATTAAATACAGTTCTGTCTACTTTAGATTCTACGGTCGGTTTTCTGGCAACCAGAGTAACCGCTTCTATTTCTTTTGTATTTCCTTTTACAGTATCCTTTGCTGCCGGAGCCTGAGCCTGCTGAGCCATTGCTAATGATCCTGCTAATATCGCTATTGGAAATAATATTACTTTCATGTGAAATTATAGTTTTTACTATAAGACCATTATCTTCACAATTTTGTTACATCAAAAAATAAAATAAATACTTAATTCCCAATAAGATACCAATTAAAAACAGAACCATAAATTAAAAAACAATAAAAAATCCTCAATAAAGCGATATAATATAAATTACTTCCATAATAAATATTCTTAAAAGTACATTTTATCTGTAATTTAAATTTTATTAAAAAAAATCATAATTTATCATTTATACGTGAATCTTTATTATGAAAACAAGTTACTCATTTTCTCAATTCTCAAAGATTTGCAAACAAAAAAGCCCGGATCTCACCCGGGCCGCTAGCAATAGCAAATTTACAAGGATTAATATTAAAAAATATATGCTAGTTTAAATTTTCAAAATAATGGATAACGCCTACTTCAGGCAGACGAAGCGGATCTTTATTAAAATCAGACTCTTTATTTCTGCTGTTTTCCAGGAAAGAATTACTGAAAAGAGCATATGAAGGCTGTTCTGCCAATCCGTTTTTCAAAAGCTGATGTGCCTCCACAATCGTTTTCCCATACAGCTTTCTGAAGTTTCCAATATTGTATTGTGAAAAAGATCCATAATGAACAATAAATTTGAGTGCCAGATCAATGGTAGTGCTTAAACTCTTACTCAGCTCCTCTATCTTTCTGTTGAATGCACTCCTCATCTTCCACAACATTTTGGAAATGCTCTGGTAAGACGGATTTTCATCATAACGGTAAAATAAAATGGCATCCCCCTCAATCTCAGAAATTTCAAAGTACTGATCGTTCACATCAATCAGTGTAGACAATAACTGTCTTACAATATACTCGCCTGTATACAATTTTGTATTGAACACAAATTCGGTAAATCCGCTGAAATCCGGAATTAAAATGATCCCCTCCTGTATATTTGTCTTCATAATGATATGGATTAAAAAACCTGCTTCATCATTACAGACGAAGCAGATTCAATTTTACTTTATTGCCATCCGCCACCTACAGAGCGGTAAAGAGCTGTAATAGCATTCAGTCTCTGGGTTTTCAGAGAAGCCAGTTCCAATTCTGCCTGAAGTTTGTTCGATTGAGCAATGATCACCTCTACATAAGTTGCTGAATTATATTTAAATAACAAATCAGCCTTCTTCACCGCTTCACCGGATTTCATGGCCAGCCCTTCAGCAATTTTCTGCTGTTCTTCGAGTTTTTGGATCTGTACCAATGCATCAGAAACTTCACCTACCGCTTTTAAAACAGACTGTTTAAAGTTGAGCTCTGCCTGATCCGCCAATACTTTAGACTGCTCATACTGCGTTTTCAACTGTTTCCCATTCAGAATAGGCTGTGCTACAGCTCCTGCCATCATTCCGAACAGTGATCCCGGAACGCTGAACCATTTACTGATCTGGAATGCATTTACACCACCTTGCGCCGTAATATTCAACGAAGGATACATGCTCATTTTGGCAACATGAATTGCGGCTGCACTTTTTCTTACCTCAAGTTCTGCCGTTTTAATATCCGGTCTGTAACTTAATAATTCTGAAGGAACCCCTGCAGCAATATGATCCGGAGACTGTACATTGTTCAGGCTTGCACTTCTTTCAATTTTCCCGGGCATAGAACCGGTCAGCAGACTCAAAGCATTTTCCTGGGTTTTCACAGAACTTTCAATCGCTGGAATTGATTTCAGGATCTGATCTTTCACAATTTCCTGCTGCTGCACTGCCAAAGCCGTTGTTAATCCTAATTCCTGCTGTTTAGCCAGAAACTTCAGAGTATTATCAGCATAAGCCAGATTGGATTTTGTAATTTCCAGCTGAGTATCCAGCATCAGAAGATTATAATATCCCTGCACTACAGCAGACACCACTTGTGTTTTTACCGCCTTTGCTGCTTCCTGCGTTTTGAGATATTCTGCCAGAGCCTGTTCTTTTCTTCCTTTGATCTTACCCCAGATATCGGCTTCCCATGAAAAACTAAGAGAAGCTGTATAATCTTCCATATATCTTTTTCCCATGAACTGCCCGGCCATCATTCCATTCATACTGTTGTCTGAAGGACGATTGATATTCGCATTGGCAGAAGCACTTACCGTTGGAATATTCCCCCATTTACTCTGAGTATAGGCCAGGGAAGCAAATTCAATCTGTTTTAAAGCTACCTGAAGATCATTATTCTGTACCATAGCTTTATCAATCAAGCCTACCAGAACCGGATCTTTGAAAAAATCTTTGTAGCTGATCTTAGCAATATTTTCATTTTGATCCGAAACAAGACTATCACTTCTGAAAGCTTCAGGCATTTTTACCTCAGGCTGTTCATATTTCTGTACTTTACAGGAAATTGCTGTTCCCGAGATGAACGCGATATATGCTATATTTTTAATTTTCATTTTTAAAATCATTTGAATTAATATTCCCAATCCGCATCTGTTACTACCTTTCCGTTGATTCTCTCATGCAAAGCCTGGAATACCACGAAAAGAACCGGAACCACAAAAATCCCTAAGACTGTTCCGAAAAGCATCCCTGAAATGGCTGCATATCCGATAGAATGGTTACCCATCGCTGAAGGTCCTACCACAAAGATCAATGGCAGTAATCCTGTAATAAATGCAAGAGAGGTCATCAAAATAGGACGCAAACGTGCTTTTGCCCCTTCTACAGCAGAAGCAATAAGGCTTTTTCCTGCTCTACGTCTTTGAATCGCAAATTCTACAATCAGAATACCATTCTTCGCCAAAAGCCCAATCAGCATCACCAAAGCAATCTGTACATAAATATTATTGGATAATTCTGCGAATGTAATCCCTACAAATACTCCTGATAAACCTACCGGAATAGCAATCAATACGGCTAACGGAAGAATATAACTTTCATATTGTGCAGATAAAAGGAAGAATACAAATACAATACATAGCCCGAAGATCATAACAGATTGCGAGCTTGAACCCGCTTCTTCACGGCTCATTCCTTTATAATCGTAAGTATATCCCGGAGGAAGCACCTGCTTACTCACTTCTTCAATGGCTGCCATAGCCTGTCCGGTACTGTATCCCGGAGCTGCCATTACCGTTAAATTGGATGAATTAAATAGATTGAAACGGTCTACCACTTCAGCTCCCGTCACCTGCTTCAGGCTTACCAATGTATTAATAGGGACCATTTGTCCTAAATTATTTTTAACAAAAATTCCGTTCAGGGATTCTTTATCCTGTCTTGTCTCCGGAGTAGATTGCACCAATACTCTATAATACTTTCCGAATCTGTTGAAATCCGAAGCCTGAATACTTCCGTAATACCCCTGCATCACTCCTAATACATCAGAAACGTTTACACCCAGCTGAGCAGACTTCACTTCATCTACAAGCACTTCAAACTGCGGATACGTAACATCAAAGGTGGTAAATGCTACTGCTACTTCCGGTCTCTGCATCAAAGCTCCCATCATTCCATAGGAGATATTTCCTAAATTCTGAAGCTCTCCGTTGGTACGGTCTTGAAGCACCAGTTCCATCCCGCTGGTATTACCGAAACCGTCTACCGTTGGGGTATTGATCACAAGGAAATTAGCTCTTTTATCCTGAGAAAGCATTCCCTGCGTTTGTCCGATGATATCATTGATGTTATTCACTGCTCCTCTTTCGCCTCCTTTTTTTAATTTAACGAAAATAGAAGCTGCTGAAGATGACATAGAGCCACTGAATAAGTTTAATCCGTCTACTGAAATTACTTTGTCCACAGCAGGATTTTTCATCAATAAGTCTTCTGTATCAGAAACTACTTTTGACGTTCTGTCCTTTGAGGCTCCCGGAGCAAGATTCGCGGTTACAATAATGAAACTCTGATCTTCATCTGGAATAAATCCTTTTGGTGTTGTCATAGACATCCACGCGAATAAACCTCCAAAGGCTACAATGATGATCAAGGCCACCCATTTTCTTTTTAAAAGGAACAGTACAGCTTTTCCATATCGGAAGGTCAGCTTATTGAAGCTTGCATTGAAACCTGCAAAGAAACGGTCTTTGAAATTCATCTTCTCATGCGTTCCGGGATGGTGCTGTTTTAAAAATAAAGCACATAACGCCGGGCTCAGTGTCAATGCATTGATCGCTGAAATTACAATGGCAATGGCCAATGTCAGGGCAAACTGCTGGTAAAACAATCCTGTAGAACCACTCATAAAGGCTACCGGAACAAACACCGCAGACATGATCAGCGTAATCGAAACAATTGCTCCTGTAATCTCACTCATTGCCGACATCGTAGCCGCTCTTGGGTTCAGCTTTTTATGCTCCATCTTAGCATGAACGGCTTCTACCACTACAATGGCATCATCTACTACAATACCGATTGCCAGTACCAAGGCAAACAACGTCAAAATATTAATAGAGAATCCGAAAACTTTCATAAAGAAGAACGTTCCTACGATGGACACCGGAACTGCAATGGCCGGAATCAAAGTAGATCGGAAATCCTGAAGGAAGATATACACCACAATGAATACCAGGATAAATGCTTCTATCAATGTATGAATCACCTGTTCAATAGACTGATCCAGCGCATCTTTTGTTGCATATGGAATTTCATAATCCATTCCTGCCGGGAAAGATTTTTCCAGTTCTTTCATTCTTTCCTGAAGAGCGATCTGCACTTCATTGGCATTGGAACCTGCCATCTGGAAGATCGCCATCGTTACAGACGCTTTCTTATTATAATTGGAAGAAACCGTATAACTGTAAGCCCCGAATTCTACTTTGGCAATATCTTTTAATTTTAAAACTGAACCGTCATTCAGTGCTTTGATAGTGATATTTTCATATTGCTCAGGCTCTGTAAATTTTCCTTTGTAGCGAAGAACATACTCCATTACCTCTTTACTTCTCTCCCCTAATCTTCCGGGTGCTGCTTCGAGGTTTTGCGTCTGAATAGCACGGGAAACATCAGATGGAGTAAGATTGTATGAAGTCAGTTTATTAGGATCCAGCCAGATACGCATGGAGTAATCTTTATTTCCATACACCATTGCATCTCCTACTCCTTTTACTCTTTTCAGTTCCGGAACGATGTTGATTTTCGCATAGTTTTCAAGGAAAAGGTCGTCCATCTTTCCATCTTTACTGGTGAGGGAAACCATTGCAATCATACTGTTCTGTCTTTTCACCGTGGTGATTCCCGCCTGAATTACCTCTGCAGGAAGCTGGTTGGTCACCTGAGCTACCCTGTTCTGCACGTTAATAGCCGCCTGGTCAGGATCTGTTCCCAGTTTAAAAATAACAGTAATACTCAATGTACCATCGTTACTTGCTGTAGAAGTAATATAGTCCATATTTTCTACCCCATTGATTGCGTTTTCCAGCGGCGGCGCTACAGACCTTGCAATGGTTTCAGCATTAGCTCCCGGATAAGCTGCAGTTACCATAACGGTAGGCGGTGCAATGTCTGGAAATTTGGTAATCGGAAGACTCACCATACCCACGATTCCCAGAATAACAAGCAATACGGAAATCACCGTTGCCAGTACGGGTCTTTTTATAATTTTCTTTAACATGATTTCTTCTTACGATTTTTTCTGTTGAGCAGTTTTCTTTTGTGCCACTACAGGAGTTCCCGGCTGTAATCGGTCGAAACCGCTGGTGATATATTCGTCTCCTGCCTTAAGCCCTTTGGCTACAATGAAATTGTCACCGACTTTACCATTCACTTCAATCGGAAGCATGGCCGCTTTCCCTCCCTGAATGGTAAACACAAATACTTTATCCTGAATAGTTCTGGTAGAAGCAATAGGAAGTAAAATAACATTACTGTAGAATTGATCCAGTACAATTTTACCGGTATTTCCGCTTCTTAAAAGATTATTGGGATTGTTGAATTTTGCTCTTAATGTAATTGATCCGGTTGTTTTATTGAACTGCCCTTCCACAGCATCAATCTTTCCTTTTTCAGCATATTGCTCACCACCGGAAAGGAGTAATGATGCTGCAGGAGTATTTTTAATCACCTCATCAATACTGCTGCCTGTGTATTGTTTCTGGAAATTATTAAAATCATTTTCACTTAAACTGAAATACGTATATACCTGATGAATATCTGACAGCAAGGTGATCGGTTCCTGATTCCCCGGGGCCATCAAACTTCCCAAACGATAGTTGAATCTCCCGATAAAACCACTTACCGGGGCTTTAATTGTAGAGAAATTCAGATTGATTTTTGCTGATTCAATAGAAGATGTTGACTGACTTACAGCTCCTCTTGCTCCATTGTAAGCCGCTTCCGCTTCTTTCACCTGAATTTCGGAAACCATTTTGTTTTTAAACAGTTCTTTTTTTCTATCCAAATCAATTTTAGAGGTTGAAAGACTGGCCTGAGCGGTAATCAAAGCCGCCTGAGCACTTCTCAACTGCTCACGGAAAACCTGATCTTCAATTTTGAACAGAGGCTGGCCTGCTCTCACAAAGTCTCCTTCATCCACAAAAATTTTGCTTAAATATCCTGTTACCTGAGGTCTGATCTCCACATTGGAAACACCCTCGATAGATGCTGCATATTCTCTGGAAACAGAAGCGTCTCCCTGTGTTACCTTTGCAACAGGTAATTCCGGTGCCTGCTGCTGATATCCCTGGTTTTGATTATCTTTCCTACATCCCGTCAAAACGATCAGCGAGAGGAAAAGTAAAGTCGATTTTTGAATAAAAAATCTTTGCATAACAATAGTCCTTTTAAATTTTCCGGACAAAAATCGAACGAAAAAAATTCAATAGGATTATTCAAAAAACTCCTTATTTTGTCAAAAAGACTCCTTATTTTAAAAAATATGAGAAATATCATTTATAGACAATATAAATAATACTATTTACTTTTTTAAATCGAAATTATAGTTGAAATTTGGTAAAAAGACGTCTTAAAATCTTAAATCACTGATTATCAATACAAGTCATCTTTTCTGTATTCCAAAGGAGATCTTCCTACATGTTTTTTAAAAAATTTACTGAAAGAAGCCTGGTCTGAAAACTTCAGTTGTGATGCTACTTCACCGATATTCAGGTTAGGATTTCTCAGCAGCAATCTGGCTTCTACCGCTAAAACCTGATGAATAATATCTCTTGGGGATTTGAACACCGTTTTATTGATCACTTTCGTAAGGTATTTGCGACTGATAAAAAGCTTGTCGGCATAGAACTGAACATTATGCTCTTCTTTGAAATGATCCTGAACCAGCTTAAAAAAACTGGTCGTCAATTCATCTTCCCTATTGGTTACCTGATGAGGTTTTTCTATTTTCTTGAAATAATTATCAATTTCATAGATCACCAGTGAGAAATGATGCCAGATCATTTCATTGAAATAATAATTATCTTTTTCCTTATCATTCAAAACCTTAAGTTCATCGAGATGGAAATTCAATTTCCTGTACACATCCTGCTCATTTCTGACGATATGGGTAGGATCTGATGACAAACTTTTCAGAACATTATTTGACTTATAATTAAACCCTGCATCAGAAATAAAATTCAACGAGAAGAAAATATACTTAGCATTATAATCATCGGTAATTTCATCCAGCCAAAAAGTTTCTAACATAGGACAAAAAACAATATCACCTTTGGAGACCTCATAGCTTTTATCATCCAACCTGAATGTAACTCCTCCCTTCTGTATCATAAAAATGCAGAAATAATCTGAACGGTAAGGCATATTGGGCTTTATGATATAATTTGCCTTATCAATTTCCATCACCACAAATTCCTTGATTCTAAGATCAAACTCAACCTGCTGAAGCACTTCATCAAAGGCTAGCTGTGAAACAAAATCAGGTTTCGGCTGGGATTTTTTAGGCATTGGAAAGAAAATTAAACACGAAGATAGTTGAAAAAGGAAAAAAAGCCAAGAAGGCCAATAATCGAATTACACTTTTTATTGTTTCCTAAACAACAATCAGCAATTCTTTATCATATCCGTTGTATTTTTCATCAATATAACCATGGGGATTACAGATGATCTCAGTTTCTCCGATTTTATATCTGCACGGGGTATGAATATGTCCGTGAATC
The DNA here is from genome assembly GCF_025949665.1 of Chryseobacterium viscerum. Taxonomy (NCBI): domain Bacteria; kingdom Pseudomonadati; phylum Bacteroidota; class Flavobacteriia; order Flavobacteriales; family Weeksellaceae; genus Chryseobacterium; species Chryseobacterium viscerum. The sequence goes on along the minus strand of NZ_JAPDFT010000001.1, from coordinate 970,844 downwards.
CAGTACAGCGGTTTGTATTCTGTCAATAAACATTCCAGATCGGAGGCATAAGCAGATGTTACCGGATCTTCCTTATAATGTTCCGGAACAGATTGTATACTGGGTGCATGATGGGTAACGACTATATTTTTAAGACCTTTTGAACTTTCAAGACTTTCTTTTAACCATTCTTTTGAAAGCTGATGGATTTTGAAGGTATCCAGTGTCCTCATTTTCGAATAGGAAGGATCTCTCCTGATCATTTTATAATCATTCATTTTGGACTGGCAAAGCATTCCGTACTGAACCGGATTCCCAAAGATGGAAAAATCCGTCCACAAAGTTGCTCCATGAAAACGAATTCCATCAATGTCTACAAATGAATTTTCCAATACGTGAACATTAGAATTCAAGGAAGCGTCTCTGATCTTATGGAGCGTTTTTGGATATGAACCTTTATAGTATTCATGATTGCCCAAAACATAAATTACAGGTTTATCGGGAATTGCATTTTTAATCCATTCAATTCCTTTGGTTCCCAAATTGACATCACCTGCCAAAACAACAATATCAGAATGATCAAAACATAATTCCGTACTTCCAAATTCCCAGTGGAGATCACTGATGATCTGTATTTTCATGATGAATAGTAAAAAACCAAAGATAATAAAGCTAAACGGAAAGACAAAAAAAGAACCGACACCTAAGCACCGATTCTTCCTCATATAGTTTGTGTATTTTTAGGCCACCTGCTATGAAACAGCCACTTTTGTCTGCTTCACTTTTAAGCCCTTCATTATAAAATAAAACAACATTCCGAGCGCCAGAAGAGCATAGCTGATTAAGACAACCAGATTCAGACTTCCTACTGAAAACCCTGAAGGAAAGATCTGGCTCATTAAAGTCATGAAAGACAATCCAATACCGGCTCCCAAAAAGTAACTTGTAGAACTCAAACTTGATGCCAATCCGTAATTGGAAGGCTCAACATCCTGGATTCCCATTACCGAAAGCGCGGTAAAACAAAACGTCATTCCAACTCCTGAAATACATGCTGCTCCCAACAAAACTACAGCCAGCGGATGTCCGGTATAAACGGAGGTCAACAGTGACAGCCCTCCCATCAACATAAACAACCACCCTAACACTCCCATTTGGGAAGAGCTCAGACGTTTTGATACATGCGGCAGAATAAATTTAGCCGTCAAAGCAGATATGATACTGAAAGGAACAAGCATTAATCCTGCTGAAGCAGCGCTATAGCCCATATCTTTCTGAAGCATCAATGAAATCAGGAATAAAAATCCGATAAAAAATGCCCCCAACGTAAAGAATACGGCATTGGAGATCACTAAAGATCTGTGTTTGAATAATTTTAAGTCAACTAAAGGTGCAGCAACGGATTTCAATCGGTAATATACCATAACCAGCAGCAATACCGCCAGAATCAAAGAGCCTATGACCAGGAATGGCTGTTCTTTAATATGGACTAATTCATGGGTACCGTAAGTAAGACTTAAAAGTCCAAGCACCATTAGTATCCCGGAGACCATATCTGTTTTCTGTGCGGTTTCATTTTTCTCATCTGCAGGCAGATAGTAATAAGACAGCACAATTGTTATTAAAAGAATAGGCACATTAATCAGAAACACCCAGTGCCAGCTCAGGTAGGTACTGATAATTCCTCCTACAGAAAGGCCGCTTCCTGAACCGATAGCAGCGAATGAACTGAAAATTCCGATAGCATGATTCCTCTCCTGCTCTCCTCTGAATGTATTGGTGACAATGGATAGCGCAGACGGCATCACCAATGCGGCTCCTAATCCCTGTAAAGCACGGAAAACAGCCAGCACTTCAAAGTTTTGAGACAATCCTGCACCTAATGAAGTCAGCATAAAAATCAGTGCCCCCAGCAAGAACATTTTCTTTCTTCCGATCTGATCTGAAAGCTTTCCGCCAATGATCAGAAATCCTCCAAAGAACAATACATAAAGGGTCTGCAACCATTGAACCGTCTCTGCTCCAATCTGAAACTGCTGCTGAATAGAAGGAATTGTTAAATTAATAATGGCAATATCCAAAGCCTCCACAAATGTTCCTACCGATGCTAAAATTAATATTAAATTCTTCCTTGTACCCATGTTTCAAATTTCCTGCAAAATTAAAATTAACAGAACGTATTTGAAAATTTAACCTTAAATTTGGAACAATATTATATATATAAAATATTTATAAGAACAAAACTACTGATACACCATACAACAACCTATAAAAACAGAACAAAATGGCAACTGAAAATTATATACCCGATGAAAAAGACTTATCCATCCTGCGTCTTCTTCAGAAAGATGCCAAGATGAGTATCCGTGACATTTCAGCAAGAATCAATTTAAGTCCCACTCCTACTCATGAACGCATCAAACGTATGGAAAAACAGGGGATTATTAAAGAATACACTGCTGTTGTAGACCGTAAAAAGGTCAATAAGGGAATGATGGTGATCTGTATGATTGCCCTGAGTGTTCACAATAAAAAAACTGCAGGAAAATTTATTGAGGAAGTGGGCAAGCTGAAGGAAGTTGTGGAGTTTTATAACATCAGCGGTGATTTTGATTTTATGCTGAAGATCCTTGCTCCCAATATGGATGAATTCCATGAGTTTTTTGTGAACAAATTATCAGAAATTGAAGGAATTGGCCAGACCAAGAGTATTTTTGTGATGAACAGTATCAAGGAAAGCGCCCAGATTGTTTAAGACAAAATACAAAGCAACTGTATGAAAATATACAGCTGCTTTGTATTGTAAACCAGAATATTCCAGAGTAGTTTCTCATCATTTATTTCCAGTAATTCCAGACTGACCCGTCAAATATTGCCAGTGTCTTACTGGTTGTATCGTAACAGATCATACCCGGGTACGGATTTTTTACACTAAGATGTGGTGTTGTTATTTTTGGAAGAATCATGGCCTTATTCTGAGATTCAAGGACTAACACTCCATCAGCAGTACTTACCGCATCTCCCATAATAACTCCTTTACCTGATTCAGCAGAATTATTAGCAACAACTGTACTTGAATTACCGGCATCGGATAAAGATTTCCAGGTGTCATTTTCGTAGACTTTTACTTTATTATCTGTGATATCAAAGATCAATGTTCCATTCACCAAAGTTCCGGTAGGGACTCCGGATGTTGCAGGAAGAATCAAACCTTTTGTATTTCCGGGAACGTTATCAAAATCCAATACGGTACTGTTTCCATCTACTGTTTGTTTTCCAATAGCCACCTGAGCAAAAACTGAATTAAAAACAATCAGGGCAGCTGCTATACTTATATTTCTTACATTTTTCATAAATTCTTTATCAGTAGATTAATCGTTACAGCTTTTTTGTACACACTTCCATTCGGTACCGTTATAAAGCTTTACACATTTGTCCTGGATATCATATAAAAGCATTCCTTCTTTTGGATCAGTAATGGCATCACCAGGTTGTGGTGACTGGCTCACATGCTGAACTCTCGTCATGACAAAACCTTTATTTTTTGATTCCATCGCTAAGAATCCATTGGGTATGTTTTCCGGCCAAGAATTGTTTTTCTGCTGCACTGTAATTCCAAATTTGGTAAAGCCATCAGGCGTTCCTGAAGCTGGTGGTTTTGTACAGAATCCGTCCAGGTCATCAATAATAACCGGAGCGTTACCACAGCTTGTTTTATCTTCAGACAGTCCTTCCGGCCAAAGTCCCGGGCACATGGCTTTTGTTGCATTAGGGCCGCAGAAGCTTGAATTCCCCATCCCCAATCCTGTGACAGATCCCATGGCAATTGTTACTATCTGACTATCATCACTAATAATGGAGCCTTCCCCTCCTCCACTTACATCTGCTTTTGCAATACAGTAAGCTTTTCCGGTAGGATTTCCAATATATTCAACAGAGGGATAAGTCTTAGACTGCTGGGTAAATGTTCCGCATATTTCTACAACACTATTTGTTCCCATCTCAATAACAGAAGTTGCTCCAGGGTAAAATCCGCCAAAAGAAGGGTCTTCCTGAATAACCGATCCTACCAGTGCTAAAAATGATTTGGTTCCTAGTTTAATTTTTGAATTTTTCTGAGATCCGAAAGTTCCTACTTTCACTGTCCCGGTAGACTGAACACTTGTTCCATCACCTATTTCCAGGACTCCATCTACCTGAATACTATTAGATTGAAGCTGCCCGGATTGAATAATAAGTGTTGCCCCATTTGGTATGCTTATATTCGTACTTACATTAAGGTTACTGTTAAGACAATAGATATTTCCACTGGTCATCGCCTGCCCTGTGTAAGGAATACATTGAGCATAGGCTACAGCGCTGAAAGCTAGCATTAATAAAAAAACGACTTTTTTATTAATATTTAAAAAAAATAATTTATTCATGTGCATTTATAATATTTTAACAGATTATTGTTGCTTAATTGGAAAATATTTAAATTTTCAACATCATCGTCGGACTAACCAACAATTAATATACCAAACAAGTGTTTAATTTTTTCGTTATTAAATTATTCTTCATAAAAATGAATACTTTCTGAAACGATCAAAAAAACACATAAAATATTATATTACAACACATTAAACTTATCAAAAGCAATATTGAATCATAGGATTTTTTTTATCTAAATATTTTGTTTCTTACTTCATTCGGACTACAGTTTAATAAATAATATCCTGTACTTTTTAAATATGCCTTTCTTATTTATCCTACAGAATAATCAAAACGACAATAAATTTTATCATAATATATTCTGTTCTATTTTTCCATCTTAATGAAACAATAGATAATCTGAATAACAGACCTCAACGAAAATTCATATTAAAAACCGTAAATTTGCAGCATGAATAACGATACGATATGTGCACTGGCTACTGCCAATGGAATAGGTGCTTTAGGCATCATCCGGGTTTCTGGAAATGAAGCTTTATCTGTAGTTCAGAAAAGTTTTCCGGCAAAAAATCTGGAAAAACAGAAATCTCATACCATTCATTATGGTTATTTTATGGATGAGGAGGAAGCAATTGATGAAGTAATGCTTTCCATCTTTCTGGCACCTAAAAGTTTTACCACTGAAAACTCTGTGGAGATTGCATTTCACGGCTCCCCGCATATCGGAAAACGTATTCTTGAAACGCTGATCAAAAACGGAGCAAGAATGGCAAAAGCAGGAGAATTTACACTCCGCGCCTTTATCAACGGAAGGATCGACCTTTCCCAGGCAGAAGCGATTGCTGATGTGATTGCCTCTGATAACGAAGCTTCCAGAAAGGTAGCCATCAATCAATTGAAAGGAGGAATCACCAATGAAATCTCCCTATTAAGAACGGATCTCCTGAATTTCGTTTCCCTGATTGAGCTGGAACTGGATTTTGCTGAAGAAGATGTAGAATTTGCTGACCGAACCGCTCTGAACGGATTATTAGATAAAATTGAATTAAAATTAAATTCTCTTATCGAGAGTTTCCAATACGGAAATGCCATTAAAAACGGGACAGCCGTTGCCATCATCGGAAAACCAAATGCCGGAAAGTCTACGCTGCTGAACTCACTTTTAAAGGAAGAGAGAGCAATTGTAAGTAATATTGCGGGAACCACCAGAGATACCATTGAGGAAATTCTTCACATTAAAGGCCACGCCTTCCGACTGATTGACACCGCAGGACTTCGCGAAACGATGGATGAAATTGAAGCTATCGGGGTAAAAAAAGCAAAAGAAAAAGTAGAAAACGCCAATATCCTTGTTTATCTGGCTGATGCTGCTACTGAAGATTTTTCGGAGGATATTGAAATGATTCAGTCTCTGTTGAGAGAAGATCTGAAACTAATCATTTGTGCAACAAAAATTGATGAGGTGACTCCTACCAAATATGAAACTGTAGAAAATATCTTTAGAAATGCTATCTCTCACGAGTTTGATTTTATCAAAATCTCAGCCGTTGAAAATCAAAATATCCAGGATCTGAAAAATGAACTTTCATCATATGTTGAGCATCTAAAATCCGAAGAAAACAATGTTGTAATCACCAACCAGCGTCACTTTGAAGCATTACGGAAGTCTCTGGATGCTGTTCATAAAGTAAAAGAAGCCATTTCTTTCCAGATCTCTACAGAATTACTGGCTTATGAGCTTAGAAACGCCCTTGAACATCTTGGAGAAATTTCCGGAGAGGTTACAAATGATGAGGTGCTTGGGAACATTTTCTCTAAGTTCTGTATCGGAAAGTAATTTATCTTTATAAAACCTTAGAAACAATACATTTAATCAATCTGTTGAAACCAAGTTTTTAAGAAAATAAAAAGAGCACCAATATGTTGGTGCTCTTTCTTCTCAAATTGTTATTAATATATGAAAAACCTTTACTTATTTCTGTAATATTTTCTTGGTTTCTATTGTACCATCTGTATATACTGCTGTAATATTATATACTCCGTTGCTAGATATGGAAGGTGAAGAGATCTCTGTGGAATTGATATGGTCTGCATTCCAGATTAACCTACCGCTCATATCGTGAACTTTTACTTCTTGTAGATTCTTGTTTGCTTTTATTTTAATAATACTGTCTACACTTACAATAGTCAGGTGAGTGTCATCTAGTAAATTACTCATTGTCTTTTTATACTTTGCGGTTAGTGAGCTAATTGGTGATATTACCAATTCAAATGTATAGGTTTGTGGTGTTAATTTTTGAGTATTAATGATTAGCTCTCCATTTTTTATCTGGCTACTCTCAAAACTGTTAACGAGTTGTTTTTGCTCATTAAAAAGATTTATTTTTTTGAAGCCCGCTACATCATGAAGATCCAGAATGATTTCATTACTATTGGGCTCTCTGATAAAAGATGAACTAGGTATTTCTTCAGGAGCTATTTTAACGTAAGGAATCGTCATTTTTTTATTTTCATTTGTTGTGACTTCAATAAAATGAGGTCCTTCATTTAATGCTTTAAGATCTATTTCCTGATTTTCTCTGTCAGCTGAGCTTGTTTTCTCTACATCTTGTTCTTCACCATCAAACTTAACTTTGAAGTTTGTAGCTCCCAAAATGTTTAATTTTGAATCTAATGGAGAGCCATTAAAATCATAACTAAGCTCTTGCTTGTCATTTAATTTTTTTGAAAATGCCATTTCTTTTTTAGCACTGGAATTAGTAAAGCCACCTTGCCTTAGGCCTGCAAATATCAGTGAGCTTGCAATGGTATAAGGCACAGCTCCCATTACATGATTCACAATATTTTTAAGTCCATAATCCATATTAAATACGGTTCCATTAATTGTTAGATGGGCCTTAATAAAATTATACTGAAACTTAGACCTCATGACAGCTTTTGTTTTATCTGTATTTTGATAAGGGATAAGGTTGTCTACTTTATTATTGGTCATATATATAGGCGTAGTATTGTACCAGTCATAAACATCACTTTCTTCAAGACATTTTCTTAAAGGATGATTTTGATCATTTTCAAAGGCATTGACAAAAGATGGATAAAACATATCTCTCCAAGTCAAAGGTCCCCAATCCAAAGACAATTCATCAGGATTATCAAGAATATTTTTCTGATATGCTTCCTGATATGCAGGTGCTATAATTTCTTTATAAGAATTATTGTAGCTCTTGTATCCTATTGTCTGACAGCCATTAATAATATTAGCCAAAATATTAATGCTATATTCAGGTTTCTGAAGTAATCCAATATTCAGGGTTGTATCAGACATATCATATGGCCCACCTCCGACAGAAACATATTTGAAATCAAAGTTTTTGTATATAAGATTGTTTGATTTCAGAGCCGCCATTGCTGCGTGCGCACCTTGAGAATAACCAGTCAGAAAATATTCATCATATCTCTTAGTTCCTAATTGCTGTAAAAGTTGATTTGATGCCTTTGTCATATCGAGAGTAGCCGTGGCTTCTGTTTTTGCATTCATATAAGGATGATAACCTTCTGAATCTCCCAATCCAATAAAGTCTGGTGCTACCACAATATATTCATTTACAGCAAAAATTGTAGGAAGTATAAAGCCTAATTTTCCTGAATCACTAAGATTGGAAGGAACATCTTTTTTTGTTGTGGTACCATGGCAGTATACTATAGTAGAAAGTTTGTAATCCACTTTAGGAAACATAACCAGACCAGATGCTTTAACCAGTTTTCCTTCATAATTTGGTGTCCAATAGACAACTTTATAAGCCTCAAGCTTATAATGAGATTGATCAATTATACTGATTAGACCTCCTAGCACTGATCCCAATTGCTGTTGGCCCGCTAGCTCTCCAACGAAATGCTGTGCCAAAAAACTAGGAGTTAAATCTGGTTTTTTTTCGTAACTAATCATTTCTCCGGCACTTTGTGCATTGAGAAATACACCTGCAGTAATACAGGCCAGTAATAATTTTCTTTTCATATGAATTAATTTATGTTAAACAAAAGCACTAAAAAATCATTTTTTTAGCGGTATTTTTCATGTCATTGAAAAAGCTGTAAGTAAATTCTGCATCATAAAAGTTTGCAATATTCTCAGCATCAAGATGATTTCCACCTCCTATAGTTTGGAAACCTATTTGACCCGAACAAACAGTGTTTTTGCAATCTTTTTACTTTAATTAGATCTGATGAAAAAAGATTTCATTGTTATCAAGTTTCAAATCAATTTGAAAATAACTTCCATAAACATCTCAATATTTTAAAACTAACTGTTGGCCATTATACAATTTATTAGTTGAGATTTTCGAATATAATTAAATTCCTATAAGAGCTAAATATATTTCCTAATATTTAGGGAGTCTACCAGTATCACATAGGTATCACGTAGCAAGATGTGCTTTCTATGGCGGTTAATCCAGCTTTCCAAACGTTCAGAAAAACATCTTAAATTGTTAATATATATATATGGGATTACTAGGATCATAGAACTTTACACAAAAAATAATATTTACAAAAAGAGATTGTGTTTTTGCAGCCCCTAATCATAGAGCTACTAATGGATACAAGTAATATTAACCTTAAACTTACAATTGAATTTATTTTATTATTTCCATAATTCTTCTTTATTGGGGAAATACAGAGTGTCATATTATTTTTTCTTCATTTTTAAAGTAGAAAATAAAAATCTGCCCATAAAAAAAAATATGGGCAGATAAATTAAATATGAGAAATTCTGTTTAAACAGAGTGTTTGAGCTGGTAATTTAAATATTGTCAACGACCAATATTTTAGTTAGTTTTTTCAATAGTAAATTCAACAAAAGGACTATTCCCGGTAGATATTTTACCAATCAGTTTGATATCATTTTGAATTTTAGTTATGGTAGGAGCAGTACTGTTGTTTTCTAATTCACTTTTAGTTATTTCACCAAACCCAACAAGAACATTATTAGCATAAGTGTAAGACCATGGAACATAGGTTCCAAAACTTATTTTTACATTCCCTGAAAAATAACTGAGCTGATTATAAACACCGGTAGCCTCTCCCGTATCGTGGGTAGCTAAAATAACTCCGTATTTCCCTGGAGGTATCTTTGAAGGAGGAGAATTAAAAAATGTACTGTTATACCATTGTGTCTTGTTGTTGAAAACAACATCCTGGTTTGTATTATTGTGAATTATTATTTTTGCTGTTAAGCCCGTTCCATATGTTGATTTTAGATTATTAACTTTATCAACTGCTTCATTATAGGTGTTCAAAACATATGCATCAGGTTTATGAATTTTTTTTTCAAGGGTAAGAGTAGACTGTAAACCATAATGATCTGAACATGGAGCGGTGGAATTTAAATACCGGGATTGATAGTTGCAGTTCGTTATCATATGTGATGAGACAGTATTCCAACCCTCGGAGATTAAAAAATAGTCTAATCTTTCCTGAGAAGAACCATAGGATGCAACCGGATAAAAATAATTTGCAAGTTTATTGGATACATTATCATAAGTAAATCCATTATCATAGTTGGGACTTTGATTGGACTCCCTATAAGTATCTTTATAATTGTTGAAAAGTAATTTCAGATCATTGTATTCTGCTGAAGTGTCTCCTATTACATTTAAGTCTCCTGTAATAATTGAAGGAATTCCCTCAAGGTCATTCATTTTTGATTTAATCTGTTCAAACTGCTTCTTTCTTGTTGGAATATTATCTGAATCCTGAGCATGAGTGAAAAAAGAATAAAAATCTCCATAAGGGGTAGAAAACCTTGTTTTATGAAAACCTTTAGTGGCCAATTTAGCTTCCCCCACCGAATCATTATAAGCCGTAAAACTACTTTCCTGAATAGGAAACTTAGATAAAATGAGCAATCCATCTCCCGGATTAATGAATACAGCATTAGAATGCATTGAATAAGGGTATATATCTTTAAGGTTTTCCGCAAGTTCGTTTTTTGTTGAGTCCTTCCATACTTCTGAAAGATACAGAACATCATTAACATATAAATTGGTTCTTATAAACTCAGTGATTTTTTCCTGACGTGCTGCATCTTCCAAGGGAACAAGAGGAAGAAAAAGATGGAGATTATAAGTAGCAACTGTAATTGTATTACTGCCAACCCTTAAATTGGAAGGTTTAATTTCTTCATTAATTTCACCGGTTGCAAGGCTTTCTGTCTGACAGCTGGTAATGAAAATTAACAGTAATAAATAAATAAGATTTAATTTTTTTTCATAACTATTCATGTTGAAATATTAAAATGGTTTTTTATATATAATTATAATTCAGCAATAAAAACTCACAACTATCTATATACCGTTTTTGTATACCACAAGTATATTTATGGAAAGTTTATTACCTTAGAAATTTATATTGATAAAAAACCCCCCATTTTAACAGGAGGTTGGGAACAATAAAAACTTTATTGTTGCACTTGTGTTATTAGAATCGAGGCTTAATTTCTAAAGAATCTCATAAACATATAATCTCCTACAGCTCCTATTTCCGAAGCATAAAACATTCTTGTGGAAAGATTATAAGATTTAACAGTAACACCATCTAGCGGGCTCGGATCATAGGTGTCAAACTGTATTATATTACCCTCTGAATTCTGGAAACCAAAAGAATAGGTTTCAACCCAGGTATTAGGCTGTAAAGTATAAGGACCATTGTATGTTGTACCAGAGTTGCTTGTATGCCCCCAAACAGCAAAATAATATGCATATATTGGATGGGTGGTCATGTTTCTAACCGAAATTGTACCTGCCGTATTGGTACCATTATATCTAACCTGAAGATTTCCCAGCTGAATAACAGAATTAGCGGGAGTAGCCGCATTAATAAATCCTTGATAATTCACACTTGCCCCACTTTGGTTGCTAGGTGTCTGATTTGTTAAATACCATCTTGTACCATCATTGTAATATACTCCGGGAATTACATTATTAGGAGACACTCCGGCAGTTGCTGTATTATAGACAAACATACCTGCTGTATGCGAGGCTAAAGGAGCGCTGGCCACACTACTGGTAAGTGCAACCCTTGGGAGTAAAAGTCCTTTATTAGTGGCTGATGTTTCAAGTATAGCATCACTATTTGGGGCAGCAGTTCCAACACCTACATTTCCGATACCTGTAAAACCTAAACTATTACCTCCCAAATTTAAATTTCTATTTCCTGTTAGTGTTCCATCCGTATTATAAATATTAGTACCACTTCCTCCGTTTCCAGCAAACTTCTTCCAAGCTGTTCCTTCAAAATAGTAATACCCTGTTGCATCAATATTAGCAGCTTGCCCTGTTGCAGTCCCTGTTGAAATATCATTAATATAAACAAAGGTCCCATTGGGAACTCCAGACATATTGAATGCCTTCAATCTATCAATTCTTGGAGCAATAACACCATCTACACTTGTAGCAGATATATTTTTAGCAACAATATCCAAAGTTGCTGAGGGAGTAGTTGTATTTACACCAACTTGGGACTTGACCAAAATAATGCAGCCTAAAGTCCCTAATAAAGTAATTAAATTTTTCATTTTAAATGGTTTTTAAATTAATATATATTTATTTTTCACGTGGACTCAATCAAACCTTGTACTAAATTATACAACCTTAGCTGTTGAAAATCCAAAGTTTACTTTCAATCACTTCACTTATGTATAAGAAGAATGAAGACATTTAAAGAAAATAGTTTTAACAATGAATAATATTTCCTTTCATTAGTCGTTGACAAAAGTATTAATTTGATAGAAATGTTAATTAAACAGAGCTATCACATTGGTATCACACGGTGTTTTAATTGATTTTTTTCATCTAAAATGTAAGTTTTCAGCTTTATTATCATTTTAGATGCTTTATTTATATTTTTGTCTATAACAGTAATTATGTAAAATTATTTATAGTTACAAAAACAAGTATTTTTTCTATATAAACATCCCTTATAAACTTTGTTTTGTTAAGAAGTCAATACAAGATGATTACACAAGTTCAGTATTAAAGAATCACTAAGAACTTGAAAGAATAGCATATAATATAATTGGGAATAATCATTATTAGTCTCTGTTTTTCACCAATATCCAGTTTGAATACTTAATAGCTGTGTTCTTTTTATTATTTTCATTCCATCTTACAGAGAACCAGTAATTTCCTGTGGAGATCTTTCTTCCTGCAATGGTTCCATCCCATTTGTATTGATTGGATTTGTCACCCTGGTAAATTCGGGCACCATATCGATCAAAAATACTAAAAGCCAAATTTTGCTTGCCAGATAATGAAGAATAGTCTATTCCATCATTTATTCCATCACCGTTTGGTGTAATTACGTTAACGAGATTAGGAATTGTTATAGTAATCTCAATAGGTATACAGTTGTAAGCATCTTTTACATATATATTAGCTTCTCCTCTTGGTAAATTATTAAATACATTAGAATTCTGCCAGCTGATATTATCTAATGAATATTGATAAGGAGGAGTTCCACCCACTACATTCACTGTGATTGTACTGGCTGAGATATCTACATTGTTGATTACCGGCTGTTCAGCAGGATATATCGTTACCTTTTGTGTTGCAGTACATTCTCCGGTCTTTAATTTCACCCAATAAATACCAACTCCGGCATTTGTTATCGTTTGAGTTGTAGCGCCAGTACTCCACAGATAAGATACAAAACCTGGTCCTGCATCTAAAGTTGTTTTACCTTCCATACAGATTATTTTGTCTTTTAAGACCGTAGAAAGCACAGGAGCTATGACAACTAAGGTTACTTTGGCTATGGCGTAACATTCATTTGAGTTAATCACTTTAATATAAACGACCCCATCTGGAGCTATGTATGCTGCTGGTGTACTAATTTCGTTTGTCCCATTAGTTGCATCGGTTAAAGAGGGGTAATATTTTTTAATAACTCCAGCTTGAGAGTTTACAGAAGCAGTTGTCAGATTAAAAGAACCCAATGCCGGAGTTGCTTCTATAAAGCAAGATCTCAATGCAGCGTCTTTTACAGTGACGGTTGGCGCAACTTTTAAAGCTATTGTAGCATCATTATTGTCACATAATACTGATGTTGGATCTTTGATGACAACGGAAATATTTGTATCAGTATTATATTGAAAATCTGTAGGATTGGCAATCGGAGTTCCACTTCCGGTAATATAATATGTGAAAGTATAATTGTTAGAGTTTGTTGTAAATTGCGGATTGAATGTTGTTAAATCAATATGGGCCATTCCAGCTAGATCAGGACATACAAATTTGGTGATTGCTGGCTGTAAAAGAGGAATTTTGTCTACAAAAACTTTTACATTTTTAATAGAGTGTCTTGCTCTTGCCCCTCCTGTAGATGCAGAAAATCCAAAATATCCTATAGTCATTGCTGCTGCTGCACCTGTAGGAGTAAAAGACTGGTTAACAATCAGATTGCCATCAAGGATTATTTTTACAATCCAGTTAGCAGGAGCCGCAGGATCTACTTCTCCACTTACTTCAACATGTTTATAAGTTGTCCCTTGAAATGGCTGCGTTGCATTAAGGTCCGCAGAATGAAAGGAGCTTCCTGAGACGTTATAAAATTCAATATTGTTGGAGTCTGTTGTATTTTGAACTTGTCCATATGCAACGTGTACTTTACTCATCCCTGCTTTTCCGGCGATATTGTTATAAGTGTCAAAAGCTGTAATAAAACCTATAGCATTTTGAGGAACACCCATTCCAGAACCAAGAACACTTGCGACTGGAGGGTTTGACAGGTACCAAAATGCTATACCATCGCCGGTATATGCTTGATTTGAATCCATTCTAAAATCAAATTCTACCCGCCACTTATCACAATATTTCAAATTAATTGGTTCATTCAATTTTATAGAACCAGATTTATCATTGGTGTCAGGAGTAAGTTGTACAAAATCACCACTCGCTACGGTAGGAGTAAGCATTGTCCATCCCGTTGTGTTTATAGGATTCCCTGTTAACTGATACGTCTGAGAGATCAGTTTTATAGGAAGAGAAAGTAAAATAAGGAAGAAATAAAAGAGTTTTTTTTTTCATTATTCGTATGTTTATTGGTAAATTATGGTATCATTAATATTGACTTACATTACTAATTTTAATATTGTTCTCTTACTTGTTCTCAGTTTTATTAGGTATTCTAGCATGAATATTTTAATAATGTTTTCGTCCCGTTGGTTAAACTACTACTAAATCATATATTATCTGAAACACATGAATTACAAGAAGGTCAAGTACTATAATAGGTTATAGGTAAAGACAGCCCAGTTATTTGAAGTAAGTGACTCCGGAGCAATACCATCATTGAGATGGAATTTGCTCCGGAGCAGTTATTATTTTGAATATTTATAAGCGTAATGGCCTATATAATAAGTGTATAAATTATAAAACTTCTAAAAGAGAAAATCCTGATGATAAAGCGCAAATTCTTTTTGAATGAGGGGAATAGTTCCTTCAGTTCTTAAAGGAGAGATTCCAAACCCATAGGACATATCTGCCTGAACTTTTGCTTTTACATCAAGAATACCTTTGCCTTGAGGATTTAGCTGTGTTCCCATAGAGACTCCTGCTTTACTCCATAATTCTGAATTGGCAATTGGGATCGTTAAAAATTGTAATTTGATAGCTCCTTTAGCTTCTATTCCTATCTCTGCAGATAAGTTTCCTTCCAAAGAGGTAATACCAAAATTTGATTTTTTTTCCAGAGTAATGTCTAAAACAGGATTTGCAGATACAAGAAAGTTTGCAGTTCCTCCAATATCAAGAAGGTTTAGTTTTGCCTTTCCTGTGGTAGTAATTCCCAAGAAAGGTCCTGCAGAAACAGCGGGACTTAATACAAGACCAGTTGGCCCTAAAATTACTGGAGTAAAAGGAATATTCAGAAAATCAGCTGTATTTAAAGTATAGGCTGCTGCTGCCTGAATGTTTGTCGTAGCCTGAAGACTGATATCATCCATAATAAAGTTAACGGAAAAATCAACTAAATGTCCCCATGAGAAGGTAATATTATAATCAATTTTGGGCGTTACTCCTCCTTTTACATTTACATTTGAAGCCGAAACTTCTGACCCGATTTGACCTATTGGAAAAGTTTTATCAAAGCTGATACGGTTGAAAGCAGTAAGTTTTTGAACTCTTTGATTTTGAGCTTCAATATTATTTATTTTATTATTCAATTCCTTAGAAATAAGGCCTTCTACAGGAATATAATTTACCATTTTACCATTAACACTGATTGGCGTCTTATCAGATGGATCATAGACTCCACTCAAAGTTCCGCTATAAATAAATTCTTCAAGTTTAGCACTCGATGTCTGTACAAAATATTGGTTATTGGTTTTAACGACTGCAGTTACTTTTGAAAGAATTGTTTTAACCGTATTACCTTCCACTTTTGTCCCAACCAATACTGATCCTGTTTTGATTTCATCTGTCTGATCCGTAGCTTTAGTGAAAGTAATATTTTGATTGTTTAAAGTAGAAATCGCAGCTACCGATTCATCATCAAGAATAATCACATTTTTTTGCAATGTCAGGCTTCCTAAAGTTTTAAGGTTGCCAGATTCTGGTAAAGATACAGAGGTTTCTTCATCCAGATTGTCTTGAGAGCAGGATGTTAAACTTAGTGTAATGAATATAGAAACAAAGATAAAATTGAAAAATCTTTTATACATTCTGGAATAATTATTTTTTTTTTTCATAAAGTGGTATTTTAATTTTTAATAAATAAATAATGTATGTAAATGAGATTACAAGAAGTATATTTTTGGTTATTGAAATGATATAAACCGAGGATTATCCTCCTTTTTTATTTAGTGTTTTTTAGAACCTTTAATTCATATTATTTTATATGTAGTTTAGTAATTAATCAGTTTTATGTTCAATAATTAATAGAAAAAATATTATCACAAAACAACAATTTTAAGTAAGGCTTAGATTTTAAACCTAAGCCTGTCCTTCCAACTACTAACCAGAATAGAATTTGGTTCTATAACACGTTAAAAATGACTAAAAGAATTTTAAAGATTAGCAGCTAATTGATGTATACACCAATGCAAAACCAGTATCTTTTATAGTTGAGCAACATCACCATTTTTACTTAAACGCTCCATCTGCTGCTGTCTCTATTGGCCCTTTACAGCAAGTAGCTTGTGGGAGTTTGGGAAAATAGTATGCACAATAATTTTTTTCATTTGTATTTGGTAATAAGTTGTCTAATTCAGTTTAATAAGTTGTCTTTTTTGTGTAAAAGCTCAAAACACGGGATAAAATATCCCGCATTTTGATGAAAAATATGGATGTTTACTTTGTTTCTTGTGTATTTAATTAATAAAAACCAATCCTTCTTTTATTTTTAGTAATTATATTTTCCTTGTTCTTTTATATGTATTATGTTCTATATTTTTGAAGCCATTTATGTAAAGTAGTCTTGGGTATTCTATATTCATTAATAACTTGTTCTTTAGTCATTTGATTACTTGAAATAACCTCAATAATATGTTCTATGATTTCTCTCGTATAAATATTTTTCCTAAACTGTGGTAATTTTGTACTTTGTTTCTCTCTTCTAGATCGTGAATTGTTAGTTTTAGCAGGGGAATATAATATGAGGTGATGGGAATACAATCTGAAAAAATCATAGTCCAAAAGTTTACTCCATTTTAAAAGTATTCTGGTGTCTAAACTTTCGGAACGGAACATTTGTTCAACATCTGCATCTGTACATTTGAAAAAATTGCATATACGTGACAAATCTATTTTATATTCTATAGTTGTTTGCCTAATAAAAAAACCAATATGAATATTTTTTAAGTTCTCCATTTTAAAATTTATAAATAATTAATATACAGCATATTATGTTTTAAATAATTTATTAAACTTTAATATTTATCAAACTTATAAATAAGAAAGAATAGAACAAAAAACATAAATATCACATTAATATCTCATGTTCTTTTTTTAAAATACAACTACAACATAACCAATCACTTATGTTCTGTTTTTTTATTTTAGGTAGCATGTAGAATTTAGTAATATAAATATATAAATCAGTAATAAGTAAGGTAAAACAATGGTCTAAAAAGGCCATGTGAAATATAGATGAAAGATATTTACCCAGTAAATTTTCTTTGCTCTGTATCTTTTTTAGATAGTTTAAAACGCCAATTCTAAACTGATTCTGATTATGTAATAAAAAAGAAGTTTCGGAAACTTTCTACATATATTAAAAATTATATAATACAATAAAATATAATTTGATACTTATTTAAATTCCATAAATAAATGAGTGTGATATATCAAATTAAATATTAGACATTTAATTAATAATGTTGTATGAAAAGCATGCAACTTTGTTTTGAAATCAATATTTGAGTACAGAATAAAAATTAAGAGAGATTTTTAAGCCATAAATAAATATCCTCTTCAGATAAAATATTTAGTTTTTTTCTTAGGCGATTTTTTCTAATCTGGACAGCTCGGGGGGTTACAAAAGTGTACTGAGCAATTTCTTTAGAAGAGAAATTGAGATACAAGTATGCACAAAAGGTGAGTTCACTAGTTTGCAATTTAGAATCAATTTTAAGAAGTGAATTAATAAAGTTGGGATAAACTTCCCTGAATCTTGTAAGAAACCCAGGATCTCCTTCTTTCGCAAGTTGAATGATAACATTAAAAGATTCATTGACTTTTTGTTCAAGTAATTGATTCTTTTCATTCTCCTTTGCAATAACTTTTTCTTGGTGATTAATTGTTTTTTTGGCTGATTTATGTCTTTTTATAAGATAACAAATTGACAAAATAATCAGCAAGGATAAAATTGCCGTAAAAATATACTTATACATGTCTTTTTTTGTCTCCTTGTCTTTTTCAGACAGTAAAAATTTATTAAGTATAGTGTTGGAGAAATCATCATATTCTTTTTCTGACTGAAAATTGTTTTGTAAATCTACCGTTTTGGCATCATATTCATTGGCCATTTTAAAATTCTTTAGCTCACGATACACTCTTGAAATATGGTAATGAACAGTTGGTATATTATATCTACTGCCAATTTCTTCCTTATTTTTTAGAGATTTAAAATAATAAATGAGAGCAGAGTCACTCTTTTTTTGCTTTGCTGCCATCAGTCCTAAAGCCAAATAAATATCAGACTTGTCTCTATATTTGAACTTATCAGCAATACTCATAGACTTTTTTAAATAATATCTAGCTGAGTCATATTTTAATTTTTTAGATAGTAACAAACCTTTAAACACATAAAATTCTGTTGCCTCTTGAGCCGGAATTCCTATCCCATGTTGATCAGATATAATTTCATTTGTCTTTTTTAAAGAATAATATAATGAATCCCACTCCCCTTCTTCAAAATACAAAGAACTTAAACTATTGTATGCTTTAATTTTAATAAGATTTCTAGTGGTCCTATTTTCAATTTTATCAATAAATACAAATCCTTTCTTTAATTCTTTTTTTGCGTCATTAAGAGAAAAAGACGGAACATAGTCATAAGGTATACTATATGTTATTGATATTTCAGCCATTAAAAGGGGATCATTTTTAGAATATTCTTCTTTTTCAGCAAGCATCAGATGTTTTAACCCGGAATTAAATTTTAAAAATTGAATCATTGCCTGCCCTATATAAAAATGACTATATGCTTTTCCTAATGAATAATCAGCTTTTTTACTGTAAATGAGTGCTTTATTTGCATATTGATAGCTGCCTTTAATATCCATGATCTGATATTTCTTTTTTGCTGAATCTAAAAGAATATTAATTTTTTGCTTTTCACTTTTCGATTTTGAAGATTCAAAAAATGAGAACCATTCTTGAGATTTTAAAGATTGGGAGGCCAATAAACTTATAAAAATATATAGAATATTTTTTATCATAATTTTCGTAACAAATTTTAAAATAATAAAAAGACAGAATTCAAATTGTAATGTTGAGGATCGGTTAATAGTTAACATTTAAAATAAGAAGTAAAACAAAATAATCTCAAGGTGGGTAGTGATTATAAAAAACATCAGTAAAACTCATTATTTAATCTTTTCTTAAATAGTTTAGAATTTACATTTTAATCATTCCTTCTTTCAATAATTTTTGTCTATATTCTATACCCCATTTACCCATAATATCAATCACATCATGCAAACTTTTTCCAAAATCAGTCAATTCATATTCAATAGAAACAGGCTGGTTATTATTTTCTATCCTTTTGACCAGATTATTCATTTCTAAATCTTTCAATTCTTTCGAAAGTACTTTGGGGGCTATTTCCGTTTGTCTTTTTAAATCCATAAATCTTATTTTCCCGGTATAATAAAGCTTGTCAATAATGAATGTTTTCCATTTTCCATTTAACAGGTCTACTGTATCTTTTACACCACGAATTTGCTTTATACATTCAGGGCTTAATTGTTCTTTTTTTTTCATATTAAAAATATTACAAATTTAAATTAAAAATGTTTTTTTTGCCGATTACCAATTGGTAACCAGTTACTAACAGGTAATAAGTAGTAAATGGGGATTAATATTTATTATTTTTACATCGCAATTGATGTAACAAAATAATTTACTCTGGGATTTATTTTAAATAGATAAAAGAGTGTTATTAAAATTAAACAAAAAAATTAATTATTTATGATTATTTTAACAAAAAAAATTAATGCAGATTTAGGCATTTTAATTTTACGCATTTCATTAGGTGTTTTGATGCTTTTTCATGGAGTTTTTAAACTTACTGAGGGATTTGATTTTATTAAGAGTGTACTTTCAGAACATGGCTTACCACAGTTTTTATGGCTGGGTGTTCTGGTTATGGAGGTCATAGCACCAATTTTACTCATTCTTGGTATTTTTACAAGATTTTCTGGTTTAGGAATAGCCATACTGATGATTTTTTCTATTTATTTAGCACGTTTATCTGAGGCTTTTACCTTAAATCAATTTGGTGGATTGGGTGGTGAGCTGAACTTTTTATTTTTATTTGGTGGGCTTTCACTCTTTTTCACTGGAGGTGGTCAATATTCTTTATATAAGCCATCAAACGATTGGCTTAAATAACTAAAATCCTATAATAATCCATAATAATCATCTCTAACATAGCTATAACGAAACTGTTTTAGTTTTAAGTTTGGTGGCTTAGGTTTGATCCTAATCAGTTGATTTTATTCATTCCATTTATTTGTTCATCTAACAATTCTGAAGTATTTCTTTAGAGTGGTTAGCATTGAATGTACTAAGTTTAGAGGAAAGAGAAAGATTTGTCAGGCACAGAAGATCTTTATAAGCATTAACAATTAAATTTTCATTGACAAGCTTTCTCTACTCTTTCATTAGAAATAGTACTGAATAATCTATATAATAATTAAATTCACCAATGCCAGTTATTAATACAATCTACTTAAAAAGTAGTTCAGTAAAGCTGGTTTCATAATTTTTTCCTTTCTTAAAATTTTTATTGTCTTAGCGACCTTAAATTCAAAACTTATATTCTGTTATTTCATGTATTTTGAATTTTCAATAAGGAATATAATGGCTTATTTCTTCCTTAGCCACAATCTATTTCACATCAGTAGAAACCGATTGAAGAAAAGACTACAGATTTCATCTTATGAAACCTCTGGATCTTAATGAAGATATTTTCTAACCTTTATTTTTTTAAAACAACAAACACCTCCATGATGATACAGTTGGTATTTTTCATCAGAAAATCACTGAACAGCTTTGCAGATTCAGTTTTCACCCAGATCCTGCCGGAAGATCCAAAAGTTATGTGAAAAACTTTCTGTTGTTGGATAGGGCTAAGTCTTTAGCAGTTATCCCGGCATTAAACTTAATAAATGAGATCTCCCATCATCACTGTTGATTCTTTGCTCAACATATCTTTGAGCCTGTAAAGAAATTCCACTTACCAAAAGTGGAATAAAAAATGCGAAAATTAATTTGTTCTTCATACTAAATCTTTGGTTTATTAGACTTCATTTGTCGTTTTTATTCACCAATCACATTACAATGATTATGAATTTCACAAGTATACACTTCGATTTATTATAAGTCATAATTTTGAGGTATCACATAGATATAACATTACCATAAACAATACAAAATCAACAACATATAAACTATTTAATGAATATGAAATTTTAATAATTTAAGTAAAACATAATACCTGTAAATCTAGATTTCAACATTATAAGCAGTTTTTTTCTATTTCAACCATATTTAAATATCAAAAACTCTTATAGTAATTTAAATAAATATTTGATCAGTTATTAAATCTAAGAGAGAATGATCTTTAAATTGTCTGAAAAATAAGCATCAAAAAACTCCTGCAAAGTGCAGGAGTTGAGAATTGAGCAGTAACAGTAACTACTTATTTTTTATCAGTTTTAAAGTTCCGCTTTTACCAATATTGGATTTCCACTGGACAATATATGTTCCTCCCAAAGAATTTTGGAGATCAACCGACAATTTGTTTAGCCCAGCTTCTATATCTGTAGTGTATGCTCTAACTACTTTACCATTGATATCAACAACATTGATTGAAATTGTTTCCCTATCCACTGCTGTATAATAAAGCTCAGAGAGTCCAATGCTTGGATTAGGTACCAATATTGGATCATTACTTTGAAGATTTCCATTTTTAGAAACGGGAGGACGGATACATATATGACATAAGAACTTGGTAACTCTAATGGTATATTTATTTGGAGCATTACAATAAATATCTACCCCATATCCATACTTACCGGGGTATGGATCATACACAATTAGATTAGGGTCTGAAATGGTTGTATGGCTCCCAACTACCGTTGAAAGTGGATAGTATCCGCTAACTAATACTGGAGATACCGGATCATTAAAAGTTACTTTAACATAGGTAACCTGGGATGAAGTAGTAAATGTTGGAAAAGCATAATCTTTAGAAGCATTATTATTAGGAAGAAATGAATTAAATTGTGGAGCAGAAGACCCTGTTTTTATTTCAAGTGTAAGAGTAGTATCAGCGTATGCAATATCTCCCGGAGCATAATCATCATTTCTAGTAAAGGCAACCTTGTAAGTCTCTACAGGACCAATAATTATTTGCGCCGTTAATTGATTTTGGCAGGCAAATAAAAAAGACAGTAGAAGGATAATTTTTTTCATTTTATTATAATTTTAAATTGTTCTTTTTACTATTAAACGTTATTATGATTTTATTCATAATGTAAAATTGAAGGTTATTGGTTATATAGTAAAAGAACAATTAACAAATGTGAAGGGTTTCCTAATATCTGTTTATATCCATTTAATAACTGTCGATTTAACTAGCTAATAGCTATCTATTTTTTGGATACCATGTCTCAAAATAATCAGCAAATCAACAACAGCCGATATTCACCATCATTTTCTACGGGAGCCCTGTGAACACATGGCAGCGCCTGCTGTTCCGGATGATCTACGGCGATTCGCCAAAGATGACCAATTCCTAAGTTTACAGGTTCTGCATTGGGTTTAGTTTGATAATGAAGATCAAAGAAATATTCTTTGAGAAAGTCTTCAAACTCTTCTTTGGGGCCGCCGTGTAGTTTTTTGAGCTGTTCCCGGATTTCAGGAATCAAAATTTTCTGTTCAACCTGATCATTGGGAATAATATCACTTGCAGCTCCATGATAGGTGCATAAAAAAGTATCTGTTGCAATAGGTGAACGGTCTACATGATATGAATATACATCTGTTGAAATGAAACCAAGTTCTTCATCCCGATCATAACATTTAAGAAGATTAAGAACTGGAGAAGCTCCAAAATCGGTCAATAGCTGTAAGTCATTTAAGATCATTGTTCTTGCCATATCCCCTTCTTCTGATAATTGTAACGCTAAAAGATCCTGAGCGGAAACTACCGTTACATCCTCTTTTAACTGAAGCTGAGAAACAATTTCTTTGAAATTTCCAACTAAATTCCGCTGCCAGCAAATTGCGTTCATAGTTCCTTGGAAATTGCTATGTACAAGTTCTGAGAAAGAAGATACTACCTCTATTTGCGGGTTGTCAGAAAATATATTGCCCATGTTTTGAAATAAACAGTTTAGTTGCTTAATTGTCTGCAAAAATACGGAATAGGTTTTCAAAATCTCCATTTCAAAAAAACGAACATATTTTGATATAGGAGGTATTATTTTGATCACCTTCTTATCTCTTCGTATTATTTTTATTCTTAACTTAGAACAATCTATCTATCAACGAATTAACACCCAGTACCAGCTATGCAAATTTCACCTTCCGCCAGCTTAGCTCCTTACATAAAAAGCTATACCATTGTTACCATTGACAATGATCTCCGGGATGAAGTATTTTATCCTAGCGGATATATAGACCTTATCATCAATATTTCCGGTGGTGCTGCGGCTACTATTATTAATGGAAAAAGAAAGGACACTCCGGATATTGAACTCCTGGGACACCTCACCCTCCCTACAAGGCTTACCGTTGCACAGGGAACTTCTGTGCTGATAGCACGGATTTATCCTTATGCCGGTACTTTATTCTTTTCTGATCCTTTGTCGGAATTCACGAACTACGCAACTGATATGTATGATATAATAAAAAATGAAAGCATAGATTTATATGACCGCATTATGCAGGCTGATGGTCTTCATACAAAAATCAGTGTATTGGAAGCATATTTTCTTCAACAGCTGAAAAGGAATGAAACCAGGCTAAAGAAAGCTGTAATGGTTCAGGCACTCAGCCAGCAATTTTTCATGAATCCTTACCCATTGGATCTTCATGCTTTGGCACAGGATTCAGGATTATCGGAAAGGTATATTCAAAAGCTTTATCTTAAGAATATTGGCATAAATCCTTCGGCTTTTGCTGCTGTCATCAGATTTAACAAAAGCCTGCCAATGGTTCTCAACACTCCGCAACCTCTTACAGCCATAGCTTATGACTGCGGGTATTATGATCAGGCCCATTTTATCAAAGAGTTTAAAAAATTTACAGGTATCACTCCTTCTGCATCCAGACATTCGCAGATCAAAAATGATATGGATCTTCAGCAGGCTGTCAATATTGGTTTTTGATTCTATTTTGCAGGATAGTTGCTGCTGAACATGTCACGGTGCATCCTCCAACCGTTTGTTGTATTCTTCCAGATCACAATTACTTTTCCATCATCCAGTTTTTTGCCTTCTAAATCTGTCATTTCGTAATAACTTTCTTCAGTGACCGATGTTTTGCCGTCTCCATATAGGTTTTGAATAGTAAACTTAACCTGAACCTTAGGCCCGTTTTTAAAGAAATTGAGTATCTGTTCCCTTCCGCAAACCGGTGCCGCATTGGGAGGAAACAGACAGGCATCATCTGTATATCGGGTCAAAATAGATCCGTCATTTTTGTTAGCCAGGTGGGCATAGATTGCATTGCTGGCTTCAATAGTCTTTCTTACCGTTTTCATAACATCATCTTTAGTCTGGGCATTACACAAGGAAGTAAGCATTAATGACAGGCTTAGAATAAGTAATTTTTTCATTTTAATTTTTTATACAAAGCAAAGTATTCTGACAGGCAAAAAATTGTAAAATAACGAACAAGTTCATTTTTTCAGCCCAAGAGTATCCAATAAAAAAACAGTGTCTTCTTTTGGAGAACACTGTTTTATATATAAGGTTATTAATTTTCAGTTTTGTTTTTTACTTCTTCAATATTTTTTCTGTTACTGTAGAAGATTTGGTTTTAAGTTTAATGTAATATACTCCTGTCTGAAGAGGGGATAATACTACCTGTTCCTGCATCAAATTCAAAGTTCCTTGTTTTACCAACTGCCCAGCAGCCCCAAAGATTTCATAAGAAATCAAAGGCTCCTTACTTCTGATCATAAGTACATCCTGAACAGGATTCGGATATAATTGTATTCCTGCCTGAGCGGCTGTTTCTTCTACTGACATCTGACTGCATGCCGATTTAGCATATTTTGTAAAAAATGACTGGGATTTTCCTCCTGCTACATTGACGGCCATTGTATTGACATTATCATTAGAATCTGTAAACAATTGGTCATGAAAAAAGCCTCCCACAATATAATTACCATCTTTATCTGCAGCTACTGCCGTAAATTCATCTATCACATTAAAATTGCTGCGGATCTCCCCAGCTCCTAAAACAGCTCCTGTATCTTTGTTAAGTCTAACCAATAAAGGATCTGATCTATCTCCATCAGGTCGGGTCATTGTATAACTTCCCCAGATATCAGACCAGCTTCCTTTGGCAAAAGCCACTTCATTTCCATTAATAACAATGGTTCCCTTCGTAAAACGATACCCAAACTGAAGACCGGACATTCCCTCCGGAGTTCTTGCCCACTGTACCAAACCAGCAGCATTAAGCTTCATAACAAACGGAACAGCTTCAACATAACTTCTTAAAGGGAAAGTATAACTCCCAAAAGTTGCAGGTACCGTTATCCCATTGAAATAACGTCCTGAAATATAAATATCCGAAGTAGCCGGATCTTTGATGATGGAATGAATTTCATCATCTGTACTTGTAGAACCATTATTAAGTTCTTTTCTCCATACTTCTGCTCCGGTAGTACCGTCAAAAGCCAATAAATAAGCAGCTTTCGTAAATGGTACATTATTATAGGAAAGATCGAGCAGGTTACTAAACCCGGCATCCATTCTCTTTCCTGCAAGATAATAGCGATTTAAGCTTTCATCATATACCAGATTCACTTTACCCTCTCTTCCTACTGAACTTATTGCATCTCCGGTGATTGGAAGAAGCACTGGAGCAGCAGGTGTCATATTACCGTTATCATAGTTGAATTTAACAGCATAATACTGATAGGCCGAGGTGAACGTTGAAGGCACTGTAATTAAACCATTCAAATGGGTACCTGCTCTGAATCCCATAACAGCATGGATATTTTTGGAAGAATCCATGTACATCATCTGAACATCACACATACGGGATGAATAATTAACATCTCCCTGCAAAGGTTTGCTCCATGCAAGTGTACCGTCAGAAGTATTGTATTTCAACAGAAAAGCTGCTTTGTGGGCAGGATCTATTGTCTGGTCATAATGGGTATACAACGGTAATGTGTGGGTATCATCGAAATGCACGGGAACAGCACCTGGATCTCCTATATATGAATTATTATAAATGGTAGCCATCACATATAATCCACCGTTATTATCCAGTTTAATATGCCAGGCATTTTCTCCATCTCCCGATCCTCCTATTGGTCTGGACCATCTTATATTCCCTTCACAATCAGCAGAGAAAAGAAAAAGGTCACTAAGCCCATAATTGTTTACAGAAGTGCCATTCAGGTTTTGTCCCTGCTCACGCATGGTTGCGAGATAGTAAGTATTGTTGTTGTTATCCACTACAATATCCCTTATTGATTCATCAAATACATAATGAAACCCCGGATCAGCAGAGCCTGTTATTCCTCCGGCCTGCTTTCCCCATTGCCATTGGTAAGTCTGGCTAAAAGATAATGCCGGCAGTATCAGAATCAGTCCCCACAGTTTGTTTTTTAATTGTATCATAAAAATTCTTTTTGTTATCACATACTATAAAAAAACAGTGCTCTCCGGGGAGAACACTGCTTTATAAGCTACTAATTTTTAATTAGTTTTCCTTGTAATGATGTGTCTCCCGTTTGTACAATGACAATGTAAACACCTTGCAGCCAGCTGGTAACTTCTACGTCCACCTCACCGGAAGCCGCTTTTAGTTCCTTACGGAATTTGACATTGCCCATGGCGTCAAAAACTGTAATCTGTTTTGCCAGTAATTTTTCACTGCCCGTATTATACGAGATTTTCACTTTTTCCTTCGCAGGATTTGGTATCATTTTCAGAGAAGAGGCTGAAGCAGCAATCACGCTTCTTCCTGCACTTCTCATACCCATCCAGTCCGGATCTGTTGCTTTGGTTGTAAACTTACAAGTTTCATTAGAGAATAAAATCTCATCAGTTCCCTGGAAGCCTGAGTTTGGATAGAATGCCAATGGATTAGCATTCATATCATACACTCCTCCTGCCGGAATAGTGATGATAGACGGAATATAACTTCCATATCCATTAAGACTCGAAACAGTAAGACTTATCGGTTGACTTCCCATATTGTGAAGGATACCAGTAACAGCATAATGATCTCCAACCCACTTCATTCCTTTGATACTTGTTTCCAGCTTACAGTCTGTTTCAAATCCACATTCTTTACCTGGATAATAATTCATAGTTCCGGAAGTAAACTGACATCCTAAATGATCAATCTGAAGCTGATAGGTTCCCGGAGCATTGATATACAACGGATAGATGAAATCATTGTTTCCGCTCTGGATATTGTTTCCAAACAGCTGCCACTCATGATGATCGAAAATTCCTTTTGGTCCTAAAATATAATTCTTTCTAAGACATTCATCATAGCATCCTGTAGGGAATACCCACATCAGACTTTCAATGCTTAACGGCACTTCTGTATTACCAGCTACTTTACAACCGCTTGGCGCAGTATAAATAACCTGATAAGCACCACCTTCATTTACTGTAATAGACTGACCTGTCATTCCATTACTCCAGTTGTAATCTCCAGCAGATGGTCCTGATGCTGTTAACTTTATTTTATAAGGCTGGCAGCTTACCAAACTGTAGCTTACCGTAACCGGCGATGGCGGAGGACTTACTGTAACTGTAAAGTTTTTAGAACTCATACATCCTGATGTACCCGGAGTTCTTACTTCCAGCGTATAAACATATGTACCTGCAGGTAATGATCCTGTATCGAGAACAATCGGATAAGGACCAGGGCTCCACGGACCTGATATCAATCCTCCATTTTTCTTCCATTGATACTCCAATGTTGTATCTGTTACAATACCGCTAAGGATTGCGGAAGATCCTTCACAGATATTAGCTTTTCCGGATATATTAACATATGGAGGGTTTTTAAGGGTTACAGGTATTGCTTTAGTACTCATAATACTTGTTCTACATCCATCAGCCGATACCAGCACCGGCCAGTAGCTTCCTGATTGAGCTGGAGTGAAAACCGGAGCGTCTGGTGCTCCAGCCACAGGCTGAGAACCATTCATCCAGATGTAATGACTTGGAGATCCAAGTGTACTTGTAAATATGATATTAGGAGCACTTCCTATACAAGCAACAAGAGCCGGAGGTGCCATATTACCATCAAGAGTAGCCTCTTTCACACTAATATTAATGACAGCGGAAGTATATTCACATCCATTAGGTGTTTTAATTCTCAGCTGAATTGTTTTTGTTCCGCTCGTATTGTACGTTATAGTAGCATTCGGTCCTCCGGTTACATAAGACGTGCCGTCAAAGACCCAGGTATATGTATTTCCGGGAACATATGATATAGGAGAGAATGTAATTGCTTCACGCACACATATCCATGCCGGAACCAGGAAGCTGGTACTAGGAACCGGAGCCAATGTAATAGTCTGCGTAGTGGTACACGCAGGTTTTCCAGGTGCAGACATTGTCATTGTAAAGGTATAGGTACCAGGCGCCAGATTGTTATAAGTAGCCGTCTGCCCTGTCTGGGTTGGCAGCCCCGGGCTGGTAAATGTGTAAGTAATAGTTGACGGATTGATTTCAAATATAGTAGATGTATTGAAAAGAGTTACATTGTAACCTCCTCCGTTACAAACTGTACTTACATTGAACTTAGGCTCATAGTTCTTTCTTACTTCTACTCCTTTGCTGTACCAGCACGCACCATATCTTAAACGTACAAAAACAATATGTGCAGCAGGAAGATTCGTCTGATATACCGGTGTAGCTGTTCCCTGTCCGGAAGATAAAGTAAGTACAGTATCTGATAGCCACTGAATCTCATCAGGAGTTCCAATGTAAGATAAACCGGTAACAGAAATTGTATTACAACCTGACCACTGTGGAACAAAACTGATCTGAGGGTCTGTTGTACAACCTCCACTGCTCGGACATAACTGAGTAACATTTACATCCTGAGAATAAACCACACAGTTATTAATGTCTACAGCTTGTACTTTATATGTTCCAAAAGCACCTGCTCCTGATATGGTATATGAGTTCGTATTAGCACCTGGTATAATTCCGTTATTTTTATACCATTGCCATGCAATAATATTCGTAAGACCTGTAGAACTGTTAGCCGTAAGTGTATACGGTGTCATTGTTGTCGGGTCACAAACAGTAATATTATATACCGGAGAAATGGTGATAATAGTCTCTGGATATATCGTAAAGTTTGCACTTGCCGTTGGGTTATAGCTACATCCGTTAGTTCCTGTATACGTTACAGTAACTATCTGAGAAATATTACCTCCTGTATTATTTGAGATATATCCGTTATTTGGGAAGCTATAATTTCCGGACGGATTGAAAGCCGTAGTATAGGTTGTTCCGTTAGCAAATGTGAAAGTCACATTTGTAGCCGAAGTAATGGTACCCTGATTTACAGTGAAAGAAAGGTTTGAACCTAAACAAACTCCGCCCACACTGGTAAAGTTTACTACCGGAAGCGGTATTAAAGATACCGGTATGCTGATAATTTTCGTTACCCCGCATTTTACAATTCTTAAATTCAGAGTTGTGCTGCTTGTAGAAGAGATCTCATTGAAGTTTACAGTAATATTAGCTGTACCCTGCCCTCCTATCACACTTCCGAAATTGGAACTTCCAAATGTCCATTCCATAAATTCCGGAACAATTCCATTTAGATTGGCACTGAAAGTCTGAGTACTGCTCGGACAGAAAGGTCCTGGATTAGGATTAATTGTAATAGAATTAAGATCTAACGGTGCTACACTGAACGAAGTTGGAGCCGAAAGACAGCCTGCGCTGCTGATCGATTTGTTCTGTGCAGACACAGTATATGATGAAGCACCAGCGTTAAATATAACGGTTACGGAAGATCCTGCATTACTTCCCTGGATTGTTCCGTTGGTAACACTCCAAACCGGGATCATTCCTGCATCAACAGGGCTGATGGTATATACATAAGGTCTTCCGGAACATACTTTTGTTTCTCCGGAAATAGTACCTGTAGGTGCCTGTGGAATTGGTAATACCTTAATAATTCTTGCGTTACTTTCACAACCTCCACCTTGTTTGGTAGCAGTAATAGTATAAGTACCCGCTGCTGTAAAATTGTAGGTAAATGATCCTGTCGTTACCCCTGATGTAAAAGTAGATCCGCCTGTAGTCACTTTCCAGATAACAGGTACGTTAGGGTTAGTTGTAAATACCTGGCTTGTTCCTGCACAGATTTCATCTGTACCACCACTTACTACTACCGGAGCTTCTACTACGATATCAATAGAAGCCTGGCCTTCGCATGGCAATAAAGTATTGTGATAGTTTGCTACAAGGTGATAAGTTCCAGGCTGTGTTGCAGAGAAAATAGCCTCATTTCTTTGCTGAGTATAATTCAGCTGACCTCCTGCAGGACCGGTTACGCTCCATTGAACGCTGGTTGTAGGCCATTGAGGAATTGAATAGGTATACTGTTTACCTGCACATACTACCGCCTGCCCTTTCACTTTTGCATTCGCTAAAACTACAGGAATTTTGATGGTAGTCCACTCAGGGCATGCACATTCAGATAAATACATTACATAACCGAAACCATCAAGCGGATCTACCTGATCCCACTTCACTTCGATTTCGCTGCCGTAATTATTCACAATAGATCCTCCAATGACTTTCCATTGCCCTTTATTACATCCGTCCTGTGCGCTGTATTTTTCAACACTGCCTTCACATACTACAGATGCACAGTTGATCTGTACAGGATCTGATTTCAGTACTTTGATTTCCTTTTTGTATATACTCTGGCAGCCGCACTTATTAGTGACATTCAGCTTTACAATAAAGTTTCCAGGATTAGTATACACATGAGAGGGTTCAAAAGCAGTTGAAGTAGAAGTAATTCCATCTCCAAACTCCCAGAAATAATTGATAATATCCGATCCTCCGTTTTGCTCGGAAAGGTTATCAAAATACACCGTTGTATTTTTACATACGGTATAATCCAGGTTTAATAATTCAAATTTAGCAATCGGTCTGTTGATTTTTTCAATACAGATGGTCTGGGTTTCAACAGTTCCGTCATTGTAGGTAATAACAGCCTGTAAAGAGCCATTGCCTGCAGCTCCCCAGGTAACATACGCTGCGGTATTTCCTGGTCCTGAAGGGGTTAAAGTTCCTCCTGAAATAGTCCATTGTACATTAGAAACGTTCGGTCCCTGAACCAGATATTTGACAGGGTCTATTGATTTTTCACACACACGGAGACATTGGGAAGAATTGATGTAGGAAACAGCGACTCCGTTATCCGGAATCTGGTCTTCTTTTTCGCCACGGAATTCCTGGCATCCGACCTGTTCAGTCCATGTAATTCGAGCTTGTGCCTGTAGTACCCATGGTACCAAAAGCCAACATAGCAGCAGCCATCTAAAGATATGCTGCCTACTAAAATAGGTGTTGTTTTTCATAGTTATTAAAAAAGTGTTATTAATTTTTTGTCAAATTAATAAAAATAATAATACAAAAATCATTTAATAGTGAAAAAATAACATTATTTTGCTATTGAATATCAATAATATAGACAAATACGTGATTATATCTTATTTCACCCATGTATTAATTATGTAAAAAAGATCTGTCAGTTTCGATATTTCCATGATTCACAAGGTATTTAATCAAATAAAATACTTGTTTTTCTAAAAAATAACGACAAAATCAATAACTAAAACCTAAATTAATTTATTTTTTACTAAATAAATATGTTTTATATTAAAATTAATCAACATTAAAAACCATAAAAACAAATCTGATTTTAAAATAGAATTTCTCACAGTAAGCACCATTTTTATGCAGCCACTTCACACATTACCCAACCCTATCTGACAAAACAAACATCAATGGTGTAATAAAGGAACATTGCCGACAAGATCAAAATACTTTATCTTTGTTTTTCAAGGCTTATCATAAATATTTTATTTGAAGATCTTCTCTATGAAAAACAACAGCTTTTTATTTTCTGCAAAAGGAATTTGTACCGCAGCTTTTCTTTCCTTAAACACAATAGTTTACGCTCAAAAAGTCGCAGACATTTCAACAATCTCAGAAAAAACACTCAATACTATTCTGGAAAAAAACAGAGCTTATTATACACAAGGCAAAGTAGCAGATTATATTCCTGAACTGGGAAAAATGGATGCTAAAGCAATTGCTTTTTCGGTGGTTGATAAAAACGGGAAAATATTCAACACAGGTGATGTGAGTAAAAAATTCACCATGCAGAGTATTTCCAAAATTATATCATTAATGGTGGCTGTAAACGAAAAAGGCGAAGCCCATGTTTTTGATAAGATGGGATATTTCGGTTCTGATAAACCTTTTAACCATTTTTCAAACCTTGAAACCACAGGCAAACCTCTCAATCCTATGATGAATGCTGGAGCTATTCTTACCACTTCGCTGATTTCGGGAGATGGTGAGAAACCCTTCCTTAAGATTCTGGACATGGTGAGATACATTACCAAAAATCAGACTATTGATTACAACAAATCTGTTTATGAATCTGAAAAATCAACAGGACACCGAAACCGTGGCATGTTCTATATCATGAAAAACAGCGGCCTGATTTCAGGAAATGAAGACCAGCTGGATAACTATTTTAAGCAATGTTCTATTGAGCTTACTGCTGAAGATCTTGCAAAAATAGGATACTTCTTTGCCAACCAATGCGTAAGATTTGATGGCGATACTATTTATAAGAATGCTGACATGGCCAAACTGGTAGAATCACAGATGCTGACTGCCGGAATGTATGAATTCAGTGGTGAATACTCCAGAACCGTTGGCCTTCCAAGTAAATCCGGTGTAGGAGGCGGAATTACCGTAAGTGTTCCCGGAAAAATTGGAATCGGTGTATTCAGTCCATCTTTAGATCAGCATGGTAATTCACTGGCAGGATATCACATGATCTTAGACCTGGCAAAACAGTATGGATTAAGTATATTTTAAATCTTAACAGGCAGTTAATTTACAGACCATTCATGGGATAATAAAATTATACTAGCCCTCACAGCCTTTAAATGGCTTATTTATCAGAAAAATCTTAACGATCAACCTATTTAAAAACAGTAAGTATATCAAATACTTACTGTTTTTTTATGAATTTCGGAAAGATATTTTAATTATTCATTAAAATACCTATCTATTTATTTATCAAAAAGATAGATAAAGTTCACAAATAATTTAAATTAAATCACAATATATTGATTAATTTTATGTAAATTCGTTTATCCGTTTTATCAGATTGATAAAGGTTATTCTTACAATTCCCGACCCTATTCAAAGTATATTATCTTTTTGTAATATACCCTAAAACAAATCTCTCATTTTTGAAATATTTTATTTTTTATTCCTATATTTGCTTAACATTTTTTTAACTATAAATATTTATAGTTATAATTAATAAGATTGTACCGACCATATTTCTAAAAATAAGAAAACAATAAATATACTTTAATAGCATTTGAACAATTGATATTTTACTATTAAAAAATCATTATCAAATTGCATTTATGATTAAAGATATATTATAATTTTATTATTTTTATTTCCTCATAACAGCAAATCGCGATTTATGCCGATGGTATTAGCGTTTTGCTATGAGATATCATTAATCATTCCTATACCGTAAATGCTATGAAAAACTTGACTAAAATCAGGCTAATGCCTTTTGAAAAGCCGGACATCAACCTTATATCATACAATCTATCAACAAACAATAGATTCTTGAATAATTACCATAAAAAAACACACATCGTTAACGATTTAACAAAAACCAATTTTATTATATCATAACAAAAAGCGATCGCCTTAATACCGAAAGGCCCTGCATTTTGTTATGAATCTCTTGCTATCATTCAATAATTATCACGCCATGAAAAACTTAACCATTATTGGACTGACGCCTTTTGAAAAACCAGACGTTAACCTTATCCCTAAACTACACCAGGCGGGTGCATTTCCCGTTTTAAGTTTAGGAAATGAAATAACGGCTGCACAGGAAGCGTTACATCAACTTGACCAGATAGACGTACCATCGTATGGTATTTATTTTTCTAAGGACAACTTCGCCTCTCTTCAAATTTCTGAAAAAGTAAGATTTGCGATCCTTCCCTTCGGAATGTTGAAACCTTTCAATCTACCTGTTGTTTATCAGGTAAGCAGTTTGGAAGAAGCCATACAGGCTGAACAATCGGGAGCAGAAGGAATCATTATTAAAGGAAATGAAGCAGGCGGATTAGTAGGCTATGAATCCACGTTTGTATTATTTCAGCGTGTGATCAAAGAAATTCAGAACATTCCGGTGTGGTTACAGGGAGGAATAGGCCTCCATACTGCAGCAGCATCAAAAGCATTGGGAGCAACAGGAGTTGTACTGGACAGTCAGCTTGCCCTGTTTCCTGAAAGTTCAGTTCCTAAGGATCTGAAAGAAGCCTGCTCAAAACTGAATGGTACGGAAACTAAGGTGATTGCTAATCATCGTGTATTAGTAAGACCCAATTCACCTGTATTACCTGAAAATGTAACAGCTGAAGATCTGAAACAGTACTTTACCGGTCTTGACCTTAGTACCTGTTATATTCCTATGGGACAAGACATTTCGCTGGCAACAGACCTGTATGAGGACTTTAAAACCCTGAAAAAGCTGATTTTCGGATTCAAAGAGGCTATGTATGGACATCTGAAACAGGCAAAAGCACTGAAGGTAATCAATAAAGACAATCCAATGGCTCAGGAGCTGGGGCTGCGTTATCCTATCGCTCAAGGTCCTATGACCCGTGTAAGTGATGTTCCTTTATTTGCCAATGCAGTAGCGGAAGCAGGAGCCTTACCTTTTGTTGCCTTATCCTTATTAAAAGGAGAATCTGCAAAATCTTTGGTGATGGATACCAAAAAACTGGCTGGAGAAAAAACATGGGGTGTAGGGATCCTGGGATTTGCACCGCAAGAATTAAGAGAAGAACAGACCTCGTATATATTAGAAGCTAAACCTCCTGTGGTTTTGATTGCAGGCGGAAGACCAGCTCAGGCTAAAGTATTTGAAAAAGCCGGAATAAAATCATTCTTACACGTTCCTTCCCCTGCCCTTCTGGATATTTTCCTTAAAGAAGGTGCTAAAAATTTCATTTTTGAAGGACGCGAATGTGGAGGGCATGTAGGTCCTCTTTCAAGTATGGTCCTTTGGGAAAAACAAATTGAACGTATCTTAAAAGAAGAACACCCTGAAAACATCAGTGTCTTTTTTGCAGGAGGGATTCACAACGCATTTTCAACCGCGTTTGTTTCTATCATGGCTGCACCATTAGCTGCAAGAGGAGTAAAAATTGGTGTATTAATGGGAACTGCTTATCTCTATACACACGAAGCGGTACAAACCGGAGCCATTCAGGAAGAATTCCAGGCGCAGGCTATGCAGGCAAAAGATACCGTTCTATTAGAAACAGCCCCGGGACATGAAACCCGTTGTTTAAATACTGCATTTGCCAACCATTTCAATACAGAAAAAGCAAAACTTCTTGCTGCCGGAGTGGACAAAAAACAGGTGTGGGAACAACTTGAAAAATTAAACGTAGGCCGTTTACGAATTGCGGCTAAAGGTATAGAGCGTCAGGGTGATAAACTTGTCAGCATTCCTAAAGATGACCAACTAGACTTAGGAATGTACATGATAGGACAGGTAGCCACGATGCACAATCGAGTGATCTCATTAGCTGCTTTACACCAAAGTGTTGTAGACAATTACGAGCATATTCAGAATGCGGCGTTACCGGAAGAACCTATTTCTACAGAAAAACCTCTGGACATCGCTATCGTAGGGATGGAATGTATATTCCCTGGTGCTAAAAATCTCGATGAATACTGGAGAAATATCATTTTAGGAAAAGACAGTGTTACTGAAGTACCGGATGAAAGATGGAATAAAGAACTTTATTACAAACCTGATTCCAATGAATCGGATGTATCTCATTCCAAATGGGGAGGATTTATTCCTAAAATTGATTTTGATCCGCTGGCATTCGGAATTCCGCCACAATCGCTTGCAGCCATTGAACCCACACAGCTATTAACCTTATTGGTTGCTAAACGTGCGATGGAAGATGCAGGATATGGTGAAAAATACATTAACAGAGAAAACATTTCTGTCATTATAGGAGCTGAAGGAGGTAATGACCTTGCCAACAGCTATAGTTTCAGAGGATATTATAAGCAGGTTTTCGGAGAACTTCACGAAGAAGTAAAAGAGGCTTTCCCACATACTACTGAAGATTCTTTCCCGGGTATTCTGGCGAATGTAATCGCAGGTAGAATTACAAACCGACTGGATCTTGGCGGTAGAAACTTTACCGTAGATGCAGCTTGTGCTTCTTCTTTGGCCGCAATTGATCTTGCTTGCCAGGAATTGGTATTAGGAAAGTCAGATATGGTTCTTGCCGGAGGAGCAGATTTACATAACGGAATCAATGATTATCTGATGTTCTCCAGCACACATGCCCTATCCAGAAAAGGAAGATGTGCTACATTCGATGGTGATGCAGACGGTATCGCCCTTGGAGAAGGTATTGCTATCCTTGTTTTAAAAAGATATGAGGACGCCGTACGTGATGGTGACCGTATTTATTCAGTAATCAAAGGAGTTGGCGGATCCAGTGACGGTAAAGCACTGGGATTGACTGCTCCAAGACAAATAGGCCAGGTAAGAGCATTAGAACGTGCTTATTCCCAGGCTGGGATAAGTCCGGCTTCCGTAGGTCTTGTAGAAGCTCATGGTACAGGAACCGTAGTAGGTGACAAAACAGAATTAAGTGCACTGACTAATTTATTCAGCCGTTCAGGAGCTTTACCGGGACAGACTCATTTAGGTTCTGTGAAAACACAGATCGGGCATACCAAGTGTGCAGCAGGATTAGCTGGATTAATCAAAGCTTCGCTTGCCGTTTATCACGGGGTAAAACCACCTACCCTACACCTTCAACAGCCTAATGCCTATTACAATTCAGAAACCAGTCCGTTTGCATTCCATGCAGAAAGTGGATTATGGGGTGAGAAAAACCGTTATGCAGGAATCAGTGCTTTCGGATTTGGGGGAACAAATTTCCATACGGTTATTGCCAACCATCCTAAGCAGGATAATTCAATCGCAATGCAGTCATGGCCTTCAGAATTATTTGTTTTCCGTGGAAACACCTATGAAGAAGCCAAAGGAGAATCAAGCAAGGTTAAGGCTTTATTAGAAATTAATGATGGTATTCCATTAAAAGATATCGCTTACAGTTTAAGCATCAGTTCAGAAAAACCAATCCAGTTCAGTATTGTTGCAGACACCGCTGAAGACCTGATGATGAAGCTTGAACTAGTATTGCTGGGGATTGAAACAAAAGACACTTTTACCGTAAATAAAAAAGAAGGTAAAGTAGCTTTCACATTCCCTGGACAAGGCAGTCAGAGAATCAATATGGCTCGTGACTTATTTGTGGTTTTCCCGGCTATGCGTAAGATCATTGATGAATATCCTGAACTTGAAAAAGTAGTTTTCCCATCCAAGACCTTTAATGAAGCTGATTTAAAACAACAAAAAGAAACCATTAAAGATACCCGTTTAGCACAACCGCTTTTAGGAATTGTAGACCTTGCATTGGCTAAATTCCTTGAGTCATTGGGAATTATTCCTGATATGCTGGCAGGTCACAGCTATGGTGAAATACCGGCTTTATGTTTTGCAGGAGTATTTGGAGAAGATAAACTGGTTGACTTAAGTGTTAAGAGAGCTCAATCTATTTTAGACTCAGTAGAAGGAGGAGATCCGGGTTCAATGCTGGCAGCAAGTGCTACTCCGGAACGTTTACAGTCAATTATTGCAAAAGTAGAAGGATGTTATCCTGTAAACTTCAATGCTCCTACCCAATGTGTCATTGCCGGAAGTACAGAAGCCATCAACAAATTGCTGGAAGTGCTTAAACAGGAAGGTATTTCTGCTAAAAAATTAGAAGTTGCATGTGCATTCCATAGCCCGTTATTGGCAAAATCCAAGAATTTATATGCTGAAGTATTAAAAGACGTTCCTTTCCAGGAAATGCAGATCCCTGTATGGTCTAATACCACAGCAAAAGTATATCCCGCGAATCCATCAGAAATAAAAGAAAGACTTACTGACCATCTGGTACAGCCTGTAAGATTTGTAGAACAGCTTCAGGCGATGTACAACGACGGTGCCAGAATATTTATAGAAGTAGGCCCCGGAAAAGTACTTACCGGATTAACCAAATCCTGTCTGGAAAAAGATCAGTTAACCTTATATGTTGAAGACAACAGCCGTAATAAATTCAGTCATCTTCTTTGCATGCTGGCTCAATATTTAGGAACCGGCAGAAGCTTCAATATTGATAAACTTTTTGATGGTAGAAGCGTGAAGGTTATTGATCTTAACCAACCCGAGCTTTACAAGAAAAGCCCTGCCATCTGGCGTGTTAACGGGCAAACTGCCTACCCAACTACCGGTAATCTGCCAGCAAATGGTGCATTACCACTTATAAACCCTATTCCCATGAACAATTTTACTAATAATACACAGGCATCTGCAACTGAGGCTCAGTCTACTGCTGAACGTATGTTGCAGGAATATTTAAACAGTATGAAATTAATGATACAGGCACAGCGTGATGTGATGCTTTCCTTTATGGGACAGAATCCTCAGGCATTCCCTGCTCCTGTATACCATTCACCAGCACCAGTTGCTGCGCACCAGCCAATATCTTCTATTCCGGTTCAGCCTGTTCAACAGGAAAGACCGGTAGCCGTTGCTGCTGTGAAGCAAGCTCCTACGAGAGATATCAAATCCTTATTACTACAGGTAGTAAGTGACAAAACAGGATATCCTCAGGAAATGCTGGGTATGGAAATGGACCTTGAAGCTGATTTAAGTATTGATTCTATTAAAAGAGTGGAGATCATTGGAACACTTCGTAATGAACTGGGAACTCTGGGTAACGGAAATACCAATGAAGATACTGTTATGGAACAGCTTGCAGGAATAAAAACCCTAAGCGGACTGGTTTCATGGCTTACTGAATTCTCAGGAGCCGAAACAACTGCTACGCCTGAAAAAAACGGTTCTTCAGCTGAACCAACAAGTTCAAAACCACAAACACAACCGACATTCTCTCTTGAAGACCTTCAAAATGCGATTCTGAATATCGTAAGTGAAAAAACAGGATACCCAAAAGAAATGTTAGGTCTTGATCTTGACCTGGAAGCAGATTTAAGTATAGACTCCATCAAACGTATGGAAATCATCGGTGATCTTAAAACCAAGATCGGGTTTGGCCAAAACCTTGAACAGGCTGATGATGTTATGGAAAAACTGGCTGCTATTAAAACACTTCGCGGCCTGGCGAGCTGGATCAGCGAAATGAATGGTGAAACCAACGAAGCTGTCCATGAAGTGAAAGAAACCAATATCGCAGAGCCAACTCAAAATGTACTTTCACGTCTTCGTTTCGATATCACTCCTACCGATGATTTTTTAGTACAAAATACAGAAGTATTGCAGGGAAAACGTTTTGCGATTACACAAGATGACAATAAACAAACTTCAGCAATTAAAGAAGCTTTGGAAAAGCATGGAGCTATTGTAGAATTAGTAGATACAGAAAAAGATTTTTCTAATATTGACGGATTAATTATGCTGGATTTATTCTCAGCAACTGATAAACCAAGCATTATTGATCATGTAGATCTGATCAAAAAACTGGATTTTGATAAGGCAAAATGGGTATATCTGATTTCTGATATTCCGGCACACCTTCAGGAAATTACAGATGCAAGCATATTACGCCACCATCAGGGGTATCCGGGACTTTTCAAAAGTCTGGCAAGAGAATTTGATAATACAACCTGCAGACTGATCAGCCTTGGCACGCCTCAGGAAGTAGATCAGATTGCTGAAATTACTTTAAAGGAAATCCTTACCAATGATAAACCCGCTGAAGTTATTTATAAAAATGATCAGAGGCATAAAGTAGATATTATCCCTTCTCCATTGTCAACAAGCTTAAACGAAGCTCATATCCAATTAGATCAAAAATCTGTGGTATTGGTATTGGGAGGCGCACAGGGAATCACTGCTGAATTGGCAAAACATATGTCTCAGGCTTATCCTTGTACTTATATTCTGGTAGGAAGATCAGCTGATCCAAGAGAGGGAGCATTAGAATTAAAAGAATTTGAAGCTATGAAAACCAAAGAAGAAATCAGAGGTTTCCTTATCAGATCCGGCCAATTCACTGCCCCTGCAGAAATAGAAAAAGAAACAACTAAGATTTTCAAAAACAATCAGATCCTGCGCACAATCCGTGATATGGAAGCGCTTGGAAATACTATTATTTACCAATCATTGGATCTTTGTGACGAAGAAGGTTTGAGTAATCTGATCAGCAGTATTTATGAAAAATACAACCGTCTGGATGGAGTAATCCATGGAGCAGGTCTCTTAGAAGATAAACTATTCAAACAAAAGACCACAAGCTCTTTCGGGCGTGTATTTGACACCAAAGTAAAACCACTTCGTGTATTGGCAGAACAGCTTCGTTCAGACTGCCAGTTTGTAGTATTATTCTCAAGTATTGCATCTGTATACGGTAACAAAGGTCAGACAGATTATGCTGCAGCCAACAGTGTACTGGATGATTACGCGAATGCTTTAAACAAAAGATTAAAAGGAAAAGTAATCTCTATCAACTGGGGACCATGGAAAGGTGCCGGAATGGTTTCCTCTACTCTTGAATCAGAATACGAACGCAGAGGTATTTCCATGATCCCATTGGATGAAGGAAAAGAAATCTTCCTTAACGAGATTAAATACGGAACTGAAAGCCAGGTGCTGATCATGTCAGGAAATAATTGGTAAAAATCTGTATAAACGAAGTATGAAAAAAACAGATGTTGCTGTAATTGGTCTATCCTGTGTCTTTCCCGGGGCACAGGATGCCAGCACTTTTTGGCAGAATATTGTCAATAAAGTTGATTCTACCGAGCTGGCTCCGGCTGATCGGATAGATCCGGTTCATTTCAGTGATGCGACAAGTCCCGTTGACCGTTTTTACTGTCAGCGTGGAGGATTTATCCCTGATTATACATTCGATCCTACCGCATTTGGTATCCTGCCATTGGCTGTTGAAGGAACGGAACCTGACCATTTGCTTACCCTTGATCTGGTACAGAAAGCGCTTGAAGATGCAGGTGTATTTCAGAAGAATATTTCCCTTGAAAAAACGGGAATCATCATTGGTAAAGGAAATTACACAGGTCCTGGAGCTACCCGTGCTATCGAAATTGTAAGAACCGGAGAACAAATTTCTTCATTATTACAGGAATTGCTGCCTCAGGTTTCTTCTGCAGACATTGAAAAAGTAAAACATGCTTTTCAACAGCGTAAAGGACGTTTTGCAGCAGATACTGCCATGGGATTAATTCCCAATCTTGTTGCCTCTCTTGTTGCCAACCGCTTCAATTTAGGAGGCGCTGCATTTACTGTAGATGCCGCTTGTGCCTCTGCTTTAATTGCTGTAGATCATGCTGTACAGGAACTTCAGAGAGGTCGTTCCGATATTATGATCGCAGGAGGTGTACACACTGGACAGAATGCCGCTTTCTGGAGTATTTTTGCCCAGTTGGGTGCCATGTCTCACCAACAGCAGATCAAACCGTTCAGTATGGATGCTGACGGTCTATTGATTGGGGAAGGCTGCGGTTTTGTAGTCTTAAAAAGATTAGAAGATGCCGTTCGTGATCAGGATAAAATCTATGCGGTGATCAAAGGCGTGGGGGTAAGCAGCGATGGTAATGGAACCAGCGTGATGAGCCCATCCGTAAAAGGTCAGTTAAAAGCATTAGAACAGGCATGGATCAATGCTGATTTAGACAAAAATAAAGTGGGATATCTTGAGGCGCACGGCACAGGAACTCCCCTTGGAGATAAAACAGAACTTCAGACCTTAGCTCAGTTCTTCGGAAAAGAAGAAACTGCGCCGGCAGCAGGTATCGGATCGGTAAAGTCCAATATCGGACATGCTATGCCAGCTGCAGGAATTGCAGGATTAATTAAAACCTGTTTAGCATTGCATCACGATACTCTGCCACCAACCTTATATTGTGAAAATCCGACTTCGGATATGAAGAATACAAGGTTTGAACCTGTGCAGGAAGCCAAAAACTGGTCAAAAACAGGACTGCCAAAAGTAGCTGCAGTGAATGCTTTCGGATTCGGAGGAATCAATGCTCACGTTGTTCTGGAAGGCTATGATATGCCGAAAAAAGATCATGTGTTGATATTGGCAAGACCTACCCATGAAGAACTGCTTTCTGCATTACAAAATAATGAAACGACCATTGGTGAAGGAGATTTCAGGATTGCGATATTCGATCCGACACCTGCCAGACTGGAAAAAGCCATTAAAATTGTTTCCAAAAATATCATCTGGAAAAACAAACAGGATATCTGGTATACTTCTACTCCATTATTAAAAGATGGCGGTAAAGTAGCCTTTGTATTTCCCGGCTTAGATGGCCTGGCAAAAGGTGAAGTAGAAACGGTAAGCCGTTATTTTGGACTGACAGCCCCTATCGAAACGGAAGGTGAAGGCCTTTTAACCGATGCCTTAAATATTTTCAACAACTGCAGTATCCTCGATAATTCACTGAAAAAACTGGGAATTATCCCAGATATGAATGCCGGACACAGTTTAGGAGAATGGCTGGCA
This sequence comes from Chryseobacterium viscerum, assembly GCF_025949665.1. NCBI lineage: Bacteria > Pseudomonadati > Bacteroidota > Flavobacteriia > Flavobacteriales > Weeksellaceae > Chryseobacterium > Chryseobacterium viscerum. Next base: position 927,542 of record NZ_JAPDFT010000001.1, on the reverse strand, counting down.
GGATATTCATCTGAGCTGGCAGAAGCCAACTCAGTAAAAGCTTTAATTGATGTGCTGAATCCTGAAACTTTTGAATTAAAAGATTCCAAGTTCATCGCCATAGGAGCCGGAATTGAGGTCATAAAACCTTTTATTACTGAAATTCCAAACCTTTATGTTTCCAATGACAACTGCCCTAATCAGGTGATTCTTTGCGGAAGCAATGCAGCATTGGATGAGTTAGTTCCTTTGTTAAAAGCAAAACAGATCTTCCATCAGGTATTACCGTTCCAGTCCGGATTCCACTCTCCTTTTATCGCTGATAAACTAGATGTGATCCTTGCCGGAATGGAAAAAGCACAGTTTCAGCAGACAAAAATTCCATTGTGGTCTGCCACAACATTAGAACCTTATCCTGCAGATCAGGCAGCGATCAGAAAACTGAGTGCCGAGCATTTGGTAGAACCTGTCCGCTTCCGTGAACTGACAGATAAATTATACGAAGAAGGTGCAAGAGTGTTCATTCAGGTGGGTACAGGAGGTCTTATCGGATTCATTGATGATACTTTGAAGGGGAAATCCTTCAGTACCATTGCTTCCAGCGTTCCTACCCGTTCTGCATTGGCGCAGTTACAACGTGTAGTTGCTTCATTATTTGTAGAAGGAAAAACAATCGCTCTTGACTTTTTAGAGATTCAGAATCACTCGAAAAAACCTTCAGGAAAAGGCATTAAGCTGGAATTAGGGTCACCTATTATCCGTGATTTTAAAGAAGTAAAAGCGTTGGCTCAGTCTTTTGACACGCCAAAACAATATACAGCAACAGCTTCAGCTATTGCTGCAAAAAGCGGCCACCCGCTGGTACAGGCATTCCAGGATAACGTTGCAGATATGATCCGTATGCAGGAAGAAGTACTGACTTTATTCCAGAACCGTCCGGAAATCACGATTCAAAGACCTGTACCTGTAGCTCCTGCAGCTCAAAAAGCACCAAGAAGCACAACCTTCTCAAAAGATTTGTACGTAACCTTAGAAAGTCATCCTTACCTGATCGATCACAGCTTATTGAGACAGCCTAAAGGATGGGCTCATGTGGCAGATATGGAACCGGTTATTCCGATGACGATGATCTTTGAACAGCTTGCAGAAATTGCAGAAGCGGAAATTCCGGGAACACAGGTTCATAAAATCATGAACGTAAGTGTATTCCAATGGATGAACGTAGCCAAACCTTTTGAAAAAACCGTAAAAGGAGAATGGCGCACACCGAATCACGCTTATCTCGATATTGAAAACTTTGCCAACGCAGAAGTAGTCTTAAAATCGGGTCATGTTCCCACCCATGATTTCAATCTTTCCATTGGTAATCTTTTGCCTATTGAAAGAACGCCTGAAGAAATCTATGACATGCACATGTTCCATGGAGACAAATATCAGGGAATCACTGAAGTTTCAGCCGTTGGAGATAAAGGAATCATCGGAAAAATAAAAGGAAACGGCGGCAAAGGTTCTTTGCTTGATAATGCAGGACAGTTATTCGGGCTTTGGCTTCAGCTTACTTTGGTGAAAGACCGTATTGCATTTCCTGTGAAAATCAGAGATATTGAATTCTTCGGAGATATGCATGACCAGAAAGGTATTTTTGAATGCACCTGTATGCTGACCGAACTTAATGATGAATTTGCCATCGCCGATATCATCCTGAAAAGAGACGGAAAAGTATGGTGCGCCATTACCGGCTGGCAGAACAGAAGACTGGAAATTGATGCCGCTTTATGGAATGTTTCCATGTCACCGCTGCACAATAGACTTTCGGAAGAGATTGCTCCTGAAGTTTTCTTCTTCCACCAAGCCTACACCAGAGTTGCTTCATGGGATTTTATCCTGAAAAGATATTTCAACCAAACGGAAAAACAGCATCACCAGCAGTTATTACCCAACAAAAAGAAAAACTGGATGGTAAGCCGTGTGGCCGTGAAAGATGCCGTAAGAAATCTTCTCCGTCAGGAAAAAAATCATGCCTGCTTCCCGATCACTTTTGAAATCCGTTCCGATGAAGTGGGGAAACCTTACCTCATCAGTGATTTTACAGAAGACATCCATATTTCTCTGGCTCACAAAGGAAAAGAAGCCGTAGGAATCGCGAGATATGGAAAATCTGTAGGAATCGATATGGAACTAATGGAAGAACGCAGTTCAGGATTCTACGACATGGTATTTACCGACAAAGAATTAACCTTATTAAAAGACAGAGATCAGGCAGAATGGACCACCCGATTCTGGGTAGCCAAGGAAGCTTACGGAAAGTTCCTGGGAACAGGACTGAAAGGAAATCCTAAAGCCTTTGAAGTCGAATTTATAAAAGATGATCACCTGTGGATCAACAATATTGAAATCAAAACTATTAAACATAAAAATTATATTATCGGATGGACACTGTAAACGCAACATTAAAAATGAACCACGAAGAACTTTTTACTTTATTAAAAGGTTTTATTACTGAAGTGATAGGTGCTGAATTTGTAGAAGAGATGGATATTACTCCTGAAAGTTCATTCACCAAAGATCTTGAAATGGACAGCATCGAGATTGTCTCTTTCTCTGAAAAGATCAAAGCGCATTTTGGAGATCAGATCGACTTTACAGGTTGGTTATCTTCTATGGATCTTGACCAGCTGATCAATCTTGACCTTAGTATGATCATCAATTATATCTACGAATGCCAATAATCACTGTCAATAACAGACAAGTTCATATACAGGAACTCAACAAAGGAGCCGAACAAACCGTGGTACTCATCCACGGTATGTTCAGTAACCTGTCCATTTATTATTTTAATATTGCCCCTGTGTTGGCAAAGCATTTCCATGTGGTGATGTACGATCTGAAAAGCCACGGTATGAGTGAACGCTTTCTGGATGGGTACGATCTTGACAACATGTCATCCGATTTAATAGGTTTAATAGATCACCTTCAACTGGAAAAAGTACACCTTGTAGGCTATAGCTTCGGAGGTCTTATTGCGTTGAAAACAGCATTAGAATATCCTGACCGCGTGAATCAGCTCGTGGTGATGGAAGCTCCGGATCCTCAGGACGAAAAAGCCCGTAACATCATTGATGAATATAGCAAAGAGTTTCTTGAGCATTATGTAGCCAATTTTACAGATACCACCAAAGTGCAGATGGGCAAAAGACAAATGGAAAAGAACCATCGTATGTATGAATTTCTGTTTAACCAGACCAGCATCAAAGCAGATATGATCAGGGAAAAACATTTCCTGGGTGAGACTGATTTTAATAAACTGACGGCTTCTACTCTATTGCTTTATGGCGCTGATTCCAACTGCAGACCTACTGGTGAGTGGCTGCAATCTCAAATCAGCCAGTCTGAACTTGAATTAATTCCGGGTGATCACAATATTCCTATTCAGGAACCTCAGCGCATTGCTGAAACGATTGCTCAATTTTTATCTAAAATTTTAACACAAAACCATGGCTAAATTTGCATTTATAGTTCCACCATTGACAGGACATGTCAACCCTACCTTAAGCATTGGTGCTACCCTGCTGGAAAGAGGACATGAAGTAGCCTGGATCAGCCTTGACCCGACTTTAGAGGCTAAACTTCCCGAGGGAGGAAAATTATTACTGATCCAATACGATCAGACCGACGAAGAAAAAAAAGAAAGTGAACAATATCTCGATATTATTTCAAAAAAAGTAGTGTATGGTATAGACAGCGTTAAGTTCCTGTATGAAGAGGTTCTTATCCCGCTGAACAGACATTGCTATAACGGAATTGTTTCTTTATTAAAAACATATCAGCCCGATTTGATTATCGGGGATCATCAGTTATTTGCAGCCCCGGTTGCCGCCAAAATACTTGGAATTCCTTGTGCCACTTCTGTTACCGCTCCGGCAGCCATTAAAATTATGAATGAGCTTCCGAAAGTACACGAATGGGAAGTCAATCAAATCATCGACTTGCAGAAAGAGCTTGGTTTCCAGGAAGAACGTTCTCTTGCAACTTCAGATTTGTTGACCCTTGTTTTAACATCTAATTATTTCTTTGGTGAAATGGAAGATCTGCCTTCTCAATACCAATTCACAGGTCCGGTTCTTACCGAAAGACGTATTTCATGTGAATTCGACTGGGAAAAATTAAAAAGCAATGGCAATAAAAAGATTTTAGTAAGTATCGGAACAACCTTCGATCACGATCATAAAAAAGCATTTTTCCAAAAGGTCGTTGATGCCTTTAAAGATGAAGATTTAACTGTAGTAGTCGTTTCTGACCCACAGCTTTTCGAGCAGTGGCCGGATAACTTTATGGTGTATCAGCAGGTTCCTCAGCTGGATCTGTTACCTCAACTGGATGGTGTGGTTTGCCACGGCGGTCATAATACCGTATCTGAAACATTATCCAATGGTATTCCTTTGGTGGTAATTCCGATTGCGTATGACCAGTCGCATGTTGCAGGGCGTGTTGTGCGTACAGAAGCGGGTGAGCGTCTTAATTTTAACCGATTTAAAGCCAATCACCTGAGAGAAGCTGTACAACAGATTTTAAATAATCCAAGCTACCGTGAAGCCGCTCAGAAAGTAGGACAGTCTTTTGTGGAAGCAGGAGGTGCACCTACAGCAGCTAATCTACTGGAACAGGCTATATCAAAGGCTTCAAAATCTGAACAACCGTCTAAGTTTTTATTCGTAGTTCCTCCGTTTTTCGGACATGTAAGCCCGACTCTAAGTGTGGGAGCAAGTCTGATTGCCCGCGGACACGAAGTAAAATGGTTCGGAATTACGCCTTTAGACAGCAAACATATTCCTGAAGGAGGTTCTTATTTCTATCCTGAAGAAGATCTTATCCCATATCAGGAGGATATTGCCCGTATTTTAAAAAGACAGGATGACGGACCTGCATGCTCCGGACCTGAAGTGATGAAGCTTGCCCTGGAAGAAACGTATGTTCCTTTCGCTAAAATGATGATGCCGGGATTAACCAGACTTACAGAAAGCTGGATGCCTGATGTGATCGTGAACGACTGTATCACTTTCGGAGGGGCTCTTTTCGCTCACAAAAATAATATTCCTTGTGTAACGACAACTCCGGTTCCGCCGGATGTGATGGGAGACACGGAAAAAAGTGCTCCAAAAATCTGGGAATGGCAGCAAAACCTGATTAAAGACCTTCAAAAGGAAGTAGGTATTCATGAGGAAGGAATTTACATCCATTCTCACAAACTGAATATGGTATTTACTTCGCAGGCTTTCGCTGGTTTTGAAACCGTTCCGTCCCATATGAAATTTGTAGGTCCGGTGAAAGGCCGTCCGAACGATGCTCCATTTGACTGGGATAAATTAAACGCTTCCACAACTCCTAAAATATTTGTATCATTGGGAACGCTGCTGGTAGATATCAGAAAAGCCTTCTTTGAAAAGATCATCGCTGCATTTAAAGATCAGCCGGTAACAGTGATTGCTGCTACTCCACCGGAAATTTTTGAAGAATGGCCGGACAATTTTATCGTGAATAGCTTTGTCCCTCAGTCGGCAGTAATGCAGCAAATGGATATGGTGATTTGCCACGGTGGTTTCAATACGGTAAATGATACTTTCCGTAATGGCTTACCAATGCTGATCACTCCAATTGCTTATGATCACTTCCACATTGCAAAACTTATTGAGCAGGCAGGCTGCGGAATCAGCATCCGGTACAAGAGACTGCGTGTAGAAGCTCTTCGAGAAACCGTTTTTGAATTATTGGAAAATCCAAAATACAGAACCGCCGCTCAAGAAGTCCGCAACACATTTACGCTTGCCGGAGGAAATGACAAAGCCGTAGAACTATTAGAAAATTTTGTACATGAACATTTAATATTAGCCTCCGTATAAGCTCATGGAATCGCAATGATCTGGAAACAAAGGTTGATGAAGACATTGTGATTCATACAACCTTAAAAAAGAAGATATCCGTATATGAAAAGAAGATTGCTATTTGGTGAACGCATGTTACTGGGAAATGGAACAGAACCTTTTAACGCGGTCATTCCGTTCAGACTGAAAGGGACTTTTACATTAAAAGAGATCCAGCAGGCTTTAGCCCAAATTCAAAATAAACATCCATGGCTGAGAGCATTAATCAGCCATGATGAAAAAAATATTCCCTGGTTTAATGTTCCTGAAAAAACCATTTCTATTCCTGTAAGAATCGTCACCAGACAAAGTGAAGATCAGTGGCAGGAAGAATCCAAAAAAGAATGGAACACCACCTTTAATTACGAAAAACTGCCCCTGATCCGGTTTATCTGGATCAAAGGAGAAGACGTCTCCGACATGCTGTTTGTATTCCATCATTGTCTTTGTGATGGTGGCTCTGCAATGGCCTTCTTAAAAGAGTTTTTCATCGTTCTGGACAATCCGGCTGCCGATATAGGAATAGAAAACCCGATAATGGGAATTCAGGATGTAGTTCCTGCCCATATTCTGAACAGCCGAAGACAAAAACTGAAAGCCAGATTTATTGGAAGACTGGCAGCTACAGCCATCAAATGGCTTCCCGTAAACAAAAAGCCTGTTGAAAGACAGAATGACTATCTGATCCATGGAAAACTGGATGAAGAAACAAGTCAGCAGGTCATCGCTTATTGTAAATCTCAGGAAGTTACCGTCAATACATTTTTGAGTGTCGCATTATTACATTCATTTAAAAAAGTAAGAGGTAAAAAATCCTTCAACAAAGTTTCCTGTCCGGTAGATATCAGACGTTTTGCCAAACAGATTAAAGAAGATCATATCTTCGCTTTCGGGCTGATGATTGTGATTTCTTATGATGAAAAGCTAAGCTTTACAGAGAATCTCCGTGCAATGCAGAAATCTGTTGAACAAAAGGCTTCAAAGCTGGATCCGTATATCACTATGATGGTAATGGAATCCGGACATGATGCGCTGAAAAGTTTCACCAGACTGTTAAAGAACGGAAAGTCTTCTAACGACTGTATGTTTTCTAATCTGGGACCTCTTCAGATTCCCCATGAGTATAAAGAGTTTTCAGTAGAGACGATCTTTAGCCCATCGGTCATTGGTCCGTTGGGAAATACTACAACCCTGGTGGTTTCTACCTACCGTGGAAGAATGGATTTTTCAATCATGGGAAGCGAAGGCTATTTACCTTATACTGAAGTAACAGCCATCCGTGATGAGGTTCTGAGGACAATTTATTCACAAGTTAAACAGACAGCAGTATCATGATCAAAAGACCCTTAATGATGGTGGAAAGGATCATGTATGTAGATCCTGAAACACCTTTAAACTGTATTTATACAGCAAAAATAAACGGACAGGTTTCTGAGGACAATTTTAAAACAGCCTTAGTGAAAATCCAGCAGAAGCACCCTATTCTGAGAGTCAATATTGATCATAGCAAGGGACGCTATCCTTTTTTTATGGGGCAAAAGGATATTGAACCTATTCCCCTTCGTATTGTAGAACGAAAGACAGATGAAGATTGGATCAAAGAATCCGAAAAAGGATGGTTTCAGCTTTTTGAAACACCTAAAAAGCCACTGGCCGAAGTAGTCTGGATAAAAGGACAGGATACTTCCGAAATTCTTTGGATCATGCCTCACTGCATTTCAGACGGAACCACCGGAGTGACCTTAATGCGCGAACTTCTGAGTTTGCTGGATAATCCTCATTCCCCGCTGATTCCTTATGTAGCTTTTGAATCTGTAGATGATTTTCTGCCTTCGGATTTTAATACAGGAATCAAAAAATATAAAGCTAGCCTCTACTTGCTATTCGCCAGAATATTCTTTTCTATCCAGCGAAAAAGTAAAAAGAGAAACCTTGGAAAAAACTACGCCATCCACTGGAAAATGACGCCGGAGGATACAAAACTGATCACAGAAAAATGTAAGGCCAACGGCATCTCCGTCCATGCTTTGCTGTGTTCTTCCGTGATGCAGGCGTTCAGGGATATTCAGGGAGACCGTGCCAAAGGGAAGGTGATCAGTCCTGTAGATGTACGTCATTTTATCCCGGAAATAAAAGAAGATCATTTATTTGCTTTTGCTCCAACCGTAGAACTTTCCCTGAAAAAAGACAGCAAAGATGTTCTGAGCAATGCCAGACAGATCAAAAGAGATCTTATTGAGAAAATTGATAAGCTGGAAGCCCGTGAACTCCTGTGGATGGGAGAACATATGCACCCCATTGTGGAACGTATGATCCGTATGCTGAGATCCAGCGAAGGCGGACATGATGTAACCTTATCCAATATGGGAAAGGTGAATATCCCGAATGATTACACAAATTTCAATCTGGAAACGGTATTTAGTCCTACTGTGGCTTTCCCATGGCTGAACTCGAATACCTTAGTCGCCAGTACGTACAACCAGCAGATGGACTTCACCTTCATGTCCAATGAAAATTTCCTTCCCAAAGAGGAAGCCCATAAGATAAAAGATAAAGCCATTGAGCTATTGACCACCTCATGAAATTGAAAATAAAGCCGCCAAAGCCAAAACCTATAAAAAAAACCACCCTCAGACGCTTTCTCATCAAGCGTACGATTTACTATGTCCTCCCGAATGTATTTTTTAATTTCATCATCGCGTATGCCAGCTTCAAAGAATTAGGCTACACCCATTTTTTCTCAGGAACCCAAAACCTGGCCCGTCTTACCCTGCCAATGGCCATCTTCCTTCCAGTAGTCCTTACCATTGATATCATCAAAAGAGTAACCGATGCCGCCAGCCAGGAAGCCATAGAGTTTACCGTAGACGAACAGCTGAATATTAAAAAGCTCATGACCAAGCTAAGCATCTTACATGGCTTAATTACAGGTTCATTGGTACTCTCCCTACTCTTTATAGGACAGTATAATTTTTCAAAAGATTATAAACTGGATGCTACGGTAATGGCTGTGGTGGTAGGTGTATTGGCTGGGATTTTGTCTGTGGTGTTTGTGTATCTGCCGGTTTGGAGGTTGAGGAGGTGGATGTGTAGGAGGGTGAATTTAGTTAATTTAGACACTCAATAAATACTCTAAGTTCTTAAATATTGATAATAAAATAATTGAAATTTTAACACTAGAAAAATAGAAATTACTTGTCTTATTTCTTCGTTTGAGGAGCTCGGAATCTTATCTTTGCCGAACTAAACCAATAACAGAGAAAATTCCTAATGGCATTTAACGAAAATTCCAGAGTTAAAATTCCAGCCCTTCTTCATCTTATGAAGTTGGGCTACAAGTATATTCCATTTTCGGAACAGAATCGTAGAGATGAAACTAATATTTTCGAAGATATTTTTGTTGAAAGTCTCTTGCGTATTAATCCAGATGTATCCAAAGAAGATATCTTACGTATATTAGATGAAATTATTTTAGAATTAGATTATGATGATTTAGGAAGAAAGTTTTTTCAAAGACTTACTGCTAACTCTGGCATTAAGCTGATAGACTTCAAGAACTTCAACAACAATAGTTTTCATGTAACAGCTGAATTAACAGCTAAAAATGGAGACGAAGAATTCAGACCTGATATTACGATTTTAATAAACGGTATACCACTGGCTTTTGTTGAAGTAAAAAAACCACATAACAAACAAGGTGTACTTGATGAAAGAACCCGTATAAATACCCGCTTTAAAAACAAGCATTTCCGACGTTTTGCCAACATTACTCAATTGATGGTCTTTTCCAATAACATGGAATATGAAGATGGTATTGTAGAACCTGTTTTCGGAGCTTTTTATGCAACAGCAGCTTATGCTGATCTGCATTTCAACTATTTCCGTGAAGATGAAGAATTTCCGGTTAAACAAAAATTTGGAATAATTTCAGATTCTGAAGAAAATAGCATTCTAAAAGACAACAATTTATTAGTTATAAAACATAGCCCCGAGTTTAAAGTTAATAAGGAACCTTATACGCCAACACACCGCATACTTACTTCTTTATTCAGCAGGGAACGTCTGGCTTTTATATTGCGCTATGCCATTGCTTATGTAGAAGAAGAGAGCGGTTTGCAAAAACATATTATGCGTTATCCGCAGATTTTTGCGACTATGGCTATTACTCAAAAATTAAGTGAAGGAAAAAACAAGGGAATTATCTGGCACACACAAGGTTCAGGAAAAACAGCATTAGCTTTTTTTAATGTTAAACATCTTACTGATTATTACCAGAAACAAAATACGATTCCAAAGTTCTATTTTATTGTGGATAGAATTGATCTATTGATTCAGGCTTCTACAGAATTTTCTAATCGTGGATTAAAAGTTAATCAAGTTAATTCCCGACAGGAATTTATTAAAGATTTACAGGTTGTAGGCGCTATTCATAATGATGGTGGACAAGCTGAAATTACAGTAGTCAATATTCAGAAGTTTAGTGAAGATTCAACGATTATTAAACTACCGGATTATGATATCAATACTCAACGTGTCTATTTCTTGGATGAAGCTCATAGAAGTTACAATCCAAAAGGTAACTACCTTGCCAATCTTATCAATTCTGACAGAAATTCTGTAATTATAGCATTAACAGGAACTCCATTGCTAAGAGAAGTTACAAAGGAATATGATTCTAAGCTACTCTTTGGAAACTATATTCACAAATACTATTACAACCGTTCCATTGCAGACGGCTACACCTTACGTTTGATTCGTGAAGAAATCGAAGGAAGCTTTAAGATGGAGATGAAGGAAGTAATGGAGCAGATCAAATTGCTGAAAGGAGACATCAAAATATCAGATGTATATGCCGAAAGACCATTTGCACAAGGATTACTTAATTATATAACTAAAGATCTCATAGAATTTAGAGATCGCTGGAAAGATGAATCTTTGGGAGGAATGGTTGTTTGCGATTCTTCCAAACAAGCTAAAATGTTGTTCCAGCTATTTGAAGAACAGTATGGCGAACAAGAAACAGATGCAGATAAACTACCATTAGTTGCGGAAGCATCTGCTCCTTATGGTAAGCGTAAAAAAGACAAATTAACCGCTGCATTAATTCTGCATGATGAAAATGATAAATCCACTCGTAAGGAACTGATAAAAGCCTACAAAGGAGGAAAGATAGATATTCTTTTTGTATACAATATGCTATTAACAGGTTTTGATGCCAAACGATTAAAAAAGCTTTATTTGGCACGTGTTATTCAGGATCACAATTTGTTGCAGACATTGACCAGAGTAAACCGTCCGTACAAAAACTATCAATATGGGTATGTAGTAGATTTTGCTGACATATCCAAAGCTTTTGACCGTACCAATCAACTGTATTTTAAAGAATTGCAAGACGAGCTTGGTGATGAAATGGAAATGTATTCTAACTTGTTCAAATCAGAAGAAGAAATCAGAGAGGAGATTGACAAGATCAAAGAAACTCTTTTCCATTATGATACTGAAAACAGGGAAATATTCTCACAGCAAATAGCTCAGCTGACTGATAAAAAAGAATTGTTACAGTTGGTAAAAGCCTTACGCACTGCAAAAGAATTAAAAAACCTGATAGCATTGCAAGATTTACAGGGACTGGGAGAACTCATAGACTTTGAAATTCTAAACCGCTTATTAATTGAAGCACAAAATCGTTTGGATAATCTCAATCTTCTTGAAAATCTTGCTAATGCTGAAGAAACTCAAAATCTTTTGAATATTGCATTGGAGGATATTGTTTTCCAATTTATTAAAGTAGGAGAAGAAGAACTAAAACTGGCAGATGAACTGAAAGATCAGCTTCGCAAAACACGTGAAGCCCTGCAAAATAATTTTGACCAGAACGATCCAGTTTTTGTAAGTTTAAGAGAAGAACTGGAACGTATTTTCAAGAAAAAAAATCTCACCGAAACAACGCAAGCTGAAATGGTAGAAAACTTACCTTTGCTTCGTAAAATATATGATGAAGCCAAAGAGCTGAACCGTAAAAATGCATTATTGAAAGCCAAGTACAACAACGATGAAAAATACGTCCGCATCCACAAACGCCTGACCGAAAAAAGTAAGCTTAATGCTAAAGAAATACAACTTCACAGGGCACTAATGCAGGTAAAAAATGAAGTAGATACCAGACTTGAAGGACAGGAGGATTATTTAAATAATGAAGCGCTATTCGAACGTTATTTGGTTCGATTGGTTGCTCAAAAATTCGTAATAGAAGAAAAATTAAATTTAGACACTGATACCAGGCAAAATATCAGTAACCTTATTGGAAAAGAATATTTTCAGCTGTATAACAACAGAATATAAAAATGACGCAGGATATAACATACAAAGCTAAAACCGAACAACTAATTGACAACCTAAAAAGTGTCTGTGCTAACTTTGGTCTTGGAAATGACGGTAACGAGTTCAAGATCATATCACAGATGTTTTTATATAAATTTATAAATGATAAGTTCCATTACGAACTAAAAAAAAAGCAACAAGAACTAGGTAAAGATATTGATTCTGAACTATTAGTTGATTTGTTAGATGAAAATGTTGCTAGATTAAAACCCCATCAGTTAATTGCACATTTACATAATAATCAAAATAGTGATGATTTTGCTAAAACATTTGATGAAACATTAAGAGGTATTAGTATAGAGAATGCAGATATATATTCCATAAAATCATATTCCGGAGCTAAGGATTTACTTTTTAATGATTTAAGCGAGTTTATCACTGACCGTTCAGAGCGTGATAATTTTTGTAGAGCATTAATTAACAAATTGTTTGAATTTAACTTTGAAGAAAGTTTTGAAGATTATTTCAGTGAAAAATATGATTTCTTTAAAGATATTTTTGAATACTTAATCAAAGATTACAATTCTGATTCCGGAGGTAAATATGCTGAATATTACACACCAAATGCTGTTTCCCGTATTATTGCCAATATTTTGGTTCCGGAGCCTGTAAAGCAAGCAAAATGTTATGATCCAAGCGTAGGTTCAGGTTCCTTATTAATGTCTTTGGCTCATAAAATTGGAGAGAATAGATGTACTATTTATTCTGAAGATATTTCTCAGAAATCCAGTACTATGTTACGATTGAATCTAATTCTCAATGATCTCATACATAGTATCCCTAATGTAATTAAAACCAATACTATTTCCCAACCATTTTATCTGGAGAAGCAAAAGTTTGATTATATTGTATCTAACCCACCTTTTAAACTCGATTTTTCAGATTTCAGAGATGATTTAGAAAAGGATAATTTTAAAGAACGTTTTTTTGCAGGTATCCCTAATGTACCAAAAACAAAAAAGGAATCAATGGCTATCTATCTGTTGTTTATACAACATATTATGCACAGCCTGAATGATAAAGGAAAGGCAGCCATTGTAGTACCTACCGGATTTATTACAGCACAAAGTGGCATAGAAAAGAAAATACGTGAGCGATTAATAGACAAAGGCTGGTTACGAGGTGTGGTAAGTATGCCTAGCAATATTTTTGCAAGCACAGGTACCAACGTATCAGTATTATTTATAGATAAAAAAGCCGACAGCAAACATATTGTCCTTATGGATGCCAGCAAGCTCGGTGAAACTGTAAAAGAGGGCAAAAACCAACGTACTGTGTTAACCCGTGAGGAAGAAACTCAAATTGTAGGGACATTTAACAATAAAGAAGCCGTAGAAGACCTTTCAATAATAGTAACCAAAGAACAGATAAAAGAAAAGAATTATTCTTTTTCTGCTGGGCAGTATTTTGAAGTTAAAATAGAATATAAGGATATTACCGCTGATGAATTCAAGAATAAAATGCAAAGTTTTGAAGAACGTTTGAATATTTTATTTTCTGAAGGAAATCTTTTGGATACTGAAATTCAGAAACAATTAAAAGGATTGAGGTATGAATAGTTTGAAAAGTGTTATTGAAATTAAAAATGGAAAAATAGCTAAGCGAAATGGTTTAAAATATCCAATTTTTGGTGGAAATGGAATAATTGGTTATTCCAATGAGTATAATTATGAGAATATTATTATAATTGGTCGTGTAGGTGCTAATTGTGGCAGTGTACATAAACATTCTGGAAAATGTTGGGTTTCGGATAATGCGCTAGCTGGCTTGCCAATTAATGGATGTAATGACTTTAACTACTATCTAGTAAAATCTATTGATTTAAATAGTAAACAAATTGGATCAAGCCAACCTTTGTTAACACAAAGTATTCTATATAACCTAAGTATAAATTTTCCTAAAGAGCTTTTCATTCAACAAAAAATCGCGTCTGTTTTATCTGCATTAGATGATAAAATAGAGCTCAACAACAGCATCAATGCAGAACTAGAGCAAATGGCCAAAACACTATATGACTACTGGTTTGTACAGTTTGATTTTCCTAATGAAGAAAGCAAGCCTTATAAATCTTCAGGTGGTAAAATGGTCTATAATGAGGTTTTGAAAAGGAAAACTCCAAAAGGATGGGATGTTACTGTTTTTAATGACTGGATAGAAAAAACCAAAACAGGAGATTGGGGTAAAGATAAAATTGAAGGAAATTACACAGAAAGAGTTTTTTGTGTAAGAGGAGCAGATATTAATGGCTTAAATGGAAAAGGAGATATAAAAGCTCCCCAACGATTTATTCTAAAAAATAATCTATCAAAAAAATTACAACCAAATGATTTTATTATAGAAATTTCAGGAGGAAGTCCCACTCAATCTACAGCTCGGATAGCTTTACTTACAAAAGAGTCTTTTGAGCGTTTTGATACTAATATAGTTTGTTCTAATTTTTGCAAAGCCATTACATTAAAGGACGAAACTTATGCATATAACTTTCAGCAAGAATGGCAAAGGTTATATGATGCAGGAGTATTCTTTGGATATGAGGGAAAAACTAGTGGTATTAAAAATTTCCAATTTGATTCATTTATGGATTCTTATCATGTCGTTAAACCAGATGAAAAATTAGTAAAGAAATTTAATGTTTTTGCCACAGATTTAGAAAAGAAAAGACAATCTAATCTAAAACAAAACCAAGAACTTTCCTCTTTACGTGATTGGCTACTACCAATGCTAATGAACGGACAAGTAAAAATAGCAGATTAACAATACAAAAAGCTCAACAGAAATGTTGAGCTTTTCATTTATAATATCTTAAACTACTTATTGTCAATCAACCTCTCCAGTCTCCCTATCATCTCATCCTTCTCCTTCAACATCCTTTCATAAAGTTCCATTTTTTCTTCATGCAACTTCTTTATTTCATCAATAGGATTGACATTAAAAGTAGGTGTATGCCCTGTGTTCAGAAAAGAATCATTATTGAACGTATTAGAAATAATATTCACCGCCTGTTCCTCATCAAAATTCTGAAACGCTTCCACTGGAATTTTCAATACTTCAGAGATTCTTTTCAGTAAGAGGTCTTCAATAATTTCTTTCTGTTCCAGCAGAGAAACTTTCTTCTGGTTCTAGTCGTCCCCAAGGTCAAGAGCCAATGCCTCCTGCTTGATGCACAGCATTTCCCTAAATCGTTTCACATTGTACCCTGATGTATGTTATGTTCCATGATAAATCAACATTTATGAGGTTTAAATAAAAAAACATTAATAAAAACGCTTCCTAAAAAACAACATAATGAGCTCTAAAAGTATCCTCCTCTCCTATTTCATCATTTCCTTCATTACACACTCTTTTTTTTCTTCAAAAATTCAGAAAAAATAAACCTTATTATCCTGTTTTTATTTTCTGATGAACACGGTCTGAAAACTTTACAACAGCCACTTTTTCTATGCTTTACGCTTCTTATATTTGATAAGACAAACCCAAAAACACAAAATTATGGCATTAGACAATTTAATCAGTATAAGTTTTACTGCAGAAGAACTTAATAACCTCGATCAGGCATTGCATACTATTGAAACGGTGCTATCAGGAAAAACCATCAACCTTACTCCGGAAGAAAGGCAACAATACGGAAGTATTGCAGAGCAAAACAAACTCTTCGTCAACAAAGCTAAAATCTACATGGAGCAATATCCCCAGTATGTTCCGAACTTTTTAGATAAAGCAGAATTCGATAAGGATTATCTGGGAAGAGAACAGGTAGAACAGCGCCTGCAAATCATGAGCTCATTAACTGAGCAGCTGTCTGATACTAAAGTTTTACTGGATCACGATAACTACCACAACGCTATCACCTTCTATAGAAACATGAAATTCCTTTCAGGAGAAAATGTTCCGGGTACCAATGTTATTTATGAAGATCTGAAACAGTTTTTTGTGACAACAGGGACTTCAACCCCTCCGCCAACTCCCTCTGATGACGTAAAGAACTGATAACAATTGGTTAAACAAGTATTAATAATCGGTTCTGAAGTTCAAACACCTATTTATATAAGTATCAATACCCCCTTCCCTAAGGGGGTGTTATTATTTAAAAACTGCCTGCAGGTTATTGGTGAAGTGTCTCCAACTTATTCTAAACTCCCTGTAAACACTTGATCAACTTGTTATCGCTATTTCAAAACCGGTTTCCGATATATCAACCACGTGTTTCAGGGGCTTATTAAGTCCGCTATTGATACTTACGAAATATCAACAGACACTTTTATAAGTACCTGGAGCGACATGTGATAATGGCTGGAAATATTTTTGAGTGGTTAGAAAGTATGGTCTGAACAGGCTTTCAGAACATTACGCTTTTCCGTAAACAAAAGATCGAAATCTTTATTATCATTGCTGCATCTAACAATGATGTGTAAGGATTAATCATATGAAAACGTGTACAATTTTAAATAACACGACAGGTTCTGTCGCTTCAAAGAAATATTTTTGTATTAAATCAAAGTCATATTCGGATACATATGTTAAAAAGTGTTAAATTTGTCAGATTTTATGAATCAGTCAAATCCTGGCTAAAAAACAATAACTATGAAATTTTTATTCAATTACATTCATTCGGCGGATATTCTTCAGCTACTTTTAAAATATTTAAAATCAAGTTAATATGTACAAATTTTCATGCATATGAAATACAATATTTTTTTTCCACAAAGAATATTATTTTGAATAGTTTTGAAACATTTTACAATATAAACCAATTTGATTCTCAGAGATCTATCACCAGATAATCAGATTTAACCATGATTTATCATTACAAACAATGTTAACTTAAAAAACACGGGAATGAAAAAAATCTCTCTCAGTGCATTTATTTTATGTACAGCCTTGGGTATCCATGCCCAGGAAGTGGTATGGCAGAAAGACATCAAATCCTCTACCCAGGATTTTCTTAGCCAGATTACCACAACCATCGATCAGCAATATTTGATCACCGGAAGTTCTATACAGTCAGGAAGCGGGAAGCTGGAGGCTGGAAGTAAGCAGAATAATGGGTACGATTTTCATCTTATCAAACTCAACCAGCAGGGTGAAGAAGCCTGGGAAAAATATTTCTCGGGATCAAATCATGATTATCTGTCAGCCACTGTTACTACACAGGATGGAGGATTTTTATTAGCCGGAACTTCTTATTCAGGAAAAGGACTGGATAAAAAAGAGGATTCCAAAGGAGGATCAGATATCTGGCTGATCAGAATCAATGAATTCGGTGATGAATTATGGCAGAAAACTTTAGGAAGTTCTTCAGACGAAGAAGCCAGAGCAGTAATCCAAACTACAGACTTAGGATTCTTTGTTGCAGGGAATGTACAGAATGCTCCAAAAGGTTATGGCTCTAAAGACGTCTTAATTACCAGAATCGATAAAAACGGAAAAGAACTCTCCCAATTAATCTTAGGGGGAAAAGGCTTAGACGAAGTGGAGAAAATGATTCCAACGAAAGACGGAGGAGCATTATTGGGAATTTATTCCAGGAGTTCAGTTGTACAAAGTAAAATGTATAATGTACAAAGTCCTCAAAATACATCCGACACCCGACAACTGACAACTGTACAAAAACAAAGCGAAAACTTCGGTGAAGGAGACTACTGGATCGTCAAGTTAGACAAAAACGGAAAAGTAGAATGGGAAAAGAATTTTGGAGGCAAAGGTGATGATCATATCAGAACCCTGGCATTAATATCAAATGGTTTTGTTATCGGTGGAGAATCCAGATCAGAAAGATCAGGCAATAAAACGGTTGGACTGGAAGAAGGAACAGACCTTTGGCTGATTTCTTTGAATGAAAGAGGCGATGAACAGTGGCAGAAATCCTACAACTTCAAAAACCGTGATATTTTGATGGGAATGAGCGTTCTTCATTCTGCGGATGACAAATCTTCCAAAGGAATTTTATTAGGAGGTTACACTCAGGCAGAAGGAAGAATACAGACAGATGATGAAACTTTTTGGATGCTGTATTTGGATCAGAATGGCAATGAACAGTGGAGAAAGCATGTGAAAGGAGAATCCAGACAAAAAGAAGAGAGACTTTCAGATTTGAAGCTGAACAGAGACGGTTCTATTGTTCTTGCCGGAACCAGCGCCGAAGAACTTGGTAAAGAAAATTGGAAGATTGTGAAGTTGGGTGACAAACAGGTTGATCAGTTAATTGAAAAATATGACATTAAGATTTATCCGAATCCGGTTTCAGATTATGCTTACGTAGAAATCGGTTTTGAATTTAAAGATGCTGATATTCTGTTATATGATATGAGTGGAAGACAGCTTCAGAGTATAAAAACAAAGAACAGAGTAACTAAGATTAATACCCAGGCTTTGGTTCAGGGAGCTTATCTGGTGACAATAAAAACTGATAACAACAAAACGGCGAATGCCAAATTAATTAAGAAATAAAACATAGTAATGAAAACCTTATATAAACTATTACCATTATCCATATTAATTTTTGGTTTGGGAAAAGGACAAAGAAACTTTGGGGATACTCCTGAGCCGGTTCCTTCAGTTTCCTCTTTTTCCTCTTATGTAAACACCCCTGTTTCATTATCAACAGGTGTACCTAATATATCAATTCCTTTGTTTAGCCTGCCTACTATTAATAGCCAATTAGGAATGTCTACCGGGTTGAGTTATCATGTCGCCAATGCATCAGGAAATAAACCTGGTAGTGAGGTAGGTATCGGATGGTCGCTGGGTAGTGGAGGAAGTATATCACGCGTTGTGAACAGCGAAGTAGATGAATTTTATGATAACGCAAGTAAACCGGATTACAAGAAAAACCAGTTTGATGATGTTTACTATTACAACATTCCCGGAAACTCAGGTAAGTTTACCTTTATCAGGGATCTTACCAACAATACTTTTACCTTAAACCATATTTCAGGGAACAATATTAAAATTGAGTACACGAGAGATTCCAATACTGCCACATTGGTTTTAACCTCTTTCAAAATTACCGATGAAAAAGGATTTAAATATATTTTCGAAGATTATAGCAAGTCTTTGAATGGAACTAACTTTTACTTTAAATCAGCTTTCTTTCTTACTAAGATTCTGGATGAAAGCAATATCGAAGTTGCCAATTTTGCATATCAAAAGGATAATATTAATAAACCAGGAAGTACCACTTTATTATACCAGAGCTGTAAGCTAAAAGAAATTTCCACCGATTTTGGAAAGCTTGGTTTTGAAAATATCTATGAACCTTTGAAAGAAAAAGGATATGATGATCCTTATAAAATAAACAGTGTATCCTTATTTGACAAATACAACAGACTTATTTCCAAATATAAACTCTTTTATTCTAACGGTACCAAAAGAGAACTGAACAGTTTAGAGAAACTTAATAACAATCAGGAGAGTATTGAAAAAAGATCTTTTGAATATGATAATTTTTCATTTGTAGAGTATCAGGATATCGGAAATAATGATTATGCATGTAACAGTTATACTAAAACAGAACATACATACCGTGCTTTAAAGAAAATGCTCCATCCTGAAGGGGGATACACGATGTATAATTTCCAGTTTAACGAGGTTTACAAAGATAATAGCTCCCTTCAGCTAAACAACACTAGTTTAGCAAATCCATATTTACAGTCATTAAATGAAACAAAAAGAATATTTTTTGATACCAATCAAAGCAGTACGTATAACCTTCATGTAGATACTGCAACAACATTTTATATCGGATATTCTGTGGATGAAATATATGAAGATAAATATCCCATGCATGTTCTTCCAGTCATTAATATTAAGCTAAAGAAATCAGGAGTAGAAATTTTACCCACTACAACTACTTGCAGCAAATACAATCTTGCCCCTGGAGATTACACTTTTGAAATTAAAGGACAGGGAAACAATGCAGGTTTTGGTTACGGTAATATAGTACTTAGTACAATTACGACTGCTTCATTACCCTTCAGAAATGCCATGCAGGTTAAAACAGGAGTAAGAATTGCAAGTATTCAGCATTTTGACAGCAATAATGTTTTGAAAAAAACAACACAATATGAATATAATTCGTTTTTAAATCCTAATGATTCCAGCGGAGCGTATTATACTTCTGAAAACTGTGACGGCAACAGTGAATTTTATGATAACGGAATTGTGCTCTATAAAAATGTAAAAGAGATTTATGGAGATACGGGTAATAATCTGGGATATACCAATTATTCTTTTAAAATGCCTGGCGATTTTACTTCTACGATACCTTCTTTTCGGCCTTATTATAATATTACCTCTACCGGTCTTCTGTATAAGCAGGATGTATATAACCAGCAAAATGTAATGACAAGCTCGCAAAATACAGAGTATGTTATGGAGGATATTTCGGGAGCCCCTCAGTATTTTACCTGCTCAGGATATAATTCAAAAGCAGCGTGGATCAAGTCTGCAAAAGTGATTTCTACAACTTTCTTTGATAATGCATCAAGTCTTGTAAACAGCACAGAAACCTCTTATAGCCCTTATAATTTTGCTCCTTCAATCGTAAAAGAAACTTCTCCCGAAGGCATCATTACTGAAAAAACAATAAAATATGCATCTGATGTAGCCAATACGAAACTGATGAATGCCCGTATGCTTGCTACACCTTTACAGACAGAAACCAAAGTAGATGGACAGCTGGCAGCAAAATCAGAAACTAAATTTGACAATCCTGCCAACCTGTATCCCAGCTCAATAGTTTCTTATGACCTTAAAAGCCTGGCTCCCATCACAGAAAGCATCATTACAAACTATGATGGTAAAGGAAACCCAAGGGAAGTCATTGCAAAATCAGGAATTCCAACTGCAATTATTTACGGATATAACGGAACACAGGTCATTGCAAAAATTACAGGCGCATCTTACAATCAGATTTCCTCTCTTGCTACTGTTACAGCAGCCGTAGCTGCCTCTGATGCAGATGCTTCTAATCCGGTCAATGAGCCTGCTTTACTTACTGCTCTGGAAAATGTAAGAAAAGACCCTGCTATGAAAGAGTATTCTATTACTACCTATACCTATGATCCGCTTATCGGGACCACCTCAGTGACCTCACCCAACGGAATAAGGACAGTGTACAGGTACGACAATTTCAACAGACTGCAGAGGCTTGAAGATAAAGATGGGAACATTCTGAAAGATTACGAATACAACTACAAACATTAAAAGTGATGAGTGAATATTTAAATATACATCTAAGCTTTTACTCTTTAACATAAAAAAATCATGAAAAGAATTTTAAATATATTCAGCATATTGTTTGTAGCAGGATCATCTTATGCACAGACAAGCCCCAGTACTACAGAAAATTATATACAGACCAGAACCTATCTGGAAAAAGTAACCACTTCAAGCCCTGGTGCCAGACAGGCTCAGACCGTTCAGTACTTTGACGGATTAGGAAGAGCTGTACAAACCATTGATGTGAAAGCAACACCGGCTGGGAAAGATATTGTAACACCTGTTATTTACGATGAATTCGGAAGGCAGACCAAAAGCTATCTTCCGGTTCCCCAGCCGGGAACACAGGGAGGAGCCATCTACAGTGCTCCGTTAAATAATGCCACAGCTATTTACGGAAACGAAAGGATCTATGGAGAAAAAGTCCTGGAAAATGCTCCTGCAAGCAAAATAAAACAAGTGACACCTATCGGAAATGAATGGGCCCTACATCCCTCAACATTTACCTATGCTGCCAATACCACCGGGGAAGTAATATGGTTCAGTGCACCTACTTCCGGTTCCGTTATTTACAAAGGGAAATATCCAGCAGGTACATTGTACAAGAAAACAGCAACGGATGCAGACGGAAACCTTACTATTGAGTTTTCCAATGGTCTGGGACAGGTTATTCTGGCAAGGAATAATGATGATACCAAAAATATAGATACTTATTATGTATACAATGAATATGGCCAGCTGGCTTATGTAATTCCTCCTCTAGCTGTGAAAGATGCTGCGCCGGATCAGACAGCCCTGGATAATCTTTGCTACCAGTATCAATATGATGGGCAGGGAAGAATGATAGAGAAAAAACTTCCGGGCAAAGGTCGGGAATATATGGTCTATGACAGGCAGGACAGGCTGGTTGCTAAGCAGGATACTGAATTAAAGAAAAAGGGACAATGGCTGTACACCAAGTATGATCAGTTTGGAAGGGTGGCCTTCACAGGCATCTTTTCAGGAGCGGCAAGATCTTCTGAACAGACTTTGGCTGATGGTTTTGGTTCCAATAATACCAAAAGAACAACTGGTGCTTTCTTTAACAGAGAAGGAATGGATGTTTTTTATGATCCCAACGGAACTTATCCTGATACCGGCTGGGTAAAGCTATTGTCCGTCAACTATTATGACACTTATCCCCAGTACAGCTTCAATCCGGCATTTCCGGCAGCAATATTAGGAAAACCTGTTATTTCTGACGTACAGAATACCAGTATAAATACTAAAAACCTTCCGGTGGTAAGTCTGGTTAAAAATATTGAAGATGATAACTGGACGAAAAACTATGTGTATTATGATGACAGAGGAAGAACTATCGGAACCTATTCTGTCAACCATCTGGGAGGTTATACCAAAACGGAATCAGAACTGGATTTTGCAGGGGTTACGAAGCAGTCAAAAGTCTACCATAAAAGACTCCCTTCAGATCCGGAAAAAGTTATTACCCAGACTTTTGAATACGACTCACAGAACAGGTTAAAGAAACAATGGCATCAGGTAAATAGCCAGCCGCAGGAACTGTTATCAGAGAACAGCTACAATGAATTGTCGCAGCTTTCCAATAAAAAGGTAGGAAATAACCTGCAGAGTATTGATTACGCTTATGATATCAGGGGTGCAGTTATTAAAATGAATAATCCGGCCGTCCTTAATGGGAAATTATTTGGATATGAGCTGAAATATACCAATCCTTTAGGAACTTCATCAAAATATAACGGGACTATCGGAGAAGTAGACTGGAAAACAGTTACTGATAATGTACTGAGAAGGTATACCTATGAATATGATGGGTTAAACAGGCTGAAAAAAGCATTGTATTCTGAACCAGGTGCATCCGTTCCACAGAATGGTTTCTATAACGAAACTATAGGATATGATATGAACAGCAATATCACTTCCATCAAGAGAAATACAGGTTTGTCGGGAATTGCGTCTCTTATGGATGATCTGACTTACAATTATACCGGGAACCGGTTAAACGCTGTTACAGATGCTTCGTCCAATTACAGCGGGTATCCTGATGTATCAGGAAGTATCATTTCTTATGATGACAACGGAAACATGACAAACCATCTTGACAAAGGTATACTACAAATAGATTATAACTTATTGAACCTTCCGGATTATGTAAAGTTTGACACTTCATACAGATCCCATGATACCTCAGTACTTTACAATGTCAATACCAGGTATACCTACCGCGCAGATGGCACCAAGATAAGAAAAGTATATACGTATGGATCAGGAAGGGGACAGTTTGAAGCGGCCAATATTGTAGATTATCTGGATGGTTTTCAGTACGAAGGAGACGATATTGTAGGTAGTGCTTTACCGGTTCCGGCACTAAAGTTTGTTCCTACAGCAGAAGGCTACTATGATTTTGAAAATAATAGGTATATTTACAGCTATACTGACCATCTGGGAAATGTACGCCTCAGCTATTTTAAAAATGCCGGTGGCAGTGCAGAAGCTCTTGAAGAAAACAACTACTATCCTTTTGGATTAAAGCATTTGGGATATAATAATGTAGGTGGAAACCCATCTTACAATTATCAATACAACGGTAAGGAATTACAAAAAGAAACCGGATGGAATGATTACGGTGCCAGAATGTACATGGCTGACATCGGAAGATGGGGAGTAATAGATCCTTTAGCAGAAACAAGCAGAAGATTTTCGCCATACACTTATGCTTTAAACAATCCTGTCAGCTTTATAGACCCAGATGGAAGAAAAGCTGCGATGCCTTATGAAGCCAGTGACATGGCTCCTCAGCATCCGAACTCCGGATGGTGGATGGGCATTGCAGGAGATGGATACAGAATGCCAGCAACAGGCATGGGACGTGGTGGCGGACCATTTGCAGGAAACCTTCCAACATTTGGAGAAACACAGGCTTATAGAGATTTGATGGCATCTATCAAAAATGGAGGAGACTTTTCGCTTAAAACCAAAAACGGCTATATGAGCTGGTGGACAGGAGGAGCTTTGGGAGATGCTACAACAGCTCAGGAGATGGTAGGACATATGATGAAGTTTGAAGATAAAACTTTAAGTGATAGTTATTTTGATGGATTTGTAGGAGGAGCTCAGTCATCTTGGAATTATATTAAAGGGCAATTTTTTGGAGAAAGTTATTGGAATGGGCTCGCTAATACTTTTACTTTAGGAGCTTATGGAACAGTAAAAACACTTAATAGTTTAATAGATATTACGAGTAACATTCCTAATTATACCTCAAATGATTATTCATACGGTGCAGGGTACTTAACAGAAAAAGCTGCTGAAGCAATAATATTAAGAGAAGCTGCTGAAGTAAATCCTTTTGGATTTAGAGGGGGATATGGATTTAAAATTGGAAAAGTAGAGTTTTTATATTCTAATCCTAGTGTTGGTGGTGGAACAATATTTTCATATGTTTCATCAACAAACAATAAATTTAGATTAGATTATCATGGATTACCATCATTAAATAAAGGTAATACTTTACATTTTCATACAAATTATTGGGGTTATACTAATTCTCCTCATAGAAGTTTAAATCCATTTCGTTGGGGACAACCTATAAAATAATATGAATGGAAATTAATAATAGTATTTTGAATAAAAATATAAATCTTCTTTCTATTGAAGATTTTGATTTAGATGTGTCAGAGGATTTAATTCGTTTAAAAAAAATATATAAATGTTTGTTTTCAGATAGTAATACTCTTTTTTTTGCTTTCCGAAGAGAAGAAAACTTAACTGATAAGGAAGAGCTTAAAAAGCTTAAAGTTAAGATACTTGAAAATTTTGAGAATTATGGAGAATATATTGTGCTGAAAGAACTTGATAATGCTCGCTTTGATAGTGTTGGCAGAATTAAGATAAATGAGTATACATATAACTTTATTTTTGATGTTTGGAAATATTTTTACAGTTGCACCTTTTTTATTCCTACTGAAAATTTTAATTTTTCTGATTATATCACTTTTCAAAAAAAGAATAAATTTCATGATATAGGAAATGAAAAATTATTAATTCATCACTATGCAAATTTTAGTTGTATAAAAGGGTTAGGTGGAAATACCTTAATCATAAGTTCTCGAAATGACTTCAAGCTACCTGATTTAACGATTAGTTAATAGTCAAAAGTATACAAAATGAATATCCATTATAGATAAGTATATTGGTAACAAATTAGAGTATTGAAAAATCAATACTCTAATTTTCCAAATATGAAAAAAATATCTTGGAAATACCAGGGTAAGCTTTGCCAAAAGCAGCACAGGCGCTCCTGAAATTATTGATACCAACAATTACTATCCTTTTGAGATGAATCATATCTCAGGTTCGTTCAGCACTTCAGGTTTCGGAAGTTTCTACAGCTATAAATATAATGGTAAAGAACTCCAGGAAAGTGGAATGTATGATTATGGTGCAAGGATGTATATGCCTGATCTGGGAAGATGGGGAACCACAGATCCTTTAGCAGAAGGCTTTAGACGATTTAGTCCTTATCATTATGGAGCAGATAATCCTGTTATGTTTATAGACCCTGATGGGATGAGAAATAAACCATATGATGGAGGGTTAGAAATTAGTGTACCTGATGGCTCATGGTGGTTTGCAGGAGGAAGTGGAAATTTCACCTCAGGATATATAGAGAATAACTGGATTGGTAAACGAACCGGAGGTGGAGCAACCCCGAAGACATTTGGAGAAACACAAGCTTATAGAGATATAATGGCTTATCTTGCTGTGCCTGAAGCTGAATATTTCAAAGAAAATGATTTTACACAGGATGATATAGATGAAGAGTGTCCTAAATGTCCCAAATCTAAAGAATATTCAGGTATTCGAAAAACATGGAACTTTCTAGCAGATAATATTATTTCAAAACCAGCAGAAGGTATTCAAGTTGTAGGATATCTCTTTTATGGAAGTTTTTATCTTGCACCAAAAGAAATGATTAAACAAGGAAAGGCTGGTGATATGCATGTAAAAATGGACATAACCTTATGGGGGTTTAAAGATGGGGCATGGGGGCAAACATTAAATTATAAAGATGGAACTACAATATTGAGTGAAAAGGAGAAATTTAATAAAATATCTATTCCGGCTATTGAAGCGATGACAATGGGTATTGGTTTTAGACTTAAACCATTCACTCAATTGGGTACAGTAGGAAACGCTGTTGGCAATTGGGGAGTTAATACAGGAATGAAAAGCACAGTTAAAAAAGGTATATATCAATTAGGACCAAAATATTAATATTATGATAGATTTTGTATTTGGAGGATTTGGAGTTTTTATAAGATGGATTTTTGTATATAAATTTAATTCAAAAAAAATGTCTGAAGCATATAACTCTAATATAGAAAAAGAAGGAGCCAAAAATAATATGGCTGGCTTATTTTTGATACCTATAGCTATAATTATTGGTATAATAATTAATTACTTAGATAAATGGTAACTTTGCAAATATGTTGGTGATAAATTAGAGTATTAATTTTCAATACTCTAATTTTGAATCTTACTTAAAAATACTAGCATTGGTGCAAAAGCTCTTGAAGAAAACAACTATTATCCTTTTGGATTAAAGCATGCCGGATACAATGCTATAGGAGGTAGCAACCTATCTTACAATTATCAATACAACGATAAAGAATTACAAAACGAAGCATGATAGAATGATTACGATGCAAGAAATCTGTCTGATCTTGGAAGATGGGGCGTAATAGATCCATTAGCTGAAGGTTTCAGACGATTTAGCCCTTACCATTATGGAGCAGATAATCCTGTTATGTTTATAGACCCGGATGGGATGAGAAATGTACCTTATGACGGAGGGATGATCAGTAATATCCCAGAAGGATCGTGGTGGTTTGCCGGGATGAACGGAAGCTTTACGCCGGACTACGTAGTAAATTCCGGACTTGATAAACGAACTGGTGGGGGTTCTACTCAGGGAACTTTTGGAAAAACGCAAGCATATGCAGATTTAATGGCAGCAGTTCAAAACGGAGGAGATTTCTCTCTCAAAACCAATAACGGCTATATGAGCTGGTGGACAGGAGGTGCTTTAGGTGATGCCAATACAGCTCAGGAAATGGTGGGGCATATGTTAAAGCTCGCTGGAGATGGTTTATTAGGACTTACGAATGATATAGAAAGTGCAAGTCATTCTTTAATGAAATATCAAACGGAAGATTTTTTTAAAGACACTGAAAAGCATTTAAATGGACAATTAGGAAATGCTAATATGATAATAGATGAGTACAATAAATTATCTAACATAAACAAAATAAACGCTTCAACGTTTCTTTCAGCAGTTAGTGGTATTAGAGCAGGAAAGATTTTAAGATCAACCGAAGGATTTATGAAATCTGTAGGTAAAATATCTAAAAGATTAGGCTATGTTGGTACAGCATTAACTGCTGGTGTAACATTATATGAATTTGGAACTGATACTTGGGATGCCCATTCAATTGTAAATCTTGGTCTATTAGGTGCAACAGCTGTTGCTACATTTGCCACAGCTCCTGTTATAGTTGCAGCAGCTCCCGCCATCCTTGCAGGGATTGCAATTTATGGAGTAGCAGACTATATGTTTGGAGTAAGTGATCAATTAGATAAGAGTATTGGTAGAAAATCTACAATTTGGTACCCATAAATAAATTAAATGAAAAAGTATAAATTTAAAAATTTTTCAATAAAAAGACTGATATTGTTTATGTCTTTTGCTTTTATTTTCGTAATATTATTAACTATACTAACTTCTATTTATTATAATCCAAAAATTTTTCCTGCGATTGTACTTTTTGCATTATCAGCTTTAAGCTTTATGTTAATTAAAAATAATTGTACAATTACATATAATATAATTTTGGATAATGATTATATTTTTTTTAACAATAAAAAAATTGATATAATAGATATTCGTAATTATAATTTTAGTGAAACTGAAACATTTTATGGATGTAGATTAGTCTTTAAGTCTTATAAAATTTTTTTGAATATTCCTAAAAAAGATAGTGGGAATTATTTAGATTTTAAAGAAGATTTAATTGAAATTATTACTTTGCAGAATAAAAAAAGAAGTAATGATTTGATTGTTGAATACAATTGGTATAATACTAAATCAGCTAAGATTTATGGTTATATAATGATTGGAATAATGTTAACATGGCTAATGTTAATGGTAATGTTTCCTAATAAATTGAATATATCAAATTTAGGATTGTTCTTAATTGTTTCAGGAGGTCTTTCACCAATCTTATTGAGGATTTTTAGAAATAATAAATCTATTTAAAAACTGATAGTATTAATAATATTCCAAAAATTTTGATAATAAATTAGGGCATTGGATTTCAATGCTCTAATTTTTGAATATTACTAAAAAATACCGTTGGCAGCGCAGAAGCTCTGGAAGAAAATAACTATTATCCTTTTGGGTTAAAGCACTCAGGATATAATACTGTAGGAGGTAACCCATCTTATAATTACCAGTACAATGGTAAAGAATTACAAAAGGAAACCGGCTGGAATGATTACGGAGCAAGGATGTATATGTCTGACATTGGAAGATGGGGTGTCGTAGACCCGTTAGCAGAAACCTCCAGAAGATTTACCCCATATAATTATGCTTTTAATAACCCGATAAGCTTTATAGATCCGGATGGAAGGCGCGCCATGTCACCGGCAGAAAAAGATCCCAGCTCTATGGGCTTTGGAAATGGGATGTTATCCTATTATGCCAGTGGCGGGAAAGGAAGCCGTGCAAACATCATGGCATTTTCAGGACAGCAAGACTATTCCTTGGGAGGAGTATATGACGCCAAACCATGGACAGGAGGTGGTGGAGAAACTTTTGGAGAAACACAGGCTTATAGAGATTTGATGGCATCTATCAAAAATGGAGGAGACTTTTCGCTTAAAACCAAAAACGGCTATATGAGCTGGTGGACAGGAGGAGCTTTGGGAGATGCTACAACAGCTCAGGAGATGGTAGGACATATGATGAAGTTTGAAGATAAAACTTTAAGTGATAGTTATTTTGATGGATTTGTAGGAGGAGCTCAGTCATCTTGGAATTATATTAAAGGACAATTTTTTGGAGAAAGTTATTGGAATGGGCTTGCTAATACTTTTACTTTAGGAGCTTATGGAACAGTAAAAACACTTAATAGTTTAATAGATATTACGAGTAACATTCCTAATTATACCTCAAATGATTATTCATACGGTGCAGGGTACCTAACAGAAAAAGCTGCTGAAGCAATAATATTAAAAGAAGCATCTCAAATAAATCCTTTTGGACTTAGAGGAGGATATGGTGTTTTTGGAAAAAATGGGCTTAAAATTGGAGGCTATAAAGTAGAGGCTCTTTACGGAAATGGACCAGGTGTTCCAGGAGGTACAATATTTTCTATGAAAAGTAATATTCAAGGTGGAAATTTATTGCGATGGGATTATGGAATTCCTCATGCCAATCCTACAGGATCAATAGGGATTCATTCTCATTTTAGATTTATTATTGGAGGCTCTACGTATGGAAGTTCCGCTCAATATCCTTGGCATGCTCCATTTAATTACTGGAATTATAAAAAATAATTTTTATGGACAAGAGTTTAGATTTATTCCGATATAATGAGGACATAATTAGTATAAAAGATATGGAAAATGATCTTGAAATAAAACAAATAAAATGGGATGATATTTTTAAATATTTTTCAATAAATACTTCTTATGTATATTTTCTTGGGTTTAAACGATGGGTAGAGAATGATAATCTTATGAATACAATTAATTTTATTTCAGACAAAATATTAGTTAGTATTGGTGATGACAATAGAATTATTTTATGTAAATTAAAAATAGATACTCTTATAAATAGGGAACTAATTAATAGAATGTTTCATTATTATGAGTTTCCAACATTAATTTTTATAAAAAATATTGAACAAGAAGCAGAAATTGTTAAGTATACACAGAGATTACCACTAGGAAATATACCCTTAACAAATCTTCCTTATTTATATACAGCTTCCAGAGAATCACAACCAGACGTATTATGGTTACGTAAAAGTCAAGATATGGATTTTCCATGGGAGACCACAAGATCTCCTTTAGCTTTGAAAGAAGAATTTTCTAGACCATGGTATAAAAAGATTTTAAACTCATTAGGTTTTTATTGGGATATTAAGATTAACCGAAATAGATAAAATTTTGATTAATATATTATTTTGAAGATCTGTGGAAATTAATAATAGTATTTTGAATAAAAATATAAATCTTCTTTCTATTGAAGATTTTGATTTAGATGTGTCAGAGGATTTAATTCGTTTAAAAAAAATATATAAATGTTTGTTTTCAGATAGTAATACTCTTTTTTTTGCTTTCCGAAGAGAAGAAAACTTAACTGATAGGGAAGAACTTAAAAAACTTAAAGTTAAGATACTTGAAAATTTTGAGAATTATGGAGAATATATTGTACTGAAAGAACTTGATAATGCTCGCCGGACTACGTGGTAAATTCCGGACTTGGTAAACGAACTGGTGGGGGATCTACTCAGGGAATTTTTGGAAAAACGCAAGCATATGCAGATTTAATGGCAGCAGTTCAAAACGGAGGAGATTTCTCTCTCAAAACCAATAACGGCTATATGAGCTGGTGGACAGGAGGAGCTGCTGGAAATGCGAATACAGCACAAGAAATGGTAGGACATGTGTTGAAGCTTGGTGAGAATTTTCCTTCTAATCAAGAAATAACTCCTTGGCAGTTAGGCGTAGAATGGCTTTCAGGAACAGGTCCAAGACATCGAGATTTTACTAATGGAGACTTAATGACAGAAATGCTAAGACAACATAATCATGTACAAGCCACTAGGGATATTATCCTATCTAAAATGGCTTTAAGTCAAAGTAGTTTAGAGGGGTCAAATTCTTATAAGCTAGGTGGTATTAAAGGAGTTGGGCTTTATCTTAAAGATTATTCAACGTTATTAACAGGCGGGTTAACAGGGAATTTAGCAGTAACATATTTAGGATCTTATAACTTAGAATACACGGCAGCAGCATATAATAAGAGTGTAGTTGTTTCATTTCATGTTGAAAATTCTTCTACAATGCAATCTGCGTCCCGCCCTCCTGTGCTTGGCTATCTTCCAATTTGACAACAGACAGCGGGGAAACTTATTAATGATAAATTTAAAACAGGTTGGGGGTCTAAAACTACTCAATCATTTCACTGGACAGAAGTATTATATCTAAAATGAAAACAAAATTAAAACATTTATTAATTACACTATTAACAATTATGTTATATAGTTGTGGTAAAACTAAGCCAAAACAATCAGATTTTATAGGTACTTGGAAGTCATCTGATAATGCATATATCAAATTAAATAAAAATGGAACTTGTATTTTGAAAGGGGTCGATCATTATAAAATCAGTAGTTTTCCAAAAAATAAAAATAGAGAATTAAATACTGAAGGAACTTGGCAGTTTACAGAAAATGTAGAAAGTGGTATTATTGATAATATAGACAATGGAATTACTATAAAATATAATCTACCCGAGGGAACAAAAGGGGAAATTTTATTTTATATCTCAGGGCAAGGTATCAATGGAAATAATCCACCTTGGAATATTTTTATATGGGAAGGTGATCCTGATGAAATGCTAAAATACGAGTTTGTAAAAAATAATTAAATACATAAGCAACAAACTGCAAGCTAGTGTTAGCGTTCTCGCTCGTGTTATAAAATAAGGTAATGTTTCAAACATGTTGGTGATAAATTAGAGTATTGAAAATCAATACTCTAATTTTAAAAATAAGAATGAAAATCTCAATTTAAATGATATTACTGATAGCCAGAACAGTAGAAAAGAGAAAATAGGTCATTTAAAATATTGAAGATCATACCAGGTGTTTCAGATGTGTTGGTAAAAAGACCATCTTGGAAATACCAGGGTAAGTTTTATCAAAAGCAGCACAGGCGCTCCTGAAATTATCGATACCAACAATTATTACCCTTTTGGGCTGAACCATATCTCGGGTTCTTTCAGCACCTCAGGTTTCGGAAGTTTCTACAGCTATAAATATAATGGCAAAGAACTTCAGGAAAATGGAATGTATGATTATGGTGCAAGGATGTATATGCCGGATTTGGGAAGATGGGGAACCACAGATCCATTAGCGGAAGCATTTAGGAGATTTAGCCCTTATCACTATGGAGCTGATAATCCTGTGATGTTTACAGATCCGGATGGGATGAGAAATAAACCATATGATGGAGGGTTAGAAATTAGTGTACCTGATGGCTCATGGTGGTTTGCAGGAGGAAGTGGGAATTTTACCTCAGGATATATAGAAAATAACTGGATTGGTAAACGAACCGGTGGAGGATCTACAGCAACTAACATCATCCTGAATTTTTTAAGGGGAGATGCTGGGCATGTTGGTAATTTCGTTAATAGCGATTTTGAAAAAAACGGTTGGCATGTAATTGATGCTTCAAGCTTAAAAGATGCTTTGGAAAAATTAATAGCATATCTGGGACAAAATCTTGCCGACAACATTTTTATTAATGCACATGGTTTACAAAGTCTACGTTATGTATTTGATGAAAAAGGAGAAGTAATTCCTGATTCAAATTCTGAGACGGGATATAGAATGACAGGAGATACAGGCTTTTATACAAATCTTAAAACTGAAAAAATCCTAGGGAGTCATATGCAACAGTATACATCTGATAAAAGTAAATTGGCTGCGGAAACAAGAAACAGTATAGAAAGTCTCATCGGGATTGCCAAATATGTTAAGGATGGCAAAAATCTGATTATGGGATCATGTTTGTCCGTGAGATATGATGATCTTTTTGGTACAGGAATTTCCTCAATTGCTAAATCAAGAGATGTTTTTGTGAATAGAGACTATTCAAGTATGATAACTATATGTTTGTTTCTTCAATGGCTATACTAGATAAAGATTTCAATTACGAGTATTTTATAAAATATCATTACATGCCACTACCACCACCAAAAAATGAAATTTATAAAGCGTGGATTACCATACAAGACACTCGAAATTTTTGTAATGTAACAGACATTGATCTAAAAGGAAATATTGTTTACGAAAATATAGATGATATTTTAAGTAATATTTCAAAGGTTCCTAAAGAGAATATCTCTGAAAAAAAATGTAATCCTGTAATTTATGATATTGATCTAAAAGATTTTTTTCCTGAAAAAATCATTAAATAAATTTTTGGTCATGTTCAAAAATGTTTTTTCTATAATTAATGGAACTTAATAAAGAAAATTATAAATAAAATAATTCAAAAAACAGGTAATCTATAGGGTTACCTGTTTTATTTTTATTGGTAAAAACGCTTAAAGATGATTTAAATATGAATATGGCAGATGTGTTAGTGGAAATGTAGGATTTATAAAATACGGAAGAATAAAGTTGTGAAAAAAAATCTATTTTTGGAGCAGAGTTGAATGTAAACATTAGAAATATAATTATGATTTTCTTTTACAATTAACGCAATATTCCCCGAACTCCTACGCCCTTCATAATACTTTAACACCCATTATACCCTATCCCCCAATAAATTTTCGTTCTTTTGCAAAAGTTTTAATTTTTACCTAACTGCATGTCTAAGTTTGATGAAATCCGGTATTTCTATGATCAGGAAGTGAATGAGAGATTACAGAGCATAGCCCGTGATCCGATGATGAAAGCTCTGATGAATTTTACTTTTCCTGATACGGATGAGCAGGTTTGGCTGGAACAGTTTAAAAATGTTCATTCCATCAGTGATTTCCAGCATCAGTTTGTAGCGTATGCCGTTCGTCAGATCCTTGCGAAAAGTTCTGACGGCTTAACGACCTCAGGCTTCGATAAGCTGGATAAGAACACCCCTTACCTTTTCATCTCAAACCACAGGGATATCGTTCTGGATACTTCACTGCTTAATCTGGTTTTGCTGGAGGGTGGCTATATTATGACCGCTTCTGCTATCGGAGATAATCTTGTCCGCAAAAAATTCTTAAACGTACTGGCAAAACTGAACCGGAATTTTTTGGTACAAAGAGGTTTGTCCCTTCGTGAACAACTTACAAGTTCACAGACGATGTCTGAATATATTAAGGAGCAATTGCATCAGGGAAACCGTTCTGTATGGATTGCCCAACGTGAGGGCCGTACCAAAAACGGTAATGATTCTACCCAGCAGGGTGTTTTAAAAATGCTTGCCATGGCAGCTGGAGATCAGTCACTGATAGATTATTTTAAAACTTTAAAAATAGTTCCGATCTCTATTTCCTATGAGTACGATCCTACAGATTCTTTAAAAATGCCTCAATTGCTGGCTCAGCACAGGGATGAGGAATATATTAAAGGGAAAAATGAAGATTTCACCAATATCATCAGTGGAATTCTGGGACAAAAGAAACGTATCCACCTTCATGCCGGTGATGTCCTTGATACTGAACTGGACGAAATTGCAGCGACCATTGACAATAAAAACAAACAGCTGCAGGCCATTGCACAGGTAATTGACCGTTCTATCATCAGTAATTATAAACTTTGGCCAACCAAATACATTGCTTACGATTTACTTCATAATACCAATACCTACGCTTCCGAATACACGGAACAGGAAAAACAGTTATTTACCCGCAGGCTTGAAATGCGTATAGATCCATCCGATCCGGTTTCTAAAGAGTATTTCTTAGCCATGTATGCCAATCCTTTGGTGAATAAACTGAAGCTGGAAGAAGGTTTATAAGAAGAATTGACCACCAAATAATAAAAAACCACTGCTGCTGAGTAGTGGTTTTTTATTTTTTAAAGGGTTTTATTCTCCATGGGTATACTCAATCACTTTTTCTGTTTTTACATTTACTTCGGCATATGCAACACCTCCAATTGCCGGCGGTGTTGGAGAGTTTCCATGCACAATCCAGATACTGTCGTTTTTCTTTTCTGCAACGAACGGTTTTTGCTTATTTATTGTTGATTTACCATACACTTCGTTCCATTTTTTTTCAGCCACGGAAATGGCAATTTCTTTATCGGTCTTACTCTTTTCACAACTTAAAAGTGAAAATAATAATATGAAAGCAAAATATTTCATTTTAAATAAATTATGAATGATGTCTAAAGCTTCTTCGTTATTTTTTATAACACTTGCTCTGTTTTTCTCTGGTACTCAAATATAATTATTTTAAGACAAAATAGTGCTGAGATTTTACTTTTCAACATTCAGATCATCCTATTTGATCTGGCAGATATTTATTTGGTTTGTAACATGGAGTCTACTTCTATAATCGCATCTGCAAATGCTTTTGGAGCTTCCTGTGGCAAATTGTGTCCAATTCCACCTGTTAGAGTATGATGTGCGTATTTGCCTGTATATCTGGAAGCATAACTTTCCGGGGCAGGAAACGCAGCTCCGTTGGCATCACCTTCCAGGGTAACTGTTGGGACTGTAATGGCGGGAGATTTTGCAAGTTTAGCTTCAAATGCATCATATTGTTTTTCCCCTTTCACCAATCCAAGACGCCAGCGGTAATTGTGAATTACAATATCAACGTGGTCAGGATTATTGAATGCTGTAGCAGAACGTTCGTAGGTCTGATCATCAAAAGTCCATTTTGGCGAAGCAGTTTTCCATATCAGTTTATTAAATGCCACAGTATTCGCTTTATAGCCCTTATAACCTCTTTCAGTAGAAAAATAATATTGATACCACCATAAAAATTCAGCATTTGGAGGTAGAGGTTTTTCGTTGGCCTTTGGGCTTCCAATTAAATATCCGCTTACCGCCACCAGTCCGGAGCATCGCTCTGGCCACAATGCAGCCATGATATCTGCCGTTCTGGCTCCCCAGTCAAAACCGCCAATGATCGCTTTATCAATTTTCAGGGCATCCATAAAAGCAATGATATCCAATGCCACAGCACTCTGCTGACCGTTTCGTTTTGTATTGGGTGAAACAAAAGTCGTTGTACCATAGCCTCTTAAATAAGGGACCAAAACACGGTAGCCTTTTTCTGCAAGTATCGCTGAGGATTGTTCAAAACTGTGAATATCATAAGGCCATCCATGAAGAAGGATAACAGGTTTTCCGTTTGCAGGCCCTACTTCTGCATACCCTACATCCAGCAGCCCGGCTCTGATTTTCTTTGTATTCTGAAAAGCTGATCTGACAGCTGCATTTTCCTGATCTTTTTCGCCAGTGGTATAAGTCTGTGCTTTTAGAGATAACAATCCAACTCCCATAAAAATAACCAGGGATAAAACGAATCGTATTTTTTTACTGAAGTTCAATGTTGTATTCATAATAGTGATGTTTTATGATGGTAAAATTATGGTATAACAGAGCCAGGAATAAGTGCAAATACTTTGAGCAGGTCATATTGAGCGGTGAAAACTGATTTTCGGGCGGTAAACCGGACAGCAGAATACATAAAGATGTCTAAAATTATTATTAAAATATGCAAAACATAATTCATCTTCAGGCAGTTTTTCCAAAAACATTATCTTCGTATCTGAAAAAATTTGACAAAATGAAGAAAATAATATTTCTGGCTTCGGCTGTCCTTGTTCTCAATTCATGTGTAGTAAGAACAGCTACAAAAGTAGTATCAGGAGCTGTAAGCTTAAGCTATAAAGCAGTAAAAGGAACCGTCAACGGAATCAGCTGGGCGGTAAGCAAAGCGAAAGGAAAAATTGATGAAGACCGTCTGGACGGAACCTGGAAAGTGGTGGGAGTTTATCGTGGTTCTTTTGAAGATTTTTCTAAAGATCAGAATCCTGACGGCTCATTTACCTCAGAATGTACGGAAGGCTTTGACCAGATCGTTTTCAAGGCTAAAAAGTCAAAATTCAAACCAGTACACTGCAGCACACAGGATGAAGACTGGGTGAAATATTCTATGGAGTTTGGAAAAAATCCTTCAACAAAAGAAAAGGAGAATTATATAGAATACAACTCGAATAACTATATTTCTGTCATAGATGCTAATAATAAGACGATGGTCCTGGAAGGAAACCTGATGCCTAAACTGGCATTTTCCGGGGCTAAATTGTATCTTCTGGAAAAGGTAAAATAGAAATACAGAAGGAAGAGGTTATTTTAAAAACTGGTCTGCAATAAAATAACCTCCTCCCACTACCAGCAATGGCAGTGCTATTGAGATCAGTATTAAAGGCCATGCAAAAATTCTGAAATACGTATATAATTCTACCGAAGAAGGATCATCCGGATCATAGATAACAGTCTCTGTCTCACCTACCGACCAGGCTGAAGGATTGGTACCTTCCGGCAGTTCATAGGTATATTCAACATTATTTCCGGTACGGAAGGTAAAGAGAGGGCTGAATACTATTCCATCCGAATCAAATTCCCGCAGTGAGGTAACGGTTGCCGTTGTCTTTTCTGCTTTTTTTAAGAATAAAAGAGTGCTTTTGAGGCTCAGCAATGCTGCAACAAACAGGAGTATTCCTGCTCCAAGGATAATATAATACTGCCACATAGCTTTTGTTTTGTTTCTGTTCATAATTTGGCATACTGGAAACAAATACACACCTATTGTATTTATTTCCAGATTGATACCCCGAATATACAAAGATTTTCATTGCATAAACAGTTATCGGGTTTCTATCTCCACAATCTTCTTCCCTTCTTTCCCCAGATAATGAAGCACCAGCTTTTCATAAACTTTATAGCCATCATCTACATTGGTAAATATCACAATCCCTCTACCTGAATCAGGCAGTACAATGGCAATACATCTTGTTCCCTGATCTGCTCCTCCGTGAGATAAAGCATATTCGCCATTTCCAAGATCATAAATTTCAAGACCTAGTCCGAAATACTTATTTTCTTTAACCTTCACCTGTTTTTTGATCATTTCCTGAAAAACTTCCGGCTTCAGATTTTTTCCTTTCATAATGCTGACCATAAAATTTCCGTAATCTTCTATCGTGGTGTGCAGATCATCGGCAGCATTGGCTGTTTTAATTTTTTCTATCGGATAAGCATTTCCCTTTTCATTGTATCCTGTCACAAATCTTGACTCATCTGTATTCTGATCCCAGATATAGTTTGTATTACGCATTTTGAGAGGCTGAAAAATAAGTTCTTTCGCAAGCTGGTCCAGTGATTTACCAAACTTCTTTTCCAGTGCTTTCCGAAGGTATTCAAAACCTTCTCCTGAATATTGATACTTTGTGCCCGGATCAAACTGAAAGTTGAGTTTTTTGTTAGTGTTCATCCATCTCCAGTTAGGAAAACCGGTCTGATGGCTCAGGATCATCCTGGTTGTTATCTTTTTATGTCTTGCATCATTCGCAATGTCCGGATCTGTCCAGTAAGCATCTAAAGGTTCATCCAGTTTCCATTTTCCTAAGCTTACCAATCGTAAGGTTACCATTGCAGTAACTGGTTTGGTGAGAGAGGCAACATTAAAATAAGCATTGAGGGGGACTGAAATTCCTGTTTTGGTATCTCCAAAAACTTTTACCTGCTGTAGTTTTCCACCTTCGATAATTCCTAACCCCAAAGTAGGAATATTATTTTCTTTCAGCCAGCTTTGCATCGACTGATCATTATCAAACATTGTTTCATTATCAGTAGTCTGCTTCGGATGGTGATCAAAGCTCAATGAATTTTTAAGTTTCCACTCAGCATTTTCCAAAATCCACAAATGAGTAAACTTTGCTTCCCCGACTAATTTCTCAGCCTGATCCCCTATCTTTTCATAAAACAGGTGATCTCCATTCTGAATGGCAGCATATATTTTCCCATCTTTATACATGGGGTAGATCTCGGTACTTTTACCAACTAAAACTCTTTTTAATTGATAAGTTTCCGGAGACTTACACAATCCGTTTTTAAAATCAATGATGAATTTCTTTTTGTCTTCAAAGCCGCCCTTATCGTGATAAAATTCAAACCCGTCGCTTAACATGCTTTCCATCTTTCCGATGTTACAGGTGTTGTAACCTGCTGAAAAAAACAGGCTGTCTTTTGATATAATTGTTTTGTAAAGAGGGTCAGTTTTTTCTGTCTGTGCATGTACTATACTCATGAACAGAATCAAAAAAGGAAGGATAAACTGTGAAGATTTTGTCATTGTTATTTTTTTGACAAAGATTCAATTTCATTTTGTTTTTTAAATAAAAATAAACCCGACAATAACCCGACAAAGCCACGACACAAATTATAACATACTGAATTTCAACTTAAAATACAGTTTGTTTTTACGGTCAATTTTTACAGTATTTCTTAATATTTATAATATAAAAAGGCCACAACTAAGTATTAATATGAAAAAATTCAGATAAAATGAATAAAAAATCCGAAGAAGCTAAATACTTCTCCGGATTAAATGGTTTCTAATTTAGATGTAATAATGAAAGTAATTGAGTTAGTAATTCTTCATTAATTTTCTTACCTAATTTACAACAAGAAATCTCTCCATTAGTTGAATCGACATTTTAAATATTTGGATATTTTAAACTTCGTGGAATCACTAAGATTACTTTAATAATTCCAAAATGTCAGGATCTGTTAATGGTGATCCTCCCTTTATAGGTCCTATTTTAGCTTCCATAGCTTTCGAAAAGCTTTCTACCGAACTTCTATCTAGCATGAATTTTGTAAAATCTGTTGGAGAGGTATTGGGGTAATTTCTATAGGAAGGATATCCTGATTTGTTAGGCATATCTGTTCTCACTGACCATTCAGACCAGATGCTTTGTATTTTTTTAGAAAGAAGCCAGGTCATGTACAGCTTTGCCGCTGCTTTATGTTTACTAATTTTAAAAATGGCTGAAGTCTGAGCCCAAGTCAAAAAAGGATCTTTCACAGGAAGGACAACTTCTGCATTTGAGTCCTTTGACTTATCAAATACACCCGCAGCTCCTATGGTTCCTAATACATTCCCTTTTGCAACCTGATATGCAGGGGCAGCAGTACCCCGAATCCATTTAGGGTTCTGTTGAATCAGCTTATCTATAAAGTCCCATCCATATTGATCTACAATTTTTTTATATAAGTACAATACTGCATCATCATCATGGGGATAGGTAAGCATTAAATTATCTTTGTAAGCAGGCTGCAAAATATCAGTATATGATTTTGGAGTAGAATTTACTTTATTCCGGTTAACAAGCATTGCAAAAGTAACCATAAATACAGGTGTAAATGCTCCGTCCTGATCCTTAATATCGTCAGGTATTTTATCCCACTGAACAGGCTTGAAGTTTTCTAAAACTCCTTGATTTTTCCAACGGTAAAAATCATGTAAAGTCTGTATATGCACGATATCAGGAGTAAGGTTATTGTTAGTTAACTGATCATCTATTTCAACATCAAGAAATTTGGAGAGATCCACTCTAATATTCATCTTAATTTTTGGAAAGTCTTTTTCCCATTCTGATTTAATCCAGTTTAACTCGCCAGGATCATCTCCACCGCCCCAAACGGTAATTTCATTTCCTTCTTTCTGTGCCTGATTATACAGAAGCTCAATTTCTTTGTTCTCAGCGTTATCAAAATCAGTCTCAATAGTTGTATTGTCAGTTCTACAAGATATTATACTTATTAAAAGTATAAGTAAAAAAATACTTTTTTTCATAATTGATTTTTTTTAAAATTTTTAATGTTTTTATAAAAAATACCTTTAAAAAGTTTCTAACTCTAACTTTTTAGAAGGCTGTTTGTTTTAAGTGCTTTTTTGTTAATATACCTTGGTGATGTCTTTACCCTTAATAGATTGAACGATATCCCAGTGCTCATCGGTAAGTGCATCCTCCGGGCGTATCCTGATAATGTCAAAAATGAAATCTTCCCCGGCGCCATTATTGGTGTTGAAATAATTCATTTCTACAATGAAATCCCCTTCTCCTAAAATGAATTTATTACTTACGCTTAATGTTGTTCCTGAATCTTTCATTTGTTGAAACCAGATCCCTAACTGTTCTCTTCCATCTTTAATAAACGGATTATGCTGCTTATAGACAGTAGCAGCTGTAGTGGCTACTCTTGTTGCCTCAACAATAGAATAATCCAGTTTGTTGAACATATCTGCATCTGCCTGTTTAAATTTTGCGAGATTACTGATTCCGGAAGTCAGAGTGTAGTTAACTTTTGCCCCATCAAACATGGTTCTCCCATTGGCTGTTGTAGCAGGCTGCTCCTGAAGATTACCCCAATGCTCAATAATTTTACCATTCTCTCCAAGTTTAAATAACTCTCCGTGGGCAATGGTTTTCTCAGAGTTTTTCTCTTCAACATGAAGAAATACGTAAGCTCCTTGTTGTATAATCCTATGTACTGTGATCTTATAATTGGTATTTTTAGCGGTTTGTAACGCATAATTTTTCAATCCCATATAAGTGTAATCTCCTGATTCAGGCTGGTGTTCTTTATAACTGCTTCCCACATAAAGATCGGCTTTACTCTGGTTGTTTGAAGAATAAAGATCAGTATAAAACTTCACAACGGTTTCTTTAGAATCCTGAACATTTGCATTGTCATTTCTTTCTATACAAGAATTGTATGCAGCTGATAGAATGACCATTACTATGGCTGTATTTAATTTTTTTAAAATCATTAAAGTGTGTTTTTTTATCAAAAGTAAAAAAAAATATGATCCAAGGAGTACTTTTTCAAAAAAAATGTAATAAAAATTGTTACATTTTAAAATTTGGAAATAAATCGTGGTAATTTCTCTGAATTTTAATGGGCAAAAGTAAAGATTGTTTTGCTAAGCAACTCGCAAATGGCAGCTGCTTTTATAATTGATAAAAGATCTCCACAAGAACTAAAAAGCATTATTACAGTACAAAAGTTTATACTGATGAATCAGAATACAATGGGAGATTAAAAAAATCCCCAATACTTGCAAAATAGGAAAGCCATAGAAAAATTTGAAAATGCTGTTTTCAATCGGAAAACAGATTAACAGACTAATTGAGTATATAAATATTTACAAATTTCATTTCGTTTTTCACATAAAAATGAACCCGACAAAGCAACGATAAAAATTATAACATACTGAATTTCAACTTAAAATACAGTTTGTTTTTACGGTCAATTTCTGCAGTATTTCTTAGGATCATAAATACATTGGACAATACAATAAGGATCATAAGAATAAGCGTAAACTCTTTTCCGAGCTTTAAAAAGATACCGAGCATAAACACAATGGGTGCCATAGCTGTCCAAAACATCTGCAGTGAAATAATCTGTTTGGTGAGACTGTTTCTCTGCTTCATAATAAGCATGATCAGAAAGGGAGCCAGGATATTTAACGGAGGTACTACCACAAATAATAAGGAGGAAAGATTGATCATTTTGATTGAAGAATAATTGAGCGTTTCAGATTCTTCTGTGGCTTCTGTTTTTATCTCTTCTATTTCAGCAGAAATAGTGGTTTCTTCCTGCAATAATAAAGATTCTTCTATTTCCAAAGTCTGCGCCAAAGCTCTTAATGTATGTCCTTTAGGTTCTGTTCCGGATTCTATCCTCTGAATGGTTCTTACAGAAATTTTTGATTTTTCTGACAGCTCCTCCTGGGTCAGATTTTTTTGTTCTCTTATGGCTTTTAGTCTGGACATGTTCTAGGGTAATTCGAAAAAAAATTTGTTTTCGCTAATTTACATTTTTCCATTATTAAAAACAGAAGACCTCTTTTTTAAATTGAACAGTACTAAAATTATAATTGTTATAAAAATAAGTGTATTTTTATTTGAAAATAATCTTCTATCTTTCAGTTATTTATCAACTCCAACACCAGATCAGTTTATGGAAAATACAATATCCAAATCCGAAACCAGGAAGAATATTGCCACTTACCTGTGTCTTACCCTGCTTTTCTGCCTCCCGGTCTATTATATGTGCATCCGTACCGGTAAACTCGGTGGCGGAATTATATCTTACGCCACTATTGTAATGTGGTGTCCGGCTATCGCAGCTCTTCTTACCTGCCGTATCCGGAAAATTCCTGTTTCTTCCCTAGGCTGGAAATGGGGCCTTACAAAATACCAGATCATGGCTTACTGTATTCCTATTCTTTACAGTTTAGTTCCTTACCTTATCATCTGGATCAGTGGGGCTGGCGGTTTTTATAATCATGAGTTTGTAGCAGAAGCTGGTAAAGGTATGGGCTGGAATCTTTCTGATGGCCAGACCATCATCCTGTATATTATTCTGATGAGCAGCTTTGGTATGGTGCGTTCTGTAGGATCAGCATTGGGTGAAGAAATAGGCTGGCGCGGTCTTCTTACTCCACAGCTGGCTAAGATCAATTCTTATACTACGACTTCTCTTTGGATGGGTCTTATATGGTCTATTTATCATTATCCGCTTCTTCTTTTTTCTAATTATAACACGGGTGGTCCCAAATGGCTGGCTCTTTTATGTTTTACGGTGATGATATTTGCATCCTGTTTTATCTTCACTTGGTTACGGTTAAAATCCGGAAGTTTATGGACAGGTGTTATTTTACATGCCAGCCACAACCTTTTTATACAGTCTATTTTCACGCCGCTTACTGTAGATACGGGAAATACCAATTATTATATTGATGAGTTTGGTATTGCTCTGCCCATTGCGACCGCTGTTGTTGCATACTTCTTTTGGCGGAAGAGAAAGGAATTACCTGAAAAGGATAGTGAAAATACTCCCCTTTCTGCATAGCATTATTAATAAAAAAGCCAGCCTTCTGTAGAGAAGGCTGGCTTTTGGGAATATCAGTGAAA
The DNA here is from genome assembly GCF_025949665.1 of Chryseobacterium viscerum. Lineage (NCBI taxonomy): Bacteria > Pseudomonadati > Bacteroidota > Flavobacteriia > Flavobacteriales > Weeksellaceae > Chryseobacterium > Chryseobacterium viscerum. The sequence goes on along the minus strand of NZ_JAPDFT010000001.1, from coordinate 883,234 downwards.
TTTCGTATTTTAATCAGTAATTCAAGGCTTATTGTTTAATAAGTGTTTTCGGCACTCTCCAACAGTTTTTTGTAATCTTTTCTTTTCTGTGGAATGACGGGGTTATAAGTAATTTGTTTCTCAACCCAGCGTTCAGGCTGTAAATACTTGAGAATAAGCTCCATATCTTTATCATTAAACCCTTCATAAAATCTGTCTTTTTCTTCTTTTGGTATGGGGGTTGGTGGTGATCCATCTTTTTTACGCGGAGCATAATGTGCCCCTGTATAATCTCTTTTTTCTCCTATGAATATTGCTTCTATTGCAGGTTTAAGTTCTATTTTCAGATCTTCTATCTGCCTTTTTGTTTTGGGTCCGGTAGTCCTTATTATTCTGCTAATTTCTTCATCAAGTTTTACCTCAATTTTTGTATTTATTTCTTTTATTTTTTCCTGAAGAAATTTGCCTGATCGTGTTGGAGGTTGACTCAACAATAGCCGTTCATATCCGGTGGCATCTCCTCTTTTTAAAGTCTTACCTCCGCCTATATCCTTCCAGGCAAGCATTCTGCCACCACTCTCACTTCCTTCTTCTTCCATATACCTTACCGTGTACCCCAGCATCGCCATCACTTCAAGATTACCACTTCTGAAACCCAGGTGCTTTACATAGGTAAAGTGTCTTTCAAAATAATCATATAGCTTAAACTGCCCAAAACGGGTATTGCCTCCCCATGCTAATAAAGATGGTGTTTTTTCATCCCAAAACTCGGTAATATTGAATACTTTGGAAGGGTGAATGGTACTTTTGACCTCATTGACAATATCATCAAATTTAGATCCTCTCTCCTTCACATAGCCTTTATCTCCGGTAATAATGATTGCATCATACATTTCTGCTACTCTATAAACAATTTGTCTGATTCCTGTATAGCTTGTATCATGTTCTATATGAATATCTCCTCCTTTCCCACTGAAACGTGACCATAAAATAAGTAAATTGTCTCCACTGGTAGGAATTCCTTTTTGTTCCAGCCAACTTTTTATAGCCTCATCTTCATAGCCATTACTATTGACCTCCCATCTTACTTTTAGCTTATTCCGTAAGGCCGGTGAGTATTTTCTCGCGATATAATCAGTTCCATAATTCACTCTTTTGATGTATCCTCTTGGCTGAAACTCACGTGCTTTATTTTCTAATCTTCTCTTACCCGCATTATCTCCCCTTAATCTATTTACTTCAACTATATGTATTCTATCCTCACCTATTCCGGAATCTCTATAGAATTTTTTTATAGAATCTGCTTTATCCGTGTGGTCTATGAAAGTGCCATTGCCTTTGGAAATAACAACATGAAGTTCATCATCATCAATTAAAGCCGCGGCAATTCCAAACATATCACCTGTGGCGTATCCGGGTTGGATAAGTACTTTAGGTTTAAATTCAGGTTTGGGGTCACGTGGAAGGTCTGGTCTTGGTGCTGGTCTGCGATTAGCATCATCTGTATTGGAAGCACCTGCTTTGTTTTTTTTTCTATTCCTTATCATATCGTTTAGTATTATAATACGTTAGGGAACAAATTTCAAGGTAAAGCTCCTGACAAAACAGAGGGGATCTATCCATTTTCAGAAATTCAGGGTTTACCCGTATGGGCAGAAAAGGTATTTGTGTATTCACCTGTTATGATTATTAAATACACTTTATATGCTAGTCTGTTTTCCGGATTTTAATTATGTCGATATGATATTGTATAAAAATTTCACTCATAGGAGAATTCCCTTATTTTTTAAAATTCAGTTTTTTCCCTTAATGAAGATTTATTTCGATTGATGAAATTTGTATCAGACAAAAGAGATCAGCAATCTCACAGTTAAGGCTTAACCAGGAAATAACAATAAGGTTGAGCTGAAGAAAAAGTCTTTGAAAGAAGATGTTTGAAAATAAAAAACAATAGTAACCCATTAAAACCAGAATATGGCAGAAACAGTAAACACCCAGACTACAGATGCAGTAACGCAGACCAATGTTACCGTACTTGGTGAGTCTCCCGCACAGGCTATGAGTATGCTTTACCAGATGGCCACCCATGCCAGTGGAATTTCCATTCAGAATTCTGTAACCAATCAGCAGAACTTGAACCAGCTCAACCCTGCGATTGTTGCAGATGCCATTAAAATTTTAAAAGGATAATTATAAAACCTTACAATCATGAGTGAAAACAACAGTGAAACCCAACAATCCCAGGCAGCCAATGCTACCACTCCGGCGGAGAAAGCTGTAGTATTTGTGAACAGTGAGGTACTGGCCCCGCCTAAGGCTTCTCCAATGACTGGAGTGACAAAAGTAATGATAGAACAGTCTACAGGAATGATGGTTCAGGATTTACAGTCTTTTTTGAAAGGATTTGAGCAGGTAGGTCTTATAGCATTAAGCAGATTGGCCAATAATTTACTGACATATGGAACGACTTTCGGGCCGGCTCCGGGCAGTAAAGAAACCTCCACTCAGATGGCAGAGCATGTGCAAGGCCAGGACGCAGGAAAAGGAAATGAAATGATGAAAGACTTATTCAAAATGGTAAGTGAATATGCTGAAGTAAAAGCTAAAATTTCCAATACTATTTATAATGTCAACACACTTCCTGTCTCAGAAGCCCTTCCTTCTCCCCCATCCTATACGGAAGTAATCCCTGAGACTGAAGATCCTGAAAAAAAAAACGAGTAGATCCGGTTCCGGAAGAAGTCTCATCAGAAAAGGAAGGCATGAGAAAAAGCTTTATCACGGCTGATCATGGGGGAAAATTAGTATTAAAGTCAGTAAAACTGACACAGCCACTCATAAAACCAGAGATTAAAGAAGCAGTAATTCCTTCAGTAGAACCTGAAGTGAACCGAAAGAAAAAAACAATAATAAACCAACTCCTTGAAAAAATTAAAATAAATAAAAGATGAATTATTCTTCAACAACCAAACCCGCCAAGATTTTAAATCTGGAAAATTTAAATGATTTAAATGAACGACTTTATCTGACTAAAAACAGTGAAATCAATTATCTGGACACCAAAAGTGCAGACCCCAAAAAGACGGAACACAATTCAGAACGTTTTGTATTCAATCTTCAGACTTCTGATATTAATATTCAGCCATCCATAAGACTGGTCAACTGCATCAGCAGAGGAGGTAAAAGATATAATCATTTTCAGTCTTTTGTAGTAGAACCTAAAGATAAATCAACGGGAATTGCCATCATCATGGTAAAACTGGATGATCCAAAAGTCTTTTACTGTAATGTAAGAATCTTACCTTTTACCACTCTAAGCGAAATTGCCGTTCCTGATTATGATTCAAATCTTCTTACGGTTAATCTCGAAAAATCAAAATGGGTACTGAAGACGGATATTACGATTACTCCATCAGACACAGGTGAAGCACAATATTCCGTACATGATGTGGATGTAAGCGCCATTTCCGATCTGGCTTCCCAGGATGAAATAGTAGAATTAAAAAGGGAACTGGAATTTCAGGCATCCAAGCTGATTGCCCATTATTTTCAGGAAATCCTGAGTATTATAGTAAATGAAACGCCTCCATCCGGCAGCAAATCGCTTATCATTCCGGATGATTATATCCTTACCCTTCCTCCTAATCAGTTAAAAGAAATGTTGTCAGCCAGTGCTGTTTCAGCGTGTATTGCATTGGAAATTACAGGATATAATGTAGTAAAAGATATCAACCGGGACTGGAGGGCTGCAGCAGCATTCATTAATTATCTGCTGTAAGTAGGTGCTCACTATTCCCAACACTCTAAAACAATACTTATGCGCAGAAGAATCCGCAAAAAGGCTCCGGCACACAAACCTCCTATACCTGTAACGGAACCTGAAGTCGTTGAAAAAGAAATCATGCCTTTTGTTTTAAGACATGAAGATGAAATCATTACTTATATCAAGGATAAAGCCATCAAAGAGACCATGAAATCGCTGGCTCCTCTGCTGGAAAAGCTGGAAGAAGCCGTAAAACAGCAAGAAGTTCCTCCCCAGGTACAGGCTGCAACACCAGCTCAGACTGATCCTCCTATGATGAACTATGAAGAACAATTGAAAAGACTTCAGGAGGCATCCACTGCAAAGGTAAAAGAGAAGGAGCTTAAAATAATGGACCGAATGAATAAACTGAATGCCCGGTTTGGCAATATCCGTCCATAAAAACATCAACACCAACAGATATTATGAACGAAATTGATACTATAATTATGGGAATGTCTACCGCTGTACCTAATGCTATTTCAACACAGGTAAGTGCGCATTCTACGGGTGCAATGCAGATCAATTCTGCCTTGAACCAACAACGAAATAACATGACTGCCATCAGCAACTATGTCATGGGAGTAAAAAAAATGGGATCCGGAAAACTGAAACACAAAGAATCAGGACTATTTAGAAAAGGACGTTTCTAATTCCGGTTTCACCACCACGGATGCGGTTTATTTTCTCTGCAAAGATGAAATCCGGTGCCCTCAATATATACAATCAGGTCAACATTTATTTTGCACCGTTTTTCAGATGCTGTCTATGTGCAGAAGCAATTATTCAGAATCCATCTTTAGCCCAAAAGAATCCAGCATAGCCAGTATACCTGCAGCAGATATTTATTTTTAAGACAGATATTAAAAATAAAAACCGCATCCTTTTTATCAGGAAATATGCTTTACACTCACACAGATTTTACAGATAGGGTCTCAACCATTGTATTCAGAGCCACCTTCAGATCCAATCACTTATAACCTGTCAATACCAATGCTTTTGAAATGTATTCATCTGCAGGATCTGTAGTGAGTTTAAAATAAAACAGAAAACTAGTTTACCTCAATAATTATTAACCGAGATCAGATCTCAAAAAAAACAATTACAATTATGCCAGTTAATGAACAAATCACAGACGCAGTAACGCAATCGAACGTGAAAGTAGTAGGAGAATCTCCTGCAATGGCTTTAGCCAATGTGTATCAATCTGCAGCACATTCTACAGGAATTATGTTTGAAAATGCTGTAAATGCACAAAACCAACAGAACATTTTAGGCCAGGCTGCCACCACTCAGGGTATTCTGCAGATCTACAGCCTGGATACGGTAGCAGATGCAGTTTCTATCGCTAAGATTCTTAAGCCGTAATTTTTAAACTTTTTGAGAAAAAGTCATTATCTCAGCCGGAAAATCCGGTCGTTTTTTAACCTAATAAACAATAATCATTATGCCAGTTAACGAACAAATCACAGATGCAGTAACGCAGTCGAACGTAAAGGTAGTAGCAGAATCTCCTGCAATGGCTTTAAGTAACGTATATCAGACCGCAGCACATTCTACGGGAATCATGTTTGAAAATGCGATGACCAACCAAAATCAGCACAATATTGTAACGCAGGCCGCTACTACACAGGGTATCTCTCAAATCTACAGTAAAGATACTATTGCAGATGCTATCTCAATTGCTAAAATTCTTAAACCTTAATCATTCTTGCAAACCGCAGAATATAACCATTTTCAGGACCGGAATACCCGGTTATTTTAACCAAAATAAACAATAATCATTATGCCAGTAAACGAAAAAATCACAGACGCAGTAACACAATCGAACGTAAAAGTAGTAGCAGAATCTCCTGCAATGGCTTTAGCTAACGTGTATCAATCTGCCGCACATTCTACAGGAATCATGTTTGAAAATGCAGTGAATACACAAAACCAACAGAATATTGTCTCTCAGGCAGCTACTACACAGGGTATCACTCAGATCTACAGTCTGGATACCATTGCTGATGCTGTTTCTATGGCTAAAATTCTTAATCCGTAATTCATTTTTGCGAACAGCTTAAATTCCTTCCGAACAACCGGAAAATCCGGTTGTTTTTAATCAAAATAAACAATAATCATTATGCCAGTAAACGAACAAATCACAGACGCAGTAACACAGTCGAACGTAAAGGTAGTAGCAGAATCTCCTGCAGTAGCTTTAAGCAACGTATACCAGACTGCAGCTCATTCCACAGGAATTATGTTTGAAAATGCGGTGAGCGCACAAAACCAACAGAACGTTGTCACTCAGGCAGCTACTACACAAGGTATCGCACAGATCTACAGTCTTGATACCATTGCGGACGCTGTTTCTATGGCTAAAATCCTTACTCCGTAATTCACCTTGCGAAAAGCTTAAATACCATTATCCGAGCAACCGGAAAAGCCGGTTGTTTTTTAACCCAAATAAACAATAATCATTATGCCAGTAAACGAACAAATCACAGACGCAGTAACACAATCGAACGTAAAAGTAGTAGCAGAATCTCCTGCAATGGCTTTAAGTAACGTATATCAGTCCGCTGCACATTCTACAGGAATCATGTTTGAAAATGCAGTGAATGCACAAAACCAACAGAACATTTTAGGTCAGGCAGCTACCACTCAGGGTATTCTGCAGATCTATAGCCTGGACACTGTAGCAGATGCAGTATCTATTGCTAAAGTATTGAATCCTAAATTATAGTGTATTTTTAGATTTTCTTGTTATCAGGGAGTACATTCATGTGCTCCCTGATTCTTTTTGGGATAAAATTACTTATCAAATAATACGATTTCGTTCGGATCTATAACCTGGTTCTGTACTGCGTAAATTACAAGCCCGGCCATATTTTTCACTCCTGTTTTGATCATCAGGTTAGTCTTATGAGTTTCTACCGTTTTGGGTGAAATAAAAAGAGAGTCTGCAATTTCCTTAGTGCTGAGCTGCTGGCAAACCAATCGCAGAACTTCCACTTCTCTATCCGTAAGCTCATTCTTAGAAAAGGCATGAAACTCCGGAAGTTTATTGGAAAGCTGGCTTCTCATGACATCAATCTGATCATTGGAAAAATAATGTCCTGTGTGGTGAACGGTTTTGATAATGGCTAATAATTCTTCTAATTCAATTTCTTTGGGCAAAAAAGCATGGGCTCCCATTTTCAGCATCTGCCCCATGAACGAACGGCGATAAAAACTGGAAAGAACAATAATTTTTGTTTCAGTTTCTCTTTTAGCCAGTTCAGACATTACTTCAAGACCATCACCGTTTGTCATTCTCAGATCCAGAATAAGAATGTCTAAAGATCCGGAATCCTCAGTAAGAAACTGATAACCGCCTGTAGAGGTCAGTGTAACCTGATAGTCTCCATTATTATCAATATAATTTTTCAAAAGCTGTACAAACAGCAGGTCGTCATCTACAATTCCGATTTTAATTTTCGTATGTTCCATGTTTATTTTTATTGTATTGCCATACAGGCTATGAATTTTGTGCCTTTTTCAGGCTGTGTTTTAAGTTTATAAATGGCTTTAATTTTTTGTGCTCTTGACTGAATATTCCTAAACCCAATGCCTCCAGAGTGCGTTTCTACGATAAAACCCCGTCCGTTATCTTCTATCGTTAGCATCAGATAGTTCAGAGAGATTCTCAGCGACACATCTACTCTGGTGGCTTCAGCATGTTTCAAAATATTGGTGACCAGTTCCTGAACAATTCTGAAAAGGTTCAGTTTTACCGGGCTGCTGATCGGGGTTCTTATCGTAATATGACGGAAAATAACCTCTATATTTTTATTAACCTGTGCAAGATAATCTGCAATCAAATCTGCCAGTTCAACCTCATCGAGGTCCGGCGGTGTAAGATTATGGGATAATTCCCTTATCAACTGCATGGATTTTTTCAGATCGCGATTAAGCTCTTCGGGATTTTTATCCGTAAGGTTTAAACGGATGAGATTCAACTGTGAGATAATATTATCATGAAGTTCTTCTGCCAGACGTTCCCTGTCCTGCTCCTGTAAAAGCAATGTATTCTCCCAATATTCTTTTTGGGTATTCCGGACCAGCTGAGAGACTTTCTGTTTATTTTTCTTTATACTTTTCAAATAATTAATGACCAATAACGTAATGAATAACGTTGTTAAAAAAAATAGTCCAATACCGATCCATATCCATAGAACTATCTGATCCTGATTTTCCCAACGCCACATCCCAGATTAATAAAAGCAATATAAAAAGACAATAGCAAAATGCCTCTAAAAAGCCAGACAGGAGCTACCCAGCTCAGATGGTTGCTGATTAAAAAATTAAAGGTAGTGGATATGATACATTCAACAGAAAAAAACAGGAAAACAATGATGTTCACGATAAACATATCCCTATCTGCCCTACCTTCCCTGATAATCTTCATAAAATAAGAGGCTGCATAGCTACAAATAATAATACTGGTAATAATATTGGAATAAAAAGTAGCCTGTGTATCATTTTGCACATACAACACATTAGTCATCAGTGCCAATATTGCATATCCATAGATCATCCATTTTAACTCACGGGAAAGCTGGATATAATAATTGCTGTAGATGACGGTAAGGATCATCAAACCAAAAAACTGGCTCAGTATATAATTGTAGGTATTGAGTGTATTTAATTTCATCAGCCGGTCCGTTAAGTCCGTCAGCTCCAGCATAAACTCTCCTGAAAGAAGCACAATCACAGGAAGTTTTGTTTTTATCCCATCTTTTACCAATACAATCAGCCCGGTACACAAGACCAGGTTAATAATAATTTGTAAATACAGGGATAAACTGTTATACGAAAACACTGGTGCTCTGCTTCAAAAGTTGATAATCATTAAGAGTATCAACGGTAAAAGGAGGTCTTGGAGTAGAATAATTTTCTGCGGTCTCACTCATATGATTAATCGCAAGGCTTTTCACGGTAATAATTTCGATATGATAAGGAAAATCCGGATCTTTTTTCTCCAGATCATCAGTAAGTCCAAAAAAACTGGTACAAGTTTGCCCTCCTGTAATTCCCATTTTATCATAATCTGAAAACGGAATGGAAATCAGCTGAAAAATATCTTCTGTTTTCTGAGCCTGTATCCATGAAGTACCGAACATATTCCATCTGAAATTTCGGTTAATGGCCGATTCAGCTGTGATTGGAGGCGGGATCACTTCTTCGTCATTGCTGCTCTCCATCTTCTCCTCAGTAAATTTGCTTGAAAATTCTTTAATAATGATGTTACTAAAATCAGCATCCTTATCACTTTTAGAATCAATCAGGAAAAATTTCAATTGTTCCTCATGAATACCTACATATGCATGAATACTTTTCAGTTCTTCCGTTCCAAGGTTTCTTTTCCATTGTTCTATTTCTTCCCCCGAAACACTGAAATGAGTTCCCTGATTTAAAAATATCAAAATTTCTGCCCCATTTATGCTAATTCCATTTTTATAAGAATCAATAAGATTTTTCCATTTTCTGATGGCTTCAAAGATGTTTTCAGTAGTCATGATAATATTTATTTGTGAATGATAATTATTTTATGTGTTGAAATTTACAAAAAAAACAGACTGGTATTTATTTTAAATCACATTCAAGTGGAAAATAAAATTGAATTGAGTGAAAATTACTATTTCTTCAATTTTTTATCATATCAGATTAGCTACAGTATGTATCTTTGTACCGGAAATATTCGCATTTAAATAACAACTACCAATGATTCCATTTCACGAACTTATTTTTTTCATCCTGGCCGCACTCATCTTAGTTATCAGTCCCGGTCCTAATATGATTTACCTGATTTCAAAATCTATAACACAGGGGAAAAAGTCCGGGTTTATTTCCCTGGCTGGAGTGGTGTGTGGATTTTTATTCCACATTATCATGGTATCTTTTGGCCTGACCGCTGTTTTACTAGCCGTTCCATTGGCTTATACCGTTCTTAAAGCCATGGGAACTGTCTATCTCTTACATCTGGCCTATCAGGCAATAAAACCAAAGAGCAGAAATATTTTTGATGTTGACAGGAATGCTGCTCATGACAGTCCTAAAAAGCTCTTTACCATTGGCTTTTTAACAAATGTATTAAATCCGAAAGTGGCCGTCTTTTATCTGTCTTTCTTTCCTCAGTTCATCAAACCTGAGTATGGTTCCGTCTTCACGCAGAGTCTTGAACTTGGCGTTATTCAGGTTCTGATCAGCTTCAGCATTAACTTTATCATTGTATTAACAGCGGCGAGAGTTGCCCTGTTCTTTTCCAATAATCCGGTCTGGATCAAGGTTCAGAAATGGTTTATGGCCAGTGTATTGACTTATCTGGCTATAAAAATGGCTTTTTCAAAAGCAAAATAAAATCCGGAACAGTTTTCTTTCTGTTCCGAATTCCGGGGTATATTCATATAAAATCTGATCTAAAGAAAACATTATCATTATTCACCGCGAATTTGAGATTAATATTCCAGATGTAAAACCGTGAAAATACGTAATTTTACGGTTACGTATTTATCCTCATCACAACAGGTTTACAGATGAAACAGACCATTCCGACTTATGATTTAAACGGTATTTCCCACCACAGATTCCATGTCAAAAGAATGGATAAGCGTACTCAGGATGCTGAAGATATTCTTTTGGACAAAGGAATACACCGGGACAGTCATTACATTTTCACGTGCATGGAAAGCGGTCATGTAAGAATGATGGTAGATTTTAAAACAATTGAAGCAAAAGATTCCACTCTTTTCTGTGTATTGCCTGGACAGGTACATCAGGGCCTTTTAATGAAAGACGTTTGCGGATGGTTTGTAGCTGTTAAAGCAGAACTTGTCCCTGATATGGTACGTTCTTTTTTTGATGAATCTCTGGGGGAAATACAACCATTGTCTCTGGATAAAAGTCTCGTCAAAAAAATAAATACAACAGCCAGCATGCTTCATGCCTCTTATACGAATGAGATGCTTTCCACCAAAGAAGGGTCGCTTGTTGTACAATCACTGCTTAATGCATTTCTGGGAATGTTTGTCATGATCTATTCCCAAAAGAATGTATCTCCTGCTTCCAGCGAAAACCGGGCTTTACAACTGTCAAGAATATTCAGAACTTTGGTTCGGAAGGAATATAAAACCTCGAAAAGTCCATCTGAATATGCAGAGATTTTAAATATTACAAGAGGATATTTAACGGAGGCAGTCCGGGAAGCAACCGGGAAGCCTGCACAACACTGGATTCATCAGGAAATTTTAATTGAAGCTAAAAGATTACTGGTCTTTACCAACCTAAGTGTAAAAGAAATCGCTTATGAATTGGGATATAGTGACCACACTTATTTCAGCCGATTATTCTCTAAGCTGGAAGACCAATCACCATCAGAGTTCCGGGACCTGCATAAAAACAAACACTAACCACGAATAGTCCAATTATTCCCACGAAACAGCTATCGGTATTTTCTGATTTTGCAACGTCCTTTGCAATAAAAATGATTTATGCCGAGCTTACCAAAATGGATCAATGACACTGTAGAAAATGTCTGGTCCTCAAAATTTAAAGACTGTACGGTTATCCATATAGAAAAAATCACGAATGACCTTCGTCTTATACGTTTTCAAACAGATTTACAGGATGTTTCTTACGAACCTGCATATGCAATTGGGATAAGAATCAATGGCCGTGATTTCCGGAATTATTCTCCCTTCAACTTCAACCAGGAAGCAGGGACTTTTGATGTTTTATTTCACCTGCATGATTCATCTGCTGCAGGAAGCCATTTTGTAACCCAGCTTTCTGCCGGAGATTCCATAAAACTTTTAATGCCAAGAGGAAAACAATTCTTTGCTCCCAATGCAAAAATTCATTTTTCTGTAGGTGACGAAACTTCACTGGGAAGTTCTCTTTCGATCAAAAAAGCCGTGGAGGAAAATGGTTCTTTATTCATCTGTCTTCATGAACTGGAAGAATGTTCTGCTCTTGAAAAACTGAATTTGTATGGCTATCACAGCCCTAAAAACAATACCATGAGAATGATTGAAGCATTGAATGACTTTTTGAGGGAAGAAAAAGAAACTATCTACAATGATGATGCTGTTTTCTACCTCACCGGAAACGGAGGAAGAATGTCTCTGATCAGGAAATTTCTTAAAGCCAGAGGTGTTTCTCCCAAATGTATAAAATCACAGGCATACTGGATTGAAGGGAAAAAAGGATTGTAAAAAGGGAAAATAAAACTTTATCTGACAACAATTGATTTCTATTGTCAGATAAAGTTATCATGATATGTTGTTGGATTATTTTTGTTTCTTTCCCAATTCCTTCACTTTTCTCAGCCATTGAACCCGTTGCTCATCTTTAGAATTTCGGATGATTCCGATATAAGTCAGTTTTACCGGTTTTACTCCGCAGTATTCCAATATAGATTTTTTAAGCTGATTGACGCTGGGTCTTCCAAAAAACAAACGGTAATACCAACCCGGCTGGTCTAATGTGGTGATTATATGTGCTGTTTTTCCTTTTAAAAGCTTATCCCACCATACAGAATTCTCTCGGTATTTATAGGCCAGTCCCGGTAAAAAAAGACGGTCTATGAATCCTTTCATCAAAGCCGGAAATCCGCCCCACCAAACAGGATGAACCCAAACTAGATGATCTGCCCATTGAATAATTTCCCATGCTTTCACCAGATCCGGTTCAAGCTCCATTCTTTTCTGATATCCAAATTGCAGATTAGGATTAAAATTTAAATCCCGGATGACAATTTCCTTTACTTCAGCTCCTGATTCTACAGCTCCTGCCTTATAAGCTTCTGCAATCCCAGAGTTGAAAGAATTTTTATTCGGATGTCCATTGATAATCGCTATTTTTTTCATTGTGTGACATTGATATTGATAGTTTCATAGGTATGAAGCTGTGTCATTAATGATAAAGGTTCATGAAGCTGATGGCTGAAATACACATTGTTTTCATGCGGATTTCTCAGCAGCTCTTCGGTATGTAAAACAGCAGATAAAGCAGTAAGTTCTGCCTGCCCTTTCATGCTTCGTAAGCTTAGTTTCTTCTGACCTTCTTTATCTTTCACCACAATTTCAAACACAGACTGATCTCCGTTTCCACTGGATCCAAAAATCATTTTTCTTTCTTTTAATGATAAAATATTGAATATTCTCAGGTATTGAAAAGATCCCAGCAGCCAGGTAATGAATTTCGAGTTATAAGTCATTTTTACACTTACTCCGGGAATTCGTTCTACCTTATTAAGAATATAGAGATCCGGCACATCAAAATTATAAGCCTTTCTCTCTCCTATTCCAAAAGAGAATTTAAAAGATTCTGTGTCCAAAAAATGTCTGATGGAAATAGGTTTGTCATTCTTATAATGTACAAAAGGAACGGCTACGTTTTCTGCCATAAAATGGGCTGAACTTTCCCCTGCCAGGTCTTTTACAGAATAATATACAAAAACCTTTACTTCCTTGATATCATCTGAATGGGAAAGAGTGTTGACTAATCCCGGTACAATTCCACCCATCCAGCCTGAACTGAAGACAATTCTGCTGTTTACATCTGATTTTCCGGCAATATCGTAGGCCTTAACCAAAGCTGGAGTAGGTTTTGTAATGTCCAGATAATCTATATGATGAGTAATAGCAAAACGAAGTACATGATCTTCTTTATCATTCACGGAAAGAATGATGAGATCTATTTTTTTCTCAGAGATCACTTTAAAAGAGGAAGGATCTGTGACATCGATCTTTAGATCTTTGTCTGTTTTCCCACCTTTTCTTCCCCCTATAAAAACAGTAAAATGAGGATTTCTTGATTTCAGAATTCGGGAAATTGTCTTTCCTACCAATCCATTTCCACCAATAATCAGAATATTTTGCTCCATAATTTTTTTTGACAAAAATAGAGCGCCCCTGTTTCAACGAGCAGGACAAATGTCTAAAAAGAAATTTCCTTTCTGATACGGCTTAAGTGACGTTGTGTAATTCCAAGATAAGAAGCCAGGTACTGCAATGGAATGTTTTGAATATAATCAGGATGATTCTTTAATAATGTTTCATACCGCTGGGCTGCGCTATCTCTCTGAAGCTGAAAAAACCGTGTTTCAAGTTCAAGATATTCCTGCTCTGCAATGATCTTTAAAAACTTTGTCCAGTTAAGGCTGTTCTGCACCAGTTTATCTACTGCTTCTTTTTTAAGAATAATCAGCTCTGCATTGGTAATGGCCTGCATGCTTTCTTTACTCGGGCACCCTGAAATAAATGATGAATACGCAGCGATCATATGATTGGGAAACCGAAAGCAATAAGTCATATCTTTTCCTTCATCTGAAGTATAAAAGGAACGGAAGATACCGGATTTTACCAATCCTACTTCCTTGCAAAGCTCTCCTTCCTGTATGAAATAATCATTTTTATTGATGAATCTGAACTCGGAAAACTTTAGAAATTCTTCAATTTCATCTTCTGAAAACAGATTAAAGCTTCTAAAATAATCCTGTATTATCATTCTTAAAAATAAGGGGTTTTAATGAATCACGAAAATAGATAAAATCAGGATAAAAAATGAATGTAAACTTCTTTATCAACGCAAAGTTTTCATTTTTATAGGATTTTATTCCAAGAGAGCAAAGGTGGAAACTATCTCAAAAGTGAAATAATTTGGCTTTTGTCATTGATTACGTCGAATCTTCGATTTCTGACGAAGGAAGAATCTCATAAATAACCAGAAGTATGAGATTCTTCACTACATTGTTGAACTACGCTCGCAGACCTTCAGTCTGTGTTCAGAATGACACTTTTGAAAAGCCTCTTTTTAAACGGATGCATGTGTCGTGGGAACTTATCTGACAAATTTCAATTAACAGCAAAAAAAATCACCTCAGGACGAGATGATTTACCGTTTTGAATTTACTTGAGTTATTTATGAAGATATGAATGATGTTTTGTTGGTACAAAGATAAATCAGCCCCGGTTTTTATCAATCAGTAGAATCCCTAGAATTATATCCGTAAAAATACGGTTGTATAAAAAGAAAAGCCCTGCAGGAAATACCTTACAGGACTTTGGTTTATCTAACAATTCTTTTGTTTAATGTTTAAATCTGAGGTTTAAAGATATGATTTGCAACCACTTTACCCCATTGATTTTATTAAAGAGGACTTACCAATTGCAGGAACCATTCTTTAACTTCTCCATCCAGATAAGGAGCAAGCTTTTCTTCACACGTATTATGGTAACCATTCAACCATGCGATTTCGCTTTCTGAAAGGATTTCTTTTACTACAGTATCTTTGAAGAACGGGCAGAATGTCAATGTTTCAAATTCATAGAATGTTCCGTGAATTGTTTTTTCCGCTTCTTTTACTGCGATCAGGTTTTCATGACGGATTCCATAATGTCCTTCAAGGTAATATCCAGGTTCGTTTGAACATACCATTCCCGGAAGAAGTTCCTGAGGATTCAGGTCTTTTCTGATGTTTTGCGGTCCTTCATGTACATTCATGAAACTTCCTACACCGTGTCCCGTCCCGTGGTTGAAGTCTTTGCCTTCCATCCATAAAGGAAGTCTTGCAATAGCATCAAGATGTACTCCTTTTGTTCCTTTTGGAAATTTCACCATTGATAAACGGATCAATCCCTGTAATACCAATGTTGAGTTTCTTTTAAACTCTTCTGAAGGAGTTCCTAAGGCAAAAGTTCTTGTAATATCTGTGGTTCCTTCAAGGTACTGGCCTCCTGAATCTACCAGGATTGTTTCCTCGTTGGTCACTTCTTTGCTTCCTTCTTTTTTGGCAGAATAGTGCATGATAGCACCATTATCTTTGTATCCAACGATAGAACCGAAGCTTTCTCCTACAAAATTTTCACCTTCTGCACGGAATCCTCTCAGTTTCTGACCGATAGAATATTCATTCATGGCTTCTTTTCCGGCATTGTGCGTTAACCAATACAGGAATTTCACCATAGCTACTCCGTCTCTTACCATTACTTTTCTGAAGCCTTCCAGCTCAGCTTCATTTTTCTGAGCTTTCATCAGGTTACCCGGAACCGGAGCTTTGATAAACTGGTTGTCTGTTTTTAATGTTTCGAAAATCTGTTGGTTGCTGTTTGGAGAAACCAGTACTTTTTCATTTTTGAATGTCTTCAGGTAATTGTAAAATTCTTCGTAAGGCATCATTTTCACAAAAGCATCATCCATTTGTTTTCTTGCCTCTACTTCCATTTTTTCTAACCCTGTAAAGAGCACTGCATCATTTTTAGTGATTACAATATATCCTAAAAATACGGGATTACTTTCTACATCACTTCCTCTCAGGTTGGCTGTCCATGCTACATCATCCAGACTTGATATGATATGTACGGTGGCTTCCTGGTCCTCCATTTTCTGGCGGATGGCAGCAATTTTATCAGAAACAGATTTACCTGCTCTTTCCACCGGATGTACAAAAATAGGATTGGCAGATGGAGTTCCTCTTTCTTTCCAGACTTCTTTTAAAAGCGGAAAATCTACCAGTGTAATATTTTTTGAATTAAATTTCTGAGAAAGCAGTTCCCAGTTGGCATTAGAAGCTGCTAAAGCATTTACGGCCACTTTACCGCCTGAAGGGATTTCCGAAATAATCCAGTCGATATAGTTGGGAGTTCCTTCCATACCATCTTTGAAAAGGTCAATTCCTGAACCATCCAGCTCGATAGCGGCTTGTGTAAAGTATCTTCCGTCTGTCCAGAGGCCAGCTTTGTCTTTGGTAACTACCACAAAACCGGCAGAACCTAAGAAACCAGACAACCAAGCTCTCTCCTGCCATTCTTCAGGAAGATATTCGCTCATATGCGGATCTGCAGAATATACTATAAATGCATCAACATTATTTTTCTGCATTTCTTCACGAAGCGCAGCAACTTTTTCCTTTGAAGTCATTCTTTTCTTTTTTAAACACCGAAAGTTACGAAAAATTTGAAGTCTGAAGCTGAAATCTTCCGGCTATTTTTCTTAATAATCTGTTATTTTAGCAGGAATTCTTTTGAAGGAATGTACATTGGCTGGTTCGGAATGACAGATGCATTTATAATTTAAAAAACATTAAAACTTTAAACATATTGAATAAAATAAATCATTTTCATCTAAAAAAAACTACCACATTATCAAAATAATAATTTTTTGGAAAGATTATTGCTGTAATCTACTCCATGAAACAGCAGAACTATAATAACCACAGGAAATTTTATCCACCTCATCATTTTATCTATCTTCCTTTGCTCATCCTATTGGAGATTTTCGGAATTTATAAAATATGGGATGACCCGGGAAATCAACTGACCTGGATTCTATTTTCTATTGTGATTTTTCTGCTTTTTTATCTGGCATTTATGACCCGGCAGCATTATGCATTGGGACTCCAGAACCGAATGGTGATCCTGGAATTTCAGCAGCGGTATTTTGAAATCTTCAATAAAAGATCGGATGAAACTGTTGAAAAACTGAGATTTGATCAGATTGCTGCATTGAGATTTACCTATGATGATGAGTTCAAGGAGCTTTTATACAGAGCTCTTCATGAAAACATCTCAGGAGATGAAATTAAAAGGTCTATCAAAAAATGGAGGGCTGACCGACTCAGAATCTAACACCTCAACAAATATATACTTATGAAAAAGTGGAGCTTTTACAGTATTACGATATTAAGTTTGTTGACACTCACAAGTTGTGAAGCAGTAGAAACAATTTTTAAGGCAGGAATGTGGTGGGGAATTCTCTTAGTCTGTGTAATAGTAGGGATTCTTTTACTGATTTTTTCGAGGGGTAAAAACTCTTAACCATGCTTTATGGAGAAGAACACAGACCTGGAGATGATTTCTCACCTTAAGCCTTCAAAAATTGTTAAAATAATGAAGGACCCGGAAGCTTCTGCAAAGGCGGTACATCTTGTATATACCACCGATGCAGAAACCGCCGGAATTACCCGTAAGAAAACAGGAAAGAAATATTCCTATTATAAAGACGGTGAAAAGATAAAGGATAAGGATGAAATTACAAGGATCAACAGCCTGGTACTTCCGCCTGCCTGGGAAAATGTCTGGATCTGTGCCCTAGACAACGGGCATCTTCAGGCGACCGGCTTTGACATCAAAAAAAGAAAACAATACCGCTACCATCCTCTTTGGAGCGCTTTAAGAAACCATACGAAATTTTACAGGATGCTTCAGTTTGGATATGCATTACCAGATATCCGGCTGCAGGTAGAACAGGACCTTGCTCTGAGAAATTTTGAGAAACGGAAAATTTTGGCTTTAATTGTAAGCCTGATGCAAAGAACCAATATCCGTATTGGCAATAATATTTACGAAAAATTATATGGCTCTTTTGGATTAACAACCTTAAAAGGCAAACATGTTCAAGTAAAAGGACAAAAGATTACTTTTTCTTTTAAAGGAAAAAAAGGTATTATGCATAATGTTGATCTTAACAGTAAAAGGCTTGCAGGACTCGTTCAGAAATGTAAGGATATTCCCGGGAAAGAGCTTTTCCAGTATTTTGATGACGAAGGAAACCGCCATTCTATAGATTCGGGAATGGTGAATGAGTATATAAAAGAAATAAGCGGTGAAGATTTTACAGCTAAGGATTTCAGGACCTGGTCCGGAACAGTAAGTGCTCTGATCGCTTTTAAAGAAATCGGATATGCAGAAAATGATACTCAGTATAAAAAGAAAGTAAAAGAGGCCCTGGAGATTGTTGCAGAAAACTTGGGAAATACATCGGCTGTCTGCAGAAAATATTATGTTCATCCTTTAGTTATTAACCTTTACGAAAACAATACAATCAAAAAATATCTTGACGAACTGGAAATTATAGAAAAAAATGATGGAAAAGCTGATCTGACAAAAGAGGAAAGGCTGGTGCTGAAAATTCTGGAAAACGAGAGAATGTAGGGAATTTTCGGTCAATAGTGAATGGTGAATCTGCTTCGCAGTGAATTTTTATACTACACTTCATGAATTCTATTGACTTTTCACTTGCGTAGCAGATTCACCATTGACATCAAAATCTTTATTCTTTACATCAAACTGAAATCCTGCTGCTGCTCAAAAACTGAGTTCTGTACTCCTTCGGGGTAATGCCTGCAATTTTTTTGAAAAGCTGGGTAAAATGGGAAGCGGTATGAAAATTCAGCTCATAAGCAATCTCTGCAATATCTTTACTGGAGTGAAGTAATGCTTTGCTGTAATTGATATCAATTTCATTGATCCACTGTTTTGGTGATTTCTGGGTTACACCCTTTACACATTTATTCAGATAGCTTTCTGTTACAGACAGTTTATCGGCATAAAACGCTACTCTCTTTTCTCCCACATGATATTTAAACAAAAGATCCCGAAACTGAAGGGACAATTCCATAGGACGTGTCGCTGATTTGTGATGAGTATCAGAGTCTGTGCTCAGCATTTTGATTAAAATAAGATGAAGCATCGTCACTACTACATCATTGATATTGAGATTATTTAACCACAATTCCTGCTCCATAATGGGAAGAAGCTGTGTAATGGTGCCGTAGGTCAGGCTGTCAAGATTCAGGAAGGGAGTCATGAAAAATATGCTGCTTTTATGTTTGGGCAGCTCCTGTTCGGAGAGGATATTATTTTCATAAGCCAGGAAGAAACCTTCAATATCGTCTGATAACTCAACCGTTGCCGTAATGGTACCTTGTTTGATGAAGATAACCCCGCCTTTTTCAGCATGATATTCTTTATTTTCAAGGTATTGTCTGATGTGACCGTTTGTAACGAAAATAATAAAATTGAACGTTGTACGGTACGGAATCACCGGCATCAGAATTCCTTTCAGATAGTTTTCTATCCGATACAGCTGTATATCAGCATTATTGGCTAATATCTTGTCCGTAATATTCGGAAGAAAAAGCTTTTTATATTGAAAATTGGATAGTACTTCCATAGTGAGTTGATTATTACAAATTTAATGCGGAAATTGGAGATTTGGATGTTTTTTATTGTGTTATGTCAGATGTATAATGTACAATGTATGGCCATCTTTGAAAACAATAATAACATATTAATTATCTGCTATTTATACTTTCAAAAAAATAATTACCAGCGCAACATTATACATTATACATTATACATTATACATTATACATTACTTTAAAACTTATAATACACTCCTACTCTCACTCCAAAAGGACTTCCCGGGGTGTAAGTAAGGTCTGTAACAGGTTCCGCTTCTCCTTTTAGCTGAGTTTCTGTTGCAAACTGGGCTTCGTTCCATTTTACATTGAAAAGATTGTTAATTTGAAAATTCGCTCCCCATTTCTGACGGTTATAAGAAAGCATAAGATCATTGACAAAGTAAGATTTCGTTCTGATGCTGTTGTCTTCTACAGCCGGCCTTGCCCCAAGATATCTGTATTGGATTCCTAAAGAAAAACCATGCAGGAAATCCCAGTTTACAGATCCTGTACTGGTGACTACCGGAGCTAATGGAACGTAATCCTGACCTTTTTCTTCTTCGGTAAATCTTGCATGAGAGTAATTGATATCTGCATTCAGATAAAAGTTTTCCAATGGCTGAAAACGCACTCCAAGATCGGCACCGAAGCGTCTTGATTTTCCGGAAGGCTCTACTACTGCATCATCTCCTACATAGACAAATTCCTGCTGAAGATCCATATACCATAATGCCGGAGTGATGATCAAGGATTTGAATGGGTGTAATCTCACCCCGAAATCTGCTCCAATAGAATATGGAAGGGTATTTTCATTTTTATTGGGAACCACTACTCTCAGGTCATTGGAGTGAAATCCCATTCCTGTTTTCAGGAACCACATCACATTGTCGTTCTGAGCATAGGAGAAATTCAATTTCGGGCTCAGTCTTGTTGCTTCTTTTGACTGTCCGGATGGCAGTTGTTCCACATCCAGCAGATTGTGCATATTAAAGATAAAATGATCTACTCTCAAAGCCGGATTAATGGTCCATTTTCCGGTTTTCCATACCAGTCCTGAGTATGCATGAAGATTGGTTTCCGTTCCTGTCACGTCTGATAATTTATCAAGCAGCATATCTCTGTGATAAACGTGGTTAAGCTGTAGCGTATTGATATCATCATTTCTTAATCCAATTCCAGAAGTCCAGTTTAAAGAGCTGTTGGCCAGGGTGAAAGTTTTGGTATATTTTACTTCGGCACCGTAGATATTTCTTCCGTCAGTCTGCTGAATTTCGTCGCCATGATCTTTATCTTTTAAATTAAAGGTGAAATCAGAATACAGATTGAAATTATACTTTGAATAGAAAGCCATGGCATCAATCTGTTCGGAAGGAGAAATAATATGCTTGAAGTTCATCTGAAGGTTTGTTCTGGATGTTTTTCCGCCTTCCGTAGGGTCTATACTTCCCCATCTCCCAATGATTCCTTCATCTACGGCACGTTCCGGAATCTGTCCGGAAGCATTCCACGAAGAATTGAATGTAGAGAACTGGATATTGAAATAATCGTTATCCGTAAGCCATTGATTGTATTTCCCGAAGATATTGACTCTGTTAAAATTCTGTTTTACATCAAAAGGTCCGTCTGTATAGTTGTATTCTGCTGCTATATACGCATTTTTTCGTCCCAGATCATCATGCAAAATATTGAACATTCCCAGGACTCTTTTTGAATTGAATGAGCCTCCTTCCAGCTTAATCATACTGTTTTTTAACCCATTGTATGTCTGAAAATCCACATATCCCGCTGTATTGAAGTCTCCGCGGTCCATATAATAAGCTCCTTTTCCAAAGTCTATATTATTAACAGTTTCAGGAATTACAAAGTGTAGATCAGAATATCCCTGACCATGAGCGTGAGAAACAATGTTCACCGGCATTCCATCTACATTTACGCTTACATCGGTACCGTGATCAGCATCAAATCCTCTTAAAAAAAGCTGTTCCGCCTTTCCACCACCCGCATGCTGTGCAATAAACAATCCCGGAACTTTTCTGAGCAGATCTTGTGCTGAGCTTACCGGAAATTTATTCAAATCAACCTTCGTTATAGCTGACAAAAACGAGCTGTGATTGATGGCTACTTCAGAAATCTGAAACGGCTTATGCTGTAAAAAAATAACTTTATTTTTATCTTCATCATTGGTCACCACCCATTTTACCCCATCGTATCCCGGACGGCTGATCAAAAGAGTATCAGGAAGGGATTTTACAGGAATGGCGAATGTACCGTCTGTTCCTGTATGAGTATGGCTGTTTCCGTGGTCATATTTTACCAAAGCATCTGCAATGGGAAATTTGTCATCTGCATCTTTTATCAGCAGCTGTTTTTCGGTTTCCTGCGCCATCATTTTTCCACTGAAAGCCATGACCAGAAATACGGCTGCTATTTTTGTTATTTTCATTTTTTTTATTTTTTTGTACAATGTATAATGTATTATGATTTTAGAAATTGTAGGAATATCAATAGTGAATTTTGCTTCGCAAGTGAATCGTCAATTATCATAAAAGAACTTTAAACTCCCTTAAAACTCTCAAACCCTCCAACTCTCCAACTCCTCCAGCTCTATTTTTTTACTTTAAGAAGTACCTTCTGTAGTAAAAGAGTAATCCACGTTCCGGCTACAAATGGGAAAGTAAACACTCCTCCAACAATATCCAGACAATGATTATCAATCAAAAGGTCATCAATAGCAATGGTAATAAGGACAGCGATCAGCACCCATAAGCCATCTGTTTTTTTGACTCCTGAGAAAACAATTGCCGAAAGGACAGCATTAAATCCAAATAATCCCATGTGAATTTCTTTAATAGGTTCACCATTCAACTGTGATAATCCTGCCCCAAGAATAGAAGCGGTCAATCCGTATAAGGCAGCTATCGGGGAACTGATGAAAACGGCAAGAAAAAAGATCATTCCTGAAAGTATTCCTCCCTGGAATATTACCTCGCCGAATCCGTTGGTACAGGCAAGAAAGTCATCATATTCTGTAGGAACTACTTCACTGCTCAACATCGCAGACGGCGGAATATGGGTAAAATGATGCAAAGCAAAAACCAATACCCATGTAATGATGATGAAAGGAAAAGTAAACACCGGAATTTTCTTTTGGATAAAGAAATGCTGAATAACAGCTGCCAATGCTCCACCCAACACGATTAAAACCCAGATCAGAACCGTAGTCTCGAAAAGGAAGGATAATGCGACTCCCACAAGGGCTGCACTGAAACCATAAAGTCCTGCATTGATTTCAGATTGATTATATTTAAGCTTCATTGCTGTAAAAGTTCCGGCCGCTGTTGAAAGCAGTACTGCAACTCCGCACTGCCAGCTTCCCATAAAGATTCCTATCAGAAACAGAAGCCCGGTCCATCTGTTTTCCTGGAGCATAATCTGCCCGATTCCTTTTAATATATTGTCTAAAAAGGGTAGTTTTTTGAAAAATTCGTCCATAGTTTTTTTTATTGTATTAATGTAGAATGTAAAATGTATTAATGATGTTGGAGACAGAATCAATTTTGCTTCGCAAGTGAATAGTGAATTGTCAATTATCAGTGAAAGGATAACAACTTTAAACTTTAAACCTTAAACTTTAAACAATTTCACTCTCAAACTCTCTTACCCTCAAACTCTACCACTCGTACCCCGGAACTCGTTTACCATCCAAGAAATACCATTCCAACACCGCAAACGGTTACCACCGCTCCGCTTACCACTCCCATATATCTTTCCAGTTTTTCGGTATTGAATAGGGTTGAGTATCCGTAACGTCCCAAAAGAACCATTCCAAGCATTGTCAAGACTGTAGTTGCTGTGAAAGAAGTTACCAATACGGCAATTTCAGACATTGAATGTTTTACTCCCGAATAGAATAATAAAGGAATCAAAGGTTCACTTGGTCCCATCACGAAAATCATGAACAATACAAGCGGAGTCACTTTTATTCTTTTTTGAGGCATTACGACTTCGCTGTGATTATGTTCATATACATACACGTCATCACCCATCACATCAAAATGTTTATGAGGTTTGTTTCTTATTGCCTGAATCAGACCATACACCAGATAAACTCCTCCAAAAATAAGCAGTGCCCATCCAGAGAAATTCCCTCTGATATCCTGAAACCATGAGATTTTATTCAGCTGCCATCCAAGGAAAACTCCGATAAAACCTAAGATCAGAGAACTGAACACATGTCCAAATCCGCAGACAACTGTTAAGATGGCTGTTTTCATTCCACTCCATTTTTTGGATTTTGAAATCACGATAAATGGCAGGTAATGATCCGGCCCTGAAGCGGTATGTATAAAACTTATTGAAATGGCACTCAAAAGAAGCGCCCAAACTGTACTATCCATTTTTTATTAATTCTGTTATTTCAGATTCTTTATTAAGTTTTGGCTAAAGTCAATGGGAAATTTCTTTTTATTAAGCGGGCTAAAGCCCGCTTCTATTGAATATATTAGGATCCTTTTTACTCAAGTGACCAAAGGATTTCCTGAATATGCAGGAAGAGGTTATACATCATTTCACCTCCGTGTCCCAAAGCTCTTACTACGAAACCGTTATCTTCCATTGCGGAAACTCCTACTTCCATTTCTTCATGATGCTGTGCAGCTGCTTCAACGATCTCTTCGATCAATCCGTTTTTATCTACATTCTCCTTTGTGCTGTAAAAGATCAGGGTTCCCTGATGGGTATACTGTTCCAGATTTCCGATACTGCTGATCGGGATCATGTCAGGCTGGATCAGAACGTTATCTTTCACCATCAGTTTATTATTATGATAAATTTCCATGACATTCTGAAAACGCTTCAGTTTAAAAACTTCACCATAATGTTTTCTCCCACAGGTAATGATCTCACTGATGATGATCTGACTGTCTTTTCCGATATGAATATTCGCTTTACTCTTAAAGTTGGAATCTTCATGCGGAACGATCGGATGAGGTACATACGCAAAAGAGGTTTCGTCTTCCATAGAGACATTGAGCTCCTGAAGTGCTTTATCCTTCATATTGAACAATCTCTGATAAGATTGCGACTGCAGCTGAAGAGCAGCTCCTTTTTCAAGGGTAACATCCAGATGATAATGGTCTCCATCCAGAATTCCCGGAGAGGAGCTCATCACCATCTGATAGAGCTTTTTGTCACTTTTCCGCTGTCCTACAGAAACTACTCTGAAAGGAAGCGAGACATAAAGGTCTTTCACATAGGATTCTCCTCCCTTGAATCCTGCAATAATTTTTAAACGACTATCCATTTATCTTACCAGGTTGGGTTCTTCAATTTCCTCTAAAAGAGCATATTTTTTGATCCAACCTATTACTTTATCCAATCCCTCATCTGTTTTCAGATTTGTAAATACAAAAGGATTTCCTTTTCTCATTCTTCTGGCATCATTTTCCATTACTTCAAGGCTGGCTCCTACATAAGGTGCGAGGTCAATTTTATTGATAATCAATAAGTCTGATCTTGTAATACCAGGTCCTCCTTTTCTAGGGATTTTTTCTCCTTCCGCTACATCGATAATAAAGATCGTAACGTCTGCAAGGTCCGGGCTGAATGTTGCTGAAAGGTTATCACCTCCACTTTCGATAAGAACCAGTTCGATTTCCGGGAAACGTGCTGCCAGTTCATCTACTGCTTCAAGATTCATACTTGCATCTTCACGAATGGCAGTATGGGGGCAACCTCCTGTTTCTACACCGATAATTCTGTCGTGGGGAAGAAGGCTGTTTTTCGCCATAAATTCAGCATCTTCTTTGGTATAAATATCATTAGTAATTACTCCAAGATCATAAGTCCCGAATAATTTTCTGCTTAAGCGTTCCAATAATGCAGTCTTCCCGGAACCTACAGGTCCTGCCACTCCTACTTTTATATACTTTCTATTTTCCATTTTTTCTAAACTTTACTTTTTTTAACGCTATGGGCGCTAAGTTTTTTTGATTTTGAATATTTTTCGATCGCAAGGGCGTTTCATTCAGCAAAGAGCACCTTGTTTCAGGTATATTTTTTTAATTGAGAATATTGTAAAGGATGCAAAGGCATTTCATTCGGCTAAGAGGCATACGCATTCATTGAATTTTAAACTTCTTCATTCTCTTAGCTTTCCAACCGTCATTAATCATTTTGCCTTTACTTCCTTTTTACCTTTTCTATGACATATAAAGCCTTGAATAAAGCCTTTCATGCTGCATGCACCTGATATCAAAAGCGGTATTACAAAGTCCTACCATATCTCTGTCCAGCTCCATGGTTTCCCATACTGTTTTTTCCATTACAGGATACAGAGAAAACAGGATATCCTGTCCGTCCAGCTGTCCGAGAGGAACCAATTTTACAGCATTGGTAATCATTCCGGCAACTGAAGTATAGTAGAATCCCAAAAGTGCTTCGTACAAAGGAATTTTCATCAGGTAAGCATACACTCCGAACACAATACAGTAATGAGAATTGGCTTCTTTATTCTGAACTGCTTTTTCAAAAGCTTCCATAAAAGGGAAACTTTCTCTTCTCCTGAAAATTTTGATCAGTCTGAGCCCCAGTTTCTGGCTGGCCTGGCGGATTTCCTTTGGACATTTTATCGCATTACATTCATTATCAAGAAGTATCAACCCCTCTAAGTCTCCTTTTTCTGCTGCTTTATAAGCCAGTTTTACAAAAGCTCCATCATTGAATTTAAGGTTGTACTGAAGCATATTCTGTACAAACTCTTTTGCTGTTGCCAGATTATGTACAATTCTTTCCTGTACATAGGTTTCAAGTCCGTTAGAATGGGTATAACCACCGATGGGAAGTGTAGGGTCTGCTAGATGAAGCAGTCCTGACAGGAAATTTATGTTTATATTATTCATCTTTCGGGGCAGCCATTTTTAGGATTTTTGTAAAGATTGTTGATCCCAAACTTCCGTGTCCGTGAGGTTCTACATTCGATTTAAGAAGATTCAGCAGTTTCACAGATTGTTTTTCCGGTTTGAACCCGCTTGCCTCCAGCCATCTGAACATCGGCATTTCAAAAGGAAGCAATACTTTGTCATTCTGAATAAAAAGCGGAATATGTTTATTCCCGATTTCATAACATACCGTGCCCATTTCCAGCAGTGAATTAGGTGACATTACAATAGCTTCTGTTTCCAGAACATTTATTGCAATTATTTTTTCTGCATCCTCAAAAAGAATATCTCCTTCACGCAAACGCTGTCCTTCTCTGAGAAATTTAATCGCAACATCAATTCCCTGTCTGGTTTTTTTACGCTGGATTCTTTTGGTGGTTTCAAACCATTCCAGATCAAGATAATCTATGGTTTTCTCCGTAGGATTTTCAGTTAGATTGCCTATGATTTGATTAATTATCATTTTTCGATTTTTTTCTGAAGTCTAAGTTTTTGGAAATCCCTACCCCGAAAGTGGAACCACTGATTCCTGCTACATAGCTTTTCGTCCAGCCTTCTTCTTTTGTTTTGGTCTGAAGCATGGATAGCTCTGCAAATTTGAATTTCAGTGCCCAGCCTCCTCCTAATAATATCCCAATCAAAGGATAGGCACGAAGACGGAATCCATTAAAATTCTGCATTGTGTCAGCAGCTGTTGACAACTGTTGTCCCCAAACATAATGGGCATCCACCTGGCCAATCAATACAAAATATTTTCCAAGCATTAGGGATGGACTATACCAGATACCGGCTTCATTTTGTTTGTATATTACATTATGATCAACCGTATTCTGCGAGTAAGCATAATTGACCCCGATAAGATCATTATTATTGATAAAGTAACCTACTCCAAGCGGTGCACTGGAAACGGTACTGCTGCTGCTTGACGGGGTTGTAATTTTAGAATAATCTAAGGAACCATAGACCATAAACTGTCCTTTTGGTCCATCTTCATCGCTTTTCAGCCTGTGCCCGCCCAGAAACTGAGCATTCAGATTCCCTGACAGCATAGACACACCGGCTATGGCAAGAGAAAAAACTGTTTTATTTAAATATTTCATTCTATACTTAGTTCTATAATTATTTTAAAATATGGACTGATAAATCTTTTTTAGTTGTTAAATAAACCTAACAGGTTTTTGAAACCTGTTAGGTTTTATTCGTAAAATTTATCTTAGAACAAGTAATACAACTGTGTTAAAGGAAGTGTTTCCGCAGGTTCGCAAGTGATGTATTCACCATCTACCGTTACTTTATAGTTTTCAGGATTCACTTCAATTAAAGGAGTCTTATCATTATGGATAAGATCTTTTTTGGAAATATTTCTACAGTTTTTCACCGGAAGAATCATTTTTTCCAGCTTGTAAGAAGCAATTGTTCCGTTATCAATAGAGATCTGGGAAACGAAGTTGGCACAAGTCCCAAACTTAGCTTTTCCGTGGGCTCCGAACATATTTCTGTAAATAACAGGCTGAGGCGTTGGGATAGATGCATTAGGATCTCCCATTTTAGCAGCAATTACAAATCCTCCTTTTACAATCATTTCCGGTTTTACTCCGAATAATGCAGGTTTCCAGATTACCAAATCTGCCAGTTTTCCTTCTTCAAGAGATCCTACATATTCTGAAATACCATGTGCAATAGCCGGGTTGATGGTATACTTAGCAACATATCTTTTTGCACGGTAGTTATCGTTATTGGTATTCTGATCTTCTTCCAAAGCACCTCTCTGCTCTTTCATTTTGCTTGCCGTCTGCCATGTTCTTGTGATCACTTCCCCAGGTCTTCCCATCGCCTGAGAATCTGAACTCATAATGCTGAAAACACCCATATCATGAAGAATATCTTCTGCTGCAATGGTTTCAGGACGAATACGGGAATCTGCGAACGCTACATCCTCAGGAATATTTTTGCTCAGGTGGTGGCAAACCATCAGCATATCTAAGTGCTCATCGATTGTATTTACTGTGTAAGGACGCGTAGGGTTTGTAGAAGCTGGTAATACATTGGGGTACATAGCCGCTTTAATGATATCCGGTGCGTGGCCTCCACCAGCTCCTTCTGTGTGGAATGTATGGATCACTCTTCCGTTGATTGCTCTCATGGTATCTTCAAGGAATCCTCCTTCATTCAACGTATCGGTGTGGATGGCAACCTGAACGTCATATTTATCCGCTACTTTCAATGCGGCATCAATCGTTGCGGGAGTTGCTCCCCAGTCTTCGTGAATTTTTACCCCTAAAGCACCTGCTTCCACCTGCTCTTCAATAGGTTCTTCTGCCGAACAGTTTCCTTTTCCGAAGAAACCAAGATTCATAGGATATTCTTCTGCTGCTTCAAGCATTTTCTGCATGTTGAATCTCCCCGGAGTTACTGTGGTAGCATTAGTTCCATCATTTGGACCTGTACCGCCACCGATCATTGTAGTGATTCCGCTGTAAAGTGATGTTTCGATCTGCTGAGGACAGATATAATGAATATGGGTGTCAATTCCTCCTGCAGTTACGATATATCCTTTTCCACCATGAACTTCCGTTGAAGCACCAATAATCATATTAGGAGATACACCATCCATCGTATCAGGATTACCTGCTTTTCCGATTCCTACAATTTTTCCGTCTTTGATCCCGATATCACCTTTTACAATTCCCCAGTGATCAATGATTACAGCTCCTGTAATACAAAGATCCAGAACACCTTCGTCTCTTTTAGCGGTAACATTCTGTCCCATCCCGTCACGTACAGTTTTTCCTCCTCCGAAAACTGCTTCGTCACCGTAGTGAGTGAAATCTTTTTCAATTTCAATGATAATTTCAGTGTCTCCCAGTCTGATTTTATCTCCGGCTGTAGGACCTAATATATTGGCGTATTGTTTTCTGTCTACGTTTAAGCTCATCTTAGTGATTTTTAAAGTTTAACTCTTCAACTTTTGCAAGGCTTGCTTTTTTCTGTTCTTCAGAATCTACCTGTCCGTCAACAAGGTTATTGAAGCCCATTGCTTTTTTGGTTCCTCCTATTTCTACCAACTCCACTTCTTTTTCTTCTCCTGGCTCGAAACGTACTGCAGTACTTGCTACAATATTCAGTCTCTTTCCGAAAGCTTTCTCGCGGTCAAAGCTCATCGCTTTATTGACTTCAAAAAAGTGAAAGTGTGAACCTACCTGAATAGGACGATCTCCTGTGTTTGTCACTTTTATTTTTACAGTTTCTCTGCCTTCATTGCAGATAATTGTACCTTCTTTTACAAAAATTTCTCCTGGTATCATAATCAGTAGTATTAGCGGATTGGGTTGTGTACGGTTACCAACTTTGTCCCATCCGGGAAAGTTGCTTCAATCTGAACATCGTGGATCATTTCTGAAACGCCTGGCATCACATCTTCTTTGGTAAGAAGGTTTGCTCCTTCCTGCATCAGTTCGGCTACTTTTTTTCCGTCTCTTGCTCCTTCAAGCAAAAAGTGACTGATCAGAGCAATTGATTCCGGGTAGTTTAATTTAAGGCCTCTTGCCTTTCTTTTTAGAGCGAGTTCGCCTGCCAGAAATAGCATAAGCTTCTCCGTTTCTCTCGGTGTTAAGTGCATAATATTTTTATTTAAAATTGGACAAACAGAATCCTGTTCACCTTTGTGTAAAGGCAAATAGAAATGTTCAAAAAAATGTAAAATGGGAAATGATTCTTACGGATCTGTATTAACATGAATACAAACCATAACAGATCATTTAAAAATTAAAAAAAGGGATTAGCAGCCCGCTATCTGCAGGCAGTGATACAGAATGTATCTCGGTGCTGTAATATAAATACGGTTTTGAACGGCCGCAACCCGTGTATTGTGAGAATAGCCTGCAAAGAAATAATTAAGCCATTGCTGTGCAAGTATTGAGTAATCAAATTTTACTTTCTCCCAGTCATTGGAATCCTGTACATCCTGCACATCTGAAAAACTGTAGATCTCAGGCTGGGTCTGCTGATCGGATTTCTGCTGAAGGAGATTAATTTTTGAGATAATATCAGAATATGATTGAGTTTTCCCTTTATGTACAAAAAGACCTGCACACAATGCTGAGAAAAATAAGACAAAAGAGAAAAATAGGACTCTTTTTTTCATACCCTGTTAATAATGGTGTAAAATTAGAACAATCTTAAAACCTTGGCTATCAAAAAGATTATTTAAAATGTTCAAAATCGCAACAAATACAATTTTATATAATTTTAACATTTCATGATAAATCCCTTATTTATAACACTTAAGCATTGCTCATGAACTATGACAAATATTTTATTGTCCCTATTCCTATAATTCTGATTATCCTCCTCATTTTTTCCTTCTATTTAAAAGATCATATAAATACATCTACTATTATCACTACAGGATGTTAAAAATCCTTTATTCATTAACGATTACTTAACAATAGGCTTTATTTCATAAAAACAGGCGGTATTTTTTTCTTTCCTTATAATTATCGTAAATTTGTATACACATCTTATTTAATTAATAAAATAATAAAACGTAATATGTCAAAAGCAATTTCGCAAGTACCATTAGCGGTAAATGAGCCGGTAAATTCTTATGAACCGGGATCTCCGGAAGTTAAAAGCCTTATCGACACTTATAAAAAAATGTGGGCTGAAAAGATTGAAGTTCCAATGATCATCAATGGAAAAGAAGTGAAAACTGATACAAAAGTACAGCTTCAGTCTCCACAGGATCATGCTCATGATTTCGGTTTCTACTATCAGGGTGGTATGCAGCATGTGGATGACGCTATCAACGCGGCATTGGCAGCTAAACAGGAATGGAATGAACTAGGCTGGGAACAGCGTGCCGCAATTTTCTTAAAGGCAGCTGATCTTTTGGCTGGTCCTTACAGAGATGTAATTAATGCTGCTACAATGATCGGGCAGTCTAAAAATGTACACCAGGCTGAAATTGATGCGGCTTGTGAATTTATTGACTTCTTAAGATTCAACGTAGAATTCATGACAGAAATGTATGCTGAGCAGCCGGTTTCTGACAATGGAATCTGGAACCGTGTTGAGTACAGACCATTAGAAGGATTCTGCTTTGCAGTAACTCCGTTCAACTTTACAGCGATTTCCGGAAATCTTCCTACTTGTATGGCAATGTTAGGAAACGTAGTGGTTTGGAAGCCGTCTGACAAGCAGGTATATTCTGCAAAAGTAATCATGGATGTATTGACAGAAGCGGGTCTTCCTGCAGGGGTTATCAACATGATCTTTACAGATGGAAAAGAAACTGCTGAAAAAGTATTGGCACACCGTGATTTTGCCGGTCTTCACTTCACAGGTTCTACGAAAGTATTCCAGGGAATGTGGAAAATGATTGGTGATAATATCCACAACTACAGAACATATCCAAGAATCGTTGGAGAAACAGGTGGTAAAGATTTTGTAATCGCTCACCCATCTGCTAACGTAGAAGCTGTAGCTACTGCATTGGTAAGAGGTGCTTTTGAATATCAGGGACAAAAATGTTCTGCTGCTTCAAGAGCCTATGTACCTAAGTCTCTTTGGGCTGACGTGAAAAAAGTAATGGAAACTCAGATGAATTCTATCAAAGTAGGTTCTCCAGAAGATACTTCAAACTTCGTAAACGCAGTAATTGACAAAAATTCTTTCGAAAAATGTAAAGGATATATTGATAGAGCTAATGCTTCAGGTGAAGCTACTGTTGCAATCGGTGGAAAATATGACGATTCTAAAGGATGGTTCGTACATCCAACAGTGATTGAAACTATAAATCCTCACTACGAAAGCATGGTAGAAGAGATCTTCGGCCCAATCTTATCAATCTACGTATATGAAGATCAGGACTGGAAAGAAACTCTGAAACTGGTAGATTCTACTTCTCCTTATTCATTAACAGGTTCTGTATTCTCACAAGACCGTTACGCAATCAATGAAGCTTATAAAGCTTTAGAGAATGCTTCAGGTAACTTCTATATTAATGATAAACCAACAGGTGCTGTAGTAGGACAACAACCTTTCGGTGGTGGTAGAGCTTCAGGAACAAATGACAAAGCAGGTTCTAAAATGAATCTTCTAAGATGGGTTTCTGTAAGAAGCGTAAAAGAAACGTTTGTTTCTCCAAAAAACTACAAATATCCATACCTTGGGTAATTGATAAGTAATGAATAATAGGCAATGAGTAATTATTGTCTGTTCTTTGAATACAGCCTCGGAATTTCGGTTTCGGGGCTTTTTTGTGGTGGGTTCGGGAGGCGGGATACAAGGTTCGGGATTTAAGGTACAAGTTAAAATTCACGGTTTAAAGTTTAGAGTTCAAGGTTTAAGATTTAAAGTTATTAATAGTTAAAGATGTACTTTACCTTCTTCAATACTCTAATACTCTAATACTCTATAACTCTCCCCCTCACTCCTAACCTTTACCACCTGCTACCTAACATCTTTTAACAAACTTTACCTATATTTTACGATTTCCCTTACCCTCTTAGGAATAATTGTTGATTTTCAATACGTATACACCCCAAAATAAGATAGTATGAAAAAGTTATTGCTAACAGTCATTGGAATAGGAATATTTGCAGTGAGCTGTGGAACCAAAGAATCGTCAATGTCATCGAGCAGCCGTGATTCAGCGACGGTAGACAATACACAAAAAAGTGTATCGCCTGCAACCACTGATACTATGACTACAAAAATGACAAATCCTGACAGTATCAAGATAAAAAAAGATTCTGCGGTAATGTCTCCTGTCAAATAGTATTTTGATATACGTTCAATTTAAAATGGAAAATCTGCAGATGAAAGCGCTGCAGATTTTTTTATTGAATAACCAGAAATGTTGGAGTTATCATGAAGTTTCGTTTTGAAAACGCTCATTTTCAGGTTTTGGCTAAAGCCGGTGATTATATATTATTTTTAAAGGTGGGTTAAAACCCACCCCTATTGAGTTTTAATAACAACATCTTTTATCTTTTATCTTTTATCTTTTATCTTTTATCTTTTATCTTTTATCTTTTATCTTTTTAATTAAATTCTTACATTTGATTAACACCAAACATTTAAAATATACTACTATGAAAAAAATCTGGATAGGAGCAGTTCTTGGACTTCTTTTCCTTGGAAGTTGTGCTCAGAATAAAGAAAAAAGAGAGGAATATAAAGATGCCCACAACAAGGATTCTTTAAGAAATAAAATGGGTGATTCTGCTGTGGCTAATTCTATACCTGCTCCGGCAGCTACCGATACTTCAAAAACAAAACCCGACAGTACAAAGGTTAAATAAAATCACAAATCCACAGAAGTCTGTGGATTTGCACTTAAAAAAACTTGACTGAAAAAAAACCGGGCAATCAACCCCGATTATGAGGTATATTTGATATTCTTGAACAGAATATTTCCTTTTAAAGATAAAAATGGGAACCGTGGCTGTTTCAATAATGAAATATGCCCGTGTTCCATATATCAATTTTTCATGGTTTAGTTGTAAGCTTAGGGAAATTGTCTTGCTTTATATTATTTCAGAAAAAGGATATTCCTTCAAAAAATAAAAGAGATCAGCTGTAGTATGATTGTGTTCATGTCCCTGGAACTGGCGCAAAGATAGGACAGCAAAGGGTTCCTGTAAAATAATAGGTTGTTCATTTTCGTGAAAATAGTAAGGTAGAATTTAAAAATCTATCTTTTTTTAATCATTTTCAGGAAAATGAACATTTTTATCTGATTGATTTTCAGCATCAAGATATTTGATATAAGCTGATGGAGAATAGTCTGTGACTGCTTTGAAAACTGCAGCAAACTTACTGTGTGAAGAGAAGCCGCATTCATCAGCAAGAATGCTTATTTTATATTGCCTGTACTTCTCATCGTTGATCAGCTTATCAACAATATATTTGATTCTTAAACGGTTGACATATGATTTAAAGTCAGCACTTTTATGCTGGTTAATTACATAAGACAGGTATTTTGTATTGGTGTTTAATTCACCTGCAAGAAAAGACAGAGACATTCCTTTATTGTTATAGAGATCACCTTTCTCAAAATCGTCAAGAAGTTCAAGCAGCTTTGATTCGGTTTCGGAAGTCATCAGAGAATCATTTCGTCTTCGGTCTGTTTCAGAATCTTTTTCATCAATTTCTTCCACAGATATATTGGAAAACTCAGAACCATCAGATTGTTTTAAAGGATGATTACTCCTGCTGCTCATCACTTTCAACTGAGTTCTTATGATATTTCTGAACTTTGAACGTTGTTTTTTCTGCTTCATTCTGAAGAAAACAAGTAAACCAATCAACAAAGTAAACAGGACAATAATGGTGGCATTTTTCACCAGATTCATATGTCCGCCCTTTTTGCTGATCTTCCCTTTTGAAATCTCTGCCCCTTTCATTGTGAAACTTTGATTACGGGCTGCAATACTGTCATATGTCCTTACATATTTCACAGCATATAAAGAAGCTTTGAAATTATCCCCTACTCCTTCATAGTAAT
The DNA here is from genome assembly GCF_025949665.1 of Chryseobacterium viscerum. Lineage (NCBI taxonomy): Bacteria > Pseudomonadati > Bacteroidota > Flavobacteriia > Flavobacteriales > Weeksellaceae > Chryseobacterium > Chryseobacterium viscerum. The sequence goes on along the minus strand of NZ_JAPDFT010000001.1, from coordinate 848,012 downwards.
CATTTATATTGGAGTATACTGCTTTTTTCAATGTAAGACTTCGGGAAGTATCTGCTATTTTTTCTGCTTTTTTAAGATATAGTTCAGCTTCTTTCCAGTTTTTCTGTTTCAGACGGATTCCTCCCAAACCATTATAAACCAATCCGAGCGTACAGCTTCCAACTTTAAGCAGGCCTTCAGCTTTCCTGTAATAATTTTCAGAAACGGGATAATCACTAAGTTTGAAATAGGCATCACCCAGCAATTGATAGGAAGCAGCAGCAGTCCTGTCTTCATTACGGCTATTGATTCTTTCAAAATATTTCAGGGAAGATTCTATAAACCGTATTGCATTTGAGTAATTACCCAGTTCCATTTCATAGAAAGCCATTTCCTGATTCAAGAGCCCTGCCGCTTCATTGCTTTTTTGAAAATCAGTAATCCTGCCGGAAGCTTCCAGCCCTTTTACAATGTATTTTTTAGACCTTTCATACAACCCTACCTGTCTATATTGTCTGCCAAGTAATCTGGTTACAACAGCCATCCATTCAGGATTGTTAGTCTGATTGATTACTGAGTGGGCGTTTTCACTATAGCAAATAGCTTTTTTAAGCTCACCAGCATGATGATAAAGTTCTGATGAGAGAATAAGACATTGTATTTTCTCAGAAGGTTTCTGTGCCAACATATAAAGAGAATCCGCAGTCTTGATCGCTTTGGGTAAGTCCTTATACGCCGTAACAGAAGAAGTTTTTTCACAGATCAGGTCAAAGCTGCTTTTTTTCTGAGCCAATATGGGGACTGCTGTTATCAGCAAAAACAAAAATTTCAGGAGATTTTTAGACATACAGAAACAAATTATTATTTTTTATTTTATAATAATTCATCATTATTTTCACTGGGTGTCTTTTTGTTTTTTACAAAACTAGTGATATTTTATTTTTTATTAAAACATTATATTGAAATTTAACTATTTAACCCAAAATAGCCATTTACATTAATTTTAATAATTACACAAAAACTATAGGTGATTATCTTTCATATCCCCCTATCTCTGTTTTAAAACTAATGTTATGGTATAATTATTTTCAATATGAACGGCTCATGTGTCATCATATTTATTACATTTGCAGGGAATAAAAAGTTTTTATGAAAAAAATAGCAATACTTTCCTCAATCTTTATAGGAGTTCTTGCATGGGCACAGGGAATTAAATTTGAAGACGGCAACTTCGCGTCTATCCTTGCCAAAGCAAAAAAAGAAAAAAAACTGGTCTTTATAGATGCATATGCTTCATGGTGTGGACCTTGTAAACTGATGGTGAAAAATATCTTTCCACTTCAGTCTGTGGGCGACTATTATAATTCTCACTTCATCAATGCTAAAATTGACATGGAGAAAGGAGAAGGAATTGAGCTGGCCAAAAAATATAATGTAAAAGCATTCCCTACTTATCTGTTTATTGACGGAAACGGTGAAGCGGTACACAGAACGTTAGGATATGTTGAAGAAAAAGACTTTATCCAGTTTGCCAAAGATGCTGAAGATCCGAACAAAAGACTGACTTCTCTAAAGCAGCAGTTTGAAAAAGGAGAAAAAGATCCTGAGTTTCTAAAGAACCTTGCAGGACTTACCATGTATAATGATGCTGAGTTTGCCGGTAAAGTACTTAACCGTTATTTCCAGCAGAAACCAAGTTTAGATCAGGAAGATGTTCAAATGCTTCTTTCAGGAGTTCAAACTACAGACAGCCCTCTGTACAAAATTTTCCAGGATAAGAAAGCGGATATCATTAAATTCTTCCCAGAAGATAAGTATGAAAAGTTTGACAAAAACATCAAGCTGAATACAGTTTCCAAAAAAGCATATAACGCAGATACAAAAAAATGGGACGACAACTACTTCATGTCTGAAACTCAGAAATTCTTAAGCAAAGAAGAGGCTGACAAGATCTTAAAAAGAATGAAAGCCAACAGAGCTTTAAAGAATAAAGATATTCCTGAGTATGAAAAACTGATCCTTGATTTATACAAAGACTATTCTGCGGCAGGTTCTGAAGAGCTGAATTCTCTTGCTTGGAACTTCTTTGAAAACGTAAGCAATAAATCATCTCTTGAAAAAGCAATTGCATGGGCACAGGAATCTGTAAAGAAAGATCAGAACTTTGCCAATACAGATACTCTGGCCAATCTTTACAATAAAATTGGAGACAAGAAAAATGCAAAAACCTGGGCTGAAAAGTCTATTGAGCTTGCAAAAAGCACAGGGCAGGATTCTTCTGACACCGAAAAATTATTGAAAAGCCTTTAATTAGGAATACATAAAGTAAAAAACCGCAGAACTTCAGTTCTGCGGTTTTATTTTGTTTGGTGAGCAGGAATGGCAAACCACCCGTCAAAAATTCTTTGAATTTTTGACACCTCTCCAAAGGAGGGGAATTTTCACGTCTTCAGTTGTAATATAAGTGAAAATAAAGCTCTCCTTCTATTTTATAAGATATAACAAGCGATTTATTCTCTTCATTTAGTATTCAAACAGAACACTTCCCCATGTAAATCCGCTTCCGAAAGCTGAAAGAAGGACCAAGTCTCCTCTTTTGATTTTCCCTTGTTCAATCGCTTCACTTAAAGCAATAGGGATAGAAGCTGCGGTCGTGTTTCCGTATTTCTGAATATTGTTAAAGATCTTTTCGTTCGGTAATCCGAATTTTTCCTGTACAAACTGAGCAATTCTAAGGTTCGCCTGATGTGGAATAAACATATCAAGATCTTCAACTGTTTTTCCTGCTTTGTTCAATGCTTCCATCATAGTCTCCGGGAACCTTGTTACCGCATGTTTGAACACGAAGTTACCGTTCATGATCGGATATACCTCTTTGTTGGTTACATTTTCAGGTTCTTTTCTCATTCTGTCACTCCATCCGAATTTTGACCCCGGGAACTGAGTACAAAGTTCATCTGCATATTTCCCTTCAGAATGCATATTTACTGCTAAAATATCACCTGAATTTTCATCTTCTGAAGCTGAAAGTACAACCGCTCCTGCTCCATCTCCGAAAATAACAGAAACCCCTCTGCCTTCGTCAGAAAAATCTAATCCGAAAGAGTGAATTTCTGCTCCAACAACAAGGATATTTTTATAAGTACCTGATTTAATAAATGCATTGGCAACGCTCATAGAATATACAAATCCTGAACATTGATTTCTCACGTCCAATGCTCCAATGGTATCACATCCCAGCATATCCTGAAGCAATACCCCGCTTCCCGGGAAATAGTAATCCGGAGAGAGGGTTGCAAAAACAATAAAATCAATGTCTTTTGAGGTAAGACCAGCATTCTGAATGGCTTTTTCTGAGGCTTTAAATGCTAAATAAGCAGTGGTTTCCTGAGCATCATTCCTGTTTTTTCTGTGTCTCCTTTCTTTGATACCCGTTCTTTCCGTAATCCATTCGTCATTGGTAGTCATTAGTTTTGCTAAATCATCATTTGTAACAACGTTATCTGGAACATAAAATCCCACACCTTTTATTGTACTTTTAATCATATAGTTTTTTAATTTTGGCAAAGATAAAACTTATTTAACACATAGTTTTTCAAAATATTAGTATTTTTACTTTATGCCAATTGATACGATATACAGAACCTCCCAGTGTGAATGGGTAGATGTAGAGGCTCCTACAGCAGAAGACCTGAAATTCCTTCATGAAAGATATGAAATCAATAATCTTCTTCTGGAAGATACCATGGATCCCAATCACCTTCCCAAATATGAAGAAGACGGAAATGTCAAATTCTTTCTCCTTCGTGAGAGCACAGAGCTGGAAAGAAAGAATCTGAATACCATCAGTGATATCAGCACCAAGATCGGGATTTTTCTGGTGGAAAATACCATTATCACCATCCACAGGATGAAAACCAGAAGCATCACCGAAGTCAAGAAGAAAGTTTCTTTGATTCAGGAAGATCTTAATCCTCACCAGATAACGTTAATGATTGCTATATTGATCATGAAAAGTTTTGATGATGAATCTTTAAGCCTGTTCGAGACTATGGACAATATAGAGAATGAGATTTTCCTTAAAAATACGAATCATACAAACCAGATCCGCCGTCTTTATAAACTGAAAAGAAAATCAGGATTAAATTCACGGGTACTGGTGATTTCTACGGATGCGATTGATAAATTTAAATTATTGAATTTACAGGATTCCGAAATTGTTGATTTAAAGGATAAACATAAAGATGTAGTGGCGGATTTTGATCATTTGAATATTCAGATCACCAACCTTATTTCAATGTTCCTGGCACTTTCGGATCAAAAGGCCAACCAGGTTATGAAAGTTCTGGCTATCTATTCTATTTACTTCTTACCTATTACCTTTATTGCTGGGGTTTATGGGATGAATTTCGATAATATGCCTGAACTGCATCACAAATACGGATATTTTATAACACTGGGAGCTATGGCTACAGTTATGATCAGTACATTTATTTATGTAAGGAGAAAACAATGGTAATTCATTTTTACGAACGCAAAGGCGCATAAGAATACAAAATGATATATGTTTTAAGGCGCAAAGATTTTATCTCCGATACAATATAACCTAGTTGACTATTTTAGATCAGAGATTGCTTCACCTCAGATCACAATGACTACACCATCAAAACAAAATACCATGACTACTGAAAACCTTAACAAAGTTCTGGAAGATTCTTCTCTTTCGCAGGCCTCCAAAGAAAAACTGGCTGCTTTGCATGAGAATATATCCGCCAAAGAATTCTCTGATCTCCTGGATCAGTCTGGGAATCAGTATGTAGAATTTGTACAGGAAGGTGGTGGTGTCTGGGGAAGTGCATTGGTAGGTTATCTTTACGGCCTGGAAATATTCGGTGTGCGTTTTCTGAAAGTAGCCGGAACGAGTGCCGGAGCCATTAATACCATGCTCATTGCAGCCTGTAAAACCAAAGAAGAGCCCAAAAGTGAGCTTATCAAAGAAATCCTTTTCAGCTGGGATTTTTCCGATTTTATGGATGGGAAAACCTATGTAAAAACTACTCTTCATGCGATGCTTAACAATAAGGATTTTTTTAAGATCAATGCCATTATTGCTGCGATCCTTTTCATAATCCTGATCAGTATTCCTTTTCTGGCTTCTTCAAACACTATACTGAATGCCAAACTGATGTTTCTGATTCCTCTGATTCCGGCTGTCATTCTCTTTTTCTGCATTCAAAAGCTATATAACAATTTCAGAAAAGAAAACAGCGGCCTCAACCCCGGAAATGTTTTTCAGAATACCATGCAAAATGCACTGGATCAATTTGGAATAAAAACGGTGGCCCACCTCAACGAAAAATTTATTCAGAAAGAACGGGATCTCAACCTCAGCTACCGATATGGAAACGGGCATGAATATTATATGATGGCAATACAGAGTATTGAAAATATTAAAATCAAAAATAAGGAACATATTGATCCGACCCGATATAGAATTTTCTATGAAAGTGCTCTCAATAATGATTATTATAAAAACAATCCGTTTTACCTTCTCAAATCTGAATATGTGGTCATTACCACCGATATCAATGCTAAAATTAAGGTGGAGCTTCCTACGATGGCCAATCTCTACTGGTCTGAAGAGGAACTGAAGCACATCAGTCCGGCTGAGTTTGTAAGAGCATCTATGGCCGTTCCTTTTTTCTTTGAACCTTTTCAGAAACAAATCAATAAAAACGACAGTTCCGTAAAGTATGCCTGGAGATATTGGATGAATACCAAACCTGAAGATATCAACCCTGCCGGGGTTTTCATTGATGGAGGCAGTATTTCCAACTTTCCTATTGACCTGTTTCATGCCGATGAAGTTTTTTATCCGAGAATGCCTCTTTTCGGAGTGCAGCTGACGAGTGACTCTGCTATTCTTTCAGAAAAAGGAAAAAGCAGTGCAGAAATCCTTAAAACACCTTTCAGCTATGCCGGAAATATCATCAGTACGTTGAAAGGTTTTAATGACAAAACCTTCCTTACGAAACATACTTTCTATCGTTTGTACAGCATACAGAGTGTCAATTGCGGTACCAGCAGCTGGCTGAATTTCTTTATGAAAAGAGACGAAAAGGTAGAGCTTTTCAACAGAGGTTTTCAGGCTGCTCTTGATTTCCTCAATGGATTCGACTGGGAAAAGTACAAATATGAAAGAATGATGCTTACGATGAAAGAGAAGAAAATACTGAAAGAAGAGGATACGCCAACAGTTGGGTAAGTTTTTTTAAATAATGAATAAATGAACTGGATTATCAGAAGTACAAAGAAGGTAAAATTCCATACAAATCTTCGGGAAATTTTAAAACCTATATGGGATGATCTGATTATTTATAAATGGATTTTGACTGATCTAGAATTTATGCCTAATGGTCAGCCAATCCCTATTAATTATGATCAATATTTTTTTATTTTAAATCATCAGCAATTTGAACAACTTTATAAGAGCAGCCCCCAAATTATTTGGGGGATAATATCAGCTGTTCCAAATAATATTGAGCCAGATACTTCATTAATTTCTAATTTATCTGCTGAAGATACAAATGTGTGGAAACCTAATTATTTTTCAATTCAGAAAAGTATTTTAGAAATTATTGCTTTTGACAGCGGGTACACTATTATGAAATTTAAAGATCAAAATCTTTCATATAAGTTTAAAGAATATTTCCAGGAACAGGCAGTAGATCTGCAAAAGTTTAATGAAAAGTATATTGATAGAACATGAAGAAATTGATCTCAGAAAAATTTCATATTATTATTTTGATACTCACTTTAGGACTGATTATATTTTGGTTAATTAGTACTAATTTAGGAATCAATAACATACTCAAAAGTCCTAAATATACTATCGGAGAAGCCACCTCAGACTGGCATCATAAAAACAATAATGGTGTAGGAATAGATTACAAATATAATGTTAATGGTATTACCTATTCTAAAACGGATAATTTCTCTTATCAGAAAGGAGATAAATTCCTGGTCATTTTTGATTCTATAAAACCTGATAATTCGGCAATACTTGACATCTATTCTATTGAGAACTATCTTATAGATTTAAAAATACCTTCAAAAGGCTGGAAATATCAGGATGTTCCCTTTAATATTGACAGTAATACCATAAAGAAATATGTTCAGGATTGGAATGTGGAGACTTTTGAATACATCCAAAAGTAAGTTGAACTCATTTTAATCAAGAGTTCAACCTTACTTTTTATATTGTTATAAATTATCCAAAAACTCCAGATACATCGGAACACTTCTATTGATCCATTCATCAGAAGAATCTCTTTCAATTCCGTAATAAACGAAAGGTTCTTTATAATCTGCTTTTATATAATCAAAAGTCAGTTCATAAGGCCTGAAAAGCTCTTTCATCGTGTATTTATATTCTCCGGCCGTGGAGTATCCTTCTTCATCTATTCCAGCAGTAACAGCCAGTGACATTTTCTTTCCTGCCAGCTTGAAACCACTGTTGCTTCCATATGCCCAGCCATATAAAACCACCTCATCCAGCCATTGTTTTAAAAGCGGCGGACTGCTGAACCAGTAAAAGGGAAACTGAAATACGATCTTGTCATAAGATTCCATCATTTTTTGTTCCTGTGCCACATTAATTTTCCCATCGGGATATGCTTCATATAATTGATGAACCGTATATTTTTCCGGGTATTTTTTCAATTCATCAATCCATTTTTTATTAATTGCTGATTTTTCAATATCAGGGTGTGTAACAATTACTAAGGTCTTCATTATGTTTAAATTTCTATGACAAAATTACTACACATAACTTACATTTCGTACATTAGCAACCTATTGTATGGTACTATAAAAAATGTAAGTAATGACTAAAATAAAGGAAACCTCCACTAATTTTGCCAATAAGAAAGCACTTGCTGATGAATGTCCGGAAATCTATGCATCCAACATTATCGGAGGGCAATGGGCATTGGCAATCTGCTGTTATCTGATTAGTGGGAAAATGAGATTCGGGGAACTTAGAAAGAAGCTTCAGAATATTACCGAACGCATGCTTACTCTTCAGCTCCGCCGATTGGAAGAAGACAAAATTATTACCAGAACTGTCTATGCAGAAGTTCCACCGCGGGTAGAATATGAACTTACAGAAATCGGGTATAAACTAAAACCTATTATTCTGGAGTTTGAAAAATGGGGAAATGAACATAAACAGATTATGGATAAGGAATAAAAAGATTTTGGGTTAAAGAATTTTAACGGATTATTTTTTGCGTAAATTTAATTCACATTAAATTTCAAAATAACTTCTATGAAAAACATTACTTTTTTTCTAACTCTTACAGCATTCACTTTTTTAGGAAATCTTCTGAATGCACAGAAAATTTCTGACGGCCAAACCATTGATATCAACGGAATGGCGGTTACCTTTAATATCCTCAATAAAGAAAGTGTAGAATCTGGTGGAAAATCTTATGACCGCTATAAAGTTTCTGCATCCGTAAAAAACACTTCGGATAAGGGCTACAATATCAGATTATCTGCTTTTCCTCAAATTGTAAGCAATATCGGCCTCGTAGAATTAGACTGCATTAATGCAACCGGAGCAAGACTGACTTCTAAAAAAATAGAGTTAAAAATGAAAGCTCAGATGATCAATGTTACCTATTCTGCCTATGACAAATCCGGAAAATTTGTAAGTAGTACAATTCCTGTAACCGGTAGCTATTATTTCGATCCGGGAGATACCATCAGCGATAATGCTATTTTCATTGTTCCTCAAGGTGAAAAACCGGATGTTTCTGTGAGAAGTATGAAGTAAAATTGCAACGCGATGCTCGCAAAGCTAAAAAAATAACTTTGAAAACACAGCACTCAGCGAAGATAGGCACAATGATCTTACCAATTCAATAGGAACGGGCTTTAGCCCGTTCAGATAGAGTATAAAATCAAATTGGCTTTAGCCTAAATTTAAAACCTTAGTGAACCGGATTGAGCTTCGTTTTCTTATTCTGAATTTTGCAAGCTGGATTCCTACGGAATGACAGAGTGTGTAAATAATGTCAAACACTTCTACTTGTCATTCCGTAGGAATCTAAGTTTATTACTTATTCAAATTTTCCTTCCACAAAGGCTTTTGAGCCAAAATTTTTGAATGTATCGGGCAGCTTTCATGATGAGCTCCTTTCAGATATCCGGTACTCATAAGAAATTCGTTTACGATTTCTCCGCCTGTGAATTTGAATGTTTTTTTGAATACCTTCATCCATTCCTCCAGGGTTTTAGGATGATGATGTTCCAGCCATTTTTCAAATGATCCGAATTCTTTCTGAAGCTCTATAATCGTTTTAGCATTTTCAATCGCTGCATTTACCTTTAGTTTATTTCTGATAATTCCCGGATCACCTAGCAGTCTTTCGCGGTCTTCTTCTGTATAGGCTGCTATTTTCCGGATATCAAAATGGTCATATGCTTTTCTGAAACTGTCTTCTTTTTTCAGGACGGTTTCCCAGCTTAGTCCTGCCTGGTTGATTTCCAGAATCAGTCTTCCAAACAACTCATTATCATCATGAATGGGAAACCCATAATAATTGTCATGGTAATTTTTGTGCAGTTCTTTTCTGCTTTCAGGCTGCATGCCTTCTATTGCTAAACAATAACTCATTAGAATATGTTTTCTGTTTTCGTTAAAAATTGTTCCAGGGCTTCTTTAATATCAATTCCCGTGCGGTCTGCCAGGATGATCAACCACCAGATATTTTCTGCTAATTTATGTTCCAATTCTTCCGCTGCATCTTTTTTCAGCCATGTTTTCTCATGAGACATTACATTTCTCCCTACTAGTCCCGCATCCGTAAGATAAGCAAGAGCATCCTCTTCCAATGTCCATTGGGTTCCGTTGCTTTTTATTTCCAGCTGATGATACTTTTCTCTGATTTCTAAAGAACGTTTTATGATGATGTCAAAATTATTGGTTTCCATATTTTGCTGTTTTAAGTAAACTTTCAGGATGTAAAGATAAACCGGAACTGTGACAACTGTCCGTCAGCAGTGATTTCAATTTTTAAATTTAATCATAATTCCATTTAATTTCTTCTACTCAGAGAATATTCAGTAGTTTAGAGGGCTCAAAAACTACATCATGAAGTCATTGTTTTCTTTCATCTTTAGTATATATTCCATGGCCATAAATGCCCAAAACTTATATTCTAAAGCCTATGGAAATCCAAAAAATATTCCTGTTATTTTTATTCATGGAGGACCCAGCGGAAATGCTACTTTATTTGAAGGAACCACAGCTCAAAAACTTGCCGATAAAGGATTTTACGTAATTGTATACGACAGGCGTGGGGAAGGCCGTTCAAAAGATGAAAATGCTACCATGACTTTTAAAGAAAGTTTTGAGGATTTAAAAGGAATTTACACAACTTATCATCTCAAAAAAGCAAATATTCTTGCCCACAGCTTCGGTGGAATTATCGGGACTCTTTTCACTTCACAGTTTCCTGAAAAAGTAAATACACTGACTCTTGCCGGAGCTTTATTTACCCAGCAGGAAACCTACAATCATATTTTGAAACAGGCTAAAGAACATTTTAAGAACGATCCTTCCCAGCTCAAAGAGATTTCAGAAATAGAAAGTCTGGACAAAAATTCTGCAGCCTATAGAAAAAGATGCTATGAAATGGCCGGTAAACTCAATTTCTTCGATATGCCCAATCCTACTCCCGAAAGTGAAATGCTGAGAAACGAATACAAAGCGAGTGAATTTTATAAAAACAACATCAGAAATTCTGATTCGCCTCTTAAATTTTATAAAAATGAACCTCTTAACAATCTGGATAATACATCTGTTTTAAAAAATATCCGAAAAAAAGGAATTTCCATTTTTGCTGTGTATGGTAAAAATGATGGAATATTTTCAGAAAAACAGCTGAATAATCTTAAAAATATTGTCGGGAAGAAAAATTTCAAGCTTATTGACAACTGTTCTCATTACCTATTTGTAGATCAGCAGGAGGATTTTTTACAATTTATTAAGCTAACATTGAAATAAAGTGTAGTTTTGTAATTATGCCCAATTCAGGACTCCATATGAAAACCTATAAAGCTGTCATTATGATGCTTGTTTTGGTGTTTTCATTATCACCGTGTTCTGTAAAAAGAAATGTTCTTGATATTTTTGATATTCAGTACATCAGCGGGCTGAATAAGGTAAAGACAACCTCGTCACTTTCTTCCAGCTGCGATACAGCATCTGTTTCCACAAGAGTTTCAGTATCAAAAGCTAAAATTCGGGAGCAATACAAAGATTCTTTTTCCAATTTTTATTCCATTGCAAAAAATTCTGCTGAAAAGAAGATTTTCTTCAATGAATACTCAGGGCATTCTACAGGAAGCAGCCCTCCAAAATATATTCTATTTAAAAGACTGAAGCTTAATCTGGTTTAATTTTTTTACCCCAATTAAAAAATCAGTTTTTTATAATACAATATTAATTTTCAATGAAACATACCCTAAACAGCCAGTCTTCGGACATGGCCGGATTATATACTTTATCTCTCCGAATGGTCATCGGATGGACTTACTTTTCAGCCTTCTGGCGCAGGCTTATCCTCGAAAATAAACTTATTCCTGATGAACAGGGATATATAGGGGAAAAATTCAATCATTTTTTACCGAATGCACTTGGCATAAAGCCTATTATCGAATATCTGGTTACCCATCCTGATGCTTTACAGCAATCCATGATGATTTTCACTATTATTGAAGCTATTGTGGGATTATTCATTATTCTCGGGTTATTTACACGGCTTATGAGTATCGGCATCTTCGGTCTTGCCCTCGGGATTCTTTTGGGTTCCGGCTGGCTGGGAACAACCTGTCTTGATGAATGGCAGATAGGAGTCTTAGGAATTTCAGGCGGATTTGTGCTGTTTCTTACCGGAAGCGGTCCTTATTCAATGGATTATTATTTCATGAAGAATAACAAAAGTTTTTCTCAAAAAAGATGGTTCCAGTGGCTTGGTTCGGGAAGTTTGCCTGTCTCACAAGCAAAAGTTCTTGTATTGGCCGGATCACTCATCATATTCAGTCTGACCCTTTTTACCAATCAGTATTTTCATGGAGGTGTATGGGGAACCCTTCATAATAAATCGGTAAAACCGAAACTGGAAATTTCAAATATTTCCCATGATAATTCGGATTTAAAATTTGAAGTGTACAGAACGGAAGGTGCCGATGTTTATGGCTCTTTCCTGATAGGCATCCACATTCTGGACAAAAATGGAAATATTTTAAAAGCACTGGATCATAAAGAGCTTTCTAATTTTCCTAAAAAAGATATACAGAATCATTATGCAACCAAAATAAAACCGGGGAAATACAGCCTGGTGATTCCTCTGGGAGCAAAGGCTGATGTAACTCTGGATATTGATGATATTCTTCAGAAAAGTGAAATTCACGCGCTGAAACTGATTGATATCAGCGGTATTGAATGGATAGAGAAGATTGAATAAAATATTTTGTGAGTGTACACAAAGGCGCGAAAAGTTTGTATGGATGTGTCATAAAACACAAGGATTTTATCTCCGATAAAATTGAATACTGCTGATATTTTTGATAAGGTTATAGTTAAAGTACTAGATACTTTATTGGTTTTGGCTAAAGCCATTAGACATTCATTTACAGAAAAAGCGGACTAAAGTCCGCTTTTATTCATATTTTGAGATAAAAATTCATTACAATAAGGTCTGCGGAATCTGTATAATCAACGAGATCATTGATAATTATCCTATTTCTCAGAGACCATGACATGATAGCAGCATGAACTGTCCGGATCAAGTTTCAGTACTTTTATGTCTAGTAAAACATCCAGTCCCATTGTATCGCAAACTCCCTGTAAAAAAGGTTTTATGACAGGCCATTTCAACAGACCTGCAATCTGCAGGCTCTGCGTGATTTTATGGTAACGGTCTACTCCTTTGATCAGCAGTTCACATTTGTGTTCATTTAATTCTTTAAATTCAAAATTATATTCGGGACTGGATGTAAAAATTGCTCCTATCAATATTTTGGCTACAGCCGGAATACCAGGCTGCAGATTAGGTTTTATTTCAAGATTTCTCAGTGTCATTCTGGATCCGAGATCATACATAAAAGTACTGGAAAGCTGCTCAATTGCATCGGCTCCGTAAAGTCTGCCAATCTGCTTGAGCATTCCGCCATAAAAAGCTCCTGTAATATCAGACAGACGCTGGGTAAGTTCTGTAAAGGTTCCGGGAAAGAAATCTGAGATAATCTGAGCCTGATTCATTTCAGGAAGAAAGATATCATGCTTTCGGAAGTCTGATAATGCCAAATAGGTTTCCGGTAATTGTATTTGATTCATATTTAATATTTTGTAAGTATGCTGAGATCATGGTTTAGTTAAATAATGAAACGAAAGGCAGTATTTTATAAAGCTTTCGGAAATAAGAACATCGTCTTTATTCGATATAAAAACAAAGTAAAAGACAGCTCCCGATCAATTGATATTCAGATAAAAATTCGGTATTCTATTGGAAAAATTCCTTTTTGAAAAAGGTTTGAGGGGTAAGGGAATCTATTCATATTTTTTCATTTGTTCGTGTAAAGCTAGAAAAAATAATTAAACTCTCCAATAAGTGATATTATTTTTTATTTAACAAAATTAAAATTGAAAGTTACTGCCTAATATTATTTTACAACAGAAATGGATAAAAAAAACCTTCGAGAATATCGAAGGTTTTTAATTAAAATTTAGTGCATGGCTTCACTCAAATCTATTTTTTCTTTGCTCTTTCTTTCTTTTACAAGTAAGATAAACGGAATACATACCAGGAATATTACCCCGAGGTAAAGAAAGACATCCATATAAGAGAGTACTGTTGCCTGTTTGGTAACAGACATATCAAGCATTTTATAGGCGGCATTCATTGCTGCATCTGGTGTCATTCCCTTCGCTACAAAACTTGCTTTAAGAGCTGCCAGTCTTTGCTGGACATCAAAACTGTTTTCGTCAAGATGAGAAATCAGGCTATTCCTATACTTCTGGCCTGCATTGGCAATAAAAGTTGTGATGGCTGCAATCCCGAAAGATCCTCCAAGCTGTCTCATCATCCCGGTAAATGCTGCTCCCTGACCAATCTCCTGCCCTTTCAATGTACTTAATGATAAGGACGTGATTGGAATAAACAGGAGTCCTAAACCTGCTCCTCTTACGATCAGCATCCAGAAAAACGCATCTTTACTGGTATCTGGTGTCAAAATTTTATATCCCCAGAAACTATAGACAAAGAAGATGAACAATCCTAAAGAAACCAGGATCTGCTGTTTTGCTCCTTTTGCAAGTAATCTCCCAATAATAGGCATCATGAAAGCTGTCGTTAAAGCAGCCGGAATCATCAAAGCTCCTGACTGAAGTGCCGTCCATCCCAAAATACTCTGGGTATACAATGGAACGATGAACGTAGAACCATAAAGCCCAAATCCAAGCACGAATGACATCATTGTTCCGATTCTCAGATTACTGTTTTTAAGTACCCTGAGCTCAACAATTGGGTATTTAAAAGTAAGCTCCCTCCAAAGGAATAATATAAATCCTAGAACAGCAGCTACTGTAAATGCTACAATCATCCCACTGGCAAACCAGTCTTCCTCATGTCCTCTTTCCAGAATGAACTGTAATGAACCTACCGTTACTGCCAGTAAACCAATTCCAATCCAGTCTACATCCGAAACTTTGCGTTTTTCTGCATATTTCGGACTTCTTACAAACTGCAGTGTCATCAAGGTTGCTGCAATTCCAATCGGAATATTAATATAGAAAATATATGGCCAGCTGAAGTTATCAACGATATACCCTCCAAGAGGCGGACCTAAGGTAGGACCAATGATTACTCCCAAACCATAAATGGCCTGTGCCATACTTCTTTTTTCAATCGGATAAGATTCCGTAATAATCGTCTGTGAAGTTACCAATAAGGCTCCCCCACCGATTCCCTGCATCAGTCTGAAGAACACAAGTTCCCAGATATTGGTCGCATTTCCACATAAAAATGAAAATATGGTAAATATAATGATGGATGCCGCAAAGTAATTTCTACGCCCAAACTGCTGGGAAAGCCAGCTCGTCATTGGTACTATAATTACGTTACCAATGGCATAAGCCGTGATTACCCATCCCACTTCAGAAAGTGTAGATCCAAGATTCCCCTTCATTTCATTCAAGGCAACATTGACAATCGTGGAGTCTACAATTTCAAGAAGGGCACAAAGGATAGCCGTAATCGTAATGATTACTCTCCGCGCTCCATATTCTACTAATGAATCTTGCATAATTTTTATTCGAATATTTGTATTAATGTAAAATGTAGGATGTATTAATGATTTTCAATTCACCATGAATACATTTTACGTAAGTACATGAATACTATTTCAAAGCGACCTCTGCCTTCACGTTCATTCCTGTTCTCAATCTTTTGGCAATATTCTTATCAAGATTTACAAAATCGATTTTTACAGGAAGTCTCTGAACTACTTTTACGAAGTTACCACTTGCATTATCCGGAGGAAGAATGGAGAAAGTAGCTCCTGTAGCCGGCGAGAATGAGCTTACCACTCCTTCAAATTCCTGATCAGGGAAAGCATCAATCTCAATTTTCACCTTCTGTCCTTCTACCATTTTGTCTACCTGTGTTTCCTTATAGTTGGCCACTACCCATTTCTGGTCGTTTTTAACCAAAGCAAACAACTGTGCTCCCGCCTGCAGATACTGGCCTGCCTGTGTAGGTACTTTTCCTACATATCCGTCTTCAGGGGCAAGGATTACAGTATAAGATAAATTCAGTTTTGCATTTTCTACATCTACTTCTCTTTGTTTGGCAACAGATCCTGCGACACTAATTTGTTGTGAGCTTGCTGCGGTCTGAGAAGAAGCAATATGGGTTTGCTGAGCAATTTGATTTCTCTGGTCAACTAAAACCTGTAATTGTCTGTCTGCAGATTGTTTTGCAGCTAAAGCCTGCTCGTATTGTTGTTCTGTAATAGAATGATCTTTTACAAGATTAGCATATCTCTTCAAATCCTGAGAAGTTTTCCAAACGTTTACTTTTGCAGCTTCTATCTGAGCATTAGCAGTTACTACTGCCGCTTCGGAAGAGCCGATATTTTTAGAAGTCGCTGTAGTAGTAGCTTCTGCATTTGAAATATTGCTTTTAGCAGTTGATAATGCTGCCTGAGCCTGATCAAGTGCCATTTTCTGATCTCTGTTATCCAAAATCACCAAGGTATCTCCTTTCTTTACAAACTGGTTGTCTTTTACTTTTACCTGAGCTACATATCCTGAGATTTTAGAAATTACCGGTGCCATATTGGAAGCGATCTGAGCATCGTCAGTCTCTTCATGATACTGTCCGTAAGTAAAGGCTCTGTAACCATAGATTCCTCCTCCGATTACTACTGCCGCTAAAATGATAGGAAAAACTAAACTTTTTTTCTTTTTAGGTTCAGCTGCCTGTGTATTATTATTTTCCATTTTGGTTTCGATCTGATTATTTAATTGTTAAAGTTCCTGTTGTCTGTAATAGTTTTCTGTATGCTAATGCTGCATCTGCCTTAGCATTGATCACACCTACGTTTGCTGCGATCTGCGCTGCGTCTGCATCCAGTAATTCTGTCATGGTTGCAAGACCGTTATCGTATTTATTTTTTGTGATTCTGTAATTTTCATTAGCCTGCTCAGCAGATTTTTCGAAAACAGTAATTCTCTTTTTTGAATAGTCTGTATTCTGATATTCTCTGTTCACATCAAGCTTAATGTTGTCATTCAATAGTTCATCTGTAGCAGCAAGCTGTTTTTCTCTTGCCTGCGATTGTCTCAATGAAGAATTTTCTTTCCAAAGATTGGATAAGTTATAAGAAACCCCAATTCCTACATTGATAGCATTGTATACGGTAAGAAATTTAGGAATATCTGCAGCTACATAACCTCCGGTAAATGCAATAGAAGGAAGGTTTTCAGCTTTTGCAGCCTTTGATCCCAGCTCTGCCGCTTTTCTCTGTTGTGCTAAAGCCTGTAAATCTTTACGGTTTTCTCTGGCTTCAGTTACATAAAAATCAACCGGTTTCACATCTGAACCTTCTTCAATATAGTTTTCATCCACTTCTAACTCTGTAGTCTCAGGAATGCCTAATAACAAATCCATATTGATGTTGGCAATATTATAATTGTTCTTAGCTTCCAATAGCTGAAGTTCAATATTTGAAGTCTGAAGGTTTGCTTTTAATCTGTCATTTCTTGCAATCAGACCATTGTTTTCCATTTTAAGGAAAGTTTCATCTCTTTTTTGAGAAGCAGCAAGGTTTTCTTCAAAAACTTTGATTGATTGGTTAGCTTTAAACAAATTATTATAAGCCTGAGCTACGTTATAAGCAATAGCAATTTTATCGTTCTCAGTGCTTAATTTGGAAGCTTCTACCAAATATTTAGCCGACTGAATACCATATTTGATTCGGCCGCCGCTGTAAATCGGAACACTAAGATTAGCTGAACCATAAAGCACCTGATGTACTTCGGGGCCTCCTGCTCCTGAAACACCCGGAAGTTTGATATCTACATTGGGTTTTATCGGAAGATACATATAGCTGCCTGATACTTTTAATTCCGGCAACTGTCTGTTTTTAGCTTCCAAAAGATCAGCTGTAGCCTCTTCGATCTTGGCTGCATCGATCTTGAGATTCTTGCTGTTCTGGATTCCCAGCTGCACAGCTTCGTCAAGAGAAAGTGTTTTTTTCTCCTGAGCATTTGCATTTGCTATTCCTACGAATAGTGATAATGCAATCACTGAGTTATTTATTCTCTTCATAACCTAAAAGGTCTTTTAGTAAGTATTTAATGTGTCTATTAAGTTCTGTATAGTATCTTTCATCAAAAGCTGCCTCATCTTCTGTTTCATTCAGGAATTCTTTATACATTTCTTTCGCGTTGAAAGCATAGAATAAAGTTCCGCTTACTGTGGAATGAAGCAGATAAATAGGAGGTTTTTTGGTGAAAATTCCATTTTTAAGACCACTTTCCAATATTTGTGAATACATAGAAAGAAATCCCATTTTGATTTGCTTCAAAAATTCTACAATCTGAGGATTCTGAGTATGCAGCTGCTCTCTCTGCATAATCCTGTAAAAGCATTTTTGAGTTCTGATTTTATTAGAAAACTGATCAATTACTTTTTCAATTTTCTGCCATTCATTGATATCGGTTCGTCCCAAAAGATCTTTTGAAAAAAACTGACCTTCATTCATTCTGTATTCCACTAATTTCTCATAAAGTTTTTCCTTAGAGCCAAAATAATATGAGATCATAGAGATGTTTACATTAGCCTCCTTTGCAATTTCCCTGGTGGAAGTTCCTTCAAACCCCTTTTCGGCAAAAAGCTTCTCGGCTGCAAATAATATATTTTCTTCTTTTGAAATCATGCTAGTGTTCATTTTTCAGGGCGCAAATTTACACAAGTTTTATATAAAATCAAACGATTGATTGATTTTTTAATATAGATTTAATTTATTGTAAATAAAAGATGATCTCTATAATATAGTACAGGACTAATAAAAAAGCCTCTGTTTCCGGCAAAAAACCTCAGTAATTGCTCGGTTTATTTAAAGTTCAGATAACTCGTTACAATAAATCCTTTTATTTCTTTAAAAATTTTAAGCTTAAAAAAAATGAAAAACAAAAACTCCGGTATTGCTGCCGGAGTTTTATTTATATGCTTTTGTGAATATATCTTGATAGTTTTATCCCAAGATCTGTCCATACAATTTTAGGATTTCCGTTTCGGGTCAGATGCAGGTCGGCTGCATTTATTTCTTCTAAGATACTCTCAATATTGGCTCCGCTGATGAATTTTGAAAACCCTGTCCAGTTGAATCCGTTTGCATCTATCTTTTTATATACCAGATTCTCAGACTGATAATTCTGAAGTAGTGCAAGTCTAAAGATTTCGGAACAGTAATTCAGGAAATTTTTCTGCTTTTCCCGGTTCCATCCTGCAATTTCTCTGGCCCAAAGAATTATACTTCTTAAATATTCAGGCTTCTTTTTTACCATAAAGGCGTCTCTCACCCACTGCACAAAGAGTTTTTCAAATTCATTGGTTTTATCTCCGGAGTTCAGCAGTTTTACAGCATCATTAAGATCTCCCTGCGCTTCATGAACAATCTCTTTCACTTTTTCTTCTGAAACAGAAAAGTTCTTTTTGAGATGGTTCTCAATATCTTCATCATGTATTCTCGGGATTTCTACAATCTGTGTTCTGGAAAGAATAGTAGGAAGAATATCATTGGTACTTTCTGCAGTAAGAAGGATAATTGTTTTAGCCGGAGGTTCTTCTAAAAATTTCAAAAATTTGTTTGAAGCCGCGGTATTCATTTTATCAGCTCTCCAGACAATAAGAATTTTGGTTCCTCCTTCAAAACTTTTCAAAGAAAACTTCTGGTTCTGGTCATCAATTTCATCTGCTGAAATAAACAGCTGTTTGTTTTCAGACTCTAAAAAAGCAGTCCAGTCATCATAACTCGCATAAGGAGAAGCCATGATCATTTCTCTGAATTCATCAAATTTATTCTTGCTTAAAGAATTTCTATTGTCCGTAAAAACAGGAAAGCTGAAATGCAGATCCAGGTGATTGAGATGTTCTACTTTTGCTGCAGCATGTTCATTTTCACGATTTAGAATCTCTTTTGCATAGGCCAAAACCATAGGTAATGTTCCGTATCCCTCTTTTCCTACAAAAAGCTGGGCATGGCTCACTCTGTTTTCGGCAATGCTTTCTTTAAGAAGTTTTTTCAGATTTGTCTGTCCGGCGATGTTCTCCCAATTCATGTTTCAAAGATAAAAAATCTTATTTCAATTTATAAAATTAAGTCTGCTTAAAATGTATAAAACTACAGACTACAAATTTCAAAAGAGCAACACTCCTAGTTCTATTATAGGAAATATCAATCATAAGATTAGAATAAAACTTAAATTTATATTTCACACAATTTAATTTTAAACAATAAATTTACCGAGTGAAATTTTTCGTAAATTCATTACCATTTCACACCAATTTCAAATATTAAAATATTAAACCAATGGATACAAACCTGGAACAAAAAATCAGAGGAATATTTCAACAGCAGAAAGCCTTTTTCAAAACCAATCAAACAAAAGATATTGAATTCCGAAAAGCACAATTAAGAAAATTCCGTGAAGTTTTTTTGCAACATACGGATGACCTTTGTGAAGCCTTATCTATTGATCTGGGGAAAAGCAGAAAGGAAGCAGAATATGTGGAAATTCAAATTGTCATCAGTGAACTGGATTACTTGCTGGAAAATATTGATGAGTGGGCAAAATCTACATCTGTACCTTCAAAACCGCATCCATCGGGAGCTGAAGTGGTGAGCAAAATAATGTATGAACCTTATGGAGTTACTTATATTATCGGACCTTTCAACTACCCTGTTCAATTAACATTCAGTCCTCTTATCGGAGCTTTAATCTCAGGAAACACAGCCATTATAAAACCTTCTGAAAATACGCCTCATGTTGCCCAGGTTCTTGAAAATATTGTAAAAGAATCTTTTGATGAATCTTATGTATCGGTCATTCAGGGCGCTATTGAAGAAAACACGTTGCTATTAAGCCTGCCTTTTGATTATATTTTCTTTACAGGAAGTCCGAATGTTGGCAAAATTGTGATGAAAGCCGCTGCAGAACAATTGATTCCGGTGACTCTGGAACTTGGAGGTAAATCTCCTACGATTGTTCATAAAGATGCAGATCTGGATAAAGCAGTAGCAAGAATATCTTACGGAAAATGGATTAACTGTGGGCAAACTTGTGTTGCTCCGGACTATATTTATATCCACGAATCTATAAAAGATGACTTTATTGAAAAGTTTAAAGCTCATTTAAATGCCACTTATGACGGCCAGTCATTAGGAAAAATCGGGAAAATTGTGAGCCAAAATCAAATTAAACATCTTGCAGGTTATCTGGAAGCAGCTCCGGAAAAAGTAATCTACGGAGGAAATTATGACCTTGAAACACGTCATTTTGAAGCAACTGTAATGGATAATGTTACCTGGAATGATCAGGTAATGCAGCAGGAGATCTTCGGTCCCATACTTCCTATCATGACGTATAATGATATTGAAGAAACTTTGGAGGAAATCAATAACCGTCCAAAACCTTTAGCATTATACGTTTTCACAGAAGATCAGGAGCTGGCAGATTATGTTTTAAATCATACCACAAGCGGAGATGCTGAGATCAATAGTGCCATTATTCATGTGGGTTCACATTATTTACCTTTCGGAGGGGTAGGAACTTCAGGAATGGGTAAATATCATGGGAAATTCAGCTTTGAGTGTTTTAGCCACAGCCGTTCTGTTCTTCAGGTAAAATAATAACAAAATATACTACATATAAAACTAAGACTGTTCATCATAGGGCAGTCTTTTTTGTAAAACAGAATTGATATTTTTATTGCAGAAAAATTGCATTTTTCTTTTAAAGAAAAGCCCTTAACAAACTTTAACCACATATAATTTTTACAATTCATTAATATTTAAGATATTTGCGCATTATTTTAAAAATAAAGAATGAAAAAAATCTTTGTAGTATCATTCATATCAGTTGGATATTTTCTTAATGCACAGAGTTTAAGTAACTCTCCTTATGCAACTTATGGAATTGGGGATGTGAAATATGATAATACGATCGAGACTACTTCTATGGGAGGTATATCAACTGCTTTTATAAGTGATTTTACCAGTAGTTTCAATTTTGCCAACCCAGCAAACAATGCCAATTTTGAACTTACGAGTATCAAACTGGAAGCTACCAACGAAAACAATTATTTCAAATCGAATTATAACGATATGAAATCTACAAAGCATTCTACGTATCTTTCCAATATTTCACTTGCATTTCCATTATCATCTAAAGTGAAAATGGGGATCTCTTATCAGCCATACAGTTCTAAAAGCTACGATATCGTAAATGAACAATTCGCTGCAGATGGAACTCCAATGTATAAAAATAACTTTAAAGGAAGCGGAACATTGAATGCGGCACAGGTTGCTGTTTCTTATAAAATTAATCAGGAACTTTCTGTAGGAGCAAGAGCAAACCTTTATTTTGGTGACCTTAATGACCTTAATGAATTCCGTGCATACAACCCTGCTACAGGCAGTTATGCTGGTGAATATGTGAATGGTTATCAGACTAAAAACAGAGTCAGAAACTTTAATTTTACACTGGGTACAAGCTACCAGACTTTAAATACCCGTACTGACAAGAAGTTTACAGTAGGAGCTACCGCTACTTTTGGTAACACCAGTAATATGACTACTGAGTATACCAACAGTACTTACAGATACTCTGATGCTCAGGAAACCACTAAGGTATATGAAACCATCATAGATCAGCAAGAAACAAAATCTAAAAACCTTCTTCCATTACAGGCATCCGTAGGGGTTGGATATGGAAGTGAAAACCATTGGTTCCTATCAGGACAGGTGGATTATAAAAAAGGAGAAGATATTGCTTATTTTGGTAAAACTTTCGACTTTCAGGATACTTACAGAGTTTCTGCCGGTGGATGGTACCTTCCTAACTATAATAACTTCAGAAACTACTTCTCAAGGGTAATCTACAGATACGGAGCTTTCTATGAAAGAGGAAACCTTAAACTGGAAGGGACAAGCATTAACAAATTCGGTATTTCTGCCGGAGTAATGCTTCCATTCAAAACAAGTAGTATCACAAGAATGAGTGGTCTGGAAATAGGTCTGGAAGTAGGTAAAAGAGGAACTCTTAAAAACAACCTGATCAACCAGAATTTCATCAACCTGAAAATCGGCTTTAATTTTGCTGATAAATGGTTCAGAAAGACTCTTTATAACTAGAATGAATTTTTCAAAAAAAATATCATATAAAAATATAGCATGCCTTTTTAGTTGTGCTATATTTTTTATATTGACATCCTGTGAAGAAGATCTTACCAAAAGAAATGGCAGCCAAAGCAAAAATTTCCCTTCACAGATCATCAACAACGCCAATATTATACAGCGTGACTCCGGCTTTGTCACTTTAAAAGCCAAAGCTCCCATCATTGAAAAATATGAGCTGATTGACAGCCCTTATGTAGTAGCCAGAAAAGGAATTGATATTGAGTTTTTTGATAAAAAGAAACCTAAAGTTCCGGGAAGGATTACCGCGAAATACGCACGTATTTTTGAATATAAAAAATTCTACGAAGCCAAAGGTGATGTAAGAATAAAAACCAATGAAGGGCAGAGATTTGCAATGCAGAGTATTTATTGGGACCAAAAAAAGAACAGAATCTACACTAAAGATACAGTATATGTTACCATGGAAGACGGCTCTACACTGGTAGGAGCCAATGGGATGACTGCAAAGGATGACTTTTCAGAATATACTTTCTATAACAACTCAGGAGATTTCAGTTCAAAGAGAATTTCTGAGAATAAAAAATAATCCCCAAAATAATGAAAGCTCTGGCTATTGGACTGATGTCCGGGACAAGTCTGGACGGTTTGGATATCTGTCTCGCAGAATTTGAGAAACAAGACAAATGGTCTTTTCAGATCCTGAAAGCCGAAACAATCCCCTATGCTGAGGATTGGGAAAATAAGCTTAGACACTCCATTCATCTTTCTGCGGAAGATTTATTGGAACTGAATTCCGAATATGGTTTTTATCTTGGCCGGCAGGTTAAAGAATTCATTCATAAGCATCAACTCGAAAACATCAATTTGATTGCCTCTCATGGTCATACGATTTTCCATCAGCCTAATCGAAAATTTACACTTCAGATAGGTGATGGCAGAGCGATAAAACTGGAAACCGGATTACCCGTTATCTATGATTTCAGAAGTCAGGATGTCCTGATGAAAGGAAATGGAGCTCCATTGGTTCCTATAGGTGATGAATTACTTTTTTCAGAATACAACGCCTGTTTAAACCTTGGCGGGTTTTCCAATATCTCTTTACAGTCAGATGGAAAAAGAATCGCTTTTGATATAGCACCGGTGAATATTGTATTGAATCATCTGGCTCAGCACATCAACAAAAGTTTTGATGAAAACGGAGAGCTTGCCCAAAAAGGAAAAATCAATGAAACTTTACTGAACGATCTTAATGCTTTAGATTTTTACCAGAATTCACACCCAAAATCTTTGGGAATCGAATGGTGCCATGAACATATATTTCCAGCTCTTAAAAATATTGAAATCTTAGATGCCCTGGCAACTTTTACAGAGCATACCGCCCAGCAGATCGCCAATGTCATCAATAAAAATAACATAAAGAATATCCTTATTACTGGAGGAGGCGCTTACAATTCATTTTTAATTGAAAAAATAAGATCAAAAACACAAGCTGAAGTGATTATCCCTAAAAAAGAAATTATTGATTATAAGGAAGCTCTGATCTTTGCTTTTATGGGAGTTCTAAAGCTCAATAATGAGGTGAATGTACTTTCATCTGCTACAGGAAGTTCTTCTGACCACTCTTCTGGAGCCATAGCATAAAACTACATTAAAATAAAAAAAAACCTTCAAAAATGAAGGTTTTTTTATTATTTATAAGCTTCGATTTTATCGGTAAGCGTATTGATAAAGTTCTGTAATGGCTTTTCTACCATCATTTTGATGAATGGATTGAATTTCCCTTCAAATAACATCTGAACTTCAGTCTGGTTATCATTAATCGGGTTTAAAGTTGCTGTTAAAGTGAAGTCCAAACTTGAACTTGCAGATCTTAAAACAGCTTTTTGGTCATCCACTTCATCTATTTTTAACGCAATTTCCGGCATTCCCTGTAATCCGAATTTAAATCCGTTATCTCTTGTTTCAAATTTTTGAAGACCATCCGGCATAAAATCTTTGTAATTTTCAGGTGATTTCAGCAACTCGGTAAGTTCTTTAGATGATTTATTGACAATAATCTTTCGTCCTTCTAAATTCATTTCTTATTTTTTATAATTAAATTCTTAACTCTTACAAATGTATAAAGTTTTTGTGCATAAATACTCCAAACTGATAGTCAATATTTTATTTATTACATAATTTTCTGATCATCCGGCAATCAGACAAAGAATGGCAGGTATCCGTTTATCACAATAACAAAATTATAAAAATTTGTCTACAAAGACACCACTAAAACATACTTTTGAAATATAATCTTAAAGCTTAAAAGCCTTTAAAAACAATTCCTGACAGTTTCTATGTAAATAGCCAAGAAAGAGAGCGTCAATAAGGGAATTTACTTTCTATGCTCCATCATAAATACGTAAAATATGCCTCTGTTTAATGTTTAATTTCTATTACAATTTTATATATTTGTGAGTGATTGTAGTAAAAAATAATTAAAAAGTCATTTTTTATTGTTTTGAAAAATAACAAATCACTGATAATCAATTCTAAAATCTACTATATAAGATGTATAAAGTTTTTGTGAACGAAAAAAAATTATTGGTGTCTAAACATCCTGAAAATCTTGAAAAAGAAATTCGGTATGAAAGTTTCACAACTTTAGAAATAGCATTAGACCTTCTGGAGAATACTTCTGTACAGGAACTTAATGTATATGGAGAGAATTTGGATGAAATATGGCAGGAATTTCAAAAGCTTTTCAGAATTATAGAAGCAGCGGGAGGCCTTGTGAATAATCCTGAAGGGAAAGTTCTTTTTATTAAAAGACTTGGCAAATGGGATCTTCCAAAAGGTAAGATGGAAAAAGGAGAATCCAGAGAGGAGTCT
The DNA here is from genome assembly GCF_025949665.1 of Chryseobacterium viscerum. NCBI lineage: Bacteria > Pseudomonadati > Bacteroidota > Flavobacteriia > Flavobacteriales > Weeksellaceae > Chryseobacterium > Chryseobacterium viscerum. Next base: position 822,164 of record NZ_JAPDFT010000001.1, on the reverse strand, counting down.
GCAGTACGGGAAATAGAAGAAGAAACCGGGCTGAGTGATGTTGAACTCATAAAATTCATCAATACCACCTACCATATTTATGTAGAAAGAAACGGAGAAAAGATCCTAAAATGCACCCATTGGTTTGAAATGAACTTTGACGGAGAGGATACTTCCAAACCGCAAATAGAAGAAGGCATTACTGAAGTTGCCTGGAAAACGACATCAGAAATTGAAAATGAAGTTTTCCCAAGTACCTTTAAAAATATTATACTGATCGTAAAAGAATTCTGGGATATAAAGAAGCTGGAAGCTTAAAGGTCAGAAGCTGGAAGAAGGAGGCTGGAAGTAGTTATTATTCAACAACATTCAACCTCCTTTTTTTTGTATTATACAAAGTCGATTAGTTTTTCCAGAGCAATCCCCCTGGAACCTTTCAACAATATATTTTCAGATTGAATTTTATTCTGTTTTAAATATTCTATCAGGACTGCTGTATTTTCAAAAGCAAGGTCTGAAGAATTAACCTCTTTAAAATGTTTTCCAACAGTGATAATCTCGTTGAAATGAAGATCCTGAGCCAGCTTTAAAATGTTCTGATGTTCTTTCTCACTTTCATCACCCAATTCCAGCATATCACCAATAATAATAGTCTTACTGCCTTCAAAACTGATAAAGTTATTCAACGAAGCCGTCATAGAGCTTGGATTGGCATTGTAAGTATCCAGAACCAAAGTCCTCCCCTCTTTTTTCACAACCTGAGATCTCATATTGGTAGGCGTATACAATTCCAGAGCATGTTTTATTTTTTCAAAACTGATTCCGAAATGAAGTCCCAGGCTTGCCGCTGCGCAAAGATTGGTAAAATTATATTCACCAGTGAGTTTTGAAACAGCCTTTACTCCCTGATATGCCAACCCTACAAAATGTTCTTCTGAAAAAGATTCAAAATTGTAATCCGATGTCACTTTTCCAAAAGTAATCTTAGGTGAATAGTTTTCAGTTTTCTCAGTCTGGATAGGATCATTTTCATTAACAAGAATAGTTCTGTTATTGTTTTTAAGATAGTCATAAAGCTCAGACTTTCCTTTAATCACACCTTCAAAACCTCCGAATCCTTCTAAATGAGCTTTCCCAAAATTGGTAATATATCCAAAATCAGGTTGAGCGATGGTACAAAGGAATTCAATTTCTTTCTGATGATTAGCTCCCATTTCAATCACAGCCATTTCATGTTCCGGTTTAATGGAAAGGATTGTCAAAGGAACTCCGATATGGTTATTCAGGTTTCCAAATGTATACTGCACATTGTATTTTTCTGAAAGGACAGCATGAATCAATTCTTTGGTAGTTGTCTTCCCATTGCTTCCTGTAAGCCCGATAAAAGGAATACTAAGTTTGCTTCTGTGATAGATAGACAGCTGCTGTAAAAACTCAAGGGTAGACGGAACATAGAAAATATTTTTATCTCTGTTTTCGAATTCCGGAAGTTCAACAATTACTGCCAAAGCTCCATCATCTATGGCTTTTTCCGCTAATGTAGCTGCATTGAAATTTTCACCGGAAAAGGCAAAGAAAATATCATTCTCTGCTATTTTTCTGCTATCAATGGTCACTTTTGCGGCCTGCAGAAATAAAGGATAAAACTGTTCTATATTCATGTGGAAATATATATTTTTTTAAAAGAAGTCACATGCAATCGCCAAATCTCTATAAGTATTTTAGACTTTTTAACCGAAGCGATTTCATGATCCAAAAATAAAAAAACCTTCCGAAAGTCCGGAAGGTTTTTTATAAGTATTTTTTGATAAATATTATCTTCTAGTTCTACCCTTATCGTTAGTTCTTGAATCCTGTGCAACACGGAATCCTACCCAACCATAAGCTCTGTTTTGATTTTTATATCTTCTTTGTCCCGGATCCAGCCAATATGCTGTATCCTGCCAAGAACCTCCTTTTACAACTCTAACCTCGTTAGAAACTGCTGAAGTTCTGTCTTTGGTATCTTTCTGTAATTTCACTCTACCAGCTCCGTCTACAACAAAGCTTTGTTTAGGAGCATTGTACATATCGAATCCTGCAGCAGAATCAGAAGCTCTGTAATACTCTAAAGAAGACTGTCTGTCACCATCTCTGTAGTTTCTGTAATCAGCGATAGTTTGTCTTTCAAATTGTCCAGGAAGTCCTTTATAAACTAATCTTCCGTCAGCCAAAGTATCATATTTGATAGTACCTTCGTCGATCATTTTATAAGTTCCGTCACCATTTCTTACAATAGCCTGAGGCATATTTCCTCTATAGTAGTTGAAATCGCTGTAATCTTCATCAATGATTGGTCTGTAAACATCCGCAGTCCATTCTGAAACGTTTCCGAACATACCATATACCCCAAGGTCGTTAGAAGGATACTTTCTTACATCAGAAGTCTGTGCAGAACCATCATTCTTCCATCCTGAGATCCCTGAATAGTCACCTTTACCCATTTTGAAGTTTTCAAGGAACATTCCTCTGTCTCTTCCTTTGGTACCTCTTAATCTTTCGATTTCAGGTTTTTTACCTAGGTATTGGTTATATTCTCTGGTTTTTGCCATACCAAGAGCTGCATATTCCCATTCAACTTCGGTAGGAAGTCTGAACTTCTGTACCATTGCAGAATTTGGAGCTCTGTTAGCTGCAAGCAATCTCTGGTTTGTGGTTTTCATACCAGTTTTTTGCTGCATTCTTTTTTCATTGATATATCCTTGCATTTCAGGATCATTCGATTTGAATTTATCCATGTTGAATGCAGTTCCTCCCTGGTTGTTGGATTCGTTGATATACAAATCTTTGGCAATAATACCAGACTGCATCAAAGCTTTTTCATTCGCTCTGTCTGTCAGCCATTCACAGTATCTGTTTGCCTGAGTCCAGGAAACTCCTACCACCGGATAATAATCAAATTCCGGAGAACGCAGATACGTTTCATTATAATCGTTTCTTGCTAATTTGTTGTCCCATAATAAGGTATCCGGTAAAGCACCGTTATAGATTTCCTTAAAACTAGGATCACTTGGTGGGAATACATACTTCAACCATGTAAGGTATTCGCGGTATTCGTAGTTAGTAATTTCTGTTTCTCCGATAAAGAATGAACTTACCTGCATTCTGCGAGGTGTGTTATTCCAATCGTGCATAACATCATCTTTCACTAATCCCATTGTAAAAGTTCCACCTTCTACATATACCATTCCAGGCCACCCCTTCTGCTTTTGTTGCTTTCCTGCAAAAAACCAACCTTGTTTTTCGTTTGGTTTCCAACCCGTTTTACTGACAAATTTTTTGGTACCGCCACCTTTGCTGGTTCCCGATCCGCCACAGCTGGTTAATGCAAGTGTAGAACTTAATGCTATTAATGAAAACAACTTTAGTTTTTTCATAGTCGATATAAATATTTTCAAAGTACAAAGAAAAAATAAATTATTCAATAAATCAAGTAAACATTTGATTTTTTTGAAAAACGTTAACAATTTAATTTTATTGTATCGCAATTTAATTCTAAAATTTTCATTTATTTTGTAATTTAGCAATTTCAATAGTAAACATGAGACGAAAAATTACGCTTCTATCTTTAATCGCTTTTGCATCAACACTTTACGCCCAAAGGAACACCATAGAATGGAATGGTTCAAAAATTCAGGATTTTGGCGACACAAAATTAAATCTTCCTAATTTCAAAAATGAGGGTTTTTCTTTCAGCCAAAATAATGTTTTTATAGTAACCAAGCAAAAAATCGGAGAAAAGCAGCTGAAAATTTCAGACCTTGTCTGGGAAAGCGTTCCTGCTCAGGATTTATTTGAGTTGGATAAAGGAAGACTTCCTGATTATGATGTAGCAGATGTTTCTTATTATAATTTAGATGGAGACAGCTATGCCAGCATCAGTGTTGCTTTGTTTAAAAATGTAAAAGGCCGCGTTCAGAGATTATCTTCGTTTAATGTTTCAGAAGCCTCTTCATTTGTAAATACTACAGGGACTGTTAATAAAATAGGAACTACTTCCAACCCATTATCAAGCGGCAACTTTTACAAAATAAAAGTCGATAAGTCCGGTGTATTCAAAATTACAGCACAGTTTTTAAAGGATAACGGCATCAATCCCAGCTCTGTAAATCCTAAAAACTTCAGAATTTATGGAAACGGAGGAATATTGCTTCCTGAATATAATCAGGATGCACGATATGGAGCTTTGCAGGAGAATGCCATCCAGGTTGTAGGTGAAGATGACGGGGTATGGAACGATAATGATTATGCTCTTTTCTACGCTCAGGGTCCTGATGGATATAACCTTTACGACACTGCCAATGGAAATGGCTTTAAAAGAAAAGATACCCGATTCAGCGAAAGAAGTAATAATGTCAAAAATATATATGAAGATTTTTCTTATTACTATATCAACTTTGACAAAGGTTCAGGGAAAAGAGTTCCGACTGTTGACGGAAACCTTCCTGCCCAGCTGATTACGAGATATGACAATTACCAGGTGATCAACAAGGATCAGAAAAACTTGTTGAAAGTGGGCAGAACATGGGTGGAAGACACTCCTTTCAGCAATGAAAAAACATTGACATTTTCTACCAACTCACCAATACAGGCTGGAGATGTTATACGATACAGAACTCAGGTGGTAGCATATAATTCGCAACAGAATACGATTGATTTTAAGATCAATAATTTAAATCCGCATCCACTACAAACGATCCCAACAGATACTTCATCTTATCAGTATACCTTCTACCCTGTAACCTATTCCGGAACGCTTTCCAATCTTACCGGAAATCAGATTACAATGGTTTTGAATCCTGATATTTCTAAAAACCCTAACGGAACTTTCTATTTTGATTATGCGGAAGTTCAGTACAAAGAAAATCTGGCTTTCAATGGCTCACAGATGAACTTCAGGGACTATTCAATTGTAAGTGGAAGTAATACAGACTATGGATTCAGCATTACCAATGCTGCTAATATAGAGCAGGTATGGGATGTAACGGATATTACCAATGCCAGCCGAAGAGTGAATAAAGCCGGAGCCGGCGCTTTCAACTTTGCTTATACTGCTGCCGATCAGAATTTCAATAATGAATTTGTAGCTTTCCGTGCTGATGCAGCTTTCAGCCCGCAGTTTGTAGGGAGAATTTCCAATCAGAATCTTTCTGCTTTACAAAATATAGATTACCTGATTCTGACGGTTCCTGAAATGATGGGCCAGGCACAGAGACTTGCCAACTATCATCAGACCGCTCATAATTATAAAGTAGAAATTGTAGACGTCAATAAAATCTATGAAGAATTTGGCAGCGGAAGTAAAGATCTTACGGCTGTAAGAGATTTTGTCAGCAAGCTCAATACTCCTCTTGGCAGACTTCAATATGTATTTATTCTGGGGGATGCTTCATTTGATTATAAAAACAGGGTTCCCAACAATACAAACGTTGTTGCCAGCTACCAGAGTGAGCAGTCTTCAGATTACGTATCCTCATTCGTAACGGATGATTATATTGTAATGACCAAGCCACAGACCACATCATTAATTGAAAACAATTTACCGGATCTGCCCGTGGGTAGAATTCCGGCTGCGAATGCAAGCGAGGCCGGAGATATGATCAATAAAACCCTGGCTTATTACAACTCCCTTCAGGGGCAGTCCACTCCGTTCGGAGACTGGCGTATGAGACTTGACTTTGTAGTGGATGATAATGACGAGGGAGGAGGTCCGTTTCATAATGTAATGAACAGTTCTCTGGCCGGCATATTTGAACAACCGGGACAGACGGAACTTAAAGAATATAATGTTAAAAAATTATATATGGATGCCTTCACCGCTCAGAGTACATCCGGAGGACGAAGATATCCACAGGTAAACCAGGCTATTTCCAATGCTATCGGAAACAGTTTATATCTGTTTTATTTCGGACACGGAGGAATTAACGGCTGGGCACAGGAAAGAGTATTAACAACTACTGAGGTTCAGAATGCCAATAATTTCTCTAATGTATACAGCAGATTTCCGTTTGTCTCTACCATTACATGTGAATTTACATTATGGGATGAGCCTGCAACCAATTCTGTAGGAGAACAGTTTATCAAAATGAAACAGGGAGGTGCCTCAGCAATGATTACTTCCAGCCGTGCTATTGGGGTAGATTACGGGCGTGATTTCACCAATACATTTACTCAGAATATTTTTAAATTAACCAGTGACGATTTCAATTCGTTAGGTAATGCACATTTACTGGCTAAAAAACAGAAGGGGCCAAACAATAACCATTTAAAGGTAAACTTTCTGGGTGACCCTGCTATGAAATTAAGCAGACCGCAAAGACTTCTTACCATTGACAACATTGAAACTCCGGTTCCTGGACTGATCAGAGGTTTGGATTTTGTGAAAATAAAAGGACACGTCAATAATCCGAATGGAACATTGAACAATACCTTCAACGGGAGAGTCAGCATCAATATTTTTGATAAGAGATTAAATAAGAAAACATTAAATAACACCGGTGTTTTATCTCCGGTTTTAGACTATACAGAGGAAGGAAGTGCTATTGTAAAAGCTGCCGGAACCGCTGTAAACGGAGTATTCACTGCAGAATTCTATGTTCCTAAAGACATCAACTATGCGGTGGGCCAGGGAAGAATTTTAGCCTATGCAGACAACAAGGCAACGGATGTTTTCAACAACCAGGCAGTACAGGTAGGTGATATCAATCCTAATGGAATCAATGACAGCCAGCCTCCAAAAGTAAAGCTGTATATGAATAACACCAACTTTGCGGATGGTGGAATTACCAACCAGAATCCAATGCTTCTTGCCTGTCTTACGGATGACACAGGAATCAATTCCACAGGTTCAGGGGTAGGTCACGATATTACAACATACCTGGACGGGCAGATTATCAATACTGTTGTTTTAAATGATTTTTACTCTGCGGGAGAAGGAAATGGATGTTTAAATCCAAGTCTTGCCGACTACCAAAAAGGAAATGTAACCTATCCTTTCAGAAATTTAGCGATTGGGCAACACCAGTTGACATTTAAAGTTTGGGATATAAACAATAATTCTACATCTGCTACGTTAAATTTTGAAGTTAAGGATGAATCTGACCAACACCTGACGATCAACCGTCCGCTGAACTGGCCAAATCCATTTACAAATAAAACCTATATTCAGTTTGAACACAATTGTGATGATATTCTGGATGTGAACGTACAAATTTATACAATAACCGGAAGATTGGTAAGAACTTTATCACAGCCGGTAGTCGCAGAACCGTTCCTACAGGGCTTTAGAACCCCTCGTCAGGCAATAGAATGGGACGGAAGAGATGATTTTGGGTCAACAGTAGCAAAAGGTACGTATATTTTTAAGATATTTGCAAAAAGTCAAAATCAAGAAAAATGCAAAGGAAGTGCTACAGCTGTAGAAAAAATGGTACTTTTGAAATAATTAAATAATACATAGACAATAATATTAACAAAAAACTGATAATATATAAAAGACAACATATGAATTTAACTACTAAACTGCTTTTAGGATTTGGTTTGAGTGCTGGTTTTTTAGGCTATTCGCAAGATTTAGGTAAAGTAAACCCAGTTCTTACCGGAGCCCCTTTCCTAAGAATTGCACCTGATGCGAGATCGGGAGGTATGGGAGACCAAGGGGTGGTAACCTCTCCGGATGCATTTTCACAATTCTGGAATGCGGCTAAATATCCTTTCAGCAGAACAAGTTCTTCCGTAGGTCTTAACTATACGCCTTACATGGGAAAACTTACCAATGATGTATTCTTATTATATGCTTCGTTCCATAAGTTTCTGGGGCAGGAAGAAAGATCTACAATCTCTGCAAGTATCTATTATTTCAACATGGGACAGGTAGACCTGACTCAGTTGGTAGGTACAGAAATTGCATCAATGGGTACATCAAAACCAAACGAATTCTCTATTGACGTTGCTTATGCTTTGAAGCTTTCCGATTCATTCTCGGGTGCTGTTACCGGTAGATTTATCCGTTCAGACTTAGCCGGAGGATTCAACACAGACACTACACTTAAAGCGGCTAACAGTTTTGCAGTAGACGTTTCAGCATACTATACCTCGCCAAGATTCTCCAGTATCGGAGGATATGATGGTAAAGTGAATGCAGGTTTAGCTATTCAGAACGTAGGTCCAAAACTGGATTATACAGGAAATGAAGAATCAAGATCTTATCTTCCTACAATGGCAAGATTAGGGGTTGGGTATGACATGTACCTGGATGATATGAACCGAGTTGGAATTTCTGTAGAAGGTTCAAAACTTTTGGTTCCCGGATCTGAGTATGCAGGAATTGATCCCAATACAAGACAGCCTATTTATCAAATCCCGAATGTAGGGCCAATGGCTGGTATCGGAAAATCTTTCAAAAACAAAAACAGTATCATGTATAGTGGTGCTTTAGAATATTCTTATGATAATGCATTTTCTGTAAGAGGAGGTTACTTCCATGAAAGTGAAGAGCAGGGAGCAAGACAGTTTGCTACAGCGGGTGTTGGTTTAAGATACCGTTCTTTCGGGCTGGATCTTTCTTACCTGATCAACATGTCAAAAATCAACAGTGCATTGGATAACACACTTCGTTTCGGTCTTACCTGGAATATCGGGGAAGAAACATCCAATAACGATCGTTAAAAAAAGCTACAGCTATATAAAAAGCCTCATGTAAAATGAGGCTTTTTTTGTGGCAATTGTGAATCGTCAATCCGCTTCGCTTGTCAATTTTTACACGCTATAACCATTCACCATTCACTTTACGAAGCAAAAATTCACTATTGACCTTCAAATAATCAATTGTGAATCGTCAATCCGCTTCGCTTGTCAATTTCTTTTACACGCTGCAATCATTCACCATTCACTTTGCAAAGCAAAAATTCACTATTGACCTTTAAATAATATAATAGTATAATCAAGAAGTCTCCTATCTCCATAATCTCCATGTCCAGGAACTACAATCTTCGCGTTAGGATATTCTTTTTTAATTTTTTCAACGGTATTTGACCACGCAGAGACATTTGCATCCCCTAAATATCCCTTCCCTGCCTCAAGCTCTTTCAACAAACAACCTCCAAACAGAATATTTTCACCTGGGAAATATCCAACAGCATTATCTCTTGTATGACCTTCCCCAAAATATTTTGCAATAACATCTTTATTTCCTATTTTCAAAACAACAGAATCATTAAAGCTGTTTTCAGGAACAACGAAATGATTTTCTTTGGCTAGTTCTATTGTTTTAGCATATGAATAAGAAGGAATGTTTTTTTTATGAAACGCCAGCAATCCTCCTAAACTATCATCATGAAAATGAGTTGGAATCACTGCATTGATTTTGGCATGAAGTTTTTCATTGATCCATTGTATCAATTCTTCTGAGCTTTTATCATTAGTGGGTGTATCAAAAATAATGGTTTCATTATTATCTTTTACAATGAGTCCATTACACGGTACATTTCCGAAATCATTCGTCTGCTTAAAAGAAGTATGGATAAAAGCATTTTGTGAAATCTGGGTAATAACCAGACTGCTGGATTTATAAATTTCCTTAGCATTAAAGTTATCCTTCTTCTGCGAACCGCAACTTATAATGATAATAGAAAATAAAATGAAGAAGATATTTTTACTGATGATTTTCATGAGCCTGCTGTTTTAGGAATTGAGATAAGCTAAGATAAGAATTCGTGGAACATGAGTGTTCTGCTGAAATGTTAAAACCACTACAATGGCATGCCATTAAAAAAATATAATATTTAAGTTTATAAAAGTCTCTTTTTTATGGCAATTTTCTTAAATTCAATAACTATTTTTGTAGTATGAACTATTCGGCAGAATTAAAAAAATTTGTAACCAGTCAGTATGTATATTCTGCTATCAGAATTACATTAGCTACTGTTCTGCCTTGCTTAGTCCTTGCCCACTTCGGAATTCTGAAGGAATATTTTCTTTTTCCTCTCGGAACCAGCTTTGTAGCTCTTACAGATCAGCCAGGCCCTTTCATCAGAAGAAGAAATGCCCTTACTTTTGCAATATTCTGTTTTGTTTTTGTTGCACTTATTGCCAGCCTTGTGATGAATATCAAAGTACTGGTGCTTCTGGAAGTCATCGTATTTGGGATGTTTTTCTCCCTGATCGGAGTTTACGGTCAGAGATTGGCGGCAGTAGGTTCATTATCGCTTGTTGTACTCGCCATCTTTATTGACGGTCATCTTACGGGAAGTAATATATTTAAAAGTTTACTGATTTTTGCTTGTGGCTGTATATGGTTTCTTCTCATCTTCCTTATTGTAACCACAATTCGTCCTTATAAACTGGCAAGCCAGATGATTGGGGAAAACTACCTTCAGTTGGCCGAGTTTTTAAAGATTAAAGCTAATTATTATCAGAAGAATCCGGATTTTAATAAACTGACCACTCAGGTTATTGCAAAGCAGATTGAGATAAAAAACCTGCAGGAAGACACCAGAGAAACGGTTTTTAAAACAAGAACCATCGTCAATGAATCTACAACAACCAGCCGTTTATTGATGCTGATGTTTCTGAATTCCATGGACCTTCATGAGAAGCTGATGACCTCTGAAAGTGATTATCAGAAGCTTCAACAGAGTTTTGAGGACAGCATGATCCTGGTTAATATTCATGATTATCTCAATCTTTTGGCAGAAGAGATTACCAATATCGGAATCGCGCTGCAAAGTGGTACAAGGGCAAAACCTATGGTGAATCTGGAACTGGAATTAAAGAATCTTAATTATAACTATTTCGAACTCAGAAATAAGCAGCTTTCTTCTGACAATCTGGAAAATTTCATGATCCTGCGCCAGATTCTGATGCGTATCTATGAAATCACGAAAGAAATCAACGAAATTTATAAAGTATTTTCTCAGAATATAAAACTTGCGAAAAGTTTATCCACGGGATTAGACCTTAGGAAATTCATGCCTAATGAACCCAAACTGAATGCTAAGGTTCTAAGGAATAACATTTCCTTATCCTCTTCCCATTTCCGCCATGCGATAAGAATTACAACAGCTTTGCTGCTGGGGTATATTTTCTCGATGTTCGATTTTCTGGGACTGGGACATACATATTGGATATTAATTACCATTACCGCCATTTTAAAACCGGCCTACTCCATTACGAAACAGAGAAATCTTCTCCGTCTCTATGGAACCATTGCAGGGGCCAGTATTGCTTATGCCATTCTGCATTTTGTTCATATTAACGGCGTTTTATTTGCTATTCTGCTGGTCAGTATGATCATGTGTTTCAGTTTTTTGAAAGGAAGATATTTCTGGGCAGTATTATTCATGACGATCTATGTTTTCCTGAGTTTTAATTTTTTGAATCCAGGGAAAGTCAATATTATTTTTAAAGACAGAATCTTTGATACAGCGATTGCCGGAATCATTGCTTTTGCTGTATCTTATATTGTACTGCCGGTTTGGGAACACACCCAAAACCTGGATCTGATGAAGAAATCCGCGGCAGACAACCTTATCTATTTCCAGAGTGTAATTTCCAAATTCTTACAGGGAAATTTTGACCTTGAAGATTATAAAGTAAAGCGAAAAAATGCGATCATTTCTTTAGCCAACCTTTCCGACAATTTCCAGAGAATGATTTCGGATCCTAAAAACCAGCAGAAAAAGCTGGAAGTTGTTCACCAATTTGTAGCTACATCACATCTGATCACAGCATATACAGCTTCTCTTTCTCAATATTCCAAGAGTAATGAACAATATCCTGAAATAGATGCTGAAAGCTGGAGCCGAAAGATTGAAGCAGAAATGCAGCAAACCTCTACCCTTCTCAACGGGAATGACATCAATGAAACATTGAAAATGGAAAGCCGTCTTGAGCCGGAAGATTCATCCATTGAAGATATGCTTCTGAAAAGAAAAACTGAGATTGAGGAAAATGACATTGTAGACAGAAGAGATCCTGATAAAGTATCCCATTTAACGGAGCTTAAAAACATCCACGATATCCTGGAGCTGATCTATGATGTTGCAAAAGAACAGAGAAAAGTGATCGAAAAATATAAAAACGAAGCAGATTCTACTCTTCCACAATCGTAAAGCAGTAGTCGTCGAAAAACTCTACCCTGGCCTTAAATTCATCTGAAAACTGATCATCATAAACACGGCAGCTTATTTTATGGAGATGCTTCAGCTCGAAAGGTTTTACTTCATAATTTTTCTTCAAAGACCAATATTTTGAGTGGTGAATCTTGTACATACTTTCCTTCACACTCCATATAATCGTATAAAAAGTATCTGCTTTATCTTCAGGAATAAAACCGCGCTCATTCTCATAGGTAAATTTATCAATCACCCTTAAAATCTTAGGATTAAACTTTTCGACGTCAATCCCTATTTTATTTTTAGAAATGGCAATGGCAGCGAAGGGAAAAGAATGTGTAATGGAAATTTCCGCATCGTTAGGAGAAAGAAAAGGCTCTCTTTCTTTATATAAAATCTTAGAATCCGGCTTTAATCCTTTCAGGAGCTTCCGCACCATCAAAACTTCCAGTAATTTTTTAGGATGATAATCTTTTACCTTCTCGGCATTTTCCGGTTCCAGAAGTTGATGAATATCAAGCTCTTCACTTTCATCATACTTCCAAACAAGGATGGTGGCATTATCATCTGAAAAATCTCGGTAAAGGGGCATTCTTTTTTTATTGGACAAAAATACTAAAAAAAGCTTGAAGCTGGGAGATGGAAGGTGGAAGTACTATTCGTTATAAAATAAACTACAGATTAAATTAAAAAAATTGTTCAAAAAAACTAATTCTTTGTTTCCTTAATCTTTACAACCTCCAGCTTCCTTCTTCCAGCTCCCAGCTTTAATTATTTAGACTGATGATTCACATCATTTCTATGCTCTACAATTTCAAGATTTGCATCTACAAAATAGGCGCTTCCGAATCCGTTTACATAAGATCCTTTTACAGGCTGTAAGGCTATTAAAATAAAATCCCCCATTTCAGAAATGACATCCACTACTTTTCCGTGAGTCTCTTTAAGTTGAGCAATTACAGTATTCCATATTTCAGAATCTCTTTCAATCTGAGAAGTTACTGCCTCAAAAGTTAAGCGTTCACGAGCGTAAATCTGTTTGGCAGCTGATTCATCTTCAATAAACATGATGGATGTTTTTCTTCCGTCAGCAAGGTTTTTAGTATGTTTTGCCATGAAAGACACCAGAATATAAAATGTCTGATCTACTTGTACGAAAGGAGCATAGCTTGAATTGGGATTCCCTTCTGCATCTACAGTAGCCAGAATGATGCTTTTAGAAGCATTGATCAGTTCTTTTACTTTTGGAGCAACCGGCCTGGCCTTCTTTTCTGTATGGTTTTGATTCATAATATATTTATTTATCAGCTAAAATTAATTATTTATATTAAGACTAAATAATATTAAATCATGTTTAATCTCATAAAACTGAACTTGATCTGCCGTTTTTATATCTTAATTATTAATCGTAATTTTGCCTTTCGTTATCAATTGAATTTAAAAATATTCATTACATATGAGTACTACAACACAATACGTTCCTTATAAAGTTAAGGATATCTCCCTTGCAGAATGGGGTAGAAAAGAAATTACCCTTGCAGAAGCAGAAATGCCTGGTTTGATGTCTATCCGTGAAGAATACGGACCATCTCAACCACTTAAAGGAGCAAGAATCGCAGGATGTCTTCACATGACGATCCAAACGGCTGTGCTTATCGAGACATTGGTAGCTTTAGGAGCTGAAGTTACCTGGTCATCTTGTAATATTTTCTCTACACAGGACCACGCTGCTGCTGCTATTGCTGCTGCAGGAATTCCGGTGTATGCATGGAAAGGTTTAAATGAAGAAGAATTTGACTGGTGTATTGAGCAGACTTTATTCTTTGGTGAAGACAGAAAGCCATTAAATATGATTTTGGATGATGGTGGAGATTTAACAAACATGGTTTTTGATAAATACCCAGAATTTACAAAAGATATCAAAGGTCTTTCTGAAGAAACCACTACCGGAGTACACAGACTGTACGAAAGAATGAAGAACGGAACTTTAGTAATGCCTGCAATCAACGTAAACGATTCAGTAACTAAATCTAAATTCGACAACAAATACGGATGTAAAGAATCTGCTGTAGATGCAGTAAGAAGAGCTACAGACGTAATGTTAGCCGGAAAAAGAGTGGTAGTTTGCGGATACGGAGACGTAGGTAAAGGTACTGCTGCTTCATTCAGAGGAGCTGGTTCTATCGTTACTGTAACGGAAATTGATCCAATCTGTGCGCTTCAGGCTGCTATGGACGGTTATGAAGTAAAAAGATTAGACACTGTGGTAGATAATGCTGATATCATCATCACTACAACAGGTAACTTCAATATCGTAAGAGGAGAACATTTCCTTAAAATGAAAGATAAAGCTATCGTTTGCAACATCGGGCACTTCGACAACGAAATCGATATGGCTTGGTTGAACAAAAACTACGGTCAGACTAAATCTGAAGTGAAGCCTCAGGTTGATATCTATACTATCGAAGGAAAAGAAGTAATCATCCTTGCAGAAGGTAGATTGGTGAACTTAGGATGTGCTACAGGCCACCCAAGTTTCGTAATGTCTAATTCTTTCTCTAACCAGACTTTGGCTCAGATCGAATTATGGAACAACTCTGCTGCTTATGGAAACGAAGTATACATGCTTCCTAAGCACTTAGATGAGAAAGTAGCTGCTTTACACCTTAAGAAATTAAGCGTAGAGCTTGAAACTCTTTCTCCTGAGCAGGCTGAATATATTGGTGTAGATGTAAAAGGGCCATTCAAGCCGGAATACTACAGATACTAAGATTTAAATAAAATATGATATTATCCCACTATTTCTAAGATAGTGGGATTTTTTTATGCAGGGATATAGATCATTCTGTATTTTTGTCAGCTAAATTAATAACATGAAAAAAATCTTATTTCTGGGACTGATGAGCTCTGTGGTATTCTTTAACAGCTGCAGCAGCAATGATGATAATGATGGAACTAATAATCCTTCCGAGCAGCCTCAGCTATTACTGAGTAAAGTTACAACTGTTTATTATGACGATCCTTCTAATCCTCAAACAACTGTTTCAACATTGAGTTATAACACTCAGAGACAATTAATCAAAACTATTTCAGAAGGGAGAGCATCAACTTTCGAATATGATAATGCTGGAAAACCTGTAAAAACGATTTACTATAAACCAGATGGTACTGTAGATTATTATTCTGCGTACACTTATAATGGGGATCAACTGGCAAACGTTAAAGCCATCTACACTAATTCAAATTACAACAGAACGGTTACCTTTAATTATAATACAAACGGACAGGTAATCTCTTCTACCCTTTGCCAGACTCCGGATTGCTCAAGCCCAGGTATTGATACTTATACCTATAATGGAAATAATATTTCATCTGAAACTTCAACGTTTGGAGGAGCTATAACTTATAGTAATAAAAGTGATTTTTCTTATGACGATAAACTCAACCCTTATACCAACATCAATAAGTATCTGAAAATTATGATGGGAAGAGCATATACTTTAAGTAAAAATAATTATCTCGTAGAGAAAATAAGCTTTAAAAATAACGGAGTATGGCAGCAAAGCCAAACTGTAAGCTACACTATACAATACAACACTTCCGGATTACCGGTTCAGGTTGTCGGAAAAGAAGCAGATGGAAGTCTTTCCGTTCAGTATAATTACGAATATATCACTCAATAATAACAAGCTCTCCAATTTTGGGGAGTTTTTTTATGGAGCTAATTCCCGCTATCCGCTCATACTCCTCACGCCAGCACTGTCACCCTGAGCGAAGCCGAAGGGCCTCAATGCAAGTTCCGGGGTAACCGCTGCTATCGGGGCTAGAATGAAAATTATGAATTATGAATTATGGACAGATTTATAAACATTCAACAGAAACGGGCTTTAGTCTGTTTTATAATAGAATAAAATCAACCGGCTTCAGCCAAAACTTAAAAAATAATGAATGTATTTTACCGTGTTTTTCCCATATTTACCCTCTATCAGGCTTATATTTATAAAAAAAGAATATCTTAGCCCTCTTAAATAAAACATTAAACTATGAAAAAACAAAGAGTATCGAATGCATTCGTCGCAGCATCATGGGTAGCATTGGGAGCAGGAATGATCGGTTTTATCGTTGGTCTTGCAAGAGCTGAAATGCTGCTGAATGAAAAAGGATATTATTTCACGATTCTTCTTTATGGCTTATTTGCCGTTGTTTCTCTACAAAAAGCAGTACGTGACAGATTGGAAAATATTCAGGTAACCGATATTTATTACGGAATCTGCTGGTTTGCCACATTATCATCTATTGTATTACTGGCCATTGGACTTTGGAATGCAACTATTCTACCGAGTGAAAAAGGTTTTTATGCCTTTGCCTTTCTGCTCGCTCTCTTCGGGGCCATCGCAGTTCAGAAAAACACACGTGACAATATGCTTCAGGAATAAAGTAAACTCTCCATTTCGGAGAGTTTTTTATTTAAATAATTTCATTAAAATTTATAAATTACTATAAACTTTACATTTAAGTTAAAAATATATTAAGTTTTTTGCTATTTTAGTAGTGCTTATTTCACAAACTAATGACATGTACAAAAAACTCTTATTTTCTACTTTATGTATTCTATTATTCCAGTTTTCAAAAGCACAAAATGAATTCATCACCGTTTGGCAGCCTGGCTTTATAAGTTCTGCTCCCATCTCTGTTTCTGCCCCTTATCCTGCAGTAAACAATCAAATCTGGTTTCCGGCTATTGGCAATAATTTTACAATAAGCTGGGAAGAAGTAGGTTATCCCTCACATCATGGAACAATGACTAATGTTACTTCTGCCAAACAGGTTTTAATAGACTTCGGAACATCCTTACATCCTAATCCGATGCAGGCCAGTTACCGGGTGAAAGTAAGTAATGTAAATGGTCCTTTCAGAATACTTTCTAATGAATATGCTCCTTCTACAGGAGTGAAATACAATGGAAGTGTTGACAAATTACTTGAAATCGCCCAATGGGGAGACATTCAATGGAGTACAATGAACAATGCCTTTGCATTTTGTCCTGATATAACACTCACCGCTTCAGATGTACCGGATCTGTCCAACGTTACTGATCTATCCGGAATGTTCAGGTCTGCAAAGAATTTTACTTCCAATCATTCAATAAACAGCTGGGATACCTCATCTGTACAGGATATGTCTGAACTGTTTTCTCAGACAAAATTCAATTCTCCAATTGATAACTGGAACACGTCCAATGTTACCAATATGTTCCGTATGTTTCATTATGCAAAACTTTTCAATCAGCCTCTGAAAACCTGGGATGTCTCTAAAGTGACCAATATGCAGTATATGTTTATGAATGCAGAAAAGTTTAACCAGCCGTTACAGGACTGGAATACTGAGTCTCTCACTACTATGGCTGATATGTTCAATAGTGCAAGAGAGTTCAATCAATCTCTTAATACCTGGAACATTTCAAATGTAGCCTCTCTTAGTGGTGTATTTTCTTTTGCTGTACAATTCAACCAGCCACTCAATAACTGGGATACTTCAAAAGTAACCGATATGTCCAGAACATTTCTTGGAGCCACGAACTTTAATCAAAATATTAATAGCTGGGATACAACCAAAGTAGGCAATATGTCATATATGTTTGCAGAAGCTGTGAGCTATAACGAGCCTATGACTTCCTGGAAGACAGGAAGCGTTACAGATATGTCTTTTATGTTTCATTTCGACCCGTATTTCAATCAGAATATAAGCAATTGGAATACTGCTAAAGTGGTTAATATGGAGCACATGCTGCACCGCTGTTATGAATTCTCTCATAATCTGGAAAACTGGGATGTCAGCACGGTTTCAAATATGGATCTAATGTTAAAGGAAACTACTTCATACAATCATAGTTTAGAAAAATGGAATCTGAACTCCTTAACAACTGCTTTCTCGATGCTTACTTCTTCAGGATTAGACTGTGTAAATTACAGCAATACACTTATGGGATGGTCTAATAACAGTAATACTCCTGATAATATTAATCTTGGTGATGTTTCCGCCCTAGTCTATTCCGGTACCGCAACTCCTTCAAGAAATCTACTTCTCAACACAAAAGGATGGGTTTTTATGGGTGATAGTTTAGGCAGCTGCGAACTTCAACTGGGTGTATCAGATCATAACCTTAGTAATGAACCTCAAATTTATCCTAATCCGGCAACGGATATGATTTATCTGAAAAATATTCCCAATCCGGAAAGTTACATCATTACCGATATGAGTGGAAGAATGATTATTAAGGAAAGCCTGAAAAGTGATAAAATTCCTGCCAGCCTTTTGTCTCCGGGAAATTATATCCTGCAAATCTTTACCAAAAACAGGGTTCACTCCTTTCCATTCATCAAAAAATAATTCCTTAAAAAACTAATAACGATAACCATGATTTTTAAAAAAATTCCAATGCTCATTTTTCTTTTGCTGATATTCCCGGCAAAGGCACAAAACGAGTTCATCACCATCTGGAAAACCCAAAATGCACAGCTCATTAAATTTCCCGGCCGGGGAATCAACTTCCAAGTATCCTGGGAAGAGGTAGGATATCCTCAACACAATGGAATAATGAGTAATGTCACTTCAACTACTGAATTTATTATCAATCTGGGAACACCATTAAACCCATCTCCTGCCCAGGCAAGCTATAAAATCAAAATCAGTGACGGAAATGGAAGCTTTGATCAGGTGAGATTCTTCGACAATACATTAATTCCCACTTATAATGCTTCAGACCGCTCAAAAATCACTCAAATTGCCCAATGGGGAAATATAAAATGGAAAAGCTTTGACAATGCTTTTGTATTTTGTGACTATATGGATGTGACGGCTACTGATGCACCAGACCTCAGCATGGCAACCAGCATGCGCCAGATGTTTTATTTATGTACTTCACTGATCGGCAATTCCTCTTTCAATACATGGAATACCTCTACCATTACAGATATGTATTATATGTTTGGCGATGATTATCAGTTTAACCAGCCAATTGGAAGCTGGGATACTTCCAATGTTACAGATATGTCCTATATGTTTGATACAACGGGATTCAACCAGCCTCTCGGCGAATGGAATACAGCAAACGTGACAACTATGGAACATATGTTTCATTATGCTGAAAACTTTAATCAGGATCTTCAAAACTGGAATACGGGAAATGTTACCAATATGAACGAAATGTTCCACGATACAGCTTTTAATCAGGATATCGGAAGATGGAATCTGAGTTCATTAACAACCGCTACCGATATGTTTCTCAATTCTGCAATGAGTTGTTTAAATTATGACAAAACGCTTTACGGATGGAGCCAGAGCCCATCAACGCCTAATAACATTAATCTATCAAGTGCCTCGCCATTGGTCTATTCTCATGCTGATGCTGTAGCTGCAAGAAACTATTTAACCAATAATAAAGGCTGGACAATATCCGGTGATACTTACAACGGACTTTGCAACCAGACACTTTCAACTTCTGAAAAGAAGATCAGCACTCAGCCCTCCATCTATCCGAATCCTGTGAAAGAAAATATTTATCTGAAAAACATTCCGAATCCGGTAAGCTATATTATAACCGATATGAGTGGAAGGACTGTTGCCAAAGATAATCTGAAATACGAAGAAATTACTGTCAGTCTTTTAACTCCGGGAAATTATATTCTGCAGATCCTGACAAAGAATAAGGTTCATTCATTTCCATTTATTAAGAAATAACAATAAAAACTAATAACCATAAAACTATAAACATGATTGTAAGAAAAGTCCAAACACTCATTTTTCTTTTGCTGATATTCTTTGCAAATGCTCAAAATGAGTTCATCACGGTATGGAAACCCAGCCTCGCCCCACCTTCCTATCCTTATGCGGGAATTCCTGTTAACTCAAATAATAATCAAATCTGGTTTCCCGGAAGAGGAACAAATTATCAGATCTATTGGGAAGAAATAGGCTACCCTTCTCACAATGCCACTTTAACGAATGTAACTTCTGCTTATCAGACCCTCATCGATTTCGGAGTGCCTCAAAACCCTAATCCATCAGATGCCACTTACCGGTTAAAAGTAAGTAACGGAAACGGAAATTTTCACCAGATAAGATTTGCCGACTGGGATATGTTTAATGATAACGGAATTGTAGGAGATGTTCATAAAATACAATTGATAGAACAATGGGGAAATATTCAGTGGTCTTCTATGGAACAGGCATTTCAGGCGTGCAAAATTTTAGATTTTACAGCAACAGATATTCCTGATCTGAAAGAGGTAACTGATATGTCCCACATGTTTTTAGGCTGTTATAGCTTAGTAGGAAACTCCAGTATCAACACCTGGAATATTTCCAATGTAACAACGCTGCTGGGAACATTTTCAGGGTGTTTTGTATTCAATCAGCCGGTTGGAGACTGGAATACGTCCAATGTTACCATGATGGGGATAACATTCAGTGTGGCAAAGCTTTTCAATCAGCCTCTGGCCAACTGGGACACTTCCAAAGTAACTGCTACTACGGCTATGTTTAGTGGAGCTGCACAGTTTAACCAACCCATCGGAAACTGGGATATGTCTAGTAATCTTGATGCAGAATTCATGTTTTCCAATGCTATGAATTTCAATCAACCACTCGGAAGCTGGAATACCTCACAAATTATTGAAATGAATCATATGTTTAATGGAGCAAAGACTTTCAATCAAGATCTATCTCAATGGGATACAGGCAATGCTACCATTATGAGTGGCATGTTTAATAATGCTGAGAATTTTAACAGCAATATTTCCAATTGGGATACCAGAAAAGTACAATGGATGCAGGATATGTTCAATGGTGCTAAAAAATTCAATCAGAATATAGGAAAATGGAATGTAGCTTTAGTAAAAAACATGAATAACATGTTCAGTAATGCAATTGTTTTTAATCAAAATTTAGGAAGCTGGAATCTGGGTTCTTTACTGTACGCCACTAATATGTTTAAAAATTCTGCACTGAACTGCCAGAACTATGACAGCATACTGTATGGCTGGAGTCTGAATTCTTCGACACCAAATAATATTAACCTATCTTCAGTTTCACCTCTTACTTATTCCCATAATGCAGCAATAACTGCCAGAAACTATCTGATTAACAACAAAGGCTGGACAATCAGTGGAGATACATATAACGGAGAATGTCAATCCTTCCTTGGGACTTCTGATGTAAAGGTGAAAGGTGATCTCAGCATATATCCGAACCCTGCCACCCATATTATTTATGTAAAAAATTCCCGTGCAAAAGACTTTAAAATTATCGACCTAAGCGGAAGAATTGTTTTAAGTGGAAATCTGGAGAATGAACAGATCAATGTTCAGGCTTTAGCTCCCGGAAGCTATATTTTACAGCTTTCTTCAAAAGAAGATATTCAAAACTTAAAATTCATCAAAAAATAATCATAAACGCTAGATATGCTATTAAAAAAAATCCCTACCCTCATTTTTCTAATGGTGGTTTTCGTTGCGAAAGCACAAAATGAATTCATTACGATTTGGAAGCCGGCATCCACTGCAATACCAGCAGTAAATGTAGATGCGCCCTATCAGGCAAGCCTCCAGCAAATATGGTTTCCCGGAATTGGTGAAAATTATAACATATATTGGGAGGAAGTAGGATATCCCCAACACAATGGTACACTTACCAACGTTACTTCTACCAAGCAGGTTCTCATTGATTTCGGAACATCCATCGCAGATGGGAATGATGCAAAATACAGAGTAAAAGTAAGTAATGGCAACGGTTCTTTCAAACAAATAAAATTTGGTTCTCCCCAGGTTTTCTTAACTCCTGACGAACTCTTTCCCATCTGGCAGGTCAACGGAAGTACAGATAAATTATTAGAAATAGAACAGTGGGGTAATATTTCATGGACAGCTATGAACAGTGCATTTAGTTTGTGCAGACTCATGGTGCTTACGGCAGAAGATATTCCTGATCTTACTAATGTGGCAGATGCGTCTTTCATGTTTTACGGTACAACAAGTTTTACAGGTGCCAGCTCTATGCAGAACTGGGATACTTCAAAAATCCAGAATTTCAGTTTTATGTTTTCGCTTTTGTTTGATGTAACGCCTGCTACACTGACAGATCAGTTTAACCCACCTTATTTTGATAGCTGGAATATGTCCTCTGCTACGAATCTAAGCTATATGTTTGGAAACAGAACTCACTTTAACCAAACTCTTAATAGCTGGGACGTCTCTAATGTGACGGATATGAGCTGGATGTTTGGCCAATGTCTTAGCTTCAATCAGCGTCTGGACAACTGGGATACTTCCAGTCTTGAAGATATGCATTTCATGTTTCATATGATCCCGGTTTTTAATCAGCAACTGAACTGGAATACTTCCAAGGTTACCAATATGGCGCATATCTTCCATGGATGCACATCTTTCAATCAATCTTTAGAAAGCTGGGATATGACTAAAGTAACAAAAATAGATCAGATTCTTAACGGTGCTTCAAGTTTTAATCAACCGTTAGGAAACTGGAACTTAGCTTCTGTTATCGATGGTAATGGCGCTCTAAATATAACAGGTATTAATTGTGAAAATTACAGTAAAACACTTCTGGGCTGGGCCGATAATTTCAATACAGCAAACAATGTTGGATTAGGTATGGTAACCGGACTTAAATATGCCTCAAATGTATCTGACAAGAGAGATATTCTTATCAATAAAGGATGGGTCATCAATGGTGACTCAGTAGGAAGCTGTTTATTGTCTTCATCAGATCTGAAACTGAATAAAAAACCTCTGCTCTACCCTAATCCGGCCGTTGAAGATATTCACATTGAAGGGTTAGCTGGTATGAATGGTTATAAAATTTACGACGTTGCCGGAAGACTCGTAAAGGAAGGAAATCCTAATAATGATCTGATCAATGTAAGCTCTTTGCCAAAAGGAAACTATATGATACAACTGATCATGAAAGAAAAAACAGTTTCTTCAAAATTCATTAAGAAATAACTATAAAATCATCCATATGGTATTCAAAAAAATTGTGGTAAGCTTTTTTATTCTGCTGATATTCATTGTGAAAGCCCAGAATGAATTTATCACTATCTGGAAACCTGCCTCTACTGTAATACAGCCTATCACCGTAAGTGCACCCTATCAGGCAAATGACCAACAGATATGGTTTCCCGGAATTGGCGAAAACTATGATATTTATTGGGAAGAGGTAGACTATCCCCAGCACAATGGTTCTCTTACCAATATAACCTCTACAAAACAGGTTTTTATTGATTTCGGTACATCAATGGCAGAAAAGAATGATGCAAAATATAGAGTAAAAGTGAGTAACGGGAATGGAGTTTTTCAACACATAAAATTTGGAGATGTACAGGAGGTTCAACTTCCGGATCAGATTTTTCCGGTCTGGCAGATTAACGGAAGCGCCGATAAAATACTGGAAATAGAACAATGGGGAAATATTGCATGGACAACAATGAACAGTGCTTTCAGCCAATGTAAACTGATTCAGCTCACTGCAACTGATATTCCAGATCTTAGTAATGTTGAAGATGCTTCTTATATGTTTTACGGTGCAAAAACCTTTACAGGCGCAAGCTCCATGCAAAACTGGAATACTTCTAAGATTAAGAAATTCAGATTTATGTTTTCTATTATCTTTGATAGTATCAATACTTCAATTCCCGATCAGTTCAATCCTCCTTATTTTAATAGCTGGAATATGTCGTCAGCAACTGATCTCAGTTTTATGTTTGCAGGAAGAGGGATTTTTAACCAAAAATTGAACAACTGGAATGTTTCCAATGTAACTGATATGAAATGGATGTTTGCTCTTTGTCCAAACTATAATCAACCCATGGATAACTGGGATACCTCAAGTCTTGAAGACATTCGTTTTATGTTCCATTTTGATTCCGGTTTCAATCAATCCTTAAATAATTGGAATACGTCTAAAATTAGCAATATGGCCCATGCTATTCATGGCTGCACGGCCTATAGTCATTCCCTTGAAAACTGGGATATGACCAAGGTTACCAGAATAGATCAGATTCTTAAGGAAACACCCAACTTTAATCATTCCCTTGCAAGCTGGAATCTTGCCAGCGTTAATAATGGAGCCCAGGCTTTTATGCAGACAGGAATGGATTGTGAAAATTTCAGTAAAACACTCGCAGGATGGGCAGATAATCCTGATACTGCCAATAATGTTGATTTAGATATTGTAACCCCTTTGACTTATGCTTCCAATGCCGCAGATAAAAGGAATATTCTCATCAGCAAAGGATGGATGATGTCCGGTGATACAGTAGGAAACTGTTTACTGTCTTCATCAGAAGTCAAGCTGAATAAAAAACTTTCACTATATCCCAATCCCGCTGTGGATGATATTCATATTGAAGGACTAAGTGACATTAAAAAGTATAGAATTTTTGATGCAGCTGGAAGACTGGTACTTGAAGGAAACCCTAATAGGGATATGATTAATGTAGGATCATTACCGAAAGGAAATTACATTTTACAACTCATTCTGAAAGATAAAACAATCTCTTCAAAATTCATCAAGAAATAAAACAAAGAAGCCTCGCTGAAAAGTGAGGCTTTTATTTTGAGTATTAAGATCAACTATTTGTCAAAATGATTAGGGTGCTGGGCTTTGATATCATCTACCGTTCCTAAAACTTTATCTTTTAAGGAATCCTGATATTTCTGAAGTTTTGCAGCTACTTCCTCATTACTGCTTCCTAAAATTTTTGCTGCTAAAATTCCTGCATTTAAAGCTCCGTTCAACGCCACGGTAGCTACCGGAATTCCGCCGGGCATCTGAAGAATAGATAAAACAGAATCCCATCCGTCTATAGAATTACTGGACAAGATCGGAACTCCAATCACAGGAAGTGTTGTACAGCTTGCCACCATTCCGGGAAGGTGCGCTGCTCCTCCAGCTCCTGCTACAATAACCTTCAGACCTCTTTCCTGAGCAGTTTTTGCATAATCGAACATTCTTTCCGGTGTTCTGTGTGCTGAAACTACAGTGAGTTCATAAGGGATATCAAGGCTTTTAAGAAAATTTGCAGCCTGTTCCATGATCGGCAGATCACTCTGACTGCCCATAATAATTCCTACCATCTTCAATTTTATTAGATGTCCAAAGATAAAAAATAAAAATTTAAGCTGGAAGCTGGGGAAAGGGAAGCTGGAGGTTCTTTAAAATCCATTAAATATCTCAATTAAACTAAACTAAGCATCAACCAGATAACTAGCAACTATACAACCACCACCCTTCCTCCCTCAATCTGTATCATCAAAAATTGAAACAACTGTATCCATCATAATCATTTTAAAACCTCTACATTTGTTTGTTACACTACTTATTTACGTTGAAAGATTATAAACTCATTTTTGCTGTTATTACCGTTGCTATGGTATGGGGAACTACCTTTTTAGCAATACGTGTGGCTGTGGAAACAATTCCTGCATGGTTTGTAGCGGGAATCCGTCAGTTTCTGGCTTCTATTATTATGCTTGTTGTTCTACTTTCCAGAAAGGAATTCAAGTGGATTGGCTGGAAAAGTTTGGGATATCAGATTATTTTCGCTTCCCTGATGCTGGTGGTAGCTAATGGAATGACTACTGTGGCTGAAGAAACTGTTTCAAGCAGCCTTGCTTCACTAATCAGTGCATGTTCACCTATTCTCGTGTTCCTTGGAAGTGTGGCGGTAGGATTACAGAAATTCAGTTTGCGGGCCCTTAGCGGTGTTCTGCTATGTTTCAGCGGAATTCTTTTTATTTTCTGGGACGGCCTTAAAGATCTGGCCAACCCTGATTACAGAATGGGTATGATCTTCCTTTTCTGTGCTATTGCAGGCTGGGCTTCCGGAACTATTTTTACCAAGAAGTTAAATATCCAGAGCGGAAATATAACGTTGAACCTGTTTTATCAGTTTTTGTTCGCAGGAGTTGTCCAAATTATTCTTGCCTTCCTGTTCTCTGAAAATTATAACTTCGGAAACTGGACTATTAAAAGTATTTCAGCAATGTTATACCTTTCTGTTTTTGGTTCCGTAGCAGCTTTCTTTGCGTTTCACTATGCACTGACAAAAATTTCACCGGTACAGGTTTCTATCCTTGCCTATATCAATACCATTATTGCGATATTTCTGGGCTGGCTGATTATGGATGAAAAAGTGACATTTAAATTTATCCTCGCCGCTGTAATGATCATCTGTGGTGTTTTTATTATTAATTACAAACCGGGGATGTTTAAAAGGCAAAGAATCGAGTCTTAAGGCCGAAAATAATATCAAAAATCTCACCCAATCTATCCGGCTGTTTTTTAACTTATTAAATGTAATTAAAACAGGATCCGTTTCAGATGGGGTTTCATATTCTCTCCATTTTTCCTATATTGTATACTCCAACCGATACAATATGCTGAAAAACACATTTTTTTTATTTCTGGTCTCTTCTTTTCTTCTTGTAAGCTGTGATTACAAAGAGAAGGAGAAAAATCTGACAGACAGAGAGAAGCAATTATTAGAAAAAGAAAAAGTATTCGCTAAGAAAGAATCCGAATATCAGTCGCTTCTGAAAATGAGGGACAGTATTTTCGCCAAAAAAGATTCTGTGGTGATTGCTGCTGCCTGGCCCACGGAAATCTCCGGTCCATGGAACGGAAAGGTAATCTGTACGGAATCCAACTGCAGTGAATATGCTGTGGGTGACCAGCGTACTGACATATGGGAATTCGATAACGATTCTACCCAGCCTATTACCAAAATTATCAATAACAATAATCTGGTAAGGCTGTATACGGGCAAATTTGAAAATAATGAGATCAGATTGTCTTTCAAAACAGATTCTACGGCAAAAAAAAATGTAGAAATGAGCGTTCTTCTTAATGATATTTCGGACAACAAGATCAAAGGAACAAGAACCATCACATCGGATGGCTGTACCGCCAAGTTCTCTGTTGAATTAGTACGTTCCACAAAATAAACACTTATGATTTTACTGAGTATACACAACCTGAGTTTTCCCATAGAAGATCCGGTACTTAAGTTCCTGTTGGTACTGGTCATCATCCTGGCAGCGCCATTGCTACTAAATAAAATTAAAGTTCCACACCTGCTGGGACTTATCATCGCCGGAGCCGTTATTGGTCCGAACGGATTCAATGTATTATCAAGGGATAGCAGCATTGTTGTGACGGGAACTACCGGATTGCTTTACATCATGTTCCTGGCAGGGCTTGAAATCGATATGGGTGATTTTAAAAAGAATAAATGGAAAAGTCTCACTTTTGGTATTTATACTTTTACCGTTCCTTTTGTACTGGGATATTTGGGAGGTTACTACCTTCTTCACTTTTCAATGCTGACTTCTATTCTGTTTGCCAGCCTTTTTTCATCTCATACTCTTATTGCTTATCCGTTAGTGAGTAAGTTAGGAATTGCGAAAAATAAAGCTGTTAATATCACCGTTGGAGGTACGATGATCACAGATATCCTGGCCTTATTGGTACTGGCTGTGATTGTGGGAATGTCTCAAGGAGATGTTGGAACAGAGTTTTGGGTTAAATTATCCGTCTCATTTGTAGTGTTTGCTTTAATTGTACTTATTGTATTTCCTATTATAGGGCGTTGGTTTTTCAAAAGAGTGGATGATAAAATCTCACAGTATATTTTCGTATTGGTCATGATTTATCTGGCTGCCATGCTTGCTGAACTGGCCGGTGTGGAAGCGATTATTGGAGCTTTCTTTGCCGGCTTGGCTTTAAACCGACTTATTCCTCACACTTCTTCTTTAATGAACAGAGTTGAATTTGTGGGAAATGCCATCTTTATTCCTTTCTTCCTGATCAGTGTAGGAATGCTGATTGATTTCAAAGTGTTCTTCAAAAGCTGGGAAACATTGGAAGTAGCGGGAATTATGCTGGTAGCTTCTATTGGTGGAAAATATCTTTCTGCCGTGGCGACTCAGAAAACATTCAGGCTGACCAAAGAGGAAGGAAAACTTATATTTGGGTTAAGTTCTGCCTCTGCAGCAGCTACATTGGCTTCAGTAATGGTAGGATACAACATCATCCTTTCCGAAACCGAAACCGGAGAACCTGTAAGATTATTAAATGAACACGTACTGAACGGAAGTATTCTGCTGATCCTTATTTCATGTACCATCTCTTCCTTTATTTCCATGGCGAGCGCTCAGAAAATTGCTGAAAGTGATAATGAAGATACTGTTTCAGGGAATACGCATGAAGAGGAAAGTATTCTATTGGCCATCAACCACGAGGCAACTGTTGAGCGAATGGTGAATCTCGGAATTCTGATCAAAGCCCACTCCAATACAGAGGATCTTTTTGCTTTAAATGTGATCAATGAAGATAAAAATGAATCTTCTGTAAAGAATGCTGAGAAACTTCTTCATCAGGCCGCAGATGCAGCCGCAGCCGCAGATGTGAAACTGCAGGCCTTAAAAAGGTATGACAATGACGTCGTTAATGGAGTCAATAATGTTATTAAAGAACAGAAAATTACAGATCTCATCATCGGATTAGAGGATGAAAAAGGGTTTTCCCCTTCTTTTGTGTATAATCTTTACAACGGTTATCTGCAGAATGACGATGTGAATGTATTGGTATATCATGCTGCACAACCGCTTTCTACCATTAAAAAATATGCCGTGATGATTCCTGAAAATGCTCATCAGGAAGCGGGATTCTTCCACGCATTGCTGAGAGTCTGGAATATTGCCAGAAATTCCGGTGCTACGGTTGTCTTTTATGCTCCGGAAAATATTATTGATATTCTTCAGAAAATCATAAAAAAAGCCAATATAGAAGCTGAGTTTATTATCATGAATACCTGGCAGGACGGCGAAAGAACTGCTGCCCAATTGAAAGATGATGAAGCCTTGATTATTCTAATGGCAAAACGTGGTATGAAATCTTATATTCCAAGAATGAGGCTGATCCCGGAACTTCTGAACAGAAATCTGAATGATAACAATTACCTTCTGATTTTCCCTTTCTCAGAATATGATAAAAACAGTCCGGAAATACGTTCTGTAGGAAATCACGGAGACTTTGTGGAGATTGGAAATGTGATTCAGAAGATTTTTAAATAAGAGGATGGAAGCTGGAAGAAGGATGATGGAAGTTATCTATGTCTGAATAATCATTTTTTTATTAAATTATCAAACAATTTGAGTGATTATATAACAAAATAAAGGGAGCCGTTTCTATTTAAAAACGGCTCCCTTTTATTATTTTAAACTGAGATTACTCAGAGATTACTCTTACCATCCCCTTCACCATGACAAGCTTTTCCATAAGCTCTTCTCTGGAATCAGCTAGAACGTTGATATGTCCCATTTTTCTTCCTGGTTTCGTTTCTGTTTTTCCATATAAGTGAATATAAGTTTCAGGAAGCTTCAAAACATCTTCCATTCCTTCATATACTACTTTTCCGGCATATCCTTCTGCTCCTACCAGATTCAGCATTCCGCTGTAAGTGATGGCATCAGTATCTGCTAAAGGTAAGTTTTTAACCACACGGTACATTTGCTCAAATTGCGAGTTGGTATTCCCTTCCTGACTTTGATGTCCTGAATTGTGCAGTCTTGGAGCGGTTTCATTCACCCATACTTTTCCTTCTTTATCAAGGAATAATTCGATGGCAAATAATCCCGGAGAGTTCACAGCATTTAAAAATTTCTCTGTAATGGAATCAATCTGGCTCTGAACATCTTCCGTTAAAAGAACCGGGCATACATTGAAGTCTAAAAGGTTCAGTTTTGGATCAGCAACCATTTCTGTGACCGGGAAAATATTGGTTTCTCCTTTTTCATTTCTTGCCACAATTACGGAAAGCTCTTTTTCAATATCTACCAGACTTTCAATGACAGAAGCTTCCGTCCATAAGTGCTGATAATCTTCTTCTGTTTTGATAACCTGTACTCCTTTTCCATCATATCCGCCTGTATTCATTTTCTGAACGAACGGCAATGGCATGATAATTTTTTCATCACTGTTCCACACTACCTGAAATTCAGGGCTTGGGATATCATGGGTTTTATAAAATTCTTTCTGAAGGATTTTTTGCTGGATTGTTTTGATGATATTGGCATTGGGAACCACTTTTATTCCCTGTTTTTCAAGTTCTACCAGTGCATCAGCATTTACGTGTTCTATTTCAATGGTTACAACATCCTTATCTTTTCCGAAGTTCAGAACCGTTTCGTAGTCATTAAAATTTCCCTGTGTAAAATACGAGATATTATGACATGGCGCATCAGAAGCCGGATCCAGAGTATAAAACTCATCGTCATACTTCAGTGCACTTTGTATCAGCATTCTTCCCAGCTGTCCGCCTCCCAGAATTCCTATTTTCATTTTTTATTTTTATTAAATTTACTTCTTATTGAATTTTATCGATTTTTAAATACCCAAGCCCCATCGGGTTTTCCTGATTTTCTGCATCAGATTTTTTAAGAACGATCGTATATTTTTCTTTCATATAGGCAGGAAGGATATCACTTACATTGAAAATATCATCAATATCTACTCCATGCTTATCATCAATATGGCTTACAGCGCCTTCAAAGCCCATCGTCTGATAAAATTCGGTAGCTTTTGCTCTTTTAACAATTTCCCCCATAGACTGCCCCACCATTAAGTGCTGCTCATGGAATTCTTCAAAGAAACCAGGCTTATAACCTCCCAGATTGAGGAAAAACAATTGATCTTCTGAAGATTTTTCTCCTTTCTCTACAATCTCCACTTCATAGCCATCAGCAAATTTTACTTCCTGGTAACAGTCCAGATGAATTTTACCTTCTGCTTCCTTCCAAAACTCTTTCATATCCGGAATCAAATCTTTAAGATTCTCTGCTATTCCGAAGAAAACATCGTGCTGCTCAATATTTCTTCCTTTAGGAGTTGCCCCAAGGATGACATAAAATAATTTCATTACATTTTTCATGCATGCAAAAATACGTTAAATTTATCTTTTTCAAATGTTTGGCAGACTACTACAATAACTTTATATTTGTAACATTATTTGTAGTATGTCAGAAATCATCATACTCTTCCTTGGCGCAATTTCCGCTGGTCTTTTAGGTTCACTTACGGGTTTAGGAGGAGGAGTTATTATCATTCCTTTATTAACGCTGGGTTTTGGCGTTCCAATGCATTATGCTATCGGTGCTTCACTTATTTCTGTGATCGGTACCTCTTCCGGCGCGGCTGTAGCTTTCGTCAAAGAAGGTTTTACCAACATGAGAATCGGGATGTTTCTCGAAATAGCCACCACAGCAGGAGCCATTGCGGGTGCCTTAGTTTCGGGAATGCTTAACCCTAATACAATCGGAATTATTTTCGCAAGTATTCTTCTTCTTACTGTTATTCTGAATCTTAAAGGGAAACCGGATCACCAGGAACCTTTGGTAAAAGGAAGCCTGGAAGAAAAGCTGAAATTATACGGAACATTCCCTGATAAAGGAATATTGAAAAACTATTCTGCAAGAAATACAGTTCCAGGATTTTTGATGATGATGTTTGCGGGTGCTATGTCCGGACTTTTAGGAATAGGTTCCGGTGCTTTGAAGGTATTGGCAATGGACAATATGATGAAACTTCCTTTCAAGGTATCTACAACAACCAGTAACTTTATGATTGGAGTAACGGCTGTTGCCAGTGCACTAATCTATTTCCAGAGAGGAGAAATTATTCCTGTGATTGTAGCTCCGGTTTTAATTGGAGTTGTAATCGGAAGTTTTATCGGCTCAAAAACGCTGATGGTATCAAAGACCAAAAAATTAAAAGTATTTTTTGCCATTGTTATCACGATTCTGTCAATTTACATGATGTATAACGGTATCAACAAAAGCTTCAGATAATGAAAAAGAATTTTACAGATGTAGATCTGAACCGCTCCGTAGGAAACCTTCTGAGACTGGGTGTTATTCTGTCTGTGGCAACCTCCCTGATTGGTTTTATCAAGTTATTCTTTGAGGGTTTTAAAATGCCCGAAAAATACACAAGCCTTGTGGTAGGCACTTCTTCAGAGAAAGTATGGGGACATTTCTGGAATTCCCTGTGCAAAGGAGAGGGAATGGCTATTATTCAACTGGGAATTCTTCTGTTGATATTCACTCCTTTGATGAGAATTGTTTTTGCTTTAATAGGCTATTTAAAAGAAAAAGACTACGTGTATGTAGTCATTTCTTCAATTGTTTTAGCAATTATGGCTGTAAGCTTCTTTGCCGGCTACGCCCACTAATTCTTACATTTCATAAAATTCTAACGGCAGCTGATCAGGATCCTGGGTGAAGAAAAATTCTTTCCCCGTGAATTCATCTATCCGGATTTCTTCACAATTCAACCCCTTTTCTATCAGTTCATTTCGTTTTTCAGTTACATTTTCAACGGAAAAAGCGAGATGTCTTAAGCCACATGCTTCAGGACGTGATGGACGCTGAGGAGGATTGGGAAAAGAAAACAGCTCTATCACATAATAGTCCCCGATCGCGAGATCAAGTTTATAAGACTGTCTTTCTTCACGGTATACTTCCCGGATAATATTCAGACCTAAAATTTCCGTATAAAATTTCTTTGAAACGGCATAATCTGAGCAAATGATTGCAATATGATGGATCTTCATTTTCTACTTCTTGTTTGATATTATTATTTAATTTCCTTACAGCCTTCTTTTCTTCTCGTATCAATAATATACTGGATTTTCCATTCGTTGTTCTGCTTCACCAACTGAAAGCTATTAGCCCCGCAATGTGATAATTTTTCTTTTAAATAAAAAGAGTAAGGCGTAAATACACTAGCCAGATTTCCATCCGTATGAATGGCTTCTACAATAATTCTTTCATCCAGATCTCCCTTTGTAAATTTTGAAACCGAAGCAACAAAATCTGATATGCTGTCACTTTTTACAGTACCATCCTTCGTGATTGTTTGAAGAACGGCATTTTCAGCAAAGGCTGATTTTACCAGCTCAGGATCTGCATTTTTCATGCCAAGGAATAAGTTACGGATAGGTTTTTCAATATCCTGATTCTGCTGCCCGAAGCAAACAGCACTTAACAGTAAAAGAATACCAGCGATTTTTTTCATGTAATACGTTTTAAGAAATAAAAATAGGGAAAATAATGTTTCAGCTAAACGATTTTCTTCAATTTCAAATACTTGCCCATAAATGTAATCTTCCTTTTACACAGTATTTATTTTAACTTCCTTAGAATGGCAACTTTTGTTTGTATCATTTTAATTGTTGATATCATCTGCCTTTGTCATTCCGAAGGAATCCAGGCTAGCCAATTTTAATATAAAAACATTCTTATCCCATACTTTGCTTAGATTCCTACGGAATGACAGTATGGTTGTTTTATCTTCTTATTAGGTTGATGGATTAATTTTTTATCACTCCGTAGAAACTGGATATTCACATAAAATAGAAGCATTTGTACCTTCTAATAGGAAACAAATTCAATCATAAAACAATAAATTTTCAAAAACATTTTTTGTAACTTTTGTAAAAATAACGCACAAATGATAGAATTTTTAAATGGTAAACATACCTACTATATCTATATTTTGACCAACAAAAGCAGAAGAGTTTTATATACAGGAGTAACAGGTAATCTTCATAGAAGGTTGTATCAGCACAAAACAAAGCTGAATCCTGGCAGCTTTACAGCAAGATATAATCTTGAATTTCTAATTTACTACGAAAAATTTAATTGGATTCATCATGCCATTGCGAGAGAAAAAGAAATTAAAAACTGGGCAAGAGCTAAAAAACTAGAGCTTATAAGAACGGTGAATCCTAATTTAGAATTTTTGAATTATTTGTTTGAAAACTGGTCTTAATACAATAAGTTATAAATTTCTAAGAATACCAACCATTACATATTATGAACTGAATGTGTAATAAAACACGAATTTTGTCATTCCGTAGGAATCTATGCAAAGTATAATTAATGAGTCTGGATTCCTACGGAATGACAAAAGTGAAAACAAACAAATCTGTATGAAAGAACCATCGCATAAAAATCCTAGCTCCTTTATACTAAAAAAGTGGGCCAAAGCCCACTCCTGTTGAATATTATTTTTTATCAGAATCCAAAGTTCCATCCCCAATTAATCGTCCTGTTCCAGCCAAAGGCTACTTTTACCGGACCTTCCTCATATTCAGCAAAAAATATAAGTATTAAAGCAATAACTATGGCAATCAGAATATAAATTTTCTTCTTTTTCATACTAGAATTTCATCACATCCTTCACTACCCCGTTTTTCTGAGTGTGCTGTAATAACTCAGCTTCAATGAAAGTTTTAATCTTTTCTTCAGAATCATTGTTCGGGAACAAAAGATGGACATTAGCTCCTGCATCCAACGTAAAGAATAAAGGCAATCCGGTTTCTCTTCTGAAATCCCAGATTTTGTTGATGACTTCCAATGTACCTGTTTTCATCAGGATAAAAGCAGGATCACTCATCATCATCATAGCATGTAATGTAAGTGCTTCGTGTTCTACCAGCTTGATAAAACGTTCCATATCTCCGTTTCTCAGGATCTCTTTCATTGGTACAAAGTTTTCCCTTGCTTCCTGGAATCTTCTTTCTGCGTAAGGATTGGTATTCATCAAACCGTGTCCTACTGTTGAAGAAACACTCTTCTGTCCTTCATGAATTAACAATACCCAGTCGTTAAAGTTTTTAAATACTTCATGAATTTCAGCATCCGGATATTGTACTCCAAACAGATCTGAACTTCCTTCTACCTCATCAGTTCCCCCCCATACAACAAGACCGCTGTATAAGCTTCTGCATGCGCTTCCACTTCCTAATCTTGCTAAAAATGAAGCCTTTCTCAAAGATTCTTCTTCAGAAGTTTTCCCTGTAAATGAAGCATCCAATGCCATCAGACATTTTGCAATCGCTCCAAATCCTGAAGCTGAACTAGCAATCCCGGAACTGTGTGGAAATGTATTTTCTGTTCTGATAACATATTTCCCTTTTAAAATCCATGGAAGATACTGTTCTATATTTTTGAAATATTTCTCAATTTTTTCAGCAAACTTCACTTCTTCGTTACCGGCCAGAAAAGTCTGTACTGAAAAAGGTTCATTTGCAATAAACCCCATTGAAGTATTAGTTTTACAATGGTTTAATGTATAGCTGATGCTTGGGTTGGCAGGAATCTGATCAGCATATTTTCCCCAGTATTTAATCAGGGCAATATTAGACGGACAGCTTTCTGAAACCGTTTGGGTATGAATGGTGAAATTTTCTTTTCCTATAAAATCTTGTGTCGTCATAGTTTAATTTAAGTCAGTATTTTGAACCACCCTGTCAAAAATTCTTTGAATTTTCGCCACCCTTTCGAAGGAATGGAATTTCACGTCTTCAGTTGTGATTAACGTGAAAACAAGAGGTCAAAAAATTTTTAATACATCTTTTCTATAATGTCTGCGTATTTTTTGATCACTACATTTCTTTTGACCTTCAATGTAGGGGTAATTTCGCCTGTATTGATATCAAATTCTGCCGGCATCAAAGTGAACTTCTTCACTTTTTCATAGTCTGCCAGGTGGCTCTGTAATTCTTTTAATTTCTCTTTATAAAGGTTGATGATCTTTTCATTTTTTACAGCGTCTTCCCAATTGGTGAAAGGAATATTGTTTTTCTTGATATAATCCTGTAAAAACTCAAAATTAGGAACGATCAATGCTGAAACAAACTGTCTTCCCTCTGCAATCAGCATAATCTGCTGAATGAAATTATTATTGGTCAAAAGGTTTTCGATCTGTTGAGGAGCAATATATTTTCCATTGGAAGTTTTCATCAGATCTTTGATTCTGTCTGTAATAATCAGATTTCCTTTATCATCAAATTTTCCTGCATCACCAGTTTTGAACCATCCGTCTTCCGTGAATACTTTCTGGGTTTCTTCAGGTTTATTGTAGTATCCTTTCATGATTCCGTTACCTCTCGCCTGAATCTCATCATTCTCTCCGATACGCATTTCTACACCTGGTAAAGGTTTCCCGCTTGTTCCATGTTCAAAATGAGTCAGGGGGAAAAGCGTCAGTGTTGCGGTAGTTTCCGTTAATCCATATCCTACTGTTACATGAATTCCTACTGATTCAAAGAAACGGGTAACTTCCGGTGACAATGAAGCTCCTCCACAAGGTAAGAACCAAAGTCTTCCGCCCATTTTCTCTTTGATTTTACTGAAAACCAATCTATCTGCAACAGCTTCTTTGAATTTTAATCCAAAAGGAATCGTTTTTTCATTTCTTCTCAATTCAGCAGTTTCCCAACCGGTTTTAAGGGCCCAGTCAAATATTTTTTTCTTTAATGATGAGCCTTCTTCCGCTTTTTCAAGAACTCCGGCATATACTTTCTGGAAAAATCTTGGTACTGCACACATAGCAGTAGGTTTTACTTCTTCCAGTGCTTTGGCTACATTTTTAGGATCTTCCAAGAAATACACTCGGGCACCACCATATAAACATAATAAGCTCCAGCTTCTCTCAAAAACATGGCTTAATGGTAAAAATGCCAATGAAAGTTCTTCTTCAAAGTTTTTAAATTTAAAAAACTCAAAATGTGAGTCAAAAGCTTTGATAAAATTCCCATGGGTAAGCATTACTCCTTTCGGAACTCCTGTTGTTCCGGAAGTATAGATTAAAGTGGCAGTATCATCATTTTCTTTCTTGCAGATCTCCAGAGCTGGTGAAGCTTTTGCAATAAAATCTTCAAGATAAAAACTATTGAATTCTTTCTTGATCCACACTGCTTTTTTAGAGACAATAATGGTTTCAAGATTGTTTTCTTCTTTATGTAAAAACTCAAGACAGGCATCATACTGTATTTGGTTTCCTACTAAAACTACTTTAGCTCCGGAATCGTTAATGATATGTTCTGCCTGCTCAGCATTATTGGTTGAATAAATAGGCACCGTAACTGCACCAATTGCCATTGAAGCCAGGTCAACAATCATCCATTCGGACGAGTTATCTGAATAAATAGCGACTCTGTCATTCTCCTGAACTCCAGCCTCCTTTAAGGCATTGGCTGTTTTAAAAATAACCTCACTGAATTTTTTCCAGCTCAGCTCTTTCCAGGCAGCATCTTTCTTTTTAAATCCAATAGCTGCTTTTATAGGATGTTTTTCTACATTTTTAAGGATAATTGCCTCTGCAAGATTCATTTCTTCAGCTTTTTGTCGTTAATATAATTATTCAGGTGAAAGTCGATACTTTCTTTTACAGGAATAAACTGATAGTTCAGTTTTTCTTTGACTTTGTGATTGGAAATGGTGTTGAATGAAGAAATGGCTTCAATATTTGATTTGGTAACCATTTTCAGTTTGGGAATCAGCCATCCGAAAAGGGTATTGGCTATTCTTCCGATATTTAATACAGATTGTGAAAGAATTCGGGCATCTTTAAGTCCCAGACGGGTTCTGACCTGTTTTGCCAGATCGGCATACCTGTTGTTTTCAGCAACAATGATAAAACGTTCTCCGAAAAGATTATTTTCCATTAACTCTATTGCAGTATTGGCTACATCTCTCACGTCAACATAGGCAGAACCTCCTGAAAAGGTAAAACTATTGTCTTCGAAGGTAGAGAAAAGCTCACCGCTGCTTTGGCTCCAGTTTCCACTTCCTACGATCATTCCCGGATTGATAATCACGACATTCATGCCTTCTGCTGAGGCTCTCCATGCTTCCATTTCAGATAAATGTTTGGATATAGCATAGGCAGAATGTTCCAGTTTTGGATTAAAATCAGAATCTTCATCCAGTTCTCCTTTTTCATTGAAATTATCAAGAACAGCCACAGAACTCACATGAAGAAATTTTTTAACGTCTGATCCTTCGCAGGCAAACAAGAGATTTTCTGTACCCTTAATGTTTGTACGGTACATTTCTTTTTCATCTTTGGGATGAAAGCTCACTTTTGCAGCACAATGATACACCTCATCCACACCTTGCAGTGCTGTTGTCAGAGAATCGAGATCATCAAAATCTACGTTTACCCATTCGATCTTATTAAAAAAATCGTCGGGATTTTCCGTATAAAAGCTGTATGAATGCTTTACTTCGTTTAAATTGCTGCCCGGTCTTTTGGAAGCACGTACATTTTGACCCCTTTTAAGAAGTTCCAGTACAATTATTCTTCCCAGAATTCCGGTAGCACCCGTTACAAAAATCATTAATTATTTTACTTGATTACTGACTAAAATATAACAATATTTTCTATCCGGCAATTCTTCCGGATCCGGCAAAAATTCCTCAGAAAAACTGCTTTTGCAAATTTGCGATTTTTAAAGCATAATTCAACTTTATTTAACCAATATTATCACTCAGAAATCAACAAACCAGAAAAATTTTAATTACAATAGATCATTACATTTAAAAGTCCTGAAAGAATGTACAACTTTCAGGACTTTTATCATAAGAAACAGCCTATTTTCTAAGCCATTACCTCATTATTTCTTCTTGGAGCTTTGTCACAAAGAACGTCTGCAATGCTCTTGGAAATAAGGTTTCCTTCTGTAAGATTATCCAGCCAGAAAAATTCTCCTGCTGCATTGATTTCGATGAAATAATATTCGTCTTCAGGGGAAATGATCATGTCAATTGCTCCATAGTCTACATTGTAAATATCCAGAAGTTCAAGCAGTTTTGCTTCCACATCTCCAGGAAGTTCTGCTCTGTTCCATTTATCAATGAGGTTGATCCCATCTTTTCTCCAGTCTACTTTAGCATCTTCGGACTGCTGGGAGTCTATTTCAAATGCATAAACATCTCTTCCTACAATGGTAATACGAAGTTCTTTTTTCTTTTGAATCATCTGCTGAAACTGCATAGGGCAGTATAACAAGGAATCAAGCTCTTCCAGTTTATCTTCGCTGACAACATTGGTAAACACTACATTTTCAACACCGTCTTCATAGATGGCGAAACCGGTTTGCATTTTGGCTACCACATTCTGATGTTTCAGAATAAATTTTCTGGCTTCATCAGGATTGTTGGTAAGGCATGTGGCCGGAATGGTCAGCCCTAATTTATCTGCAATTTTCAATTGTTCTTCTTTGCTGTCGAGTCTTCTGTAAACACTTGGTTTACCTAAAGAATATGCATCTACAGATTCAAAGAAACCGAAAAGTGTATTTCTGATTTCTCCCATTGCTGCACCGTAAAACTTAGAATCCATTTCTTCTCTCAGGCCTTTTCCGATATTGTAGGCTCTTCTGTACCATATGGCAGAAATATCATCCAAACGATGTTTTGCATCTTGAGTTTCAAGAAAACTTATCCATTCCCCATCCTGAAAAATGGTAGACAGTTTGTTTTGTAAAGGATAGATATCAACATCAAAACGAATGACTTCACAGTCATTTTTTCCGATGTATTCTGTTACTTTTTCAATAGAAAAATTATCTGCAGTATGGGTAATAATTAAAATTTTATTCATGGAAATTGATTCTTTTGATAAGATTATCGGCAATTCTTTCTGCAATGGGAAATCCCAGTTCTTTCTGAAGCATTCCCCACTCTCCCTGTGGATTCACTTCAAGGAAATAATATGCTCCGTCTCTTCCTTTGATCATATCGATAGCTCCTATATAAAGTCCCATTTCGTTCATCATGGAAGTGAGATTGGTTTTGATGAAATCCGGAAGTTCATAAGCTGACCAGAAATAGCCTTCACGAGCAACCCGCCAGTCTGCATTTTCACTGTTATTGATCTTTCCTGTGAAAAAATCACCGTCTACATAAACGATTCTCAATTCGTATTCTTTGTCAATGTAGGGTTGAAAAATCATCGGACAGTAAGCAATATCTGAAAGATGTTCCAGAGATTCTTCTTCAATAACCGTAGTGGAAATCATATTTTCTCCTGACATGGTTTTTGCTGTCACTCCATGAAGCTTAGCAATTGCTTTTCCCTGACAGTATTGATGGAAAAATGTTGTTATTCTTTCTTCATCATTGGAAAAAATGGTTTTGGGAATGGTTAAGTTATTTCTTTCTGCTACTTTTAGCTGAAAAATCTTATTTCCATCCACCTTTTTTTCGTTTTCATAAGGATTAATCCAGGGAATATGTTCTAAGGCAGTCATCAGATTATAACGCAGACTTCCGTATTCATTCAGGAAGATTCTTTCATAGTCCTGATCCAATTCTTCGGGAGCACTGATTCTCCAGGCTTTTCTATGCCATACCCCTTTAATAGCATCCGAATGAATGGTATTTCCGAACTCGTCAGTCAATTCAAATGAATTTTCATGAATGCTGATTTTCTGAAGATGATTCAGGCGGTCAGAATTCAGTCTGAAATAGGGGATATTTTTGGAGGCCAGGTATTCAAAAAAGATATCGATATTATAAAAATCCTGTGAATGGGTGATGCAGAGAATCATTTGCCGGTTTTTATTAAAAAGGGAAACTTAATGTTTAAGTTTCCCCTACTATTTTATTAATATTCTACCTGATTTTATAGTGGAATAGTGATTGTATCGTCATCACCATCAGATGGATATTTCAGCGTGTGCATCATATCATCTTTCGGAGAAGTTACAACGTCTACTGCCGGCTTTGTAATC
The DNA here is from genome assembly GCF_025949665.1 of Chryseobacterium viscerum. Taxonomy (NCBI): domain Bacteria; kingdom Pseudomonadati; phylum Bacteroidota; class Flavobacteriia; order Flavobacteriales; family Weeksellaceae; genus Chryseobacterium; species Chryseobacterium viscerum. Next base: position 781,373 of record NZ_JAPDFT010000001.1, on the reverse strand, counting down.
ACGTCTCTTTCAGGAATTGTAATATCAGTTCCTCCTTTTACAGTTTCAGGATCCTTCACCTGTTTTTCCAGAAATGATGCGAAAAACGGTTTCTTCTTTGAGTTATTGCTTTTCATAATGTTTTAGTTTTGTTTGATATATAATTTAGCCTAAACTTTATATTTCTTATGCTTCTAAAACATCCTCATCTCCGTCAGAAGGATATTTCATTGTTACATTATCATTATCAGGCTTAGTAACATTATCCTTAAGAGGAGTAGTAATCTGATCCTGTAGGGATGTCGTAATCTGATCTGCAAGTACAGAAGTAATACCTCCTCCTTTTACTGTTTCAGGGTCTTTAACCTGTTTTTCTAAGAATGACGCGAAAAATGGCTTCTTTTTTGAATTTTTGTTTTCCATAAGTTAATATTTTTATTGTTTTGGAAATCCAAAGTACAAAAAATTCAAATCATGGAGAAATAATATTACTTTTTAATAAAAATTTAACATAATGTCAAAAAATAAAGTATAAAATTAATTCAATTCAAGAAACTCCTTAACAACGTTTGCAAAATCAACTGGATTTTCGGCCTGCACCCAGTGTCCAGCATTTTTCACCGTAACTACCTTAGCTTTAGGAAATTGCTGCTTGATTCCGAATTCATCCTGTGGCAGAATATAATTGGATTTTGCCCCTGCTATAAATAATGTATCCCCTTCAAAAACTCCAAATTTAACAGCATTGGATACAAATTCAGTATATTTTTCAGATAATGTTTTAAGATTAAATCTCCAGCCCAGTTTTTTATTTTCATCCCAATACAGGTTTTTCGTTAAAAACTGTATGGTTGATTTTTCAGGAATATACTGGTTAAGAACTGCTTCCACTTCATTTCTTGAGCCAACTGTATTAAAATCAACAGTTTCCAGGGCTTTGATAATTCCCTGGTGGTGTGGTGGATATGCTTTAGGTGAAATATCGACAACAATCAGTTTTTCAACACGTTCAGGATATTTTATGGCAAACTGCATCACCGCTTTTCCTCCTAAAGAATGTCCTAAAACATGAGCTTTCTGAATTCCATAATGATCCATATAGTGTACAATATCATCTGCCAGATCATCATGAGACATACTTTCTGAATGAAAGCTTCTTCCATGGTTTCTAAGGTCGATCAGATGTACAGGAAGATATTCTCCCAGATCTTTTCCGAAACTTCCCCAGTTGTCAAGCATTCCAAATAATCCGTGAAATACAAGAAGCGGCGTATTGGTTGAATTTTCGCCGAATATTTTTGAGTTTAAGATTTCCATATTTTTTAGACGTTAGATATGAGAAATTAAAAGTTAGATAACATAAGAGATCAGAAACGAAGTTTCACTAACTTCTAATCTCTAACTTCTAGTTTCTTATTAATTACCATTTTGCCAGTCTCTTCAAATAAGCCTGAACTGTGTTTTCCAATCCCATATAAAGTGCTTCAGAAACCAAAGCATGGCCGATAGATACTTCCAACAGGTTTGGAATAGTATCTGCAAAGTATTTCAGGTTTTCTAAACTTAGATCATGACCTGCATTGATTCCCAATCCGAAATTGGTAGCTTCAACCGCTGTGTCGTAATAAGGTTTGATAGCCTGTTCTTTATTGGTAAGATAATTTTTTGCGTAAGCTTCAGTGTACAGTTCAATTCTGTCTGCTCCGGTCTTTGCCGCATATTCTACAAGCTCTGGTAAAGGATCCAGGAAAATAGAGGTACGGATACCTGCCTTTTTAAATTCTGCGATGATCTCTGTAAGGTAATCAAGATGTTTTTTTGTGTCCCATCCTGCATTGGATGTAATGGCATCATCAGCATCCGGCACTAAAGTTACCTGCTCAGGCTTCACTTCCAGTACCATATCGATAAAACTATGATGAGGGTTTCCTTCAATATTAAACTCAGTCGTAACCAACGGCTTCAGATCATAGACATCTTTTCTTGTGATATGCCTTTCATCAGGTCTTGGATGGATGGTAATTCCCTGTCCTCCGAATTCCTGAATTTTTACAGCAGCCTCTGTAACACTTGGGGTTTCACCTCCTCTTGCATTTCTTAACGTCGCAATTTTATTAATGTTTACGCTTAGTTTTGTCATTTTTTATTTTAGATGTTAGATATGAGATGTTAGAAGTTAGAAGTTAGATAACAAATTGCTATTATCATTTCACTAGTATACTTCTCTATACCATTATTAAATTTTATACTTATTATTTGATCTGGATATCAGTTGTAAAGAAGCTTAGCCTCTAACTTCTAATATCTGGTTTCTGGCTTCTATACTTTAATGCTTACCTGCATCACCTGAAGTTCAAATTCTTTGGATGCTACCAGTAAATGGTCAAAAATATCTGCCTGTATCTGTTCAAAACGTTCCCATTTGGAATCATTGGCAAAGCAATATACTTCAAGAGGCAGCCCTTGAGGAGTAATGTCCAGCTGACGTACCATTCGGGTGCCGTTTTTATCTATATCGGGATCATTTTCAATGTATTTCTGTGCATAATATCTGAAAACGCCAATATTGGTAAGCTGTCTCCCATTTACGATCTTATCTTTGTGCTCAAGGCTTTCTTTCTCTTTTTTGATCTCTGATGTTCTTTCTTCCAGATAGTCTGAAATCAGGTTAATCTCCTTTAAACGCTCAACATCTTCATCAGTCAGAAACTTAAAAGAATTGATGTTAAAGTAAATTGATTTTTTTATTCTTCTGGTGTTAGACTCAGACATCACCTGCATATTTTTGATCTCAGTGGTCATCAGATCATAAGTAGGAATGGTGGAAACCGTTTTATCAAAATTAGTAATTTTGGTTGTCAAAAGATTGATTTCCGTAATATTCCCTTCAATACTGTATTTGGGAATGCTTACCCAATCTCCTACTTTTAAATTTTTAGAAGTGGCGACGTGAAGACCTGTTACAAATCCTAAGATTGTATCTCTGAAAACCAATACCAAAACAGCAGTAATAGCCCCAAGACTTCCTACAATAGTTGTTCCTTTGATCCCAAAAATCACACAGAATCCTACGACTGTAAATATGAAGAGTCCTAAAATCTTTACGGTTTCTGAAATGGCATTAAGCGCCATAATTTTGTAAAAATCCTGTTTAATGCTGAAATAATTCCTAAAAGCTGTCAGTGATCTGTAGAGCATTCCTGCTAGTATCAATACCAGCCCCAGATTGATACATCTTATTATAAAAATGGTTGTCTTCGGCAGTGCATTTTCCGGAAATATAGATCCCTGGATTCCGGCAACAGCAATCAGGGCAGCAAAATGCGCTACAGAATTAGTGATTTTGGCCTGATAAATAGATTTTAAGATGGGGAATTTCTGTTCATTATGAAATAACCTGAAGACCGAATTAATGATGAATTTAAAAACAAAATCAGTAATAAAAAACAGGACAAGAAGTAAACTCAGTTTTACAATGATATGAAAAACCCAGTCCAACCCTGAGGGTGATATCTGGGTAATATAGATGTAAAGCTGCTCGCTTAGTTCCTGTATAAAGTTTTTAGTTTCTTGTAACTGGTCATTCATTACAGCAAATTTATGAAATTAAGAATCATCATTTTACTATTCTCAATCAATTTTCATCCCAAAAAGTATTCATTGGGAAATATTTAATCAATTTTTTTAAACAATTACATTAAAAAATATTAAATCCTTTACAGACCCTCATTACAATTGAAAAATAAACTATAAACAACGTATTTAAATGAAAAATATTAAAATAAATTACATTTTTAATGTTTTAATATTAAAATTTTATTAAATTTGGTTAAAACTAAACCCATCAAAATCAACTAAATATGAAACAAAATTACTTGTTAATCATGCTATGCAGCCTTCTGCTCCTAGCTAATTGTAAAGGAGACGACGCTGTTTCTCCTGAAGAAAATCCTACTCAGGTAGTTTCCACAGGAAAAGTGGAAGGCAAAGTATTTGCAAAAAACGGCACCAAACCCATTGGAGGAGCTCTTGTATTCACTACTGACGGCCAAAGCAATATTTACCATACCTATTCCAATGCCGATGGTACCTTCAGCTTAACAGCTCCTGAAGGCAAGACAACACTTCACATTCAGACTGGTAACGGTAAAAATTTCAGATCCGAGGTTCCGGTTACAATTAAAAAGAATGAAACAGTTACTGTAGCTGCAACGGATTCAAAGTTGGACCAAATCGCAAAAATGGCTTATATAAAAGGAAGCTATGATGAAATTGAAGCTATTATAAGTTCACTTGGATATGCTGCAACTGAAATTACTTATCAGGATTTAAAAAACATCAATACGATTTCCCAGTATGATATTATTTTCCTGAACTGCGGATCCCGTACTTATGCCCAAACAGGTACTTCGATGCCAAGCAATGACAATAATGTATATAGTAATCTTTCTACTTTTGTAAGCAATGGCGGAAGTCTTTACAGTTCAGACTGGGCTTCGGCTTATCTGGTAGGAGGAAATACAAATACTGTAAGCTGTAATGCTCCCGGTGGTTTCATCAATGATAATCTTCTTTGCCTGCAAGATACAGGAGCAGCCACCACTTATATGGGCTGTAACGTTTCAAACACTGCTTTGGCAACTGCATTAGGGTTTAATACATTGGATATTCAATATGATATGGGTGCGTGGGAAAAAATCATGAACTATGATCCTGCATTCTGGGATGTTCTTGTACAGAAAGGCAATGAGCCACTGATGATAAGAACAGGACATTATTCCAATCCTTCAGCTCCGCAAACTCCTGTAGGAACATCTTTAAACAATAACCATATCACGATCTGCCATCACACAGCAAGCGGAAATAATATTACCATTACCATCAATCAGAATGCATGGAATGCTCATCAGGCACATGGAGATACCATGGGACCTTGTTCCGGAAATTCCAGCAGCGGAAATATCTACTATACTACATTCCATAACCACGCAAGCGGAAATATCGGAAAAGCAGGCCCGATACTGGAATACGTAATCTTAAATTTGTAATAAAATTTTATAACTCGTTCTCAAAGTGGCTTTTTATAAGGCCACTTTTTTTATATTGCATCTATATTTTAAAGAATGGATACAACAATTATTAATATTTTCTGCCTTATTCTTCTGTTTGTAGGGATATTGGGAACTTTTCTTCCTGTTTTACCAGGGTTGCTGCTGAGTATCTGCGGGCTCCTGATCTATAAATTCGGGACGGATGCTGATCTTCCAATGATTTATATCTGGGCATTCGGAATTCTTACATTAGCTTCTATAGTCCTAAGCTATGTCATTCCGGCAAAAACCAATAGAAAATATGGAGGTACACGCTGGGGAAGTATCGGTTCTGTAATTGGAACCATTGTCGGGATATTTATTCCAATTCCATTAGGCTTCCTTGTAGGAATGTTTGCGGGTGTGTTTATTGGTGAATTACTTCATGACAGCAAGGATATGAATAAAGCCTTACAATCTACCAAAGGAGCACTGATTGGATTCATTTATGGAACCGGATTCAGTTTTGTAGTAGGAGTGGCAATGTTTTTGGTAGTACTTCTTAATATGTTTAACGTTATTTAATTAAAATATAAGAAACTATGTTCCATAAAGTTATCATACTCAGTCTGGGAATTTTTGCATTAACAGGATGCGATGCCCAAAAGAAAGCTAAGATTAATACAAAAACTACTGAAATGCCTGCAGGTACAAAAATAACAAGCACTGACAATCAGAAAGATGGTGTTATATACCTGAATGAAGGAGAAAATAAGTTTTTAAGAGAATACCAGATGAATGTAACGTTCAAAGGGGTTTCTGAAGACAGCCGCTGCCCTGAAGGAGTCAACTGTATCTGGGCCGGAGTCGCTCTTGCTCAGGTGGAAGTAATGGGAACGTCTACCCGGCCAATGATTCTGAACCTCGCAAGCGCAGACTATCCGGGAAGAAATTACCTCCAGTCAGCAGAATTCAATGGGTATACTATTACCTTACAAGATGTTGCTCCTTATCCAAAACAACAGGACGGAGCAAAAGCATTAGCCGGAAAATATAAAATCGGAATTACGATAAAAAAGGCAGGCAGATCAACAGGTTCTACCACGAAATAGGTTTCTTGCCTTTGGAAACAAGATATTCATTAATTTTTGAGAAAGGCTTACTTCCAAAAAATCCTCTGTACACGGAAAATGGTGAAGGGTGTGCCGATTTCAGAATAAAATGCTTAGCCGGATCTATGAGTTCGGCTTTTTTTTGTGCAAAAGCGCCCCACAGTACAAACACCACATTCTCTTTTTTATCCGAAATTTCTTTAATGATAAAATTGGTGAATTTTTCCCAACCCAGATCTTTATGGGAATTGGGTGAATGAGCGCGAACCGTTAATGTTGCATTCAATAGTAAAACACCCTGTCTTCCCCAGTCATCTAATTCTTTGGAAGTTCTTACCACTCCCAGATCATCTTTTAACTCAATAAAAATATTCTTAAGTGATGGCGGTGCAGCAACCTGCTCAGAAACAGAAAAACACAAACCATTGGCCTGAAAATCATTATGATAAGGATCCTGACCAATAATTACGACCTCAACATCATCAAAAGCTGTCAGTTCCAGTGCTCTGAAAATCTGATTTTTTGGAGGGAAAACTTTCGTCGTTGCATATTCATTCTTTACTTTCTCCCAAAGGGTTGTAAAGTATTCCGTACTCTTTATCGGGGCTAAAATTTCTGTCCAGGTCATAGTGCAAAAATAATAATATTAAAATAAAACAAGACCCTCCTTATACTTTAAATATCCTGACTTTTCTTTCAATCAGCATATATGAGAAGTAAGAGAGTAATATAGAGAAAGCTATTAATAGTATATTATTGAGATGATAAGAGTTTACAATAACGAAATCCTGTTTTTTTACAATATAATGGATGATATATAATGAGTAAGAAATATTTCCTAAGAAATACACTGCTTTGGTTTCTAAAAATATCTTTAGATAATTCTGATTCCCTTCATACAGGTATTTTATTATAAACGCAGATAATAAGGGAATAAACAATACTCCTTTTTCAACAAACAACATAGATACAAACAGTAGGAGAATGATATAAATAACGAGGTTACCTTTCTTCATTTTAAATGGTGGTAAAAGAGCAACCCCAATTCCAAGAAAATAGGAAGATACTGTTCTCAGAAGGGAAACAAGGCCATAAGGAAGATCAAGGTATCTTGGTGAATCCCCTACTCCAATCGGGGTTTCTGAACCTATATACAAATGGCCGGAAAAGTAGGGAAGCATCAACCTCAAAATCAAACTTATGATAATTAAAATTTCGCTGCGTATTTTATAGTACAGGACAAGCCATAACATAAAAGGGAATATTAAATAGCAAACCCATTCTGTGCTGAGTGACCAATAGACAACATTCAGCAGATAATCAGGATTAAAAAAGCATTGTAGTAAAGTCGCATTAATCAGGAATCCTGCTATAGAAGTCTTCATTAAAAACAATGCAATAAAAATAACTGATACAATATATACAGGATAAATTCTATTGATCCTTTTTTTATAAAAAACCTCTATTGATTTATAATTCAAATCTTTAAACTTCCCAGAATAAGACACCGTCAGTAAAAAAGCACTTAACACAAAAAAAATATCAACTGCCACATACCCCTTTCCTACTACATCCTGAATAAATTCATTCCGAAAAAAACTAAAATGAAAAAACGCAACCCATAATGCAACAATCCCTCTAAGTCCCGTTAAAGATTTTATTTCATTTTTCATATGCAATTTCAATCGTCAATAAAGATAGAGAAAAACCTGTTAGATTTTATATTAGCCATTACCAGATGGTCTTTTTAAACTAAAAATAATGTTATCCGGAAAACCTTCATCTTTCTTTCCCTCCAGCAAAATAAAATCATGCTTCACAAGAAGTCCTTTTGAATTTTCGTTCAATGTATTGGTAATCGCAACAATTTCGTGTAAATGCAATTCATTAAAACCAAAATCCAAAACTGCATTTAAAGCTTCAGACATCATTCCCTGCCTGTGATATTCCGGCAAGAGCTCATAACCGACTTCTGCTGTTGTCCGGTCTTCAGAAAAATTCCAAAGACAGATTGTTCCAATAAGATTCGGCTGATCTTTCAGGGAAATTCCCCAATAGACCGTCTGATTATTTTGAGTTCTCTGCTTAATCGTTAAAATAAACTGAAGAGCATCATAGTTTGTCTTTGGTGAAACCCTTTTCACAAATTTATTGACCTCCGGATTGCCTCGGATTTTTAAAATATCTTCTGTATGGTTTTCGTTGATTCCCTTTAAAATCAACCTTGTGGTTACCAATTTCATAATTCAAATGTAATAAAAAGAATATCATCAATTTATACAAATGCAAAGGTTATTATATCCATTTCTCATTCTGAGTAAGCAAAGAAGTGCGGCTAAGTCGCTGATAAAGCGGAAAAATAACCGAACCGCTTAGAAAGAATCAATGTATTGATTCCATTCTTTGCTTCCTTAAAGGGATAAGGTTTAGTAATAAAAACTTTGCGTAAAAAAATTAATCTTTTTTGAAGTTTTAAAATTTTCAAGAAAAAAAGCAACTCTATAATCATCAAATTCAAAGTTAATTTATTCTGTAAATCTCTCAGATATACGTAATAATCAAAATTCTCACTAAATTTGCAGTGTGTATATAAATAAAGAAGATTTAGACGAATTAGAGTTTCCGCAATTGCTCGCGGAAATCTCCCCATTTGCGTATTCTCCGAAAACAAGAGAAAAAATTCTTCAACTTCGCCCAATGGAAATAGACGAGGCGGAACTTTCGTTAAAAAAAACATCAGAATATCTGTCAAGTTTTGAAAGTTCAAATGCGATTCCGTTTGATGAATATGAAGATATCGAAAGTGAGCTGAAATTGATGCTGATTGAGAACTACCGCCTGGAAAATGCTGCTTTCATCAAAATAAAAACCATCACGGAACAGATCGGAAAACTGCAGAAGTTCTTCCCCACCATGCCCGAAACATTTCCTACTTTATTAGAGGAAGTTTCTGTACTGGAATTCAGAAAGGAGATCATTGATAAAGTAGATAAGGTTTTCAACCGTTTTGGTGAGGTAAAAAGTGAAGCTTCTCCGGCTTTGAAAGGCTTGAGAACTGAAATCCAGCTTGCTAAAAAAGCAATTCAGGAAAATTTCAACCGTGCACTCACCACCTATGGACAGAGTGATTTTTTGGATGATATCCGGGAAACAATTATTGATGACCAAAGGGTTCTGGCTGTAAAATCAGGATTCAAAAAAAGAGTAGCCGGAAGAACGCTGGGAATCTCCAAAACAGGTTCCATTACCTACATTCAGCCGGACAGTGTTGTAAAGCATTACTTCAAGCTTCGTGAAAGTGAGGAAGAAGAGAAAAAAGAAATTGACAAAGTTCTCCGACAGCTTACTGCCGAACTGGCAGAGTTTCAACCTCAGCTATGGAGATATCAGGTGTATATTTTTGATCTGGATCTTACAAGAGCGAAAGCTAAATTTGCTGATTTAGTGAACGGAATTCTTCCAAAGATCAACCGTCATAAGACATTGAAACTTAAAGACGCTTACCATCCATTGCTATGGTTGAGAAATAAAGTAGAGAATAAAACGATCCATCCTCAGACTCTTTCTTTAACGGAACACAACAGGATCATCTGTATTTCCGGACCTAACGCAGGTGGAAAATCAATTACTCTGAAAACCGTAGGATTATTACAGCTGATGATTCAGAGCGGTATTCTGGTTCCGGTTCATCCCAAATCTGAAATGTTTTTCTTTGAAAAGATCATGACTGACATTGGTGATAATCAATCCATTGAAAATCATCTGTCAACCTATTCATCAAGATTGAAGAAAATGTCCGGAATCATCCGTGAGGCAGATGCCCATACGCTTCTATTGATTGATGAATTCGGTACCGGTTCTGATCCGGAACTTGGAGGTGCGCTGGCAGAAAGTTTCATGGAGTTTTTCTATGACAAAAAGAGTTTTGCCATTATTACTACTCACTACACCAACATTAAACTGGTGATAGAACAGCTTCCCAATGCTCAGAACGCAGCAATGCTCTTCAATGAAGAAACACTGGAGCCGATGTATAAACTGGAAGTAGGCCAGGCAGGAAGTTCATTTACTTTTGAAGTTGCAGAAAAGAATAAAATTCCAAGATTTATTATCCATTCTGCCAAGAAAAAGGTAGAGCATGATATCGTTAATCTCGACAAGACTATTGTAAAGCTGCAGCAGGAGAAATTTGAAGTTGAAAAACTGAAATCCGATCTTGCAGAAAGAAAAGAGTCTGTAGAAGATAAACGTGATAATCTTCAGAAGCTGAATGACCAGCTCCAGCAGAAACTGTTCAATTTCCAGAAACTATATGAAGAGGAACACCGCAAGCTTCAGTTTGGTAATAAAATTGAAACGTTCATCGACAGTTATACAAAAGGAAAATCCAGAAAGGATGTTGTAAAAGACTTTGTAAAACTTCTTGAACAGGAGAAATTCAGGAAATTAGGCCATGATAAGGATGAAACAAAACGCCTGCAGGTTGTTAAGAGAAAAATTACTCAACAGCTGAAAAAAGAGGAAGTCATTGAAAAAATTGCAGAAACCAATGAAAAACTGGAAGAACAACGTAAAAGTGACCGCGCTATCTGGATGAAGATCGGACAGCGTGTTCGTATTACAGGAAGCACCAGTGTGGGAACTATTGAAAAGATTTCCAGAAACAAGGTGATTGTTAATTATGGAACCTTCAAGACTACGATTAATGCAGATGAACTTGAGAGAATTTAAGTAATCTGAAGTGAGTTTAAAAAGAACTCATTTTACGCAAATACTAAGAGAGAGTACCCAATGATACTCTCTCTTTTTTATTTTATTTCTTAATGAATTTTAACCGGATTGCACTATTTTTATCTTTCAGCTGAATAAAATAAATTCCTTCGGATAAATTACTAAGGCTTACTTTATGATCGGAAACTTTTCCTTCACTTGTTTTCTGCCCCAATACATTATAAATTTCATAATCCGTTGCTTCTGAAATTCCGGAGATATTTAAAACATCGGATGCCGGATTTGGATAAATTTCAGGTTTTGCCGATTTACCGGCTTCGTTTACTGCCAGTGTAGGGTTAAGAAAGTTTATACCATAATCCTCAACTTCTCCATAGGTAAATGAACCACAGGCATCCGCAGGCACTTCCTGTCTGCACATTACCCTCATTACAAGTCCGCAACCATTAATTACAGAGTTTGGCAATGTAGGATAACCGGGAATAGAAAATGTGGTTACAACCGGAGCTGTTGAGGTCACATTATTCGCAACCAGTATTCTTTCATTAGAATCAAAAACACCATTGCCATTAATATCTATCCATGCTGTTACAGTGATAGGACTTGGTGTGCCAGTCCATGTATTACTCACTGAAAGCGTATTTCCTACGCTTCCTGCTAAAAATTTAATTCTTCGGTCTACATCAGTTCTGTAATCAATATAGTTGGAAGCTCCGGAGTTGCTCACCATTGGAGCTGTCATTCCCGTTGAACTTACCGTTACATTGGATATATATACCATTGTTGCATCTATAGAGGCAGTAGTGCAATAATTGAGTGATGTTGCAAAAAATATAGGGTTCGACCACATTCCCTGGGTAGTGCATACTTTTGCTACCTGTACTTCATACACTGTACAAGGCTGTAGATTCGTAATAGTAAATGAATTTTGCCCAGGTACAGGAGCAGCCACCATCCAGGTAGTAGTTCCGGGTAATCTGTATCTGATAAAATTATTCGGGGTATCAGGATCGGCCGTCCAGGTAACGGTTCCGGAGGTAAGGGTTATATTGGACATCTGAACACCGGTGGGAGCATTCGTATCACAGTAAAATAATGATTTTAATTCTGTTTCTATTTTATTTTCTGCCTGAAAGCTGGAAATTCCCAAAATAAAAGAGCATACATAAAGTAGTTTTTTTGTCATGTTTATTAGTTTTAAAATTCGCTTGAAAAATAAGTCATTTTTTTGAATATGATTTACATTTAACTTATTTATTATCACTTATTTCTTTCATAAAATATTATGGCTAAGGCATCATTTTATAGGATCAACTGAAAACCAATACAAGATTTAATAAACTGCTACGTTATAATTATCTTCCGAAAAGCATTTAATTTATATATTTGAGGATCAAAAAAATTTCATGATGACTTTTATAAACAAAGCATTCTATTTATCCGCTTTCAGTATTTTATCTATAGCTTTTGTAAAAGGGCAGACTAAAGTTCCTTTTGGAGTTGTAAAAGCTGAAGAAGGATATGCCAACGTACGTGTACATAAAGATGACTATCGAAAAATTGTAGACAAGATCCGTATGCGTAAAGGAGATGTATTTGTTTATGTAAAACCGGCTCCGGGAGAAACGGAATGGATCTGGATCAAATATCCGGAGAAACAGGATGATGACAAACCTTTTGTACGTTATGAAACTCTTGATAAAGAAGGAATGGTTAATAAAGGGCGTATTGCATATGTAGACCAGCTTCCCGCCTATACTCCATCCAAATCTAAAAACGGAAGATCTCTCATTTTCACAGATAATTCTGATCCTAAAATCCCTACTGCACAAAGAAGCAAAGTAGTAATTGATATTTATCCTTCCAATGCTGGATACCGTAAAAAAGAAAAAGATGCAGAAGGAAAAATTCTTACCATTGATAAAGTAAAGCCCTGGGGAATCGGAAATGATCTTCCCGAAGGAATGACTGAAATCAAATCAATCAGAGTACAGCAGCCCGGAAGAGGATCTGTTTTTGTAAGAGAAGCCATCAAAAATATGTTCCAGCCAACCATGGATTTTGAGAACATTGGAGTAACGTCCCTTGACTCTGACAATATTTTCCTTTATATGATAAATGGTTCAGGAGAAAACAGATACACCACTCTTTGGACGATTAAGAAAGGAAGAGTAATCAGCCAGATTATTTACCATAATCCGGAATAAATTCGCTACTTTTGCACCTGAAAAGTTTTACGCTTATTCATCACAGAAATTGGTTCTGCATCACTGCAGATTAAAAGGGAACCGTGTGAAAATCACGGACTGTCGCGCAACTGTAAGTAACTGAAATCTTTATCAAAGATCCACTGTGCGAGGCATGGGAAGGAGATAAAAGATGTTACAAGTCAGGAGACCTGCCTATTTCTTTAAACAAATAACTTTCGCGATTTGAAGTTGTATTGATCTGATGGATTGTTTCAGGGGTTCTCTAAGTTCCTGTCATTATTCTGTTGTTTTAATATCATTTTCATTTCGCTTTAATTAATAATGATATATGACTACAGAAGAAAGAATTGAAGCATCCGAAACCAGAATCTTTAAAGCGGTTTTCCCTAACACAACCAATCATTACGATACCCTTTTTGGTGGTACGGCTATGCAGCTGATGGACGAAGTAGCTTTTATTACCGCTACCAGATTTGCCAGAAAAAGAGTGGTAACGGTGAGCAGTGACAAGATCGATTTCAAGAAACCTATTCCAGCCGGAACTATTGTGGAACTGATCGGGAAAGTTTCATACGTTGGAAAAACCAGTATGAAAGTAAACGTTGAAATTTACACTGAACAAATGTACTCTTACGAAAGAGAAAAAGCCATTGTAGGTGATTTTACTTTTGTAGCGATCGATGAATTCAAGAAACCAATCCAGATACTATAAATCATATAGCTTCGGGCGGCCTTTGGCCGCCCGAAGCTTATTCTATTTTCATTAATTTTATTTCACAACTTTTTCTGTTTCCAGACTTCTGCTTAATAAAAATTCAAAGGCCTCTCCCATTTCATCCGATGCTCTGTTGATCGCATTTTCAAGCATATTTCGGATTTGTTTTTCTGTTACTCCGGCTTCCGTCCAGCTTTTTCCTGAAGTATAGGAATTTAAGATAAATGGCATAATTCTGTCAATCCCACAGGCAAAAATAGCATCAGGAGTTTTCTCATCTTCAAACTCAAGCCATAGATTAAAAAACTCTGTACGCAAAGGTTCGTCCAGGATTCCGAAAATCTTTTGGGCAGATACCTTCTCTCTGTCAAACTTCCCTACCATTGCTTTTTCATCAAAAATAAAGGTGTCTCCAGCTTCTATCTCTACCAAATCATGAATGGAAAGCATTCTTATCACTCTCAACAGATCAATATCTGCACGGTTTTTAGCATATGGATAAAGGATCTGAGCCAGAATGATGATCTGCCAGGAGTGTTCCGCAGTATTCTCTCTTCGGGAATCGTCAGCATTATAATTTCTTCGCTGTACATTTTTCAAGGCATCCACCGCCAGGATAAAATCAATCTCTTTCTGAATTTTCATCTTACTTTTCTCTATTATATTGTTCTGAAGGGTACACCTTTGTTTTGGTTACCCATTTATTATTTATCTTTTCTTTAGTGATTACTTTCACGCGGCCTTCTACCGTCATGTCTTCTTCTTTTTCAAAGACTTTATCAAGCCCTTTATTGGGAATAACTGCATATTCAGTGGTAAAAATATCACAGCAGCCGGATTTTCCATAGGAGATCAAGCGTTTACGTTGGACATCAACATCAAAAATATCAAGGGAACTGGATGCAAGATCCGTAAGTTCTTTACTCTTCACAAATGCCATTCTTGTACTGTTGAACACATAAACATCATAGGAAGCTGCACTATAGTTTCCCATATTTCCGTTCCTTACCGCTATATCTTCTGTTCCATCAAAATTAAAATCATTTATGATTACTGAGTTTTGTTTATTCGTCAGCTGGATCATTTTTCCAAGCTTGGGTTTTTCAGCCTGATCTGTTTCCAATACCAGATCATCCGATGCAAAAGTCTGTATCTTTGTATTTTTGTGATCAAACAACTCTACAGTTCCTTTTCCGCTACATCTGCCATCATAGCAATTTTCTACCTGAATAATGGCATCATAATTCTTTGAAGCATTTTTAACCTCAAACTGATATTGCCCAAAAAATGCTGGCCCAAGTAAAACAAAAGCAGGTAAATGCTTATACTTATTGAATAAATTCATGGTAAAAGTAAATGATTTAGGTGTTTTTTTTCCTAACAAAAATACGAATCATAATACCGATCTCAAAATTCCACCCTTATTATCTGTAAGGATTTGAAACATTTTAACAGCCTTTAAATGAAAGAGTATTCAGTGATAAGAAGCTGTTCCCGCTATACGCTCATACTCCTCGCTCCTTACTAAACCCAAACCACTGTGGGGTAACCGCTGCTATCGGGGCTATATTATGGGTAATGAGCAATGAGTAATAAATAATGATTGATAACTTTTTCTCTTCATTTCTTTCATTTTCAATTAAAATTTAAACATTTTTTGACCAAATTCATTTTTCATAAAATTTACGATAAAAATTATTTAACTGATTATCAATTATTTATATTATTTATTTTAAAAATTTCACTACTTTGTATTGCATAATACCATTTTATTTACATATCTTTGTAATGTAAAATCGAAATAGGTACAACTAGCTAGGTTCCGAACTTCGAAAATTATATAACTAATTAACAAAACTTATAAAGATGAATACCGAAAATACCAAAGCGCAAATGCGAAAAGGAATTCTGGAATTCTGTATTCTAAGTCTCATCAATAATCGCGAAATGTATGTTTCTGATCTTATTGACGAACTGAAAAAAGGAAAACTGGATGTAGTGGAAGGAACCCTCTACCCTCTTCTTACAAGACTTAAAAACGGAGAGTTTCTCTCTTACAGATGGGAAGAATCTACAGGAGGACCACCCAGAAAATATTATCAGATCACAGAAAAAGGAAAACTTTTTCTGGATGAACTTCAAAATACATGGAATGAGCTGACAGCCTCAGTAAACAACATCACCCAACAAAATTAAAAAACAAAGCTATGAACAAGACACTCTCAATAGGACTCGCAGGTTTTTCTTTTACAATAGAAGAACACGCATATATAAAGCTCAGCGATTACCTGAACGCTCTGAGAAGCTCACTGGATGCTTCTGAAGCTGATGAGGTAATGCATGACATAGAAATAAGAATGGTGGAGATTTTCAAAGACTCTCTGGGAAAACGTGAAGTAATTAACGATACCGATGTAGAAAAGGTAATCGCACAGATCGGAAGCCCGGAAAAAATTGAAGAACAGGAAGAGGCTTATTTTTCTGAAAAAACATCTACCAGAAATACCAATTCAGGAAACAATTATACCGATAAAAAACAACTGTTCCGTGACCCGGAAAAACAAAAAGTAGCAGGGGTTTGCGCAGGGTTAGCTCAATATGTAGGAATGGATATTACCGCAATGAGAGCAATCTGGCTGGGAATATTCGTCTTAGGAATTTTTACAGCAGCCATTTCATCTTCACTGATCGGTCTTTTATATGTAATCCTTTGGATCGTACTTCCAAAAGCTGAAACAGCAGCAGATTTCCTGAAAATGCAGGGAAAGCCTATGAACTTCGACAATCTTAAGAATGAGTCTAATAAATTGGTTCAGTTTGCCAATGAATCTACTCAGAGGGTCGGAGAAATATACAACGAAAACAAACCTTACATCAACAATGCTGGAAGCGGAGTTTGGAATGTATTCAAGTATATTGTAGGAGGGTTCTTCGTATTGATGGCTGTAAGCAGCATTATCGGAGTATTTGTATTATTCGGTCTTTTCGGAATGGATACAGACTTCCCAGGTGCCAATGAGATCAGATTCTATATGGATGATCAGGGGCTTGATAAAGTACTGGCAGCTATGATGGTAATCGGAAGCTTAATTCCGGCAATCCTTTTCAGCTTATTAAGCATCAAGATTTTCTCTCCAAAAACAAAACTGAGAAACATCGGATGGGTTGTAGGAGGTTTATTCCTTCTTCTGATCGGACTGGGAACTTACTTCGGAATAAGCATGGCCAAAAAAGACATGATCTATAGAGGAAGTAAAGAAGATGTAGAGAATGTTGCTATCAACACTACTTCAGATACAGTGTATGTGGATGTAAAGCAAGTTAACATTCCTCAGAATTTCAAAGCATATAATAATGATATCTATTCTGATAAAATATCTGTTTATGAAGAAGATTATATCTCAGTAGATGTAACAAGAAAACCAGATATTAAAACACCATATCTGATCATCAAAAAAGAAGGAAAGGGTTATAATTTCCCAATTCAGCTGATAGTTCCTGTAGAAGTTGTAAACAATAAAATATTACTTCCAAACTATATCAAATATCCATATGAGCACAGATTCAGAGACTATAGCCTGGATTATGAACTTGTAGTTCCGCAGAAAACAGTGGTTATTTCATCGAACAAAAACCATATCCATATGGATGGTGACTTAGATGGAGATGGCATCAATGACAATGAACAAGACAGTGATGAAGACAACAACGGTGTTAGAATTGAAAAAAATAAAATCACGGTAAACGGTTCAAGTATCGAATACAACTCTGATGATCAGGACAGTATCATCGTAAACGGTAAAAAAGTTCCGAACAACCAGGCAAAGAAAGTAATTGATTCTGCAGTGTCCAATATCAAAAAATCAAATAAAGATATGGACATCAAAATCAAAGACGGAAAAAACGAAATTTCCATACAAACTAAATAATTAACTTCAGAGAGTGGTAGAAGGTGTGGGTGGATGGCAACCGTTTGAAATTCACACCCTTCTTCTCTCAGAAAAGTAAAAATAAAACCCTATTTAGTTTCTTATGTAAAAAAAAAGTTTTAATTTCGTAGAGCTAAAATTTAATAACCAACCAACCAAAAACACAGCCTTATCATGATACAATTTGCAATGGAATTCGTAATGAAAATCGTAGATTTAATTAGCGGTTTGTTTTAAGAGCGATAATATTTCAATATATTTGTAAAGTATAACCAAAGTTTGGTTATACTTTTTTGTTTTTAATCCAAGAAATCTATGAAAAAGCTGATAGGCAAAGCAATGTTAAAAATATTAGGCTGGAAGGTCGTTCTGCAGGGCGATGTCAACAACCTGAACAGGTGTATCCTTGTGGTAGCACCTCACACCCATAATATGGAATACATTTTAGGAAATTTCGCCTATTGGTCACTGGAAAAGCCTTTAAAAATCATCATTAAAGACGCTCACACCAAAGCCTGGTATGGAGGTCTTGTAAAAGGTCTTGGTGGTATTGGTATAGACAGAAGCCAGAAAAATGATCTGGTGAATTTTGTAGCCAATCAGTTTTCAAAAGAAGATTTCAGTCTTGTTATTACTCCGGAAGGAACAAGAAGCTGGGTTCCGAAATGGAGAAAAGGATTCTATCATATGGCCTTGGCAGCAAAGGTACCTATTGTACTGGCAGCGGGTGATTTCAAAAGAAATATTGTTTATCTGGGCTATACTATTCCGTATGAAAGAATAGCATCAGTCCCTTTTTCAGAAATCATGCAGGAAATTCAGGAATATTATATCAAAAATGACATTGTTCCTAAGGTTCCTGAAAATTGGAATCCTAATATTATGGGAACCGGAACTGAACAGAATTAGATGCTAGATGCTAGATGCTAGATGCTAGATGCTAGATGCTAGATGCAAAATTAAATCAATTATAAGAAATGAAAGGTCAGACAAAAGAAGAAATATTAGCATTCATCAATAACTGGGGAGATGTAACTCTTGCAAAAACTCTTGAAATAAAATTCATCGATATTGATCTGGAAAATGAAACCCTTACTGCCACTATGCCTGTACTTCCGAGAACGCATCAGCCGTTTGGGATCATGCACGGAGGAGCAAGCTGTGTTTTGGCTGAAACTTTAGGTTCAAGCCTGTCTAATATCTTTATTGATGGTGAAAAGTATTACGGGGTAGGAACCAATATCAATTCTAATCATTTAAGAAGCAAAAAGGATGGAATTGTAACTGCTACAGCTCGTTTTATCAGAAAAGGCAAAACCATGCACGTTTCGGAAATTGAAATCCGTGACGAAAAAGGAGTCCTTATCAATCATACGACAATGACAAATAATATCATCAATAGATAGATAAGTACAACATAAAAAAAGAAAGCTCAAATAAATTTTGAGCTTTTTGTATATAATGACTGCAACTATTTTCTTTTTTGTCATCCTATAAGAAAAATAATTACCATGAAAACAATTTTACCTTTTTTATTTCTGATTACTTTATTCATTTCCTGTAAGCAGGATGATGAAATAGTTTTACAAAAAAACGGTTCCTATGACCTGTATGTTTCAGGAAAGGACAATTCACAATTGTGCTACTGGAAAAATGGTATAAAGCATAATATTACCAATGTGCCTGCAGATACTCCATCAAAAATATTTATCAACGGGAATGACGTTTACATCAAAGGAAAATCTGGTTTCTGGAAAAATGGAAATTATACTACTTACTTTCAGGCAGCAGGTCTATCCGGAAATCAGGATATGATAAATATTTTTGATTTTTATATGGAGAACGGAAACATCTATTTTGTAGGGTATACATGGTCTGTAAATAATCCGGCACCTGATAAATATGAATTTTGCTACTGGAAAAATGGTGTTAAAACATTTTTATTTAAAGATACCTTTACTTACAATAATAATTGCACGATCACTGAATTTAATTCTGATGTATATGTAGGAGCAAATAAAAACTTGAACGGATTTATAAGTCAGGGATATTTTAAAAATACCACTTTCACCATCACAGATACCAGTATCGGAACCTTTACCTATATCGTCTCCAATGACAACAATGTGTATCTGACAGGTATTCATTATTATACAAATGTACTTACCGGCGTAAAGACAAATTTTTCCCCAACGCCCATTACAGGAGATTACGGACCTGCATTAGATGGTAATGATGTTTACATTAATGCAAGAGCCAACTCATATTACAAAAATGCAAACATGATCGTGACCAGTAATCCCTTTCCTACCATCCTGGATTTAAAAGTAACCGATCAAAATATCTACATGATCAGAACAAGTAACAATGGTCTGGAATATAAAGTATACATTAATGACGTAGAAACCCAAAGCATACCAAACCCCAATGGCGGATCAAGCTTCAATAATATTACGGTCATAAAAAATTAGGTATGTCAACAATCAACTGGCAGAAAATCTATCACAGCCATTCCCCAAAACTCTTGGGGATTTGTCGTAGATATATACAGGATATGCATACTGCTGAAGATATCATACAGGACAGCTTCATTACAGCCCTCCAGAAAAATCATCAGCTGAAAGATGAAAAAGCACTCTTTGCATGGTTAAAGAAGATCGTTATCAACAATGCTTTACAACACCTTCGTCAGCATAAAGATACTTTTATTATTACCGAACCATCAGAAATCCCAGATCTACATTCAGCCATGGACAATCATCTTTCAGAAGATAGAAATGTCTTCATTTATGACTTTACCAGTGAAGAGCTTCTGTCTTCCATTGACAGTCTTCCACCCCACCACAAATCTGTTTTCAATTTATATTTTATTGAAAATCATTCCCATGCTGAGATTTCTGATCTGTTAGGAATTACTGTAAACACATCAAAATCTCACCTTTTAAGAGCGAAAAAATCCATACAAAATTATTTATTGAACAATGTTGTAAATAATAAAACCACCAAAAATAAAACGGCACAATTGCTTGTATTTATTGGACTCGGTAGTATATTATGGGCACAAACTTTCAAAAGCAAATTTTCAGGATTTTCCATTACTCCTTCAAGGATCTTTGAAATACCAGAGAACATTACTTTCAGGAATGTTAATATTAAAGTCCATTCAGCACATGGTTTGAAAAAGGGACTTATAACCGGAGTAATCACTTTAGCAGTCCTTACAGTTTTCCTTCTAGTTTTCCGTCCTAAGAACAGCAGCTTTCCTCACAATACTATTTCCATCCATAATACTGAAGTTATACAGGAAAATAAAAAGTATGATAAAGAAAATACAAATCATGCCCTTCCACATTCCCGTACAGACTATATTCCAGATGAAAGATTGGTTAAAGACAAAAGCAACTCCTTTGTGAAACCTGAAATTCCTGAAGAAAAAACCAGTACCATCAAATCCAAAAATCACTATACCAATATCAAGGATACCTTATCAGAAAATATTCATCAAAAGGTAATTATAGTAAAGAAAATTATTCAGAGAGATACCATTTATATTGAAAGATAAATTAAAAATAATGTTGTTAAAAAAATCATTACTTATTCTGCTTTTTGCTTTTGTCAGTTTATTCAATGCTCAAAGGAAGAAAACAGATACGTTGTATGTATATGAGAAAGTAATTGTTTATGATACCATTTATCTGGAAAAAGCTTTAAAAATGAAATCTCAAGGTCTCAATCTAAGTCCACAGACGATCTATGAAGCAGAGCTTATAAAACGAAGTCCTTTGAAAGACGAAATCAAAGGAAAACCAATAATGTTATCCAAAAAATTACAGTATGGCGGAGGTATTGAAGGAGGTATTAAGAAAAGTTTCTGGGACGAAAATGCTCACGGAAAAAGCCAGCAATCTGGATTCGGAGCCGGAATCTGGGTTTCAAAATCGGTCTATAACCGGTTTTTACTTATGCTGTCAGCTTATATCTATTCATGGAACTCTACATTTGATCTTGACGCCAATAAGGAAGAAACATGGCTCAACGGATATTATTTTACTGAAGATCATCAACCTTTGCTTTTCCAGAGATTTAACAATAAACATACAGAATATGCGATGCAGCTAAAATTGCTTTATGACTGGAAAAACATACGACCATTTATAGGGTTCGTTACCAATAAAAATGATTATAGCATGCAGTTCCTTGTTCCCGAAAACAATGTATTGGATAAACTGGAAGATTTTAAGTCCAAGCAGATCAATTTCGGATTTTCTTTAGGGTTACAGTATCAGCTAATGAAAAAGTTTCTTCTGTCTTTAGAATACCAGGAATATAAAATAAAGAATATTTCCTTAAAAAACAGTTCTTTTAATTTTGACATCTTTAAGACTAGTAATACCTTTGCAGAAAGGAAAATTTCGCTGGGAATTTCCTATATTATTTCCGGCCGTTGATTTTCAAAATTCTTTCATAGCTCATGATTTATTTCAAACTTCCTTTCGACGGAAGACTACTGTCTGCCGATGAAAAAAACATAAAAAATGCAGTCAATTTTTATTCCTACAATGGTTTAGATCAGATCAGTTTTCATGGAAATATTGTTGAAGTTAATTCTGAAGAATATACTCGTGTTTCAATTACAAACAAAGAGTTGATTAATGGTCCAACAAATTCTGCTGCTGAAACCAAGGAAGAGTACTGCAAAACATTGCAGGAAGTGATAGAGGTGATTAAAGAAAACAATCTCCCTAAGCTGGTTTACTCAAGAAGAAAGATCTTTACAGACTTTAATACCGTTGACTATAAAGAAAGTTTTAAAAATCTTTGTGAGTCTTATCCTAATGCGTTCAGATATCTTTTTAATGACGGAGAGAATGCCTGGATGGGTGCTTTTTCTGAGGTATTGGGGAAATTCAACAAGTCGACCCATGAATTTGAAACCATGGCTCTGGCAGGTACTCTTCCTGTCTCAGAGGACTGGTCTGAAAAAGAAATTGAAGAACAAAAACCTGTAACGAACTATATTCAGAATATTCTTAAAAATTATTCTGACGATATACAGCAGTCGGACACCTATGACCATATTTCCGGAAATATAAAACATTTAAGAACGGATTTTAAAACCCATATTAAACCGGAAGATCTTGATAAGCTTATTCAGGATCTGCACCCTACCCCCGCTGTCTGTGGAATTCCTAAGGATTTTTGCAACGAAAACATCCGTAAATACGAGAAATTTCCACGTGAATTCTATGCCGGATATATTAAAATAGAAACCGAAGAAAGTATTCTGTACTTTGTGAATCTGCGTTGTGCAAGGCTTTATAAAAACGCTGTACATGTTTTTGTAGGAGGTGGAATCACAGCGCAAAGCAATCCTGAAAAAGAATGGACCGAAACAGAACTGAAGTCTGAAGCTATATTGAAAAATCTGGTTATTTCTTAGAAGATATTGTTTTTTACATTTAAGAATTCTCCCACAAATTGCACAGATCTGCACAGATGTTTATATATTTCTTTGCTGAGTGTAACGCCATTGCGAACTATTTCAAAATCATTTATTCTCCTTCTGCGAACTTTGCGTGATAATATTAGGTTTTGGCTAAAGCCTATATTTGAGTGCCTATATTTTTTAAACGAACTAAAGTCCGTTCCTATTGATACAAAAAAACAGTATTGAAATCTAATGGCAGCCAACCCCTGCTACCTACCATCTATCACCTTTTCCCCACCACCTAATAAAACAAAAAACCTCCTTCAAACGAAAGAGGCTATATCTTATAATGAAATATTCAATTATTTCTTTAAACCGATTCTACTCCATGTATCCATTACGAAAAGCAGGATAAGACCTATTGCAGCAGCTCCAGCTGAGAATGCAAACCTAACGTTATCTTCATCTCCTAAGATATCTGTCGCCTGCCAGTTGATAGCATAAAGATTGATGGTGATGAATACGATGAACAGTACTAAAAATACTTTATAAAACTTCTTCATGACTCTTAAAAATTAATATAATTCTGCACCAGCTGGGCAAAATTTGCGGTGAATAATTTAATTGAAATTGCCAAAAGGATAATTCCGAAAACTTTCTGAAGGATCATCAAAGTAGCATCCCCAATTTTTCTCTCCAACCATTTCGCTGATTTCAGCACCAAATATACGAAAATTGTATTAAGAATAATTCCGAAGATAATATTAATATCATGAAATTCAGCTCTCAGAGATAGGGCTGTGGTTAAAGTTCCAGCTCCTGCAACCAGCGGAAATGCGATGGGTACAATAGATGCGGCCTTTGCTTCAGTTGTTTTATTAATTTCAATTCCTAAAATCATTTCCAGGGCTATGACAAAAATCACAAAAGCACCGGCAATGGCAAAAGAATTTACGTCTACTCCAATAAGTTTAAGGATCTTATTTCCTACGAAAAGGAAAACAATCATAATAGCACCAGCAGTGATTGCAGCCTTCCCAGCCTCAATCTGTCCAAACTTCTGCTGAAGACTTACTATAATGGGAACTGAGCCGATAATATCGATAACGGCAAAAAGAACCATAAAGCTGGTAACGATCTCTTTAAAAGAGAAACCATCAAAAATTTCCATCTCTTTGTAATTAAAAATTTCGCAAAAATATGAAAATAAACTGACTATTTGCTAATTTGCGAGTACAAATTAACAATTGTTTTCAAAAGTTCTTCAAGTGCATCAGCAGATTTCACAGGATTGTATTTCTCCATCTGAACTTTCTGCTGCAATTTATTATATTCTTCTGCAACTGAAGCGCCTTTGTGTTTTTCAAGAAAAGTCTTAAACTCTGCTGCAGAGCCTTGAAAATACTGACCTCTCACTTCCTGATCCAATTCCTCCAATGTCGTAAAGAACTTTTCGTACTCACCGTTATCTTTAAGATTTTCCAGATATCCGAAATAATCATTGATATCTGTTTTCAGCAATTCTCTGATCTCTTTTTCTGTTTCAGCCACTGAACCTAAAGGTTTTGACGGTACAGTTTCCCTAACTAATGTACGTTTTTTTTGCCAATTTTTAAATAACAGATAAGCAACAAATAAGCTTATCAAAATGGCAATATTCGTTAAAAGGATATCCCAATGGAATTTACTTTTTTCTTTTACTTTAAATGAAGTGGTTTTTAAAACAGGAGTATTCACCGTCTCCAGAAGGTTATTGGTATATTCATTTACCTTTTCTACCGTAGAACGGGCTTCAAGAATCTGATCATGAGAAAAAGCATTCAGATCCAGCGTTTTTTGTCCCAGATCTACATATTCTTTGTTTTCAGGATCAAAGAAAGCAAACTGTTCCGTTTTAATAGAAATTACTCCAGCTTTTTTGGGAATAATGACATAATTAGCCAGAATCTCCCCCTTCATTCCTGCGGTTCCGGGAGAAACTTTGGAGGTAATTTTCGGAGGAAAAACTTCATAGTCCGGAGATGTAGCAATTTTAGGAAGTTCCATATCCGGTAAATTACCTTCACCCGAAACTTTTACTACAACATTTAATGGTTTTTTTGCTTCCGGTTTTTCTTTGGAAGCATTATATACGTTGACATTAAAGTTTCCAACTGCATTTTTAAAGCATTCAGGAGCTCCTTCCGGAAGCTTTCTTACATTGATTTTTACTTTATTGGAAACAATTTTGGCTTTATTAGAATAAGTACTCACAGAAGCAGATACGCCAGGTACTTCCACATATCCGGCTTCATTAGGAAATACCATAAACATAGCGAGAACCTGTGAAGGCATATTCCCATATCCCGACGGATCTATCTCAGATTTATCAAAATTGATAGGATGTACGTTGATATTATCCTGCTGAGGAAGATGGATATTTTTTACCTTTCTCAGGTTATCCATATTTCTTGAATATACTCTAAGAACAGCAACGGTAGGCTGATCCTGATAGACTTCCCGGTCATCAATCTCCATATTCAGATAAACATCATTGGATGTATTGGCTGCTAATAATCTTCTATCAACAATATCACGGATATTAACATCGAAAGGTTCTGTTTTGTAGATTCTGTTATTGACCGTCACCAGAACTGAACCGATTTTTATTTTTCCTTTTTTCTTAGGTTCAAGAGCAATTCTCGATACTTTTTGGGTAATTAAAGTATTGGTAGCAGGATCAATTACGGTATTGGTAACAGATCCGCTTCCTATGATATTAAATTTTGAAAGATCCGGAAGCTGAAAACCCGTCTGTTGTACAAGGTCACTTCCGTTAAGTTCAAGAACAATGGTAAGGTTTACAATATCTTTCCCTCCATACTCAGATTTATCAGCATCCAGAGTAAGATTTACCTGTCCGTAAGTAATTACGGATGCGAGGGTAAGCAATATGTAAATCAATTTGTGTTGCATCACCAATCTTTCTCGTTGCTTTCAGGCATCGAATAAGAATTTTTGTTTAAAATTCTTCTGGCGGTTTCTTTTTCTTTTTCGTTTATTTTATCTAAGATCGCATTTTCAAGATTCTTAGGCATTCTGCCTTCATTATTCTGATTTTGCTTAGGATTATCACCTTGGTCGCTTTTACCTTCGTTTTGCGGGCCATTTCCCTGATCCTGTTTTTTGTCGCCTTTCTGATCATCACCTTTGTTCTGATCATTTCCGCCGCCACCTTTTCCTGAGTTGTTCTGCTGGTTCTTTTGTTGTTCTTTTTCTTTCTCTTTCAGTTTGGCAATCTCGTAATTTTTTCTGGTTACCTCACTGTAGGGATCCTGCTTCAAAGCTTTCTTATAAAAATCAGCAGCTTTTTCCGGCTGGTTCATCTGCATATAAGCATTCCCTAGATTATGAAGAGCGGCAGTCTTATCAGGAAGTGTTTGTGAAAGTTTTTCTGCTTTTTCAAACTCTGCCTTTGCCTCTTCGTATTTTTTACTTTTATATAATGCATTCCCCATATTATAATGAGCAGTAAAATCTTTATCATTAGATTTTATTGCTTCCATATATTTTGAGGAGGCTCCATCATAATCTTTACCGTCAAATTTCTGGTTGCCTTCATGAACTAAATTCCTGTAGTTTTCCTGCCCAAACAAGAAGCCTGAGAATGAGATGGCAACAATAAACGATAAAAATATGATTTTAGTATTCATCACTTGCAAAATTATTCCTTTATATGTTAAGAAACAGAGTTTTATTTGTTAAAATTCGGTTAAAGTACTTGTAGAATTACTTCTATATAAAGAGGAAATCTACACATTAAGATCCTTTTTCGGATTAAAAATATAAATTAAAAAGAAAAACAGAATAGACACTCCAAGAAAATATTGATAATAATGATTGGCATTCTGGGATTTCACCATGGTTTCTGCTCCTGCAGCCTTTTTATTGACTGCATCCACAATTCTCTCCGGAGCTTCATTGATATTATTGCCGTCAATATAAGTTCCGTCCGTAGACTCTGCCATTTTCTTTAAAGCTTCAGTCTGTCTCTTTGAAATCACTGTTCCTCCGTTCACATCTGTTTTATACCCCATCAGCTGCCCGAATACATATTCCGGAACCGGAGCTCCTTCATCTGTACCGATTCCTACAGAAGTAATGCTTATACCTTCCTTATTTGCCAGTCTTATCGCTGCATTATCGTTTCCTTCGTTATCTTCACCATCACTCAGCAAAATCACTTTTCTGGATCCTTTGCTTACATTTTTAAATTTATCAGCAGCAGCCTGCATGCCTTTCAGAAAATCCGTCCCCTGAATCTGCATAGAATTGGTTTCAATCCCGCTGATATAAGTTTCTGCAGAATTATAATCTGTGGTAAGAGGCATAATAGACATTGCATGTCCGGCAAAGATGACAATACCTACCTTATCATTATTCATTTTCTTCATGGTAGCTGTCATCAGGTTTTTAGCCTCTGTAAGACGGCTAGGGTCTATATCCTCAGCATTCATAGAATTGGATACATCCAGCATAAAGATCACATTGTTCAGTTTCTGAGTACTTTTCACTTCTTCCGAACCATTCAAAAGGTCAATGATGGAGAATATCAAAAACAATGTTCCTAATAGATATAAAGCAGGAAAAAACCTGGTAAATCCTGACCTCTTTTCAAATAAATTATCGTGAAACTGGCTGGATGCAAAAATTTCCCTTTTCTTATTCCTCCATTTTAAGAAACGGATCAAAAAGGAAGCTAACAGCGGCAGAAGCAACAGTAAAAATAAATACCAATAATTTCCTAAAGACCAACTCATCAGCTTAAAATTTTATAAAACACCCATCTCAACAATGCATCAAACACCAGCATTCCCAAAGCAATCCAAAGGAATATTTTGAAATATTCTTCATAATTGTACAGTTTGGAAACTTTCACGTCAGATTTTTCCAGCTGGTTGATTTCATCGTATATTTCTTCAAGACTACTGTTTGAGGTTGCTCTGAAGTATTTACCTCCGGTAGTCTGTGCAATTTCTTTCAAGGTATTTTCATCAATGGTCACCTCGGTTTCCGTAAAGATAAGATCTCCGAAAATGTCCTGTGATGTCGGCATCAGAGCATACCCATTGGTCCCGATTCCGATTGCATATACCTTTATATTATTATTTTTTGCCAGTTCAGCAGCAACCTGTGGAGGAATAGCATTCTGAATATTGCTTACCCCATCTGTCATCAGGATCACCACCTTACTTTTAGCTTTGCTTTTAATCAAATGATTTACTGCAACGGAAAGGCCTTCTCCGATAGCTGTCCCTGGTTCAAGACCTGCAGAATTCAGGTTTTTAATTTCATCAATTACCACCTGGTGATCTGACGTAACCGGAACTTTGGTAAAGGCTTCTGCAGCATATGCAACCACTCCAATCCTGTCATTGGGACGTTTCTGAACAAATTTCACGGCAATATCTTTCAATGCGGTGATTCTGTCCGGATTCAGATCTTTAGCGAGCATACTTAAAGAAACGTCAATAGACAGCATAATATCCACACCTTTCGTATCATCCCTGTCTTGAGAAACCGTAAAAGTTCTTGGTCTTGCCATGGCAATAATCAAAGCAGCAAGAATGATATACTTTGAGATTTTCAGTAAAAAAAGTACGCCCTGGATTCCATCGCTGTGATCCATATTTTTTATGGTAGGCACTTTTATACCTTTTCTTTTCCGTCGCCCGGCATCTTTAATAAAAAGTGGGATAAACAGCAGAAAAAGCAATAAGAACCACGGGCTGTAAAACTCAAAATTAAACATCCTTTCTTAAGTTTTCAAATTCTAAATCTTTGGATGATCTTTTCACAAAATCTCTGATGTTGGCAAAATCAGTCTCCATTGTATTTTGATCCGGAAATGTTTTGGCAAATTTTACCAGATCTCCTCTCAGGAATACATCCTCTATTATTTTTTCATTGTCCTGCGAAATTGTATTGTTCTTTTTCATGACATCAATAAGGTCATCCGTAAGAAGAACATCTGCGGGAAGGTGATATTGTTTCGTAATGAATGTTCTGGAAATATCAATCAGTTCAACATAGAACGAACGGAAGTTTCCTCCTTCAATATATTTTTTCTTTTTAAGAGAGTCAAGTTCTTTCAATGTCTGATTGGTAGCTACTACCGGAGAACTTTTGGATTTCCTGCCCCACTTTACAATCATAATAATTGCAATGATTATGGCAATACCTGCAAGCGCTGCCAGAATATAAAACTTATAAAGCTCCCAATAATCTTTAGCATCAAGTTTCACCTGCTTATTCTTCATGATATCATTGATCTGATCTGCCTTTTGAGCAGTATTAATGACATCTATTTCATAAGGAATGGTTTTAAGTACTTTATCCCCTACTTTGAATTCCAGTTCTGGAATGGTAAACTTCCCTTCATCAAAAACAGCAAATTCAATTTTTCTTTCGTAAGAATTGGCCGTCTGCCCTATACTGTCCTTAGTTTCTTCAAAGTGAAAAGGGAGCAGTTCATTTTTCGGAGCGGAAGTTACCTGCTGCTCATTAAGATTGTCAATCTTTATAGTAATATGATTGGTTTCCCCAAGAGCCAGGGTTTTCTTTTCTACGTTAGAGGATAATATCTGTGAAAAAGCATTCGCACAGATCAGAAAAGATAATATTAAAAGTATTTTTCTCAATGTTAAAATAATAAAGGCAAGTGCCTGATGTTTTTAGTTATGGGCTGAGCCCTGTGTTATTTTTTCTGAAAGTAATTATACAATAATTTTGAATAATCTGAACCGGTATTGATATTCATAAAACTGGCAGAGCTGTTGGCAAAATCTTCTTCCAGAGCTCTCAGCTTTTGTTTTTGAGCTTCAGCAAAGGTATACCGCCATCTTGCACTGGAAGTATTGGCCCATATTTCTTTTCCGGTTTCCACATCCAGTAAACGGGCATATCCTACATCGGGAATTTCATTATCTTTTTCATCATAAATCCTCATTCCCAACAGCTGGTGTTTCTTCGAAGCCACTCTCAGCATTTTGGAATCATATTCATCTCCAAAATCTGAAAACAGAAAAACCAGGGATTTCCTTTTGAAAATTCCCATCATATATTCCATCGCTTTGTCTATTCTGGATTCTGCCGGAACATAATCTGCAGTCAGAATATTACTGATAATGGAAAGAATATGTTTTCTTCCTTTCTGAGGAGGAATTACTTTATATACTTTATCAGCAAACAGGATCAATCCTACTTTATCATTGTTACCGGCTGCTGAAAATCCAAGGCTTGCTGCTATTTCGGCTACATATTCTCTTTTCAGCTGGACTTTCGTACCATAATCCATAGAAGCGGAAATATCAACAAGAATCATCATCGTCAGCTCCCTTTCTTCTTCCATTACTTTTACAAATGGCTCGCGGAACCGCGCAGTTTTATTCCAGTCGATTCTTCTGATTTCGTCTCCAAACTGGTAAGGACGAACTTCTGAGAACGTCATCCCCTGCCCTTTAAAAGCACTGTGATATTGCCCCATCAAAGCAGCCTCCGTCTTTTTTCTGGTACGGATTTCAATCTGCTTTACTTTTTTTACAATATCTTTTATCTGCATAGGACGAGTTCAAGGTTTATGGTTCAAAGTTTGAGGTTTAAAGTTTCGAGGTAAACGAGCTACGTGATACGTGGTTTACAACTATACTTTTTAGTTTCTACTTTTTAAGTTCAATAGATACATTCAACCATTCATTATCAAACTTCGGACTGTATTTTTTATAAAAATTGATGGCTGGCTCATTCCAGTTCAATACCTGGAACACCATTCCGCTATAATTGTTGGATTTTCCATATTCCAGTGTTGCATCAAACAACATTTTTCCAATTTGCTTTCCTCTGAGCCTTTCTGTCACAACGAGATCTTCAAGATACAACCTCCTTCCTTTCCATGTTGAGTATCTGTCGTAATACAGTGATATCCCAACGATTTCACCTTCAAATTCCGCAACAAAAGCTCCCCAGACCGGAGAATTTCCAAAACCATCCTGAATAAATTCATCCAGCGTCACCGTTACTTCATGAAGTGCTTTTTCGTATTCCGCCAGTTCTTTAATTAAATCCAGCATGGAAGCACAGTCCTCCAGAACTGCTTTTCTAATTAGTACATCACTCATTATGGTGCCTGGATTTTTGCTAAAATTCTATTAACGATTTCTTCTGATGAAACTTCTTCTGCTTCGGCCTCGAAAGTCAAGCCAATTCTGTGTCTCAATACGTCTTTTGCCAATGCTTTTACATCTTCAGGAATCACGAACGCTCTTCCTTTTAAGAATGCGTATGCTCTTGAAGCGATGGCAAGGTTAATGGATGCCCTTGGAGAAGCTCCAAAGCTGATATAGTTTTTAAGTTCAGAAAGACCGTAATTTTCTGGATAACGCGTTGCAAATACCATATCCAGAATATATTTTTCAATTTTCTCATCCAGGTAAATCTGGTTGATCAATTCTTTTGCATCTACAATGTCCTGAAGGGAAATCACAGGTTTCACAGCCGGCTGATGCGAAGTTGAAACCATTCTCATTACCTGTCTTTCATCTTCAAAAGAAGGATAATCTATGGTACATTTCAACATAAAACGGTCACTCTGTGCTTCAGGCAGCAAATAGGTACCTTCCTGATCAATCGGGTTTTGGGTTGCCAATACAAGGAACGGCTTTGGAAGCTTCATCGTTTCATCACCAATTGTCACCTGTTTTTCCTGCATGACCTCCAAAAGAGCCGACTGTACTTTTGCCGGCGCACGGTTGATCTCATCCGCCAATACGAAATTCGCGAATACAGGACCCTTTTTTATAGAAAAATCATTGTCTTTGATATTATAAATCATAGTTCCTACTACATCTGCAGGAAGCAAATCCGGAGTAAACTGAATCCTTGAAAACTCACCATGAACAGCATCTGCCAACGTTTTTATGGCAAGGGTTTTGGCCAATCCCGGTACTCCTTCAAGAAGAACGTGACCATTTCCCAAAAGCCCAACCAAAAGACGGTCTACCATGTAATCCTGTCCAATAATAACTTTGTTGATTTCCTGTCTCAGAAGAGAAAATAAGTAATTTTTTTCTTTTACTTTTTCCGTCAATTGGCGGATATCTTCAGCTTGATATATCTCTGACATAGCTTGATTTAAAATAAGTGGTAAATTTCTGATAAATACTTGCATTAATCAACACAATAAATGCCATTTTTGAGTTAAAGTTTGTTAAATATTCCGGGATTACCGTGATATTTAAGGCTATAATGCTGAATTTTCTGTCTATAAACAAATCCATATATCCTAGTTATTTTCATAGATTTACCAGGCCTTTTTTGTCATTATTCATATAAAAAAGTGCTGCAAAATTACTTTCACAACACTTTTGATTTATCATCTCAATTTTTGTTCAAAATCTAAGTATCAAACACTTTAAAGTTTGGTTACTGTGATCGTAAATGTATTTTCAGGAGCATCTGTTGTATCATCATAAGCTCCAACATTTATAAAATAATCAGTCCCTGATACAGTAGTAATTGTAAGGGTTTCTGCGGTACCACCTCCACCGTTATCTACTGTACCTGTACATGCCAGATTGCTGCAGCTTCCGCTATACACTCCAATTTGAGGGTCAAAACTGCTTCCGGAAGGCATTGCTACTTTAATCGTATACTGACTTCCATCTCCAACCAGCTTGAACCATGTTCCATCATTCATTCCCGTATCACCATTACTGGTACATACACTTATATTTCCTGAATTATTAGTGGCAGACACAGCATCATCCTGAGTATAGCTGTAAGGAAATACGGATGCAATCAAAGCTCCCGAGCATGCATCATTAGCGGGTACTGCAGGAACCGTTTTAAAAACAAATTCTGAACATCCGGAGGATTCAACATTAGCAGAAACAGCCGTTATCTTCAAATAGTAAGTTGTTCCTGTAGCAAGAGCTGCCGAAGGTGAAAAGGCTGTTCCGGATACCACCTGCTGATTAACAATATTAGCACTTCCCGGACTTGTCCCTATTGAAACTTTATAAGAATCTGCTCCCGAAACAGGAAACCAGGTGATGTTAGGAGACAAGGAAACATTTTGAGTGTTATTGGCAGGATACATAATAAAAGGACAGGCAGGACCAGCACTTGACGTGAGCCCTGAAATAGTGACTGCTGATTTATAATCTGCTCTTATTCCACCCGGAGGAGCAGAAATATCTACTACATTACGATCTCCTTTATAGTAGAGAGTTGAATTGGGAATATGAGTATAGACATGGAAAGCTTCATCGAAATTATTAATATCGACATTCGGAGAATTTTCTTTTGCAGCAATAATCAGATTATCAATATTATTATAAGCAAAAGGCGTCGTGAAAATCACCTGAACTTTATTATTATTCTTAACTACAGTTCCTGTAAATACCTGTGTTAGTTGTGAAGCAGGAATCCAGTCTGTACCAGAAGAAAATGATGTTTTCGATGTATGACCAAGGTAAACAGTCCAGTTTGAAGATTCTGTAATAGTTGACGATGGATCTACATAAAATGTAAGACCTGTAATATTACCTGCAGCATTGGCATTTATTTCCTGTTTAGGATAGATCTGCTGCACATAGGAATAAGAGAAAAAACTACTTACAGGTGCTGTCCCTACATTCGGAGCTCCAATATTGATATTGATCTGAGCATCCACTCCCACCACTACAAAAAACAAAATTAAAAGTAAAATTCTTTTCATTATTAATAACATTAATCTCAATTGCCATGCTAATTTAATAATAAATACTATGAATACAACAATAAAAAAATATTTTAAATCATATGATTTAATACAAATAAATTAATTAAACAAAAACATATTTAAAAATTAAAAAAAGTCAATATTTATCAATAAAACATCACTAATCATAAAAACAAAAGAAATTAAAAGTAATTTTAATACTTAATTAATATATTTACACTAAACATCAATCTATGTATAAAAGGCTATTTTTTTCAGGTATTTTTATAGCAAATCTGGCTTTATCACAAACAACGATGACCAATGTGATTTCAGATGCTGTTTATTACGATGGTTATGCAGCTACGGTATCCAACCCCGTTCCAAGCGGCCTGACCAGATTAAATAATGCCAGATATACAAGAAAACTTACAGATGCCGAACTAGACTCTTTCAAAGCCAAGATAGCTATGCGGGTAACAATAGCTGCATTGTGTGATAATTATGACCGCCTGGGAGAAGTCTTTTTAGCGATGGTTCCTAAAAATCAGTCTACTTACACCATTAACGATACGAATGTCAGAAGAATTGAGATAGGAAGGTATATTACCCCGTTCATGAATAAAAATAAAACCCCTTCAGAAGTTCCATATACTTATGATGTCAGTAATCTTTACAGTGTTTTTCATGATACAGCATTACGTAACGCCTATGATCTCTATGTGGAACTTGATGTTTTCGGGGTTCCTTATGCTGCTCAAACCCAGGTTTCAGGCTGCTCAAATAGAATTGATGTTTTTTCAGGAACTCTTACTTTTTTCTCAACGGATACAGGAGCAACCCCTACAGATACCAACAGTCTCGTACCTATATTAAGCTATAATAAACTCAACAACTATAACGGTACCGATGTTACCGGAGAAACTGTTAGAATTGTAACTTTTAATCTGCCTGATCCTGTTACTAATGCCCGATTTTTTGTAATATCTACCCCTCATGGTGCTAACAGTGGTGGTGAAGAATATATCAGAAGACAAAACTACACCTATGTAGACGACGTACAGGTACTCACTTATACTCCGGGAGGGATTTCATGTGAACCGTACCGGGTATATAACACCCAGGGAAACGGAATCTATGGATCTACTCCTAAAACTTTTGCAGACTGGACTTCATGGAATAACTGGTGTCCCGGAAATGCAGTTCCTATCAGAGAATTTACACTTCCTAGCTTAGCTGCAGGCAATCACATTCTGAAACATACAATCCCAACAGCTGTTTTCAACCAGCAACAGGGAGATGTCATGCTATCAGTTTACATGCAGGGTAAAAGCAATGCAGCCTTAAATGTAAAAGATATCAGAACAGTAGATGTAAACATATATCCTAATCCCACTTCTGACTTTGTACACATAAGATCAAAAACAGATGTAACCTCAATAAGCCTCTTCAACGCAGAAGGAAGGAAACTTACAGAAACTTATAAAGAAAATAAGATAAATCTTTCATCATACAGTACAGGAATTTATTTTTTAAATATTGTTCTAAAAGACGGAACCACATTTAAACATAAAATCATCAAAAAATAAAACTGCCTGTAAAATCATATCATAAACAGAACCATTAAAGCCTTCCTGAATCTTTTCACTGGAAGGCTTTATGCTGATATACACCTTGTACGTTTTGTAAAATTAGACTAAAAAACACCATGATTAAGATAAAAATCTTTAGAAAAATAACCTAAATCTATCCTTTTTCTGAATAGTTAAAAAATTTTAACTTCAATCCTTTACTCAAAAAAATTGTCATTTCCAGTTTATTAAACTATTTTTGGTGATTAAAAATTTTGCAAAATGAATTATCATTTTCAAGCGCACAGACAGGTAAGAAAGAACCTTTTAGACCTCCTTCAGAATACATCTCATGAAGATCTGATTCTGATTCCGGATGGTTTCAACAATAATATTTACTGGAATATTGCTCATACTGTTGCTACACAACAGCTTTTGCATTATTACCTAAGCGGAAATCCTTTCCGTATTGATAAGTATTGGATTGAAACATACAAGAAAGGAACTTTACCGAATTTGAATGTTCAGAAATCAGAAGTGGAAGATTTAGAATTTTTACTTACAGAAACTTCAAAGATTTTAATGAAGGATTATGACAGTGATTTTTTCTCAGACTACACTCCTTACACAACAAGTTTCGGGATGGATCTGAAAAGCATCCAGGATGCTATTATCTTCAACAATATGCATGAAAGCCTTCACTATGGATATGTGATGGCACAGAAAAGAGCAATTTTAGGAGAGAAGTATTAGATTTAAGGTTTAAGGTTTAAGGTTTAAGGTTTAAGGTTTAAGGTTTAAGGTTTAAAGTTATGGGAACTATTAATAGATTTGAGGATTTAGAGATATGGAAGTTATCCCGACAACTTTGTAATGAAATCTATGACATCATAGCATCTACCAACCTTAAGAATAACTTTAAACTCTGTAATCAAATTGATGGATCTTCAGGCTCAGTAATGGATAATATTGCTGAAGGATTTGAAAGAAACGGTAATAGAGAATTTATACAATTCCTTTCTATTGCGAAAGCGTCCTGTGGAGAAACCAGATCACAATTGTATCGGGTTTTTGATAGAAATTTTATTTCTCAGGAAAAATTTGAAACATTAATTGAGCAGACAGAAACATTAAGTAAAAAGATCAGCTCATTTATAAAATATTTAAATACAACAGATTTAAAAGGAACAAAGTACAAAAATTGAATTTCAAAACTTTAAACATTAAACTTTGAACTTTAAACTTTGAACCTTAAACATAAAATTTTAACAACTCAATGAAAGACGATTTTATTTTCGGGCTGCGTCCCGTGATTGAAGCAATTGAAGCGGGAAAAACGATTGACAAGGTCTTTGTGCAGAATGCACTTCAAGGTCCTATTTATGCTGAACTAAAAGCAATTTTAGCGAAAAATAAAATCCGTCCCAATTATGTTCCGGTTGAAAAACTGAACCGTTTTACAAGAAAAAACCACCAGGGTGTGGTCGCTTTTATTTCGGATGTACCGTTTCATAAAGTGGAGGATATTGTTCCACAGTTATTTGAACAGGGAAAAACTCCTTTTCTTTTGATTCTGGACAGACTTACTGATGTAAGAAACTTTGGAGCAATCTGCAGAACAGCAGAATGTGTGGGTGTTGATGCTATAATCATTCCGGAAAAGGGCGCTGCTCCTATTAATTCTGATGCTATAAAAACCTCTGCAGGTGCTATTTACAATATTAAAATTTGTAAAGAAAATAATCTGGCTCATGCTGTGGATTTCCTTCAGCAAAGTGGAATTTCCGTGTATGCTGCCAGTGAAAAAGCTCAGAAATTAATTTATGATGTGAACCTTACAGAGCCATGTGCTATTGTTATGGGAAATGAAGAAACCGGAATTTCTAAAGAAGTACTGCATCATGCTGACGAAAAAATAAAACTTCCTATTGAAGGAAAAACTCAATCTCTGAATGTTTCTGTAGCATGTGGAGCGATTTTGTATGAAGCGGTAAGACAGAAAATGACTGCTATACCAACTCCTTAAACATGAAAATAAAATTGCTTTTACCATTATTTTTTGCGCCATTTATTTATAATGCACAGACAAAAAATATAGCAACCGACAACTCCCTTACCACTGAACTTGACAAAATGGTTCAGAAGGAAGCTCTTTCTTATATGCAGAATCCTGCACGTGTAGGGCTTTCAATAGGTGTTTTTAAAGATGGTAAAAGTTATTTTTATAATTATGGAACAACCGAAATAGGAAAATCGGAACTTCCGACATCCAAAAGTTTGTACGAGATTGCTTCCATTACCAAGACCTTTACCGGAACACTTCTGGCTCATGCTTTGGTGGATGGTAAAATCAAAATGGATGATGATATCAGGAAATATCTGAATGGAAATTATCCTAATCTTGAATTTGAAATGCATCCGATAACAATTGGCAACCTTACCAATCATTCATCAGGATTGCCTCAGTTTTTACCGGATCAGTCTGAAACATTCAAAAAACCGATGGACTCTGTTGCAGCAGCGTTGTCTGATTTTTATAAAAACTATTCAAAAAAGAAGTTTTATGAAGATCTTCATCAGGCGAAAATTGATTTTGCACCGGGAACAGAATACAGATATTCCAATGTAGGAACACAAATGGCAGGAGATATCCTGGAAAAAGTATATCAGAAAAGCTATGAAAACCTGCTTTCAGAGTATATTACAAAACCTCTGAAAATGAACCAGACCATTATTGGTACGAATTCTGCACACCTATTGACTTGTTACAACGAAAAAGGAAAGGTAATGCCAAGAAATTTCACAACGATTTTTGCTCCGGCAGGTGGAATTATGTCCACTACAGAAGATCTGGTGAAATACATGCAGTATCATCTGGATGAGAGTAATAAGTATGTAAAAGCATCTCATACTCCTCTTGTAAAAAGTGAAGGAGATGCTATTGGATTGTATTGGAGACTGCATACCTATGAAGACGGAACGCAAACGGTTTATCATACAGGAGGGACATTTGGTTTTTCAAGTGTGCTTCAGATCTATCCGTCAAAAAATATAGGAGTCGTTGTACTGTCCAATGAGTCAGATGGAGAATCTCAGGGGAAACTGCATGATATTGCAGACAATATAGTAAGAAACAGTAGTAAAAAATAAAGTTAAAATCAAATGAAGAACATTGCAGCGCTTGCGCTTATATCATCAATAGCTCTTGTATCTTGTAAAAAAGAAACAGCAAAAATAACAAAAGTAGATCCTAAAACCGGAAAAACAGTAACCGTAGAAGTTCCTGCAGATTCTGTAGCAAAAGTTGCAGAAAACCCGGCAATCAAGGATTCAGCAGGAGTTATTACACAGACTTTTAAGCTTGAAAAAGGAAAAACATATCCTCTTACCACTTATCAGAGAGATGTAAAAACAATGACGGATCCTCAGGGAAAATCTATCACAGCAACCAGCGAATCTACAGATGAGATGAATTTTGTAGTTAATGACATTAAAGGGAATGTATATGAAATGACCCTTAATCTTGTAGCGAAAAGAAATTCTCAGTCTGCACAGGGAAAAACTGTAGTAGTAGATACCAAACTTGCTCTTCCTAAAGAAGATGATCTTAAAATGATCTGGAACGTAAACAAGGCACTTACCGGAAACAAACTTGCCATGAAAATGGATACAAAAGGTAATGTAATCTCTATCACAGGATTTGATGCTGTGTACACAAAAGTTTCCAATGCAGTAGGAACTCTTATCAAAGATGCCAATCAAAAAGCAAGTGTTGTAGCAAGCCTTAAAGAATCATTCAACGAAAAGGTATTGAAAGATCAATTCCATAAAAACCTGATGATTATTCCTAAAAAAGGAGTAAAAATTGGTGAGAAATGGTCTACTTCAGAAAATGCAGATGCAAGCGGAGCAGTAAAAGTAACCTCTAATTATGTAATGAAAAGCTTAGGAAACGGAACAGCAGAAATTGCCGTTACCGGAGGTATTCCTAAGAAGACTGAAAAGAAAGCTCAGGGACCTATTACACACAGCCTGAGCAGTGAACTGGCTCAGAACGGAACCATTAAGTTTGATGAAAGCACAGGATGGATCACCAACCAGAATATCAATGTAAAAACGACACAGATAGAAACCATTTCAGATGGAAAACAGTCTCAGTCTATGAAAAGCGTTTCCAATTCTTCGGTAATGGTAAACCCATCTGCTAAATAAAATAACTGAATTAAATGCATTCAGGGTTTAAAGTTTAAACCCTGAACTTTAAATTTTTTAAATTATGAAGTACATTCTTGAGTTAGTACTCACTGCCATTATTATTTTCTTTGTCTGGAATATTCTGAAAAGAATTTTCTTTAAGACATTTTATAGTTACCGTTTTAATAACAATAATCAAAACAACGGACAGCAGGACATACACAACTCGAATAAGAATAACAAACAGAACCTTAACTGGGATGCAGAAACTGTAGACTATGAAGAGGTGAAAGAGAGTAAGGACAAAAGGTAATCATTCCAAGAAATAAAAGATAATAACCAGCATGGCAAAAAATAAAAACTTCATTTATATTGCAGCTTCATTAGTAGTATTTATAGTTTTAGCATTTTTATATTCTACTCCTGTATTTACAGGTAAACAGCTTTTCCAGCACGATATTGTGCAATATAGAGGAGGAGCAAAAGAACTGCTCGACTATAGAGCGAATACCGGAAATGAGACCTACTGGAGTGACTCCATGTTTGGGGGAATGCCGACTTATCAGATGGGAAGCCAGTTCAAAGGTGACATCATCAAAAAAATCGACAGCAATCTGAATTTCCTGCCAAGGCCGGTTAATTATCTCTTCCTGCTGTTTGCAGGTTTTTTCCTTTTGGGAATGGTTGTAGTCAGAAACTGGAAGTATGCGCTTTTAGGGGCTACTTTCTTTGGACTTTCAACCTATTTTTATATCATTATTGCAGCCGGACATAACGGTAAAGTAAATACCATTGAATATTTTGCACCGCTGCTAGCCGGAATTTTACTCGTTTATATTAGAAAACAATACATCTGGGGGTTCATTGTTACTACCCTTTTTATGGGACTGCAGATTGCAGCCAATCACCCACAGATGACGTATTATCTGTTCCTTGCACTAGGATTCTTATTCCTGTCTGAACTCATCAGAGCCATTCAGAAAAAGACACCGATGAAGCATTTTCTTATTTCATCAGGAATTATTGCAGCATCATGTATTATCGGAGTTGGAATGAATTCACAAAGAATCATGGCCAACTCGGAATATGTAAAAGAAACAGTTCGTGGAAAGCAGATCTTAAATAATGACAGCCACACTTCAGGAAAATCCGGAATGGATAAAGAAAGTATGCTGATGTGGAGCTATGGACAACTTGAAACTTTAAACCTATTTATCCCAAGATTGATGGGTGGAGGAAGCCAGGAGCCGGAAGGAAAAGAAATGATGAATAAAGTTCAGGAACTGGTTCAGGAAAATGTAGGTTCACAGGCTGAAATGGACAGAATTTCAAAAGGTTTCAGCGGAATGACGTACTGGGGAGATCAGCCGGGAACTTCAGGACCTGCTTATCAGGGAGCCATTGTGTGTTTCCTTGCTTTATTAGGGTTTTTCTTTGCCAGAAAAAAATACCGTTACTGGATTTTAGGGGCTTCTATCTTGACTATTTTACTGGCTTGGGGAAGTAACTTTATGCCGTTATCTGATTTCTTTATTGATTATGTTCCGTTCTATAATAAATTCAGAGCACCTTCTTCAATCCTGGTGGTTGTAGAATTATTATTCCCTTTAATTGCCATTCTGGGGTTATACAGATTCTTCACAGATGAAGAACTTACTGAAGAATATAAGCAGAAAATTCTTATGTATGTTGGAGGTGGAACTTTAGGATTTTTATTGATCCTCTTGATCTTCGGAAAATCACTGCTAGGTTTTTCAACAGAAAGCGAAAAGACTTATTTTCCTCCTTTCCTGCTTGATTATCTTGTAGATGAAAGATATAAACTATTCAGAATAGACGCTATAAAAGCATTCATTTATGTAGCCATTACTGCGGCAGCATTATTCTTAACTTTAAAGAAAAAGCTTAATCAGAATATTGCTTTGGTAGTAATTGGAGTGGTAAGTTTATTTGATCTTTGGACCGTAAACAAACGTTACTTAAATGATGAAAACTATGTAGATAAAATCTTTGCTGAAAATCCTTTCCAGACAGAAAGTTCAGACCTGCTGGCTGAAAAAGTTCAGGGAAATCCGAATCTGGAATCTATTTTATCCAATGTGAACATCAACAAAACATTGGAAACTATTGCCGACAAAGACAAAACGCACTACAGAATTTACAACCAGACTTTAGGAGTAACAAGTGAGACCAATACCTCTTATTTTAAAGCTTCAATTGGTGGTTACCACGCTGTAAAACTAAGAAGATATGATGATGTTCTGAATGAATACATCAATAGTGTAGACAGTGTAAAAACTCCTAATGTATTAAACTTATTAAATGCCAAATACATGGTTTTCGGAGGACCTGAGCAGCCACAGGTTGTTCCTAATCCAAAAGCCAACGGAAATGCATGGTTTGTAAGTGATTTAAAGTTTGTAGATACTCCTAATCAGGAAATAAAATCCATCGGAACTATCGACAACAAAAAAACAGCAGTTATTGCTTCATCTGATAAATCATATTTTGACAACAAACCAGTTCAGGCAGATCCTACAGCATTTATCAATCTTACAAAATACCAGCCTAACGAACTTGAATTTAAATCTCAGTCGAAAACGCCTCAATTGGCAGTATTCTCTGAAGTATATTATCCTCACGGATGGAAAGTCCTGGTGGATGAGAAAGAAGTTCCTTATATCAAAGCAGATTACTTGCTTCGTGCAGTACATGTTCCGGCAGGAAATCACCATATCAGAATGGTTTTTGAACCTGAAGTAATAGAAAAAGGAAAATGGGTTTCTCTGCTGTCATTCGGATTATTTATTTTATTGTCCGCATTTGGGATTTTCTGGATCAACAAAAACAAGAAAAAAGAAATTGTAGCTGAACAAAAAGCTTAAAACAATTATTGCGGTATGTCATTCTGAATGAAGCATAGCGTAATGAAGAATCTCAAATGAAAACATTAGGTACTCATAATTACTATGTCTATATACTGACTAATAAAACAAAGACAGTATTGTATACAGGAGTCACCAACGATTTGAAAAACAGACTATACTGGCATAAAAATCCAGAGGCTATTGAAAAGAATTTCACCTCAAAATACAAATGTTTTTACTTAATATATTTTGAACATTTTAGTGACATTGAGACAGCAATAAATAGAGAGAAACAAATAAAAGGCTGGACCAGACAAAAGAAAGAAAACTTAATTAAAGAATTCAATCCAGATTGGAAATTTCTCAATGAAGATATAGAGTGAGATTCTTCACTACGCTTCGCTTCATTCAGAATGACATAGAAATTAAAAAATGGAACAGAAGAAAATATTGATTATCACCTATTACTGGCCTCCTGCGGGAGGTCCTGGTGTTCAAAGATGGCTGAAGTTTGCAAAATATCTGCCGGATTTCGGATGGAAACCTATCATTTATACTCCGGAAAACCCAAGTTATCCATTGCTGGATGAAACGCTGATGAAAGATATTCCTGAAAACATTGAGATGGTGAGAACCAAAATCTGGGAACCTTATCAGCTGGCAGAAA
Organism: Chryseobacterium viscerum; assembly: GCF_025949665.1. NCBI lineage: Bacteria > Pseudomonadati > Bacteroidota > Flavobacteriia > Flavobacteriales > Weeksellaceae > Chryseobacterium > Chryseobacterium viscerum. The sequence goes on along the minus strand of NZ_JAPDFT010000001.1, from coordinate 738,202 downwards.
AACTGAATAAAAGCAATAAAAAGTTTAAGGCAGGACAATTTGACGTAGGAAAAAATCAAAGCTGGAAATCCAGACTTTCGATCTGGGTAAGGGGAAATTTTTTCATTCCCGATGCCAGAGTTTTTTGGGTAAAACCTTCCATTACATTTTTGGAAAAATATCTGAAGGAAAATAAAATAAATACGATTGTAACTTCGGGTCCTCCACACTCACTTCATCTGATTGGTTTAGGACTTAAAAGTACAATGCCGGATCTGAAATGGATTGCCGATTTTCGCGATCCATGGACAGAAATTTCCTATTATAAACACCTGAAACTAACCAAAAGTTCAGATAAAAAACACCGTCAGCTTGAGAGTGCTGTATTTAAAAATGCAGACATCACTTTGGCTACAAGTTATACCGATGCGGAAAACTTCAGGAAAGCAGGAGCTAATGCCATTTGTATTACGAACGGATTTGATGAAAGTGATTCTGATAAAAGTGTAACAAGGCAAATGAGCAGTGCATTTACTTTAAGTTATATCGGCGTTTTAGAGCAGCTCAGAAATCCTGAGAATCTTTGGAATGCACTTGACGAACTTGTAAAGGAAAATGCTGAATTTGCAACTGATTTTAAATTGAAATTTGTAGGAAGAATAGATGATAAAATCCTGCAGTCTATCGAAAATTCAAGTCTGAAAAATCACATCCTGAACCTTGGATATCTTGCCCACGGAAAAGCTGTGGAGGAAATGCAGAATTCAGATTTGCTTCTAATTACCAATTTCCCGAACGAATCTTCAAAAGGAATTATTCCAGGAAAAATATTTGAATATCTGGCTTCAGGAAAACAGATTCTGTCATTCGGTCCCGATAGAGCTGATGTTGCAAAAATTCTGGAAGAAACCCAGGCAGGAAAGCATTTTAATTATCAGGATACAGAAACTGTCAAGAAATTTATTCTTGAAAAATTCAACCTTTGGAAAGAAGGAAATCTTCTTGAAAACACTCAGCATATAGAGCAGTTTTCAAGAAAAAATTTAACCCGTCAGTTGACTGAAATTTTATAATATAAAGAAAGGAAGTTAGAGGCCGGAAGTTAAAAATATCCGCCTCAACTTCTAACTTCTAACTTCTTCTAAATCGTCCACTGATCATTTACCACAGCGATCAGATAATATTTCCCCTGAAATTCTTCAAATACAAAACGGAGTGTTTTCCAATCCATATCACCATACTTTTCCGTTCCTTTGATATAGTTTTCGGTAAAGTCATGTTTAGGATAAATTTCTTTTAAATTATTCAGGGAATTACCTCCGCCGATGAATTTATTCAGTGAATATTGGGATGCAGTAAAGTCTTTAGAAAAAACCCATTTACCAAGATAATCATTGATTGTTGCCTTATATGGATCTCCAGAGCCATCATGTGCTCCCCAGGTAAACAATGTTTTGGCAGGCTGATATTTCTCAAAATCTGCTTTAGAAAAATGCTTATCACCTTTGATATCCACAAAAGCATACATTGAAAAACGGATTCCTTTTTCAGGGTGGATCAAGGATGCAAAACTGGTATAATCTTTATTTTTCAGAGCTTTCAAAACTTCATCATTGGTCTGCTTCAAAACTGCTTCTTTATTGGCAATATTCCGAACGGTACCCGCACTGTCTGTTTTATTTTGTGCTATAGAATCAATCACATTGGGAACAGGTTTTCCAGCCTCTTTTTTACAGGCTACAACCATAACCAAAACAACCAATGGAATAAGTAATTTTTTCATATTTTAAATTTTGCAGTTGCTAAAAAACACCAAAACTGATGCCAACCGATAAATGATATAAAGTGATAAAGACTATGGGAGTTGATGGGTTATAGCTTCTCATTTTAAAAATTACATCGTACATTTGTTAGATGAAAATGTTGGATATTCTCATTATCGGAGCCGGGCCAATCGGTTTGAACTGTGCCCTTGAAGCTCAAAAAAATAATCTTAGCCATCTCATCATAGAAAAAGGAACCATTGTCAACTCTCTGTACAATTATCCTTTATATATGCGTTTTTTCTCCACTGCGGAAAAACTCGAGATTGATGAAATTCCATTTATTTCAACTGCTCCCAAACCAGGAAGACAGGAAGCATTAGAATATTACCAGGGAATTGCCAGACAAAAAAAGCTTAACATTAATCTGTATGAAAAAGTGCTGAATGTTTCGAAAAATAATGAAATATTTGAGATCAGTACTTCCAAAGCAAACTATCTGGCTAAAAATGTAGTGATTGCTACCGGATTCTATGATATCCCCAACCTCATGAATATTCCCGGTGAAAATCTTCCAAAGGTCAAGCATTACTATACTGAACCTTATCCTTATGCAAAACAGAAAATTGTAGTTGTAGGATCAAGTAATTCTGCGGTAGATGCGGCCCTGGAAACCTATAGAAAAGGTGCTGAAGTAACCATGATTATTCGTCATTCTGAAATTTCCAAAAGTGTAAAATACTGGGTAAAACCGGATATAGAAAACAGAATTGCAGAAGGCAGTATTAAAGCTTATTTTAATGCAGAAATGATCGAAATTAAAGACAATACCATTATTTTCAAAGATGAAAACGAAGAAATTCACGAAATCGACAATGATTTTGTTCTGGCCATGACAGGTTATCTTCCTGATTTTGATTTTCTGAGAAATTCAGGTATTGAACTCAACGGTGACTGCCTGAATCCATTTTATAACCTTGAAACTATGGAAACCAATATTCCCAACCTCTATCTTGCAGGAGTTGTATGCGGCGGAAAAGATACTCACCTCTGGTTCATTGAAAACTCAAGAATTCATGCGAATATGATCATTAGCACAATTCTTTCCAAATCTTAATTGAATTCATACATTCATATAAAAAAGCGGGTAATCCTTAGTGAATTACCCGCTTTTTCAGTTTTTGACTTATCAATCAGAGTTTTTATTTTCTCTATATTAATTCATCTTCAACTTTATTCTTATTCTTAAGCATCCATGGAATGATAAAGTAAAAACCGATAGCAATAGCAACAGCCAGTACTCCTGTTCCAATCCATAATGTGTTAAAGCCTAATTTCTCTGCAATCAGTGTTCCTATGTAAGGTGTAATGATGAATGCAATGGAAAATGACATTCCGTTCAATCCCATATAAGCACCTTTATTGTTCTCTCCTGAACGTAATGCTGTAATGGTTGACATAAAAGGAAGTGTCCATATTTCTCCCACACAAAGTAATGTCATAGACAGAACAAGGGTAACCATACTATAATCGAAAGCCAGCATTGCATAAGAAACTCCACACAGGAAAGTTCCGATAAGCATGGTAAAAGCTAACGTAAAATACTTCTCAGCAATCTGTACCAGTCCCATTTCCAGCAATACAATCAGAAAACCGCTGTATCCAAGAATATAACCGATGTTTTGCTGACTCATATGTGCGGTATCTTTATAAAATATTGTCAGCGTACTGAATAACTGGAAGAAACATATTGAAAACAACATACAGAACACGCAGTACATCAAAAATTTACCGTCCCGGTATGGAGAGCTTTCTTTTTTAATGACAATTGTTTCTTTTACCTTTTTCGCCTGTTGTTTGGCCAATCTTGCGCGGTCTTTAAAGAACCAGATATACATAAGCCCAGCCAGCAAAGCAGCCAGTGCATTACTGAAAAACAGAAATTCATAAGAAATAGCAGATAAAATACCTCCTAATGCAGGCCCGATAGAAAATCCAAGATTTACAGCCATACGGTTCAGTGAAAAAGCCCGGGTAATATTTTCTGGTTTCGCATATTTTGTAATAGCCACCGAGTTTGCCGGACGAAATGTTTCACTTACAATACTCTGAGCTAAAATAATCCCAGCCAAACCAGCTTCGGTTGTAAAAAGCGGAATTAAACAAAATAAAGGAACGCTGAGGAGTAAACTAAGACTCTGTACCCTGTATTCGCCAATTTTATCCGTAATCATTCCTCCCAGCCACGAACCAATGACGGAACCTATTCCAAAAAAGCTCAGAACAATTCCTGAATTTTCAATACTGAAATGTAAATGATTGGTCATATAAACTCCCAAAAACGGAAGTACCATAGAACCAGCCCTGTTGATGAGCATTACCAACGCCAGCATCCAACTCTCCTGCGAGAGTCCTTTGAAAGAACTCGTATATACGTTAATTAGTCTCACAATAATATTTTGGGGTGAATTTGAAAATGCAAAATTAGATAAAATTAACCCAAAAGCCCTTATTTAAACCCTTTTTTTATAAATAACATCCATAAAAACAGACTATCAGCTGTATCCTAAAAAACGTTTTTTTTACTCTATAAAACTCAAAAGCTTTTATAAAAACCGTAAATTGCAGTAACAACAATGGTTTTAGACTAAAATCACTTAAAAACACAATAAAATTTTAATCAATACGTAAGAATGGTAACCTACGAAAATTTACATGATACACTTTCCTTTTACAGTATTGACTGCCGGCAATCCTACTATATTTCCTCCGGAAAACCCATTTTCGAATTTCCCAAAGCTCCTTTCAGAATGGATTATTATGCTCTGTGCATTTGTACTGCAGGAGAAATCAACATTGAGATAGACCGCCAGAAATATAAAGTGGATGCCAACAGTTTTCTCATGGCTGCTCCTTCTACAATTGTAAAGTTTGGAAAGACCAGTAATAACTTCACAATGAAACTGCTGTTCTTCGACAAAAATTTTCTGATTAAAAATATTTCCAATCCCTTTATCATTGAAAAAATGAACCTTTTCTCCAAAGGTTCATACAGTATCGTAAAAACCACTTCAAAAAATTCTTCTTTACTCCAAAATATTTTGGATGATCTTGATAAAAAATCTAAAAAGCAGGGAAAGTTTACAGAAGAGATTATCCGTACCATTATTTTCCATCTGCTGCTGGAAACCGCTGAGATTATGGAACAGGAAAACTCTACAAATCCGGGAAAAGAAGATGGAAAAAAAGATCTTTATCTGAAATTCAGCAAACTGATCAGGGAAAATATTACCCGGGAGCGAACGGTTCAGTTTTATGCGGATCAACTGTATGTTTCCAATAAATATCTTATCGAAATCATTAAAAAAGCAAGTGGAAAAACACCTCACGAGGTTATTGACGAAGCTTTGCTGAAGGAAGCTTATGTGATGCTTGGAAATCCTGACATGACGATTTCTGAGGTTGCATTTGAACTTCAGTTTAATTCCGCATCAGCATTCGGACGTTTTTTCAAAAAACATACTGCGCTTTCTCCTTCGGAATACAGAATTAAAGAAAATATTCAGTCATGAGAATTTGGGGATAATAATTCTGAAGTTGGGGATATATATCGCTTTGTGAATAGAGGTACCTTTATACTGTTAATTAAAAACAATACAAAATGAGTACGATCAATTCAAAATTCGACAAAGTTTTAAATGCCTCTGACCAGTTTGGGAACGTAAACCACGAACCGGATTCAAGTAAAGAAGTTCAGATTAACACTCCTGAAAAAACGATGCCTTTCTCCGACCAGATCGGAAACTATCAACGTAATAAAGGTATCCCTTTGCAGTCTTACGAAAACAGCAAAATTTATATTGTAGGAAGCGGAATTGCAGGTATGTCTGCCGCTTATTATTTTATCCGTGATGGCCGTGTACCAGGCAAAAATATTATTTTCCTTGATCAATTGAATATTGAAGGCGGATCTCTGGACGGAGCAGGTAATGCAAAAGACGGTTATATCATCCGTGGAGGAAGGGAAATGGACATGACTTATGAGAATTTATGGGATATGTTCCAGGATATTCCCGCTTTGGAACTTCCTGCACCATACAGTGTACTGGATGAATACCGCCTCATCAATGACAATGACCCGAATTATTCTAAAGCAAGACTGATCCACAACCAGGGACAGATACAGGACTTCAGTAAATTCGGACTTGAGAAAAAAGATCAGCTGGCCATTGTAAAACTTCTGTTGAAGAAAAAAGAAGAACTTGATGATCTTACAATTGAAGACTATTTTGCAGAATCTTTTCTGAACAGTAACTTCTGGTTCTTCTGGCGTTCTATGTTTGCCTTTGAAAACTGGCACAGTTTACTGGAACTGAAGCTGTATATGCACAGATTCCTTCATGCTATTGACGGAATGAAAGACTTCTCATGTCTTGTTTTCCCAAAATACAACCAGTATGATACCTATGTAACCCCACTGAAAAACTTTCTGATAGAAAAAGGAGTACAGATTCAGTTCAATACTTTGGTAAAAGATCTTGACATTCATATTAACACGGAAGGAAAAACAGTAGAAGGAATCATCACTGAACAGAACGGAGAGGAAGTAAGAATACCAATCGGTAAAAATGACTACGTTATCGTGACTACCGGATCTATGACTGAAAGTACATTCTACGGAGACAACAATACCGTTCCTGAAGTTACCATAGACAACAGCAGTTCCGGACAAAGTGCCGGATGGAAACTGTGGAAAAATCTCGCAGCCAAATCTGAAGTATTTGGGAAACCTGAAAAGTTCTGCAGCCATATTGAAAAATCTTCATGGGAATCTGCAACATTAACTTGCCGCCCTTCCGCATTCACAGAGAAACTGAAAGAGCTGTGTGTGAATGATCCTTATTCAGGCAGAACTGCTACAGGAGGTATTATTACCATTACAGACTCCAATTGGGTAATGAGCTTTACCTGCAACAGACAGCCACACTTCCCTACTCAGCCGGATGATATTCTTGTAGTTTGGGTTTATGCCTTGTTAATGGATAAAGAAGGTAATTACATCAAAAAACCAATGCCTCAGTGTACCGGAAACGAGATACTGGCCGAGCTGTGCTACCACCTTGGAATGACAGATCAGCTGGATAATGTCATAGAAAACACCATTGTACGTACTGCATTCATGCCTTACATCACTTCCATGTTTATGCCAAGAGCGCAGGGAGACCGTCCGAGAGTAGTTCCTGAGGGGTGTACCAACTTAGGACTTGTAGGACAGTTTGTAGAGACCAATAATGATGTTGTATTCACGATGGAAAGTTCTGTCAGAACTGCAAGAATTGCTGTTTACAATCTACTTAACCTAAATAAACAGGTTCCGGATATCAATCCTTTACAGTATGATATCAGACATTTACTGAAAGCTACCCAGGCACTAAATGACTATAAACCTTTCCTAGGAGAAGGAATTTTAAGAAAAATATTAAAAGGAACTTATTTTGAACATATCCTGGTAAACCGTCCTGAAGAAAAAGAAGAACATGAATCTTTTCTGATGGAGCAGGTGGGCAGATTCCAGGAATGGGTCAAAGGCGTGAAGGGATAGGTGAATTTGTTGGAAAATGTAAAGCAGCGAAAACCCAACACAAGATTGCATCACTTTCGGTTCGCAATGACATCATGTATAAATAAAAATCAGGACTCCAAATGAAGTCCTGATTTTTTTATTATCTATTCCCGAAAATTATTCAGGTTTAAAAGAATCTTTCAGTGTTACTGTACGGTTAAATACCAAAGTTTCCTCTGTAGAATCCTGATCTTTTGTAAAGTATCCTATTCTCTGGAACTGAAGAGGTTCACCAACAGCTACATCTTTCAGGCTTGGCTCAGCAAAACCTTTCACAATAGCCATAGACTCAGGGTTAATGAAGTTCAGGAAATCAACATCTTTTTCAGCATCAGGCTGCTCCACAGTAAACAAATGATTATAAGTTCTCACTTCTACAGGAAGAGCATGTTTTGCAGATACCCAGTGTAAAGTTCCTTTTACTTTTCTTAAACTTTCTTCTGTTCCGCTTCCTGATCTGCTTTTCTCATCATAGGTAGCATAGATGGTAGTGATCTCACCATTTTCATCCTTCTCTACTCTTTCAGCTTTGATGATATAAGCAGATTTCAAACGAACTTCTCCACCTAATTTCAGTCTGAAGAATTTATTGTTAGCTTCTTCCTTGAAGTCTTCACGTTCAATATACAGCTCTCTTGAGAAAGGAACTTCTCTTGTTCCCGCATTTTCCTGCTCAGGATTATTTTCAGTCTCCAACCATTCTTCCTGACCTTCAGGATAGTTTTCGATCACTAATTTCACAGGATCTACAACTGCCATTACACGTTTTGCAACCTTATTAAGGTCTTCACGTACACAGAAGTCCAGCAATTGAATTTCAATAAGATTTTCTCTTTTTGCAACCCCTACTTTATCAATAAAGTTTCTGATGGAAGCTGGCGTAAATCCTTTTCTTCTCATTCCTGAAATGGTAGGCATTCTAGGGTCATCCCATCCTGTTACTACTCCTTCTGCTACCAATCTCTGCAGCTTTCTTTTAGAAGTAATCATATAGGAAACGTTCATCCTTGCAAATTCTCTCTGTTTGTTTTTAACCCTTCCTTCTTCATAAACCTGATCTAAATACCAGTTGTATAAAGGTCTGTGATTTTCAAACTCCAAAGAACAAAGTGAATGTGAAATTTGTTCGATATAATCGGATTCACCATGTGCCCAGTCGTACATCGGATAAATTTTCCATGCTGTTCCTGTTCTGTGGTGAGGTTTATTCAAAATTCTGTACATCACAGGGTCACGCATATTCATGTTCGGTGAAAGCATATCGATTTTTGCACGAAGAGACATTGAACCACTTTCAAATTCTCCGTTTTTCATCCTTTCAAATAAATCTAATGATTCTTCAACGGGACGGTTTCTGTATGGAGATTCAATTCCTGGTTCCGAAGGATTTTTTCTTTGCTCAGTAATCACTTCTGACGGCTGCTCATCTACATAAGCTTTTCCTTCTTTAATTAACTGAACTGCCCAATCGTAAAGCTGCTGGAAGTAATCGGATGCGTACAAAACTTTATCCCATTTGAAACCTAACCATTCAACATCTTTCATGATAGAATCTACGAATTCCTGCTCTTCTTTCTCAGGGTTCGTATCGTCGAAACGAAGGTTTACAGGAGCATTGTATTTTTCACCCAGGCCAAAGTTGATACAGATGGCTTTTGTGTGCCCTACATGCAAATAACCATTGGGTTCAGGGGGAAAACGGAAACGGATCTCATCTCTTTTCAGACCGTTTGCCATATCATCTTCTATAATTTGCTCAATAAAATTGAGTGATTTTTTTTCTTCTTCCATTAAAGTAGCTTTTATTTTTTAGCAAAAAAAGTTTCACAAAGTTACGGAAAAATAAGCGTTTGTAAAAGTGATAATTTAAAAGCCTTATCCTTTGTATTTCAGTAATTTTCATTAATTTCGGGAAAGCTAAAACCATTTAACCAATTATCAATCATGGCCGTTTATATCTTAAGTAACCGGAAGATCATTCGTCATAAAGGCGAAAGAGTAGATTCTTTTTCCAATGATGAATACTCAATTCCCAATTTCAGGATTGCTAAATGTGATTTTGATAACTACAAAGAGCCCACTGCTCAAGCCAAAAAGAAAAAAGACTACACCAACAGAAATATCTTAAATTATAAGTTTTTCTCCGAACCCGAAAAACAGGGCTATGAAGAAGTTTTGGATGTTCTGCTGAGTGAGAAAGGAATTAAAAAATCTCCTCTTACAGCCAATAATCTTGGTGGCACCCAAAGAATGTTCTATGAGCTGTACAAAAACATGTCTTCCACCAAAGACAGAAGCGATGTACTGATATTCATCCATGGTTATCTGTATGATTTTGATGATGAATTAAAGGCGATCCTTGATCTTAAGAAAATATTCATTGATAATCCGGCTTCTCCTGTAGAACATATCTTATTTGTAAGCTGGCCAGCCTCAGGAAGCATTATTCCGTTGAGTTATTTTGACGATAAGGCTTCCAGTATCAATTCCGGAACATCTCTGATGAGATTGTTTTATTTCTACACTCAATTTTTAAAAGATATCTTTTCCAACCGGGATCTTGCGCCCTGCAATCAAAGAATTCATATTATGGCTCATTCTTTGGGGAACAGAGTGCTTCAAAGCATGTTGTACAGTCTTAAAAGGGAGAACATACTCCGTGTTATCGACCAGGTTCTACTATTGAATGCAGATGTCAGCTATAAAGTATTTGAAGATTCCGAAGATTCATATAATAAACTGCCATTACTGGCCAACCGGATTTCCATTTACCTGAACAGACAGGACACGGTTTTGGGAATTTCTCAGTTTACAAAAAATATTCTGACACCAAGACTTGGTAAAAACGGACCAAGTGATCTTGGCCACTACAAAGACATTGTTTCTATCATTGATTGTACGTTTGTAAAAGATGATCTTCTGAACAGCTTTAAATATGAAGTGGGAAATCACTGGGGATACCTCTCCAGCTCACAGGTACAGGCTGATATTTTTCAAAATTTAAGCGGGATAGACAGGAATCTTATCACCAACCGATCCAAGGAAAACGAAAATATTTTTACAATTATTTCTTAACAAATAATTAAAATAATTCTAAAAAAATGAACTTTATGTTAAAGTTGGCTCAAGCCTGCAGTATGGCATAAAGATTGCTAATTCAAACTATAGGGAATTATAATTTTTTTATTATGGAAAATATTAAAAAACAGTTTTCTTATATATTAGACTATATTAAGAAGGCCATCTTCGTAAAAGATGTCATTTAACTGAATAACAACCTCTAAATCAACAAAGTATTCGACCCAACAACTACTCATCCTTATAAAACAGCCCGAAAAAAACAATACTTATTCCTCATAAACAAATGCAGGAATCTATTTTCATGATTAATATGTATTGAAATATTTCTTTAATATTGTTAAATATTGCCAAATAATTCCCCACTTGTTGTATAATTAAAAAAAGTTTTCGACATTTACTTATCAATCAAATAAAATTAATATCATGAAAAATCTAAAGAAAATCAAAAGAGGAGAATTAAAAACGATCAAAGGGGGAAGACCACCTCTTGGATGTAATAGTTGGAATCCTGTTGCTATGTGCTGTAGATCATGGGGTCCTGATTACTGTGGCCAGACTACATGTCCGGATTCACCTCCACCATTATGCTAATTAACTTTTCTCATTTATACTTTTGAACCATAGTAACTCATTTCTGAGTTCTAAATCGGATTCAAAATTATTAACAAATAAAGCTCCAGTGCCTAAACCTTGAGGCATTGGATTTTTTTTGGTAAATGTATATTGAGCAATGGCATTCAATCCAATATTGCTTTCCAAAGCTGAAGTTATCCACCAACCGATATTCTGATTTTCAGCAAGAGAAATCCATTCATCTGAACCGAAAAAACCTCCTACCAATGCAGGTTTCAGAATAATATACTGTGGTTTTATTTTTTCTAAAAGCTTTTTCTTTTCTTCAGGATCAATAATCCCAATCAGCTCTTCATCCAATGCTATCGGAGTAGGTGTTTTAGCGCATAATTCGGCCATATCATCCCAGTTTCCTGCTTTGATAGGCTGTTCAATAGAATGAATATGAAGGTCCGCCAGTTGCTGCAAAACAATAACTGCTTCTTCCTTACTGAATCCTCCATTTGCGTCCACACGAAGTTCCAATTGATTTTTGGAGAATTTCTCCCTTAATTTCTGTAGAATGACATATTCAGATTTCCAATCGACCCCTATTTTTAATTTAATACAATGAAATCCTTTCTCAAGCTTATCCTGAATCTGCTCTTCCATGTACCCTGCCTCTCCCATCCATATCAAACCATTAATGGTGATAGCAGATTTCTCTTCGGTAAACTCACTGGGAAAATAAAGGCTGCCACCATGCTTCAGATTCAGAATTGCCTGTTCATATCCAAACCAAATTGATGGAAATTCTTTCAGTTCTTTTTTTAAAAAAGCGGTATCCTGATTAATATTTTCACAAAGCCACTTCAGCTTTTCTTCATAATCAGACCTGTCATCAAAACTCAGACCTCTGAAAATAGCACATTCACCTATTCCTTTTCTTCCGTCTTCCGAAATAGTGAGAATAAAGGTTTCCTTATCAAGCAAAACGCCGCGAGATGTTCCACTCGGGCGTTTAAATTGTAATAAATATTGTAAATAATTTGCTTCCATTTATTTTACACTGTCGATACGCATGAATTCTTCTGCTTTCTCTACCATGTCTATACTTCCACAGAAGAACGGAATTCTCTGGTGAAGTTCTGTAGGTTCTATTTCAAGAATTCTTCTGAACCCGTCAGTTGCTTTTGCTCCTGCCTGTTCTGCAAGGAATGCCATAGGATTACATTCGTATAACAATCTTAATTTACCATTTGGAGCCTGTGAGTAAGAAGGATAGATATAAATTCCTCCTTTCAGCATGTTTCTGTGGAAATCTGCTACTAATGAACCAATATATCTTGAAGTATAAGGACGATCTCCTTCTTCCATCTGGCAGTATTTAAGGTAATTTTTTACTCCCTGAGGGAATTTGATATAGTTTCCTTCGTTGATGGAATAGATTTTACCTGTTTTCGGGAAGGTCATATTAGGATGAGAAAGATAATAAGTTCCCAATGAAGGATCCAGAGTGAATCCGTTTACTCCGTTTCCGGTAGTATAAACGATCATTGTAGATGAACCGTAAATAACATATCCAGCTGCAATCTGATTGATTCCTTTCTGTAAAAAGTCTTCCAACTGTACAGGAGTTCCAGGTTCAGTTACTCTTCTGTAAATAGAGAAAATAGTTCCTACGGAAACATTAACATCAATATTTGAGGATCCGTCTAAAGGGTCGATCAATACTACATATTTGCTTAAATGTCCGTTTTCGCCACATTTAATATCAATAAAATCATCATTTTCCTCAGACGCAATACCACAAACAACCTCTCTTTGAGACAAAGCCGTAATAAAAATTTCATTAGCAATTACATCTAATTTCTGCTGCTCTTCTCCCTGAACATTTTGGTTTCCTGCAGCTCCCGTAATATCTACAATTCCGGCTTTATTTACTTCTCTGTTTACCACTTTCGAAGCCAATCTTATTGCACTTAGAAGACGAGAAAATTCACCTGTAGAATACTGAAAATCGTCCTGCTTATCTATAAGAAATTCTCCTAAAGTCTGTAATGGTTGATTTGACATATTTTTCTTTTTACGTTTTGTCCAAATTTCGGAAAATTTATTGCATTAAGAAAATTTAATTACAAAAGAGATTATCAGCTGTATTTCAACACAATACACAAGCAATTCAGTATAACGCTAAACGGTTATTGAAAATTATGTCCCCGGATTTGTGATATCAGAGACATAAAAAATTCAAATTATTTCATTAATTGTTGATTTTAAGGAAATCTTAATTCTATCTCCCTTCCAGGCTATTTCATATCTCGTTGTAAATTTATAATTTTGACGTCCGTAAAAAACTCATGTAATTTTTTATCTAACAATTTTATTTTTAACAATTTAATGAAAATTTTCAAGTTTGGTGGAGCATCGGTAAAAGATGCCGAAAGTGTGAAAAACGTATCCATGGTTCTAAAAAGCCAGGGATTTGCCAAATGTTTGCTGGTGATTTCAGCAATGGGCAAGACGACAAACGAGTTGGAAAAAGTTGTAGAACTTTATTTCAAAAAGGAGAACTATCAAACTGAGATTGAAAAGATAAAACGAAAACACATTGAGATTGCGGAAGGTCTTTTTCCTGAAAATCATGCGGTTTTTGCAGAAATCAATCTCTTTTTCGATGATATTGATTCTTTTTTAAGAAGAAATAAATCTCCCAACTATAACTTTGTTTATGATCAGGTGGTAAGCTGCGGAGAAATGATTTCTACCAAAATCCTGAGTGAATACCTGAATGAAATCCAATTTACCAATCAATGGCTGGATGCCAGAGATTATATAAAAACGGACAATTCATACAGAGAAGGTACCGTAGACTGGGTAAGAACAGAAGAATTTATTTCCAATCTGAATCCTGAGATCTGCTACGTAACCCAGGGATTCATTGGTTCTGACGAAAACAATTTTACGGTGACGTTAGGAAGAGAAGGTTCAGACTACTCTGCTGCTATTTTTGCTTATTGCTTAAATGCTGAAGCGATGACTATCTGGAAAGATGTACCGGGAGTAATGACCGGAGATCCGAGAAAATTCAATGATGTATCTCTTCTTTCCAATATCTCTTATGAAGAAGCAATTGAGATGGCTTATTACGGAGCAAGTGTTATTCACCCGAAAACATTGCAGCCACTACAGCAAAAAAGCATTCCTTTTTATGTAAAATCTTTTGTAGATCCTACCAAAGAAGGAACAAAGGTGGGTGCTTCCGACAAAAACCAACAGGAAGAATCTTATATTTTAAAAGAAAACCAGGATCTTCTGAAGATATCTACAAGAGATTTCTCTTTTATTGCAGAAGACCATATGAGCTTAATTTTTGGATATTTATCTAAATATAAGATCAAGGTTTCCCTAATGCAGAATTCTGCTATCTCCCTGGCATTGTGCCTTGAAGATAAATTTAATCATATAGATGAGCTCAATCAGGAGCTTCAAAAAATTTTTAAAACCGAAGCAATTAAAAATGTATCTTTATTCACAGTAAGAAATGCGAAGATGGATCACATTGATAAATTTTACCATGAAAAAAATGTATTATTGGAACAAATTTCCAAGAATACTCTTCAAATGGTAACACAATAATATTAATTGCGACTAAACACACATGAGTTTAATTTCGAAAAACGATCTGATCAAAGCTTCCGGCTTAAGTAAACTTGGGTTCCTCAAGAACCCGGTAGCATCTGCTGTGATGAGCATTGCTAAAATAAACGAAGTAAATAAATTATACGACAAACTAAAAGACAAGGAAGGCAAAGACTTTTTCGACTCATTTGTGAGAGAAAGAAACCTAAGCTATGTAGCTTTTGAAGAGGATCTGGCAAAGATTCCGAAAACGGGACCGTTTATTCTGGTTTCCAACCACCCGCTGGGTGCTATTGACGGAATTCTGATGTGCAAGGTCTTATCAGAGGTTCGTCCGGATTTCAAGGTGATGGGGAATTTCCTTTTGGAGAAGATCAAACCTATGGAACCGTATGTAATCGCTGTAAATCCTTTTGAAAACAGAAAAGAAGCTTACAGCAGTTCTTCAGGTATGCGTGAAACACTCAAGCATTTGCAAAACGGAGGCTGTGTAGGTATTTTTCCTGCGGGAGAAGTTTCCAACAAAAACAATCCTTACGGAGAAATTTTAGATAAGGAATGGGAAAAAACGGCACTTAAGCTTATAAGAATGGCTAAAGTGCCGGTAGTTCCTATGTATTTCCATGCTAAGAACAGCAGACTTTTTTATCAGGTGGCTAAGCTTCATCCGAATTTACAGACCCTGATGCTTCCGGCAGAAATGATGAATGACAGGGAAAAACCTATCAGAATCAGAATCGGACGCCCTATCACTGTAAAGGCAATGGATGAAATGGAAACAATTGAGGAATTGGGAGAGTTTCTGAAACGTAAGGTGTATATGATGAAATCTTACTATGAAAAAAGAAAGTCCCTTGCTCAAAGCATCAATCTTCAGAATTTATCAGTAAAATTTCCTTTGCTGAAGGAAGAAAATATTGTTCAGAACATCATCGACGAAACTCCTGTAGAAGACATTATAAAAGATGTTGACAAACTGAGAGGAACTGACAAAATGCTGTTCAGTAACGGAAATTATGAGATATACTTTACTACTTACGAGGAAATCCCTTCCATTATGAGGGAAATCGGGCGTCAGAGAGAGCTTACTTTCCGCGCGGTAGGTGAAGGCAGTAATCTTCCTTTTGACCTTGATGAATATGATAAACATTATCACCACCTTTTCCTTTGGGACAACGGGGAGAAAAAACTGGCTGGCGCTTACAGAATGGCACTGGGTAGAGAGGTGATGAAGAAATATGGCATCAAAGGCTTTTATACAAGCTCTTTATTTGAGTTTGAGCAGGACATTCATCCTTTCTTTAAAAAGGTGATTGAAATGGGCCGTGCCTACATCTGCCAGGAATATCAGCAGAAACCACTTCCTCTTTTCCTTTTATGGAGAGGAATTGTGCATGTGTGCCTGAGAAATCCTGACCATAAATTCCTTATGGGTGGAGTGAGTATTTCCAACAAATTCTCGGAGTTCTCAAAATCGCTGATGATTGAGTTTATGCGTTCAAATTATTTTGATTCTGCAGTAGCACAATATATCACTCCAAGGAATGAATATAAGGTAAAGCTTCGTGACAGGGATAAAAACATTTTCTTTGAGGAAATGGAATCGGATCTTAATAAACTGGACAAAATCATTGATGACCTTGAACCTGAATTGAGACTTCCTGTTCTGATCAAGAAATACATCAAACAAAACGCCAAAGTAATTGCATTCAACGTAGATCCGAACTTCAATGATGCGATAGACGGATTGATGTATATCCGAATCAGTGATCTTCCAGAAAACACGATCAAACCGGTATTGGAAGAGATGAGTGAACAGATCAGAAAGGAGCAGGAAAATAATCCAGCTGATAATCAGTAAGTTTTTAACTTTATTCAAAAAAAGTACGATGAATACTTGCTTTGTATACCAAAACTTACTACTTTTGCATCACTTTAAAACAACGAAGTAATAAACAAAAACATAAATGGTTTCTTAGCTCAGTTGGTAGAGCAATGGATTGAAAATCCATGTGTCCCTGGTTCGATTCCTGGAGAAACCACTTGAAAACCTCTAATTCAGTTTAGAGGTTTTTTTGTTTTTTGTAAGCAACTCTTTCCTTTTGAATCTTCTCCTTATTTAACACAAAGAAAAATTTTCTTATCCTAAAATTTAAGGATGCAAAGAAGAGCAACTCTGTCGCTGAATAAGCTTTATGATTATTCATTTGCTTAAAAAGGATTAATGAAATTCATTCTATCTTGTTTACTATAAAAAAGACTTTGCATTAAACAACAAGTTCACCAATGTTTTGGAACTGATTCCATTTAGTTTCTTCAGGAAATATTCAAAACTAGCATATAAAGTATCATTCATTTCTAAATAATATGTTTGTTTAAAAACAAAAAAAATTAATCAAAATAATGGGAATTAATTTTTTATTTGACAGGTAAAACTTAATTTAGTAAGATAAACCTAATTACAAATACTTATGAGAGTAAAATTATTAGCCGATACTTTTCTGGGTATCCTTGCTCTGCTTGTTTTTCAATCATGTGCAGAAAATACTATGACAGCAGAAGACACTGTTGCTACAAAAAAAAATGTCTCAGCTTTAAGCAAAGCATCTTCCTTCAGTGTTCCGGTGGCCGGAAATTCTTTTTTGACGGTAAAACCTTTGGGAGCCAGTGAGGTCATCACTTCTTCCAACTTAGGTAACTGGACAAACTCGAGTACTGTTATAAGCAGTTATTTCAGGGTGGGTAATACGGGAACGTTAAACATCGGATTAAAAGCATCAGTTCCTTCGGGTACAAGTGTTGTAAAAGTAACTGTAGGCGGGACATCCAAAAATGTTACTTTAACGGGATCGGGTTACAAGGATTATACCGTTGGGGATTTTACTATTTCCTCTCCTGGTTATGTAAAAGTTGATCTTCAGGGCGTGTCAAAAACCGGTGGATATTTTGCTGATGTAAGTGATGTGACCTTCAGTGGTGCAGCTTCCGCAGGAACCAATATTTACAGTAATGATCCTTCTTACTATTATTGGGCACGCAGAGGGCCCTCCTGCCACCTTAACTACGTAATTCCAACCACCAGTAATGTGAGCTATTATTATAATGAAGTAACAGTTCCGGCAGGAGAAGATAAAATTGGTTCTTATTTTATGGCCAATGGCTTTAGTGCAGGCTATTTTGGAATGCAGGTTAATTCTGCAACAGAAAGGAGAATTTTATTCTCTGTATGGAGTCCGTTTGAAACGGATGATCCCAATAATATCCCTCCTGATCACAAAATTGTTCTCAACAGAGCAGGTACCGGGGTAACAATCGGAGAATTTGGAAATGAGGGTTCTGGCGGACAAAGCTATTATAAATACAACTGGAGTGCAGGACAAACCTATAAATTCTTATTAAAAGGTGAACCTGATGGAACCGGAAAAACAGATTTTACAGCCTGGTTTTTATCTCCAGATACTACAACATGGAAACTGATCGCCAGCTGGAAGAGACCTCAAACAAGTACTTATCTTAAAAGCTTCTACAGTTTTGTTGAAAACTTCAATCCTGAAAATGGATATCAGGGCAGAAAAGCAGAATTCAAAAATCAATGGGTAAGAACTTCAGACGGCAACTGGGCCGCTATTTCCGGAGCAAAGTTTAGTGTAGATAACACTTATAATGCAAAACAAAGAATAGATGCAATGGGAGGAACAAGCGGCAATGCTTTCTTTTTGCAAAATGGAGGATTCTTTAATACAACAGTTGCTC
The DNA here is from genome assembly GCF_025949665.1 of Chryseobacterium viscerum. NCBI lineage: Bacteria > Pseudomonadati > Bacteroidota > Flavobacteriia > Flavobacteriales > Weeksellaceae > Chryseobacterium > Chryseobacterium viscerum. The sequence goes on along the minus strand of NZ_JAPDFT010000001.1, from coordinate 719,809 downwards.
CCGGCTCACAGTTTTCTGTCACCGCACCCACACAGGCACCGAACATCGATTTTTCTACGCTTCCTTAAAATTATAACTTAAAAATAAAAGCCAGTTCCCGATATATTAGGAACTGGCTCTTATTTTGTTCATTGTCAAGATACCATTTATTTTTATAAACTAATCCGGAGCACCTACACTATCAAACCCTTCAGCATAGCTTATAACTTCTTTTAAATTAGATAAACTGTAGTAATTATTTCTTTGCATTTCTTCTTTTAGCTGGGACCATTTAATCTTACTTCTTGAGTCATCTTCAAAATATGCTCCTAAAATATTCCATCGGGGATCCCAACCTTCCTGATTCCTATGATTCTTTTTAAACAGAAAATCATAAGTATTGGCTAGATAAGCTACCATTTTAATCTTTTCTTTTTCAGAATAACTATTGTATTCATCTGTTTCTAATAGTTTTGAACAGAACTCCATTAACCCAAATAAATCTTTAGGATTTGAGCTTTTTTGATACGTATCAGCCAAACTCTGTAATATTCCATCCCGTACTTCTAATTCTTTATTACAATTTTTAGCGAAAATAAGTTCACCTATTTTATATTGATCTTTAGGTTGAATATATTCATTAATAAGCATTTCATTAAATTTGGGTTCCTTATCATAACCAAAATTTTTAACCAATAACTTTATAAAGTTTTTATCGTGAGTTACCAACCAAATGATATATGTTTTATTATCATTGAACAAATACATATTTCTGGCAATGATTCTCTGAACATTTACTTTTCTTTGTTCTTTTAAATTGGCAACCTCTTTCCAATGGGGAATTTCAACATCTACTTGTGAACTTGATTTTCTTGTAATTTTAGTAGACTCAATTTCATTTAGTGTGGGATATTCTTTTTGGTAATCAAGAATTTCAGGTAGATAATAAAAGTCAGTAAAAAGTCTTCTTTGTTTGTCAATGTAACCTCCTTCATAATCCACACTATTATTACTGTAAGTAACAAAGCTTCTATCACATTTATCAAAATAATTTACATACAAAAATGGATTGCCTGAATTAGAATCTATTACCCTTCCAAAAATATCTTTAATCTTACTACTAAATTCGTTATCAGACAATTCCTTAAACCCATTGGACAGCAATATTTTTTTTGCAGTTTCTGCTGATGCTTCCAGTTCTTCTATATCAAATGGTATTTTAACTAGTTCAGCTCCTGCTTCATCAATTGATTTATTTGAACCTTCCCGCAACTGTTTCTTGAGAACTTTTGGTATTATGGTATCATCATTCATACTTATTGCCTTTTGATTATTGTCAGAACTTTGTTTTTTTTCCTGGCAGCTTAAACTGCTCATTATTAATAGGGAATATATCGTTAATCTAATTTTACTTTTTATATTCATATAAATTATATTTTATTATCTGGAACTTTCTTTCGTGTTTTCAGCATTAACATCATACTTTGGAAGTTCTTTATCTTTTACAGATATTGTATATTTTTTAGGTTTAGTAATAGCAACAATCGATTTACTTTCTTTATCAACAGAACCTAATATTATTTTTTGATATCCTGCTGTTTTTTCTCCATTCCCTTGATTCCCTCCCAAATATACATATCTTGTTCTATCTAAATTTTCACCAGCAATTAATGCCACATGTGAATAATCAAAAACTATTAAAGCTCCTACAAAAGCATTACAATCCTCTCCATTTTCCCATGTACTTCCCTTCCAACCAAAGGCAGCTGCGCTTTTAGGAGTATTAATCCTTTTATAATCTTGAGTTTGATCAAAACACCAAGCCAAAAATGCACCACACCATGGATTTGTATAATCATAACCCAATCCAGCAGCAGAAGAAACATCAAAGTACTCAGTAATCTTTTCCTTTAAGGGACTATCCATTTCTCTTAATCCTTTATATTTTTCATATTCTTTCCATGCAGCTTGAAACCATGGAGCATCTCCTACCAAATTCAATCCTGTACCTTTACCACATTCTCCTACCCTAAATACAGACTTCATAGAATCACCTGCTTTAACCTCCCAATTATCCAGCTTACCCCCACGATACCAAATTTTACGATGCGGCCTTGAAGGTGTAAGTTTATTTAGAATATCAACAATTGAATCAACAACAACATCATCTGCCAATTTACCTGTATCATCAGCTTTTAAATACATAGAATCCTTATACCAATCTGCCATCCCAGTTATTGCAGCTTCCTTAGGGGTATAGTCCCTATCTACTCCATCAACAATTGTAACACCGGAGTCACCCGCTTTTTCATCTATTTTCTTTTGAATTTCTTTATAATTACCTTTTCCCGTTATTTGCAACAATCCTCTACCTCTAAAATTCCATGTATCATCAACAGATTCATTTCCAAGCCTTCCTCCATATGCTATTTCTGCAATCTTTTTTTCATTAGATTTATAACCGTTTTTGGAACTTCTACCATACTCATAAGCTTCATCATTAGGGGGACTTTGTTTCCCCAGTTCAGGGTTTGCCCTAAAGTTTTTAAAATGTTTTGGTAAATCTTCAGCGGCATAATCTAAACTTTCTCCATGAAGACCTCCTTTTAAATTAGTTCCTGCTTCTTGTAATGATTGTGCGAAAAAATGAGCTTTTCTTGCGCAAGTATTGAGTTCAAAAATATTTCTGTATTTATTTAAAGTTAATGCTAACTCTTGAAGATCCTCATCTTTTGCATTTTTATATACTTTTTTGAGTATATCAACTGTAATTTCAGCTTTACATCGTGGGCACCCATTTTCTCCCTCTCTTTTCACCTCCGCCATTTCCACAACCACAGGCATCACATCATTATCAATGGCTTCAGGTGTTTCTTTCTGTGACACTTTAAGGCAACCACCTTCATAGAAAATAAACTGTTTCCTTAATTCCAGCATTTCTTCTTTTGTAAAAGGTGTTCCGTCTTTTTTATAAGCTTTGATCCCCAGTTTTTCCATATCCTCTGTCCGAACCAGATCAGCAGGAAGCGTACTATTGATTGTAAACTGGCTTTTTTCTATTTTCCAGACTTTCTTTTTGGGATCGGCTGGGTCTTGCACTTGCCGGGAAACCTGTGCTATGTAGTAATCAAAGTTTTTTGGAGGATTTTTCCATTCTTCTTTTGCAGTGAAGGAAACCTCCAACAGGCCGTCTTTTCCTGTTTTTTCTTCGTTGTAGCTTTGTTTGCTTTCGTGGGTATAGGTTATATGATCTTTTTCATTTAATCCTTCTTTAGGAATTTCTTTCAAAACGTCAATTTTCAGAACTTCTTCAGTCATATTGACAGTATGCACCCAAAGTTTGTGGGTTTTTCCATAGAAAGTCTGCTCCCGCTGGATATCTTTACCATTTTCTGTGGAGAACATGATGGAGACAATTTTCTGCTCGGAAGTCATCACCAGTTCTTCATTGGAATCCAGAACTTCCAGATAGGTCGTAGTATTGTCTACAACTACGGGACGCGTCCCCTGAATGGTAATATTTCCGGGAAGAACAATATCTGCGGAAGAGCTTGCCTGAAGTTCTATTGTAAATACCAGACGGTAAGACGGGTTGGGATTTTCCGTTGTTTTTGGAATAGCTGCCGCCAGTTTTTTCTTATAATCATCATTGGTGGTAATAAGGAAGGAAGCTTTACCTTCATTGTTAAGTGTAACGGTTTTTTCCTCCAGCATATATTTGTCTTTCTCTTTATAGAAATTATCTCCTTCCCCTTTTACCCATACTTTTACTTTTAAAGCCTGGTTCTGAAGACCATCAATTTCAAGAAAGCCATACGTTTCTTCTCCAAAACCGGTTTCAGTACGTTTTACTCCTGTCCCATAGGCCCAAAGAGCTCTTTTTACGATTGGTTCTGAGACTTTTACTTTAACCTCAATTTTCTTCCCGTCGGTATAATCTCCAGTTAAATATGAAGAAATAGTATATTCTCCGAGATCATTGAACGTAATGGTTCCATCCCCGTTATTGGTCACTTTATCTGGAACTTCTATTTTTATAGCTTCATTTCCTGCCAGCGTAGCAATTCTTGCCGTTGCGGTATACTTTACTTTGGTTCCTTTTGGAATATTAGTAGCCGGAAGGGTGAATTTATCTATTACATTTTGAATCACCTCAAAATTAAAACAGTCTGATCCTGAAAATCCGGGCTGCTTTCCTTCTCCCAGCGGGTTGGCATAAGCTTCCAATATATATTTCCCGAAATACTGATCACTGGCCAGTTTAGCATCATTATACAGCAATTCAGCAACCTTCTTGCTGATGGTACCTGTTTTGAAAGAAGGTGAATTTTCAAATAAAGCTACTCTTCCAATTCCCTCTTTTTTAAGATACCAATATACAGAGGTTCCGGAAGGTATATAATTGACATTGAATTTGGAAGCCTGAACTTTGATTGTATCACTGAATCTTACCAGACCCGGTTCTCCTTTCACTCCCATTACCCCCAGGCTGTTTTCTATTTTAACTTCTATAGACTGCGGTTTTGGGTCTGTAGGGTCTGTAAATGCTTCTACAGTATATTTACCTTCATTTTTAAAAGTCAGAAATATACGATCACCAATACCTGTTACATCCACAAGATGCGAGGAAGAAACTCCTGAATAACTGCTATAAAGCACTGTTGTTCCTTGCTTCACAGTCCATTGAACACTATTCACGGGCATAATAAAACCTCTGTTCAATATTTTCGCCTGGTCGGCTGCACTGCTGAGTTTACGTTCAATAGATACAGGCAGAGGGATTTTAATTAGGGTTGAAGTACCCGGACTGACAATTTTCTTGACAAAATCCTGAACTACTTCCACATTAATACAGCATTTGGCATCTCCAGGTTTTTTACCATAGGCTTCGAGTCTGTACTTCCCTTCTGCAAGACTGTCAAATATTTTGCTCATAGATTGGCTGAAATTGCTTCCCAATCCTATAAATGTTTTTACTTTATCTTTGGTTCCTTCTCCTTTGAAAAGGGCCCAGATAATCTTCTTCTCATCACCTTTAAATTGGGCTTTCAAATCCAGGTTATCACCTCCAAAAGGGTTTGCAATGGGAAATAACGGTCCGTTCATCCCTTTGATATAGTAATAATTTTCGGTAAGCTTATCTGCCGGTATTGGTCTTATCATCGAAATTGATGACACAGATATGCTGGCTTCAGACGCAGCAGATGAAGGCCATTGTGGTGAAGTGTTGGCTACAGAAAACTCATCTGCTTCTTTGACTTCGATCTGGGAAACATTATTAGCCTGCCCGGTAGTTGCAAAAGCAATAGTTCCGGGAACACCATATCCCGGGCAATTTCCTGTAGATGCATCCAACAGTATTTTCATACTTTTGTTGAACTCTACGTTTTCATAATAGTCTTTATATTTAATACTGCATTTGCCTTTACATGGGTAAGTTTTACCATCTGAGCCTTTACAGTTTCCAAATCCGTTGCCACCACCGAAGCTGTCGGCTTTATCGTCAAGGTAAGTTGCTACAGGCTTATTCTGTGCAAAATATTTGTTTTTGCCCAGCTTTTTTTTCTGGCTTTTCACTTCCAATGGAACCGCGGTTCCATTAGAATTGTTGGTTACCGAGCTGCTGCAGTACGCAGTGGCTCCTTCTATAATGATGTATCCTTTATCCGCCATGTCATTTGTTCATAAAGATTAAGTCATTGTGATCGTTTCCCGGTATACTGTTTTTTCTCCATCTGACAATATAAAGTCAGCTTTCTTTTTGGAATACTGTTTTTTACGGGAGTTGTATTCCATTTCTATGCTTAATTTCACCTGATATTGTCCCGACTGATACAGGTATTTCTTTTCTAATTCTTTTTGCAGGGTTTCCGGAACTTTGATTTCGGAAGTAAAAAAGGCATTAAAGCCATAGTCCCTCTGTTCTGCTCTGATAACTCCTGAACATTCTACATCACCAATTCCTTTGATATTCCAAACGATAGATTCAGGATTTTCACCTCCGTTATCTACATAATAAGGAGCAAATAACAGCAGATTCCAGAAGGGTTCTTTCAGTTTGTTTTTATAAAAACCAGCTTCATCATCAAACGCAGCCAGATATTGATTTCTGAAGACCTCAGCATTCTGGTATTTTTCCTGAAGGCCTGCCGTTTTAAGTTTCCAGTTTTCTATATTTTTATGATGGTCTGCAGCTCTCAGAAAACTTCCTTTTTCATCCACTTTTATTTCCAGAGGATAAGAGCTCTGTTCCAGAATAAAAAGGATCTCCATAAATTTATTTTCAGAGGGAAAAGAGGAATCATCTACCTTTTCTATCAGCCAGTTTTTTGTATGATCTTCATTCTCTTTCTCCTGCAGTGTAATTCTATAAGATGAATAAAACCCTTTTGCTTCTCCAAACTGTATTTCAAGAGCATTCTCCACATGATAATCATGAGTTCCTAAAGCATATTTCTGAAAAGGTTTTACTCTCGTTTCTACCATATTGGATTTTATTATTTCCTATAATTTAAAAGTCATTCCACTCTCTATGCAGCTCGCTGATTTTATTGATCATAAAATTGATTATCCATCCTGAAACCATTCCGATAATCAGATATACCAATGTTTTCAAACTAAAAACTGAGCTGAAAACAAACCTGGCACTCAAATGATCCTCTAATGAAGCTGTATCAGCATTATCCACCATGGAATCCCATATTGAGAATACTATTCCTATAAATCCTCCTGCCGTTATTATTCTTTTCTTCATATTTTTTTGGAATAAAATGTTTTGTTAATTGTATCGCTTTTCTAAAAAGCTTTATTGGTTTTTTTCTGATCCACTCATTGTAAAAACAATGAAACTTATCAATGTATTAATTATTAAAAAAATCAAAATAACTTTCCCAAAAAGCAGCGCAATTTCTTCATTGCTTAAACAATCTGAATTGTTATCTGTATTTGATGTAAAACACCCTAAAAACAAAGCAGATAGACAAACCCCTACAACCCAAAAAGTCAAAAAAAAGGAAACATAAGATTGAACAAATATTTATTATTTGAACGGTTACCTTATTTGTCAACTTCCGATCATTAAATTCAAACATTAATAATCTGAATTGTTTATTTTTAAAATTTATTCCCAAAGTATGTTGTCTTTTAAATCAAGTTTGTTCCTACAATTCCCAAAAGTAATATTGATAAATTTTTCATACTCTAAATTTTACTGATACAAATAATATGGGACATTTTTATTCATCCAATATTACCCAATACTTAAATTGAATTCATTTCTGTTTTCTTTTAAATATCAGAATACTAATAACTGACAGAAAAATCATTATCAAAACAGAATATAACACTGTTGATAAAAATTCTCTGTCATACTTAGTACTATCAGGAATACCATCTCCATACAATTCATCATTTTTGTAAAAGGAATAGATGACATATGCCCTTATTAGAAAAACAACTCCTAGAGATATTATTATACCTATAGCTATTTTAGATTTATTATTTATTATTCCCATAAAATGCTTTTTGGATCGAAATCAGGAATTACTTTTTTATAATTACTTCGCTTAACAACTTTAACTATTATTTGAGCTTTATATTCAGTTTCTAATTTATGTATTTTATCAACTAGATTTTGCCAAGGTCGATTTGATGTGTGCTTACTATATTCATTATTATTATGAGCTGCAAATGCAGATTTTATATCTGGTTTTATATCTTCTGGTTCAACAAAAGCAAAACATCCCAATGACCCTCCAAGCCAATGGATTCCGACTTCCTCTATCTTATAACTTGTTCCTGTAGGTATTCCTGTTGTAGGAGAAGAATATTGAACTTCTACTGGCCTTTTCATTGTTCGCCCTCTGGTATAGTGTCCTCCAATATGAATATTTACATTCGTAACCTCATCTATTTTGTTTCTACTATGATTAATAGGTGTTTTATTATCCAATTTATAATTTGTATAAATTGGTTCCGCAGGTAAATTTGCTTTTCCTTCAAAAGAATGTAATTCAAAAGCATCTATTTTCATTAGTCCTTTATATTGAGATGGAACAAAACTATGAGCAACTTTATAAGTATTTTGATTACTTTCTTTAGGTTCAAAGGCTCTGTTTATCATAAAATATTTTCCATCTTTCTCATCAATTTTTTGCCATCCATCCCTGGTAACACCAAAACTCCCATGTTCTACAACTTCATTTCCCTCATAGTATTTTATTGTTACACTATAAACATTAACAATACAAGCAGGAAACTTATCTTTTAACATAGTAGTTGTAAAGTCATCTGCTACATCAAACAATCTCATTATGGAATACCCAACTGATTTATCAGTAATTTCTAATTCTATATGTTTTGTAAATACTTCTGTACTTGCATTTTTATTTGGCGTTTTAAAAAAGGCATATACACGAACTCTCATTACCTGACTATTATCAGAAACAAAAAAAGAAATCTTCTCTTCTCCAGTTACTTGCATAGCATTAGAAATATTTCCATCATCATATTGTATTGCCCATTTAAGATTTTTCACTTCTGCTTTAGTAGGAGTTCTATTATATTGGGTTACTTTATAGAAATATTTTCTTTCTTTCTCTATAACCGTTACTTCTTTTGTACATGCAAAATCTTCATAACATTTTACTTTTAAAACTCTCACTGGAAGAGTTTCTTTTTTCGCCTGATATTCATCAAATTTCTTTCCTCCCTTTTTTCCATAAAAGGTATTTTCCTGGGGAGATTTAAAATCCAGAGTCCCTTTGGAAGCATCTTTCATAATATGTTCAGCTTCCTTGTAGGACTTCCCAAAGACATTTCTTACGATATTTCCGCCTTCGCCTGCCATATTACTGCATTTTTACCTGTTTACCACTATTGATAAGCACTTCCTTGGCACTTTCTACGTTGATGGCATCTTTTGTACTGATGTAAGAGCCAGCCTCCATATTTTCTGTAATATTTTTGGCTGTAGATTTTCTGCCGGCTTCAGCCGTTTCAATAATATTGCTTGCTGTCAGATTGTAATCATCATTGGCTGTTTCCGTGATATCTTCACCGGCCATAATATTGACATTTCTCTGCGCTGAAGCAATGATATTTTTGCCTGCATTGATCTGCACATTTTCCCCGGCAGTGAAGGTTATATTTTTGGGAGCATTAACGATAATATTTCCTTTTCCATCCATTAAATAAGTATTTCCGCTTGGATCTTCTATGAAAATACTTCCTTCCTGATCATTAAAGATCACTTTATTACCACTCCTTGTCTGAATAGATTTAAGGTGATTGTTGATGCTTCCACCCAATGCCACCTGCCCATGGAACATTCCTCCCATTGCAAACGGGAAATCGGGATGATGATATTCAAAACCTACCATTACCTGATCTCCTACTTCCGGTATGGCTACAAAACCTCTGTTTTGAGTGATCACATCTGTCCCTCCTGCATCAGGGCTCATCATTCGGATAAAATGGGTTGTATCGGGATTTTTCTGCCAGTCAAATCTCACCTGTATTCTTCCCTGATTAAGCGGGTCTGTATTGGAAATAACGGTGGCAACCTGTGGTTCAGCCTTAGGTTCTATAAATTCAGGTTTTGGCATAAAGCCTGTCCCTTCAGCGATTGCTTCAAAGCTTCCTGTGTAATACCCTCGGGCATTGACTTCATGAGAAACTTCGGTAATTGTAAGTTTTGTAAAATAAGAAGTCTGACTGGTATCCGGCTTCCGCATTTCGATATCTGCAAGACAACCCGGATATAAAAACGGAACGGTTGTATTTCCTGAAACAGTAAATACTTCTACGGCAGCGCTTCCGGCAGCACTTTTCTGAGAATCACTCACATCCACAAACATATTGGCATTGATAGGTGCCGGAGAAAGTGAACGGGTTTTAAAAATATTATTATTCAGTTCATAAGCTTTGGAAGGTATTTCACCTAAATGTCTTATGTTATTTTCAGAACCTTCCATTTTAGTATGGCTGCTGCTATTATAACCAAAAAACTGAGGGTTGGTATGTACAGCATTCAGCTCCACCTGAACATCTGTTGCATTGCTTCCGTATACAAGCCGGATTGGTTTTTCTGAAGGAGGAAGTTTTCCGAAATGAAGTACTTCGCCATCATAATAAAACTGTTCTCCATATGCTTCTGCAGTTCTTGCGAGATAATTGTAATGGGTTTCGTTATATTGTGCACTATAATTGATATAGCTTTTATTCTGGGTATCTACTCTGAAATCAAATTTCTCTGATCCCAGTGCTTCTTTACATATTTTGTTGGCAATGATTCCTGTATTGACAGCCTGATCTCCTCCAAAACTCTGGGTATGGGGAGCGGCATCCATCAAAATGGTAGGGCTTTGACCTCTCAGTACAATATTTCCCAAACTCATTTTTTCCTGGCTGAATGCGGCTTTGGTGATAACTCCTACAAAAGTTCTTTCAGGACTCTCACTTTCATAGTCTTTATATTTGAAGACAATAGTAATCCTCTTTCCCAAAAACTGGCGTGCCTGTTCCAGAGTATGGTTTTGAGCTTCTCCAAGAGAATCATGGGCCAAAATAAGTTCAAAATTGTGATGTCTTCTGGCACTTTGCTGTAAACGGAAATGCTTGAAGTGTTTGATAATTTTGCCTTCAATCACAATATCCAGCTTTACCACACGGTTGATTCCGGGAATATGATTCTCAGAAATCTTATCGGAATTCGAGATATTTTTATTCATAGTGATTAGGTGTTTTTTCAGAACTTTATTTTGAATAAACAATCGTTCTATAAGGTTAAAAAAGGCAGAACAGCAACCCTTGAACCGGGTGTACTATTCTGCCTGATATTTAAATTCTGAATAGGCTTAAGAAGGCCATGCTCCGAAGTAAGAAGAATTCCCCAGGTCTATCTGTTCTGCACTTACTATAAAACTGATGTACATACTGTTCTCATCTACAGCATCAAAATCTACCTCATGCTGTATTACATAACCGTTGTTCCACTTCAGTGTTGTTAAAGTTCCTTCTTCATGAGATTTATTGAAAGTGATCTCTCCTACAGTAGGCTTGTACTTTCCGTTCAATAAACTTTCCAGAATGTCTGATTTTTCAGTAGCTTCTACTGTGATTTTGATAAGAGCATTGGAAGGATCTGATGCTACACGTCCTGAAACGTCTGTAGATCTTGATACACTGTAATTAAGTTTTAATAACTTTTGTCCTTCACCGTTGTTGAATTTTAAAATTCCTCTTGAATTTCTTTCTGCCATGATTTGTAAATTTTAATGGTTAAATATTTTTATGATTTTGTTTTTCTATATCACCAAATATAGATGTAATTACAAAACGTAAATGAAATTTATGATTAAATTTAAAAAAGTGTAGTAATTCTACGACTAACACTTGTTAGGTTCATTAAGCACTACTAATCAAGTGTTTGAAAGTTATTTCTGTTACAAATCACATTATTTTACTACTTGTTTAAGGTCTTTCAAAACAGTAAAATAATTTTCGGAATTTATCCGATAAAATAATTTTTCGCCCGTAAACAGAGTGCGACAGTAGTTTCGGGATAAAAAATGAATTCAGTACTGAAAATACAATTATAGAAAGCGTTTAAAAAATAATATTCTTAAAAAAATTAAAAAAAATAAAATCTACCAAATTACTGATGAACAAAGCATTGAAACTAAAAACAAGCAATATCAGAAGGTTTCTTCAAAAAAATAAAACAAAATACTTGCGTGGTATTATAAAATGTTATACTTTTGCATCACTTTAAAACAACGAAGTAATAAACAAAAACATAAATGGTTTCTTAGCTCAGTTGGTAGAGCAATGGATTGAAAATCCATGTGTCCCTGGTTCGATTCCTGGAGAAACCACTTAAAACCTCTAATTTATTTTAGAGGTTTTTTTGTTTCTGTATTTTCTGGAACTAATGCGAGAAAAGATCAAATATTTATGAAAATATGATTTAATTTAACGCGAAGATTTAATATCTAGGGTAAAATTTTGAGGGTGCAAAGGTGTAATCAACTTCATTGATTCTTTTTGAGCGTGAGCACAATCATAGAGCTTCATCAGCAACGTTGTCTCTTTCTTAGCATGCTTAGAAATATGATGATTAAATGATAAACTTTGCGTTTATATAATGATGTAGATTTAAATAAGTATAATCAGCTATTCAGCCAGTTTAAACATTCTGCAATCTGCATTTTACTGATAAAAATCTCAGCATTCACCTCGGGCTCCGGAGAAAGCTTAAGTTCTACTTTCTGACTGGAATGTTTGATAATTTCAGTAACAGCTTCCTTATTAATGATAAACTTACGGTTTATTTTAAAGAAAATTTCAGGATTCAGCTTCTGGATAATATCTTTAATGGTATCATCATAAATATAAGTCTGATGATCTTTTGTAGTAAGGAAAAGGTATTTCCCGGATGCAAAAAAATAAGCCGTGTTATGCTCATCTATTGATTTGAGTTTATTCCCTTCCCTTACCATAAAACGTTTCATCACCTCACCTTCTGCCTGCCTTAATGAGGAAATTGATTTGAGCACCGGTTCAGGATCAAAATTGTTTCTTATGGAGATAAATTTCTGTAAAGCTTTATGTAAATCCTCTTCTTCAAAAGGCTTCAGAAGGTAATCAATCGTGAAATGTCTGAAGACTCTCATGGCATATTCGTCAAACGCGGTAATGAAAATAATCGGAGTGAAAAGTTCCACCTGTTCAAAGATTTCCAGGCTCATCCCGTCACCAAGGTGGATATCCATAAAAATAAGATCTGCAGAATCTTTCTCAAAAAAATCAATTGCCTGTTTTTTGGAACGAAGAATAACAGTCTCTGTAACAGGGACAATGCTTTGTGTATCTAAAAGGTTTTTCAGATAATTCACAGCCAGCAGTTCATCTTCTATAATGGCAATTTTCATAACGGTGCAAAAGTACAAAAAAACCGCTAAAACAATTAAGTTCAAGCGGTTTCATCTGTATTGAATTTGATATGAAGTTTTATAAATTAGGGTTATTCTTCTTCGCACTCATTGGATATTCAATGGTATATCGCGGATCATTCTGCTGAAGAATATACTCTTTGCCATTGATTGTATGGCTTATCTTTTTCTGATTTGCTCTTCTTAGATCGAACCATCTTTGTCCTTCCAAAGCAAATTCTCTGAATCTTTCATCCAGAATAAAGCTCATAAATGCTGCAGAATCCATTGAGTTTACTGCATTCTGAACTGAAGTATATCCGTCCGGAGTATATCTGTTCTTCATTACTTTAAGAAGTGTTTCTTTAGCTTCAGCCAGCTTATTCAACTTTAACAATGCTTCAGATTTTATAAAGTACTGCTCTGCCGTTCTGAAAGACACTTTGAATTCTAAGCTTCCTCCTTTAATAACTTTATACTTACTTCCATTTTTTTCAAAATACATGCCAAACCTTTTATCTGTAGTACTATTGTATGAAGAAATAAGTTCAGGAGACACGAAAGATAAGTTCTTTATAGAATTATCCCATGGGTTATCCAAAGCCATAATTGATTCCGGGGAAGCATAATGATTAGGCACCGTATTTACCGTATTTAAATTACTTAAATCTCCTTTTACTGTCAGTACCTGATTTGCATAATTCAACGCATTATTCCAATCTCCTTCATACAAAGCTGTTCTTGCCTCGAAAGCCAGCAATGCTGTTTTTGAAAATCTGTAATTAGCTCCTAATGCCTGCGTTTGTTCTACCATCAGACCTTCTGCTTTTTTAATATCTGCATGAATCTGATCATACACCTCCTGTACTGAAGATGGCTTCAATACCTCCTCAAGATCAATTTCAAGATTGATGGGAACTCCTCTGTCCGCAGAAGCTGTAGCATTGTTATAAGGTTTTCCATATAAATTCACCAAATCAAAATACAGGTAAGCACGCAAAGCATAGGCTTCTGCTAAAATCTGATTCTTCTCTGGAGAATCCTTCATCGTTTTGCTTCCTTCATTAATAATCTGGTTCACGTAGAAATTAACGGAATAGAATCTTACCCAAGGAAATTCTGCAGATGTGGGATCATTATTCGAATCTTTCCACATTGCCATTTCTCGATAAGAAACAAAATCTACTCCATTGTCATCAATATTCAACTCATCGGTACGAAATGCTACCAGAGATTTGTGAACGGGATATTTTGAATAGGCTGATGTAAGTACTTGTCGGTAATCTTCGGTGGTAACAGGAATAACTTTGCCTTCAGGCTGAATATCTAAAAACCTGTCACATCCAATATTGGTTAAGCAGATTGCTGCAAGGGCTATAATTGTTGTAATTTTTCTCATTTTTTCAAGTTTTAAAAAGAAACATTAAATCCTACGGTCACCGACTTGGTGATTGGTTGTGCATAAATATTACCATATGTCTCCGGATCAAAGTATCCGTTATATCCGTTACTGAATACAAACAGGTTACGTCCTTCAACACTCAGTCTCAGACTGGAAATCCCCATAGGGTTTGTAAATTCTTTAGGCAGTGTATACCCTAAACGAATACTACTGATTCTTATGTAGCTGATTTCTTTTGCCCATACATCCAGTAAGCTGTATGCATTGGAACTGTTTCCTGCAAACCATTTATTGGCCATCCATCCGCCCGGATTAGCATCCATATCAGGGCTTGTGATTCCCGGAAGTGAACCTCCTGCTTCATAGATATCTCTAGTATAATTTCTTCCTCTATCCAGATCCATACCTCTGTAAGAAGGTGTTCTCATTACCGTCTGCTTCAGATTGAATGTTGCAGAGATGGTAAGATCGAAATCATGTACCTTAAAGGTGTTGATAATACCTCCGGTAAATTTCGGATCTCTGTCTCCTACATAGGTAAACAGGCTTCTCAGCTCAGCACTTGAAAGCTTTGTATCTACAAGCTGCCCTGGAAGGAAATCAGCATACACATCATATAATTTAAAGAATTCTGCAGCTGAAATCTTCTGATCTCCTTTCCAGAACAATGGGTTTCCATGTTCATCCATTCCTGCCGTTTTTAAAGCAAAAACAGCATTCACAGGAAGACCTTCTCTGGAAGGAAGGAAAGCGTTGTCACGAGGCTGCTCACTCAATACCCTACTCTTATTATGCGCAAAGTTGATGGTGGTAGTCCATTTAAAATTATCGTGATTGATGTTTCTGGTAGACAATGCCAGTTCAAAACCTTTGTTAGTCAAACTTCCCCAGTTCATCATCGTATACTCGAATCCGGTTTCAAGAGGGGTTTCTTTCATACTGATCATATCTGTACCTTTTCTGCTGTAGACATCAGCGGTAAGGCTAACACGGTTATTGAATAATCCTAAATCAAGACCAACGTTAGTATTGGTAGTTTTTTCCCATCTCAGTTTATCATTCGGAGGGCTTATTACTGTAATAACTCCTTCTTTTACTCCTGGAAGAATTGTTGCATCATTATATTCTCCAATAAAGAATGGTGAAGTATTTCTGTCGATATTTCCTTGAAGACCATAAGATGCTCTCAATCTAAGGTTAGATACTGCGGAAATATTTTTCATAAAGTTCTCCTTCGTTACCAGCCATGATCCTGAAATTGCCCATATTGGAAGGTATTTATACTTTTTATTTACCCCAAAAAGGTTGGTTCCGTCATATCTCACACTTCCGAAGAAGGTATATTTCTGATCGTAAGTATAAGACGCCGTAGCAAACATGGAAGCATAAGCATTCTCTACAGGTGGGTTTTCACGATACGTTTCATATTTTTTATCTGTTGCGAAATCTGAATTCGGGAAAACAATTGCCGTACCTCTTCTTGAAGTCGGGTCATACCCAAAAGCTCTGGTAACGGTAGTATTATCTTCTGTTTTACGGATTTCTGTTCCTGCCATCAAATCAATTTCGTGTTTTGAATTGATTTTCGTACTGTACGCTGCCTGTAATTTCCAGTTGTATTGGAAGAAATCATTATCCCAGTTTTGTTTTACAGCTCCTGCAGGCAGGAAGTAATTGAATTTACCATCTTTATAGTAACGGGTACCTTGTCTCATTTTTCTGGTGAAATAGGTGTTCTCCCCTGCAAATTTCTCCGTTTTATTAGCATCATACTGGATACCTAGCTGAGAGGTAAATCTTAAACTTTTTGAAGCTTTGTATTCTAAGTCTAAAATTGCTTTCAGAGAGTTGTTTTTCAGCGTATAGCTGGTATTTTCTCTTTCTTCAAGGAAATTGAAAGGAACATATAAATCTTCAAAACCGTCTATATCTTTATCATAATTATAGCTTCCATCTGCATTGAAAGGCTTCATGTAAGGATTGGCATTTCTTGAATAATTAACAGGGTTTATTGAAGCATCAGCATCTGTTACAAAAGATGTACGTTCACTTTGTGTTCCGAAAATAGAGATTCCTGCATTTAACTTATCGCTTAATTTATAATTGTTTTTTAAAGTCAGGTTATAACGTTTAAAACCTGTACCGATAGTTGTTCCTTCTTCATCATAATATCCCAGGGAGAAATAGTAATCTGCACGGTCACTTCCGCCAGAAACGCTTAATCCATATTGTTTGTTGATGGCATTTCTGTACAACAGTTTTCCCCAGTCTGTATTGTTGCTTCTTAGGCCATTGATTTGTTGGCGTGTGAATGAATTCAGTGCATCAAAACCACCGTTTCTGAAAGCATCAAGCTGATTGTTTTGGGTTAAAATTCTCATCACCTCTCCTTTATCTGCGCGGTAAGTAAGATCAGCACGCTTTGCAAGCATCAATTCCAGATCTACTTTTTCAGAAGCATTCAAAAGATTCAGTTTGCCAAAATCAGGACGGGATGTCACGAAAGTATCTGCCGAAAAGTTCAGTTTTAAACTTCCTTTCTTTCCTTTTTTTGTGGTAATGGAAATTACCCCGTTTGCTGCTCTTGCTCCATAAATGGCTGTTGCAGCAGCATCTTTAAGGATGGTAATATCTTCAATATCATTAGGATTCAAACCTGCAATAGAGAAGTTTTGAAGCTGGTCAATATTGTCTTTATCGGTAAAGTTCGGAACATCATTTCCTTCTAACGGAAGACCGTCAATTACCCATAACGGATCCTGAGGACCGGAAAGAGAGGCTGTACCTCTGATTCTGATCTTCGCCGGACTACCAGGAGCACCGGTTTCGGGAGTTACTGCCACACCAGCAATCTGCCCTGCCAGCATCTGATCTACACTGGCAACACCAGCCTGGCTGATGTTGTCCATTTTTACTGTAGAAACCGCTGAGGTCTGCTTACGCTTTTCAATTTTCTGGTAACCGGTGATGATTACTTCCTGGATTTTATTTTTATCTGAAACTTCAGAAGTTAGTCTTATTGTATAGTTAGTCTGTCCTTCATTAAGCTGAATGACTCTGGATTCATAACCTGGGTAACTTACCAATACAGTTTTTGTATCAGCAGGGATTTCTAATATAAAATTCCCGTCCTTATCGGTCACTGTACCTACTGATACACTTTCGATAATTCCTTCTAGTTCTGTTTTTGTAGAGACCGACTGTGTCTCGATTTTTATAGATGCACCGGTAATCACATGAGAGGTATTTCCATCTTCTATTTTCCCGGTGATGGTTTTCTTTTGCTGGGCCATTGCTATATTAGCAGCCAAAAGAGGTAAAAGTATTAGAGTTTTTTTCATTGCCGTTTATTTGTTTAAAGCCTCTTGTATACGAATAATTAAATCTGTGTAATGTGCTCTGGAAGCATCATCGCCTCTGTACCTTGTTCTGTTCAGTAAGTCCAGAACCTTCTGAAGTTCTGCCCTTTTGTAAGTGGTAACTTCAGATACTCTCTTCATAGATGAATAATTGATATTCCTCAAACCGTGATCCTCTTCATGGAAATTACAGATGGTTGGGATATTCAGAGTATCATCTGCTTTCAATCCTTTCACTGCTGTTTTTTCAAATAATTTATTCACTGAAACAATCAGGGCATCCACATAATTTTTCTGAGTCATTTTCTCAAGCATCGTAAGGCTTCCTTTTTTACTGAAAATAGGAGTTCTTACCTGATCAAATAATTTTTCAACGGTATAGATCTCTTCTTTAGAACCAGACATCTGATGCTTCAGCTCATTTTCAAGCAATCTCAACAGTCTGTCATCCATAAACAGAGAATAGATATTCGCATACTGCATTCCTCTTGCCATGGTATATGGTGTCTGCTCAAATGGCCCCATTGGTGAATCTTTAACCGGATACGTTCTTTCTGTAATCGGATTAAAGAATAACCACTCCGGAAGGTTGATCGCGTTTTTAACCAGATAATCAACTGCTCTTCTCTGAATTTCTTCAGGAACTGCTTCGTAAGCTTTCTTCTTGTTGCCAAAAACAGTGTTGTTCAGGTAAATTCCTCCCACATTCGCCATCACATGACCTGTGTACAGGTCCCATTGTCCGATAGCTCCCATATAAAGTTTTCCCGCATCCGTATACTCTTTACCGTCTTCATAAGTCCACTTTAAAAGATTGTTGACAACCACTTTAAGGTTTTTCATCCCATATTCGCTGGCTTTCATGGCATCATCTCCCAAATCTTCAGACTGAGAACGAGGATCGATAGTTTCCAGGTAGCTCTGCTGCTCGCCATAGAAATACATCGGATCGTCCTGATGCTTTTCAATTAAATTTCTCAGCGCTTTTTTCTCAACAAATTCATCCGGATACCAACGGTAACCCCAGTCTATGGCATATTTATCGTAAAGACCAATTTTCGGAGTGATGGCTGTAACACCATCTTCCGGCTGAGCAACGTAATTGTAACGTGCATAATCCATAATGGAAGGTGCTGTACCACCCATTTTGTCTGTAAATTCTTTGGAACGAAGTGACTCTACAGGGAATGCAAAGGATGCTCCCATATTGTGCTTCAATCCGAAAGTATGCCCTACTTCATGCGATGAAACAAAACGGATGGCTTCACCCATATGTTCATCACTGAATTTATTTCCTCTTGCTTTCGGGTCTATAGGTCCTGTCTGAATTCTCATCCAGTCATGAAGAGAAGTCATTACATTATGCCACCAGATGATATCTGCTTCGATAATTTCACCACTTCTCGGGTCTACTACTGATGGTCCCATTGCATTTGACTTTGGCGAAGCGGCGTAAGTAATCACAGAATATCTTACATCATCAATATCAAAATCTTCATCTTTTTCGTCCGGCATTTTCGCAATCACTGCATTTTTGAATCCTGCCTGCTCAAACGCCGCCTGCCAGTCATGTACTCCGGCAATGATTTTCTCACGCCATTGTTTTGGTGTTGCCGGGTCTATATAATAAACAATCGGTTTCTTAGGCTCTACCAGCTCACCTCTTAAGTATTTTTCTTTATCTTCATCTTTGGGTTCAAGATTCCATTTGGTAATGAAAAACTTTTCATCCATTTTCTGCTGGTTATCATTAAACGACCAGTGCTTTTCGGAGAAAAATCCTACTCTTGAATCTGCTACTCTTGGTTTCATCGGTATTTTAGAAAGCAGAACCAGATTGGTAGTAACTCCTAATGTTACCGGAAGATCTACCCCGCCTTCATTTACAGAAGTAGACAACTGAGACTTCACCACAAGGTTCTTAGGGAATGTCTTCACTCCTTCTATATAAGAAAGGCTTGATTTCACAGATCCTCCTAATCCTACATTCGCCAAAACATCGTTAAAGCTCTTTTGATTTCCATCAAAAACTTTGTTCACTTTAATAGCTACCGCCGTAGAATCATTATTTTGTGCTTCAATATCAAAAACTTCAATGACGGATTCTGAAAAGTTGTCTTTCACAGATTTTGTAATCGCATCATTTTTTGGCGATGACACCTTGGGAACCACCGTTTTTACCCATACTTTTTTAGCTACACGATCCCGGTGAAAAGAGATGACCTTATTTTCATAATTCATTCCCTTATTCAAACCTGCTTCATTCACCTGCATTGGCACCTGAGATAGCTTGTTGACAACCAAAAACTGACGTCCCATCAAGCTGTCTGGAATTTCAAAATAAATATCCGTCTTTAACTGAATAGTATTAAAAAGTCCCTTTTTATAGGTTCCTTTTTTGATCAGGTCTTCAATTTTTTTTGTTTTTTTTGACGAGGATGTCTCTGTCTTATCTGTTTTTTCTTTGTTGACCTTTACCGTATCTTTATCTTTTTTTTGTGCTATTGCCATTGGTGAAGCCATAGCAAGACCGAGATACAGAGCAAGTCTGTAATTCTTCATTAAAATAGTCCGATTCATTCCAAATAGTAAATATCTTAGTTTCAGTAAGCAAAGCTATAGGTATCGCGAATCATATATATAATATTAGGGAGTGAATGGTGATTTTTCGGGAGTGAATGGATTTTTATTTTCACTTCAATAAAGGCAAAAAACATACGAAATATTCACCATCTACAGAAATATGAAGAAGATTATTTTTAAAATACTCATAAATTTGATTCAAATAATCAATTCCGAATTTCTCACCCTGCACTGGTTCACTTTTTGGCTGCCAGGTATTCTTTACAGTGATACCCTCCTCATCCACAATAATGATAATTTCCAGAGGCTGATCTATCGTTGCAATATTATGTTTGGTGGCATTTTCCGTTACAATCTGAAGGGATAAATACGGAATTCTTTTTTCCAGACTTTCCGGAGCATTAATAATCAGTTCAAACTTCATCTCTTCATCAAACCTGCTTTTCAGAAGTTCCATATACTGCTGTATAAATTTGATTTCCTGCGAAACCGGAACAATATTATCTTTAGGGGGAATTATAAGATACCTGTAAATCTTAGAGAGGTTCATGGTAAACTTCTGGGCATTTTCTTTATTGATCCCGATCAGCATATAAAGAGAGTTCAGTGAATTGAAAAGAAAATGAGGATTGATATTGTTTTTAAGCTGCTGAAGCTGGTTAATTACTTCTGCTTTATGCATCTTTTCGTTCTCTATTAACAATAAATTCTTTTCAGACTGTATTTTTTCTTTTTCCTGATAAGCAAGATTGGTTGCTCTCTGGAATAAGATAAAGACCGTTACAATAAGAAACAGAGCTGCCAGAAAAATATAAACGGTATAAGTTTTTATTTTGTCAATATTTTCATCGATGATAAAATTCACGTGATTTACGACTGTATATCCGTCAAAATTGTCTGTTTTTAATGGTTTTATGAAGCGTGTTACCTCAACACCAAGATATTCTGAGACCGCCGTTCCTTTGGTGTATCCGGCTTCAGTTCTGCTGGACAGTGTATCTTTCGCCTTAATATCTGTAAACTCGAAAATATTCTTTCCGATATATTTTTTCTCCGGATGAGTAATACAAATTCCTTCTTTTGTAAAGACGTACGCGTAAGTATTGGAACTTTTGTCTACATTAATAAAGTACCGATGGAGATCATCCAGGCTTACGGTAGAACCATAATACAGTTTGTTTTTATCAGGCAGCACCAGAGAATCATAACTCACCCAATACATACTGTCTTTTTTGGTAATCAAAAGATCCCTGAAATGTCCGGAACCGCTGTTTTTTAAACTAATAAAATTCTCTTTATGTTCTGTCTGTCTGAAAATACCAGATAAAGGATTATTACTTTCTGTTTTTCCTGAAGCTGTATTTTCGTAATAATACCAGCTGTAAGGCAGCAGATTTCTTTTTTTGTTTAAATCATTTAAAACCAAAGAATAATCTTTATAATTCTTCAGTCCGTCTTTCTGAATCAGTGCACGAAGCAGGTATTGATAATCTTCAATATTTCTGAACTCATGCTCTATAGATTCATATTTGCGGAAGAAGGTTTTCTTTGCAAAATCATCAGTGTTTTTACGGCTGTCTTCTGTGATCAAAAGACTCAAAACGGCAAATGCTGCCACTGCAATAAGGCAGGCAGATAATGCGGTGATGTAAATGTATTTTGGGGATAAGGCGTGTTTAAAATTAATGCTCAAGTTTCTCTGAATTGTTGTTCTCCTACATATAAATTATTCGTTTGCAAAGATATAACAAAGATTCCAGTACCATAAAGTGAATTATTTTTATCTTTAAAACCGCCAGTGGGCACGCTTATTTTTTTAACAAAAACATGTATTTTAAGCTATTTATTTCAAAAACATAAAAAAACTACCAAAAAATGGTAGTTTCAATATATTCAGATTATAATTTTTCCTACAGCTTTCTTAATAGTTCTTCAGTATTCATGATGGTGGCAAATTCTTCACTCAGATTGGCTAACGCCATGAGATGAACCAGTTCCGCTTCATATTTTTCTCCATGTATTCCCACTCTGTCAAAAGCCGCCGTAGCATCAGAAATCACATAGGTTTCATATCCAAAATTTCCTGCCATTCTTGCTGTAGTGGAAACACAATGATTGGTCGTAATTCCCAGAATCACCAGAGTATCTATTTTCTGAATATCTAATTTTTCTTTCAGATCCGTTCCTATAAAAGCACTGTTTACGTTTTTTGTAATAACACATTCGTCATCTTGGGGTAAAACATGATCATTAAATCCGAATCCAGGATCAGATTCATGCAGTTTCGATGTAAGATTGGTTGAGTTGTGCCTGATATGAAATACCGGCAAATTCAGGTTCCTCCATGTTTCCAGTATTTTTCCACTTAATTTTTCTGCTTCTTTGTTATTTCGGTTTCCTCCCCAATAGTTTTCATCAAGAAATCCTTTTTGAATATCAATAAGAAGCAATGCAGGTCTTTTATCCCGTAATTTCATCTGTTTTTATTTTATACATTATTATTGAAAAAGTCTGTTCATAAGAAACTTATTATATTCATCTTTCATAGGAGAATCAAAGAGGTCGAATACATGCAGCGCACCGGAAATTACCCATAATTCGGTTTTCACTCCTGCTTTATATAAGAGCTGGGCATATTCTACATCTTCATCTCTTAAAGGATCCAGCTCACAGGCAACAATGGTAGTTTGTGGCAACCCGGAAAAATTATTATAGTTGGTAAGATCTGAATATTGAAGGCTTTTATCTTTATTTTCTTCGCCCAGAAAATGCAGCCACGCTGTCTTTGCGTAATTTTTATTCCATAGTGGAATATCTGTAAACTCTTCCATTGAAGGAGTATTCAGTCTATTGTGAATGACAGGATATAGTAAGAACTGATGTTTTATATTTTTAATATTGTGATCTGCTGCCATTTGAGTTACAGCCGCCGCCAGATGCCCGCCTGCACTTGCTCCAAAAACGGTTATACCATCAGAATTAATCCCCAGCTCTGAGAAACCATGTCTTATGATCCATTGTAAAGCATCAAAACCATCTAAAACAGGTATAGGAAACCGATATTGGGGAGCCAGCCTGTAATCAACAGAAATAATGGTTGCCTTAAGTTTATCTGCTATCTCAAACATCTGGTCATCCACCTGCTCCGGCAACCCGAAAACATATCCTCCTCCATGAAAGTAAAGGAGAACCCTGTCGCGGTTAAAACCTTCAGGCTGATAAACGTGAAGTCTGATCCCGTATCTATCTTCTGAGCTTGGTATAAAAATATCTTGCACAGCAATATGATCCGGTTTTTTAAAAGGATGAGCTTTCGTAAATTCTTTTCTTTCCTGTTGAATAATTTCCGGAGCATTCAAAAATAAATCTTCATCAATTTCCAACGAATAAGGGACATTTTCAATGCTATTTTTCAAATCAATGTTAATTCTATTAAAGTTCATAATATCTTAAATATTTTATACTAAACAAGCGATAAAACCATTTTCCAACAGAATATTTCCTGTTTTTATTTGTAAATTTACCTATCAACATTATGCTTTCCAAGTGTACAAATGATTGTCTGGAACGAACAAAAATGTAAGTATGAGTATTAAAGAATCATCCACCAATAATGAAAATAAGAAAACACTGGAGTACAGCTGTTCTGAAATATATGCCGTGAATCTGATCAGTGGCCGCTGGATTCTTTCCATTTGTTATCATCTTAAACATGGGAAACTGAGATTTTTTGAACTGAAGGATAGAATCCACAATATTTCTGAAAGAATGCTTACCCTTCAGCTAAAAAAAATGGAACAGGAGGAACTTATCGCCAAAAAAGTATATGCAGAGGTACCCATAAAAGTAGAATACGAGCTTACAGAAATTGGTAAAAAACTGATTCCGGTTCTGGATCAACTTGAAGTATGGGGTAATGAGCATAAAAAAGTGAAGAAAAAATAAGCTAAACTCTCACTACTTTTTTAAAGAAAAAATCGAAAGAACAACTCTTATTTTATACACAAACCGAAAGGCAAGAAAGCAGGTATAAGTCTTAAAGTTAGTTAATATCGTTGTTCAGACTACAGATTCAGCATGCTATATTTTTAAAATTAATTATCTTCGCCTACAAATCTTATTTGAAAATGAAGAAGATCATCTCCGGGATATCTATTTTTTGTACCATCGCTATCTCAGCTCAGGAAACGATCCAGTTTCAGGAACTCCCGTTCAAAGATATTATTGCCAAAGCCAAGAAGGAAAAGAAATTGGTTTTTATTGATGCCTATGCATCATGGTGTGGCCCATGTAAAATGATGGAGAAAAATGTCTTCACCCAGAAAACGGTCAGCGATTATTACAATACCAACTTCATCAATGCAAGGTTTGACATGGAAAAAGGAGAAGGAAGAGATATTGCTTCAAAATTCGGAGTACGTTCTTATCCTACTTATCTTTTCCTGAACGGTGAAGGAGAGCTTGTTTCCAGAAATACCGGCTATATGGAGGAGAGCATGTTTGTGGCTATGGCCCAGGATATCAATTCGCCAGGAAACAAAAAAGGTTCTCTGAAAGACCGTTTTGCCAGCGGTGAAAAAGACCCGGAATTCCTGATCAACATCATGAAGCTTAACGCTAACTCAGATTATGAATTCGCAAAAAAAGCTTCCGAAAGATATTTCCAGAATAAAAAGAAAACCGAAGAGCTTACAAAAGATGAAATTGGTTTTCTTCTCTATTTTGTAAAATCATCAGAAGATACCAATTATACTATTTTTGCATCCAGAAAAGCAGAAATCGTTAAATTTCTTCCTGAAGAAACTTACACCGAATTTGATGCTCAACTGAAATTAGGAAAAATAGTAGAACAGTCTATTGATGATAAAAATAAAAAGATCAATGATGACTATTTTTTAAAAACAGCTGAACCATTGGTAGGAAAAGAAGCTGCGCTTAAAAAACTGAATCAGACAAAACTCAGCTATTATGAACAGAACAGTAATTTTCCTGAATACGAAAAAGCTGCTTTAGACTATTACAAAGATTCTGACTCATTTGACCCTAATGAACTTTTAAGAGCTGCATGGATATTTGCAGATCATGTGAAAACACCTTCCTCATTAAAGAAAGCTACAGAATGGGCAGAAAAGTCTGTCATGAGAAGCGAAACTTCAGAAAACACTTATATTCTTGCCAAACTCTATAATCTTACAGGAAATAAAGAAATGGCAAAAAACTATGCTGAAATGTCCAAAAATATTGCAGTTCAGGGCAATAAAGATTCACAATTAGCAGATGAATTATTAAAGCAAATAAAATAAACATTACATACCGGATGAAATATAAATTATTAGCAGCAGGCATTTTAGCTTTCCTGTCAGCAAGCACAGTAAGTGCTCAGGAACAGGAAAAAGGAGGACAGGAGAAAAGTTTATACATAAAAGGAAATGCTTTATTTGCCCCGATAGGAATTTTAAACCTTGGAATAGAAAAACAGCTGAGTTCAAGATATACGCTTCAGGGTGATGTTTTCATTTCACCATGGAAATCTTTTTCAGGGCACAAACTACAGTTTTACTCTGTATCTGCAGAAGGAAGATATTACTTCGATGAAGCTTTCAAACATTGGTATGTGGGGGCTAACGTTTCTGTTGCCGCTTATAATGCATCAAAATGGACCTACTGGAATGATAATACCTCCGAAAACTGGAACGGAGAAATCCTGGTCAATTCTAATCTTTATCAGAAAGGGGTTTCTGTGATGCTGGGTGTTACAGCAGGATATCAATTCCAGCTATCTGAGCGATGGAATCTTGATATTTATGGAACAATAGGAACCTCACAGGGATTTTATAAAGGGTATGACAAATCTACCGGGAGACGTTATGATTCTGCAAAAAATTTCAACAAAAGTGGTGAAATCATTCCGTACAGAGGAGGGGTAATGATTTCTTACAAATTAAAATAATACAATGAAGCCATTCGGAAGAAACCATATCATCATTTCAGTGATCACTTTTGTGATTCTTTTTTTAATGAACTATATCGGGAACGATCTTCCTGATAAATTACAGAGGGCATTAATGACTGCTTTTGCAGGAGTTGTTGGATTAACAGTAGGGCTCTTTATATTAAATAAGGGCAGAAATGATAAAAGTCCGCCCCAAAATTTTGATTAATTAATCTTCATATACTACATACCGGGTTCTGATCTTTTCAAAACTATCCAGATCTTTTTTCCAGGAATCTTTAATTTCCTGAATTGATTTTCCGGCAATAATCTGTTTTCTGAAATCATCAGTTCCGGACAGGGTATCAAACCAAAGATTTTTCAGGAAGAAATCCTGTTGGGGATTGTTATAATTCTGATAAGCTTTGATAACCCATTCAAGGTTAAGCTCTCTTAAATCTTTAGGATATTCTGAGAGGTTTTCACCATAGCATAATTTCCCGTTCAGAAATGGATCTTTAGCACCATAACTTGGCTTTGGTGTAAACTGATAAGGGAGTTTTTCCGTCCATGGAGAACCATAAATCTGGAAAGGTAGATCTGTTCCTCTTCCTACGGAAACCTGAGTTCCTTCAAAAAAGCACAGACTTGGATATAAATTGATGGCTTTATCATTGGGTAAATTCGGAGAAGGTTTATCAAGCATTGGATAGCGTTGTTTTTTATGATAATTCTTCATCTGAATAAGCGTGTATTTAGCCTGAACCCCATCTTTCAGCCATTTTTCACCATTCACCATCTTTCCATACTCTCCTATCGTAAGTCCGTATACTACAGGAACTTCATGCATTCCTACAAAACTGGTCCATTTTTTTCTCAATACAGGTCCATCTGTATATCCGTCGTGTGGATTAGGACGGTCCAACACCATTATCTCAACATTATTTTCAGCACCTGCCTCCATCAGATAAGACAGAGTAGAAATATAGGTATAGAATCTCACCCCAACATCCTGGATATCAAAAATAACAATATCAATT
The DNA here is from genome assembly GCF_025949665.1 of Chryseobacterium viscerum. Taxonomy (NCBI): domain Bacteria; kingdom Pseudomonadati; phylum Bacteroidota; class Flavobacteriia; order Flavobacteriales; family Weeksellaceae; genus Chryseobacterium; species Chryseobacterium viscerum. Next base: position 692,582 of record NZ_JAPDFT010000001.1, on the reverse strand, counting down.
CCGGCCAACTGTTCCGGTTTTGGTTTTTTATTATTGCCATACAGGGAAACAATCGGTATTCCTGTTTTTATATCTACCCCATTTTTCACTTTTGCACCCGCATCCGCATCTCCTCTGAAACCATGTTCAGGAGCAAAAATAGATTTGATCTTTATTCCGTTTTTTACCAGAAAATCTACCAAATGAGTTTTGTCACTCATCAAACCTGTCTGGTTGGTTACCACTCCTATCGTTTTACCTTTTAAGAGCGGTAAATACATTTCAGGCTGGTCTGCCCCGGTTTTAAAATCCGATTGAACTTGAGTCTGAGAATAATATTGATTGAATACTCCTAAAAAAATTAGGCAAATCAGAAGTAAATTTTTAATTTTGAAATCTAAATTCATAAGCTTGAAATTTCCTTTATATTTCTCTAGAAAAATAGCATTTTCCAAAGATAACAAAAATAACCTTTCAAGGGTTATCATCTTCATTGGCAGGCTTTCCGTAGCATTGGGGATTATTGTTTCCTTAATTACTGTAGCCACCGGTTTTGGTTCAAAAAAAGCTATCAAAGAGAGGCTGGCAGATTTCAGCGGGCATATTACTGTAAGATCAACGAGATCAAACTCCTCTTACAACACTTCTGTACTCGATAATCAGGGACTCAATATTGCAAAAATAAAAGAACTTCCTGATGTGGAAAGTACTCAAAAATATGTGATGGTTACCGGAATTATGCGTAACGAGCACAATTTTGCAGGGATCATATTTAAGGGGATCGGAAAAGATTTTGACAGTTTAAGATTTAAAAAATTCCTCATTGCCGGTACTACTCCGAAAGTTACTGAGCAAGGTTTTAACAATGACGTTGCTATTTCGCAAAAAGTTGCCAACGACCTTCATCTTAAGGTGAATGACAGTATTGTTACCGTATTTTTAAAGGCTGATCAAAAACCACTTTATCGTAAATTCAAGATTATTGGTATCTACAGAACTGATATAAAACTGATCGATGAACAGTTTGTGATTGGCGGAATCAACCATGCAAGAAAGATTCAGGATATGAAACCTGATGAAATTGGCGGAATAGACATCTTCCTGAAAAATGTAAATGATATCGACAAAGATTTTCCTGAAATTGAAAAACTGATCGGTTATAAAAACTATGCTGAAAAAGCTACTGAAAAATTTCCACAGATCACGGACTGGATCAGTATTTTTGATACCAATATAGCTTTGATCATTATCATCATGCTGATTGTAGTGGTTATTAATATCATTATGGTTCTTCTGATTCTTATTATTGAAAGAACAAATTCTATTGGTCTTCTTAAAACATTAGGTGCAAGCAATTCACAGATAAGAGCTACTTTCATCAATTATACGTTGATTATTATGATTCCGGGACTTTTGTATGGAAATGCTATCGGACTGGGACTTATTTTGATCCAGAAATTCTTTGGTGTTATAAAGCTTAACCCGGAAAATTATTATGTAAGCACGGTTCCGGTAGACCTTAATCCTATTGCAATCATTTCAATCTCATTAGGAATTCTTCTTATTTCAGGATTGGCTTTAATTATTCCAAGCTATCTGATCAGTAAGATTTCTCCTGTGAAAGTTATTAAGTACAACTAAATTGATAATTGACAATTATTCGCTGTCTTTCAGGGGTTTTTAACTTTATTCACAACTTATCCACACGTTATCCACAGCGCAGATAATTTTAAAAGCCTTATCTTTGCGCCGCATATAAAACATTTATGAAATACGCAAAAAATATCCTTGAAACTATAGGTAACACGCCGCTGGTAAAGCTTAACAAAGTATTAGGTGAAGATTTCCCGGCATTAGTATTAGCAAAAGTAGAGACCTTCAATCCTGGAAACTCAGTAAAGGACAGAATGGCTCTTAAAATGATAGAAGATGCCGAAAAAGACGGCAGATTAAAACCTGGAGGAACCATTATTGAAGGGACTTCAGGAAATACAGGAATGGGATTGGCATTAGCAGCGATCATCAAAGGCTACAAATGTATTTTTGTAACCAACTCTAAGCAATCAAAAGAAAAGTGTGACATCCTTCGTGCTGTAGGTGCGGAAGTAATCGTTTGTCCTACCGATGTAAAACCTACTGACCCGCGTTCGTATTATTCAGTTTCAAAAAGACTGGCAAAAGAGACAGAGAACGGCTGGTATGTGAACCAATATGACAACTTATCTAACAGAGCCGCTCATTATGAGTCTACAGCTCCTGAGATCTGGGAACAGACTGAAGGAAACCTGACTCACTTTGTAGTAGGAGCCGGAACAGGAGGCACAATTACAGGATGCGGAACTTTCTTCAAAGAAAAAAATCCAAACATCAAAGTAATCGGTGTTGATACCTATGGTTCTATTCTGAAGGAATTCCACGAAACCGGAGAACTGCACTATGATCACGCATATACTTATATTACAGAAGGTATCGGGGAAGATATCATCCCTGAAAACTACGACATGTCTGTAATAGATCATTTTGAAAAAGTAACAGACAAAGACGGCGCTATCTATGCCAGAAAGCTGGCTAAGGAAGAAGGAATTTTCTGCGGATATTCTGCCGGAAGTGCCATTGCTTCTTTGATCCAGATGAAAGATCAGTTTACTAAAGATGATGTAATTGTCGTTTTACTTCATGACCACGGTTCAAGATATGTAGGAAAGATCTACAATGACGAGTGGATGAAGGAAATGGGATGGCTGGAAGAAAATAAATAAGCAAGAAGGCTTACTTATAAGATAATAAAAAAACGGAACAAAATTTTGTTCCGTTTTTTATTTTTATTGCTTGATATTTTCTTTTAATTTATTTTTGAGAAAACTATATTCTTTTTCACTCATTGCTTTTCTGGGAAACATATAGCTGTATTTTCCTTCAAGGGAAATAAATTCATTATTGCTGTCAAAATATTCAAAATCTTTCCACTCACTGGTTTCTTTTTCTCCATCAATATTCACAGTGAAAAAATTCTGATCAAATCTGATTTCATACACTTTACACTTTTCCAGAACATGCAAATAATGATTCACCTGTTTTTTCCATCTTGAAACTTTATTGACACTTACAGACAGAAAAACAGCACAAAGCAAAAAAATAAAACTCAAAAAGTATAAAATCCCTACACTTTCTTTGCTCAGATTATCCTTCAAAAGAAAAACAATAAAAACAATGATTGCTGCTGCAATGGTGGCAACGGTTTTACTTTTCGTTGTAGGTGAAAAAAGCAGACTTCCCTGATTACCGCTAAAATAAATATCTTCAAAAATCTTTCTTTCCGGTTTTAGTGTAATCACCTTTTCTTCATTCATAATTATAGAGTTGCTTTAAAAAGCTACAAAACTAAACTAAATATCTTCATATTGATTACTTATTGCAGAAAGTTTATTCATCAACTCTCTGTTTCTTCGGTTCAGCGCATCCAGTTTTTTCAGCATATTGTGAATCACTTCAAGACCGGGAAGATTGACTTCAAGATCATAATACCAGTTGGCAAATTTTTCCAGATCAGGCAGATCCTCATACATCAGATAATGGATATTGTCTTCAATCTGTATATTCAATAGCCCATAATCTACAAGCTCATCAAAAAAAGTGATTTCTATATTATAGATTCTTACGAGTTCTTCCCGTGATATTCTTTCAATCATAGCTTAGGAATTTTTTAGTTGTTCAAAAAGTTCTTTCTGCTTCTCGGTAAGGTTGGTGGGCAGTTTCACTTCATAGGTTACAAAAAGATCTCCATGTTCTCCTTCTTTTTTATAGACAGGAAAGCCTTTTCCTTTCAGCCTTACAGTAATTCCGGTTTGGGTTTCCGGTTTTACTTTAAGCTTTACGCTTCCTTCCAGGGTATTTACATTCACTTCTCCGCCTAAAACAGCGGTATACAGATCAATGGTTACCTTGGTTTTCAGATCATCCCCGATTCTTTCAAAATTCGGATCGGCTGGGATATTAAAAGTAATATATAGATCTCCGCTTGGACCTCCATTGACCCCCGGATTTCCATGCCCTTTCAGTTTGATCTGCTGCCCGTCATAGACACCTGCCGGAATTGTGATTCTGACTTTTTTCCCATTGATATCAAAGGTTTGCGGGTGGGTTTTTGCAGCATCTCTCAGATTCAGAGTTAATTCTGCTTTGATATCCTGTCCTTTGAACTTTCCGGAAGCTCTTCCTCGTGAGCTTTTACCAAATCCGCTACCTGCTCCGCCAAACATATTCTGGAAGAAATCTGAAAAGTCTTCCCCATCACCAAAATCAGCACCGGAGAATCCACCGCCATAATTATTTTGCTGTTGATATTGTCTTTGCTGCTGCTGCGCCTTTTCGTATTCTTCACCATGTTTCCAGTGTTCTCCATACTTGTCGTATTTAGATCTGTTTTCCGGATTGCTGAGTACTTCGTTGGCTTCATTCAATTCTTTGAACTGTCTTTCGGCTTCCTTATCATCAGGATTCAGATCGGGATGAAGTTTCCTGGCCTGTTTCCGGTAGGCCTTTTTGATATCATCCTGTGTTGCGCTTTTATCTACGCCTAAAATTTTATAGTAATCTATATAAGCCATAGAAATGAGGTTTACCCAAATTTATGAAATTTATCTTTGAATGATATATAATAAAACATGAAAATTTGTCCTAAAAAAAGTTTTAATATTCATATCATACAAACAATATCAACAAAAAAAGAGACGGATAACTCCATCTCTTTTTAGTTAAAACTATAAATGATTATCTGTGAATAATCTTATCAATTACACCATCTTTATCGTAACGATAATCTGCTGTAGAATAAATATTTGTAGGGCTATATTTACCAGTATAATATTTTCCATATGTTCCATCATTTAACCATCCATATTTATACTCCCAATAAGCAGGTTTTACACTACCATCACTTGTTGGAGTTCCTAATAACAGAATTCCTGCTGCATGAGGCGATGCCATAGAAGTTCCGCTTATTGTGTTATATGTACCATTTAACCAAGTTGATTTTATACTGTAGCCCGGGGCAGCATAATCGACACCAATCCCATAATTAGAAAAATGGGCCCAGTAATCACCTTGAGCTATGGCTGATATGGTATAGATATTTTCATGATTCACGGCTGCTGGTGAATAGTAATCAGCATCATCATAACTATTCCCTGCTGCAATAGCTATTTTAATACCTTTCTGAGCAACCTTTAAGGTAGCTTGATCAGTAGCAGAAAACCTACCTCTTACTTTTGGTCCTAAACTCATGTTTACAACATCATTTACCGAAGCATTAGCATATACATAATCCAGGGCAGAAACAGTCCATGAAAACTCTCCACGTCCATCGCTTTTTAAAACTTTCAATGCAACAACTTTAGCACCGGCAGCTACCCCTACAACACCAATATTATTATTAATAGCAGCAATAGTTCCTGCAACATGAGTTCCATGACCATTCCCATCATCAGGGTTGTTATCCCCTGCAAAAGAAACACTTCTTTGGGTATCTACATTAAGATCCGGATGATCCAAATCTATTCCAGAGTCAATTACCCAGGCTGTCTTTCCTGTTCCATCTCCTGAACCTCCTATTCTTGTAATCCCCCAAGGTAACTCTTGTTGAGAGGTGGCTTTTGCAATAGTACCTACTGCCGTTCCTAATGAAATCTGATAATCCTGTTCAATACTTTTGATTCTTGAATCCTTCTTCAGTGTTTCCACTTCTACATCAGTAAGATTTCCAGCAACAAAACCTTCCAGAGCATACCCGAAAGCATTGGAAATTTTTTGATTATCAATTCCCAGTTTTAGCCCACTAACATTACTTTTCAATTTATCTAATAACACTCCAGTCTGCCTTAAATAACTTTCTCTGTCATTGTTTGCACCTTTAAAAACAGCGAGACCATTTTGAGCCAGAATACCATCTTTTAAAACTACAATGTATTGTCCCGGAATAGGTTTAGAACTTCCGGAGACTACACCCTCGGAATTAGCAAGTGCATTAGCATCAGTATTAGGTTCAGCAGTATCATTTAACCTATCAGTGTTACAACTTACAGTGATTGCACCAACAATCAGTAATAACGAAATTTTGTTTTTTCTTTTCATAAATTTGTAATATTTTTTTGCATTAGTTAATTTTAAATATATAACAAATAATTGTTTTTAAAACAATATCAATAAAGAATAATTAAAAAAAATATAAAATAAAGAATTAATTTGACTAAAAAATTAATTATTAAATAATTTAAATATTTTAATCTATTGATAATTTTATAGAATAAAATTTCATAATTAGCAATATCAACTTTTCAATTTTATAGTAATACACCAAAATCATACAATTGATAAATTGAGCTAATTTCTATTCTCACATAGAAAATAAACTTATCTTTGATAAAAAGCGCCGCATGAAAGAGGTCCTGAAAAACTACTCCGGAATTATATTTTTACTTTTGGGAATCACTATTGGAAGCATCATTGGAATTGTTGCTCCTGGTTTTGTGGAATATATAAAACCTTTGGGAGATATTTTCCTTAATCTTCTTTTTGTGAGTGTAGTTCCGTTGGTATTTTTTGCCGTATCCAATTCTATTTCTTCTTTGGAACAGCAGTCTAAATTTGGAAAAATCATCCTTGTGATGTCACTTACCTTTTTATTCTTTATTCTCACGGCAGCTATTTTTACTATCTGTGCTGTGTATCTTTTTCCGGTTTCAGGAGTCTCAGGGAGTTCTGATATGATTACGGAAGCAGCGAATGATGATACATGGGGTAATAGGATTGTAAGTTTCTTTACGGTAGGCGAATTTACTGAGCTTTTCTCGAGAAGAAATATGCTGGCTCTTCTGGTATTTGCATTTCTGACAGGATTTGCGGCCAGAAAGACAGGTGAAAAAGGACAGCCTTTCCGGGTTTTTATTGCTTCCGGGTATGAAGTGATGAAAGAGCTTCTTTTATTGGTCATGAAACTGGCTCCCATTGGTCTGGGTGCTTACTTTGCTTACCAGGTAGCGACTTTAGGACCACAGCTTTTCGGATTTTATGCTAAACCTTTAGGCTTGTATTATATTGCCGGAATCATTTACTTTCTGGTCTTCTTTTCAATTTATGCTTTTATGGCAAACGGGCAGAAAGGAATCAAAAGTTTCTGGACTAACGCAATCTACCCTACTCTTACTGCAATAAGTACCTGCAGCAGTTTTGCCACCATGCCTGCCAATTTACAGGCAGCATCAAAGATCGGAATTCCGAACTCTATTGCCAATCTGGTGATTCCTATCGGGACTACCCTGCATAAAAACGGATCTTCTATGTCTTCTATCATCAAGATCTATGTAGCATTTTTAATTATCGGAAAAGATTTCTTTGATCCGGCCAACCTGCTTTTGGCTTTGGGAATTACAATCTTTGTGAGTATTGTGGCTGGTGGTATTCCTAATGGCGGATATATTGGGGAGATGCTGATGATCTCAGTGTACAAACTGCCTCAGGAAGCTATTCCTGCGGTAATGATTATCGGGACTCTGGTAGATCCTCTGGCTACTGTTCTGAATGCTGTAGGAGATATAGTGGCGGCGATGTTTGTCAACCGGTTTGTGAAAGTCTGATTGCATTTTAACTATTTTCTATTAACCCATGAACTCATTTTTTAAAAGCATTGGCTTGTACAACAGCCTCACCATTGATCTCAATATCAGCAGTGCAGAACTTATACAGAGATTAATGAAAGTAACTTATAAAACCAATACGACATTCATATCATTGGAAAAAGATACTGCAATTCCCACGCGGTTTGAATACCGGGGAATGATTGATGCCAAGAGCTTTACAATCAAAAGAAGAGGAAGACTATTTGATATGAACAGAAGTAATCCTGTATTACGTGGAACTATTTCTGATAAAAATGGTATATCATCCGTATCTGTAGAATTTTTTCCTTCAGGATTTCAGATTTTGAATTGGTTTTTTATTCTGTGTTTTTGCTTTATAATAGGATTCGTCAGTATAACAGGAGATCAACAAGGTCTTATGGTCGGGGCAATCGCTTTCACAATAGCAATCAGCCAATATTTTATCTTAAAAAGAGGAATTTCGAGAGGGAAATATGAGTTTGAAAGAGAGCTTATTTATATTACCCAAAAGCCTTAAACCAATCTCAGGCCCAAGGCTCTACTCACTGCGTTTTACAGCTTCAAGATTTTTATATTCATCCGGAGTGAAAAGCCTGTAGTGAACTTTAAATGTTTTTCCTAAGGGAGTTTCCAAAGAGAAGCCACCAGGTCCGAAGCCATCTGTAACATCTAATGTAAAATGTGAATATTTCCAGTATTCAAATAGGTCACGGTCTATCCAGAACTCATATCCATTAATGGTTCCGATCATTGCATCATTCATCCGGGGAAAAAATCCGCCTTTTTCAAAACATTGCGGCTGCGTACCTTCACAGCATCCTCCTGCCTGATAAAACATGAGTGGTCCATATTGATCTTCCAATTTCCGGATCACTTCAAGTGCCTGTTCTGTTGCAGAGAGTCTGGATATTTTTGCTTCCATTGTTTTTTATTTTAGCTTACGGAACCTTATTGTTATAAAAGATCCCGACAAGTAAATCCAGCCGGGATCAGCAACACATCATCAATTAATTTGAGCCGGCAATATCCAAAACGATTCTGCCGTCAATCTGTCCTTTTTTCATTTTATCGAATACATCATTGATATCTTCCAGTTTTGCGGGAGTAACTGTGGCTTTTACCAATCCTTCATTGGCAAAATCCAATGCTTCCTGCATGTCTTTTCGGGTTCCTACGATGGAACCTCGCACAGTGATCCTTTTTAAAACTGTTTCAAAAATCGGAAGTTCAAAGGAGCCGGGAGGAAGACCGTTCAGAGCAATGGTTCCTTTTCTTCTTAAAACATCTATTCCTTGTTTGAAGGCAATAGGAGAAACGGCTGTAATCAATGCGCCGTGCATTCCGCCAACTTCTTTATGCAAATATTGTCCAGGATCAGTGTTTTTTGCATTGACTACAAGGTCTGCTCCTAATTTTTTTGCCAGTTCGAGTTTATCATCAGCAACATCAATGGCTGCTACATGCATTCCCATTGCTTTGGCATACTGAACCGCTACATGTCCCAGCCCGCCGATTCCTGAAATAGCTACCCATTCTCCAGGTTTTGTTTCTGTTTCCTTTAATCCTTTATAAACAGTTACTCCGGCACATAAAATAGGAGCAATTTCAAGAAAGTTAACATCTGATTTCAAATGTCCCACATATCTTGAGTCTGCAATAACATATTCTGCAAAACCGCCATCTACGCTATAGCCTCCGTTTTTCTGTGCTTCACAAAGGGTTTCCCATCCTGTGATACAATAATCACAACATCCACAGGCACTGTACAACCAGGGAACACCTACGGCATCACCTTCTTTTACAAAAGATTCAGGTCCGCAGGCTACCACAATACCTACTCCTTCATGTCCGGGAATAAGAGGCATCTTGGGTTTTGCAGGCCAGTCACCATCTACAGCATGTAAATCTGTATGGCAGACTCCACAGGCTATTACCTTAACAAGGACTTCATATCTTCCGGGTTCTCTTACGGGTACTTCTTCTATTTTCAGAGGCTGGCCGTAGCCTTGAACTACTGCCGCTTTCATTGTTTTTGGAATCATATTTTATTTTTTGGATGGAGTTATTTTGGGTTATTAGTTTTTATCACCAGATGTAAACAGTTAGCTGTAAATCGCTATGCTGCTTTATAAGTCAATGACTAAATAGAAAATGTATATCAAAAGACCAATATTTCTCTGCGTGAGGGATAGTAAGGGCGGCGAGGAACGAGCCGGTGCGAAATGCAATGGAGCACCGAAACGAAGTGCAGCCCTGCATAGCCCGACCGTTTTGCCCTGGATAAAGCCAAGGCAATCGGGCACGTCCTAAATAACATTAAAAGAAACCTAACTTATTCTTGTTGTAAGAAATCAGCATGTTTTTGGTTTGGCGGTAATGATCGAGCATCATTTTATGATTCTCTCTTCCGATTCCGGATTGTTTGTAACCTCCGAAAGGAGCACCTGCAGGGTAAGAGTGATATTGGTTTACCCATACTCTTCCCGCTTCTATCTGACGAGGGATATTGTATAGCTGGTGAGCATCTCTTGTCCAAACCCCGGCGCCAAGTCCATAAATGGTATCATTGGCAATTTTTACTGCATCTTCTTCATCTTTAAAGGTCGTAAATGCCAGCACCGGCCCGAAAATTTCTTCCTGAAAGATTCTCATTCTGTTGTTTCCTTTGAAAACCGTTGGCTGAATGTAATATCCGTCTTCCAGATCTTCTCCAAGATGATTAACTTCTCCTCCTACGAGCACTTCCGCTCCTTCTTCTATTCCCAACTGGATATAGGAAAGGATTTTATCTTTCTGAATCTTTGAGGCCTGAGCTCCCATCATTACGGTTTTGTCCAGCGGATTTCCTACTTTGATGGCTTTTACTCTTTCAATCACTTTTTCAATAAAGGCATCTGCAATATCTTCCTGAACGAGCAATCTTGAAGGGCATGTACAAATTTCTCCCTGGTTAAGGGCAAAAAGTACAGCACCTTCTATCGCTTTATCTAGAAACTCATCATCAGCATCCATTACAGAGTTGAAGAAAACGTTTGGTGATTTCCCTCCCAATTCCAGGGTTACCGGAATTATATTTTCAGTTGCGTACTGCATCACCATACGCCCTGTAGCGGTAGAACCGGTAAATGCTGCTTTTGCTACTTTCGGATTGGTTACCAGGGCTCTTCCAAGTTCTGCACCAAATCCGTTCACAATATTGATAACACCTGCGGGTAAAAGGTCTCCGATAAGTTCCATTAGAACCATGATAGAAACAGGAGTACTTTCTGCAGGTTTCAAAACGACACAGTTTCCTGCCGCCAGTGCCGGAGCCAATTTCCAGACAGCCATGAGTATCGGGAAATTCCATGGGATGATTTGTGCAATTACTCCCAGTGGCTCGTGAACGATCAGAGATACGGTATCTTTATCCAGTTCGTTATGAGATCCTTCGTCAGCACGAATCACGGAAGCAAAGTATCTGAAGTGATCAATTGCTAAAGGTAAATCTGCCACCAGTGTTTCTCTCACGGCTTTTCCGTTATCAATTGTTTCTACTGTTGCCAGATATTCTAAATTCTGTTCTATTCTGTCTGCAATTTTGTTCAGGATAATGCTTCTTTCTGTAGAGGAAGTATTTTTCCAGGTACGGAATGCTTTTTCTGCTGCATCTACGGCCAGCTCCAAATCTTCTTTGGAGGAATGGGCAACCTGGGTAAAGTTTTTCCCATCCACTGGCGAGACTACGTCAAAATACTGCCCTTTAACGGGTGGCGTGAATTTCCCGTCAATATAATTATCATATCTGCTTTTGAACTCCGGACGCTGTAAAAGCGTGGCTGATCTTGGTTCTGTAATAGTGCTCATATTAGTCTTGTTTTTATTTTTCGATAAAGCCAAATTACACTGAGATTCCCAAAAGAGTATAGCACAATCCTATAAAAAAAGTGTAAAATAGTACAAAGGGTTCAATTTTAGTATTTTATTAACAGCAACATACTGCCAAATTCTCTATATTTGAGTTACCTCCTTTTCAAAAAAAATTAGAAATGAATAACAATAGTAAGATTTTATTAAATACTCCTGAATTACGTAAGGAAAACCAACTATTGAGTCTTGTTGAAAACCAGACGAAATTCAATCTAAACAATTGTGAATTCAGTATTTATGAGACTCATAAGGCTGCTTTTGATGTAAAACTTCATTTTGAAAATATTGCATTTACAGCAATGCTGAGAGGTAAGAAACATATGAAGCTGGATAATAAGACCAATTATTTTGATTATTATCCGGGAGAAAGTATTCTGGTTGCTCCGGGAGAAACAATGGTTATTGATTTTCCTGAGGCGGATGAAACCCCTACCCAATGTATTTCTTTAAGTCTTAATCCTGATTTTATAGAAGATTCTCTTAATTATCTCAATTATCATCTTCCCAAAGTGGATGAAACTTCGCAATGGAATATTCAGCTGGATGAATATTTTCTGTTCAACAATAAAGCGATTGCTTCTGCCACCAATAATATTATGAGAATTGCAATGGATGATAACTCACAAAAGGATATCATGGCTGATTTTGCATTGAAAGAACTTCTGATAAGACTGATGCAGACCCAGGCAAGAAGCATGGTAGAAAAAAATATTGTTAAAAATAAATCCAGGATAGGCTTTGTGGTAGATTATATTAAAAGAAATCTTCACCAGAAACTATCCATTGACACTATTGCCAAGCTGGCTTATGTAAGTAAATCCAATTTCTTTAAAATGTTCAAAGATGAGCTGGGAACTTCCCCAAATGATTTTATTTTGCAGGAAAGGATTAGCAAAGCAAAAGAGTTATTAGCCAGCCAAATCAGTATCAAAGAAACTGCTTTTCAGACCGGATTTTCAGATACAAATTATTTCACGAGAGTATTTAAGCAGCTGGAGGGAGTAACTCCGAAAAGCTATCAGGACAGAATGGTTCTGAGGTAATCTATTTACAAATTTCTATAAAAAAAGAGCCCCATTACTGGGACCCTTCTTAAAAAATATATTAAAATTAAATCTTAATACTTGTCATTCTGCTTAACGTTCGGGTTTGCAGATATTTCTCTGATTGGAATAGGTAATGTATATCTGTAATCACCATTTGGAAGGTTTTTCATATCGATAATATCATCCGTAGGGTTTCTGTCCATAGATACATTAGCTGATACAGCAAGTCTCTTAAGGTCGATAAAACGGTGTCCTTCAAGTGCTAATTCAACTCTACGTTCTTTCAAGATATCAGCATATGCTAATTGTGCAGATGAATAAGTAGGAGTAGTAGCTGTTCCCTCGAAGTTTCTTGCTACTCTCACTTGCTGAATTTTATCGTGAGCTGCTGCAAGGTTTCCTGCCGCTACTTCAGCTTCTGCTATAATGAAGTACATTTCTGACAATCTGAAAACTTTCACATCGTTTCTTGTAGCTGTACTTATTTTACCAGGATATTTATCAATAACCAATCCGTCCGTTCTGGTATTTCCTGCTGTTGCAGTAGCATAATTTGGATTTGGTTTTGAAGAAGGGTCTACGTAGGCATATTTTCTGATATCTCCAGGAGTATTTTTAAATATGTTGTATAGGTTTCTTCCCCAGAACCACATTGGTGCTCCACTAATATTAGACTGATTTGTATTCCATTTTCCTCCAATAGCTGCACCAGCTCCTAAAGGTAGTCTATTCAGAGAGAAAATAGCTTCTCCATTTTCAGTATCAGCCCACATTCTTCTGTATGGGTTGAAAGATCCTCCTGCTATACCATTTCCAGTGCTCTCATCAATTCCTCCGTAGAATGCAATATTCCACTTACTTGTAGGGGTATCACTGAAAGGTCCGGATTGGAACACAGAACCATCAGCTTCAGTAACTGGAACTGCAGCATTGGTACCTGTGATTGGCGATGCAATTGTAAGAGAAAGACCAGATCCGTTGATTACTAATTCTGCATTTTGCTTAGCTAATGCCATTTCACCTCTGTAGAGATTAAAACGAGCAGCAACAGCATTTACAAAATTCTTATCTACTTTATATCTTCTTGGAGTAGTAGAGTTTCCTAAGATTCCTCTTGCATAATCCAAATCAGCATTAATGAAATCATAAACATCCTGATTTTTAGCTCTTGGCAATTTCGATTCTGTAGAAGGAACATCCGTAAGAAGAATAACTCCCAAAGCATTAGGATCCTTCATATCAGCAGAGAAATAAGCCTCTAACTGTACATAGCAATATGCTCTGATCGCCCTTGCCTGCGCAAGAATAGCATTGTATGTATTCTTCTCCTCAACAGTAGTAGGTGTAATTCTCTTTGCTCCCTCAAGAAGTCTGTTTACCCTGTTGATTACTCTATAATTGTTTAACCAGATTCCATCACTGGCAACAGTACCTACTGTACCTCCAGTAATAATAGGACTAGACGGATCTAGGAAATGTCTGTGCAATGTATATTCCTGTCCTCCACTACCAGATCCTGGCTTTACTTCATCTGTAAATACCGCTGTGAAATAGATCTCATCAATTGGGTCTAACTGAGCGTAAACAGATCCGTTTAAAACTTCATTAAGATTAGCAACACTTGTATACAGGTCTTCTCCTTCTAATTGTCCTGCCTGCTTTATATCTAGTGCATCCTGACAGCTATTCAGCGTAAATGCCACAGATGATAGGGTTGCTACAACTAATATTGTATTTATAATTCTTTTCATAATTCTTCTCTATTAAAAATCAACATTTAAACCTACAGATATGGTTTTTGGGTTAGGATAAACATTTAATGAATACGAAGTAATTGGCTCCGGATCAAATCCTTTCCAATCTGTCCAGGTGTAAAGGTTTTCTGCCTGAACAAATACTTTGATTCCTTTTACCGGCAGTTTACCTAACTGGCTTTTGCTGAAGTTATATCCTACAGAAATATTTTTAAGTCTGATAAAGTCTGATCTGTGTAAGAATCTGTCTGAAGAACCTAAGCTTAAGTTACTTGCTTTTAGTGCAGGGATATCTGTATCTCTGTTATCAGGAGTCCATGCGTTCAATAAATCAGCTGAAAGGTTTCTTGTTGCTGCTGCATTTGGATCCATAATCCATGATTGTAAGTTATCATAGATCCATCCTCCTTGTTGGAAAGAGAATAATGTATCAAGGAACCATCCTTTATGTTGTACATTGAATCCGAAACCTCCTGTAAACTTAGCATATCTTGATTTTCCAGTCAATACTCTGTCTGCTGATGTTGGAGCTTCTGTAATGTTTCCGTTTTTGTCAAGGAACTGTAAGTTTCCATTGTCACGGTTTACACCAACGTATGAATATAGCTGATACTGACCAGCAGGTCCACCGATAGCATTTACCACATCTCCTGCAAGGTTTTCGCTGTTCATAGAAACGATCTTGTTTGAGTTGTATGCACCGTTCACAAAAACAGATACTTTTGTATTTTCGTTTCTGATCACATTGTACTTGATCATCCCTTCAATACCTTTGTTGTCAAGAACACCGTCGTTACCTCTGATTGAGTAATATCCTGTAGCAGATGATTTTTGAATGTCATTGAACATTCTTGATGTTCTTTTCTGATAGTAATCAACGCTACCTTCAACCAATCCTTTATAGTTAAAGTCTACTCCGATGTTGCTTTGTTTTACCTGCTCCCACTCTAGAGAAGGGTTTGATAAGTTTACAAAGTTGTATCCTAATAAATTCTGGTATCCTGAGAAACCGTTATATAGATCAAGGAAATTATTCGGAAGAAGTGCTAATGGGTTTTGGTTATCACTGGCAATTCCTAAGTTCTGGTTACCTGTAGTACCGATTGAAGCTCTTAGCTTAAGCAGTCTGAATCCGGAATTAGCCATGAATTCTTCTTTGTCGATATTCCATCTTGCCGCAACTGACCAGAAAGTTTCCCATCTGTTGGTAGGAAGGAAACGGTAAGAACCATCTCTTCTTACAACTCCACTTACTCCATACTTATCTTTGTAATCGTAATCTAGAGTTCCAAAGTAAGCTAAGGTACCAGCAGTTACTTTTGTAGCACTATTAGAAGGTCTATAGATGTTTGGTGTATCCGGGTTAAATGGAATATAACCAGTTCCTGCACCAAATTCCCACTGTAATGGGTTAAGACCGTTTTGTCTTTGAGTATTTGTAGTTACATGAGCTTTAATATAGTCCATGTATGCACCAGCACTAATGGTATGATCTCCAAAAGATTTATTGAATGTAATATTCGTAATACTGTTGAACGTAAGATCTTTTATTGTAGAAAAATCTTCGAATCCGCCATATGTAGATCCGTCTCCTTTTGCTACACTGATAGCAAGGTATCCTAGTGGTGATCTTGCAAAGGTTCTGTCGTATTGCTTATACTCTATACCAGTTCTGTTCCCAACGCTTAAATAATCTGTAATTTTGTAGTTTACATTAGCATTGGCAGAAATACTTAGTTCAGTAAATCTGTTTCTGATTCCCCCATTGATGTTATCCTGAAGAATCCAGTGTCTGTTATTAGTAGCATCTCCTTTAATAGCATTATATAACTCCAGTCCATTTGCATATGGAGAAGGTGTTGCATATGGTAATGAAAGAACACTTCCGAATAAAGGATTCTGAAGGGTATTGTTAGAAATACCTGTGTTTGTTTCATCATCCAGCTGGTTTCTTCTGGAATACCCTAACCCCATAATAGCCCCAAAAGTTAATTTTCCGTTTTTAGACTTACCATTAAGGTTATTTCTCATTGTAAATCTCTTGAAGTCTGTAGATTTTACAGTACCTTCACTATCAAGATATCCTAGAGACAAGAAGTTATTGATGTTTTCCCCACCTCCTGTAATGGAAAGGTTGTGTTGTTGAGAAATACCTATACGGGTAAATTGCTTACTCCAGTCTGTATTAGTACCCCAGTTATTGATCTGATCCTGTGTTAAGGTATTACCTTTACCAGTTGCTAAATTCTTTTGAATTTGTAAAAGTTGTCTACCGTCTGACATGTTGTAGTCAGAAGTAGGCAGTTTACTGAACGAAGTTAATGCATCGTAAGACACCTTCATTCCTGCGTTGAATTTCCCACCTTTAGTTGTAATTACTACAACTCCGTTTGCTGCTCTGTTACCATAGATAGCAGTTGCCTGAGCATCTTTCAGGATACTGAACGTATCAATGTCATAAGAGTTTAGGTTTCTGAACTGAGAACCGGAAGTAATTACCCCATCCACAACGTATAGAGGATCTGTAGAACCATTAAGGGAGCTAGCACCTCTGATCAAAATATTGAATTTTCCAGAACCTGGAGATCCAGATGCTGAATTTACTACGATCCCGGGAGCTGTACCCTGAATAGAGCTCAGTACCGAGATATTAGGTCTGTTTTCTAAGGTTTCAGAACCAACAGTAACCGAAGATGTTGTTGTTTTCGCTTTAGTAGCAGTCTTGCTATAACCTAAAACAACAACTTCCTCAAGTTTTGTCTCTTTGTCCTTACTGTTCTTAGAGTCCTTTTCCTGAGCTAATACAGTCTGCCCTGTAAAAAACAGAACACCGACTGTTAAAACGCTTAATTTCACATTCATATTAACAGATTTTAATATATTCAAGGGACAAATATGTCGATAAATATCTACAACATCAATTCATTAAACGCTGAAAACAGGCTTCCAGAAAGGAGAAATTCACATTCATACTAAAAAAATGATAGGGAATCATTTTAATTGTATTTAAAAAATTAACGAAAAATAAGCCAATTTAAAGATTAACGGAATTTTAATAAATTTTGAAATTAAAATCAACTTTCATTAATTAACCAATATTTATTAAAAAAATAAACCAAAAAACATCAATTAGATTAATAAATTAAAATATTTCATCATCAATTTTAACTAAAATGAAGAAAAAAATACGCCATTTTCTTAAATTTTATTTAAAAAACAGGCCCTGAATAGCAAGAACCCCCTTTTTCAATAGGGCATCATTGTAATTTCCACCAAAAAACTGTTACTATATTATATTGCGAGATCAGTTGAAACTTATAAAACTCTCTTTCATATTCCCTGCATTTTTTTAACCTTTTTAGCATTACATTTAAAAATAATTCAACTCTGAAAGTGAGAAAATATTCAATGTGCTTTTATTTGAAAAAGCACATAATTAACATAAACTTCATGGATTATTATAAGCATGTTTTACTGCAAAAAAAAGCATCCCATACGATGAGATGCTTTATATATTAAGTTTACAATAATCTTATTTCTGGTAACTATAATATCTGGCTCCAATTAATACCGGATTTTCAGTCTCAATAGAAACAAGTCCGAATCCTTTATAATTTATGTTTACAGATTCTTTCAGTTGCTTTCTGTGAAGTTTTTCATAAGTTTCAAAATCTACAGAAGTTCTTTGTTTCAAATTTTCAAATACGTTCCATTTTTCTACTACTTTTTTCCAGTTCACAGAAACTTTTCCGGCAAACACTTTTGATTTTGAACCACTTCCATAGCCTACAAAGCCAATTTCTTCTCCTGAAAGCTCTTCATTTTCGTTATAGGATGTCTGTAAAGCAGAAAGAAAGGCCATAAAGACAGAAGCTGTGTACATGTTCCCTATCTCGGAAGAAGCCCTTTGTGTCTTTTCTATTTTATCACTGATTAATTGTAAATAATCTTCAGATTTGGCAACGGCTTTCTGTTCTTCTGCAGTTTCATAAGGCAAACCATTCTCAAGACTGTAAATTTCAGTAAAAACCCTTTTCCCGTGAAAGGCATAAGGTAGATGGAAAATAATATATTTCCAGTTTTCATAAGGTTTTTTCTCTCCTGTTATTTCTTTATAATGATTGTAAGCTTCTCTTATCCTATCCTGGTAGCATTGGTTAGAATATTGCCCGTCAAAAACAGGTTCATCTGTGAAAATTTCAATTTTTTCGGGATATGTTTCCGGAGCACCGTTCAGGTCTTCTTTATTATAGGTTCTTCTCGGTTTGAAAAAATCAAAGACACTTTCTGAAGCAACTCCCCAGTTATTTTCAATTTCAAGAAGATCCGGTTTTGATGAAACCAAAAGAGCTACAGCTCCTCCTCCTTGTGTATATTCACCAGAAGAAGCCAATTCATATTTTGCATAGTCACTGGCAATCACTACTGCTTTTTTATCGGGATTCACCCTTACAAAATCCAAAGCATTATGAAGAGCATCTACTCCTCCTACACAAGCAAATGTCATATCCAGCACATCACAGTTTCTGAAACATCTTGCTCCAAATTCTTCTTTCAATACCTGTTCTACCATCTGAACAGCATAAGATACTGTAGGCTTTGCTGCATCCACCGCACTTTCTGTTCCCAGATATACTCTTGCTATTTCCTTAGGATTGATATTATAATCTTGTATAAGCTTCAGTAATGCTTCTGCGGCAAAGGTTGCTGCATCTTCATGAACATCAGAAAGCCCCATTTTATGAAGACCTAAGCCTTTTTCCAATTTCGCCGGTTCTATTCCTCTTTTTTCTGCTAAATCCTTAATCTCCAAATATAAACCAGGCACATAATAGCCCGCTGCTTCAATTCCAAAACTCATAATTGTCTAAATTTTAAACGAATTTATGAAAGATACTGCAAAAAACAGTGGTAAAAAATGCTGATTTTTGTAATATTATTAAAAATCAATTTACTTTATCTTATATTTTTACAAATTGGTATTCAGTCATGATAAAAGAAAGCCGGCAAATCTGCCGGCTTTCTCTATTATTTATAGTTTTCAATTGCTTTATTAATCACATCAATCTGCTTATTAATACTTGCAGCATTTTGCGGATTCTGTTTCAGCAGTTCCATTTTTTTACTTAAGCCATCTTTCAGCATCTGAACCATCATCATTTTAGCCTGCGGATTACCTGCCATCTGATTCTTGGCATATCCTGCTATTTTTGTAATGCTTTCCGTTGCTTTCAGATTATCGGAAGTCATGATCCAGTTGAAACCATCTTCTGCAGCTTTTCCTAACTCGGGGTTCTGGAATTTAATAAATGGATAAAAGGTAGCAAGAGGAGCAATATTCTCTATCTGAGAAGTAATTTTGTTCTTTACAATAATCGGAAGCAACTGAGCCTGCAATGCATCTGATGCTCCTTTCATATCAATTTTATCAGCCAGGTTATTTGCTCTTGACGGATCAATGGAAAGAAGTGCACTCATTGAACTCCCTTTCACAGCATTTGAAACAGCATTTATTCCTTTTTCAAATAATGGAAGATATTTTTTGTCTTTTGTCTTTCCTAAAGCAGTAATAGCCGCTGCCTGTGTTAATGTTTTAGGATCATTGGAAGCCAGTTTTTCAACTTCAGCACCCAGCGCCTTCATTTGCTCAGGATTGGTAAGATCTATTAAATTTAAAGCTTTTATTCTTACTCTGAAAAAAGGATCTTTTAATGCTGCAGCCAGCAATTTTACAACGGCAGGGCTTTTTCCAGTCTGATCCTTGATCCCATTTAACGCCAGATATCTGCTTTTAAACTCCTTGGAATTTGTAAACTGCATCAGATTCTGCTCAGGAGTCTTAGCCTCGGTAATGTCTGCCAGTAAAACCCCATCTGCATTGATATTAATCAGATCAGGAGTTTTGGAAACATCAAAACTGAATGTATTTTTTGCTTCTGCATTTACCCAGACATTATATCTTTTAGATTTTCCGTTGTCATAGACATCTATAGCCAGAGGAAATTCAAATGGTTTTTCTTGACTTTGATTAATAGTTAACGCCACTTGTTTTTTTACAGGCTCAAATGTGAATGAGTAATTAATTTTCGGATTTCCACTTCCAAAATACCATTGATTGAAGAACCAGTTTAAGTCTTTCCCTGATACTTTTTCAAAAGAGAGTCTCAACTGATGGGCTTCTGCATTCTGATATTCATTGGTTTTCAGATAATCGTTCATTCCTGCAAAGAAGGCATCATCTCCGAGGTAGTTTCTCAGCATATTCAAAATTCCTCCTCCTTTCTGATAGGTTACCAGATCAAAAACATCTTCTCGGGATTCATAATTGAACCTTACAAGATTCTTGTTAAAGTCTGATGGGTTGTGAAGATAGTTATTCACATCGGTCATCAGGTGATAATCTGCCTGATCTTTTCCATATTTATATTCATTCCAAAGGTATTCGGAATAATTGGCGAAGGATTCGTTGACTGTAAGATTGCTCCAGCTTTCTGCTGTAACAAGATCTCCAAACCAATGATGGAACAATTCGTGGGCAATAGTGTCTTCCCATGTATTTTCGTCAATAAGCTGACCTGGCTTCTGAAGAATATCACTTCCATGAAGTGTTGCTGTGGTGTTTTCCATTGCTCCGCTTACATAATCTCTTCCTGAAATCTGAGCATATTTTGCCCATGGATAATCGTAATTCAGTTTTTTGGAGAAAAAGTCGATCATTTCCGGAGTATTCCCGTAGATCTGTTTAGCATAAGGTTCGTATTCTTTTTCAATATAATAATCAACCGGGATATTTTTCCACTTGTCTTTTACAATAGCATATTCTCCTACTCCCATAAAGAAAAGATAGGTAGAATGTCTTTTATCCATCACCCAATGATCTGTCCTAAGTCCGTTGGATTCTTTTTTAGATTCTTTCAGTAGGCCATTGGAAAGGGTTACATATTTATCAGGAACTGTCATATAAATTTCCTGTGTTGTCTTTTGGTTGGGTTTATCAATCGTAGGAAACCATGCAGAAGAAGATTCTGTTTCTCCCTGTGTCCAGATTTGTGTAGGCTTATCCGGTTCTGTTCCCTGAGCATTGATGAAATAAAGTCCTTTTGCATCATTGATAGCCATGCTTCCCTCCTGCTTCACCTCATTGGGACGGGATGTATATTTGATGTAAACGGTATACTCCTGATTTTTCTGGTATGTTTTATCAAGGTTGATTTTCAGAACATCATCTTTGTAATCATATTTCAAAGGAGATTTTTTTCCGTTATTATCAAGAGCCACTTCATGAATCAGCATTCCTTTTGCATCAAGCGTAAGTTCGTTGGTGGCATAAAAATAAGGTGAGGCGGTAAGCCATTCTTCCCCATTCATCTGTTCTTTCTGATAATCGAAATTTACTTTCAGCTTTGTGTGTTTAAGTTCCGTCACCTTGGCAGGAGTAGCTCTGTATACTTTTTCCCTTCCTGAAGTTTCGGTTTGTGCTGATACATTTGCGGAAAATAAAATTCCAAGTATAGCAATTGATAAAATGGCCTTTCTCATCGGTCTACTTTATTATTTTTAGAATTATTTTTTAATGATTATATCGAAAATATCATTGACTAAGGTTTCATAGTCTCCTTTTTGAAGTTGTTCTTTGGTTTTTGCAAAAGCTTTTTTCAGCTCGCTTTCCGGATTTTCGTCATCCATTATTTCTGCTGAAGCCACTCCCTTCAATTGAAGGATGGCATTTTTCAGCGCTTCGATGTCTGCGTTTTCTTCAATATTAACTTTTAAATACTTCATGATTTATTTTTAAGCATTTGAAATTTATGATCTGTAACCCAATCATCCTTCCCTTTTTTTCAAAAGATTAAATGAATCTGAGTTGTTCTTTCAAATTTAAGAAACAATTGCCAAAAGAAAGTGTGCTTAAGGGTTTATCTCAAGATAATTTGTGATACAGACTGTTTTGCGGAGTATTTTCCGTTTTAAAATAGAATATCATCTCATCATTTACTGTCTATCGAAAATGTAAATATGAATTTTTGAAGATAGAATAACGGTTGGGCTACCCAATCAGGCACAGCCCCGACTGCCTTATGTTTCCAGAACATATGACAAAAGCAATCACCTCTAATAATGCATAAATAATAGAAGTATATTAATCAAAAAGGATATCAGATAGATTTTACAGAATCTTAAATAGCTACAGGAGCTTTAATTCCCGGATGCGGATCATAATTTTCAAGACTGAAGTCTTCGAAATCAAAATCAAAGATATTTTTAACTTCCGGATTCAGTTTCATCGTCGGAAGTGCTCTCGGCTCTCGTCCCAGCTGTCTGTTTACCTGTTCAAAATGATTATTGTAGATATGAACATCCCCGAAACTGTGAACATAATCTCCCACTTCCAGATTACAAACCTGTGCTACCATCATCAGGAGCAATGCATAGCTTGCAATATTGAATGGTACCCCAAGGAAAACATCAGCACTTCTTTGGTACAGTTGTAAGGATAATTTTCCATCAGCTACATAAAACTGGAACAAAGCATGACAAGGAGCTAAGGCCATATTGGGAATTTCTGCTACATTCCATGCGGAAACAATCAGTCTTCTGGAATCAGGATTTTTTTTAATCTGGTCAATGACTTCTGTAATCTGATCTACCACTTTTCCATCTGCACCGCTCCAGCTTCTCCATTGCGCTCCATAAACCGGTCCCAAATCTCCATTTTCATTTGCCCATTCATCCCAGATGCTTACTCCGTTATCTTTAAGGTATTTGATGTTGGTATCTCCTTTCAGGAACCAAAGCAACTCATAAATAATAGATTTCAAATGCACTTTTTTGGTCGTTACCAAGGGAAATCCTTTAGACAGATCATATCTCAGCTGATATCCGAAAACACTTCTTGTTCCAGTGCCTGTTCTATCGGTTTTATCCGTTCCGTTGTCTAAAATATGCTGTAAAAGGTCCAGGTAGTTTTGCATTTTGAATGAGATTTTAAGTTCCAAATTTAGTAAAAACCATCAAAAAAAGCACTCATTTTTATGAATGCTTTTTATAGGTCTGATGTCTATTTTCTATTAAACAACTGTATATCTGCAATCTAACGTCTATTAAATTTACCATATATTTTCAATGGTCTGGTGAATGCTGTTTACTGTAAATGATTCTCCTGTTTTTTTACCATACATTACTTTTACCAGTGGAGATTCTGCAGATACAGTCATGATTTTCTGATTTTCAAAGACAAGTTCTCCCATTGAAGCAGAGATATAGAACAGCCCCTTATTGGTTTTCACCAATGCACCATTCTGAACTTTTTCCGAAGGATCGGAAGTTATTTTCTGCAGTACAGCCTGCTGATTCAAAACTTCGTTAAGCTGTCTCTGCAGATTATTAATTTCCTGCTGAAGCATTTCTCTTCCGGTTTCATATTTGTCCCCCATCGAACTTTTCGTATCGTTATTGGATGCCCGTGTTTCCGCAATAAGGTTTTCAAAATACTGGATTTTGTCGGTAGCTTTTGCTTTTATTATATTGATTATTTCCTGTTTGTTCATTACGATGATCGTTTTTTTATTGTGGGCAGATAAACCACCCCGTCAAAATCATAGATTTTGACACCCCTCCAGCGGAGGGGAATTGAGTACCTTTAAAGATCAGTCATTAAGATTTCACTGTTTCAGCCAGAATTTCAAAGAGTTGATTGCTTATTTTTCAAATACGGCATAATCTGAAACTTTGAAACTAAAGTCTTTCCCATTATTGAAATCTCTTTTCGTTTTATCAAAAACATTCCTGAATGCTCCTGATACATGTTCGTCTTCAATTGAAAAGTTAACAGGTTCTTTTGACATATTCAGAACAACCAATACTTCATCATTCCCATTTTTTCTTACATAGGCCAGAATCTTATCATTGGCTGTAGTATTAAGAAGATAAGTTGTTACATTAGAATCTCCTCCTCTCAAGGCCAGGTTGGAGGCTTTTAAATCCAATAATGTTTTATAGAAATCAGCGACCTGATATGTATTTGTCCATTTGATGACATCCTTTTCGAAAAACTCAAGTCTTTTTATATTCGGAAGTTCCTGTCCAGAGTAAAGTAACGGAACACCATTCCATGTTGCAGAGAATACTGCCATAGGTTTTGTGATGACTCCATATTTTTCATATTCGGTTCCGTTCCATGAATTCTCGTCATGATTTGTGGTAAACCACGCTCTCATCGAAGCATCTCCGATATTTGAATATTGTCTCAGAAGGTCTTTTAATTCCTGAAGAGGTTCGTTATTTTTATAGTAATCGGCAGATTTGTGCATCCATTTCCAGGAATAGCTGGCATCAAAAACTTTTCCGTACTCAGGGCTTTCCAACTCATCAAATTCTCCCAGCCAGAAAAGAGGTTTTACTTTTTCTACTTCAGGACGGGCCTGCACCCAGAAATCTGCTTCTACCCATGAAGCAAGGTCGCATCGGAAACCATCAATATCAGTTTCCTGTACCCAGAATTTCATGGCATCAATCATAGCTTGACGCATCTCCTGGTTTTTGTAATCCAGCTCAATAATATCATCCATTCCGGAAGCGATATGGAATTTTCCATCCGGATCTTTCAGATAAAATTCAGGGTGTGTTTTTGTCCAGACATGATCCCAGCCTGTATGATTGGCTACCCAGTCTATAATTACTTTGAACCCCAGTCTATGTGCCTCATTCACCATATCTTTAAAGTCCTGCAGTGTTCCGAATTCAGGATTGATAGAAGTATAATCTGAAGCGGCATATGGGCTTCCCATGCTTCCTTTTTTATTCTGATGGGCAATGGGGGTGATGGGCATAAACCAAAGGGTTTTTATTCCCATAGATTTCAGGCGGGGCATTTCTTTTGCAAATGCTTTGAAAGTTCCTTCCTGAGTATATTGTCTTATGTTTACTTCGTAGATATTTGTATTATGTTTCCAATCTTTTGGCAGTTCTGTCATCTTCCGGGTATTTTTTTGAGTGGTACAGGAAACAATTCCCAGACCAATTACAGCTAACAAAATTAATTTTTTCATTAAACTATTTTTAACAAAAGTAAGGATTGTTTTTTGGGAAAAGGCAAAATTTACGGATAGATGGATATACTTCCCGGCAGTTACCAGGAAGACCTGTTTTTATTGAAAATTAAATACCTTCACACTTTTGCAAAAAAAGCCCCGGATCAAAATCCAGGGCCAGTATATTGTGTTGACTATCTTTCGTCATCATTGTCATCTTCATCATCAAAGACATCGTCATTGTAGTCTTCTTCTTCCTCATCGTCGAAGCTGTCGTCCTCATCTGCAAAGTTTCCTCCTGATCCGAAATCTTCATCGAAACCAAACTCATCATCTACCAAAGGCATTGCCGATTTCTTTTTAGATCCTCCGGCACTTCCGTTTTTGCTAGGTGCTTTCAACGGAACGTTTCCGAATCTGTATACTGTGATAGGATAATTAACCCCTTTTGTTTCTTCAATTACTTCTACAAGTTCACAGAAGAATTCCCAAAGGTCAAGAAGCCCATATTGGAACTGTGCCTTGTCGCCTACACTTTCAAAAGCTTCATCAATGTAAACATCTGACATAATCTCACCATCACCATCATCACTCATATCTTCCAATGGGACACTTTTTACAATTGTTCCGTCATCTTCTAACAGATTAAAAGTAGAAAGCTCATCTCCCTGCAGACTGAATGCACTTTTAATTCCTAAATGTAAGTTCCATAACGTTTGTTTTCCCTTAACTTCGATATCACGGAAAATATCTTCTTTCGCATCTAATATTACGCGGATTTTGTAAACCATATCAGTTTCTTAAATTACTTTTTTTGCCTTTATAATTATGATAAATCTCTGGTGCAAATATATAATAAATGACATGTGACAAAAAAATATTTCAGGATTTTTTAAAATATTTTTTTTCCTTACATTTTGCCGGAATTATTTACTTTTTTCGAGCATAAAACTAAACTTCGTGCCTTCAAGGTATACACTTTCAACGGTGATATTTTCGTTATGTGCTTCAAGAATATGTTTTACGATGGCTAATCCCAGTCCTGAACCTCCTTCTCTCCTGCTTCTGCTGGTTTCTACACGGTAAAACCTTTCGAAGATCCTTGGAAGAATCTCAGACTTGATTCCCATCCCGTTATCTATCACTTCTATCAGCACCTTATTTTTAAGGATACTGGTCTTTACGATCACTTTTGCTTCCTGTCTGTTGGCATAGTGAATCGCATTGGAAATAAGATTAATGAAAACCTGGGAAATTTTCTGTTTATCAGCCTCCACAAAGATTTGTGGATGAAGGGTCTGGATCTGTAATGTTGTATTTCTTTTTTCAGCTTCAAGATCAAGCAGATCGAAAATCTCTTTGATCAGAAGATTGACATCAAATTTAGAAACGGTAAGATTGATTTCGCCCGCTTCCAACCTGTTGATCATATCAAGATCTGTGACAATAGCAATAAGTCTTTCGACAGATTTATCAATTCTTTCCAGGTATTTGTCACGAATGGTAAGATTGTCTACACCACCGTCTCTTAAAGTTTCTACATATCCCTGAATAGAAAACAAAGGCGTTTTCAGTTCGTGAGATACATTACCTATATATTCTTTACGGTAGCTTTCCATCTCTTTCATCATATCAATTTCTGATACCTGCTGCTGATTGAGATCAGAAAACCTTTCTCCTAATTCCTTGATGGTAATATTTTCATCCTGATTCTGAACTATTTCCTGCGGCAGAAATCCCGAAAGACCTTTTACCTGTTTTCTGCTGTAATAATTGAAAAGTAGCTCCAATACCACACAGTTGATCATAAAGATTAGGATAATACAGATGAAAAGACCCGTTTTAAACAAAGGGGTCTCATAATAGATATCTTTCAGTGAATCGAAGACGACTACTAAAAGGAGCATTACCAATGTCAGCAGACAGGAGGCAACGAGGGTAAGTCTGTAAAATTTCAATTTTACAACGTTTTAATGATTGAACGTAAAGTTAAGATTCTAAAAATAATTAAACGATCAGTTTATACCCAATCCCTTTTAATGTCTGAATCGTATTGATTCCTAGTTTTTCTCTCAACCTTCTGATATGTACATCGATGGTTCTTTCACCAACAATCACATCATTACCCCAAACTTTTTCCAGAATTTCTTCTCTTTTGAAAACCTTTTCAGTATTGGAAGCCAAAAGGTAAAGCAAATCAAATTCTTTTTTAGGAAGAAGAAATTGCTGTCCGCTTTTGGAAACTCTGAAATTATCTTTGTCGATAACAAGGTCTCCGATTTCGATTAGTTTTGCATTGTCAGAAACCTGCGAGGTTAGCTGTAATAATGCATTTACTTTAGAGATAAGGATTTTCGGCTTGATCAGTTTTACGATGTAATCATTAGCACCCGCCTGAAAACCTGCTAACTGAGAAAACTCCTCGCTTCTTGCAGAAAGGAACACGATAAGTGTTTTTTGAAGTTCTTTCACTTTACGAAGTTCCTGACAGGTTTCTATACCATCTTTTTCAGGCATCATGACATCTAATAAGATAAGGTCCGGAACAATCTCCTTTGCTTTTTCTATACCTTCGTTACCATTGGTAGCTGTATAGATATCATACCCCTCCTTTTCCAAATTGTAAGACAGAATCTCTAAAATGTCCAGTTCATCGTCTATTAAAAGAATTTTTTTGCTCATCTTCTAGTTTAAGAATTCCCACAAAATTAATTATTTCAATTGATTTCATCTATCTGCCAAATGTTAACTAATTATTAAAAAAACATATCGCAGCACAAAATTATAAAATCAATAAAAAAAATTAACAATAAATACACATAAATCAAATATAAGGAATAATATTTAAAATTAAAACAAAAATTACAATTATATAAATTAAACATCAATAACTGTAAATTTCACTCATCCGTTAATACAAACTTCACAATTAATTAAGATTCTCCTAAAGTTTTCTTAAAAACTTAGCCCTTATTTTGCCCTTGAAAAAGAAGTAAAAGAAGTAAAATGAAAAAACAACTCCACAAGAGCATCATGCTACTTGCCTTGTTTTCTGCTGGCTATGCTTTTGCACAAAGTCAGATTTTGGAAGGTAGGGTATTGGACGAGAAAGATAACACTCCTATAGAAGGGGTAAAGGTAAAAGTAAATGGGCAGGAAGCAACGACTGACATTTCCGGATACTACTCTATCAACCTGTCCCCCGGCACCAATTACATTGTAACGGTAAGCTCCAATGGGTATAACAGAAAAGAGATCAGTGAGGTTATTATCAAAAATGAAGGTAATACTCATCTTGATATCGTAATGGACAAGCCCTCTACCAAGGAAAAAGAAATTGAGGGAGTTGTCATAAAATCAAACGCAAGAAAAGAAACCATAGCCTCTACAATCGGTTTACAGAAGAACGCCGGTGTAGTTTCTCAGGTTATTGGGGTTGAAGCTATTAAAAGAAGTCCGGACAGAAACACAGGTGAAGTTCTGAAGAGAGTTTCCGGGGTGAGTTTATCTGAAGGAAAATATATTGTAGTAAGAGGTTTATCAGACCGTTATAACCAAGCGATGCTGAATGGTATTCAGTTATCCAGCACGGAGCCTGACAGAAAGACTTTCTCTTTTGACCTTTTCCCGGCAAACGTTATCGAAACCCTTGTCATCAACAAAACTTTCATTCCGGAATATACAGGTGAATGGGGAGGAGCATTGATTCAGGTAAATACAAAGGATATTCCTAATAAAAATTTCTTCAACGTACAGGTAGGTGTAGGAGGAAACACTGCTACTATGGGGCAGGAATTCCATATGCAGAAAGGAGGAAAATGGGACTTTTTAGGAATTGATGACGGTTACAGAAAGCTTCCTACCAATATGCCTGCAAAAAATGCTTTCAGCATTCTGACTGAAGCTCAGAAAACAGAGATTGGTAAAGGATACACAAAGAACTTAGGATACAACAGTATCGGTTATCCTGAAAACTTAAGTTTACAGCTTGACGGAGGTTTCAATACCAAAATATTTGGAAAGGATTTAGGAGTAATTGCTGTTTTAAACTACAGTAACAACAAGAGAAGAACTGAGTCTACCAACCGTTTCTTTACCATCAACAACGAACTTGCTGATACCAACTTCGATTATTTTACAGAAAAATACAGCAATGATATTATCTTAGGAGGAATGTTGAACTTAGCTTTAAAGCTGAACAGCAACAATAAAATTTCCTTAAAGAATATCATCACTAATAATACAGTGAACCATATGTCCTTCAGAACAGGAAAGGACTTTGAATTTGATCCAATCAACGGAACAAACATTATGGCAAGGGAAATTGGATTTAAAGAAACTACTTTCTATAATTCTACCCTTACCGGTAACCACAAAATTGATATTCTTGGCGGCCTTACTGTAAACTGGTACGGAAGCTTCGGAATCCTGGATCAGTATATTCCTTTGCTACAGCGTTTGCAGTATAATCAATACACAAACATGACAGGAAGCCCTTATTTAGCATTGATCTCTAATGGTCTTTCTCAAAAATCGGGAAGTGTATTCTACTCTACTTTAAGTGACTATCTGTATAATGCAGGAGGTGATATCTCCAAAACATTTACCATGTTTGGTCAAAAACAAACGATCAAAGGAGGTTATTTATTCCAGGTAAAAGACAGAATCTACAATTCAAGACCATTCTCTGTAAGACTTGAAAACTTCAATCAGGGATTACTTTCCCAGCCTTTTGAAACTATCTTCAATCCAGGAAACTTCGGAGGTAACGGTGGATTTACATTTGATGAAATTGCAGGAAACCAGTACCGATATATTGCCAACACAATCCTTAACGCAGGGTATTTACAGTTTGACAATAACTTTACACCATGGTTAAGAGCTGTTTGGGGATTAAGAGTTGAAAACTTTGATCAATTGGTAGGAAGCACGAAAAAAAGTGATGACCGTTTTGTAAACACCCGTGTTACAGATTTCTTACCTGCTGTAAACTTAACATTCAAGGTAAATCCTAAAATGAACATCCGTGTTGCAGGTTCACAAACTGTTGTAAGACCGGAGTTTAGAGAGGTTTCTCCTTTAGCATATTATGATTTTGATCTGGGAGCTACTGTAATCGGTAACAAATCTATTGAAAGAACTAAAATTACGAGTGCCGATGTTCGTTGGGAATATTACCCAAGAAACGGAGAGATTATATCTGTGGCAGGTTTCTATAAAAACTTCAAAAAGCCGATCGAATTATACTTCAACCAATCAGGGGTTGGAACGAGTAATACCTTCAACTACCTTAATGTAGATAAAGCTGATGCTTACGGGGTGGAATTGGAAGTAAGAAAAAAGCTGGATTTTGTAAGTGCTCTTAAAAACTTTACGCTGGGTGGAAACGTAGCTTTAATTAAAAATAAAGTAACAGACGAAGCTACTAAGATTGACAGACCAATGCAGGGTCAGTCTCCATATACGGTCAATGTAAGTCTTCAATATGATACTGAAAAATCAGGATGGTCTTCCACCGTATTATTCAACATGATCGGAAGAAGAATCCTTTATGTAGGAAACGATCAGGTACCACCAATCTGGGAAGCACCAAGACCTCTTCTGGATTTCCAGATTGCTAAAAAAATATGGAGCAACAAAGGAGAAATCAAGCTGAATGTTTCAGATATCCTGAACCGTCGTGCTAAATTCTACCATGACCTGAACGACAACGGTAAGTATGATAACAAGGATGCTCTTGCTATTGAAAGACTTATGGGAACCAATATCAGTTTAACACTGGGATACAATTTTTAATTCACACAACAAATAATCTAATAAATAATTTAATTCTTTATAACATGAAAAAGTTCGTTTTATATTCTTTAATGCTTGGCGCTCTAGTATCAACTACCGCATGTAGAAATATAGAAGAAGATGGACCTACCATTATTCAAAATGGAGGTAACGGAAACGGAGATACTGAAAACCTTATTCTTTCAGGAAAGATCACTTCCAGCATGACGCTTAAAGCTAACAAAATTTATAAGCTAAGAGGACTAGTATATGTAACTAACGGAGCTACTTTAACTATCGAGCCAGGTACAAAGATTGTAGGTGAAGCTGATAAAAACGGAGCTTTGATCATTACAAAAGGCAGTAAAATCATGGCAGAAGGAACTGCTGCCAACCCTATTATCTTCACTTCTGAAAAACCAAGTCCTAAAAGAGGAGACTGGGCAGGTGTAGTAATTTTAGGAAATGCTCCTACTAATGCTTCTTTCGGTGGAGCAAACGGAGTTGGAGAGATTGAAGGAGGTATCAACAACTCTGAAGGTCTTGGACTTTACGGTGGAAACAATGCTGCTGATAACAGTGGTGTATTAAAATATGTAAGAATAGAATATGCAGGATATGCATTCTTACCGGATAAAGAGATCAACGGACTTACTTTCGGTGGTGTAGGTAACGGAACTACAGTAGATTACGTAGAGGTTGCTTATGCTAATGATGACAGTTTTGAATGGTTCGGAGGAACAGTAAACTGTTCTCACCTTATTTCTTACAAAGGTCTTGATGATGATTTCGATACAGATAACGGTTTCTCAGGAAACATTCAGTTTGGTATCGCAGTAAGAGATTCTCAGGTAGCAGACGTTTCCGGTTCTAATGCATTTGAATCTGATAATGATGCTAACGGTTCTACTTTAACGCCTCAGACTTCAGCTACATTCTCTAACATGACGATCATCGGGCCAATCAACTCTGCGGCTCCAGGATCAATCAACGCATTATTCCAGAATGCATTACAGATCAGAAGAAACTCTTCTATCTCTGTATTCAACTCTGTATTCACAGGATTCCCGGTTGGTTTATTCATTGATGCTACAAAAGGTGCTCCAACAGATAACAATATTGTAGGTAACAAATTATTCTTTGAAAACAATGTTTTAGCAGGAATGCAAACTCCTTTAAAATTCGGACCATCTACTTCTACTCCGACAACTTATACATTAAACGATCTTACAACTTGGTTTAATGCTAAAGGAAATACAATCCTTGCTTCTACTGCTGATGTAAAACTTGCCGGTGCTTGGGCTCCTGCAGGAACTACACCAAACTTTACTCCTAGTGCAGGTTCTCCATTATTAACTGGAGGAGCGTTTACTAATCCTAAATTAGCTACTTGGTTTACACAGGTAACTTACAAAGGTGCTGTAAAAGATGCTACGGATACATGGTATGCGGGTTGGACAAACTTCAACTTATAATAGTATATAGTACTTAGATTTAATTTCAAATAGAAGGCCTTCGGAAGTATTTTCCGAGGGCTTTTTTTATTGTTATTATTGGATATTACAGATATTAGGAATTCTGAATATGAATAGATGTTCATATTGCAAAAACAGAAAAAGGGAATATGAACAGTTATTTTTTTAATTGATCATGGGGTTATTGGCAAGTTCGGCTAAAGCCAGACGAATGATTCTTCTAATTAATAAATGGTCTAAACCCATTCCTATTGATAGGAAAGAGACCCGAAACCCGGATCCCGGAACTCATAATTCATAATTTATAATTTATAATTTATAATTCAAAAAAAACGCCACCAGGAAAACTCCCGATGGCAATTACAAAAAACAAGTGTATAAAAATATATATACTTCAAATTAATTTCTCCAAAATAAATTCCCGTCATTCATCAGGGCTTTTATTTCAGACATTCTGGAAACAGCTTCTGCAGAACATGAAGCGTCTGTAAGTACAATTGCAGCTTCATCACCAGCTTTAGGCCACTGCTGTTTTCCTTTTTCATCCAGAGGAAGGATACTTTGAGTTGCAAACTGTAAAGCTCTTGATAATGCATATTCTGTGGCATAACCGTACAATTCTGCAATCAGATTGGCTTTCTGCAGCATACTTCCGGACCCGAAAGTACTCCAGTAGTCCTGTACATTATCATTTCCGATTAATACATTCACACCATATTTTTTCAAAGTTGGAATGGGCATTACCGTTCCTTTAAAAGGTACAGAAGAGGCGATTCCTACTTTTCCTGCGGCCAGTCTTTCTGCAATCAGTTCTGTTTCTTTTGATGAAAGATGTGCTAAAGCAAATGCATGACTTACAAATATTTTTCCCTGAAGTGCCGGATTTTCGATTGCTTTGTCAATCAGATAATTGATCGTTTTCATACCGGACTCTCCTACTTCATGCAGGTGAATATCAATTCCTTTATTGTGATCTAATGCCAGCTGAACCGTAAAATCCATTACTTTCTCAATACTTCCATCAATACTTAAAGGATCAAGTCCACCGATAAATTCCACACTTTTCAGTTGTGCTGCTTCCTTCATCAGAGGAGCAGATTCTGTGTAATACACTCCGTGCTGCGGGAAAGCTACCAGTTCAGCTTTGAAAGAATCTTTTTTGTTTTCAAGCGCCTGCTCAAGATGTTCCAGGGATTTCAATCCTGATGTAGGGTCTATATTGAAATGTGTTCTTGCAAAATGAGTTCCATAGTGCTGCTGCAGACTGATCAACTGTTCTGCTCTGCTTACCGATGTTTTCAACAGCTCAGGAATAATTTCCTGTTCATAGGCAATCATATCTTTCACTGTTCTTCTTTTCGGGGACAGCGCCTGCCATGGAAGACCGTACAATGTTTTATCCAGATGGATGTGCATATCTCTGAAAGCCGGAAGCATCAGATATCCTTTGGCATCTGTTGCTTTGGAAGCAGGGTCATTGGCTTTTACTGTTTTTATTTTTCCGTCTTCAATTTCAATACTGAAAAGCTCAGTTTTAGTTCCGACAACCTCTTCATTTTCGTATTCAAAACCTGTTTCCAGGCGGACATTTTTAAGGGAATATTTTCCTTTTGCAGTTAATTGATAGGGAAATTGCATGATTTAAAATTTTAACAATACAAAATTAACCCGGCTTTGGGGTAAAACCGGTGTATCAATTATGTCTTGTTTTGTACAGATTATTCTTTGAATTGGGAAGGTGTCATTCCCGTTTGTGCTTTAAAAAATTTGGAAAAGCTGGCATGGTCATAGAAACCGAGATCATACACAATATCTTTTACAGACATTTCGGAAACCTTTAAAAGTCTTTTGGCTTCCAGTAAAATACGATCCTGAATAAGAGATGAAGCCGAAGCATTAAGATTTTTCTTGCAGACAATATTCAGATAGTTGGCAGAAATATTCAGTTTATCAGCATAGAAAGAAACAGATCTTTCTGTTTTAAAATGTTCATCAATAAGATGGAGAAATTTTGAAATAATAGGATTTGAGTTATAGACTTCAAAGTCTTTGAAAGCCCCTTCCACAGATTTACTTACCAGCAGCCCAATGAGCTCACTTCTTTTTTGAATAAGCTCCCAAAATACGTTTTCTCCATTCAGTTCTTTCTGGATAGATTGAAATTCATATAGAAAAGTTTTAAAAATTTCCTGGGAAAGATTAATAACCGGATGATTCTGATAATAAGATGCCGAAAATCTTAACGATGGCAGAAAGCTTTCAAACCAGTCCCGGCTGATCATCAGCTGATAACCTATGGTTTCTTTCTCAATGACCCATTGGTGCACCTGATCCGGAAAAACAAGGTGGATCTGATGGTCTTTTACCGGATATTCTGTAAAATCTATGGTATGTGAGCCTGCTCCATGCTCAAAAAGATTGATGATAAAAAAATCATGCTTATGGGGATCATCAATGGAACGTGCCCCATAAAGTTCATTAAACAGCAGATTACAGCCCTTCAGCTGATTCTCACTAAATTCCTGAATTCCTAAAATTGGAAAATGATCTGTATGGTAACCCACTCTGCCTGATTTTCTCTTAAAATTACTAAAAATTGTGAGAGAAAAAATTAAAATAACCACAAAAGGGACAAAAGCTTTACTATACCACTTCTACTTCAGTTTCTATCTGCATCCAGTGGCTGTTTCTGAAAAGTTCAATACATTTCCAGGCTTTCCCCCGTAAAAACTTTTATACCCTTTGCGGTTAAAAAAACACAACTAAAAATATATTAATTTATTAATCACGAGCTGTTGCTCAACATCTATGATTTTAAAATCTGAGCAATTTCTTTAAACCCTGATGATTCTGCATGCTGCAAAGGCGTTTTGCCTGAATGGTCAGGAATGGTTAGATCAGCTCCGTTATCTTTTAATATCTGTACAATTTCCTGATATTTCCCGCTTCCATTACCCAGAATCACCGCTTCCATCAAGGCTGTCCATCCTAATCTGTTCACATGATTAATGGGAAATCCTTTTGTTTTAACCAAAACTTTTACAGTTTCCACATGTCCCCGCTCGCAGGCAGGGATCAAAGCAGTTCCGTTATAACGGTTAAAAAGATCAAAACGAGCTCCGCTTTCCAGATACAGCTTAACAAGTTCCGTCTGTCCGCTTGCTCCTGCATACAAAAACGGACTGTCCAGCTGATCGTCCTGAAGATTAACATCTGCTTTGTAAGATATAAGCAGTTTTGCCATTTCAGATTGTTTGTTTATTGTTGCAATCAGCAATAAGGAACGGCCTTTCCTGTCTTTGGCATTCACATCTGCACCGTTATTCAAAGCTGATTGTACCGCAGTCACATCATTTTTCTTTACAAAATGTATTATATCTTTTTCCTGCATATTTTCTTCTTTTGGTGTATCAATAGGCTTTGTTTCACAAGCATTCATACTTCCGAATACCAGAAAGAATAATAATACTTTCATAACTTTCATGTGAGTTAAAAGAAGGTTTAAAAGACAACATTCCCATTATGTACCAATGATTCCACTTCTGAAATTCTTGATACAGCTTCTGCGGAACAGCTTGCGTTCATCAGAACAAAGTCTGCTTTGTCTCCTGTTTTTGGCCATTGTTGAGTTCCTTTATCATCCAGTGGAAGAATATTTCCTGTTGCCAGTTTTAAGCTTCTTGACAATAAAAACTCTGTTGAATATCCGTACAATTGGGCCATTAAGTTGGCTTTCTGAAGTACACTTCCTGTTCCGAAAGTATTCCAATGATCTATGATACTGTCATTTCCTGTGAGAACAGTTACATTATGTTTGTAAAGCGTTGGTATTGGCATGATCAACCTTCCAAAAGGGATTGTAGAAACAATTCCAATCTGTGCTTCACTTAATTTTTCAGCGATTTCTTCCTGTTTTGCAGCTTCTAATTTAGCCAGAATAAAACAGTGGCTTAAATAAGTCTTCCCTTTCAGAGCAGGATTTTCATTTACTTTTTTAATAAGATATTCTACTGTTTTCAATCCGGAATCTCCGGTTTCATGCAGGTGAATATCTATTCCTTTTTTATTGTCCAAAGCAAGCTGAACAGTAAAGTCTACCACTTTTTCGATATGTCCATCGATGTTGAATGGGTCTACACCACCGATAAAATCAATATCCATCTTTGCAGCTTCTTTCAGATAAGGCACAGAATCCGTATAGAACACGCCATGCTGTGGAAAAGCTACCAATTCGGCTCCAAAACCTTTCTTTTTATTTTCTAAAGCTTTCTGCAGATTTTTTAAGGACTGAAGTTTGGAAGTGGGTTCAATATTTACATGGCTTCTGGCATAAGAAGTTCCTTTCGACTGTAATAATTCGATCAGTTTTTCAGCTTTGAAGGTTGAGTTCTTCAGCATTTCAGGAAGCATTTTCTGCTCCAGCTCTATCATTCCTTTGATCCCTCCGGTTCTTTTTTGGACAGCCTGCCACTGATCTCCGTAAAAGGTTTTATCAAGGTGAATATGCATATCTTTAAATGCAGGAAGCATCAGCAGACCTTTTGCATCTACGACCTTAGCATTGGGCTGATTGGGTGCAATCTTTATGATTTTTCCGTTTTCAACTTCTACATAAAACAGATCAGTTTTGGTAGAGGCTACTTCCCCATCCTGGTATTCAAACCCTGTCTCCAGACGAACATTTTTCAGACTCATTTTTCCCTTTACTGAAGTATTATTTTGATCAAAGAAAGGTGATGCATTCATCATATTAGGTATTAAAGTGAGTCCCGCAACAGCCAAAGCTGAATTCCTGATAAAATCTTTGCGGGAGATGGTATTGTCAGAAGTCTTCATTTCCAATCTATTTATGACAAAATTAAAAAGAAGTCTGCTGAACGAAGTGTATGGTTTATTACAAAATCTGTATGATTTATACTTTGTGGTAATTACTTGCTAAAATACTCAGTTTATCTTTTCCGTATTGCAATCAAAAGATATCCATGGCAATTGTCAATCCGTAGAAATCTAAATTATATTGTTTTTATGCTGGTGAGACTCCTACGGAGTGACAAGGATTGTGGATAAATTTGATTGCGTAGAGTTTTTTATTGATCTGCAGACTTTCCAATTCAAATCATTCTGCATAAAAAAACCGGATCTAAAATCCGGTTTTGTTTATTTTTATTTATTTGAATATTCAAATTTTCTTACAGCTTCCAGCGTCATGTCAATTTCTTTATCTTTGATCGCATCACTGATGAAGTACGTTTCGTATCCACTTGGCGGCAGATATACTCCATTCTGAAGCATCTGATGGAAGAAATTATTAAACAATGAATGATTAGCTTCCTGAGCCTCATCAAAGTTTGAAACCCTGTTGATATGGAAGAAAACAGACATCATAGAACCTTTTCTGTTGATTTTATGAGCAATTCCTTTTTCATTTAAAATTTTTCCGATTTCAAAATCCAAAGTTTCTGTTGTCTTATGCAATCTGTTGAAAAATTCGGGGTCGTTTTTAATAAGCTGAAGGGTTTTTAATCCAGCTCTCATTGCTAAAGGGTTTCCGCTTAATGTTCCTGCCTGATATACTCCTCCTTTTGGAGCCAGGTGATCCATAATTTCATTTCTACCAGCGAAAGCTCCTACCGGAAGACCTCCACCGATTACTTTTCCGTAAGTCACTAAGTCTGCTTTTACATTGAAAAGTTCCTGAGCTCCTCCGAAAGCCAATCTGAAACCGGTCATTACCTCATCAAAAATTAATAAAGCTCCATTTTCATCACAGATCTTTCTCAGGTTTTGTAAGAAGTTGTTTTCTGGCAGTACACACCCCATATTTCCTGCAACCGGCTCTATAATTACCGCTGCAATTTCTCCCTGATTGTGACGGAATAAATCCTCAACCTGTTCAAAATCGTTATAACGTGCTAATAATGTATCTTTAGCAGTACCTGCTGTTACTCCTGGAGAATTTGGATTTCCGAAAGTTGCTGCACCACTTCCTGCTTTGATCAGAAATGAGTCTGAATGTCCGTGATAACAGCCTTCAAATTTCACAATTTTATCTCTTCCTGTGTATCCTCTGGCTAGTCTTACTGCACTCATACATGCTTCTGTTCCTGAAGAAACCATTCTGATCTGGTCAATATTCGGGACATTATCAATAATGAATTTTGCAATTTCTGTTTCCAGTTCTGTAGGAGCTCCGAAAGAGAATCCTTTCTCTGCCTGAATCTTCAGTTCTTCCAGTACTTCAGGATGTGTATGTCCCAAAATGGCCGGACCCCATGAATTGATATAATCGATGTAAGTATTGTCATCTGCATCGGTAAGGTAAGCCCCTTTTGCCGATTTCATAAAAACAGGAACACCTCCTACGGATTTGAATGCTCTCACCGGAGAGTTTACTCCTCCCGGAATGTATTTGTAGGCTTCATCAAACAAAGCCGAACTTCTTTGATACTTCATATATACTTAGTTGCTGTTGGCAGTTGCTTGTTGGCATTTAACTGTCAACGGTAAACTCTCAACAAAAAAATTAAATTAGTTTCGTGGTTTTTTGTCTATCAAATAAATCAGCTGTCCTGCAGATGGCTGCTGTCCTTCATCCATTCTGTTTTTAGCATAAAGTTTATTTAATTTGATTCCGAATTTCTGAGCGATATCATGCATATCTTCTCCGGATTCTGCTTTATAAGTAGCTGTATTTCCTGTAGAATTTTTTGATTCCAGAAAAACAATATCATTTTTCTTTAAGGTTTCACCTTCCAATTCATTCCATTTTATCAGTCTGCTTTCGCTGACTTTGAATTTATTAGCAATGAATTTCACATCAGTATCTTCAGGAATTACAATATATTTCAGCCCGTCATTCGGATGGCTTTTGATAAGAATGGAATTAAGAATTTCAGCTTTCGTTTTGATTCTTTCCACTCTTTTTTGCTGTTGTGCGTAAGAAGTCTGTTTGTAAGGAACTTCTACGGTAACCGGGTCTTTAGCTTTTTTAACAGCTTTTGAAGGGTCCAGCTGTGCCATGAAAGTTCTGTCGTCTTTCAGATCCGGATACATTTTAAGTACAGCGTACAATACCTCATTAGAACTGGTATTGTCGAATTCATATAGCTTGTACTTTTCAATTTTGGTAATAAGAATTGAAGCATAACGTGGATTGGTAGCATAGCCCGCCTTTTTTAAACCGGTTGCCCACGCTCTGTAATCTTTCATATCCAGTTTGAAGAGGTTTGCATAATATTTTCTTGTGGATAAGAATATAGAATGGTCTTCATAAGACTGTCTTGGATCGTCATAAACACGGAAGCATTCATTGGGTGCATCATCGGTATGTTTCATCGTTCTACCGGTCCAGTCTTCTTTACATTTTATACCGAAGTGGTTTTTACCTTCCTGTGCTAATCTGCTTTGCCCGCCCCCGGTTTCCAATAATCCCTGGGCAAGGGTAATAGAAGCCGGAATTTTATATTTTTCCATTTCTTCTACGGCATATTTAGCAAACTTCTGAATATACTGATCTTCGGTTGCCCAAGTTTGGGCAGAAAATTTTGATAAAACTAAAAGGCTTATGGTTAGGAAAAGTCTTTTCATGTTTTTCAATTTTACTTATATAATTAAATTTCTATTCTGTTTTTCCAAAAGCAGATTAGCTCCTTCAATCCCCTGTAATCCACCAGTGTGAAAGCACAAAATCCTGCTGTTTTCAGGAAAATAATCATCTTCAATCAGTTCAAAAACTTTCTCCATCATTTTTCCTGTATATATCGGTTCTAAAGGAATACCATACTTCTCTTTGAAATCATTGATAAAACGGATGTTTCCATCATTTATTTTACCGTAACCTCCAAAACATGAATCTATTAGATTAAAATTATGTCTCAAAGTTAATTCAAAAATTCTATTTTCCAGTGAAGCATCATCTACAACCTTAAATCCTATAACTTTCTGATTGTCTTCACTAAATTTTGAAATTCCCGCAATGGTTCCTCCGGTTCCGACTGCGGTGCAAAGATAGTCAAAATCTTTTGTTTGTTCATTGAGCATCATTTTCACCCCTTCCACAGCCTCTTCATTGGTGCCTCCTTCGGGTACTATCAGTGCATCGGGAAACTCCTGATGAAGGAATTCTGTCAGTTTTTCTTTATGGCGGTATTCTTCGCGGGTGACAAATTTCAGATTCATTCCATTTCTTTTGGCAAAAAGTAAAGTAGGGTTATCACGCCACTTATGCTGCAGTTCTTCTCCTCTGATGATTCCCAATGTTGGAATACCTGCCAGATTTCCTACGGCTGAAACCGCAGCAATATGGTTGGAAAAAGCGCCTCCAAAAGTAATAATATAAGGTTTATCCGGATTTCTTTCCAGATAGTGGTTGACATTATAAAACAGTTTCCAGTATTTATTACCTGAAACCAGCGGATGAATCTGATCTTCCCTTTTAATGAAAAGTTTTACATTTTTATGAATGGGAATTTCCTGAATGGAAACAGGTTCTGTGGGAAGTTGTAATAGCATTTCAGTTTTTAGCAGCTCAAGGTTTATTCTTTACAAAAGTAGGAAAAGATTTATTCTTCCGGAGGTTTCTGGCTGTATGAGTAATTATGTTTAGATCTTTCACTCGGATCACACAGATTTTCACAGATGGTGGTTTGATTTTTTTAGGTTTCAGCTAAAGCCAAATGAATTTGAGTTTATTTGATAAACGGGCTAAAGCCCGTTCCTATTAAATATAAAGAAAATCGAAATTGATCTTCCCAAAAAAACAGAATCCAGAAACTTGAACCACGAACCCCAAATCCTTAAGAATGAAATCTCGAATCCCGAAACTGGCAAATAACTCTACAAATATTTCCTGAAGTTCCAGAATTTTCTTTTCTTCAAATAATTCAGATTATTTTCATTGGTGTAGGCTTCTCTTTCAAATGAGATTCTTCTGTAAGCCAGATAGCCGTCTTTCAGCTTGAAAAACCAATAATAATATTCAATGACATAGAAAATATAGAAGAAAATAATAAGCATTTCCCATTGTTGGCGTAAATGGATTTTTTCGTGATTGATCAAAACATTATTTTCCTTATCTTCGGGTTTCCTAATGAAGATAAAGGGAAAGAGAGCAATGCCATTAATTTTTAATTTTTTTAAAGGCTTTTGGCATACAATTATCATAGTAACAAATATAAAAAGTTTTTTGACTAGCATTTAACTTATGGCCCATTATGACATCAAAGAAGGTGAAGACTTCTACTATAATGAACAGGGGTACAAGGTTTTTACAGAAAAATTTCATCTGAAAAGAGGTTATTGCTGTAAAAGCGGCTGCAGACACTGTCCTTACGGGTACGATAAAAAGACTGATACATTCATTAAAAATGATAAAAAAAATAAATAAAATGAAAAAATATATTTTTATTTTGTTGGCATCAGCTACTTTAGGTTTAACTTCTTGTAGCCCTTTTCAGGTACGTTCAGATTATGCTGAAACCGCCAATTTCAATTCTTTCAAAACTTATAAAATAAGAATTGATGATCTAAAATTGAATGATATTGATAAAGACAGAGTGCTGAATGAACTGTCAAGACAGCTTCAGAGCAAAGGACTTCAGTCTGGAGAAAGCCCTGATCTGATTATCAACGTAAAAGCTAATCATAAAAAGATTACTGATATCAATTCTTCTTCACCTTACGGAATGTGGGGATGGGGCGGACCATTCGGATGGGGTGTTGGAATGAGCAGAACGTGGACCTCAAATTATAATGAAGGTGCACTGATTGTAGACCTTATTGATGCAAAAACCAACAAATTGGTTTGGCAGGGTATCGGAAGCGGAATTTCTGTAGATTCTCCAAAAGCAAAACAGAGACAAATTCCGGAAATTATGGCTGAGATTATGAAAAATTATCCGCCACAAAGAAAATAAAATTTAAGTCATCCATTATATAAGCCGGTATTTTTGTACTGGCTTTTTTTATGAGTGATGATTCTGTTTTTCCCACAGATAATACAGATTTCCACAGATGCTTTTTTTGGATTTTTTATGAGTTTGGTCATTAAGTTTTAAGTTTTGGCTAAAACCAGATAAATTGTTGGTTTATTTGATGAGTGAGCTAAAGCCCACTCCTATTGAGTATAGAAAATATTAAAATGTATAATCCAAAATATAAAATTCAAAACCCGGAACTCCGCATTCATTACGTATTACATGCAGTGCATTTAAAATTAACTATTTTGTAATTTCTTATTCACAAAAAATGTAGTATTCTTGCTGAAACTTGTATTAATATGAAAAAAATCATTTTATTCTCTGTATTTGCAGGACTTGCCCACGCTCAGGCTCCTGCAGGATACTACAATTCTGCCAACGGACTGAGTGGAGCAGCACTGAAAACTGAATTAAGCAGCATTATCACCAGCGGTCATATGGACAAAGGATACAGTGGACTTTGGACCGGTTATAAAACTACTGACATAGATAAGGATTATGAAAATGATGGTTCTATTCTTGATATCTATTCTGAAAAACCTGTAGGCACAGATCCTTATAAGTATACTCCAGGAACCAACCAGTGTGGAACATATTCTACTGAAGGAAATTGCTATAACAGAGAGCATATTGTTCCTCAAAGTCTTTTCAATCAGGCTTCTCCCATGGTTGCAGATATTCACTTTATCAGAGCGACAGATGGGAAAGTAAACGGAATGAGAAGTAATTATCCTTTCGGAAAGGTAGGAAGCGCCTCTTTTACTTCACTGAATGGTTCAAAGCTTGGAACGTCAGTCTCTTCAGGATATTCGGGAACGGTTTTTGAGCCGATTGATGAGTTTAAAGGAGATGTGGCGCGTATGATTTTCTATTTTGTAACCCGTTATCAGAGTAAACTTTCTACTTTCTCATCAGGAAATATGTTAGGAAGTTCTACATTCCCGGGATTACAGACATGGGAACTGAATGTTCTTCTGGCATGGCATAATCAGGATCCGGTTTCTCAGGCTGAGATCAAAAGAAATAATGCCTCTTATACTTTCCAGGGTAACAGAAATCCATTTATTGATAATCCTAATTATGTAAATCTTATCTGGGGTTCCCAGCAGCCTTCAGGTGATACTCAGGCACCTACTGCAGCAACAGGACTGAATGTTTCAGGAAAAACTTCCAGCAGTATTTCTCTTGCCTGGAATGCCTCTACAGATAATGTAGGAGTAACAGCTTATAATGTTTATATGGATGGAAATCTGAAAACTACGGTAAGCTCAACTTCAACAACGATTTCAGGACTTGCTCCTTCTACTTCTTACAGCTTTTATGTTGTAGCAAAAGATGCAGCAGGAAATTCATCATCAAACAGTTCTACGGTTTCCGGTACTACCGATGCAGGAAATACAAATCCAGGAACAAGCTGTGCGAATGAAAGTTTTGAAACAATTCCAGCAGCCAGCTCTACTTATTCAACCAAAACATGGAGCAACGATGGTATCTCCTGGACAGCAACGGATGCAAGAACTGATCAGACTCTTAACAATAAAGCTATTACGGTAAGAAACGGTTCTTTAACTTCCGGCAGTTCTGCAAACGGTATCGGCTCTTTAACAGTCACTACACAACTTAAATTCTCAGGAACAAACGGTACTTTTGATGTAAAAGTAAACGGAACAACAGTAGGAACTATTCCTTACAGCACTT
Organism: Chryseobacterium viscerum; assembly: GCF_025949665.1. Lineage (NCBI taxonomy): Bacteria > Pseudomonadati > Bacteroidota > Flavobacteriia > Flavobacteriales > Weeksellaceae > Chryseobacterium > Chryseobacterium viscerum. The sequence continues at coordinate 648,284 of NZ_JAPDFT010000001.1, read as the reverse complement.
CATCTACAACTACTACCATCAACAATATCAATATTTCCGGGAATGTAGTGGTAAGTCTGGTTAATAATTCATCAAGTAACAGAGTTGCCATTGATGACCTTTCATGGACATGCTATTCCGGATCAAGTGCAAGAATAGCTCAAAATACAGCTGCAGAAACTACTTCTAACGGTTTTAAAATTTCTCCGAATCCTATTACCAACCAGGAGATTTTTGTAAAAGGAGATCTTCAGAAGGTAAAAAAAGCTGAAATTTACACTCTTCAGGGGAAAGTTCTTCAGACGATTAACCAGCCTTTCAGAAATGGAAATTCTATTAAAACCATAAATCTTGGTCAGGGAGTTTATATTCTGAAACTGGATCAGGTTACGATGCAGTTCCTTGTAAAATAATTCAAGTACTGATTTAATATAAAAAATGCCGGTCTTTTTAGACCGGCATTTTGTGTTTTTAAACTATCGCTGATTTTGCTGATTGAGCTAATGTTTTTAACGCAAAGGTTTTATTTTTATAATATTTTATTTTAGAGGGCAAAGAGGAATCAGCAAGCTGATTTGACTAAGCGAATGTTTTATTTTTTTGTTTGTTCTTATCTTAATTCAATTAATTCAGAGAGATTTTATCGAGATCCGGATATCCTGATCCTTTCAGAAGGTCTTTCCATTCTTTATTTTTGAATACAAAGAGATTGCAGCGGTATTCGTCCGGTCTGTTATCTATTTTGGTTTCGCAGTAATAATAGAGTAAATCTTTGTTTCTCCAGATTGCTACTTCCTGTCTGAGTTTATTATGGGTCTGGATGATTTCATCATCTCTAACTTCTGATTCAAAACCTTCACGTATGGTATCAAAGCTGGGTTTCTGAAGTGTTTTGTTCAGATTATCCAAAAGTGCAGTTTTTTCCTGCTCTGTATAAATATCAAGCTGATACATTCCCAATTCGTCTTCTTTTTCATTGGCAAGAGGACCAATTTCCTGATCAACCTTTCCAAAATGTAAAATTACTTTGTTGATGTTTTTATTATTCTTTCCTTCCAGGTCTATTCCGTTGAAGTGTAATAGTTCTTTTGATGAAAAAGCCAGTTTTTCATTTCCGATAAGGGTAACCTCACTGGTACGTACTGCTTCTTTGGCTGTTGCTCCAGCAGATTTCAAAATTTCATTAATATTTTGACCTACAGTAATTTTGGCAAGATTAAAGGGTTCTGTCTGTGTACTTCCCTGTGTTTCAACCAAAGCCTCAGTCTCTTTATTTTTCTGATGGCCGCATGAAGCAAATCCCCAACAGATCATTGATAGTACTATATATTTCAATCTTTTCATAATGTTAGTGTTAGTATGCGGTTATCAATATTAAAACAGAAAAAAGGGGATTCAAGTATCCGGAATCTGTTTTTTATTTGTTATTCTCTTGTTTTTCATCTCCTGGTCCGCATTTTAATTCATATACTTATCTACGGAGACTCTTGAGATGTAGAACATTTTAATCCAAAAACAACATTATTATGGTAAGCCTCTTGGATCGCGGAAATACATTTATACCTTTATTTTTACTTTACTCTCAATGACTTTTAGTTCATGTATTTATACCACGGAGAAGCCGGAGGTGTTGGATATTTCAATCCAAATACGGCATTATCACGATACGCGTCTTTCGTAACGGAAATGTATTTATTTCTTATTTTACCATCAGCTTCAATGGAGATACTGAGTATGGAATAATTTTTACCATCATCCCAGAAGAAAGAAGTTGGGTAAGTAAAGGTATTTTTTTGATTTTGGTCCCATGACACTTTTTCGGGAGAAAGTTTTTTCAGCTTTTCAAAAATTGGTTTTACAAGTTTGGCATCTACGGTAGCTTTATCAGTAATAGAAGCTGTAGGATTTCCATGTTTTTTTACTATTTTTTCTACAAATTCCAAAGAGTATTTTTCGGATGCATTGGTATCTACAGCTCCTACTTTCCCTTTGTATACGGTAATTCTTGTACCCATCGTATTGTCTAAGGGTATATTCCCATACGTCACTCCTTTGTTTCCATCAGCATAGTATTGAATGATATCTGCCTTTGCAGCATCTTTCATAAATAAATCTTTGTTTTCAAAATCATACTTCTTTGCATCATTACCTAAGGAAACTGATGACAGGTCAAATGATTTATTTCCACAACAGATATTGATCAATACTACAAAAATTAATACCAGTACTCTTGCTTTTTTCATCATGTTAAATGTTTTTTCCAAAATTACTGATTTTGTTTTTCTTTGATCATTTTAGACCAATCTGTAAACATTTTGGTAATGGTATTGGCATTGATCAGACTGAAAAAAAACATTCCCGCGAGTACCGTAAGCCAGCAATAGGCTAGTTTTACTCCATTTTTATCGGTAATAAAAAAAAGGATAAATATTGTAATTGCCCCTACTATAAATGTAAAAAGCAAAGTATACATGAATACATGAACGATATACATGCTGAATTTAAGCTTTCTGAAAATCCATCCTATAACGGCAACTGGAATAAACAACAAAAGCGGCAGAAACATAGCTCCGAAAATGGTTACTTCCGGGTAATCTACTATTTTATCTTCTAATCCGAAAAAGGTATTAAAACTGAACCCCGTCATAATGTTTTTCTTCGTTTGTGATTTCCAGTAAAGTTTTGTCTTTATAGCCTAACATTTTCGCCAGTATCACATTGGGAAATTCATGAATTCCGATGTTATAAAGGTTAACGCTGTCATTAAAAAATTCTCTTCTGTCTGCTATTTTGTTCTCCAGATCGGAAATTCTTTTCTGCAGTTCAAGGAAATTATTATTAGACTTCAGTTCGGGATAGTTTTCTGAAACAGCAAAGAATGAAGAAAGTGCTTTTGAGGTTTCATTGGCAATCTCTGTTCTTTTATCTGCATCAGTACTGTTATTATAAAAGGTCCTGAGCTCTGTAAGGCGGGCAAGGAGCTTTTCCTCATAGTTCATAAAGTGTTTGGCAACTGTAACAAGATTGGGGATCTCATCTGCACGCTGTTTCAGCACTACATCAATATTACCAAAGGCTTTATCAACATTAAATTTAAGCATAACCAGCTTGTTATAAAGATTGATTAGAAAACTGATGATAACTACTCCCAGCAGAATAAGTAATATGATTGCGACCGTCTGATTCATTATTGTGTAAGTATATAAATAATTATTAAAAGGATGATGGAGCAGGTAAACATAAATGACTTCAGCAATGGCTGGTATTTGTTCCAAACCGTGATGCCTGATGACGAAGTAATCCCAAGGACTTTATAATGTTCATCTTTTCTCATGAAAGGTGTTCCGTTTCTGGAATCGGCATAGCCTACCAACAGCATCTTCTGACCATCTTTTAAAAGCGTTTCTTTGTACCTTTTACCGCTATGACTGCTTACATTGGTTTCTTCTAATAAAACCAGCTCTATTCCTTCAGGTTCTACCTCTATCGTGCCAGTATCATCTTTAATCTGGAAAATACTGCATTGGGTTTCCCGATGAATCGTTCTGTAGCTTTCTTTGCCGTCAGAATCTCTGTCGATATCCTCAATGGTATAATAATATCCGATGCAGACTTCATTCTTCACTGGTGAGGATAAAGGGGTTTTCATCACCAATGTTCCTTCAATCTCTGCCAGTCCTTTTGCTACCGAATGAATCTTCGAAGTCGGAAGTGATGACTGAAGATGTAAAAAACGTTTGGCTGTATTAGGCTTCATTACAATGATAAAGACGAGGAGAAAAAAAAGTAAAGGAAGAAAAATGATTGCTTTTTCTGCATAGCTGTCATAATTATTGGCGATTTCAAAAGCATATTCATGCAGCGGCATTTTATCTTTAAAAATAACCCACAGAATAAAATAAATAAAGCACGCCGCTATTATTCCTAAAATGCTATATATAATGTATGGTCTTCCTTTTTTCACTCCCCTTTATTCTATTCTAAAACCCTGTAGAAATATCTGAATTTATCCCGTATTTCTTTTTTAAATGACTTCAAATTCTTCTTTTCCTTGTGGAATATGAAACATCAGCTCCAGCATTAATTCTTCACCGGTTTGTTCTTTATAAAGGAAAAATGCGGGTTCTCCGTTCAGTTTTTTATAGGTTGCCAGTTTTCCATTGCCATAGATTTTCAAAATCCTGTCTTCCGGTAACGGCATCATTGCAAAGCCATTATTAAAATCTTCTAATAAGCTGTTCAGTCTTGCTTTCGTATCTGCATCGCTTAAATACATGGATAAGGCCATATTTTTTTCACGGTTCTTTATCATTTCAAAGTAAGATTCATACTGCCTTGAGCTGATAAGACTGCTTATTTTTTTGTATGCTGAATCCAGTTTGGTACCAAGGTAAGAATTATCTTTTGAAATGGACAGCAGATCACGGCTTTGTTCCCAGCTCATCATTTCATAAGGAATTTCAGCCTGAAAGGATGATTTATGGCTTAGTGAAGGTAGTTTTTTTGCAGTTTCTTTTTCTGAAAACTGAAAATTACCACAATCTTTTTCGTGAACAAATTGATCATTGAAAACATCAAATAATTTGATGGTATATTGAAATGCTGTTCTTGAATCTATATGCTGTTCTCCTGTAACCGGCAGAAGCTTAATCTCAATTTTCTGTTCACCGGAACTGTTTATTCCGAAATTAACAGGAACGTTGGGAGACATTTGTCCTTCGGTTTCCAGAGCGATAACGGGAATGTCATTCACCAGAACTTCAAATTTGCAATAAACAGCAGTAAAATCAATGGTGTAGTAAGGTTCTTTAGCCATTATTGTGGTTATTTATTGTAAAACATATCGAGACTGCGGTAAGAAACCCATTCTTTATATTTTGGACTGGTTTTATCTAAAGCAAAAATCTTCAATGTATTTTCATTGGGTTTCTTAGAAAGATTAACGGTATGGATGGTAAAGAAAGTTGTTTTTGCTTCTTTATCTTCCCAGACCTGTATTGTTTCTTCTATGTGATCTGTTTTGAATTCTCCGTTTTCATCAAGGAAAATAGGCCTTTCTTTTGTATTTACTTTTTTATCTGAAAAGTCTGCTTTATGACCTGCTTTTTTTTCAATAGCACTCAGAATGGCATCTGTATTGGGGTTGTTCTGAAGTACCATTTCGTAGCACCATACTTTCTTATCATTCTTTGAATAAAAAACGGAAACGTCATCCGCAGCCGGTTGCAGGGCGTTATTAAACAACGACAGGTTCAGGTTTTTATCTTTTGGAAATTGAAATTCAACATAATCCACCGAGGTATTAAAATCACCTGAAGCATTGTCATTAGCAGTTAATCCAACTCCTTTGAGTACCTCTTCTCCATTGGTTCCGAATTTCAGATCTTTAAAATCCATTTTTCCCTGTGTGTTGTTTGCTGTTTTATTTATAACGTTGGTATTGGCTGTCTGGGAAGCAGATTTACCTGTTCCTTTTTCCTGACAGTTCATGAGAACAAAGCTCAAAACAATTTGGCATATAACGATCTTTTTCATTCAACTTTTTATTTAATTTTGGTCTTTACTATATACACTATAAGGGTAATTTTCTACCTTCTTATTGTTTTTTATCCTGAATTTTAAGTATTCAGAATATTTTGTAGCCTGAGTAGCATTAATGATCAGTGTGGTAAAGTTAGTATTTAAACACAACAGATCCGATTCTTTTGTTTTTTCTCCTTGTATTTCAGCATTTCCACTATTGAGAATGTATAGCTTTCCGGAGGTTTCCCAGATGATATTCCTTTCTGTTTCGTTTCCTTTATCGAAAGCCGGTTTTCCTAATTTATCAAGAAGGAGTTTTTCCAGTTTTTCGCTTTCCTTCTGGGTATACAGATGAATTTTATAGCCGTTTATCTCTTTTGAATCTCCTAAAAACTCAAGATAATTTTTTCCTGCATAGGCTGCAGAGCTGCTTCCAATTTCATTTGCAAAAGTCTGTCCGTACAAGCTAAAAGTATTCATATCTTTTACCTGATAGGCAGTAAGCTTTTCATCTAATATGGATTTCTTCTCTGTATAGTCTGCTCCACCTACAATTTTTTCTTTTTTTACAGGGAAAAGAATAGTAGATAAATCTTCTTTTGCTGTACTGCATGATGATATAAACAGAGATATGATTAAAAGTATAAACATATTTTTAATTTTTCTTTTTTTCCCAAAGTAACATTTTGTTGTCATAACCTGCTAGTTCTGCTAAATATTTCATGATATCAAATCCGTCAAAAAATGTACGGGTTCTGTTATAATTTACCGGAGTCCAGTCTGAGCTTACTTTTTTATAGGTAAATCCGGCTTTTACCATGACCACTACTGTTCCCACACATGGGTCTATACTTAAACTCGGAATATAATAAATTCCGGCTGTGGAATCATATTTTAATTTATGCCCTGAAGTAATTCCCATTGTTGCTCCTGCAGTTAGTTTTCCTTCTATGTGTCCTTCCAGTTCTGGTTTTTTTGTAGTTCCGATGACCACAAACATTCCTTTTAACTCGAGTCCGGATTTTAATTCAACGGTTATATTGGAGCTCAGATCAAAATTGACCTCCGCTCCGTCTTTCACAGTACTGAATGAACCATCGATAACACCGTCTACTTTTCCTTTTACTTCAAGATCAATGTACATTTTAAAATTGATAACTACATGTTCCGTTTCATATCCTTTGCTTGCCCATTCTCTTACCATATTGAAGATTTCAAGAGCGAGCGCATTTCCTGTTCCGGCCGTCGCTACAGCAACTCCTGCCTGAACAATTAAAGCCAAAAGGTCAAAAACAATGGCCAGCTCAACCAAAGGTTTTGCTTCAATGAAGAGCATCAGTTTTGTCCCTATATCAGAATGAGCTTCATTTACATCTGCTTCCCATTCTGCTCCAAAATATAATGCGGGAGCATTTAATTTTATTTCAAATGGCAGCTTTCTTCCTACTCCTTTGGACACCACACCTTTTGTCTGTGATGTGATTCCCTGCGACATTTTTTTAACGGAAGAAATAATAGAGAAGAGTTTACTGATCTTATCTTTATATTTCAGAGTAAGCTCCGGCTTACAATAATAGCTTCCATCTTTTTGTTTGTCATAAGAGGCCTTAAGCTCCACTCCGAATTCTACATCTGTGTATTTTCCTTTCTCTTCATTGGCAAGGCTTAATGCCTTACTTCGAAGTTCTTTATGCTTGTCGGGAGTCATTTTCTGCCATTTTATACTTAAGCTGTTGCTCAGATTGATAAAAAAGGCGAATCTCCACTTTATATCCGGATATGCTTTTATTAATACCGTAGTTCTTTTCTCATTGCTGTAATACCTGCAGGTATGTACGTGCATATGAAACTGATTCGGGCTGGAAGATGCAGGCCAGATATATTGCATAACGGTCATTGATTGGGCATCAAACCCAACTCCTCCTCCAAAATTATACCTGCTCAGCGGAGCATAGACTTCATAAGGGAATGATGGAGTCTGGAAACTTTTCTTTGTATCTCCTTTATCTATTGCCTGCCCTACGTCTACGATATAAATTTCTTTTTTATGCTTGTTTTTGGTATCTCTGAAACAGCTGTTGGTATCAAATCCTGTAACATCAATAATGAGTTCTTTTTTAGTGGCTGAAGTAGGAGCTACTACAGCATAATTGATTGTCTGGGCATCATGAGCATTGAATACGAATGAAATGTCTACTCTACGGTTGTTTTCGTAGTCTTTCTCATTTTTGTATTTGATATTATCTCTTCCCATTTTATCATCGGTAGGATCTACTTCTCCTTTTCCTACTGAGATGATTCTTTTTGGATCTAACCCTCCGTCTGCAAAGAATTTTTTGACAACATCTGCCCTTCTTTGTGAAAGTCCTTTGTTGTAATTTTCTTTTCCTATAACGCAGGCATAGCCACTGAGATTCATGGTAGCATCTTTGTGTTCGAGAAGAAATTTGAGTACATTATTCAGTATGGCCACTCCATCTTTATCAATGACTGTTGAATCAAATTTATAAAAGATCGTTCTCTGAATATGTTCCTGTAATGCAGCGGATTTTATCTGTTTTACACCGTCTCCGTTTTTAAAGACTGTAGCTGTTGTATTGTTGGCTTTGCCATCTTTTATTTCACTTTCTGTAATTTTGATGACTTCAAATTTACAGGGTTCAAGTCTGACTGCATTTACATCCGGCTTATATACTTTCGTTGGAGTCTGGTTCTGGGCTCCATTGGTATTGGTTGTGACTATTTTATTTTTCACATTCAGATAGATGGCATGAAGATCATCACCCAATCTATCTTTGATATATTGCTTTGACGCGGCATCTTTTACTTTAATATAAAATTCCTCTACGTTTACAATATAATCTACATGCGCCATCCAGGAATAGGTGTTTTCTATTTTCAGGTTCACTTCACCATCTATTACCTGTACATCAGTATATACACATATCTGCTTATCTTTTTTGGCAGTTTGGCGGTTCCACAGCTCAATAATAAGTGTATTCCCATTCAGGCCTTCTGTCATCAGGTTCAGGTGTACAATATGTCCGTAGGAAATATACTCTATCTTTTTATTGTTTTTTATGCTTTTGCTGTTTTTTTGTGTGGACCACTTACTGCTTACAATTTTGGGCTCACACCAGCCTTTCACGTACAGGCCTGTATTATTTTTAGTATCTCTTACTCCTGAAAGACTGGCTTCTATATAGAATTGATAACTTCCGCAGTATTGTTTATCTATTAAAAATTTATACCCGCCCGCAGAGGATACCTGATTGATAATAATTTTCCTGTTGCTGTTCTGCCTCATCCAGATAAGAGGTTTCTTTTTATCTGCATCTGTAGTGCCCGGCAGCCATTCGTCAATACCAAACTGCACCCATTGGTCAGGTTTTATTGTTACCCTTTGCCCTAGTACAGACATTTTAGGATAATACAGTCCGCTTACAACTTTTATTTTTTTTACGCCTTTTGCCATTTTTTTATCATTTAGATTGCACCATCCTGACCTCCTCCTGAAGGCTGCTCGTTATACATTTCTTCGGAATCTACCAACGGATTAATCTGCTGCTGGACGTCTTTATCTGCATTTTTAAAGTTCTGCTGGCTGGCTTCTGCTCTCTGCCCGTGGTCTATGATCTCAATGCATGGAGTTCCGGCAACAGCACATACGGCTTTGCTGTCTTCTACAATGATATATCCGCCATTGCTGAGCTGTACTTTATCATAAAACTTCTGCCATTCTGTAACCATGATTTTGCAAGGTGGCGGCGGAACTCCCATTTTGGTACAGTTTCCGAAGGTATTTTTTTCAAATGTAGCTGCTCCTATTTCTTTCGTAGTAACGATCAGTTTTTTGGAAGCGCTTTTATCATTGGCATATTCTTTTTGGTGTGTAAGTACTTTCAGCTTGTCCGGAGCCTGCCCGAACTGGCATTTGCACATGGCGCCCTGTACTACAATATGTTTTTCTGCCATATTAATTTTATCTTTAGTGAAATGGTAATTTAGTTTTCATCAATTCCTGAAACTGATACTGAAATCTTTTTCTCTTCCTGCAGCATGATACTGCATTCCAGATAAAGAGATTCCGGAAGTGAAGTTTCTTCTTTCAAATAGCTTATGAGTCTGAAAGTTCCTTCTTCATTCATTATCGGTTCGTCTTCTATAATCAATGAAAAAGGTGATCTTCTTATAAAATCATCAATATCTCTTTCTTCATATAATTTTCCTGATCCTTCCACAGTAATCAGGTCTGTTTCTCCTTTTAGCGGATCTGTCTGCAGTGTGATCTTGTATCTGGGTTCAATTGCATTATCCACTACCGGAAAAGTTGCTGTCATTTCTGTTATATAGTCCGGTCCGAAACGTTGGTATATCCCAAAGAACAAAGCACGGATAAAATAATCATTTTTAAGGTAAAGATCTATGGCTTCAGGCTGGCTGATTACTTTTTCAATCTTTCCGCAATATTCGTCTACCGTCTCTCCTTCAAATTCTTTATACAGTTCTTCTTTAACGGCCGGCCATCTTTTGATAAATACCTCAGCATTTTCTACTGTTCCAAATTTTCCCTGTTCATCTGTACTGATCTGTAGAGGGTATAAAACCTTAGAGGTTCTGTACGCCAGCAGATCTGCAATTTCATTAACTTCTTCTTCATTAAGATAAAGGTTGGATGTCCTGTCTATCTCAAAAAAGTAAAGTCCTTTATCTGTTTTCAGCCAGCGAACTGATGTTTCATATTTTAATTCACTTCGAGCGTCTCCTTTTTCAATGGTAATGACAACACTGTATTTCCGCACTGAAGTTTCCGGCTGAAAAACAAGTTTGTTTCCTCTTCCGAATTTTACCAGACTGTTTTTATCTGCAACTGCCGTTCTCGGAATAAAAAGTTCTTTCTGCCCGTTAAGGTTGATCAGGATCATATCCTTAACAGCGCAATGATTATTATGGAAGAGTTTTAATGCATCTTTATCCAACCCGTACAGCGAGGCTATACTTTTTAAAGTTTCATCTTTCTGAACGGTATGTATATTATATTTCTGCATAAAATGTTCCTGCTTCAATTTCTTTCTTGACTGATATCTTTTGTTTAAAGATTTAATTCTAATGGATAACTCTTGTTCTGTTTGGCCTCGGATCCATCCCGATTTTTTCTCTTCTTGCGGACCAGTGAAGGTAATGAAGACGAAGGAATCTTAAATCATCCTGTTCTTTTACTTCTTTCTGATACGCTGTCTGGCGGTCTTCCGGAATTTCGTTTCCTCCATAGGCGTCCCTCAGTTCTTTATAATGTCTGAAAGAATAAGGTTTGCCATCTCCCATTACGTAAGTTCTGAGACGATCTTTTATTCCTATTAAAAATTGATCATCCATAATGGAATATTTATCGTCTGTCAGTTTCTTTATGGTTATAGGAAGATTTTTATCAATCCCATATTCTGCCATAAAATGTAAAGGAATATAGCTGAAAGTCTTCAGCAGATAGCGAGATCCTCTTAATGAAAGATAAAATCCGGGAGTAATGGTAAGCTGGTCTTTTTCGTACCATCCTTCTGTTTCAAGCTCTGTTTTTAATGCTTTTAATTTGGTACTGGTGGTCCATGATGTTTCAACTTCTTCCCATGTTTCCTGCCCGTTTTCATAGGCTCCGCCTACATCGCAGTGTACACCCGGGAATGTTTTTTCCGTTCCGATATGTACTCTTGTCAGGTCAAAGTTTTCTCTGTGCTCGTTTTCTGCAATAAAATGAACTACCGTCTGAGCTTTTCCAATATCATTAAGGCTCAGTTCTTCTACGTCATTGCTGAAATTGGGTACTGGTGACAGGTATTTTGAATAGGAAGAAACCGTATCGTAAATTCCCAGGAATCTTACTTTCAAAACATCGACCTTTAATCCTGCTTCTTCAAGTTTAAGGCCTAAATGTCCCCATTTTGGAAGTTCTTCCGAAGCAACACCTTTTCCGTCATCATCTGAGTAGGTAGTCACTGAAACAGCTTCATTGGCAACTGTGCGTGAAGTGGCTTTATATTTTGCTTTTCCAATTTCGTATACAAAGTTACGGGCAGCAGCAGCCCCACGGCTAAATCCGAATACATCAAAAGTAAGAACAGCAATTTTATCAGCTTTCTTTTCTGCTTTAATGGTTTTCACCTTTTTTACGATTTCTTCACAGCCTTTTCTCACTTTTGATCTGATCCCGGTTTCTCCTGTTCCAAAAGCATAGCCCAGCGTAGCATCTCCTTCTTTATCCTGTGTACCGATACCTTCTATATAAATACCGAAGTTTTTATCATAATTATCCCACATACGGGCTACATTACTCCAGTCATTATTGTAGCTGGTATTATCTGTAGCTTTTCCGCCATGTTTTTTATGAGCCTCCGTCCCTTTTTTTCTTTCGTCTGTATTGGTTTTATTATTCAGGGTTCCGTCAAAAAAAATCCCAATGGTAATATCCAGTACTTCCTCTTTGGATACAGATGGTGTATAACTTCCAAATTGATTGTTGTGCATAGTTCTTGTTTTTAAATTGACTGAGTGAATATTATCATTCTATCTTTCCGGATACTCTGATTTTTGCTTTGGTAACAGCCAGCTTTTCTTTTTCAGATTCTAAGAACACCAAAACTTTGGTATTGTCTTCATTAACTTTAATGGTAAGATCAATGTTTTTACCCTTACCTAATTTTTGAAACAGATCAAATATTTCTTTGTCATCAAAAGAGTCTATCCATACCGCATATCTGTTGTTGTTTTTATCTTTCCAGTAAAAACCACAGAATCCGGGAACAGCTCTGCTTTTGTAGGTATTAGCTTTTAAACTCTGATCAAAAAGATTTTCCTGCTCACCGTTATAATTGGTAAATCCGAAATCTATCCATGTTGCACCTTCCGGAAGAATCACTGAAGGTTTCCAGCTGTATTTTTCTCTGTATACGTTATAAATATCAGCTGCAGGATATCCTTCTTTTTCAATTTTCTCCCGAACTTCCGGCTTGAATGTCTTATAAGACGGATCTTTCAACATTCTGTCCGCAAAGCCTTCTTTCAGCATATACTGTGCGTTATCGTATGCTTTTTCTTTGGTAATAACAGTATCATGAGCCTGAAAAGCACCTACTTCTTTCTGATTTCCTGCACCTTTCATCCAAAGCACTACCCTTCCTTGTGGAGCTAGTCCCACAACAAAAGAACTGTAAGTAGATTTCTTTTTCGTGTCCTGATCTACAAATCCTTCGTCAAAAAGGCTTTTTATCTTTTCTTTATCCAGGTTCCATTTCCCGGTATAGAATTTTTTCTCTACCAGAGAATACCATGTGAATTCCAGCTCATGAGGAGCATTCATTCTTTCGGTGGTCACGTTCATGGTTCCTCCTTCTTTACCCCATCCTGTATTTTGTGTTCCCCAGATTGCATCAAAGCTGTAAGTAAAACCATCGGCAACAATAGCTCCTTCATACACTTCCATCGGATATTCCTGTGGGGCAGAAACGGTTCCCAGCCAACTGTATTTTTCTTCCATTTTTTTATTCTGACAATTCGTTAATGAAAAACACCATATAAAAAGAATCAGCAGGTTATATTTACTTATGACCATGGGACATAATCTTCTTGTTACTTGCTAAAACCAGATTTGCTTTATGTGCTTCCACATTGATTTTCTTTGCTATTTTCTCCACCTTTTTTCCTACGCTCAGATGATAGGAATCTTTAACCGTGATGTGCAGATTGGTTGCTGTCTTTATAATGGCCATATCAGAAAAGTTTTGATTTTTCAGCACTGTTGAATTCTACAATCTTTCCACTTTGCATGGTCATATTTTCCAGTTCGCTGAACATAGAAATTTCACCAGCTATTTCGTTGGATGTTTCAGATTGTCTCTTGAATTCTTTTTCAATCATTTCCGTTCTGGTATCGGAAGTTTCTGTAATATCTCCCGAGGCTGTAAGTTTCATATCTTTTCCTGCAATGGAAACAATATTATCGTTTGCAGTACTGGTAATACTTGCTCCTGCTCCTATTGAAATTTCTTTTCCTGCGGTGATATTGATATTGTCACCTGCATTTAAAGTAAAGTTTTTAGGTGCTTTCATGCTGATATTGCCCTGTCCGTCCATGAAATAAGTATTTCCACTTGGATCAAGTATCGTTACACTTCCTTCTTCATCATTCATTAAAATTCTGATTCCGCTCCTGGTTTGAATTGACTTAAGGTGATTGTTTACACCACCTCCTAATGCAATTCCTCCATGGAACATTCCTCCCATTACAAAAGGTCTGTCCGGATGGCTGTGAACAAAGTTGACCATCACCTGATCTCCTACTTCAGGAATGGCAACATAACCACGGTTTTGGCTAACCTGATCTGTGCCTCCCGCATCAGGGCTCATCATACGGATAAAGTGAGTGGTATCATTGGTCTGCCAGTCAAATCTCACCTGTATCCTTCCTTGTCCTTCGGGATCTGTATTGGAAATTACGGTTGCAGTCTGCGGTTCAGCCTTCGGAATGGTGTATTCCGGTTTTGGAAGAAATCCTGTGTCTGCGGCAATTCCTATAAAGCTTCCATTATAATGACCTATTGTGTCAATTTCATGTTCGGCTTCTGTGATCATAATTCTGGTAAAATAGGAGGTTTCATTAGAATCCTGTTTACGCATCTGCACATCTGCTACGCAGCCCGGATGTAAGAAAGGCACTGTTGTATTTCCTGAAACAGAAAAAACGTTGACAGCTTCGCTTCCTGATGCACTTTTTTGAGAATACTCAACATCAAGGTGCGTGGCAGCTTTGATGGGAGCCATCTGTAAAGCCGGAGTTTTATAAATAGACTCGTTATGACTGTATGCTGTTTTTGCCAGATCGCCCACGTGTTTGATCGGTGTTGAACCGGAAGTCAGTCTTTCATTTTTATTGCTGTTGTAGCCGTAGAATTGCGGCTTGGTATGTACAGCTTTCAATTCCACTTTTATATCATTGGCACTGCTTCCGTAAGTAAGGGTTATTGGTTTGTTCTGAGCAGGAAGTTTTCCGAAGTGTAAGACTTCACCGTCATAGTAGAACTGTTCACCATAAGCTTCAGCCATTCTTGCCAGATAGTTGTAATGGGTTTCATCATACTGGCTGCTGTAGATAATCTGAGAATAGTTATTGGCATCTACCCTGATATCAAAACGGCTTTTGTCAATTCCCTGTTTGATCACTTCTTCGGCAATGATTCCTACATTTACAGACTGTGCACCTCCAAAGCTCTGGATATGGGGAGCTCCATCAAGGAGAATGGTAGGACTGTATCCGGTAAGGACAATATTTCCTAAACTCATCTGTTCCTGGCTGAATCCTACTCCGGTAATCACTCCTACAAAGGTTCTTTCGGGGCTGTTGTCTATATCTTTATAGGAAATAACAGCCGTAAGCCGTTTTCCAAGAAATTTATTGGCCTCTTCCAATGAATGGGTCTGTCTGTCTCCCAGAGTATCATGCGCCAGTGTCAGCGTAAATTCATGGTGTCGTCTGGTGCTTTGTTTAAGCTTAAAATGCTTATAGTACTTGATAATCTTACCTTCTATGACAAGGGAAAGTTTTACCAAACGGTTGATACCTGTATGATGGTTTTCGGAAATACCATCTGCATTCTGCGTAGGACGAAAAGACGTCGCTTGTGATTTTCCGGGTGTATTTGACATATTTTTTAGTGATTTGATTAATTTTCTAAACGATTATTCAACAGAACGGGAATTTAAAAATAAAAACAAAAGCTCCCACTGAATATAGTCTAAGGTAAAAAAAGACCGTCTTATTAAGGACAGTCTTTTATTTTTCACTCATGAAAGACCTAGCTCATTGGCCAAAGACCATCATAAGATGAATTTCCATATGTAATGCTTTCAGCGCTTACTACAAAGCTGATCAGCATGTTGTTACTGTCTACTGCATCAAAGTCTACTTCATGCTGGATAACATATCCGTTTTCCCACTTCAAAGAAATCAGTGTTCCTTCTTCATGAGATTTATTGAAGTTTATTTCTCCGTTTGTAGGTTTATATTTACTGTTTAGTAAGCTTTCTAAAACATCAGATTTTTCTGTTGCTTCAATGGTTACTTTAATCAATGCGTTTGACGGATCAGATGCTACACGTCCTGAAATGTCCGTAGATCTTGATACGCTGTAGTTAAGCTTTAATAACTTCTGACCTTCTCCTCCATTGAATTTTAAGATTCCTCTTGAATTTCCTGCCATATTCTTAAATTTTAATCATTAACAACTGTTCCCAGATATAGGATTTATATAACAAAGATAGACTTCATGTTCTAATTTAAAAAGTTTTTAGAGAACAGTTTCATAAATTGTAGTAGTTCTACGACATTTTAAAAATTCTACACGACAAAATAATACAAGAATTTTAATCTAATAAATTTTATTTTTTATTGAAATTTTTCTACATAACCCTATATAAATCAGGATACAAAAGAAAGCTCACTACATACATTGAGCTCAATATCAAGCATTTGTCCTTTTCTTCTTAATTAATAATGTTTATATGTGTATCCAATAATCATGATAATAAGATTAATTACAACCATAATCATTAAAATATTACTATATTTTCTTTTTTTATCTATAAAACTCAAACCAAGAATAAGAAAGAACAGCAATAAAGTATACACCGCAGGATACATTTGAAAAGCTTCAGAAAACTTTCCTTCAAATACCAGTACAATTGCTCTCTGGGCACCACATCCCAGGCATTCTACCCCAAGGAATTTTTTACTGGGGCAGGTAAGCATGAAATCTTCGATATCCATTTCTGAGTTTTTATAAATTTTTCATTACCTAAGAAGAGATTTTAGCTCTGGTATACTGATGTGGGAAAAAACAGTCTTCTTTCATTTCAAAAGACCCCTGAACGGCAATATATGGATTTCTAAGAATTTCTCTTGCCACAAAAACAAGATCGGCATCGCCTTTCTGAAGAATTTCCTCAGCCTGCTCCACTTTGGTTATCAATCCTACTGCTCCTGTCTTTACACCTGCTTCCTTTCTCACCTGTGATGAAAAAGGAACCTGGTAGCCGTCAAAAACCGAAATTTTTGCGCCATGAATATTTCCTCCACTGGATACATCCACAAGGTCTACAGCGTGTTGTTTTAAAATTTTTGCCAGTTCTGCACTGCTTTGAATGTCCCATCCGTTCTCTGCATACTCCGTTCCGGAAATTCTTACAAAAAGAGCTGTATTTTCACTCAATTCCCCATTAACAGCGTCTACAATTTCAATCAGAAATCTGATCCTGTTTTCAAAGCTTCCACCGTATTCATCTGTTCTGATATTGGATAGTGGTGACAGGAACTGATGGATCAGATATCCGTGTGCCCCATGAATTTCAATAATATCAAAGCCAGCTTTTACAGCTCTTCTTGCCGCTTTTTTAAAATTCTGAACCTGTTCTTTAACCTCATCTGTCGTTAATGTATGCGGAATTCTTTCTGTAGGATGATAAGGAATAGGGCTTGGTGCAACGGTTTCCCAGCCTTCTTCCACAGAAATCTGCAGGTTATTCCATGTTGAACCTTTTCTTCCGGCATGAGCCAGCTGAATTCCTATTTTACTTTCTGAATTTTTATGCACAAATTCTACAATTCTTTGCAGCTTCTCTGCCTGTACATCATTCCAGATTCCCATGCAGTGATTGGTAATTCTTCCTTTGGGTTCTACTCCTGTAGCTTCTACAATCAATAACCCTGTACCACCCTGCGATCTGCTTCCGTAATGTACAAAATGGAAGTCATTGGCTTCTCCGTTTTCACATGAATACATACACATGGGGGACATTACCCATCTGTTTTTTAACTCTACATTTCTGAATTTTATTGGTGTATATAACATTATATTCTTAAAAAAAATTGAACTGTTTACCGGGAGAATAAAATATTGCCCACTTCATTAAAAAGAACTAATTTTACCCCCCTTTTTTAGTTGACAATATATGAAAAAAGACATACAGATCAGTTATGAATATTTTAAAAATAGCAGTGAACTGAGCGATATAGAAAATAAATTATTTGCAAGAGCCAAAGAGGCTCGTGAGAATGCTTATGCACCCTATTCTCAATTTTTGGTAGGATGTTCCGTATTATTGGAAAACGGAGAAATCTATTCCGGGAACAACCAGGAAAATGCAGCCTACCCATCCGGACTCTGTGCGGAAAGAACGACTGTTTTTTGGGTAGCAGCCAATTTTCCGAATGTGAAAATAAAAAAGATCTTCGTTGTAGGTGGTCCTAAAGAATTTCATGAAAAGAACCCTCCGATTCCTCCTTGTGGAGCTTGTCGCCAGAGTTTAATAGAGTATGAAACCAAACAAAATGAAGATATAGACCTTTATTTTTCAAGTATGAATGAAGAGGTTGTAAAAGTGCGTGCGGTGAAGGATCTGCTTCCTTTTTATTTTGATTCTACGTTTTTGTAACCAAAGTAAAACTTGATTTTTAAACCCTGCGAAGGTTTGAAACCTTGGCAGGTTGTGAAGTAAAAACTTTACATTGACTAGTCCTAAATAAACTTTACAATTAATAAGATAAGAAACCTAACAGGTTTTGGAAACCTGTTAGGTTTGTATGTTAAAGAATAAAGATCAGCATAAAAAAGGCTGTCTCCTCTATTGAAACAGCCTTTTTTTCTATTCTTCGTCCTCAGATTCCACATCATCATCTTCGTCTTCGTACTGCTCAAGATAATAGCTAAAGCTAAAGTCTTCAACTTCTTCTTCCGCATCTTCAAGTGTTGTAAGAAGATCTTCGAAAATTTCTAGCTGATCTACAGTCATGTTTACGAATTCTAAATGGAGCGGCATTTCCACATCTCCGGTGATGGTATCAAAAAGTGCATCAAGATTATCACCGAAATGCTCAGGAAGCTGAATTTTTTCCTTTAGCTGGGTGTAAAAATCTTCATAGTCACCTATGTCTGTAAAATCTATATATATTGTCTTCATATTGAACTAAATTTCCATTTTTTATTGATTAAAAAAGTTTTGCATTTTTTGCAGAAATCCGTTTCTTCATTGGTTGGATTCTTACCTTCTGCATCTCTCATAAAGCACATTTTTTCGGGGCAATGTGGCAGCCCCTGAGTATGACCTAATTCATGAATAGCTATTTTGTAAAACTGCTCATCCCGATTTTCTTTGCTCAGTCTGAAATTTGAAGCTACACAAGCTTTCCCAGGTCTATACCCCAATCCCATGATTCCAAAGTCTTTTATCTTTCCTCTGGTGGCGCTGATGTCTTTTGAAGTCAGACCAATTGTAACAAATCCTTCTTTTGTTTCCTTATTTAAAAACTTAATGATTGAATCTGCTCTATATCGGTTTCTTCCTTTATAATAAGTATTTTCAGGAAAATCTATGGCATTCTGAACTTTTACATTCGGGTATACTTTTTCTATTCCTTCAGCTACTTTTGCTACAGTTTCCTGTTTAATATCTTTAAATGGTTGTATGAGTATTGTTACGGCTGGCTTTTCTATTTTTTCTTTTGCAATATTCTTCTTTTCCGAACATGAGTATGCCAGAAGCAAAACAATTAAAAAGTAAAAAAATCTAATATTCTTCAAAATTAATAATTACAATGCAAATTACATATTAGTCATTGCGAGGAACGAAGTGACTATTTATTGTTTTTCAAAGCTTTTATAATGGTTTTTGGTAAGATATACGTCACCATTCTGAGTGTAAATGATACGATCAGCATTTCTTCCGCCACAATGATAGTTTACATCTGCTTCAAAATATTTTTCTCCATCCGGCAAACGACCTTCTCTGTTTCCGAATTTATCTCCGCCAATAGCTTTTCCGGGAAGTACGTCACAAAGATTTCCTTTGGAAGGATTCCACCCCTGTTTTCTCGCTTCATTTTTAGTGATATAATAATCCGGAAGTTTATGATTCTGTTTCACATAGCTGATCACCGTTTTTTCCTCTGTAAGCTGATCTATAGAAACCTGAGCAGATGAATTCCCATTATTGGATGCACCATCCGGGGTGGTACTGCTATAGTTCACCGTTTCCTTTTTTACAGGACCTGTCTGATCTTTTTTATCTTCAATAAAATTTCTGTAAACATACATTACAGCCATTCCGAAAAGGAGTCCCAGACAAATAAAAAACAGGGATCTTATTTTACCGTTCATAACTAGTATTTAATGTAATAATATTTTATGCTCTCCACTCTTCAGGAATATCACAAACAGGAATAGGGTCCATTTTGTGTTTTGCAGCTTTATGCATTCTGTCGAAGATCTGAAAAACTTCTTTATCTCTTCCTTCGTAGTCATCAGCCGTTTTGGTTCCGTATTCTTTCTGGATTTTCTCCAGTTCCGGATACGTAGCACCAATCTGCTGCTCGTCTGTTCTGTCTACATCCCAAAGTCCATCTGTAGGAATTGCTTCCTGAATACTTTTGATCAGATTCAACCCTCTGGCAAGTTCATATACTTCAGTTTTATAAAGGTCAGCAATGGGAGAGACATCTACTCCGCCATCTCCATATTTTGTATAAAATCCTATCCCGAAATCTTCCACCTTATTTCCGGTTCCCCCTACCAAAAGGCCATTTATCTGTCCATAATAATACAGGGTAAGCATTCTCAAGCGGGCTCTTGTGTTGGCAAATGCCAGTTTCTCGTTAGGAAACAGATCATCTTTTACATCGAAAGTTTTGTACAGCTCCTCAAAAGCAGGCGTCAGATCTACAGACATTGTTTCAACGTTGGGGAATCTGGATTTAAGGTCATTCATATGATCTTTTGCACGGTCTACCTGATCAGCTTTCTGACGGATCGGCATTTCGATCAGTAATGTTTTCAGGCCTGTCATTGCTGCCAATGTAGAAACAACCCCTGAATCTACTCCTCCTGAAACTCCAATTACATATCCATTCACTTTTGCTTTTGTGGCATAATCTTTTAACCAGCTTACAATATGATCTATCACTTTTTGTGTCTGCATCGTTTATATTTTTTAGTCTATTCCAAATTCCTGAGGGTATTTCACCACTCCTTTTTTATCTTTTAATCCATCTTTTACCAATTCTGCAGCCATTCCGTTTTCTTCCGGAATATCGAATGGAAAAGAAATCCCAAAATTACTTGTTTTTTTGTAACCAAAGCGTGGATAATATTTTTCGTGCCCTATAAGTATTACCGATTCATATCCCAGCTCTTGAGCAATATGATGTCCCTGAAGAATCAATTTCGCACCGATTCCCTGATTCTGAAATTCAGGTTTTACGGAAACAGGGGCCAATGCAAGGGAATCAAAAGATGCGTTATCATTAACAATTTTAATTTTTGTAAACAGAATATGCCCTGCAATTGTTCCGTTTTCATCTTCTGCCACTAATGATAATTCCGGGATAAATGCTTCAGATCTTCTTAATTTTCCCACCAGAAACTGCTCCTGATGATCACTGTGTTCCATTTCTCTAAAGGCCTCTTCCGTAAGTTGAAAGACCTGATGATGATCTTTTTTCTCTTCCTGTCTTATGGTAATCATTTTTGTATATATTTTTCACGCTTCAGTTCGTACCATGAGCACATCACCCCATCTTCTTCAAATTCTCCAATATTTTCAAAACCCAGTTTCCCAAGAATATATCTTGAGCCTGTATTTCCGGAATCGGCATAAGCATAAATTACATTTGCATTTAGCTCAATAAAACCATATTCAAGTGTTCTTTCAGTGGTCTCAGTGGCATATCCTTTTCCCCAGAACTCTGGAATAAAACGATATCCCAATTCCAGTACATTTTTGTAACCATTGATAGGTTTTGTCAGTAATTTTAAACCACACCATCCTATCAGCAATCCGCTTTCTTTTTCAATAACAGCAAGCCTTCCCACACCATTTTCTTCATATTGCTTCCGAATCATTTGGATCACTTCTTTCGATTCTTCTTTTGTTGCCGCAGGTTTACCCAGATATTTCATCACCTCAGGATTGGAATCCAAAAGAAAAATACGTTCTACATCTGTCTCTTCAAGTTTTCTTAAAATAAGTCGTTTTGTTTCTATTTTCATACTCATTAGTTTTTACTCTCCAACTCCAAAAATGGCAACATCTATTTTTATCCCTTTTTTGATATCCGTTTCCTTTATTTTATTTCCCATTACGTTCAGGGTTTGCAGAGCCGGATTCCAGGAAATATCAATTTTTTGAAGCTTATTATGTTCTAAATTCAGTTTCCTTAATGCTTTAAACTGAGTCAGATCAATTGTTTTCAATTGATTTAAAGATAATGTTAATTGGTCAATTTTTGGAATTCCATTAAGCGAAATACCTTCCAAGAGATTATTATCCAGGTATAAAGAACTTAAATTTTTCAAATTTTCTGCTTTGAATGAAGAAATCTTACACCCTGTACAGGAAAACAATTCCAGTTGATCCAGATTGTTTACTACAATATTCTGTATCGTATTATCATCTATAACAATCATTTTCACATTTTTGAAAAAGTGCAGATCTTCCGTAGAAGTAATTCCTTTCTGAACAAGGAACAGATTCGTAACTGTCCCAGCTTCCAGGGGTTCAAGTATTCCGTTTTTATTCAGATCAAAATTTTCAAGGACTGCTTTTTCAAAGTTTTTATCTTTAAATTCAAGCTTTTGCCCATAGAAAAAAGAAAGTCCCCAAATAAGGCAAAGGGTTGTAATTATTTTAATTTTCATCATGAATTGTGTATTTAATCCTTATTTTTGTAAACTTAAATTCCATGTAAAAATAATGAAGATTTTTAGATATATTGCGCTTTCTTCTATTTTAGCTGCCGGACTTGTTTCCTGCAAAAAAGAAACTGAAAATCAATGGAAGGTAGAAGTTAAAGAAACTACCGAAAAAGTTGATGTAACAGATATTTCCAAAGAATTTTATAATCCGAATGTTCCACTGGAGCAGTTTAAAGCTAAATTTCCATGGTTTCAGGGAAGTGTTTCAGATGCAGATTTCGAAAAAAGGAGAATGGATGCTGAAGAGATCAAAATCTATAAGGAAGCCATTGGAAAAATAAATCAGGCTACATTAGAAACGGAGCTGAAGAGTTTATTCTCACATATCAAGTATTATTTCCCACAGTTCAAAAGCCCCAAAGTATATTTATTTTCATCTGCATTACAGATGATTCAGGATCCTATATTTTATGATCAGAAAGGAAACCTTCTATTCATAGATGTTACCGGTTTTATGGGTGACGGAAATCCTAATTATAAGGGACTGGAACTGTATTTTCAAAAATCGATGAACCCGCAGAATATTGTTCCAAAAGTATCACAGCTTTTTGCTGAAAATATTGTAACAGAATCCCCAGATCACCAGAAATTTATTGATCAGATCATTCTGAACGGAAAAGTAATGATTCTTCAGGACGCTTTTCTTCCGGATACTCCTGATTATCTGAAAATAAATTATACCAAAAAGCAGTATGAATGGGCAACGGGTAATGAGGCCAATATCTGGAATTATTTTGTAGAAAGCAATCTGATCTTCGGAGATGATCCGAGATTGGGAGAACGTTTCATATCACCTGGACCATTCTCGAAATTTTATACGGAGATTGATAATGAATCTTCACCACAAATCGGAATTTTTACGGGATGGCAGATCTGTAAAACATACCTTAAGGAAAAGCCTGAGACAAAACTTACTGCTTTCCTGAAAATGGATGCAACTA
Source organism: Chryseobacterium viscerum (assembly GCF_025949665.1). Taxonomy (NCBI): domain Bacteria; kingdom Pseudomonadati; phylum Bacteroidota; class Flavobacteriia; order Flavobacteriales; family Weeksellaceae; genus Chryseobacterium; species Chryseobacterium viscerum. The sequence continues at coordinate 625,051 of NZ_JAPDFT010000001.1, read as the reverse complement.
CCATTTTTAATGAATCTGGTTATAAACCGAAACTTAAACAATAGAAAATTTAGAATTTAGAAAAAATGAGAAAGACTCAGATTACGATAGATGTAGAACTTGATGAAAATCATGTGCCTGAAAATATTACATGGAACGCTCAGGACGGAGGTATTGATAAACAAGATACCAAAGCAACCATGATTTCTGTATGGGATGATAAGACAAGAGAGGCATTAAGAATTGATCTTTGGACTAAAGAAATGCCTGTAGATCAAATGAAGATGTTTATCCACCAGATTTTAATATCTTTAGGAAGCACTTATCAGAGAGCGACAGGTGAAGAGGATGTGGCGCAATGGATGGAAGAAATTGCAGAAGAGTTTGCTGTAAAATCTGCTATTAAGTAAAAAAATACAATTGTGATAAACTGGGGACGGTAAGCGGTAAGCTTTTTGTATTCAGTTAGAGCAAATTTTAATAAAAAACAATGGGCTTAAGTAATATATTCTATTGCTTAATGCTCAAGCCTAAAGCAAAAAATTATGAATTTTAATACAAAAGTAATTCACGGAGGGCAGCACCATGAGTCTGCAACAGGTTCTGTAAATGTTCCTGTATTTTTAACCTCTACGTTTGCACAAAAAAGCCCTGGAGTACATTCCGGATATGAATATTCAAGAGCAGCCAACCCTACAAGACAGGCATTGGAAGATTCTTTGGCAAGTATTGAAAATGGAGCGAGGGGTTTAGCTTTCGGTTCTGGTCTTGCTGCCATCGACTGTGTTTTGAAATTATTAAACCCTGGTGATGAAGTAATTGCTGTAGATGATCTTTATGGTGGTACTTACAGAATGTTCACAAGACTTTTCGAAAAATATCAGCTGAAGTTTACTTTCGTGAATTTTGACGATGTTTCTAAAATTGCAGATGTTATCACTGATAAAACTAAGCTGATCTGGGTAGAAACACCAACTAACCCATTGATGAAATTGGTAGACATCAAAGCAGTAGTAGAGATTGCGAAAAGAAAAGATATTTTAGTAGCGGTAGACAATACCTTTGCGACACCTTACATCCAGAGACCTATTGATTTGGGAGCTGATATCGTGATGCACTCTGCAACAAAATATTTAGGAGGACACTCTGATGTGATTGCAGGAGCGCTTATTGCTAAAGATGCTGAACTGGGAGATAAACTTCACTTTATTCAGTTTGCGAGTGGTGGTATTTTAGGGCCTCACGATTCTTACCTTGTATTGAGAGGAATCAAAACACTGGCATTAAGAATGCAGAGACATTCTGACAACGGACTTGCTGTAGCAAAATATCTGGAGACCCATCCAGCTGTAGATAAAGTAATTTATCCAGGATTGGAATCTCACCCACAGTATGAACTGGCAAAATCTCAGATGAAGGAATCAGGAGGAATGGTTTCATTCACTTTCAAATCCGGAAAGAAAGAAGATGCAATCAAATTCTTAGAGAAAGTAAGAGTATTCACACTTGCAGAATCTTTAGGAGGAGTGGAATCTTTAGCTAACCATCCTGCTCTGATGACTCACGCTTCAATCCCGGCAGAAAAACGTGCTGAATTGGGAATCACTGATGACCTTGTTCGTTTAAGTGTAGGTATTGAAGATGCTGAGGATCTTATTGCAGATTTAGAGAAAGCTTTTTCTTAACATACCATAAACTAAAATGAGAGGGGTTATTAAAAATCCTTCTCATTTTATTATAACCATCACTAATAATATGAAAAACACAAGAAAAGCAGTCATCTCCGACTTGCCTCAGCTGGCTGAACTATTTGACCAGTATAGAATATTCTATCATAAGACTTCAGACATTCCTGCCTCGACCAATTTCCTTCAGGAAAGACTTGAAAATAAAGATTCTGAAATTTTTGTTGCAGAAGAAAATAGTAAACTAACAGGCTTCGTACAATTATACCCGATATTTTCGTCTACAAGAATGCAGCGCTACTGGCTGCTGAATGATCTCTATGTGAATGAAAACTATAGAGGAAAAGGCTTTTCTAAAGAGTTGATTGAAGAATCTAAGGAACTCTGCCACTCGTCAAAAGCATGTGGTATCCTTCTGGAGACAGGAAAAAGCAATGATGTAGGAAATCAGCTGTATCCAGCCTGTGGATTTGAATTGTATGACTCCGTGAATTTCTACGAGTGGACTAATCATGAGTAATGAGTAATAAGTAATTTATACATAATATTCTCCATCTCGGATCTCAAAACCTCGAATCCCAAAACCAACACTAAAAACAAAAAAATAACATGACCGATTTTCAAAAATATATTCAAAGATATTTAGATCAGATTCCATCAGGAAACTGGATCAACGAACTGCAGATATCAGCAGACAAAACAACAGGGATTTATTCCAACCTTACCGAAGAACAATCTCATTTCGCTTATGCAGAAGGAAAATGGACATTAAAAGGACTTCTACTCCATTTATCAGATACAGAAAGAGTTTTTCAATACAGAATATTAGCTTTCGCAAGAGGAGACAAAAACAATCTTCCAGGATTTGATGAAAATGAATATGCTGACCAGTCTTTTGCCGGTGAAAGAACACTTGAATCTCTTTTGGAAGAGTACAAGCTGGTGAGAAAATCTTCGCAGATTTTATTAGAAACACTTCAACCTTCTGCTTTACAAAATACAGGTACAGCCAATGGCCACGAAATCACTGTAGAAACCATCGGAAAACTAATTGTAGGGCACAATTACCATCACCTGAATATTATTGAAGAAAGGTATTTATCGAAGTTGGGATGGATGTAGAAAGTTAAGTTTAATGTTGGATTATTATAGGTTTTGGCTAAAGCCGTGGTATATGTCTATTGTTTAAATGGGCTAAAGCCCATTTCTATTGAATAAAATAACGTCTATAATAATTTATTTGATCAACAAATTACGTCATAAAAAACATCAATAGGAACGGGCTTTAGCCCGTTTTTCATATTATATACCATTCCATCGGCTTTAGCCAAAACTTATTAAATAAATACTATTTTTGATAAAACAACACAAATGGCTTTTATCAAAATTTACATTCATCTTGTTTTCTCTACAAGAAACAGAGATCCCTTTCTTGACACATTCGACACACGTCTCAAAGTCTGGAAACATATTAAAGAATATGCTACAGAAAAAGAAATATTTTTAGATATGATTAATGGATATTCAGACCATTGTCACTGCCTAATTTCCTTGGGTTCAAATCAAAATATAGAGAAAATCGTACAGTTATTAAAAGGAGAATCTTCTCATTGGATTAATAAGAATGATCTTGTAAAAGGAACGTTTTCCTGGCAGGATGAATATTTCGCGGTGTCCGTTTCTGAATCCATGGTAGAAACCGTAAGAAATTACATTAAAAATCAGGAAAAGCATCATCAGAAAAAAAGTTTCGGTGAGGAATATAAGGAATTTGTTGAAAAATATAATTTTAAAATCTGAGTAAGTTTTGGCTGAAGCCAAGAGATTTAGGCATATTGCTTAAATGGGCTAAAGCCCATTTCTATTGAATAAAATAAATAACATCCTCTACCATAATTTATTGAATTAACAACATTTAATTGTGGCGTAAAAAGACACCAATAGGAATGGGATTTAGCCTGTTTTCAAATGATACATTCCTCATTGGCTTTAACCAAAACCAATTAATATCATCACATTTATATCCCATTTTTTTGCCTAAAATTCATAGATTTTTTACCTTTATCCACTCTTTGAACCCACATACAACTATGGAACATATTATCGAAATATTAAAATCCGGCGGAACAATTCTTTATCCTACAGATACGATCTGGGGAATAGGTTGTGATGCTACCAATATAGAAGCTGTCAATAAAATTTTTGACATCAAAAAGCGCGAAAAAAATAAATCTATGATCATCCTTGTAGAATCTGAGAAAAGACTTCAGGATCTGGTGGATGTTCCTGAGATAGCCTGGGAAATTATTGATCTTAGCGAAAAACCGGTAACGATTGTTTATGAAAATCCAAGAGGTTTGCCCAAAGAACTTCTTGCAGAAGATGGAAGCATCGGAATCCGATTAGTGAAAAATGATTTCTGTAAAAAACTGATTACAAAACTGAACAGACCTTTGGTATCTACCTCTGCCAATTTCAGTGGCGAGAAAAGCCCGTTGAAATTCTCTGATATTTCTGAGGAAATGATCAGCCTTGTGGATTATGCTGTGGAAGAAGACAGAGAAAAAGTTTCAAAATATTCTGGTTCATCGGTGATCAAAATATGGAATGACAATAGAATAAAAGTGCTTCGGGAATAAAAATCCTGAGTATTTATGTGTATTTTTTAGAGTCTTGTCAGTTCATATCGGCAGGATTTCTTTTTTTTAATTCTATCTTTGCAAACTCAACTCATAAATTATTTGCTATGAATCATCAGGAATTTGCTCAAATGTGGATTAATGCATGGAATTCTCATGATTTAGAGGATATACTCTCCCATTATTCGGATGATATTGAGATTACAACTCCCATGATAGCGATGGCTACAGGTGGTAAAGAAAGTTCTTTAAAGGGAAAAGAAGCCGTCCGCAAATATTGGAAAAAAGCCTTGGATAAGTTTCCAAATCTCCACTTTGATCTTATTCATTCTACAGCGGGAGTAGATTCAGTAGCATTATTTTATAAGTCGATTATGGATAAACATGCTGTTGAAGTCATGTTTTTTAATGAAGATGGAAAAATTAGTAAAATGTATGCTCATTATGATTAATGAGTTACATGGGTAGAAATTGTCACTATTATCAACGATGAAAATTAATCTTAGTCAAAATAAGAATTTAAAACTTTTTAAAATAATTTCTGAAGCAGCAGAAAGGAATAATCAGTCTGTATATATTGTGGGTGGTTATGTGCGTGATCTTCTGATGAACAGAAAAGCTTCCACAGATATAGACTTTGTAACAGAGCAAAGCGGTATTGAGCTTGCCCAGAGTGTAGCTCATGATATAGATCCTAAATTAAAGGTTTCCGTATTCAAAACTTATGGAACGGCCATGATCAAGTACAAAGAACTTGAGCTTGAGTTTGTGGGAGCAAGAAAAGAAAGCTACACCGAAAACAGCAGAAAACCGGAAGTAGAAGGCGGAAGTCTGGAAGATGATCAGAAAAGAAGAGATTTCACCATCAATGCGATGGCTATTTCTTTAAATAAAGAGAACTTCGGAGAACTGGTAGATCCGTTCAATGGGGTTGAAGATCTTGAAAAAGGAATTTTAAGAACTCCTTTAGAACCAGCTCAAACCTATTCTGATGATCCGTTAAGAATGATGAGAGCGGTACGTTTTGCTTCAACTTTAAATTTTAAAATCGAGGAAAACTCTCTTCAGGCTATCCAGCAGGAAGCAGAAAGAATCAAGATTGTTTCTATGGAAAGAATCATGGTAGAATTTAACAAAATTATGCTTTCTGAAAAACCTTCTGTCGGATTAAAACTCATGGAACAAACTGGTCTTATGAAGCTGATTATTCCGGAACTGATCGAACTGAAAGGAGTGGAAGAAGTGGAAGGACAAACCCACAAGGATAACTTTTACCACACGCTGGAAGTTGTAGATAATATTTCTGTGAATACAGATAATCTTTGGCTTCGCTGGGCTGCCCTGCTCCATGATATTGGGAAAGCCCCTACAAAAAAATTCGTAGAAGGAACGGGATGGACATTTCACGGACATGAATTTTTGGGTTCAAAAATGGTGAAAACACTTTTTCAAAGATTAAAATTACCTTTAGGAAGTGATATGAAATATGTGCAGAAAATGGTAAAACTTTCATCCAGACCTATTGCTCTGATCACTGATGATGCTTCAGATGCTGCATTGAGAAGACTTTTATTTGATGCCGGTGAAAACCTTGAAGATCTTTTTACTCTTTGTAAAGCCGATATTACTACTAAAAACTCTAAAAAGCAGGAGAAATTCAAAAGAAACTTTGAATATGTAGCCGTGAAGATCAAAGAAGTGGAAGAAAAAGATCAGGTAAGAAATTTTCAGCCGCCTATTACTGGTGAAGAGATTATGGAAATGTTTAATCTTAAGCCCGGCCGTGAAATTGGTATTCTGAAAGAGAAAGTAAAAGAAGCCATTCTGGAAGGTGAAATTCCAAATGAAAAAGAGGAAGCCACAAAGTTTGTCATTGCTGAAGCAGAAAAACTTGGATTAACAATTTAATTTAATCTATAGATAATATTAAAAAAGCCCGGCGGGATGTTCCATCCCGCCGGGCTTTTTCATACACAGATATAAAACAAAGCCGGCCGGTTTCCAAAGAAACCGGCCGGAAAAAAACACAAATGATGAAAAAATAAAAAATTATTTTTTAGAAGTGTGATAAATTATTATGGGTTCAGGAAAGTTCCGTTAGCTCCAAGACCTCCTGTTTTAATAGATCCCATTTTGTTACCAGTAGTTCCTGAATATATTACCATCTCACTTTCTGCTGTAAACTGGTGAACGTCTGATGCAAAAATTCTTCCGTCAATAACGTTAAATCCGTAAAGTGTAAGGTAAGGACCTCCATCCGCAGCTGTTAATAATGGGCTGGAAGGAACTGTTGGAGTAGCTAAACCAGTTGTATACACTTTATTGGCAGAGCTGAAGTAGATTTTATCATTATCAATCTGAAGATTGGTAGCACTTGGAATTCCTGTCAGGGTAATTACCGGTGTCATTGCTCCAGTGCTCGTAATCTTGTAGATATAAGAATCTGTAGCTGTAGAAGAAATGGTGTAAACATTAGATTTGTATGAAACAGTACTGTTAATTTTACCATTCGGAACAGTAATTTCAGTTTTACTGTCGTTAGAAGCATTGATATAAGTAATCATATTTCCGAATCCTGATGTAGCATTTTGTACAAAAACATTTCCACCTGCTTCTACTGTTTTATCAGCACCGCCTGTCATAGTGATTTTGCTTACAAATGAATAGTCAGAAACTTTATATTTCGTTACACTTGTTGCATTCGTAGAGAAATTCAGGTTGGCAACATAGATAAAGTCATTCGCAAAAGCAATTCCTCTTGGATTATCAATCTGATCTGTAATTACTGCTAATTTTTTGAATGTATAACGATCTACTACAACAATTTTGTTTGAGTTATTGATGACAAGATAAGCCTTATTTCCGTTAAGACCAATGGTCTGAAGAACGTCACCCAGGATTTCTTTATTATTGTTATAACCATACACATCATCTTGTTTCATACTTAAATCTCTTGTCAGGAATGTTACTTTAGCTCCCTGGCTGTTGAAGTTTCCTTCATTAGAGATAAAATATCCGTTCTGGTAAGTGATGGGAGACATTTCAAACTCCGCAGAGTCACTTGTACATGAAGACATGTTAAACAATAAAACCACTGCAAATAATACAGTTAAAAGTTTAGTTATTTTCATAATTTATTCAATTTAATTTTTTAAAAATTTATTGCTGCATACACACTGTAGTTTCTTTTTGGTAAAGGATAGAAAGAAACTGTTTTATAATAAGTATTCGTTAGATTATTCACTTTAAACCCTAAAGTGTATTTTTTTGCTAGCGTTGCGGAAACACCCATATTTAAAAGAAAATAAGGATCTATGGCATCTGATCTCTTTTCGTCACTTGTGGTATAAGTAACGCCATTCAGTAGTCCCTGTGCAAAGAATTTAAAGAAACCATATTCATAATCTACATTGGCCATTCCTCTGTGCATGGGAACGTAAGGTCTTTGCATCTTCGTTTCTTTATCAATAGATTTTGCATAATAGTACCCGGCGTTCGCACGGATTCTATGATTTCCAAACTGTTTACTGAAAGACAGCTGAGATTCTAATCCGTAAGATTCAGATTTATTGACATTAAATGCCTGCCAATATCCTAAAGCAGTAGGCAGCCATACAATAAGATCTGTAACGTTCATATAATAAGGAGACAAAGTAAGTCTGAAATCTCCCGCTTTGAACTCATTCACCATATCAAACTGGGTAGACGTTTCTGGTCTCAGATCTTTATTTCCTCCCGGTTCATAATAAATGTCATTGAATGACGGATATCTGAAGTTTTTTGACACATTAATACTTACATCATACCATTTTGCGGCACTCCATTTTCCGGAGAATGAATACATAAACGGAGACTTCACATCTTCCACAAAATCTTTTTTAAATCCACCTTCAAAACGCAGGTCTTTAGTAGCAAAATACCGCAGCAATCCGGAAACAGAGCCAATATTTCTGCTGACACTGGATATTCCGCTCTGATATCCTTCACCTTTATTGACCTGAAATTCTCCGATAAGATTAAAATTCCACTTAGAATTCAGGAAATAATTGAAATCATTTTTAAAGATATAGTTTTTCCCTGTTCCACCACTTGATTTAGGTTGGTTTAGCGAACCGAAATACTGAAAGTTTTCTTCTGTATAGGCAGCTTTAAAAGAGTTGCTGAACTTTGTTTTATTCCAGTCCCAGGAAAGAAGACTTCTTATACTTTGAGTTTTATACTTTGTTTTTGTTCCCGTTTCTTCATACACAGGATAATGCTGCGAAGAATCGAAAAACTGGCTCTGCCAAGAAATTTTATGATCGTTGGTTATCTTATAGGATGCACCTGCATTGAATGTGGTATTGTAGTAATTCCCATTTCTGTTGATGTAGTTCAGATCACTTACCTCATAATTGTTTTCACTTACAGAATAATTTCCGGAAGCTTTAAAACTGAACTTATCATTGCTGTAAGAACCTTTTACAAAATTATTATAGGTATTAAAAGAAGCAACCTCAGAAAATAAAGAACCATGGAAACCTTTATTAAAATCAAGGGTGTTATTCAGGTGAATACTTCCCCCGATAGCTCCGCTTCCATACACTACACTTCCTCCACCGGCTTTTATACCGATCTGATCATATCCGAACAAAGCAATATTATTAATATCTCCCTGTCCTAAAAAATTGGAGTTGATATTAATTCCATTCCAGACAAAAGCGGTCTGCTGGGCAGTTGTTCCCCGAAAAGAGGGTGAAGAAACAGCTCCGCGGCCATTTTCTTTAATAAAAACCTGTGACTGAAATCTCAGGAGTTCCGAAAGATTACTGGAGTTTTTTTCGGCCTCTTCTGCCGAAATTATTTTTACGGGATGAAAAAGTTTCACCCTATTCATCTGGTTATCGAAGACATAAATAGTGTCAATGGTTTTCTCTTGTGCAAAAAGAAAACAGCCATAAGATGAAAAAAGCAGTACTAAAGATCTTTTTATATCCATACTTTTTTACTTTTCCTCCGAAAGCAATATGTTTTTTATTATAATTCCGGCAGGTCTCCTGACTTTCGCATTCTGCTCCTTCCCGTTTTAAACAGTGGCTGTTTGCAGAAACTTTTATTGCGATTTACAGTTGCGGGGACAGTCCGGGAGTTACACCCGATTCCCTTTTCATTCCAAAATACTGGAAACCAAAATTTTTGCAAAGATAGTTTTTTATATGTATTCGCCCAAAACCGGGGAAAAACCTATCTTCCTAATCCAATAAACAAAAAAACAGCCGCCTTCAATATTGAAAACGGCCATACATCCCACTAATATTACTATTTATATGTTTTAATTCTTTATAAATTTATAATTCTGTTGTTTTTCTCCTTTCACAGAATATTGCAGAATATACTCTCCTTTTGACAAGGATGAAACATCCATCTGTCCTTCCACAGTATTGAATGATTTCACCCTTTGTCCAACCAAATTGTAAATTTCTGCTTTCTCTATTTTTCCTGTTCCTTTAAAATATAGAATGTCAGCCACTGGATTAGGATAAATGCCAATATTGTTTTTATCTTTCACCATATCATTTACGGATAAAAATTCAGAAGTATCCAGATAAAAAGCTATTGTTTGACCTGAAGCATTCGTTCCCGATCCGGCAATTTTCTTTCCGTCTTGTGAAATCGCCAGAGGAAGTCCCATTGTTATTCCATTCGTAGCAATTCCTAAGGATACTGCATAAGTATTCAGATTGACTCTTCCGGCAGCTGAAGTCCAGATAAAGCCTTCTCCCGACATCGGAGGTGCTCCAAATGCTCTGTAATATCCAATAACCTTTGTTCCGTCAGCCGAAATTCCTGTAGCTCCTCCTTTGAAACTAGCTGAAGCATTAGGGTGCGTTATATAAGTCAGTCCGCTTGCAGCATTCCAAACATAAGGGTTAGGATTTGCTGCTCCTATAATCGTATTTCCGTCTGCAGAAATTCCACCTGCTTCTCCTACATGATTTCCGTTATTATCTGTAATAAAACTTTCTACTCCATCCTGCCATTTTGCACCACTTCTTGTGCCTGTGGGTTCGTCCTGCCAACCTACGATTACCGTTCCTGCCGCATTGATTGCATTTGCTCTTGAGCTTCGTCCGGCAACTATACTTCCCAGATCAACCATTCCGTTTACTTCATCCCATTTCACAGCATGTGCATTCGCTGCAGTAAGGAATCCTAGCCCTACAATAGTATTTCCGCTAGGTGACATTCCCCATGTAGAACTTACACTGCCATCCCAACCGGTAGGAACCAGCCCGCCTCTGTTTACCCATGTGGAAGTAGCTACATCATAAGTAGATATTTCATTAAATCCCGTTGCAGAATTTGTAACCGAAGACGATATTTTGCTTCCGTCATTCGAAACAATTGTTCTGCCTGCAGCTGGGTATCCGTTTGATATTGAACCTATCTGTACAAGTCCGCCTGCTGCATTCCATTTATATATTCCGCCTGCACTTGTATGCATACTTACCACTCCATTATCTGAAACTGCGCCTACATTATAATTTCCTAAACCTATTACAGTAAGCTGCGCTTCTGCAAAGCCAAATTTCAGAAAAAGACAAGCCGTCAATATTTTCATTGACATTCTGTAAAAATTTTTCATATTTTATTATATTTAGCATCTCGAATTGGTGAAAACAATATTAATACAATATTTTCCCTATCCAAAGAAAGAGGCTTTCATAATTCGTGAATTTTAAAAGAGTTTAATTTTTAAACAAATAATAATCAAACAGATACAAAACATTATTTTGAATATGGATTTTACCCGAACTATTCAAAAAAACACAAAAAACAAATTATCAAGACAAAAATTATTTCAAAAAAGTAGAAGAATTCTGCTGTTTCTTTTCATTTGCTGTTCTTTTATTACCAATGGACAGTCAGGTCCGGACTTTAAAATTCTGGCAGATAAGGCATTTCTGAAATTGTATCAGAATTCTGACGAATGCATCAGTTATACTCAAGGAATCCTTGTAAGCGATCAGAATACAGAGCATAAAATTGTACTGCAAAACATTATTTCACAAGCTTTTGCCATGAAAGGCGATTACGTACAGTCTGTGAACATTTTTGCTCAGAAAGAAGATTCCGATCCCAAAAATGAACTTTCTTATTTTATGCAGATTTTCAGTGATTATAATCTTGCTGATCAGTACCAAAACCTGGGGCTTTACAATCAGTCAAAAAGAATTATCTCCCAGCTTTTATCTGATCAAAAGCTTCTTAAAAGTAACGATCCTGCATTAAGAATAACCACAGCAAAGTTGTACCAACTGCAAGCTTTGAACTCGGGAATCAATAAAGATTATCCTGCAGCATTCAAAAACCTTGATAAAAGTAACCAATACCTTAACAATGATAATGAAGAAAACAGAATATTAAAAACGGAAAACAGAATTTTCCATTCTGCCTATCTGTTGAAACAAAATAGAATGGTTAAATATAAAGTGCTTATAGAAAGTATTATTTCTGATCTTGAGCACCAGAAAAACCAGCCATTTCTTTTAGCTTTAGCTTATGAGAGTCTGTCCCAGTACTATTTTTTGAAACAGGATTATACAACCTCTGTTGAGAAACTGGAGGCCGGACTTTTTTTGATTGAAAATTTACCTTTTAATAATTTAAAAATTAAAATCTATGAATCATTATCCCGCAGCTATTATGCACTTCATAATGATGTAAAATACCATCAATACAATAAACTTTACAATGATTTAAAAACAAAAACCGATGCAAGCTCGAAAGAAGGGATACGATATATTATAAAACTTGTTGAAACCAATCAGAATAAAAGTATTGAATTTCAAAAACTGATGTTTCTTAAGTCTTTCTTACCTCTGATTCTCGCTCTGTTCCTGATAGTTGTTGGTCTGTTCACTTATTTTTTAATAACTAAAAGCAAAAATAAAGATTTAAAAAAGCAATTTGATTTCTTTGAGAAACAAAGCAATGAGAAACTTCAACCCGTCTTATTAAATAAAGCTTTTTCAACAACAAAAGATGCCGTTACCACTAAAATGTCGCGGGGAAAAGAAGATGAAATCCTTCAGAAACTTGAAGAGTTTGAAAAATCCAACAGATATCTGAATAAAAATATGTCTTTATCTATGCTTTCTTCTCAAATGGAAATTAATCCAAAATACCTTTCTGAAGTAATCAATAACAAGGAGAAAAATTTCAACGGATACATTAATAAGCTAAGGATCAATCATATTGTACAGTTATTAAAGAATGATTCTACCTTTCTTAATTATAAAGTGAGCTACCTTGCCGAATATTCAGGATTTTCATCGCACAGCGCCTTTACAACCGTTTTTAAATCCGTCACCGGAATGTCTCCCAATGCCTATATTCAGGAAATCAGTAAAACAAAAACCGTATGAAATCACTTTTAAGAATATTGCCACTGTTCCTGTTGTCTTTTTGTATTTTCACAAAAGCCCAAAAAAAGACATCAGATAGTGCCTTAATAAGAAAGGCTGAACTTGATCTTTATGATAATCCTGATAATACGATTAAAATTGCAGAACAGTTATTAAAAAAATCTCATGATGTAAAAACGTCCATTAATCTTTATAAGCTTCTTTCCACAGCTAATATTGCTAAAAGAAACTTTGAAGAATCATTAAAATATATTTTGAAAGCAAAGGAACTTTCAAAGAAAACCAATGACCCTCTGAGCCATGCAATAGCTCTTATCTCGGTTGCAATACAATATCAGCAGATGGAACTTTTCAGCAAGAGCCTTGAAACACTGAACGAAGCGGATCAGTATACTGCTAAAATCCCTGACAAAAACCCTGTGAAATATGTTGAAATTGCTACGAGCTACGCCATAAGAGGAATGATTTACAAGAGCCAGTCCAATTCAGAGATTGCACTGGAAAAATTTTTAATTGCAATACGGAATTTTGAAAAAGTACCTGTAAAGAAAGCTACTTACTCCAACATGAGTGTAGTCTTCTACAATATTGGATACTGCTATCTTGACCTCAATCAAATTGATAAAGCCCAGGAAGCTTTTGTGCAGTCTTTAAACAATGCCCGAAAGAATTATGCTAAAAGTCTGGAAGCTTTTGCCTTAAAAGGAATTGCTGAAATACATAAGAAAAAATATGAAAATCAATCCGCTATAAGCCTTTTATTAAAAGCAGAAAACCTTTGTAAAAATACAGGAGACCTCACCCTGAATGAAGGAATTTACAAGGAATTGGCAGAAAATTATCTTGCTATGGGACAACAGAATCTTTATCAGCAGTATAATAAAAAATACCTGGAAATGCGCTTTAAAAGAAAACAGAATGAACTGAAATCCATTAACCAGGTAATTGACAATCATAATAAAGAAACCGCATTAAAAAGTGAAAAACTGAAATCTTATTATCATTACATTAAAATTGGATCCATACTGCTGGGATCTATTTTAGTAATTATCCTTTTATATTTTATTGTAAAAATCAGAAAACAGAATAAAAAGTTTCATAAAGAGATACAGCAAATGATAAGAACATCATAAGCTATGAAAACAAAAAAACATTCCAAATTGGAATGTTTTTTTATAAAGTATAATTTCTGGTTTATTTACCAATAACTTCTGTAATTGGATTTCCTACATTTCCACTTGGAAACTGGATTTTCAGTAAAGAAGATACCGTAGGAGCAATATCTGTCATGTGGTATTCTTTATTGCTTTCTCCTTGCTTCACTCCCCATCCCATGAAGATCAATGGAATATGTGAATCGTAAGAATTCCATACACTGTGTGTAGTTCCTGTTTTAGAATATGGAGGAAGCATAGAATCATGAGAAATTAGCTGAATATCTCCACTTCTCTGTCTGTTGATTCCGTTGATAATTCTTTGTTTGATCGGCTCCGGAATGCTTGACTCCTGAACTTTATCTACAGAAACAGCGTATAAAACGGTAGGATCTTTCTCAATTTCTTTTACAGCAAAGTTTCTTACATCATCCAATTCAAGCTTGCTGTCTGCTAATACTTTTCTGTCAAAATAAATCTGATAGTTATCAATCGCGTTGATCAGTTTATCAGCTCCGAATTTATCTTTTAGCTTTTGGTTCAGATTTTTTTCAGCATCTTCACCAAAGAAACCTGTCGGGATTTTATGTTCTTTAAGGAATCCTACAGAATGTGCTCCACCATGGTCAGCAGAAAGGAAAACGGTGTACTCCCCTTTTCCTACTTTAGAATCCAAATAATTGAAGAACTCAGCTAAATCCTGGTCTAATCTGATATAAACATCTTCTACTTCAATAGAATTCGGTCCGAATTTATGGCCTGCATAATCTGTAGAAGCCAGGTTGATGGCTAAAAAGTCTGTAATATTATCTCCACCCAGTTTTTCACCTTCTACAGAAGCTTCTGCCAACTTCAATGTCAGCGTATTTCCAAAAGGTGTATAACGGATATTGTCTTTTTTAGTCTGATAATCCTTTGCTAAGTTGCTGTAAGGGAATGTAGGTGTTTTTGCACTTCCCAGCAAGCCTTCCCATGAAGAATTGTCTGGTGCACTTTCTGTATATTGATTAATCGGAAGTAAGGTATTCCAACCGTTTGCTACTAATTTTTCAGGAAGATTCTGAGAATTGAATGACTTTGCCCATTGAGGAAGGTCATTCATATACCATGAACTTGTAATGAAATTTCCAGTGCTGTCATCAAACCAGAAAGCTCCGTTTGGAGTATGCCCTGCGGGAAGAATAGAAGCCCGGTCTTTCAAAGAAACTCCGATTACTTTTCCCTGGAAGTTAGTTGCTAATCTCAATTCGTCAGTCACCGTAGTAGACCAAAGGTTTTTCGGAGAATGGCTTCCGGTTTTTGTATTGGTTGTTCCCACTGGCTGAACGCTTTCATCGGCAGTACAATAGACTCCTTTTCCTGTTTCCTTATCCGTCCAGTCGTTTCCTGCAATTCCGTGAATAGCCGGTACAGAACCTGTATAGATACATGTGTGTCCCAAAGCTGTAATGGTAGGAACATAAGGAATATGTACATTATTCAAAGAATATCCGGTATTCAAAAGTCTTTTGAAACCATCATTTCCATACTTACCATAAAAACGGTATAAATAGTCCCAACGCATCTGGTCTACTACAAGACCTACCACTAATTTTGGTCTCTCAAGCTGGGTATTTCTGTTCTTCTGCGCATTGATTGTAACTACGGACAAAAAAGTAGCTGCCGCAATTGAAATGTTCCTAAGCATCCAAGTAAATTTTTATTGACAACAAATTTAAGGGTTTTGAAAGTTTTGGAGTGTGAAATTTTATTTAATTTTGAACGAATCATCGATTTAATGTTTTGGAAAGAGCTACTCATGTAATAACTGCAAAATCAATACAAGAACTTCCTGGTATTGATTCCCTCAGAAATATACCCAGACAAAAAACAATCAGAATAATTTTTGATCATCCTATCCGCCACATCAGAGAGGACTATGGTGAACAATTAAAGAAAAATCTTCCTCATTTTATAATTGGTATTCATTCAATGGAACCTAAAATTGAAATAAGAAAACTGATTACAAAAGAAGAGATAATTGCAAACCAATTATTTTTTGTACAATGTGCAAAAGACTATAGAAAACTTGGAGAAGAACTGGTCAGTTTATTTTTTGAAAAGAAGAAAATAAAACTAAACAAAGATTTCCCTTTTCTTGCTTTTAATTATTTCAAAGGTAGAAGTAGAAGAACTCAGAGTGGAAAAGTAGGGAAATGGAGATATTTCCTTCATGGTTATCATTGTTATTTTCAAAATGTAACTACAAAACAGGAAATTGAAGTTCCATTTATGTTTGGGATGGAATTTGGAGACCTTGACCCTTATTTTTTTTCTCTTTATATTAAATCCACACCTAAGTACCGACCTCTTCCCATTACTATTTATGAAGATTTTGCAGACGGAGAGAGAATATTAGATGTAATGCTTCAATTGGGATTATTGGAACGAATTAATTCTAATCTTGAAAATCATTCCGGACTTGTAATCAAAGACAGAAATAAAGTTGAAATTAAAATATACAATCCTGATAAAGATTATGAAAAGCCTAAATTTCAATTTGGTTTATCAAGACTTATTCAATTTTTTAACCTCTAATTTTAAAAGAATGATTCTAAGCGCATACTCGTACTTCAAAGAAACTTTGGTATAAAAACAATAAAAAGATCTCAATAATTATCTAATAGAAACCTATACTGAAATTCAATACATTTAAAAATATCTGATGTGGAAATAAGAAAATTACAAAAATTAGTCTCCAATCCCACCCTAGAATGGGGACATAACGGCTATATAACAGACAGAATATATTCAGTTTCTTCTATTGAATTTGGAGGTTCTTTTGAATTTAGTTTAAAAGAAAAGACTTTCCCTTATACCAAAATATGGGAAACCACTTCTGAAGATCTGGAAGAACTCCATACTATTATTGAACAAGGTAATTCTTTCGGTGCTTATGTGAATGAAGAGCTTGCAGGCTGGATTATCTGTGAGCAAAGGTCATGGAATAACAGTTTTTACATTGAAAATATCCTTATCGATGAAAAACACAGACGACAGGGAATCGGGATTGTGCTGATTAAAAGCGCCATTAAAGAAGCCAGAAAATTAAACTGCAGAGTTATTGAGCTCGAAACACAGAATACCAACTATCCTGCTATTCAATTTTACAGAAGAATGGGATTCAATATTACCGGACTGAATACAAGACTATATAATAATACAGAAGAAATCGCTCTTTTTATGACCTTAGATGTGGAATAGATCTATGATATGGTATTATCATAAAATATTTCAATTCTCTTTAATTAAAACACTTGCTGGTGTGCTAATTTTTCTATACATTAGTAATCAACAAATTAAAACATGATTACTATGAAAAATTTAAAAAAATTAAAGAGAAATCAGCTTGTGCTGATCAGTGGTGGTGACACACCTTATGCACTATGTGATATGGATGGTAATTGTCCGCCAACCATTGGCTCATATTATTGCAGCGATGGTACCTGTTACAGAGTTTCCGGCGGCGGCGGTGGTAATCCTGGCTGTAATGAACCTATGCGCCTTTGCCAGGAATGGGAAACCGGATGTGGATGCGTTTATATGTAAAATATTTTGTTAGATAGAATCTTGTTGGGGGCGGTTTTTACCGCTCTTTTTTACGCTCAATTACTGGGGAAAAACATACTTATACAAGTAATTTCTGGCAATTTCACTACTTTCGCAGAAACAGGATCACTCAATATCATGCAAAATCTTCTGAAATACATCAGATCCCTTACCTCATTTTCTGATGAAAGTTGGATGATGCTTCAACCGGCCTTATCGGAAAGGCATTATAAGAAAAATGAACTGATGTTACAGGAAGGAGAAATCTGCCAGTCTTTATTTTACGTTGATAAAGGATTTTGCAAAAGCTATTATGAAATAGATGGAGTTATAAAAAACACCGGATTTTTCTTTGAGAATGAAATAGCAACCAATATCAGCAGTTTTGGAAGCGGGCAGCAGTCTGAATTCAACATCATCGCTTGTGAAAAGCTTTGTACCATAGTTTTTGATAAAAAGAAATTATTTGAAGCAGCTGGAAAGAATCCGGAAATTGAAACATTGGGGCGTCATTGCATCCGTCAGTTTGCCTCCAGGCTGGAAGAATTTTCTAATCTATTCAAACTTTATACAGCACAGGAAAGACTGGAATATCTTGAAACTAAATACCCTGAAATGCTCCAACGTATATCTCTCACCCAGCTGGCCTCATTTCTGGGCATAGCAAGAGAAACATTAAGCAGAATCCGGAAACGGAGAATCTCCCGTTAACAACTTTCTATAAGATAATACTACACTAAGTAAAAACAATATTATATGAAAACATTAATCTGGCAAGGAGTTCTTTATCAATCTCTTGAATATTTTAACGAGCAGACCAAAGATGAAAACTATATAATAGTAGAATCAAAAATTATAGGCTGTTATGAAGATAAAATTTATGCCGTAGACTATAGTATCCTCATTGACAAAAACTGGATCGTTCAGAATTTTCTGATCAAATCTGAGATCAATAAGGTTAAAACAACATTAGAAGGAAAAAGGAATCAAAATCAATGGGAAATCAACAATGTTATCAACCCTGAGTTCAATGATATTAAGTTTATCGATATTTCTTTGACTCCATTCACCAACACACTACCGATCAATAATTTACAACTCAAAGAGAACAATCCAAAAAAAATCGATGTGATTTATATTGATGTACTCAACCAGCATATCAGACCTGTTCAGCAACAATATACAAAGACAGCATCCAATAAATACCTGTATGAAAATATCGAAAACGATTTTAAAGCAGAGATTTCAGTAGATAATGCAGGGCTGGTCATCAGCTATCCCAAATTGTTTGAAAAAATTGCAGAACTCTGAAAAACTGTTCAATAAAAATTTAATTGGAAGACACTTTATTAAGTGTCTTTTTTATTTAAATAATCATAACTTATTTTTCATTATAAGAAAATACGACATGTTCTGTCGTTGCGCGTAGATAACTTTGTATGAGAATAAGATGAATTCAATGCAGTATAAAGTAGATTTAATTATAAATAGTATGATTTACTACAGACTGCAATAAATTGATTTTCATGTCTTAAAAAGTGTTAAATTCGCGCAGTTTTAAGAAACTAATTACTAACTCAGAAAACAACATTGGAATGAAAAAATTCTATATCGGTGCATTTACCTTATACACTGTCCTGGGATTAGCTCAGGAAGTGGTGTGGCAGAAAGACATCAAATCCTCTACTCAGGATTTTCTTAGCCAGGTCACCACAACTATCGATCAGCAGTATCTGATAACGGGAAGCTCGATTCAGAGCGACAAATTACAGCAAACGAGCAAACAAAACAACGGCTATGATTTCCATCTTGTAAAACTGAACCAGCAGGGAGAAGAAGCCTGGGAAAAATACTTTTCCGGACAAAATCATGATTATTTATCAGCAACAGTAACCACACAAGATGGTGGATTTTTATTAGCCGGAACTTCCTATTCTGGAAAAGGGCTGGATAAAAAAGAAAATTCCAAAGGTGGATCAGATATCTGGCTGATCAGAATCAATGAATTGGGTGATGAATTGTGGCAGAAAACCTTAGGAAGTTCTTCAGACGAAGAAGCAAGAGCTGTGATTCAAACTACAGACTTAGGATTCTTTGTTGCAGGGAATGTTCAAAATTCTTCAAAAGGCTACGGCTCCAAAGATGTCTTGATTACCAGAATTGATAAAAACGGAAAAGAACTCTCGCAATTAATCTTAGGTGGAAAAGGCTTAGACGAAGTAGAGAAGATGATTCCAACGAAAGATGGAGGAGCGTTATTGGGAATTTATTCCAGAAGTTCCGAGGTTCGTGTTTCGGGATCTGAAAAGGGTTCTGAGATGCGAAATGCGGGTTCTGTGTCAAACGTTCAAAACTCGAATTCCGTATCCCGAAACTCGAAACAAACTGAAAATTTCGGTGAAGGTGACTACTGGATCGTCAAATTAGACAAAAACGGAAAAGTAGAATGGGAAAAGAATTTCGGAGGAAAAGGTGATGATCATATCAGAACCCTGGCATTAATGTCAACAGGCTTTATCATTGGTGGAGAATCAAGATCCGAAAGATCAGGAAATAAAACTGTAGGCATTGAAGAAGGAACAGATCTTTGGCTGATTTCTTTAAATGAAAGAGGAGATGAGCAGTGGCAGAAATCCTACAACTTTGGAAGAAGAGATGTATTGATGGGAATGAGTGTGATTCATTCCGCAGATGATAAATCATCCAAAGGCATTCTATTAGGAGGTTATACTCAGGCAGAAGGAAGAATTCAAACGGATGATGAAACGTTCTGGATTCTGTATTTGGATCAGAATGGTAATGAACAATGGAGAAAGCATGTGAAAGGAGAATCCAGACAAAAAGAAGAGAGACTTTCTGACTTAAAACTGAACAAAGACGGTTCTATTGTTCTTGCCGGAACCAGCGCAGAAGAACTGGGTAAAGAAAACTGGAAAATTGTAAAACTGGGAGACAAACAGGTTGATCAACTCATTGAAAAATATGACATCAAAATCTATCCAAATCCAGTATCAGATTATGCTTATGTAGAAATCGGCTTTGATTTTAAAGATGCTGATATTCTTTTGTATGATATGAGCGGAAGACAGCTTCAGAGTATAAAAACTAAGAACAGAGTGACTAAGATCAATACCCAGGCTTTGGTGCAGGGTGCTTATCTTGTGACTATAAAAACTGATAACAATAAAACGGCAAACGCAAAACTGATAAAAAAATAACCAGCATGAAATTTTTTTTAAACTTATTATTATTTATCCCAATAATCTTTATTAAAGGACAGGGAGACCCTGAGCCTTTTGATATTCCAAAAGTAGTTCCTCCTTCCACCGAATCATTTTTAAGAACGGAATATGGGAAGACACCATTGAATGAGTACAGAGGTATGGCTTCAATTAGCATTCCTGTGTATAATCTAAAAAGCAATGGAGTAGAGCATTCTGTAAACCTTAATTACGCCAAAATTGGAGTTAAGGTAAATGATATTCCTACAAGTGTAGGAATGAGCTGGGTGCTTGAATCCAGCGGAGTTGTCAATAGAACAATATATGGAAAGGCTGACGAAACAGTTGATAGTAGCAAAAGAATCTATTTTAATGATTCTCAGGTTGCTGCCAATCTAGCTAATGCAAACGAGGGTACTCCACAAGCTGTAGAGCTGGCTTCTTATCTTAATGGGAATATAAATGATACTCAGGTTGATATTTTCAATTTTACAGTTCCCGGATATTCAGGAAGCTTTTATCTTGACAAAAATCTTAATCCAGTACTGATAACGGATGAACATTTATATAAAATAAGCACTGTAGGAAACTTTTCACAAACCTATGCTTTTATCATCACAACAAATAAAGGGGTGAAATTCTATCTGGGAGGGGAAAATGCTATAGAAACTACTGCTAGTAGAGAGTCCCTTAATACTTCGGGAATAACCAGTTTTTACCTGACAAAAATAGAATATCCGGATGGCAATACTATTAATTTTCAATATGAAAAGACCTATACAAAAAGTATTATATTGTCTACTACTCTATACAAGTCAATAACCTTAATCGGCCCATCTGCAGGTTGTCATCCTCAAAATGAGCCAGATCCTCCAACGACAGTGAATACTTTAAGGCTTATGAATCCGTTGAAAATATCAAAAATTACTTCAAATAATATTTCGATAAATTTCTATTATCAAGCGAATAATTTTTCATTTTATGATAAACTGATCTCTATTGATGTATTTTATAAAAATGAAAAAAGAAAAACAATAGATTTTACTTACATTGATGGATATGACAAGTTTTTCCTGAATAAACTTCAAAATTACAATTATTCTCAGGGCTCAAAAATTTTTGAAAATGAATATGTGTTTACATATGATGAAGCTAATAATGTTCCTAGGAAAAATGCTTTTTCTATAGATACTTTTGGATATAATAACGGGAAATCAAATACAACCTCAATCCCTGATATTAACTTATTGGGAGCGAACTTTAATGTGAATTTCGGTGCTTCTAATTTTGCAGATCGAAGAGCTGACTTTAATTTTGCTAAAAAAGGGACCCTGACCTCCATTACTTACCCGACAAAAGGGAGTACGCATTTTGAATATGAATCACTAGGTATAAAAAAACCTACACGTGATAACAAAACGGTTGCAACAAACACAGACCCTTATTATCCTGTAGTGGTTAAAGATTCAATGACTATTCATGGAAATATTGTACTAGATAATAAAATAACATTAAATTTTAATATCCATCAGGATGATCCGTCTACTATTCCTAATAATCAAGGAGCATCCAATTTAAAAGTTATTGATATTACGTCAAATCAGATATTGATTAACCAAAACTATTATCTCCCCAAAACCCAAATGGATTTTAATAAAATCATCGAGATCAATACAAATCCTAATAGTCAATATAGAATTGTTATTACATGTTTAAGACCCAATATTACGTTTGAATCATCTGTTAATGCAGATTACTATATTGGATATACAAAAGTTGAGGATCATGGTCTAAGGTTGAAAAAAATGTACGACCAAACAGTTGAAGGTGCTATCTCTAATATCAAAAGATTATATTATAGTAATTTCCAAAATATTCATAATGCGGATATCCTTCCTTTATCGAGGACCAATTATCAAAATTTTCTCTTAGGGAATATGTATTCTGAAGGTATTTGTGATGACTCAGGATTTCCGTATAGCCTTATAAAGCTGTGTCTTACTTCTGGAATAAATAATTATTCTTTCTCAGATATTAATAATGATAATTTTTATCCTAATGTTACAATCAGTCATGGTGGTGATGATTTTGAAAAAGGAGGTGAAGTAAAGGTTTTTTCTGCGCCTGAATTTGACCAATTTGAACCATTACGAGAACCTGATGCAACTGTTATTTATACCCCGAAGAATATTGAATATATTATTGGTATGATGACGAAAAATCTTGAAAGGATTTTGTTCTATGACAAATATAATGGAACGCTTCTTAAACACTATTCATTTGTTAAGAAGAATAACAATTTTTTTGCTTTAAAAATGAGTGAGAAGAATTACGAAGTGAATACTATAAATAAAATATACAACTTGGTAGGATTGGAAGTTTATACTCCTACAATGTATCCTCCAAACATAACACCGGGAACTCAGCTTTTTAACAGGATTATAGGTATGCTGCCTATCACCACTTATTCTACGACTTTAAAGAAAACCATAGAAACTGATTTTATGGAAGACATCCTGTTAACAGATCTTCTTAACAATACAGTAAATATGAATGCTAAGAAAATTGCACAGACCAGCGATTATCAGTATAATAATACTGACAACCAACTAACGGACATTAAAGCAACTTTTTCTGATCAGTCTTTATTAGAAACAAATTATAAATATGCTCTGGAAAAAAACAATCAATACCTGACCGGCAAGAATATGATTGGTATTCCACTTGAAACGGAAACAAAGAAAAATGGAAAGGTAATTTCTAAAACAGAAATCTTATATCCATATACCCAGACAGAAGCTGATACCAAAACAACTGGTCTACCACTTCCTATTTCATCATTGTCTCAAAATCTTTCTGACGGAGTGATGGAAGCTGCAATCAGTTATGATATATACGACAATAAAGGAAATTTACTTCAATATACAACAAGAGATGGACTTCCTGTTAGTATTGTATGGGGATATAATCAAACTCAACCTATTGCGAAGATAGAAGGGATTACCTACGCTCGTTTATCAGGGTTCTCACCAGGTATTTTAGAAATCATTAGCGCTTCTAACATAGATGCAGATGCAGGTGTAAACAATGATGAAACAGCATTTATATCCGCATTGAATACCTTTAGAAGTAATTCTGCATTATCTGGCTATCAGATTACCACGTATACTTACGATCCTTTAGTTGGGGTAAGAAGTATCACCCCTCCATCAGGAATTAGTGAGTCTTATATCTATGATGCATCGAACCGATTAAAAGAAATCCGTCAGCAGGAAAAAGACAGCAGTGGAAATATAGTTTATAAAACAGTAAAAGAATTCAAATACAATTATAAAAACTAAACACAATCATGAAAAAACTTATAATTCCAATAGGGATTCTCATAATGGGAACTGCCCAGGCGCAGCTTACCAATACAGAAAACTATATCTATTCAAAGACTTATTTATCAGATCCTACACTTACCAATGTCAAGACCTCAGAAACGGTTCAGTATTTTGACGGCTTGGGAAGACCTAAACAAATAGTAGGTGTAAAAGCCTCTCCACTAGGAAAAGATGTAGTCACTCCCATTAAATACGATCAGTTCGGAAGACAGGTTCAGGACTACCTTCCCGTTCCCCAGGGAGCAACATTAAACGGTGGTATTATTACCGATCCATTAGCCAATGTAAGCAGTACTCCTTATGGTTCAGAGAAAATTTATTCAGAGAAGATTCTTGAAAACTCACCATTAGACCGTGTTTTAGCACAAAAACAAGTTGGAAATGCGTGGGATAACAAGCCTGTACAGTTTGGATATGATGCCAATGCAGATGGCGAGGTTAAAAAATATACAGCCACTTTTAACTATACCACTTTTACCTCCAGTCTGACATTATCAGGTTCCTACGGAACAGGTCAGTTATATAAAAATACGGTTACCGATGAAGACGGAAACCCGACCATTGAGTTTAAAAACGGACAAGGCCAGGTTGTATTGGTAAGAAAGGTGATCAGTGCTACAGAAAATGCAGATACCTATTATGTTTACAATGATTATAACCAACTGGCTTATGTGATTCCTCCCAAAGCTTCTGTAGAAGCAGATCCCAATACTGTTCTTAATGATTTATGTTATCAGTATAAATATGACGGGAGAAGCCGTTTGGTAGAAAAGAAACTACCTGGTAAAGGCTGGGAATATATGGTGTATAATAAAGCGGATCAGCTTATCCTGACCCAGGATACAGTGCTTAAAGGAAAAGGGCAATGGCTTTTTACCAAATATGACCAGTTTGGAAGAGCTGTTTATACCGGAATCACAAATAATGCAGCCAGCAGGGCATCAATGCAAAACAGTATCAATGCCAATGCTAATTTATATGAAACCAGAACTGCTACAGCGGGGCTGACCTTAAACGGCATGCCGGTATATTATACTAATCTTTCGACTCCTACCGGTGTTACCCAAATCTTAAGCGTTAATTATTATGATACTTATCCGGCAGGATCTCCAGCGGTTACCAACGTCTTTGCCCAGCCTCTTCTTACAGATGACCCTGCTCAGGAAAGAACAACTAAAGGACTTCTTACCGCTTCTTATGTAAAGAATATAGAAGATGACAATTGGACAAGGAATTTTATCTGGTATGATACCAAGGGAAGAAATATCGGATCAAGAAGCCGTAATTATCTTGGAGGCTATACTGTGATTAATAATAAGCTTGACTATACTGGGGCTGTTCTTCAGACCAATACTTACCATAGAAGGCTGGGTACAGATACTGAGAAGATCATTGTAGAAAAATTCACCTATGATTCCCAGAACAGGCTTCTGACCCATACTCATCAGATCGGCAGCAACCCTGTTGAATACCTGACTCAGAATAAATACAATGAACTTTCCCAGCTGGAATCTAAGAAAGTGGGTGGAATAGCTGCAGCATCTCCATTACAGACTATTGTTTATCAATACAATATCAGAGGCTGGATGACGAAAGTTAACGATCCTGCCAATCTGAACGGGAAATTATTTGGCTATGAGATGAAGTATAATAATCCTGTTTATACTAACACTTCAACAGGAAGGTTTAATGGGAATATTGCTGAGATTGATTGGAATATTTCCAGTGCAGAGGGGTTGAAAAGATACAATTACCAGTATGATGCTTTAAACAGATTGTTGAAAGGAGCTTATTCCCAGCCCAATGCTTCTTTAGCACAAAATAATTATTTTAATGAAGAGCTGAGCTATGATCTCAATGGCAATATCAAAACCTTAAAAAGATTTTCATGGCCTGTTTCCGGAGGAACAACAGCAGAGATGATTGATGATTTGATCTATAATTACCAGAATGGGGACAAAAGTAATGTACTGGACAAAATCACCCTTCCTGCCGGTGTCATTAACAACCGTTCAGGATATGATGCTTTGCAGGGAACTATGGCTTATAATCCTAACGGAAATATGACCGATCATCCTGACCGGAAAATGAAGATCAGCTATAATTATCTGAATCTTCCCAATAATATTGCGGTTAATGCAGGGATAATAGATAACTCTACAACCAGTTATATCTACAGGGCAGATGGCACGAAAGTATCTAAGGTATACGATCATAACGGGCCTATAGAAACCAATTATCTAGACGGCTTCCAGTATGATAACAGACATGCCTATGACACCGCAGCATCTCTTTATACCATTCCTGTATTGAAATTTGTACCTACCTCAGAAGGGTATTATGATTTTACTGAAAATAAGTATATTTACAATTACACGGATCATTTAGGAAATGTAAGAGTGAGTTACAGAAGTAATGGCAGTGGTATAGCTGAGGTCATTGATGCCAACAATTATTATCCTTTTGGATTAAAACACCAAGAGGGCCTTATTGTACCAGCTCCTTTTGGAGGAGTTCCCTATAATTACAAGTACAACGGAAAGGAGTTGCAGGAAAGTGGAATGTATGATTATGGAGCAAGATTCTATATGCCGGATTTGGGTAGATGGGGTGTGGTAGATCCGTTGGCTGAAAAGATGACGAGACATAGCCCTTATAATTATGCGTTTAATAACCCGATTAGATTTATTGATCCTGACGGAAGACAAGGAACAGACTGGTATCAAAATAATTTGACAGGGGACTATAAATGGTTTGATGGCAAAGATCAACATGAAGGATATGCATATGTTGATAATAGTGGAACAAATGATATTGATATATTAACAAGAGGAGGTTCTAAAAGTGAAGTTTTAGGAGCAACTTTACACCCTGACGGAACGGTTTCAGATTATAATTATTCAGATAATACAGCAAATAGAGGAGAAGTATTAATAACTCCAGATGGTACAAAATTTGAAGCAGGATCTGCCAATATAGGAACTTATTGGAGTTTTAGTGCAAATTATGCAATAGGAGGCGGTTTAGGCTTTAGTTTTGGTAGAGTAACTGATAGTAAAGGAGAAACAAACTGGTTTTCTTCATTTAATGGAAATATAGGTTTTGGTGCATCGGGTGGAGTTGAAACAGGAGTCATAATTCCTACAGATCCAAACCATAAATTTGTTACTTCAGATTTTGCCGGAACAGGAGTTGCTTATTCTGGTGGTGATGGTCCTCTTAATATGTCATATGGGGGTACATTTAATGATACATACACGGGATATAAAAATATTGATAATTTTATACCATCTCACTTTGGGCAAAATTCTAAAACAGTTAATAGCGGCTACAAGACTATGGGAATAGGCATTTTTAAAGGTTCTGCACAAGCTTTACCTGTAATGTGGACAAAATCTAAAACACATGTATATGGACAATAACTTTGAATTGGATAAATCTAGTAAAAAACCACTGATTATTTTTGGTTTAATATTTGGTTCGATTGTGTTTCTAATTGTTTTTTATTTGAATCATAATTCTGATAATTTAACAAAACAACAAATTTTAGAAATTGATCGACATACAAAAGTTATTGAAATATACATCAATAAAAGCGAACATAATTTTCCATATGTGAAATTTTCTAATGGCACTGACAAAATTATGGAAACACCTTATCAAATAGGTGATTCTCTTTCAAAAAATAGAGGAGATTCTATAGAATATATTTTTAGAAGAGATAGTATTATTCAAAATAATTTATTTGAGACAGCAAGAAGAGAAAAAATGCTAAAATAATATCCTCCGCTGGCGCGAGCGTCCTCGCTCGTGTCCGTGAATAAAAAAAACCACTGCTTTTGCAGTGGTTTTTTATTAATATCAACACCCCTCATCCAAAATAAGCTAATACTTTATCACAATTTTTCCCGTTGCTCCCTTTTCAAGATGAGAAAAAGCAGATTTTGCATCTTCAAATGGATATATATGATCAATGACAGGATGTATCTGATGTGTTCTCAAAGCTTCATTCATATGGGTAAACATTTCTTTGGAACCTACTTCTATTCCCTGCAGTCTGATTTGTCTGGACATAATTTTTACGGTATTCAGTTCGGCACTTAATCCACCCATTAAGCCAATAACTGAGATGGTTCCGTCGAGGGCAATTACATTTATGGATCGGTTGATATGACTTCCTCCTACCACTTCCACAATATGGTCTACTCCTCTTCCACTGGTAATATCCATTATATTTTTTTCCCACTCAGGAATTTGACGGTAATTGATAAGGTGGTTAATTCCCATCTTTTTACCCAATGCCAGTTTTTCATCACTGCTTGATAATAAAATCACATCAGCACCAGCCATCAAAGCAAATTGAGCTGAAAACAAAGAAACTCCGCCTGTTCCCTGGATGAGAACTGTACTCCCCGGTTTAATATCTCCTTTTTCAATGATGCCATGCCATGCTGTCAATCCAGCACAAGGTAAAGTTGCAGCTTCCTCATCACTTAAAAAATCAGGAACTTTAATGACTTCATTTTGGTCAAATACAGCATACTCCTGCAGCAGCCCATCTGTTTTTGTACCACCAAGAGAACCACCTAGCTTTTCATCAGTCAATTTTCCATCTATCCATTTGGGTAAAAATAATCCGGCAATGCGGTCATTTACATCTAAATTTGTGACTGCACTTCCCTTTTCTACAATGATACCCACTCCATCAGAAACCGGCACCCTTCCTACCGGAGGTTTCCATGAAGAATAGCCTGTTACCACCATCAGATCTCTATAGTTAAGGGAATTGGCTTTCATTTTCACTAATACTTCATTCGGTAAAAGTTCCGGATAAGATCTGTCCACCAGCTCAAGAGAAGATATACTGAACTCTTTACTTACCTGATATGCTTTCATTTTGCTTATTTTAGAATTGTTAAACTATAGAGTAAAAAACGTAATTTTATGAAACAAATGTATGCTGAAAAAGTCAAGGAGAATATACTACAGTCCATTGTGAGTTACTAATAAATAAATGAGTATGAGTAAAAAGAAGCTGAGTTCCACCAATACAATAAATGAGCATTATCTGGATGACAGATGTACCTTGAATAAAGTATTAAAGATTATTGGTAAACGATGGGTAGCAGAAGTTTTATTACTGATTACCCATGACGTTTCCCGATTCTCTCAATTGAAGGAAACATTGACTGGGATTTCAGATAATGTATTATCTTCGGTACTCAATGAATTGGTTAAATCAAATCTGATCACCAAGAAAATATTCAATGAGGTTCCTTTAAAAGTTGAATATCACATTACACCCAGCGGCTCAGAACTCACAAAGGTGATGCACCAGCTCTGCAGCTGGGGAAAACAAAATATTCCCTATGAAGTTAGAATTCTTCCGGGATCTATGAAATAGTAACCAACATTAAGAATTAATAAGCAAAAGGAAGCTAATTTTTCATCCAGGTAATAAACACTCCTTTACAGTTGTTATAATAATATGAAAACAATTGCCCTCCTACTCTTTTTCTTTGTTTCCCTGACTACAATTTCAGCTCAGAATCGCACATCTGGAAGCTTTTATGAAACCTCAGATCATGTAAAGATCAAGTATAAAATCTCCGGAAAAGGAGAAGCATGCATTTATATTCCAGGTGGTCCCGGACAGGGTTATCCATCTTTTGAATTGATGGGTGGAAACAGTCTGGAAAAAAACATGCAGATGGTTTATATGGATCAGCGGGGATCGGGTGCATCCGGTACTTCTAAAAATTATCATCTTGACAAAATGGTTCAGGATATTGAAGAACTGAGACAGCATCTCAAATTAAAAAGGGTTTTCCTGCTGGCTCACTCCTTTGGCGGAATCATTGCAGTCAGTTATGCAAAAAAATATCCCCAGCATACCAAAGGACTCATTCTTGCCAATGTTACCCTTCATTTTCTGAATGATGAATCTCTCAAAGAACAGATTGAATATGGAAACAGTCTTTTACAGACAAAAAACAGAGCAGTTCCTAAAGACAGCCTTTCTTCAGAACTTTCAAAAATAAGCAGTGCACTAAGAAAAAAAAGAATCGGATATAAATTCCTGACCGAAGATATCGAAACCATAAAACAGACGGATAAAATAGACTCTCTTCATCCCCGTATCATCGACTTCGGAATGGCCGTCATTTCAAAACCTAAAGATTTTCCGGAATATTATGCTGATTATGCTCCCATCACAAAAGATATTCATGTTCCTGTCCTTATCATTACGGGAAAAAAGGATAAAGCAGTGGGAACTCAGCATTATAAGACTTTCCGGTTTCCCAATCAGAAAATAGTTTCCATTGATGGCGGACATCTTTTGTATTATGAGAAAAATAAAGAATTTGTGAATGCTGTCAACAGTTTTGTGAAAACAACTAAATGATATTGTATTGGCAATTTTATATAATTAAAAGTTTCGGCGCGGCCTTTGGCCGCGCCGAAACTTTTCCAACATTCAATATACGTTAAAACAAAACAGGCTGTTTCAAATTGAAACAGCCTGTTTTTATCTATTTTAATTCCTGCTTAAAAGCTGGCAATGATTAAAATTTAAGATCTCCATTCACCTCTCTTACCGCGTTAGCAGCTTCAGCGAATTTCAATTGCTCTTCAGCAGTAAGCGTTACGTTTACAATAGATTCTACTCCGTTTGCTCCGATGATAGCAGGAACTCCTAAGCAGATATCGTTTTGTCCGTATTCTCCTTCAAGCATTAAAGAACAAGGGATCATTTTCTTTTGATCACATGCAATTGCCTGAACCATTACAGAAACTGCTGCACCTGGAGCATACCAGGCTGAAGTTCCTAATAATTTTGTAAGAGTAGCTCCTCCTACTTTAGTTTCTTCGATTACATATTTTTGTTGATCTTCACTTAAGAATTCAGTTACAGGAACACCATTTCTTGTTGCCTTGCTCAATAATGGAAGCATACCTGTATCACTGTGAGCAGCGATTACCATTCCGTCAACATCAGAAATTGGAGCTTCTAACGCTTCAGCCAATCTGTATTTGAATCTTGCAGAGTCTAATGCACCACCCATTCCGATGATTTTGTGCTTAGGAAGACCTGAAGTTTTGTGTACAAGGTAAGCCATAGTATCCATTGGGTTAGAAACCACAATAATGATCACTTCCGGAGAATGTTTTACTAAGTTTTCAGTAACGTCTTTCACGATACCAGCATTGATACCGATCAATTCTTCTCTTGTCATTCCAGGTTTTCTTGGGATCCCTGAAGTGATTACTGCTACATGAGAACCTGCAGTTTTGCTGTAATCTCCTGTTGTACCCGTAATTTTTGTATCAAATCCGTTAAGAGATGCTGTCTGCATCAAATCCATTGCTTTCCCTTCAGCAAACCCTTCTTTAATGTCTACCAAAACTACTTCTGAACAGAAGTTCTTCATTGCGATGTATTCCGCACAGCTTGCTCCTACAGCGCCTGCACCTACTACAGTTACTTTCATATTGTTACTTTTTAAAATTATTTTTTGTTAGTTAAGTTTAAATTTGAAACTCCCCAAATTTAACAATTCCTGAAAAAATGCGCAATTTTTCAGGAATTTAATTAGAATTAAAATAAATTAGTTGACGTTCAGTAAAAACGTGTAGAGCTTTTTAGCACCAGAAAGCACTTCATGGTAGTTTTCTTCAGCGATTTCCGTATCCAGAACCTCCTTGAAATTTTTCCACATAGGGCCTGTATTTTCCTGATAACATCCGAAAAAGTTGAAAGTAACCTCATCAAAGCCTTCCGTTTTAGAAAGCTGTTTCGCGATAACATTTCCTCCAAGCGTAGAGCCTTCAATCACATACATCGCTCCAAGTGCTTCATGTTCGTTGTTAAATTCAAGATTGTGAGAAGCGGATTGATTTTCCAGGGAAAGACTTTTCAGATCCTTTTCAATAAGGGAAAGTTTTTTTCTTGCTTCAAGCTGAAGTTTTTCTGCATACTTACCAGAAAGGCTACGGAATATTTTGTCTTCACTGTGAAGAAGCATCAGATAATTGGTATGAATGATTTTTTTATAATCCTCCAAAGTGAAAGTTTTATTAAAAATCTTTTCAGAATTAAAAAGTTTCTCTGCTGCATCGTGATACTCTGCCGTGTTCTGTTTAAGATATTCTGATACCATAAATAACGTTTTAAAAGTTTCTCAAATATAAGGCTTTTTAAACGTTAAAATAAAGGACGTTCCCTCACTGCTGCTTTCATAATCCACATTTCCTCCTATTCTTTTCATAATACGGTATACAATAGACAGCCCTACTCCGTTTCCTTTAAATTGCTTGGCATTATCCATCCTGTTGAAGATTTTAAACATCTTATGCTTCTCCTCTTCAGGAATACCAATACCATTGTCTGAAACCCTGTAAATAATAGTCTGCCCATCTTCTGTGCCTTCAATTTCCACCTTCGGAAAATCTTTGTGGGAAGAATATTTCACAGCATTATTGATAATATTAAGAAATACCTGATGAAGCATCGTTTTATCAGCCAGTACATCCGGGCATTCCTTAATGATAATTTCACTGTTCGGACTCCCATAAGTCATCTTGGCATTTTGAGATATTTTCTCAATAGTATGAGCCGTTTTAAGGCTTTCAAGCTGAACTTCACTGTGCTTGGCACGGCTAAGCTGTAATACGTCCTGCATCATTTCAGCCATATTATCAATCTCCTCGATAATTGTATTGATCTTCGTTTTGCTTTTTCCGGTATCTTCAGCAAGATTTCCCAGAAGCATCTGGGCATTCAGCTTCATCACCGTCAATGGAGTTCCTAAATCATGAGAAATGGTATAAGAAAAACTGTCAAGCTCTTCATTCACTTTCTTAAGCTCATCATTAAGCCTTTTGATAGCAATATAATTTTTGTGAGAGGTTTCTAAAATCAAATCCCTTACAGCCTGTACAGCACTTATGTTTCTGGAATTCCATCTTTTAGAACTCCCTTTGATATTTTCTGTAAAAATATGGAAGGAAGTTCTCGGCGATATCATTTGCCTTTCCTCTCCGTTTTGAGAAAATACACCAATCTTTTTCTCCGGATTTCCAGCCCAGTTGATATGTTCATCAAACTCTTTCCGGAACCAGATCAGCATTTCATTCTTATCCCTTTCAATAAAATAAATAATAATACCTGCAGCATTTTTAGGCAGATCCAGTTCTTCACCGTAATCTTTAAGAAAGCTTCGGCTCACATAAATTCTCTCATTGGTATTCTCCAACGCCCATTGTACAATTCTATTGACAGTTTCCGGATTGGGAGTACTGCCGTCTGTTATGATGCTTTCATCTGAAACAATAGCAAGCCCGTCTGCCTCAGGTAGGTTTCTGATGTCTGTTTTACACTCAATAAGAGAATCAAACAGGTTATTATGTTTTAAAAACTCCGTTTTAAGCTGAGACACTTTCTCATTCAGCTCCAAACGGTAGTTCAGTTCGCTCTTGGACTTGAAAGATGAATATGCATTAGCAGCCAGAGCAGTGAAAATTCCGGCCTGTACTCTGTCCTCAAGGTCAATATGCTTAGGTTCTACATTCTGGCAGGTTACCAATCCCCAAAGGTGATCATCAATAATAATCGAAATACTGAAGCTTGAAGCGGCTCCAGAATTTTTAAGATACTGCCCGTGAATAGGCGACATTCCTCTGGATGCAGAGAAAGTAAGATCGATATTTTCCGGACTTTTGCTTAAAATAGGAACCGTATCCGCATATACATTGCTGAAGATTCTTTTTCTTTTTTTCAGATAAAGCTCACGTGCCTGTTTGGGAATATCAGATTCCGGGTAATGAAGTCCCAGAAAGCTTTCCATATTCTCATTTTTCTTTTCGGCAATTACTTTTCCTGAACCATCCATCATGAATTTATAAACCATCATCCGGTCATAGTTCACCACCTTCGACAGGGTTTCCAGAAGATGATTCCAGAGTTCTTTTTCATTATCAATGATGTAAAAATTATCATATTTATTGGAAATCCTTTTGTCAGGATTGATCAGCACTTCTTCAAATTCCAGGAAAATATAAGGTCCACTCTTGAAAACAGAAAAGTGGTATTCTTTTTCACCAATGAAAATCTTGTCAAAATAAGTTTCGTTTTTACGTCTGGTAAACCTTTCCAGTGAAGTATATATTTCCGAATTGATAATACTCTGGAAACTTTCCGGAAAGTCCGTAAGCATCCTGTCGAAAAGTTTTTCCGGACTTTCGATTGTAAATATATCCGAGATATTCCTGCTAAAAAAAGTAATGGTACGGGACTCCGCATCAATGCCAATCAAATAACCAAAACTTTGTATAGAACCCGGAATATGGATAGGTTCTTCATGGCATTCTATAAAATTCATATATCTCTTCAGTCTATCTATCAAATATAGCGTTTTTTAGAACAGCTTTCTATTTTGTGGTATCTAATTTCAATGTTCTTTACCTTATAATTTAAAAGTATATCCCTATGAAAACCAAAGTAAAATGACATTACACTATTCTTCATTTTTACCTCATTTTTATGAGATATCTCTAGAATATACAAAAAAAAATCCAATAATCAGGTTTTTCACTCTTTAACTATGATTCATAACATGAATTACACATTATTATCCTTAATAATTATTTTATTTAAACAAATTTATCTAAATTTATATCACCAACTAATGAATATGATTAAAATTAATTGAATTATTCACAATAAATTCAATACAAAATTTAAATTCAAATAATACTATTATGAAAAAGTTCCCATTAATTTTATTTTCTCTGGTCCTCGCTGTAGGATTATGGAATCCATCAGAAGCATGTACAAGAGTAGTTTACAAAGGACCCCAAAACACTGTCATTACAGCCCGTTCTATGGACTGGCGTGACGAAATCCCTGCCAATCTGTGGGTTTTCCCAAAAGGAATAGACCGCAACGGGCAGACAGGCTCTAAATCTGTAAAATGGACTTCCAAATACGGAAGCCTCATCAGCTCTTCATGGGATATTGCTTCAGCAGACGGAATGAACGAAAAAGGACTGGTTGCCAACCTGCTTTGGTTAGGAGAATCCCAGTACCCGAAGTTTGATGGAAAAGGAAGTAAAAAGGGACTTGCTATATCATTATGGGCACAATATTATCTCGATAATTTTGCCACAGTAAAAGAAGCTGTAGAGTTTTCACGCAAAGAACCTTTCGTTATTGTAAGTGATTATATTCCAGGAACAGAAAGATTTACAACAATCCACCTTTCCATTTCTGATGCTTCCGGAGACAATGCCGTATTTGAGTATATTGACGGTAAACTGGTCATTCATCATGATCCGTCTTACACCGTAATGACCAATTCGCCTGTTTTTGAAGAACAGCTGGCCCTTAACAATTACTGGAAAGGAATTCCGGGAACGGTTATGCTTCCGGGAACCAACCGTGCTGCAGACCGCTTTGTAAGAGCTTCTTACTATGTAAATGCAATTCCGCAAACAGCCGATACCCGTACAGCTGTGGCCAGTGTTTTCAGTGTGATCAGAAACTGCTCTGTCCCTTATGGAATCACTTCAGCAACGGAACCTAACATTTCGTCCACAAGATGGCGTTCTGTCTCAGATCAGAAAAATCTGGTGTATTATTTTGAAACGGTTTTCACACCAAATACTTTCTGGGTAGATCTTAAAGATTTCGACCTGAGCCCTAAGGGAAAAGTGATGAAACTGGACCTGAGTAATAATAATACTTACAACGGCAAATCCAATGCAAATTTTAAAGAATCCGCACCGTTTACATTCTTAGGATTAAAATAAATATTTCACCACAAAATATTTCACTTAGTAAAAAATCTGTTTTCGCAGACGAAAAGATCTAAGTATGCTGCACTATGATTCCATATGTTACCATTCCCTCCTCTGGAGGGGTGGCAAATCAAAGATTTGACGGGGTGGTTAAGCAGTAGTGGTAAAATAAAGTTTACAATAAAAAAACAAAAATAGATATGGCCTTTTTTTCGATTAAAAAGAAAAGCCTGATCCTGTGCATGCTGGCCTGTGGGTTATCAGCTTATGCACAAAATCAGGATTTTCTGAAGACCACACCTCCTCCACAGGAAGAAGACAATGTAAAATATCCGCAGCTGCAGATCAAAGGTCTTTTTCAGGCACGTTATCTGGTAGGAATGTCCAGGGATGTTGATGTCAACGGACTTCATCATACCGATGGTTCCGGAACTGATAATAATTTCATGCTCAAATACATGAGGGTTCAGGTTCGGGCGCAGATCAGTAAACGCACAGAAGTGGTTGTCTTAGCCAACCTTGCGGACTTTAAAAATGACCCTAAAAGCAGAGTTCTTGAAAACGCGTATCTGAAGTATACTTTCAATCCCAAATTAGCCATTACCGTAGGGCAATTCAGACCTTGGTTCGGTATTGAAGAAACTTATCCTATTGATATTATTAAATCTTTAGATTGGTCTAATCAGTATACGGAATTCGGAAAACTGGGCTGGACAAGTTTCCAGATCGGAATGTCTGCCACAGGACAGCTTCAGTTGGGAGAAATTCCTTTCCAATATGCTGTTTCGGTAGTCAACGGAAATGGAAAAAACCAGATCAATGATAATGATAACGGAAAGCAGTATTCTACCCGCCTTGTCTTCGGATTATCCAAAAAATACAATTTCAATGTAGGTCTGAACGGAGGTATTGGGGAAGTTTTCAGCAAAAAAGTATACGCACTGGGAGTAGATCTGAGCTCATTGATTCAATTTGATTCAAAATGGAGTCTTGACATGCAGCTGGAAGCCAAACAAGCCACCAACCATGTTCTGTACAACTCCATTGCCCCTGAATTGCGACCTGAGAATCCAGATCAGTATCTGATCCGCGGAGCTTATTTCCTTCCGAATCTAAGATATGAGATCAACCATAAAAACCTCAGCGCCTTCGAATTATCCTGCCGTTACGAATACCTTGATACCAATTTCAGAATGGCTTCCAACCCAAGACAAACGATCACTCCTATGTTCGGATTGGAATTTCTGAAAAATTATGGAGCAAGAATTCAATTGGGGGTTCAGTTTGACCGTTACAAATATCAGGTGGAAAACACATCACAATACAATAACAATCTATTCATTGTCCAGGTACAAAGTAGGTTTTAAACGATTAAATAGTTAGTATCATGAAAGAAATTAATATCAAAAACGTAGCGATTACATTTGTTGTTGCGTTAATAATATGGTTCATCCCTGCTCCGGAGGGTGTGGCTGAGAATGCCTGGCATCTGTTCGCCATCTTTGCGGCAACCATTTTAGGCATTATTCTTAAAGCAGCTCCTATGGGCACAATGTGTATGATGGCCATTGGTTTTACAGCCCTTACACAGGTAGTAGCTCCGGGAGACGCAGGGAAATCCATTACCAAAGCTCTTTCCGGTTTTGGAGACAAAGTAATCTGGCTGATCGGGATCTCATTCTTTATTGCCAGAGGATTTATCAAAACAGGACTTGGAAACCGTATTGCCTTTCTATTCATCAGAGTTTTTGGTAAAAGCTCTTTGGGATTAGCTTACGGATTAGGACTTGCCGATGTCTGTCTTGCTCCAGCTATTCCGAGTAATACCGCGAGAGGAGGTGGAATTATCTACCCTATCATGAAATCTATGGCCATCAGCTTTGATTCCGTTCCAGAAAAACCGGAAACCCATAGAAAATTAGGATCATTTCTAACATTGAACAGTTATTATATGAACCTCATCGCTTCTTCTATGTTCCTTACGGGGACAGCCAGTAACCCGATGTGTCAGAAATTTGCAGCCAACCTTGGTATTGATATTACCTGGATGTCTTGGGCTACCGCAGGTTTCATTCCCGGTGCAGTAGCATTCTTTGTGGTTCCTTTGGTATTGTATAAGTTATACCCGCCTGAACTGAAAAAAACAGGTGATGCTCCCAAAATGGCAGCTCAGAAATTAAAAGAAATGGGGCCTATTTCCAGAAACGAATGGCTGATGCTGCTGGCATTCTTCATTCTGTTAGCTCTTTGGATATTTGGAGGGGCACTTTCTATTGATGCTACCACTACTGCATTCATCGGATTAACATTATTGCTTTTAACTTCGGTATTAACCTGGGAGGATGTAAAAGGTGAAAAAGGAGCATGGGATACCATCGTTTGGTTTGCTGTATTGGTAATGATGGCAAGTTCATTGAATGAACTAGGCTTCATTGGATGGTTCAGTAACCTTATCAAAGTGCAGATCGGAGGTTTGAGCTGGCAGGTAGCCTTCCCGGTTATTATTGTAGTCTATTTCTTCAGCCACTATATTTTCGCAAGTGCTACTGCTCACGTAGCTGCTATGTATGCTGCATTACTTGGTGTAGGGGTTTCTTTAGGCATTCCTCCTATGTTATTGGCGATGATGCTAGGTTTCATGGGTTCAATTTACGGAGTACTTACTCATTATGGTCACGGTCCGGCTCCGGTATTCTTCGGAAGTGGATATGTTGACCTGAAAGCCTGGTGGGTGAGAGGTCTAGAAATAGGAATCGTTCTATTGATCATTTATATGGTTGTAGGAGGATTGTGGATGAAAGTCTTAGGATATTATTAATTTTTAAATCAAAAATATGTTATCAACATTGTCAAGAAAAATGCTGATGTGCCTTACAGGACTCTTTTTGGGATTCTTCCTGTTGATTCATTTCCTTGGAAATCTTCAGCTTTTCCTTCCACAAGAACAGGCGCACCTGCAGTTTAATGCCTATTCGCATTTTCTATCCGGAAATATTATTATCAAAATAGTTTCCTATGTTTTATATGCCAGTATCATTCTGCATGCTATAGACGGACTCATTATTACTTTAAAAAATAAAAAATCCGGTGGCGGTTATCAGTCAGACAGGCGTGGAAGAGCCAGTAAATGGGCTTCCAGGAATATGGGAATCCTTGGAACATTAATTCTGATTTTCCTGGTGATCCATTTTCAGAACTTCTGGTATATCTACAAATTCGGAAATCCGCCTTTGGATGAGAACGGAAATAAAGATCTGTACATTCTGGTAGTAACCGTATTCAAAGAATGGTGGTATGTCATCATTTATGTACTCTCAATGATTGCTTTATGCTATCATCTGATTCATGGGATACACAGTGCTGTAAGAACTCTGGGGCTGTATCATCCTAAGTTTGTACAATGGTTCA
Organism: Chryseobacterium viscerum; assembly: GCF_025949665.1. Taxonomy (NCBI): domain Bacteria; kingdom Pseudomonadati; phylum Bacteroidota; class Flavobacteriia; order Flavobacteriales; family Weeksellaceae; genus Chryseobacterium; species Chryseobacterium viscerum. Next base: position 585,784 of record NZ_JAPDFT010000001.1, on the reverse strand, counting down.
AGACTATCGGGATTGCCTATTCAATCATCATCTGTGTAGGTTTTGCATTGATGCCGGTGTATGTATTCTTTACTTATCATTAAACAGAACGGTCATGATTTTAGATTCAAAAATACCACAAGGCCCATTGGAACATAAATGGGAAAATTATAAAAAGAAAGCGAGACTCGTTAATCCCGCCAATCGTAAAAAACTGGATGTCATTGTTGTAGGAACAGGACTGGCGGGAAGTTCTATCGCTGCTTCTTTAGGAGAAATGGGATATAATGTGAAATCATTCTGTTTCCAGGATAGCCCGAGAAGAGCGCACTCTGTAGCAGCCCAGGGAGGAGTGAATGCTGCAAAAAACTATAAAAACGATGGCGACAGCGTGTACAGAATGTTTGTTGATACCTTAAAAGGAGGAGACTTCAGAGCCCGTGAAGCCAATGTATACCGAATGGCAGAGTGTTCTCTGAATCTCATCGATCAGGCTGTAGCGCAAGGCGTACCTTTTGGACGTGAATACGGAGGATATCTGAACAACCGATCTTTCGGGGGCGTTCAGGTGAGCCGTACTTTCTATGCGAGAGGACAAACGGGGCAACAGCTTCTTCTGGGCGCTTATCAGGCATTGATGAGACAGGTTGGAAAAGGTTCTGTACAATTGTTTTCAAGGCATGAAATGCTTGATCTGGTCACCGTTGAAGGGAAAGCCAGAGGAATTATCGTAAGGAATTTAGACACAGGAGACATTGAAAGACATGCAGCACACGCTGTAATATTGGCAACGGGAGGTTACGGGAAAATCTATTATCTGTCTACCCTGGCCATGGGTTGTAACGGTTCTGCAATCTGGAGAGCCCATAAAAAAGGAGCTTTAATGGCTTCTCCAAGCTGGATTCAGGTGCACCCTACTTCTCTTCCGCAATCAGGAGATTATCAGTCTAAACTGACCTTAATGTCTGAATCATTGCGTAATGACGGACGGATCTGGGTTCCGTTAAAAGAAGGTGAAAACAGACCACCCAATGATATTCCGGAAAATGAAAGGGATTATTATCTTGAAAGAAGATATCCGGCTTTCGGGAATCTTGCTCCGAGAGATATTTCTTCCCGTGCAGCCAAAGAAAGAATTGATGCAGGTTTCGGAATCGGGCCTTTGAAAAATGCTGTGTATCTTGATTTTTCAAAAGCAATTCAGGAACAGGGAAAGGATAAGATCAAAGAGAAATATGGAAATTTATTTGATATGTATCTTAAAATAACGGGATACGATGCCTATAAAGAACCCATGATGATCTCTCCATCTGCCCATTTTTCAATGGGTGGTCTTTGGGTAGATTATGAGTTGATGACTACCGTTCCGGGATTGTTTGCTTTAGGTGAAGCTAATTTTGCAGATCATGGAGCTAACAGATTAGGGGCTAATTCTCTTTTGCAAGCTTCCGTAGACGGTTATTTTATCGCACCTTACACTATTGCGAACTATTTGGCTGATGAAATTCACACCGGAAAAATTTCATCTGATACACCTGAATTTGAACAAGCAGAAAATGCCGTTAAAAATCAGATTCGTGATTTTATCAATATCAAAGGAACCAAAACCGTTGATTATTTCCACAAAACACTGGGAAAACTCCTGTACGATTATTGTGGGCTGGCCAGAAATGAAGAAGGACTGAAATACGCCATTCAGGAAATCCGAAAACTGAAACAGGAATTCTATAAAGATGTCAGAGTTTCCGGCCAGGGAGATAAAATGAATACCGAACTGGAAAAAGCCGGCCGCGTTGCCGATTATTTTGAAATAGGAGAACTGATGTGTTATGATGCCTTAACCCGTAACGAATCCTGCGGGGCGCATTTCAGAGAAGAATTCCAGACTCCGGACGGAGAAGCCATGAGAAATGATGCTGAATACCAGTTTATCTCCGCTTGGGCATGGGCAGGTGAAAATAGTGAACCTGAGCTAATTAAGGAGTCTTTAACCTTTGAAGAAATTCAGCCAACGGTAAGAAGTTACAAATAAAAAACAGAAAATTATGGATTTACATCTTAAGATATGGAGACAGAAAGACAGAAAAAGTGAAGGAAAACTGGTAAGTTATGACTTGAAAGGATTGAATTCCCATATGTCTTTCCTGGAAATGCTGGATACACTAAACGAAAAATTGATCATTGAAGGTGACGAGCCTGTAGAATTTGATCATGACTGCCGTGAAGGGATCTGTGGGCAATGTGGTATGATGATCAACGGGATTGCCCATGGTCCTCTGAAAAACACAACTACCTGTCAGCTTCATTTACGGTCTTTTAAAGATGGGGAAACGATTCTGATAGAACCTTTCCGTGCTGAAGCTTTTCCTGTAAAGAAAGATTTAAAAGTAGACCGCTCTGCTTTTGACAGAATTATATCTTCGGGAGGTTTTGTATCTGTAAATACAGGTCAGGCTCCTGATGCCACCGCCATTCCGGTAACTCATCAGACTGCTGAAGAAGCTTTTGATTCCGCAGCCTGTATCGGATGTGGAGCTTGTGTTGCTACCTGTAAAAACGGAAGTGCAGCATTATTTACCTCCGCAAAAATCACCCATATGGCACTTCTTCCTCAGGGGAAAGAAGAACGAAGCAAAAGGGTTCTGGATATGGTAGCTCAGATGGACACTGAATTATTCGGACACTGCTCCAATACAGAAGCCTGTGAAGTGGAATGTCCGCAAGGAATTTCCGTACTCAATATCGCCAGAATGAATTTTGAGTACAGCAGAGCCTTATTTTTCAGGAAAAAAGCTTAGATACATCAACGAAGAACGCTAAAAATGATAATGTTTGAAAGGGTGAATTTGCCAATGCAAATTTGCTCTTTCTTTTTTATTTACTTTCTATTCGTTCATCATCGCCACTACCCTTGCCGGAGCCGCAGAACCGCCAACAATCTTTAGCGGAAATACACAGATTTTAAATCCGGATGGAGGCAGTGCACTGAGATTGGTAAGCTGTTCGATATGTAGATATTCTTTTTCAATGCCTACGCGATGCCCTTCCCAAAAGAATTCGGGATCATTGAGTTCTTTGGCTTTTTTAGCCATATATCTTAAAGGAAGATCCCAACCCCACTGATCAATTCCCATTACTTTTACACCCTGGTCAATCAGCCATTCTGTAGCTTCTTTACTCATTCCTGTTCCTTTTTCTACAAAATCTGAGGTTCCCATCATTTTATCACGGTCTGTTCGGATCAGTACAATATTTCCTTCCTGTATGGTGATTCCGTTTTTGTCCAGATCTTTTTTCAAATCATCAATAGTGATAGCAACAAAATCTTCTTTATGGGTACAGTCGATCACAATTCCGTCTCCATAGCACCATTCCAGAGGAATCTGATCTATGGTTTTAGCTGGTTTCCCTTCTACTACAGGACCATAATGCCATGGAGCATCAATATGGGTGGTAGAATGAAGTCCCATATTCTTGATGGTATCATCTGCCCAGCCTGTCCAGTTTTTAGGAAAAAGCCTTGAGGGAAGTCTTAGTGCCAGACGAATCAGCCAGTGTGATTTTCTGTGCGCTTTATGTTTGATTTTTACCCTCATAAACCATGGGTCTCCTGCATTGTACTGAATAGGTTTTGTCAGATCGACAATTTTTGTTTTCATATGATTTAGGCTAAGAAGCAAAGATAGCAAATACGGCAAAAGCGTTGTTGATGTTTAAAATCCTTTAGGAATCATAATTTCCTTCGGATCATTCTCATCATACATAATCTCAATAGTTCCGTATTTGGGGACAGAAGAGAGATTCAAAAGGCTGACAATTTTCTTGTAAACAGCAATATGTTCAGTTCCTCTGAAGTCTTTAAAACTTACATGAAACATAATTTGAGGCTGGTCATTTACAAGAAGACCTGTCTGGCTTACACTGATGATATTGGCTTCAGCATTTCTTCCAGAAAAGAGAATGCGTTCTTCTTTTTTATTTTTAAAAAGTTTGCTGATCAGTAACTGAAAAACCAATACATAAATAAGGGTCATTACACCGCTGAAAATAATCGGGTGCATGAAAGTCAGAAATCTCCAGCCAAAATCAAAAGATTCCCGCATATAGAAGTAATAGTAAAGTCCGGTTATGTAGCCAATCATGAATACAGCAAACACAATTCTTAAAATGATTCCGGAGGTATTGAACCCCACTTTCTGATCACTTAAAATAAAGTAAGGTTCCTGCGAAACTTTGGGATTCAGCAGTACTTTCACCTTATTTCCGACGTCAAATCTTTTTTCCTGTGGTTTGGAATCGTGAAACATCATTTCATGTTCAATCAATGTATTTCTGAGATTGGGGAATGAAAGTATAATCTGAATAATATTCATATTGGTTTTCGGAATATACTTCAGGAGTTTATAGCTGGTAATTTTGGCTTCTCTTGGAATTCCGTTCTGTAATATAGACTGAATCGTATTTTTCTCTTTAAAGGTTTTTATAAAAAGGATATTGATAAAGAAGAAAACTACATACAACCATATGAGCAAAGAAAAACCGAGATATCCATAGCTCACAGCTAATGAATTTCTCGGTTCTGTTGCGAGTTCTTCCGTCATCATATAAATGAAAATCGGAAAAGGAACGCAGAAAAAAAAGAGAAAAATCCCCCAGAAAATGATCATAAATTTCATAGCTGCTATTTTGTAATCAGCAATAAAGTTATGATATTATTATGGAACAGGAGAGATCTTTTTACACCTCTTTCTCGAAATAAAGTCTGTAATATTTTCCTTTATCATCTTCACCCATTTCGATTTTTTGTCTGTCTCCGTGGATGTAGATATGGAAGTTTTTATCCAGTTTAATGATACTTTTAAAATGTCTCTGAGTCTTTTTTACCGCCGCTTCACTGATTGGGAATTCTTCGGCAATATTCACCTGCATATCCTGTTCGTAATCTGTTTTAAAGTTCACGAAACTTTCAATCACATGCTCGTCACCCAATACTTCACTGGCAAACTCATCCAGCTTAAACTCTTCTTTTTCTTTGAAGAAATTGATAGACTTATTAAGGAAATCTGCCTGGTCTGCTTTGGAAACTTCAAATTCCTGAGGGAGCTGTTTGGTGATATAATCTTTATAGACCATCAAAGCTTCCTGCGTGTGGAAATATTCGTCATCACGCTGTTTTACTTTCAGGAAATCTTCAAACCAGTAGTACATATCTCCGTTTTTGTTGTTGTCAACTACAGAAAGTACATATCCTGTTTCTTTATTGTTGTTGTAGATCAAAGCGGCTTTATCAATTTTAGATAACCCAATTCCCTGATCTTTTTCAATATCAAATGTTTCTTCGGAAGGATTGATTTTCAGGAAAGATTCTCTCTTCTCTGTTTTAAAAATCCCGATTTTGTCTACTTTGTCAGGACGGTCACTTTCGTCTTCAAAAAGAACAATAAAAAGTTCTCCGCTCTGAACTCTTGGGTTCTCTGCAGCCTCAAAAAGATGTTTTGCAATATTCTCAGATTCCCAGATGAACTTAGCTTTATCATCAAAAATTTCTGATACGGCACTGTAAACCGGATTATTCACCAGGTAAGTATCGCTATAAAAATGGAACGTTTCTTCTGACTTGAAGGAACCTAAAAAGTAATCTTCAAGCATTTCTGCCATTCCTTCTTCCAGCTTCAATTCTTCCTGAGAAAGCGTCAGGGAATCACCGTTGATCTTATTTCCGACTCTGTGTACTATTATTTTTGAAAACATTTTTCTGAATATTTGGACTGCAAAGATATTCATTCTTATTCTTTCTGCGAAACTTAAAAAATGTCATGACATGCGATAGATTTTATTAAAGCAAAGTTTTACCACCCCGTCAAAAATTCTTTGAATTTTCGCCACCCCTCCAAGGGAGGGGAATTCTCAGTCGTTCATTTGTGGTAGCAGGTAACATAAATTTTTTTCCTCATTTCCAAATTGATAAAACCCTTATCATTTTGACATGTTTTTTTGTCTCAAAAACCAAGATAAAAAATCACAAAACATTATTTATCAGTGATTTAAATCAAATTTATTTTCAACGGAATACCATTGGCATCATCATTTGAAAACATAGAAAAATGGACTTAAAAACCTTAAACAGAATAGACAAGCTGAGAAGATTAAAAAGCAGAGGGCCTGAGACTCCCAAATGGCTGAAGCCTTATCACCTGCTCTTTTTGGCTTTTTTAACCATTTTCATCTTTGGCGCCATCATCAGAATGCTGGAACAAAATCACCATTAAAATATAATATTATGAACTATCTACAAGCCGTAAAGGAAATCACTGATGTGGTTCCCGATTTTGAAAAAGAAGTAAAAGAAATTAAAATTCAAAACTCATACAGCATCATCCGCACTTTCACGGAGCGCATTAAAAATATGATCCGCCAGAATGACAGAAATCTGCTGTTCAGAAGTTTACAGAAAATGGACAAAATTTATACTGACGGAGATACTATATTAAAAAATGCTATTGAGACTACTTTTATTTATTCTCTGGACAATTGTACTGCTTTCTGCAGTGAAGAATACAGAAAAGTGATTTTTAGTCACATTTCTGCCAACCTTCAGAAGGTATATTCAAGACAAATTTACAGTCACGGTATATAAAGGTTTTATTACATTTTTTATCCCTTTCATTACAAAGTGTTTAAATTAAACAAAATTAAAAATAACTCACAATCAATAGATTATGAAAAATAAAATAAGAAGAATTTCAGATTGGAAAACCTGGAAAACCACGACTAACAGACACAATACAGAGATATTACTCACTCACATCGCTGTCATAGTAAGTGTATTTATTTTTGCGGCCTGCCTTTAAATTTTGGTATACATTTCGCTGCAATAAAAAGTGTTTGAAAAATTCTTAATTATGATGAAAGTACAAATGCAAACTATTAATCAAAAAATAGCTGTTGAATACTTAAAATTTTTCTATCCGCCACTTCGCAATGAAATCACACAGTTGTCTGTTCAGGACAATTTTGCCGGGATCATGCAGGCTACCGTGAATTATCTGAAGAATCTTTTGCAGGAATCTAAAATCAGTATTATTGCCCATCACCTTAAACTGATGGACTCAATCTATAGAAATGGGGATTCTTATGTAAGAACCATGATTGAAAATCTGTTTGTAAGATCTTTCGAAAGTTTCAAAAAACACGCAAAGATTCAACATTGGAAACTCCTTTATCAATATATGCCTGTAAGCTTCCAGATCATTTATAATGAACAGCAGAAGCAGGATATGATGTATTTTGGAAAATAACATGTAAAACAAAAATGAAAAGGACAATTCACTTATTTGTCCTTTTCATTTTTCCTTCTATTACTGACAAATCACACCCTCATCTATTACACCAATACGTGTAAAAACCTCTATTTTTGCAAAAAAATAACGATGAAGTACCTTTTTTATGCTGCAATGATATCCCTCCCGCTGATCTCATGTGGAAATAATGATAACATGATTGACGATCCGAAACCGATTGACAAAGAAATTTATCAGTTTGAATTCAAAAGCTATGCGGTAAAAGGAACTACGCTTTACACAGGTTCATTTGGAAACAAATCTAATCCTGATGAATCGTATCTAAGCCAATACTGGAGCCTATACCAGGAACCTGCCTGGAAAAAAATAACCCTTGATCTGAAAAACAAGACGATCAGATTGATTTCAGAGACCTCATCTACGGATTTTACTTATAGCTTTACAATCGTAAATGACTCTGTACTGATCAAAGAGAATAACAATAATAAGCCAGCTTACATTGGTGATTTCAAAAAAAATAACTCCTTATTCACTTTAAAAAGAACTTACAGATACATTAAAAAAGTACCCCGTAATGACCATGACGCGCTATTAATTACTAAAAGTGCTCATTTTGGAACGACCCAATACGAAAATATTTTCGGAAATATTTTTACCACTCCTTCTGAAATGATAAAATCAGGGGATCAGGTTTTATGGACTAATATTGAATATTCTTATCAGGAATTATAGTCACTGGTAATGATTCAAAATAAATCCCCGGAGCTTATGTTTCCGGGGATTTATTTTTTATGATAAATAGAAGAGTTTTTATTTCTTTACAAATACTTTCTCTATTGTCTGAGATTCTTCATTATTCAGTTTTGAGGCCTTTCCTAACTTGGCAATGAAAGCTGTTACTTCTTCCGGAGTTGCCGGTGAGCCAAGATTTTCTCCTTTGGCATCAAATGAATCAGCTAAAACTTCTCCCTTTGGATTTAGAATCAGCCAGAAAGGAAGTCCTGCATTTTCACCTTTATATTTATTCATCAATTCCTGTCCGCCAGGATTTTCAAGACTTTTCTTTTCCCCTCTTTCCTGAACATCTACATAAGCAGTCACAAATCTTTGATCAAAAATAGGTTTGGTTTCGGGAAGATCCATATTTTTTTCCATCATCTTGCACCATTTGCACCATGAAGCATGGAATACCAGTAAAACATTTTTCTTGCCTGCTTTAGCTTCTTTGAAAGCTGTATTTAATACAACATCCGCTTTTTCCTGTGCTGCTCCCAACTGAAATAGAAACAGAGTAACAACGATAATAATTTTAGTGTATTTCATTCTGAATTTTTGTTTAAATCAATACGAATTTAAGTATTTTTCTTTGACAATATGGCTTTGAAACTCATCAATATAGTTAAACATTTTGTAAATTAGTCGAGAATAAATTTGTTTTCTAGTACAAGACATAAAACTGAATCCTCCATTTTTTAACAAGTTTAAAAATGATTGAAATAAAAAAATATTCTCATCAGGCAGGACATTCTGAACCCAGACGGGTCATCAGATACACATTATTCTGGTGTCATCATGGTAGTGCTGAAATCCTGATTGACGAAAATATTTTCATCCTGAAAACAGGACAGACGATAACCATTACCTCAGGACAGTTTCATCAGTTAAAATCAGTGGAAGGAGAACTTACCGTATTAGAATTTACCCTGGACTTCTTCTCTAAAAGTGACAGTGATATTGAACTTATTTTTCACAATGGGCTTTTTTGTCATTTTGGAATGAATGAAATGATTACTGTACAAAATCCTGTATTTTTCACTGAAACCTTAAACACCATTGAAAAAGAAATCCAGGAACAGCCCTATCAATATCTGATCTCAACGCATTCCCTGGTTGAATTATTGTTGGTAGAAATCAACCGCAGTAAAATTGCCAACGGTGATGAAATCTGGAAACCGGATGCCTTATTCTTAAAGTTCCTGGAAAGTGTCAGAAACAATTTCAAAAATAATTATCAGATCTCTCATTTTGCTGATATCCTTGGAACCACTGAAGCTAAACTGAATGAGGTTTCAAAACTCCACACCAGCAAAACCGCTCAGAATGTGATCTACAGCCTCATTATTTCTGAAGCAAAGAGACTTTTGCTCTATGAAAAACTAACAGTGAAAGAAATTGCTTACCTGCTTGGTTTTAATGATCCTTTCTATTTTTCAAATTTCTTTAAAAAACATACTTCTCGTTCTCCTAAAGATTATCAGAAGGCGGTAAAGGAAATCTGAAAGAAGAAATCAGCAGCTTCATATTAACTTCCAGCCTCCAGCTTCCCTTCTCCCTTCTAAATATTATATGCTTTTTCCGGAATCGTCTATTCTTTAGACAATGGTTTTCCCTGAACTTTGTACCTGTAATTAAGACCTAAAAATTATAAGTATGAAAACTCAACAGGACATTGCCGTTTTTTTATTAAGGATAGCTCTGGTATTCGGATTTTTATCAGCTGTAGCAAGCAGGCTGAATCTTTGGGGAGCCCAATCTTCGGGTTGGAAAAAATTTGTTGATTATACTGCTGAAACCAATTCATTTTTACCACAGTCATGGGCTTCCATTATTGCCGTATTGTCCACTGTTGCTGAATTATCAGTTGGCATTCTCCTTTTGGTAGGGTATCAGATAAAAGGAACAGCACGGTGCGCTTCTATCCTTACTTTATTTTTTGCAGTTGCCATGAGTATTTCTTTTGGTATAAAAGAACCTTTGGATTATTCTGTCTTCGCATTCAGTGCCGGAGCTTTTCTCCTGAGTACCTTTCCCCGCTCCCCATGGAGTGTAGACCAATTTTTACATCAATAACAATTTAAATATATATATCATGAACACCAACATCCACGATTACATCGTAAAAACAGAACAGAAAGAATGGCAGCCTTTAATTGAAAAAGGGATTCATTACGAAGGTATTTTTGTAAAATCTTTAAAATTTGATCCGGAGAAAAACCGCTCAACCAGCATTCTTTTAAAATTTGAGCCGGGAGCCAGCTACCCTTATCACAATCATCCTGCAGGTGAAGAACTGTTTATCATGGAAGGAAATGCTGTTATTGCAGGAGCTGAACTTGAAAAAGGAGATTATTTGTACACTCCACCCAATTTCAAACATTCTGTGACATCTGAAAAGGGCTGTACCATTCTTTTTGTAGTACCTGAGGAAGTGGAAATTCTTTAACACGATTACAAAACAAAACCACAGTAAGCCTTTTTACTGTGGCTTTTTATATTTTTTAAAAGATAAAATTGGAACTATTTCAAAGCTGTTTTATCCGGTGATATGGGCCTGAAAACAATCAATGTTTTTTTCTTTCTTATGATATCTACCAAAGTCTGCACTGAAAAAGTGAGAATGATATACAATACAATCAGGGCTGACACATAACCAATTTCATGCTGTCTGTATCCGAAAATACCTTTTCCCCATGAGATCAGTATCCATTGGATCATGTACATTGAGGTTAAATTTTTACTGCAATATTTTAGAACACGCATAAAACCATTTTCTTTAACGTTAGCAGTAATTGTATTGATCAGCCATAAAAACAGTAACGTCCAGCCTGCAAAATAAATAACTCCTCCAGGTCCCATATGGTAAAAACCATTGTAATTATAATCGCCATACAAAAATACCAGCGGTGCTCCTATGCCAATAAATAACAACCCCACATAAAGCATATTTCTAAATATCTGTTTGATATCGTAATTCAGTTCCTGAAACCATTTACCGAAAAACATTCCGATGATAATAAAAGCCATCCATGGAAAAACAGGAAAATAAACATATGCCGGATAATCAGTATTGAAAAGAAGATCCAGAATGTAATTGATTACCGGATAATCAGGATTAATTCCGCTAACTTCTCTGGATATCAATGCAACGAATAAACCTATTGCCAGCATGATATATTTATTTTTCACATACTCTCTGATAAACCCTACAAACAGCAAAGACATTCCCGCCAGCTGTAAAATATCACCTAGCTGTACCAGATAGACATACTGCTGTTCTATAGGCGCATGCCATCCATATTTTTGGATAAAATTATCGGAAGCAAAATTAAAAATCACAGGAATCATAAACTTCATAAAATTCATGAACAAACCTGCAAATACAAGTAAAGCACCTCGCTTCAATGCACTCTTAAGACTTTGATGGCTGGAAGTCATGAAAGTAATTCCCATGCAGATTAAAAATATTGAGGTTCCTCTCCCCAGAAAGACGATAAAACTGCCGATTGCTGTTTCATATTGTGATTTTACATTGGCATACACCAGCAAAGTATGTATGATAATCATTCCGATAACACTTATACCTTTTATTAAATCCAGCGTGAGGATTCTTTTGTTTTGTTGTTCCATAGTTTTTTAGTGAAAATGGTGGATTAGATGGATAAAATTGTATTCATTATTGTTTTTTTAAATAATATTTTTATTTATTCTAAATAAAAATCAAATATACAAATTAAAACTACTTCTTATAGTTCATCAATCAATTTTCATAAAATAGCATTAACCAAATATATAAACTCGAATTAAAGACAGTTTTGGGTAAATAGTTCATCTTATAATTTACATTTGAAACAAAGCAAAAATGAAATAATTAATACCCTATAGATAAAAAAACTCTTCCGGCTGGAAGAGTTTTTACTATAATTGTTATGATTTAGGTAATTCCGGTGGACGCATTTTGTATTTGTAACTGTTCAGGGTTTTTAAAAATGCAACGATATCAAAAACTTCGTCATCCGTCAGGTTTAGTTTTTCTACCATTCCGGATTTGTGGGGAAACTTAGGATCATTGATCTGATCCCCTTTGGGAGTTTCTCTTCCCATTCCTGCGTTGTACATCATGACGATGTTGGCCAATTCAGGGAAAAGTCCGTTATGCATGTAAGGTTTATTCTCAGAAACTTCTCTCAGTGTGGGTGTTTTGAACTTTCCTACATCTTCATTCTTTTTGGTAACAATATATCTTCCCAGATCTTCATATTTTTTTCCGTAGTAGGTGAGTCCAAGATTGTGGAACTTCTGATCAGAAAAATAAGGGGTGTTGTGACAATTGATGCAGTTCGCTTTGGTACGGAATAAGTGAAGTCCGTTGATTTCAGAATCCGTTAAAGCATCCTTTTTTCCGGTAACGAATTTATCAAATTTCGATGGCGGGCTTATCAGAGAGCGTTCAAATGTTGCAACAGCTTTTGCAATTTTCTCTTCCGTTACTTCCCCATTCCCGAAGGCTTTTACAAAGAAAGTTTTATAGCCTTTAATCTTTCTGATATTCTTTGTGGCCATTGACATATGAAGATTCATTTCTACCGGATTTTCGATAGGAGCTTTCACCTGCTCTTCCAAAGTCGCTGAACGGCCATCCCAGAAAAACGTTTTTGCATAACCAATGTTCACTAAAGTCGGAGCATTTCTAGTTCCCGTCTGCCTGTCGTGGCCAAAGGACACCCTGCTTCCGTCTGACCAGCCAATTTCAGGATTATGACAGTTGGCACAGGAGATCTGTCCGCTTTTGGAAAGTCTCGGATCAAAAAATAACATTTTCCCCAGCTCCATTTTATCTTCGGAATAGGGATTGTCATCAGGAAAATTCATTTTAGGTAAAGGTCCTATATCCTGAAACCCTTCTTTCGCTTCGTCAAATAAGTGGGCAGCCGGCCATTTATTCTGATCCCCGCTGCTGTATAAAGTACGAAGCTCTTCCGCGGTATATCCCGTAGGGTCATTTGAAGTATAACTTAATAAACATACTATTCCGGCAATGGCCAGAAAAGCGAGATATCTGTCTTTCATTTATTTTTTAATAATAAACATTCAATCCTACTAAGGCAACATGGTTAGCTTTGCCATTGTAGTTCACTTGATTTTTATACGTACTGTTCATCAGCCAGGTTTGTGAAAAACTTCCAAACAGCTCATACCTGATTTTATTCTGATCGAAAATATAACTTGCGTTAAAATTAAGACCAATCTTAGGCGTTGCATCATAAGCAAAGTCCGGCTGAGCGATTTTAGTTGCAAAGATATTCTCTTTTGTGCTTTGATAAGGCTGATAATTGAATTCTTTTTCCAATGGAACATACAGATTTTGAGAAAGACCAACAGCTAATTTATGCGAAGGTTTTAAAACAAATTCCTTTTCTGCTCCCAGACGGTAATTGAAAAAGGAAAGTTTTCTGTCCATTACTACTGATAAATCTTTTACATGATTTTTCCCATATGCTGCATCAAAAAGGACTTTGAATGCTTCATTTTTATGATTAAACCAAACTACACTATTCTGCCAGAAAAGATTTTTATGTTCCAGACGGTACGATGTGTACTCCAGAGGATAGTTGTAATTGGTATCCAGCTGATCCTGATACGTCATCATGGAAGCCCATTTTTTTCCATTATAATTTCCTAAAAAATTAAGGTAGAAACTGTGCAGATCTGTTTTCAGGCCGGAATATTTTGTATAGTCTTTATGCCAGTTAAAGCTAGCATCCTGATATTCGAAAACTCTGTAGAAACGTTCAATCAGGTTTTTATAATCATATCCGGCAGAGAAATGGGTATCCGCACTGTTAAAAGCATATTCTCCCCCCCAGATATAACCTCCCATTTTATATTCGGAAGTTTTGTACTGGGTATTTCCGATATACTGATTACCATAACCTTCATTATAGCGGATATAAATGCTGTCGTTCGCAGGTACATTTCCTTTCATATTCACAAACATGATATCGTTTCCCTTATAATGGTGTACGTAACTCAGCTTTCCGAAAATGGCATGCTGCTTCCATTTTAACCCTAATTTTGCAAATGCTTTATATTTATAATCGTCTACTTTAGGCCTTGGGTCTGCATTCTGGCGGTAAGATTTAGCATAAGCCCCTTCTCCTCCTACTTGAAGAATCACTGGTTTTACAGGATTATAAGCAAACTGCCCGTTGATAAAATAGCTTTGTTTCTGCCATCTTGCCGAGCGGGAAACCCAATAATAAGAAGGGTTATAAATAAAAGAAGAGTTGGCAGTTCTCTCGTCACTTAGGATATAAGGAACATCTTCTTCAGTAGTTTTGTCTGCTTTAAGCCTTCCTGATAATGCAATTTTATCATTAAGTTGATAAACTCCTTCTGACTGAAAACTAAAGCTTCCTGTTTCTCCCGCGGTCTGTACTCTCTTAAAATTTTGTTTTGTAGAAGAATACTGAAAGGTTGTACGCGAAAAATCCAAAGGCTGAAAAAATGCAATATAAGGATCATTAATCCTGATATTCTTTTCTACAGAACTTATATTAATACTGTCTAACTGAGTTGCCTGTGCATGAAAGAACTGACTGCCTAATGCGGCCAATCCTAATATACCGTATTGAAAAACTTTAATTGTCTTATTATTGTGCATATCCTCGAGGGTTTGCTTTAATCGTTACAAAATCATTGGCAGAATTATTTGTATCCTGCAACACCACACGTCCATTGATAATTTCCTTTGTTTTACGGATTACAGAAAGTCCGGAAAAAGTACCTTCAGCCTGTCCAAGTGTGTTGACAATGAAAGTTCTTGAAGCATCTATATCTGCAGGGAAGTCTTTAGGAACTTTCTGCTCTTTATCGGTAATATCTATTCCGTCAATGATATAGTTTTTAGGAATTTGTAAAAACAGGGTTCCGGCAGGAGCTTTAGGAGCGGCTACCTTTTGCCAGCTTGCCACTTCTGCATCAGTTGCTCTCAGAATCCCCAATCCCAGCATGGAATTTACATTCAGGATTAAGTCATTAGAGGCAATACTCCAGTATGACACCAGCATATCCGGAACCATAATATTCTGAATATCCCATGCAAAAGGTTTCTTACCAATGCTTGTATTATAATCTCCCATATAGGTTTCAAAGTCTGCATGGCTCAAATCAACAGTTCTGTCAGGCTCCTGTATCGCTACACCTGTACCGTTGATATCATCAAAAGGCATTTTATGATTAATGGCTGTTTGAGCTATAACAATACTTTTTCCGGGTAAAATTGGATATTGATTTCCGCTTCCAGGTATTTTAATAAATATATTGGAGTACACATAGTCTGTATTTGCAGCAGACCCGCCACCAGCAGTTTTGCTCCAGTCATACTGCCCGTTAGATAAAGTATAGGTGGTTGGATTGTTATTTATATTGCCTTCCAGAAATACGAGATATAAACCGTCAGCATAAATAGTCTGATCAGAATTGTTATGAATCTCAATAAACTGATCTCTGAAATTGGCTCCTAACTTGTTATCTGAACCTGCATAATAATATTGTTTGATCACAAGATCCCCAAGGTTTCCACTGGTGATTCTGACCAGTTTTGAAGATGTATTGGCATTAACGGTTACTTTTTCATCGAAGCCTCCAAAGTGTACAATTTCATAGATTGTTTCTTCTCCAATCTGCTGTTCATATTCACTTTGCTTCAGCTGCAGTTCTGCCTGAATGCTGTAAGTTCCCGGTAGAACGGCATCCAGTATAAGGTCACCGTCTGCATTTGTTTTTCCTATGATCTGATCTTCTGTTGCAGCATTTTTCAGGATAACGGTTACATTTGCAACCCCTTTGTCTGCAACGGAAGGGTATTTGGAAGCATCATATTTAATATTTACAGTGAACGGAACGGGCTTAATCTCATTATTTCCTCCAAAATCATCATCTCTGTTGCATCCCGAAAGGATCAGAACAGGAATCATTAACAATAGTATTAATCGTTTCATTATTTTTATTTTTAGTATTATTAAAATCTATATGAAATATTTCCTCCAAACGAAGTAGAAGTAAAGTTGCCGTAAACACTTCCTCTTTCATCATATGCCTTTAAATTGAAAACATTACTTACGTATATTGACAATCTGAAACCGCTTAAGAAATCCTTTGTAACTCTTAAATGAACATTATGCAGCGTTTTGTTATATAAACCTGAGAGCTTTTCATCTGAAGGTTTCAGAAACAATCCCTGATATTTTGGATTGGTACGGTCGCTTTCAGGAATCATCTGCATTTCTCCATTATGTTTGATATACCCTATCGGATAAATGTCATTCATTCCTGTTAAAGATCTGTCTGAAAGAAAATGATCTGTTCTCAGACCAATGATTAATCCTGATGAAGGCAGGTGATAGTCGAAGCTGAAACTTGCTCTGGCCATGGATTTTTTATTTTTAATATCATTATAAATCCCATATTGGTAATCCTTATCCATGATTTCTGGTGCGCTGATTTTATAAAGACCTTCATCTTTGTGACCTGAAGTTTCTATATAACTGGCATTAAAACCAATAACAAGATTAAGGGCTTCTATTTTTTTGAAACTGGCCATCAGCTCCAGTCCTTTATCTACAGATTGATATCCATTAACAATTCTGTTCTGGAGATAATTAAATTTTTCAGTTCCTACAATCTCGAAAGTAGGCACATCTGTCCCTGATATATTGACATTAACTTTGGCTTTATCCATTATTTTATGGACACTCATGGTAGTAAAGCCATCAAACAATCTGTTGTAATAAGCGGTAAGGTTAACCGTTGCAAAAGGAAATCTGTAATCCACTCCTACTTCTGTTTTCCAGCTTCGAGATGGTTTCAGATTGGCATTATCTCCCGGAGTTACTACTGTCTGCATAATGGCTGCTGAATAATATCCAGGCAGACGATAATCCCCAAGAAGGAAATCAAAATACCTTGGGGCTGTATAGATTTGATTCAATGAAGGAGCTTTAGAAGTGAGTCCAAAACCTCCTCTCACAGAAAATTTCCCCATCTGATATGAGGTATTAACCCTTGGTGAATAGGTAGAATATGAATTCTGCAGATCATAACGAAGTCCCAGATTGGTTCTTAAAATATGTTTGTTGGCGAAAGCTTTCGTAATATTATCCTGGATATAAAATGCATACTGTTTGGTGGCAAAAACATTATCACGGTAATTAAAATCTCTCATTCCATTGCCCCCCTGTCCTGCAGCATTAATTGTTGTGAACTGTCCCGCTGTTCCGTAACGACCTTTTCCAAAATTATTTCCATATCTGAAATTGGCTCCGATACTGTACATGTGAACCCATTTGGATGCTGTTACTTTACTTCCATTAACACTTAAATCTGTAAAAATATTAAGAGGTTTACCATCCGAAAAAGCCTGGTTCTCATAACTTGGAGGTGTATAAGGAGCGTAATAAACACCATCGGTTGTTGAGTTTCCATAAGGACGCGCACCTTGATTCAACCAATATCTGCGCTCTGTAAGCTGTGTTGAATAGCTGATCCCTACATCTGCACTTATCGTTCTGAAAAATGGTTTATTTCCGTTTCTGTTAAAATTATAACTGATATTATTTCCTAATGAAAAGCTCTTATTATCCACATTAATAATGATTCCGTCAAGATCATCCGGATCTTTCTTTCCTTTACTGGTATTGGTAGAAAATGATGCTGAAAGTTTATTACTGAATCCTTTACTGTTTCTTGATGACCAAAGGAAGTTAACATTCGTTCTGTCATACCCTACCAGACTGGTTCTTGGATCAGAAAGTGAATTCATATAGTCTACAGATACATTAAGCGCATTATTGTTTTTAAGCTTAAAACCTTTGGTAAGACCTACCTGATAAGTTCCTTCTCTGAGAGATGCATCCAATCGAAGCGGTGATGCTTTGGCAATGGTTGTTACTTTAATAAGCCCGGATGTCAGGTCTCCGTATTTAGCGTCCGGAACTCCCTGTATCACTTCAATACTTTCAATATTCTCTGTAGGGATTTCTCTTAAATCAACTCCATAGTTCGGTTGGCTTGGTGTTAAGTTTCCGCCATTAGTTGCAGCATTAAAGCTTATCCCAAAAGGGCCACTGTTTGCAGAATCATAACTCTGCATGTTTTCGTTATTAGATAAGGCAATATCGTTGACCATCAACTGAACTCCAAACGCTCTGTTACCAAAATCATCACCACCGGGAATATTTCCGGAACTGGTGACTGAAGGACCGCTGGCTGTTCTGAATACAATATTTTTAAACTGGGTATTGTCAAACTGTTGTACGTATTGACCTGGTAATTGCTGCAGCACATCTCCGAGAGAGAAAGACTGAAGATTCTGAAGGGCTTCCTGCTGAATTGAAATTTCTGAAAACTGTTTCTTTTTTGCGGTAAGTTGTACCCCTTCAATTCTTATTTCTGATTTTTCTCGGGATGAATTTTTTGATGCCAGGATCTGAAGCTGTAATTCCTCTCCCTCTTTTATTATAATAGTTTCTTCTCTATTGTTGGAATTCAGAAAGACGATCTGACATTTTCCTTTAAGAACCATAAAACTATCTTTCTTATGAAGCTCTTTACAATCTTTCAAACCACCATTGACAAGTTCTCCTTTTTTGAGTTGTCCATTATGATAAAATTCTACTTTTTGAGCAGACAAGAGTCCGCCTGCTGTTAGAAAAACAGCACCTGCTAATAACGATAATTTCACCCTTAAAATATTTAGATGGCAAAATTAATTATAATTATTCTAAATAAAAAGAAAGTTTTTAAAATCCTTAAAGTTATTTTATCTTAAAATAGAGTAGCATACTCATACAATCCCCTATATAAAGAATAAAACCATAACACATAACAACAGTACTCTCCCTCATTAAAAAATGCGTTTTACTATATAAATTGAATATCCCGTATACTTTCATTAAATACACGGGATATTATTACTCTTACATGAAATATCTCTATTCTCTTTATATCATGATACATCTATCTATGGCTTTTGAAAAGCAGACTGAAAATTAAATGCATAAGAAGATGGACCATTTTCCTGTAAATACTCTAATCGTTGCACGGCCTCCTCTATATTTGGATAGTTACCCTCTTCAATCCACCACAGAGCATAATGGGCCTTTCCATATTTTTGAAACCACTCTCTTCTTCTTCTCAGAAAATCAACATGAAATGTTTTATAGGTATAGTCTTCCAATGATTCTATATTTCTCCATACTGATAAATTGATAATAACTTGTTCATCATTAAATGGATTAAAGCTTGTAGCATTATTCTCATCATCTTTCAGCCTCCATATGAATCCTTCACTTTCTTCCGCCAATTGGTTTACCAAATCAAAATGACTGACAAACTCATTCATTACAGGATCTTCTATATTGATTCCTTTCATTCGGGCAACATTAATTTGTGCTAGTTGGTACATTTTTATATTTCTTTTATTCTGGTTAATATTGTGTAAAAATAAATCCTGCATTATTAGCATAAAATAACTATCAATATAGATACTATTAAAAAAATGGAAAAAAAATGTGAGGCCTCATACATCAATGTAGATCAAAAATCGTATCCCTGTGCAGTAAGTTTTGTCATGGATCTCATTGGAGGAAGATGGAAAGGAGTTATCCTCTGCCATTTAAAAAATGGTGATAAAAGGTTTGGTGAACTAAAAAAAGAGCTTTCTTTTATTACAGAAACAACCTTAAGTATTCAGCTGAGACAATTAGAAAGGGATCAATTAATAACACGGACAGTATTTGGAACAAAACCTCCTGTAAAAGTTGTATACAGCCTATCAGATTCAGGATTATCATTTATTCCTTTACTGGATCACATCAATGATTGGGGCAAAACTATTTTAGAAAGTAAAAAAGTGCAATAAATCTGAAAATCAGTCTAAGGAAAATAAAAACCCCGCAGCAAACTTTGTTTGCTGCGGGGTTGGTTTATAATTTAATGTAAGTCTTTACAGCTGCTATTTTACTTTCTGTTGATATAATATAAATTAAAAAACAATATTTTATATTTCACAAAAACCTTTTGGGCACAGCTTCATCCTGTTTCAAAAAGTCATCTACAAAATTGGGTGCACTTTTACAATTACTTAACAGCCTCCTTTACGGGGGACATGTTGAAAAATCACTTTACCATTCCGTTCCAGATATTCGCCCGAAATTATCGGGTATGAATACTTGGGTGCGTGCGATACGTTATGACTTTTTATAATTACTTTGTCATTAACTTTCAAGCTATGTAATTGCTCGAGCTGAGACTTTTCCGGCTCAAATTTGACAATGTAATCATCACCATTAATCCTGACCATTACTCCGAAACCTAATCTTGAGCCTGGCGGAAGAGAAAGAGAAGTTACAACTCCCTCCATACTGATGTAATATTTAATGTTCTTCCCTATTTTAGCTTCAGCGACCTGCACTTTTTTACCTGCCGGAGATGCTTCCCATTTTTTGTACATTCTACCAGCAGGGGTAGCCTCCCATTGTTTCAATGCAGCTTTCCTTTCAGCAGCAGAGAGAGGCTTTGAGATTGGCTTTTCAGAAGTTTCATTTTTAATTTCATGATTAGCAAATACCAGTCCGCTTACCACAACCAGCAGTAAGGTCAGTACATAAATAATTTTTTTCATAGTTTTTTAGATTTAATTAATAACATTTTTATCTCTTTTTAAAGTTGATACAGCAAAATTATTTTAATATTTTCCTGCTGGTAAGTTTAAAATTGTAAATAAAAATGTAAACTTTGTAAATAAACACTTGACACTATGTTTAATAGTAGAAATCTACTTTCAGGAAAACGTAAATATCTGCTCGGATTAATACTTCTATTATTTATCTGGATTATCTATGTGGCTTTCAGCAGTGAGGATAGTGACGATTTTGATTTTGCCAGAAGAGAAGTTTTACTCCGCAAAATCGGACATGAAGTACTTCTGCAATCAGGTGACAGTACATCAAGAGTACTCCCAGTGAAAAAAATTGCAAAAAATGAATATCTGATCAGCTTTGAGAATAAGATTACTTTTCAACCGGATTCTTTGGTAAGTACTACTCAGCGTGTATTAGCCAAAGACC
The DNA here is from genome assembly GCF_025949665.1 of Chryseobacterium viscerum. Classification (NCBI taxonomy): domain Bacteria; kingdom Pseudomonadati; phylum Bacteroidota; class Flavobacteriia; order Flavobacteriales; family Weeksellaceae; genus Chryseobacterium; species Chryseobacterium viscerum. Next base: position 564,597 of record NZ_JAPDFT010000001.1, on the reverse strand, counting down.
CGTTCGCAAATGATTATGTTGTTAATGTACTTAATTGTAACAACTCCAGTGTAGCCTATGGATACGCTATATCCAAAAATAAGCAAAATGATGTTGTACCATGCAGAGGAAGAAGACAGCCCATCGCCTGTTATACGATCAACATTAAATTTAAACCGACAGGAACAGCTATAGAAAAAAACGGATATCTTCTGGGCGGCCTGTCCTTTTTAGCATTCATTGGTTTTATTTTTTTCAGATCTTTTAAGCCCCGAAAAATTTTACCTGAAAGCCAGCAAACAGATATGCTCACTTTAGGCTCGGCATTGTTCGATGCGAAAAACCGTAAGCTTATAATCAATGAAAATACAATAGAATTAACCGGAACTGAAACCCGTCTGTTACTCATTTTCGCATCATCCCCTAACGAAACCATAGAAAGAAGCAGGTTACAAAAAGAAGTGTGGGAAGATGAAGGAGTTATAGTGGGACGCAGTTTGGACATGTTCATCTCCAAACTAAGAAAAAAACTGGAATTTGATCCGAATATTAAAATTGTTGTTGTACGCGGAAAAGGATATAAACTGGAAATTAACGCTTAAGAAAATACGAGGAAATTCCATATCATCGCAACTTTAATGCCGGTACAAAGAATGTAAAAGCAACAAAAAGCGGGATAAAAAATATTTTATCCCGCTTGTATTAGCTTTATTCTATGTCAGTTATATTACTTTACTTCTTCGAAGTCTGCATCCTGTACATCTTCAGCTCCGGCGTTTCCACCAGCATTCTGAGCTCCTGCACCTGCATCAGCACCTGGCTGTTGACCAGCTGCATATAATTCTTCAGAAGCCGCCATCCATGCTGCATCTAATGCTTCAGTTTTAGCTTTCACATCATCAACATTTTTAGCTTCAAAAGCTGTTTTCAATTCTGCGTGAGCTGCTTCGATAGCTGCTTTTTTGTCAGCAGAAAGTTTTTCACCGAATTCTTTCAATTGCTTTTCAGTCTGGAAAATCAATCCGTCAGCTTTGTTGAAGATTTCAACTTCTTCTTTTCTCTTAGCATCAGCTGCAGAGTTTTCCTGAGCTTCTTTCTTCATTCTTTCGATTTCTTCGTCAGAAAGACCTGAAGAAGCCTGAATTTTGATAGACTGCTCTTTACCAGTTCCTTTATCTTTAGCAGATACACTTAGGATACCGTTCGCATCAATATCGAAGGTTACTTCAATTTGAGGAACTCCTCTTGGTGCTGGTGGGATATCCTGAAGATCGAATCTACCGATTTCTTTGTTATCATTGAACATAGATCTTTCACCCTGTCCTACTCTGATGCTTACAGCCGGCTGGTTGTCAGAAGCTGTAGAGAATACTTCAGATTTTTTAGTTGGGATCGTAGTGTTCGCTTCAATTAATTTAGTGAATACAGAACCCATTGTTTCAATACCTAAAGAAAGTGGAGTAACGTCAAGTAGTAGTACGTCTTTTACATCACCTGTCAATACACCTCCCTGGATTGCTGCACCAATAGCTACAACCTCATCCGGGTTTACTCCTTTAGATGGTTTTTTACCGAAGAATTTTTCTACTTCTTCCTGGATGATCGGGATTCTTGTAGAACCACCTACCAAGATTACTTCGTCAATATCAGAAGTTGACAGACCAGCATCTTTTAATGCTTTAGCAACAGGCTCCATAGATCTTCTTACAAGATCAGCAGATAATTGCTCGAATTTAGCTTTTGTTAAAGTCTTCACTAAGTGCTTAGGACCTGTAGCAGTAGCCGTGATATATGGTAAGTTGATTTCAGTCTGAGGAGAAGAAGATAATTCAATTTTAGCTTTTTCAGCTGCTTCTTTCAATCTTTGTAATGCAATTGCATCAGATTTTAATTCAACACCTTCTTCAGCTTTGAACTCATCAGCCATCCAGTTGATGATCACATCATCAAAGTCATCACCTCCTAAGTGAGTATCACCATTTGTAGATAATACTTCAAATACACCATCTCCTAAATCAAGGATAGAGATATCGAAAGTACCACCACCAAGGTCGTATACTGCGATTTTCTGATCTTTATGGTTTTTATCAAGACCGTAAGCTAATGCTGCAGCTGTAGGTTCGTTGATAATTCTTTCTACTTTAAGACCAGCGATTTCACCAGCTTCTTTAGTAGCTTGTCTCTGTGCATCATTGAAGTATGCAGGAACAGTGATTACCGCTCTTGTAACTTCCTGTCCAAGATAATCTTCAGCAGTTTTCTTCATTTTCTGAAGCGTCATTGCAGAAATTTCCTGTGGTGTATATTCTCTATCGTCGATTTTTACTTTTACAGTATCGTTTGGTCCGGCAACTACTTTATAAGGTACTCTTGTGATTTCAGAAGCATCATCTTTAAAGTGCGTTCCGATAAATCTTTTGATAGAGTAAACAGTTTTTGTTGGATTCGTTACAGCCTGTCTTTTTGCAGGATCACCTACTTTTCTTTCTCCGTCTTCTGTAAAAGCTACGATAGAAGGAGTAGTTCTTTTACCTTCTGCGTTAGGAATAACAACAGGGTCTTTACCCTCCATTACAGCAACACAAGAGTTGGTTGTTCCTAAGTCAATTCCAATTATTTTACTCATAATATTTTATATTTTTTCTATTTTTAATTTAATTTACACTCTCAATTTCTCAATATCTGTACCATTCAAAGAATTGTGACAAAATGACACAATAAAAATAAAAACCTCGATAAAATCGAGGCTTTATATGATTTAATATGGAAATATTTTCATTATTTTTTGATAAACTTCATTGATTTGACGAAGTCTTTACCATTATAAGTTCTTACATAATAGACACCACTGGCAAAATCTTTCACATCAATTTTATCTGTCTCATTTTTAATAAATGCTTTTTTCACAAGTCTTCCTTCAGCATTGAAAATTTCTACTTCATTGATTGGCGCTAAAGGAGAAGCTATAGAAATGTACTGCGTAGTAGGATTTGGGAAAAGATTAATAGAATTTGCTTTTTCCACTTCATTTACTGATAAGAAAGCACAGGCGTTGGAGTTCAGTAGACTAGCTCTTGGACCTGCCATAGTATTAGTTTTGATTGTTTTCTGATCATTGGTAAAGAATGCCATTTCTGTATCTGTCACATAATCCATAAAATTCATGAACATGGCACCGTTTGCAGTTGGATTACACATAAAGCCGTTATCTGGAAAAACATTACCCCCGTAATGGGCATCATTAATAGCAGGAGTATCTGCACAGCCGTCATCATTATCCGGTGTTCCACATACACTGCCATCTTCTCCCCATGGGTGAAGCAATCCGAAATAATGTCCTATTTCATGTGTTGCAGTTCGTCCTCCATTATAAGGAGACACAGCTGCTCCTGTAGTTCCGAAGTATTTATAGCCAATAGCAAGTCCGTCCTCCGGAAATCCTGCTGCATCAGGCAGATAAGCCCACCCCAGATAAGGATTAGGCATATTCCCTACCCATATATTTAGATATTTAGTAGGATCCCAGGCTGTAAGGCCGGTTGATAAATAATATTGGTTAGCAAAATCAAAATTTGAGGCCACTGATTTTCTTTCTATACCTGTAGTAGAAGCACCTGTAGGCGTTTTTGTTGCCATACAGAATGTCAGCTCCATATCTGCAGCATAGGGCTTGAAAACATCAGGAACTACAGAACTAAAATTAGGGTTCAATTTTCTGAAATCATTATTCAGGATAGCAATCTGCGATGCAATCTGAGCGTCGGAAATATTCTGTGCAGCACTTCCATAAAGAACATGTACTACAACTGGAATAGTAACAACAGTCTGACCGTTTTTACCCAATGTATTAGCAGCCGCACTCTTACTGGTTAAATAATTTCTTAAATCTTCTTTTTTTGCCAGAGCCTGTGGATTTCTCGCATAAAACTCCTTCATTTTCAAATCAGTAGCACATTCTCTCTGTCCATATACATTGGCCATTAGAAGGCCAGCAGTCAATAGTAAAATTTTTTTCATGGAAAATAATTATAAAGTAAGCGATAAATATAACCATTCCTAAAAAAAACACTCTGAAGGTAAAAAGTACTTTATACTATATATCTTGACAATAATCACACTTATTAAAATATTATGGATTATAATGAGAAAAAAATCAACAAAAAAATTACAATATAGAATATTTTACATTTTAAAACTTTTTCCACAATACATATTTTTGTCCAAGAACTGGGAATATCATAGCTTACAATAGCACTTTTATTATCAATTCACCAATCTTTAAAAATTAATCAAAGTTTAATCTAAGAAATAGAGGCAGAATCTTTACGAATTATTATTTTTGATAAAATATACACATTTAGAATGTCATTACACTTTAATCCACGAGATATTACATGGCTGGCCTTTAATGAAAGAGTTTTGCAGGAAGCCATGGATGAAAAAGTTCCCTTACATTTAAGAATACGTTTTCTCGGAATTTTCTCCAACAATTTAGATGAATTTTTCAGAGTACGTGTTGCCGGATTAAAGCGTGCCATGGATTTTAAGGAAAAAGTGATTGCTGAATCTTTCTACCAACCACCCTCCAAGATCCTTCAGAGAATCAATGAAGTTGTCATGAGACAGCAGCTGAATTTCGATAAAACCTGGAAAAAGATCCAAACCGAAATGGCTGATCATAAAGTTTTCATTAAAAATTCCAAAAACCTGACAACAGGACAAAAAGAATTTGTCAGACAATATTTTGATGAAGTGGTAGAATCCAATGTAATTCCTATTCTTCTTCATGAAAATACACCAATGCCCTATTTAAGAGACAAAAGTCTTTATCTGGGGGTAGCGATGAGAAAAAAAGACTGGCAGTATTCCAGCAATTATGCTATTATTGAGATTCCCTCCCGTTTTGTAGGGAGATTTGTATTGCTTCCAACAGAAGATCCTGAAGAGAAAAATGTAATGCTTCTGGAAGATGTGATCACTTTCAATCTTCCGCACATATTCTCTTATTTCGGATATGATGAATTTTCTGCTAATGCTTTTAAAGTAACAAAAGATGCAGAACTGGATCTGGACAATGACATCAGAACCAACTTCGCAGAAAAAATAGAAAAAGGACTCAAAAACAGAAGAAAGGGAAAACCTACCCGTTTCGTTTTTGATAAAGATATGGATAAAGCGCTGCTGGAACTCCTTATCAGAAAACTGAATTTAACGAAAAAAGACAGCATTATTCCGGGAGGAAAAATTCATAACTTCAAGCATTTCATGGATTTTCCAGACGTTTTTGAAGCCTATGAAAGACCTGTGGAAAGAAGCTCTTTTACGCATCAGGCATTTGAACATGGTGAAAGAGTGACAGATGTTATCTTAAAAGAAGATGTGCTTCTTAGTTTTCCTTATCACAAATATAATCCAGTGATTGATCTTCTCCGTGAAGCAGCAATGGATCCGGATGTAAAATCTATACAGATCACCGCTTACCGTATGGCAAGCAGTTCAAAAATTATCAACGCGCTCATCTATGCCGCCAGAAATGGTAAAGAAGTGACTGTAATGCTGGAACTTCAGGCAAGGTTTGATGAAGAATCCAATTTGAAATGGAAAGATATGCTTGAACCGGAGGGAATTACAGTTCTTGTGGGAATTCCCAACAAAAAAGTACATGCTAAACTATGTGTTATCAAAAAGAGAGCGCATAATAAAACCATCCAATATGGATTTGTAAGTACTGGAAATTTCAACGAAAAAACGGCAAGAATATATGGTGATCATCTGCTCCTTACAGCCGATCGCGGCATCATGGCAGATATCAATAAAGTATTCAATGTGCTGAAAAAACCGAAGGATGATTTTATTCCGATTTTGAAAACTTGTAAAAATTTATTAGTTTGCCCTCAGTTTATGCGTGAAAAGATTGTTCACCATATTGATAAAGAAATCGAAGAAGCCAAAGCAGGCCGAAAAGCAGAGATTATCATCAAGGTAAATTCTATGAGCGACAGACTGCTGATAGAAAAGCTATATGAGGCTGCTAAAGCTGGTGTGGTAATCAGACTCATCGTAAGAGGAATCTATTGTGCCGTAAACCAGAAAGAATTTAAAGAAAAAATAAAAGCTATAAGTATTGTAGATGAATACCTGGAGCATGCCAGAGTAATGTATTTCTACAATAAAGGAACAGAAGACATGTACATTTCTTCCGCTGACTGGATGACCAGAAACCTGGATTACAGGATTGAAGCCGCTGCTAAAATCACAGACAAGAACCTTAAAAAAGAATTAAAAGATATTCTTGATATTCAGCTTAGGGATAATGTAAAAGCCAGAATTCTGGATAAAAAACTCAGCAATGAATACATAAGAAATGATAAAAAAGAATGCCGTTCACAAATAGAAACCTATAAATATTTAAAAGCTAAAACAAGCAAAAAATGAAGATAGCAGCGATAGACATAGGGAGTAATGCAGCCCGCCTTCTTATCAATGAAGTTAAGATTAATAACAGAAAACCTGAATTCATTAAACTCAACCTTCTCAGAATTCCTCTGAGACTGGGAATGGATGTTTTTACCATCGGAAAAATAGGTCCCGAAAGAGAAAAAATGGTCATTGATTCCATGAAAATTTTCAGTGATCTTATGAAAATATATAAAGTGGATCATTACAGAGCCTGTGCTACCAGTGCTATGCGTGATGCTGCCAATGGTAATGAAATTATCGGCCTCGTAAAAGAAACATCCGGAATCAACATCGAAATCATTTCCGGTGACGAAGAAGCTACCCTGGTCTATGAAAACCATGTTGCTGAAGGCCTTGATAAAGAATTCGCCTACCTATACATCGACGTTGGTGGAGGTTCTACAGAACTTACCTTCTATGAAAACGGTAAAATGGTTTACGAAAAATCATTCAATATCGGAACGATCCGTCTTCTCAACAACCTGGTTACAATGGATAACTGGAAAGAGATGAAGGACGAGATCAATAAAAATATCGTCAGTAAAAAACCAATTGTAGCCATTGGATCAGGGGGAAACATCAATAAGGTGTTTTCCATGAGCAAAACCAAAGACGGGAAACCAATGTCATTATCTCACCTGAAAAAGGTCTATAAAGAATTCAATGAGTTGTCTGTGGAAGAAAGGATGACCAATTACAACCTTAGGGAAGACCGTGCTGATGTGTTGGTACATGCCCTGAGCATCTTCAACAATGTGATGTCATGGTCTGATATCAACAGAATTTTTGTTCCTAAAATATCTGTAGCAGACGGATTGATCCATAATATTTACAGTCAGTTACAACACAAAAAGTAACAACAAATCACAATATTGTAAACCAGCCATTGAGCTGGTTTTATTTTGGGGAGCTGTTTTCATCTTTCCAACATATTAGCATTTCGAGGAACAACGCGACGAAGCAATCTCTGGATTTTCACATGTATTTTCATATAAAATGTGTTTCTGTTGTTAAGTTTTGGCTAAAGCCAGTGGAAGATTAGTGTACAGGCAGGCTAAAGCCCACCCCTATTGAAATTTAGCAACAATTTTTTACTTTTTAATAAAAACTTTTATAAATTTTAAAGTAAAACCCCGTCCCCATTCGTCATACCATTATCAATAGCAAAACAATGAATCCAATCAAAATAATTCTTACAGGAGCTACAGGGATGGTAGGCGAAGGCGTTTTAATGGAATGTCTTGAGAATCCCAATGTTTCTGAAATCCTCAGCATAAGCAGAAAACCTTGTGGAAGATCACATCCCAAACTGAAAGAATACCTTGTACCGGACTTTTTATCCATAGACATTCATGATGAAAAACTGAAAGGCTATGATGCCTGTTTTTTCTGTGCAGGAATCAGCAGTGTAGGCATGAATGAAGAAGATTACACCAGAATCACCTACGATACAACCTTACACTTTGCAAAAGCTGTTTTGAACCAAAATCCGGATATGGTTTTCAGTTATGTTTCAGGGGCAAGCACAGACAGCACAGAGAGCGGAAAAATGATGTGGGCAAGAGTAAAAGGCAGAACCGAAAATGATTTGAAAAAAATGAATTTCAAAGGAGCGTACAATTTCCGTCCCGGATTTATGAAACCTGTTGACGGTCAATTGAATGTAAAATGGTTTTTTAAACCTTTTATTTGGATTTTTCCTGTTTTTTTCCAATCAAAATCCTTAACTTTACAGGAAGTGGGTAGAGCAATGATCAATGTGACAAAAAAAGGATACCCTACATCTACTTTAGAAATTAGAGATATTAAAAATTTAGCGATATGAGAGACATGTTAAGAAGGATTATTCTGGTTATTTTTGTACTCTTGCTTGTGACTGCTGTTTCAGGATATTTTTATATGCAGAAACATCCATTGGAAGGGAATAAGTCCGGAACAATTTTAAATTTTTCAGGAAAATCAGGAAAATAAATACATCCTACGAGCCTTCATCTAAACATTATTTTATCTTTTATCGGAAACAAACCTATTTTTTAAACATTTCTTAAAATTCCATTAAGATAGTTGCGAAACATAAAGTTCATTTTTGCATTTAACTAATTAAAGTAAAAATGATCAACAACTACCTATTAAAAGGGTCTGTGATTGCCGCATTCTTTTTTCAGAGCGGTCTTTTCGGACAGACACTGATTCATTACTGGAATTTTAATAACAATACTTCTGCCGCCACAGTCACTACACCTTCTTCTACTATGGTAAATGGTTCTCTTACAGCTATAGCAGGAGGAACAAGTGTAATAGATTTTGCCGGGGGTACCGGACAGAATTTTAGTGATGAAAATTTAAATGCCAGAAATGGAGATGCAGCCGGAACCCATTTAAGGTTCAATAATCCGATTGGAGGAGGATTACAGTTTAATCTGCCTACCACAGGATACAATAATGTCATTATTAAATTTACTACCAGAAGATCCGGCCAGGGAGCAGGTACCCAGACATGGTCTTATTCAACAGACGGAACTACTTTTGTGCAGTTTCAGACTGTGAATCCTCAGGATGCCAATCCTCAGTTGATTACTCTTGATTTTTCTAACATACAGGGAGCCAATAACAACCCCAATTTTAAATTAAAAGTTGAATTCTCAGCAACAGGAGGCGGAACAGGAGGAAATAATCGTTTTGATAACTTTACGGTAGATGCAACTCCTGCCGGTGGTTCTGATATCACCCCACCAACCGTTGCCTATCTTCCTGCTAATAATACCAATAACGCTTCAACTACTGTAAATCCTACATTATCTTTTAATGAAAATATAAGATTAACAGATAATTCTGCGATCAATAATTCTAATGCTCAAAACCTTATAGAGCTCCGCCTTGGGAATGCTTCAGGCACACCAATTCCTTTTACAACAACTTTCAGCAACAATATCATTACCGTGATTCCAACTTCAGGGCTGATACCGGGACAAACTTATTATGTTGCGCTTAAACCCAATACAGTAGAAGACTTTAGTGATAATGGGGTTACTGCCGCTACATCCAGTACTTTCACTACAGCCGGAACAACAATTTCTTTGGAAAAGAATTTCATCAAGGTCAATGAAAACTCAGGAAATCTTGCATTTAAAATCAATATCACCAATCCTTCAACAGCTACGGTAAATCTTGTGGTAAAACCAGCACCATTCAGTACAGCTGATGCTAATGATTTTACTTTAGCCAACCAGACTATTAACATCACTCCATCTACAACAAGTTATACAGTTAACATTCCGATTATTGATGACACCGTGGCAGAGCAGCAAGCCGAATATTTTGTTGTAAGCCTTGAAACCCCTGCAGGAGCAACTATTTCAGGAGACAATTCTGCAACGGTTTATATTGTAGATAATGATAAACCGGCACCGGTTCCTTCCAATCAGATCCAATTGAATTATCTCCTAAGTTTTGATCCTTCAGGAAACAATAACAGTTCTACGGAAATTGTGGTTCATGATCCGTCAACACAACGTTTATTCACAATCAGTTCCATTACGGATGTTTTTGATATCATTGATTTCAGTAATCCGGCAATTCCATCAGTAGTAAAAACAGTGAATATGGCTCCTTATGGCGGTATCACAAGTATTGCTGTAAAAAACGGAATCATTGCAGCCGCTTCTCCCAATACTGATCCACAGCAAAACGGTTCTGTGGTATTCTTTGATATTAACGGAAACTTCCTGAAACAGGTAAATGTAGGAGCATTACCGGATATGATTACCTTCTCCCCTGACGGAACAAAAGTGGTTACCGCAAATGAAGGAGAGCCTAATGACACTTACACCGTAGATCCAGAAGGAACAATCAGTATTATTGACATCTCCGGCGGTATTGGAAACCTTACACAAAGTAATGTAACGACTCTTAATTTCAACAGTTTTGATTCTCAGTTGGCAGCGTTAACGTCTACCGGCTTAAGAAAAGTAAGAACCAACAATACGCTTTCCCAGGATCTGGAACCTGAATACGTTACCATCAGTGCAGATAGTCAGAAAGCATGGGTAACACTACAGGAGAACAATGCCATTGCTGAAATTAACCTGGTCACTAAAACCATCACAGGAATCTGGGGATTAGGTAAGAAAGATATGAGCCTTCCGGGTAATGGCTTTGATGCTTCAGATAATAATGGAGAGGTTTTAATTGCCAACTGGCCGGTAAAAGCTTATTATGTTCCGGATGCGGTACAGAATTATAAGGTAGGAAGCACCCATTATATTGTAACAGCCAACGAAGGTGATGAAAAAGACCTTTCAGGATTCAGTGAGAGAACCACTGTAGGGGCAAACAGCTATATTTTAGATCCTGTACTGTTCCCGAATTCAAGTATTTTAAAGGCATCCTATAATCTGGGAAGATTCAGGGTTTCATCTGCCACAGGAAATACAGACGGAGATGCAGAATTTGAAGAAATGGCCGCTTTAGGGGCACGTTCGTTCTCTATTTTCAATACTGACACCAAACAGATTGTATATGATAGCGGGGATCAGTTTGAGCGATATATTGCAGCTAATCACCCGTTAATTTTCAATGCAGATAATGAATCCAACGGAGCTAAAAACAGAAGCCGTGCAAAAGGTCCTGAGCCGGAAGGGGTAGCACTGGGAAACATCAACGGACAGACTTATGCTTTCATCACATTAGAAAGAACCGGAGGAGTTATGGTGTACAATATCACAGACCCTAACACCCCTACTTTCACCGATTATAAACATTCCCGTTCTACTTCAGCTTACGGAGGTGACAACGGTCCTGAAGGAATTATCTACATCGCTCCTGAAAATACAACCACCAATAAAGGTTATGTGATTGTTGCCAATGAAATCAGCGGAACTCTATCCATGTATGAAGTGGCAATGCCGGCTACACTTGGAACAGGTGAGATAAAAACTGAACAGGCAACCTTCAACGTATTCCCAAATCCTGTCAACAAAGGAAATACACTTTACTTTAACAGAAAACAGGATTACGAATTGTATGATATGTCCGGAAAGTTAATCGCAAAGGAAAAAAATGCTTTAACAATAAGCACATCTAATCTTTCTACCGGAGTTTATCTTGTAAAAACTTCAGAAGGACAGATCAAAAGAGTCATTGTAAAGTAAACATAAATTACGGTATACATTCTATTTAGTTAAAGCTTCGGATTTTCCGGAGCTTTTTTGTTATTGAAAAATTTGAAGTCAGCTAAAATATAAAACTCATTATTTAAGATGATTTAACTTTTTGACATGCCAGAAAAAATCATTTTATTTCTATATTTACCTTCAACAAAACCAAATTCATAATGAAAAATATTAAAACTGCTGGAATTCTGGCTTTCCTTTTATTCGGAACAGGAACAGCTTTTTCACAATCCAGAAAAGTAGAATCTGTAAAAGGAGTAGAAAAAACAGAAAGTAATAAAGTCGTACATGTAGAAGGTGTAGGTCATACACTCAATTATGCCCTTAGTGGAGGCGTTGTTGAGGTAGAAGGTGGTGATAATACATTAACAGTCAAAGGAAGTGCAAAAAAAATTACTGTTTCGGGGACTGGTAATAAAGTATACATCGACAAAGTGGATAAAATATCCATGGAAGGAGGCGGCAATATAGTCTTCTACCGAACTTCCGGAACAAAATCAGGAAAACCTGATGTCTCTATTGAAGGGGTAGGAAACAAAGTTGTAAAACAATAAAAATAATTAGAAAAGATTAGTTGCATGTTTGGATTTGCATTAGATACTGGAAATGATCCTGAAATCATTACATTAATAGATCAGGTAAAGAATATTGAAGGATCTAATCCTATTGCTTATAAAAAAATTAGGCTGGTGAATGTTCATAACATTTCCAACCTGATTTCTGCTATAGAAAATGCCTCTAAAATTTACCAGAATAATGGTTTTATTTGTAAACTTGAGCCACAAAACAATATTATATCAAGTACTTTTATCACCAGCATTAAAATAAGTAAGTCCAAAAAAAATATTATTCTAACCGGTTTTGCGTGGACAAGTCCAAAAGGGTATCAAAAAGCTCTGGATATGAAACTCAATAATGAAATTAATGAAAAGAATATCTGGAAAAGTTTCAGAAAAGATGAACTACAGGGATGGCTTGTTTATGCTTTACATTCTCAGAATCCTGAAATAAACAGGCAAAACATCAACATTCAGATCGATGGAAATGAATTTCACAGCTTAGATGGTTTTTTTTGCACTCTGGGAGAAGAAATTCACGGAATTCTGGGATACTTCGGACGTAATCTATATGCATTGTATGATTGTCTCCATGGAGATTTCGGAGTAGAATCCATTTCAGAACTCAACTGGATCAATCATAAAAGAAGTAAAACAATACTGAAAACAAAATTTACCCAGATCGTTGAGATTTTTGAAGATCACAATGTCAAAGTTCTGCTGAACTAATTTTGTCATCAAAAACCTAACAGGTTTTAAAAACCTGTTAGATTTAATTTATATTTCACTTATTATTTCAACAAAAAAAGACAGGTCTTAAACAAGCCTGTCTTTTTAAAAATATCTCAGATATAATTTTACTCTACGTTGATTACCTTTTCGATTTCCGGTGCATGTTGTTTGATGGTATTTTCAACACCTAGTTTCAGGGTTGAAAAATTCAACGAACATCCGGAACAGTTACCCAAAAGTTTCACAAACACCTGATTATCTTTCACATCAATAAGCTCAATATCACCACCGTCTTTATTCAAAAACGGTCTGATGCTTTCCAGAGCTTCCATTACTCTTGTTACTGTATCTTCGTGCGTTATGTTTGTTTCCATATTTTTCAGTTCAATTTGGTTCTTTCAAATGTATTGAAAGGTATTATTATTTTGCTTTTGGTGAGCATCCTGCCATTGTTGAAATCTTTACCGCTTCAGTAGGAGGAAGACTTTTGTTTCTTTCCACTAAACTCTCCACCATTTTTCTTGCCGTTTCTGTGTAGATATCTGCAATTTTTGATCCTTCCTGAAGCGCGGCTGGTCTTCCTACATCTCCTGCTTCTCTGATGCTTTGGATTAATGGAATTTCTCCTAATACAGGAATTCCAAGATCTTCAGCTAAATATTGTGCTCCCTGGTTTCCAAAGATATAATATTTATTTTCAGGAAGTTCTTCCGGTGTAAAATATGCCATATTTTCTATTAATCCAAGAACAGGAATATTGATACTTTCCATCTGGAACATTGCAATACCCTTTCTTACATCTGCCAATGCAACATGCTGAGGTGTACTTACAATCACCGCACCTGTTACAGGTACTTCCTGAATGATAGACAAGTGAATGTCACCCGTTCCCGGAGGAAGGTCTATCAATAAGAAATCCAGTTCTCCCCATGCAGCATCTCTGATCATCTGGTTCAAAGCTTTTGAAGCCATCGGGCCTCTCCATACTACAGCCTGATTAGCTCCTGAGAAGTATCCTATTGAAAGCATTTTTACCCCATAGTTCTCGATAGGTTTCATAAGATTCTTACCATTCACTTCCACAGAAATTGGCTTTTGCCCCTCTGTATCAAACATGGTAGGAACTGAAGGACCATAGATATCAGCATCTAATAATCCTACTTTAAAGCCCATTTTAGCTAACGTTACTGCCATATTTGCAGAAACCGTAGATTTTCCTACTCCTCCTTTACCGGAAGCAATAGCAATAATATTTTGAATTCCCGGAATTTGTTTTCCTTTGATCTGACTTTGCTGAATTTCACTAGGCTCCGGAGAAACGATTTTAAGTTTTAAATGAACGTTTTCTCCAAACTCACTGGCAAAAGCCTGTTTCATTGCAGCCTCCAGTTTTTTCTTTTCGTGCATTGCAGGCGAATGAGCAGTCATGTCAATATAAACATCATCACCCATAATCTGAAGATTATTCACCAAATCGTCTACTTCTATTTCTTTAAGGAAATCCTGAACCTTTTCTTTCGTCAACATATAAATATAAATTGTTTACAAATTTACGCATTTTTCACCTATTTAGAATAAGTAAACACAATCATAGATAAATTCTTTTGTAAACACAGACCTTCAGCCCTTTATATATCGGCAATTATTATCTGAAATAGGTTACTAACGGAATATTTTTATTCCAGAATTCACTGGATTTTAGCAGCCAGGAGGTAGAAAAGAAAAACAAGGATGTGGTTTCAAAAATAAGAGTAGAATAGGTTAAAAATTGATTGGCAGAAGCTGAATCATCCCCTAAAATAGCAATAAGCCCAATACACGCTAGACTGATGAGTATTCCCCAGCCACAAATTTTATAATACAGATTTCTGCGGCTTTTCTTAAGCGCTTCTTCTTCGGAAACAGGTTCACCATCCTGTTCTTTATCACTTTTCTGAAAGAAATAGAGACAAAAAACGGCAAAAGACAAGAAAAGCAGCCCTGCACTGATATAGTGTACCCAGCTGAACCATTCCTGATAATTCGCTTTGTCTATCGTAATATAAATATTCCCTCCATACCCTTGAAATCTGGTTGGGAATACAGCAACCAACACCGCCATTACTCCGGCAAAATTTGAAAGCATATTTTCATATTTATCTTTTCCTCTGTAAGTGGCAAACAATCCACCCAGAATACATAATGTTCCTACGAAAATTATGTGTCCGAAACTGTAGTAATAATGGCTGATACTTACTTTGAGCGGATGTTCATCATTCAGGAAATAGGTCGTCGAAAAAAGAAGGAATGAAAGAAGAAATCCAAGTAATCCGATAAACATTCGAAGTTGGTAATAAGAGATCAATACTCCGTTATTATCATCCTGAGCCGTTTTTTTTAAGTTAGTTTCCATGAGGTTCGTTTTTGAGGTTATCGTTGTTTAGAAGCTGAGGTTATAATGAAATTGTTATTTTATCAATAATTTTCACATTTTTGTCCGGATCCAGCTTGAAATTGTTTTTGATAAATTTCTTTGGATCCTCGGTAAGCATCTCTTTTTGCAGACTGGAAACCTGTTTCTTTTTTAATAAATTCATCCATTGGTATGTTTTTTTTATGGCAACTACATAGATGACGATTTCTTTATCTGTTATTTTAAACTTCAGAAAGTTTTTATTTCCTGTATTTATTTTCCCTGATGAAATTTCGGTGACATACAATTTAAAAAAATGATATCCGAAAAGAATATACCATCCAAAAAGCATGGATTGCAAAAGAGCGGAAATGATCAGCTGAGAGACAAAATAATTACAGCCCGCAGGAATTTTAAAGAAACTTTTTATTTCATTAATATGGATAAAAGACAAATGACTGTCCTCTAAAAAAGCAAATCCATAAGTGGGAAGTTTCATATATACAAACCACTGAACAGCAAACGATAACACAAACAAAAATCCCCTCAGAATTTTACTTGTCCATTTTTCCTTTTCGGAACATTCTGTATTGGTGACTTTGGTGATGGTAAAATGAAAAATCACAGGAATTAACAATAAAATTAAACCTTTCAAAATAGAATCTGAGTAACAATGGGTATAGGTAACGATTAAAGAGAGCAAAAACAACAATACGGTAAATTCATAATTGATGATAAAGAAAATGAGGTTCCAGAATGTTTTTTTACCGGATTTTTCTTTGGACGGATATCTGCCATCCAGTTGATATGTGAGTTCTGTAGTCGTTGTATTCTGCAGGATGGGAAGAGTGATTGTCTCTTTTAAAAAATCGGTAATATGTCCGAAAGCACCTCCTCCTCCTGATGTAATATAATGTTTGATTTCTTTATCATAGCCTTTCTCATTTTCATCCAATTTGTAATGTGAATAATGATGAATATCTCCTGTAAGCACGACATCAAAAATAATTTCCGACTTTATATTACTTGCCTCTAATTTTCTCACAGCTTCTTTCATCGTTCTGATGATATATTCCAGACTATCCATACGCTGTCTTCTCTTGTGTCTGTCTTTTATCTGATAATTGTACCAGTACGGTTCTGCAATGAGCAGGATAATGTGGTTGGTATCATTTCCTTTTGATATTTTCTCTACATATTCCGTAAAAAAAGTCATCTGAGGAATATCAATATCCCCCAGCAGCTGATTGTCAATACCCATTAAGTGAACATTCTCCCTTAGTGAATAGGCGAAATAACTTCTGTTCTGTACCGTTCTGTAGTCACTGATTTTACTTTTCTGGCACATCAGCCTGAAAAATGCACTCAAACCGTCATACCAGTCATGATTTCCTGGTGTGGCAATCAGTATTGGGCCTGCCTTTTTTGTATCAGGAGCAACAAGCCTCAGCGGTCCTTTGAAGCGGTCTCTGTAATTGATTTCAGAACCTACGGGATATACCAGATCGCCTCCTACTACCAAAACAGATCCCCTTTTCAACCTGATTTCAACCTCATCCTCAACATCTCTGTTGAATTCATTTTTAAAAGAATAGGTATAGCTGTCTCGTGTCAAATGGTAAAAAATACTGGTAGTTGCATCAAAGCCATCGCCGGTATCTGCAATGAAATCAAACCAGAATTCATCTTCCGGTTCATCACAGTTATTCTCTGTCAGCTCTCTTCCCGTATCTTTTCCCAAAGCGGTCTGCATTTCTCTTTTATCAATGATAGAAAGGATATCTGCAGAAAGAGAAACCATTCTGAAACTATTCATAAGCCCTGTAAAATCAAACCATTTGACAGGTTTTCTGGGAATAAAGTAATAAGGATATTTCTCATCAATATCTTTGAATATTTTCACTTTTTTAGCAGTGTACAGACTGTCTTTAAAGTAAAAAATCAGAAACGCAGCTGCAGCAAGCAGCAAAAGGTAAAAAAGCAGTGTTTCCATCATGTTATTGAGTTTGTATTGATGTTCCCAATGCTTTTGACATTAAGGAACTTCTTTAGCCTGTCACACCAGAAATTATTAGTTTATAATCAAATTTACGAAATTTGAAATTCGATTCATATAACACTTTTGTGGTATTTTATTCGTTGATAAAAATATTTATGAGTAGGTATTTAAAATAAAATAATTAGATTTATTGACACCATTATCATTGCAAAACAATTATTATGAAAACCAACACCTACCCTTCCAAACATGCACTACCAAAAGGAATTTTCACCGTTGGAAAAACGAAATTCAAATGGTACGATCTGGCTGATGATCCGGCCGAAATTTCTCCACAGGACATCCATAATGCCCGGCTGTGTATTGAATATGCAGAAGAAGACTTTCAGAATATTGATGATCTGGGATTTGTCATCATGCATCGTTGCGGAGAAAACTATCTTCTCCTAGTATGTACATGGCGAAGTGAAAATGAATTATGGGAAAGTGTTTATTATGACGGTTCCGGCAACTTTGAAATATGGGACAGAAGCAAAACCCACCTCCCTACTTACTGTGTCTGGGAAATGGGTATTGTTTATCATGAATCCCAGTCCTGGAAAAAATATCTTGGCTCCGGACGGGAAGAAAAAGACAAAGAGGAATATCTCAATGCTGTCTTTGAAGGGGAAGTGTAAGTATTTACATTGCCATTCTGACGAATGAAGAATCTTATAAAAGAAGAGATTCTTCATTCCACTCCGTTTCATTCAGAATGACATAAGGCATAAAAACAATTTTAAATTCAGAGTACTAATTGGCTCTGTTTTTTTCATCAAACTTTACATTACGGTCCATTCCTTTTACTTTTTTATTTCCGAAAGTATAGGTTGCGGATACGGTAAGTCTTCTTGCATCGTAATAATTATTATAAGAGTGTGTTCCTGTGGTATAATAGATTTCACCCTGGCTTTTCCCTTGCTTCAAAATATCAGAAACAAATACATTCAGCTGAAGGCTTTTTTCCATAAGGTTTAGTTTCAGTCCAGATGTAAAATTCCCGGCAAACTTCATATATGAATTTCCTGAGTTGGAAGGCAGACGGAACCAGTAGTTCAGAATCAGCTGTATGGTTTTGCTTGAATTGAGTGATATATTATTCTGAAAATCGAAATCATAGCTGTTTCCTTTTCTGGAAAGAGCATCCGTTGCAAAAACATCGGTATTCATATAAGAATAATTGGCCGAGTAATTAGCTTCCCATTTTTTGAAAAAAGTATCTGAGTAATTAAGCGAAACACCCAAACTGTTCTGATTGTAGTAATTTTCAAAGGTACTCACCCTGTTTTCCCCTTTCAGATTAGCGAGCTGGCCAAATGCATCCACTGATCTCTGAAAATAAGCAGACGCTGAGAGTTTTCCTTTATAAACATAAGAAAATTCAAAATTATGATTGATAGACGGCTTCAGGAAAGGATTTCCGGTAAAATAGGAATTGATGTTGATGTACCAGCGGTATGGATTAATTGCACGAAACCCCGGTCTGTTGATTCTTTTGGAATAATTCAGGTTGAACGTATGATTTTCATTGCTTTTATAGCTGATATAAGCTGTTGGAAAAAACTTCCCGTAAGAATTTTCGGTCTGCTGCCCGGATGTTAAAGAATTTCCGTTGACTACAGAATATTCGTAACGTAAACCTGCCTTTGCCGACCATTTTTCGCTAAATGATTTTTCAAAACTGATATAAGCGGCGTAGTTTTTTTCATTGTACTCAAACTCATTGCTCTTCAGGGGATCTGTGATATATTGTCCGTTCTTTAAATTCTGATAAAAGATATTGGAGTTATTATCAAAATTTGTGAACTTCACTCCTGTTTCTGTTTTCGCAAACTGATAAGGCAGTGTAAGATCTGCCTGCCCGGAATAAATTTTATAATCCACCATGGATGGTGATTTTACGATAAAGCGGTCTCCGGAACTTTCTGTGGTGGTAAAATCAATGATCGTTTCCGGAGTATTGGAAAAATAATTTCCGGTAATACTCAGTTTATTATCCTGTTTCCCGAATTTAAGATCATAGTAAGCACTTGCCGTATGCTGTTTACCTGTAGCTCTGTGTTCCGCATAAGTGAGTAAGGTATTAGTATAGTTTCCATTTTGAAAATAGTCCGAAGTGTTGGTAATATCCATATTGGAATGTCCAAATCCGAAATCATAAATAAATCCGATATTGGAACGCTTACCCAACTGATAATCCAGACTTAAATTGGCACCCAGCCCATCGCCAAAATCTCTTCTGTTATCATTGCTTTTAAGGCCGTCTGCTCCTTCTATCCAGTAATTTTCATAAGAATGTTTTTCATTTTTATTCTGTCTTAATTTCAATGAAGTGTGCAGTTTTTCATTCTGATAATTCAAGGTTACACTATTTGAATTCCCGGTATAGGTCTGCTGCTGAAGGCTAGAGGTAAGACTTCCACTCCATCCCAGATTCTGATTTTTCTTTAAAACAATATTGATCAGGCCGCTGTTTCCCTGCGCTTCATATTTGGCGGGAGGTGAGGTAATGACTTCAATTTTTTCTATATTTTCGGATCTGAGACTTTTCAGGTAAGTAACGAGTTCTGCATCTGACAAATTCAGAATCCTGTCATTGATCATTACTGCTACACCACTTTTTCCGACAATGGAAACTCCGGTATTGTCATCTACTTTTACCAGAGGCGTCGTTGCAAGAGCATCTGCTCCATCCATTCCCTGTGAAGCCACGGAATTGGAAACATTGAAAACTAATCTGTCTGCTTTTCTCTCAATCAGCTTTTTTCTGGCGGTAAGTGTAACGCCTTCTATCTGTTTTTCTTTCTTTTTTTCGATAAAAAAATCGTGTTTCATCTCACCATTTACCGTCAATTCATTATTAGATATTTCTACACCGTCCTGGATAAGCTTAATATGGTAGTTCCCGTTTTCCGAAAGTTTCAGTGAGTAATTTCCTTTTTCGTCCGAAATAGCTGTCTGCTTCTTCTGATTTTTTTCTGCAACCACCTCAACGTAAGGAACAGCCTTTCCGGTTTGGGTAATCTTTCCTGTTATCATCTGGGCAAATGCAGCTGCCGGTAACAGCATGATTACAGCAAGTAACGTCTTCTTCATGAATTATATCGTTTTTAATAAGACAAGCCGTAATCGACTTTTATTACATCTCTTTTACTGTTTTTCAATATCTTCGCTATTATAAAATCAGAACATGAAAAAAGGGCTTATTGCATTTTCAATATTTATTACTCAGATCATTTCCGCACAGAATTATTCTCAATATGTCAATCCAATGATAGGAACCGGGGGGCATGGCCACACTTTTCCCGGTGCTATTGTTCCATTCGGAATGGTGCAGCTTTCTCCCGATACAAGAATAGACGGAAGCTGGGACGGATGCAGCGGATATCATTATTCAGATTCTGTGATCTATGGTTTTTCTCATACCCATCTGAACGGAACCGGAGTTTCAGATTACGGAGACATTATGCTGATGCCCACAATGGGAAATCCAAATCTGAACAGCAAAGATTATTCCTCAAAGTTTTCACATAAAAATGAAAAGGCAACCGCCGGATATTATACTGTTAAATTAGATAAACATAATATTGGAGTACGCCTTACAACAACAAAAAGAGTTGGTTATCATGAATACACCTTCAACAATGCAGGTGATGCCAATATTATTTTAGACCTCAACCACAGGGATAAGCTTCTGGAAGGTGAAGTAAAAATCATTGATGATAAAACCATTGAAGTTTTCAGAAGAAGTGAAGCCTGGGCTACCAACCAGTATATCTACGCCAGAATTGAGTTTTCAAAACCTATGAAAATTTCAAAAAAAGAAGTCAACGGAAAACAGGAAAACCATCTTTTTACCGGAACAAAGCTTACGCTGGCATTTTCAACCAATGTCAAAAAAGGAGAAAAAATTAATGTGAAAGTTTCTATTTCTCCCACAGGATATGAAGGAGCAGGCAAAAATATGCTGGCAGAAGGACAATCAAAGGATTTTGATGCTGTAAGAAAACAGGCAGAAGCTAATTGGGACAAAGAGCTTTCAAAAATTGAAGTGAAGTCTGATGATAAAAATAAACTAGCCGTTTTTTACACTGCTCTTTATCATGTTTTTACACAACCGAACATCAATATGGATGTTGACGGAAAATACAGAGGCAGAGACAACAAGCTGTATAACGCAAACGGTTTTGATTATTATACCGTTTTCTCACTTTGGGATACTTTCAGAGGGGCTCATCCGCTGATGACTTTAATTGACCGAAAAAGAACCGCAGATTTTATCAACACCTTCATCAAACAATACGAACAGGGCGGAAAACTTCCGGTATGGGAACTGGCTTCCAATGAAACGGAATGTATGATTGGCTATCACTCCGTTTCTGTGATTGCGGATGCTATGGCCAAGGGAATTCAGGGGTTTGATTATGAAAAAGCATTTCAGGCTGCCAAAGGCTCTGCAATGCAGGATATTTTCGGATTGAATGCTTATAAGCAGAATAATTATATCAGCATAGATGATGAGCATGAAAGTGTTTCCAAAACCGTAGAATATGCTTATGATGACTGGTGCATTGCTCAGATGGCAAAAATTTTAGGCAAAAAAGAAGACTATCAGTATTTCATGAAGCGTTCTCAAAACTGGAAAAACCTTTACAATCCTAAAACCGGGTTTATGCAGCCAAGAAAGAATGGAAACTGGTATGAACCATTTGATCCGAGAGAAGTAAACAACAATTATACAGAAGGGAATTCATGGCATTATTCTTATTCCGTGCAGCAGGATATTCCGGGACTTATTGCTGCACATGGCGGAAAAGAAAAATTTGAACAGTTCATTGATGCCATCTTCACTGCTCCTGATAAAACAACAGGTAGAGAACAGGTAGATATCACGGGATTGATGGGACAATATGCTCAGGGAAATGAGCCAAGCCACCACATCGCTTACCTGTACAATTTTGTAGACAAACCAGAAAAAACAGATGTCAAAATAAAATATATCCTTGATAATTTTTATAAAAATACGCCTGACGGACTGATCGGAAATGAAGACTGCGGCCAGATGAGTGCATGGTATATTCTAAGTTCTATGGGAATTTACTCTGTGACTCCAGGATTACCGGAATGGGAAACAACTACACCTTATTTTGATGAAATTAAAATTCACCTTGAAGACGGTACTACAAAAACAATTACCAAAAATACCAGCAGAGCTGAGCTTAAGAAACTTGGTTTTGAAAATGTAAAACCTTCTAAGGACTTTAAATATTCAGAGAAAACAGCTTCACCAGTAATTGCTGCAGACAGAATTTTCGATTTTTCTACCAAAGTTGAAATCACTCCTTTACATCCAAATGACAAGGTGTATTATATGACCATGGATGAAAGCGACAGCAATAAAAGAAAGACGTTCTCTTCTTACAAAGGACCGTTTTCTATCACCAAAACCACTCAGGTAATGGCTTATGCTGAAAGAAGCGGAGAAAAAAGCTCTGTCACCATTGCTCAATTTAACAGAAGACCTAATTACTGGGATATTAATATTCTGTCAAAAGTGACTCCGCAGTACAGCGCTACCGGAAATCTTGCTCTTATTGACGGAATCAGAGGTGATGTCAACTGGAGAAAAGGAGAATGGCAGGGATATCAGGGACAAAATTTTGAAGCTATTATTGATCTTAAGTCCCCTCAGAACATAAAATCTTTATCTTCCACTTACCTTCAGGACAGCAGAGCATGGATTCTGATGCCTAAAAAAGTAGAATATTACGCTTCCATGAACGGAAAAGATTTTATCCTTCTGAAGACCATTGACAATGATATTGATCCTAAGGATGAAAAAGTACAGATCAAAGATTTTTCTACGGAAATTCTTCCTACCGAAGCCCGATATGTTAAAGTAAAAGCTTACTACTTCGGAAAACTTCCGGAATGGCACCAGGGAGCAGGAGGAGATGCTTATATCTTTATTGATGAGATTGCTGTGAAATAAAACAATGAAAACACCTATGAAAAAATTATCATTACTACTCTTTTTACTTTTAAGTACCATAAAAGTTTCAGCCTGTAAATGTGTATATGAAACATTATCACAGAATTATTTAAATGCCAGCATTGTGGGCATTATTAAAATTGTAAGAGTGTATGATGAAAACACCGAGCAAAGAACATATAAAGCAGATATTGAATTTGAAAAAGTATATAAGGGAACAACAACATTTAAAACAATGAATGTAAGAGGGCTAATTGGAAACTCCTATTCCGGAGCTTGTGAAGTTGATGTATTGCCCAATGAAAGATATTTGATCTTTTTAAACCAATCCAATAACACCTACTCCATCTCATCCTGTACTCCAAAATCAAAATTGGGAAATAGACCAACAAAAGCTGAAAAATCGTGGCTTAAAAATCAGGAAAAAGTCTTTACCTACTTAGATAATAATAAATTCAGGTTTATGGGCTTACAGTTTACCCGTTGCTATGATGAATTCCAAACTGAATATCGATCTGATCTATCAAAAATCAGTGGATTTAAACCTAAGCAGCCTTTTGCGATTTATAAAGTAAAAATAAATGAAAGATCAAAAATTCAGGAAATTACTTCTGTTACAACTTTTGGAAGTAAGGATAGTACGATAGAAAAGATACTGAAAACTAATATGATCGTCTCCACGCCTGTATCTTTCTGGAATCCCAACCCAAAAGAAGCTCTGCTCTTTCTCTCTTACAACAAAGAAAATATAAATGACCCATACGGTGAAGTCATATCTTGTGACTAAAATAATTCATTCTTTCAGCATTCAACCATAAAAAACGTGCCCTTCGAAAATTCGAAGGGCACGTTTTTTATCAATTCATTCTTTCGGACCATTGCAGAACTTCCGGAAGTTCAATATCAGAAAATTCGATGTGGATGACTCTCCTTTTCTTTCCGTTGGTTGTCCGTTTTGAACCATGAAGAGTTAACGGCTTCATGATCATGATTCCGCCTTTTTCAACGTTGCAGATTTCTTCTGTTTCTACAGTCCAGTCGATGGTTTCCGGTCTGTAAATACCTTTTGTATGAGATGTGGGAACTACTTTCAAAGCTCCGTTATTTTCATCGGTATCATCCAGATGGATTCTGATAGTATAAATGTTTTCCAAAATATTCAGTGGAGGCTGTACTGCAAACTGATTCTTTTTAGTTGTCCATGGACCAAAACCGGGAAGATCCAATTTTTTATCAACAGAAATAGTCAGGTCCTGATGATAGGCTACATACCAGTTGGAAGTTTCAGGCTTATCAAAATAAATACTTTTGACCACAAAATATTTTTCTCCGAAGATTTCTTTGACTACTTTCTGAATGTTTTCATTAAAAATCAGGTCTTTGATTTCCGGAACTTCTTTTAAAAACTGTCTTATGGCAAAAAGGTCTTCAGACTTTCTGAAATTCTCTTTTGAAGTATCTATATTTTGAAGAACAAGGTTTATTTCTTCAAGCTCTTTCTGTGAAAATACATTATTGATAACAGCAAAGCCATATTCAAGAATATGGCTTTTATTATTTTTAAAATTATTTAAACTCATTGAGCTATTTAAATTTTGTCTAATGGCTCTGTCAATTGTCCTTCCCATTTCGAAACCGCTGAAGTGGCCAATGTATTTCCTAATACGTTAGTCATACTTCTTCCCATATCACAGAAATGGTCAATTGGTAAGATCAAAGCAATTCCTTCCGGTGGAATACCGAACATGGAACACGTTGCCACAATAATTACCAGAGAAGCTCTCGGCACTCCCGCAATTCCTTTTGAGGTAAGCATTAATACCAATAGCATTGTAATCTGCTGTCCAAGGCTCATTTCTATACCGTAAATCTGTGCAATAAAGATGGAGGCAAATGTCATATACATCATACTTCCATCCAGATTGAATGAATATCCTAAAGGTAAAATAAAGGATACTACTCTGCTGTTACACCCAAATTTTTCAAGCTCTTCTACCAATTTCGGGAACACTGCTTCTGAGCTAGTTGTAGAGAAAGCGATCAGTAATGGCTCTTTAATTCTTTTTAAAAGGTCAAAAAGACGATTTCCTAAGATAAAATATCCTACCAGTAAAAGTACCAGCCAAAGAACTCCTATAGCAAAGAAGAAGTCTCTCAGGTAAATAGCATATACTTTAAAGATTTCAAAACCATTGGTTGCCACTACTGCTGCAATAGCTCCCAATACTCCAAGTGGAGCAAACCACATAATATACCCTACCATTTTAAGAATCGCATGAGCAATGATATCAAAAAGCTTCACCACAGGTTTAGAATATTCTTCTCCCAAATTCGCAAGTGCAACTCCAAACATCACCGCAAATATCACGATTTGCAATACTTCATTGGTAGCAAAGGCTTCAAATAAACTTTTAGGAATCATATGCTTAACAAAGTCTTCCATGGAAAAACTTTTACTGCTTTTAAGAAGCTCATCAGCAGAAGATACGTCCTGAATCGGTAGTTTTGTGACATGTCCCGGCTCCAGCCAGTTAACGAGAATCAACCCGATGAAAAGGGAAATCAGAGAAGCGGAAATAAACCAAAGCATTGCTTTTGTTCCTACTCTTCCAATCATTTTGATATCACTCATTTTGGCAATTCCCACTACTAATGTCGTAAAAACCAATGGAGCAATAATCATCTGTACCAATCTGATAAAAACCGTTCCTAACAGTTTTATGTTCTTGGAAAAAGGTTCTGCATTCTCAGGATATTTCACGTGTACAATACCTCCAATTCCAACTCCCACAAGAAGGGCAATGATAATTGCTATAAAAAGTTTATTCTGTCCTTTCATATATATAGTTCAATTTGCGCAAATATAATGGTTTTTCAATTGGCAGAAGATTTTCTTCAATGAGCATTAATTTTACATTAAGTTTTTAATACCTAAAAATTAAAAGCCTGGTTTAGAAAATATTGTAAAAAAATTAAGAAACATTTATTGAATTTTTATTCTTTTGGTACAAATTTTATTATTACATTTGATTGTATAACAACATTAATAAATATACAATATGAAAAAAACTATTGCAATGGCTGCATTAGCTGTAGCTGTATCTTTCGGTGCTATTTCTTGTAAAAAGAAAATTTCTGATGCCGATCTTCAGACTCAGGCTACAACGGTAGTAACTTCTAATCCCAATGCTTCTGTTGAAGTAAAAGAAGGTGTAGCTCACTTAAGCGGTACTTTCGCAGATCAGCAGTCTAAAGATGCGATGATCGCAAAACTAAAAGCGATCAACGGAGTAAAAGACGTAATGGATATGTCTACTGTAGCAGCTGCTCCTGCTCCTGCTCCTGCACCTGTTGAAACCACTTCTGCTATAGATCCTGCTGTTCAGAAAAAAGTTCAGGATGCGGTGAAGGATTTCCCTTCTGTAAAGGTAGAAGTTGTAAACGGACAGCTTACTCTTACAGGAAATGTTTCCGGCCTTCAGGCTAGAAAAATCAAAGAATCCGTAGATGCTTTGAAAATCGGAAAGTATAACAACAACCTAATCGTAAAATAATTTAAAATGAGCGAATTACAAGATAAATATTCAAGCGTAGTTTCAGCGGCACAGTCTGCAGGGATTTCAAATCTTCAGGTTCAGGAGCAGGACGGGATTCTTTATGTTTCCGGAAACGCTTCCAATACTGCGGCTAAAGATGCTGTATGGAATGCTTTAGGAGCTATTGATTCTACTTATTCTGCTTCAGATATCAATATTGATGTACAGGTTGCAGGTCTTACTTCAGGAGCTTCTTTAACAGTAGCAACGGAAGATTCTAATCTGAATATCAGACAGGAACCTTCTACTGAAGCTGCTGTAGTAGGTAAAGCGGCTAAAGGTTCTTCTGTAACTCTAATTGAACAAACTTCTGATGACTGGTGGAAAGTGAAAACAGCTGAAGGTCAGGAAGGATATGCTTATTCAAGATATTTAAGAGCATAATTTCTATTAAAATATAATAAATTTTCATAAAAAAAGCATAGAAACATCCCACCTTTGGGATGTTTTTATATTTTTACCGTCCTGGAAAAAAACAATGAAGAAAACTCTGTTGCTACTGGCTTTGATGTTCACAGCATTTATTCTGCATGCACAAAAATTACACATCGATGGAAAAATATCAGATTCTGAAAAGAAAGCGGTACAAAATGCCACTGTTTATCTTTTGAAAGAAAAAGATTCATCCATTGTCAATTACACGGCAACTAATAAAGAAGGTAAATTCTCACTGAAGATTGATGATATGAAAGAGCCTTCCATTCTAAAAATTGATGCCGAGAAACAGTCTCCTTATTCGAAAAAATTTGAGAAAATAGATCAGTCTATATCTTTAGGAGATATTCAGCTTGAAAAACAAAGTATTATCAACAATATTGATGAGATAAAAATCACGGCATCACCGGTAAAAATTAAAAAAGATACCATTGAGTTCAGTGCGTCTGCAATCAAAGTACGGCCTGACAGTAAAATAGAGGAGCTGCTGAAGCAGATTCCTGGTGTTGAGATCAGCAATGAGGGAAAAATTACGGTTAACGGGAAGGAAGTGGATCAGATTATGATCAATGGTAAACCTTTCTTTGATAAAGATGGCAAAATTGCCCTTCAGAATTTACCTGCAGATATCATCAAGAATATTCAGTTTACAACAACCAAAACAAAGGAAGAAGAACTTAGCGGGAAAGCACCCAAATCTCAGAATACCACCATCAACTTTAATATTGACGAAAAGAAAAATAAAGGATTGCTGACAAGACTTACAGTTGGTTACGGATCAGATAAGCGGTATGAAGCAAGCGGATTGGCCAGTTATTTTAAAGGGGACACAAAAGTAAGCATCCTTGCTTCTTCCAACAATATCAATTCACAGGGATTTTCCAGAGATGAGGTTTTTGACAGTATGGGAAGCGGCCGGAATGCATGGATGATGCAGGGCGGATCAGTCTCAACGGTAGGAAGTACGACGTATTACAATCAGGGAGGCGGTACAAAAGGGATTCAAAGATCTACAACCATAGGATTGAATTACAGTGATAAAATGGGAAAAGATGCTGATCTGGATTCTTTCAGTCTGATGCATTCCGATTCTAATACAGAAACAAGATCCAAAATTTCAAGATCTACCCTTCTACCGGATTATACCCTTCAGACCAATTCTGAGAGTAATGGAGAAAATGAATCCAAACAATACAGCTTTGATACTTCAGTAAACGTTAAACTGGATTCCCTGACAAGTATTTATTTTTCTCCAAGATTTTCAAAAAACAGCAGCTTTAGTTTTAATAACTCACGATCATCTTCTTTAAAGAATGGCAGCCTTCTGAATGAAAGTAATTCATATTCAAGTAATGATTCTGAAAATAATTCATTTAATCCAAACATCTATTTTTCAAGAAGATTCAAGAAAAAAGGACGTTCTGTTTCAGCTAATATAAACAGTTCTATTTCTGAATCTAAAAGGGATAATCTGAATCAGTCTCAGAACACCTTCTATCAGCAAAGCGGCACTACTGTTGACAACAGAGATCAGTTAGCCAAAAATAAAAATCAGAATAATACGTTTAATTTCAATGCGGGATATACAGAACCCATTTCCGATTCGTCCAGTGTAAGTTTTGAAGTAAAATATGAAACAAGATCATCCAGAGATCTTAGAAATGTAAATGATTTTGATAATGCAACAGGTGATTACACCAAATATAATCAACTTTTATCCAACAATATGAGGCAGAGAATCAATCAAATCTCTCCTGAACTAGCTTATCAGATCAACAAAAACAAACTCAACTTCTGGGCTTCTGTGCATCTTAATATTTCGGATATGAAAGTAAATTCTATCTTTAACGGACAACAATATGATCTGCAGAAAAATTTTGTACTGCCTGAATATGATCTAAACCTTTACTACCAGCTTGGTGAAGGAAAAAACCTAAGTATTTACAACTCCTCCAATTACACGATCCCAACGGCAGAACAGCTTACTCCATATAAGGATGAAACCAATCCTTTGGCAACCTATCAGGGAAATCCTGATCTGAAAAACACTTGGACCAACAATCTTTCTCTATATTTCAGCAATTATAACAAGGTAAAAGATCTCAGCTATTATATCAATGTGGGCTTTACCTACAGAAACAATGATATCATCAATTTTACGAAATATGATAATGCAGGAAAACAAATTGTTACTTATGATAACGTGAGCGGAAATAAAAGCATTAACGCCAGCGGAGGATTAAGCAAAACCCTGAAATGGAACAACAACAAACTTACCATCAGTCCAAGGTTCAGTATGAATTATGCCTATAATAATGGTTTTATCGACGGCCAATCGTTCACCAGCAATTCATACAATCTTAATCCGGGACTTAACCTGGTCTATGAAATCAAGGATAAAATGACGATTAAACCCTCTTACAGACTTGGGTACAGCTTCTCAAACTACACCAATTATAATATAAGCAGAGTAAATACGGCTAATCAGTCATTAAAACTGGAATTGACCAATTACATGCTGAAGGGCAGATTTGTATTTGGAAATGACTTTGAATATAATACCAGCTCAAATATTGCTCCGGGCTTTAAAAAGGATTTTTATTTCTGGAATACCAGCCTTGGGTACTCATTCTATAAAAAACAGTTTACAGCAAAAGTGAAGGTCTATGATGTATTAAATCAAAACCAAAGCGTAAAAAGAACCATCACAGATTCTTATTTTGAAGACCGTGAAGACCTGATTCTGAAACGATACATCATGTTCTCTATCAGCATGAAGCTGAATAAGTTTGCAGGTAAAAAAATGTAATAATACAACACCATACTTTTATATATATATTTTTGATAATGGCCGGATCTTTCCGGCTATTTTTATGAATACAACCAAGATGTATCAATAAACGTGTTTTTATTTTTAAATTAGCAGCAAATTTTTTTTATGAAAATCCATATTTCAGTATTATGTATTCTTTTTTTCATTCTTGGAAAAGCTCAGAAGACGGAACAGAAAGATACTTTCGTTAAAGACAATTTCACCAAGAAAGAATTTTATATTCCGATGCGTGATGGAGTGAAACTTTTCACAGCCGTATATATCCCGAAAGATATATCAAACAAAAACAAATATCCGTTTCTGATGCAGAGAACCTGCTACAGCATTGCCCCATACGGAGAGAATGAATATAAAACAAAGGTAGGTCCCAACACCTATCTGATGAAAGACAAGTATATTTTTGTGTACCAGGATGTACGCGGAAGATATATGAGTGAAGGTACTTTTACCAATATGACTCCTCAGGTAGAGAGAAAAACAAAAAAAGATGTTGATGAAAGTACAGATACTTATGATACCATCGAATGGCTTTTGAAAAACATCAAAGATAATAATGGAAAAGCCGGTCAGTTCGGAACCTCTTATCCTGGGTTCTATACTGCTGTAGGAACGTTGTCACAACATCCCGCACTGGTAGCTTCTTCCCCTCAGGCCCCTATCTCAGATTTCTGGAATGATGATTTCCTTCACAACGGAAGATTTATGTTAGGCTATTTCAGAACATTTCCAG
This sequence comes from Chryseobacterium viscerum, assembly GCF_025949665.1. Lineage (NCBI taxonomy): Bacteria > Pseudomonadati > Bacteroidota > Flavobacteriia > Flavobacteriales > Weeksellaceae > Chryseobacterium > Chryseobacterium viscerum. The sequence continues at coordinate 533,683 of NZ_JAPDFT010000001.1, read as the reverse complement.
TTTTTGGAGTTCAGAAAACACAACCTGAGAAACAGGCTTGGTATATGGATTCTTTCGTTAAACAGACTTCTGAAGACGGATTAAAGTTCTACAGAGATATGGGTACTCTAAAGGACGGATATGAAAAATATTACAAAAATAATTTCTTCATGACAGAAATTATGAATCATACCAATTATGATGAATTCTGGCAGAAAAGAGGGCTTCTTCCTCATCTGAAGAATATCAATCATGCTGTAATGACTGTTGGAGGATGGTTTGATGCAGAAGATCTTTCCGGTCCTTTGAATATTTATAAAACTATCGAAAAAACAAGTCCTAAAGCTAAAAATACAATTGTAATGGGACCTTTCTCCCATGGTGGCTGGTCTCAGGAGCAGGGTAAACATTTCCACAGCGAAACCTATTTTGGTGACAGTATTGCAACCTATTATCAGAAAAATATTGAAACCAGATTCTTCAATCATTATTTGAAAGGCAACACAAAAGAAGATGCAGGACTTCCTGAAGCGCTAATGTATGACACCGGAGCTAAAGAATGGAAAGAATTTGCTTCTTATCCACCTAAAAATGCTCAGAAAGTTAATTTTTATTTAGCTGATAAAACCTTGAAAAAAACTTCCGGACAAGGATATTCAGAATATTACAGTGATCCTAACAATCCTGTTGTAAGCTCAGATCACTTAAAAGATTTCAATGGCTTTACTCCGAAAAATTACATGTCGGAAGATCAGAGATTTGCTGTAGGAAGACCTGATGTATTGACTTTCACAACAGATGTTCTGACAGAAGATATTGCATTTGCAGGAGAGATTATGGCCAAACTGAACATTGCATCCACTTCTACAGATGCCGATTTTGCCGTAAAACTAATTGACGTTTACCCTGAAGATTTTAAACCTGCAGAAAAGAAAGATGGTGTTATATATGGTAACTATCATCAGATGGTAAGAAGTGAAATAATGCCTGCCAGATTCAGAAATACGAGAGAAAAGGGAGAGGCTTTGATTCCTAATCAGAAAACGGCTGTTAATTTCAGACTTCAGGATGTGGTTCACACCTTCAAAAAAGGACATAAAATCCAGATTCAGATCAGCAGTACGTGGTTCCCGCTTTTTGCAATCAATCCTCAGAAATTTATGGACAATCCGAATTTTGCCAACAAAGAGGATTATACCAAGGCATTTATTAAAATATATGATGACAGCTCCATTGAAGCTGAAGTTTTAAAATAAATTGAAAAAGCTGTTCGTCTGAACAGCTTTTTTGTTTTTAGGAACTGTTTTTTAGGTTTCGGCTAAAGCCAGATGAATCTGTTTTTTTATTTAAGTGGGCTAAAGCCCACTCTTATTGATAAAATCCTGAAAATAAATTATTCTTCAATGGTTCTAAAGGTCAGGTTTACTCTGGGAGTTTTCACCTTTGTCGTGGGCGGAAGCCTGTGAAGCCAGTTATCCTGTGTAGTTCCTTTCATAATTAATAAGCTTCCGTTTTCCAGGAATACTTCTGTCTTTTCTTTGGATGTTTTATGTTTAAATAAAAACTTTCTTTCCGCTCCGAAAGTCAGAGAAGCAATGGCTCCGTGTTTTTTCAGATCTGTTTCACCATCACTGTGGTAGGCCATTCCTTCACTTCCGTCATGATATAAATTGAGTAGACATGAATTGTAGGTTTCTCCTGAAACTTCCTCACATTTTTTCTTCAGTTCCAATAATTCCGGAGTCCAGAATTTTGCATATTTTGTCCGTTTAGAATATGTATATTCAAAAGGTTTTTCTCCGAACCAGGCCACTTTTCTTTTGGTTAAAATCAGTTTTCCAAAGATGATTGCTTCATCATTTTCCCATGGAATCTGTTTCAGTAAATAGGTATAAAAAGAATCTGAAAGTTCTTTAGAAAAAACCTTTCCGTAATAATGAACAGTTCCGTCATGTGGAAGTATATTGATCGGATAGTCTGATATTTCTTCAAAGAGGCTCATCATAGTTTTTTAATTAAATGCTTTATTTTGTAAAAAGTACAATGTAAAATGTATTTATTATTCTTATAGTTAAACACAAATTACACCAATATTTTTCACAAATGACACAGTAGAATTCATCAATAGGAATGGGTTTTAGCCCGTTTAATCAGGAACAAGAAACACATTGGCTTTAGCCAAAACCTATCAATACATGGTATTTTAAGAATAAATATGTGAACCTTCCCAACCTACAATCAGCTGTTTCCTGTCACTTCCCCAACGGTATCCGCCGAGATGTCCGGTAGACTGGATCACACGGTGGCATGGAATAAGAAATGCAACAGGGTTACTTCCAATAGCTGTTCCCACCGCTCTGGATGCTTTAGGGTTTCCTATTTTTTCGGCAAGGCTGCCATAAGTAGACAATTTTCCCATGGGGATTGTCAACAGGCTTTCCCAGACTTTAAGCTGGAAATCGGTTCCTTTTAAATGTAATTTTATAGTATTGAGTTTTGTCCAGTCTTTATCAAATATGGACAGTGCATTCTTTTGAAGGTCATCTTGCAGTTCAGTAAAAGAAGCATTGGGGAACTTCTGTTTCAGCTCCCCTAATGCTGTTTCTTTATTGTCTTCAAAAGCCATATAGCAGATTCCTTTTTCTGTAGAAGCTACTATTATATTTCCGAAAGGACTTTCAGAAAAACTGTAATGAATACTAAGGCTTTTTCCGCCATTTTTATATTCTGCCGGAGACATTCCTTCTACCTTTACAAACAGGTCATGAAGCCTGCTGGTACTGGAAAACCCTGTCTCGTAAGCGGTATCAAACAAACTTGCTTTTTCTTCCTTCAATAGGTTTTTAGCGTGTTCAAGACTAATGAACTGCAAAAACTTTTTCGGACTTGTTCCTGCCCAATCTGTAAAGATTTTCTGAAAATGGGCGGGACTTAAGTGAATATTCTCTGCCACTTCCTCCAAACTTGGCTGAAGCCTGAAATTGCTCTGGATATATTCTATCGCCTTAGCAATTCTGTTATAATCTATCTGATTTTGTGTGGACATTGTATTATTATTTTACCTCACAAATTTCCAAAGAATATACGGCAGAAAAAATCCGATTCTTGCGGAATATTAGTTGTTGTTATAAATATCGTTATAAGCAAGCATTTTATAATATAACTTAGCGGCAAGGAAAGCTGTTGGCTTAGCCATTGGGGAATCCATTAATTCTACAATGTCAAATGCTACTACATTACATTTTTCAAATACTTTTCTTAATAATTCCAGTGTTGGATACCATTGTAATCCACCTGGTTCAGGAGTTCCTGTAGAAGGAGCAATGGAAGGATCAAAAGCATCTAAATCAATCGTGATATAAACGTTTCCTGAAACTTTTTCCAATACATCATTCACCCAGTTCTCGTTGTTCGCAATCTCGTGAGCAAAGAATACTCTTCCTTCCGGTAGATATTGAGCTTCTTCAGCATCCATAGAACGGATTCCCACCTGAACCAAGTTATGTTTCTGGTTCGCTTCAAATACAGCACAAGCATGATTAGAAGTAGAACCATGGAACTCAGGACGTAAATCTGTATGAGCATCTAACTGAAGAACGGTAAGGTTTTCAAATTTCTCTCCTACTGCACGGATAGAACCGATAGACACAGAGTGTTCACCTCCAAATAAAGTAAATACTTTCCCTTCATTGTTCAAAAGTTCTTTTGTTTTCTGGTAAACAGCTTCTGTCATTGCTTCCGGGCTTGAATTTTCAGAAACTTCTCCTGCCAGATATACTCCCTGAAGATAAGGTTCTGTTTGGGTTTCAATATCATAAAGCTCCATGTTTTCAGAAGCGTTTAAGAATAATTCAGGACCTTTATCAGCTCCTTTTCCCCATGTTGAAGTTCCATCATAAGGAACAGTTACCAACATTACTTTCGAATTCTCTAGCGTTGCGTTTTCCTCGGGAATTCCTGCGTATGTTTTCATATATAATTATTAATTAAAAAATTAAATGATTGAAAAATTAATAGATTCCACAAAGATACAAAGAGTTTATGAGTTGGAGAGTAAGAGTGTCGGAGAGTTTGTGAGTTACAAACCTGCTACCTACTACCTATCATCTATTACCTTTATTCATTTTCCATTCTCAGCTCAAATAGTTATTTTTGTACAAAACTCATTATATGCCTTTAAAAGCTGTTCTTTTCGATATGGATGGAGTGATTGTAGATACAGAGCCATTGCATAGAAAAGCTTATTTCAAAACGTTTGATGAATTGGAAATTGCTGTTTCCGAAGAACTGTATACCTCTTTTACCGGGGCTTCCACCAAAAGAGTTTCTGAAACTTTGATCAATGAATTTAATTTAAATCAGACTTATGAATCCATTGCGGGAATCAAAAGGTCTCATTTCAAAGATTATTTTTATAATGATGATGAATTTGATTTAATCCCAGGGGTAAGAAAACTGATCGAACATTATCATGAAAATGGAATAAAGCTTATTCTGGCTTCTTCAGCCACCATGGTAACAATCAATATGGTTTTTGAAAAATTCGGGTTGGAAAAATATTTCAGCGGAAAGATCAGCGGTGCCGATTTAAAAGAATCAAAACCTCATCCTGAAGTTTTTTTACTGGCTGCAGAAATGGCAGAAGAACCTGTTGAAAACTGTATGGTGATTGAAGATTCTACCAATGGAATTCTTGCTGCACACAGAGCCAAAATTTTCTGTGCAGCTTACAGAAGTCCTCATTCAAAAAATCAGGATTATACGCTGGCAGATACTGTAGTTACTGATTATGAAGAATTAGAACTGGATAAGATCTCAAAATATTTTTAAATAAAAAGCTCTCAGAATCTGAGAGCTTTTGTTTTATAAGTTTTGGCTAAAGCCAATTGACTTTTCTATTGATTGTAAATGGGCTAAAGCCCATTCCTATTGATCATAAATTATTTATACCCAAGAATTTTCAGGATATCTTCCGGTTCCTGCTTCTCACGGAAAATTTCATATTGTAATTCCCCATTTTCATCCTTTTGAATCAGGACGTGTCTCGGCTGAGGCATCAGACAATGATGTACTCCACCATATCCTCCAATTGTTTCCTGATAAGCTCCAGTATGGAAGAATCCAATATACAATGGCTTAGTATCACTGAAAACCGGTAAATAAATTGCGTTGGTATGCTGTTCGGAGTTATAATAATCATCTGAATCACACGTCAGTCCTCCTAAGAATACCCTTTCATAAGAATCTTCCCAACGGTTAAGCGGAAGCATGATAAAGTGTCTTGAAATCGCCCATGTATCAGGAAGAGTGGTCATGAAAGAAGAGTCAATCATATTCCATTTCTCCCTGTCATTCTGACGTTTCTGAGAAATGATTTTATAAAGATTCGCTCCGCTTTCTCCTACAGTAAAGCTTCCGAATTCTGTATAGATATTAGGTTCTTCTACACCTTCTTCTTCACAGAATTTTTTGATCTGAGAAACGATCTCTTCTACCATATACTGATAGTCGTAATCAAAATTCAAAGAAGTTTTGATTGGAAAACCACCTCCGATATTCAATGAATTTACTTCCGGAGCAATTTTTTTCAAACGTGCGTATACACGAAGACATTTATACAATTCGTTCCAGTAGTAAGAAGTATCTTTGATCCCGGTATTGATGAAGAAGTGAAGCATTTTCAATCTTGCATTCGGGTGTTCGGCAATCTTCTGGCTGTAATAAGGAATAATATCTTTGTATCCGATTCCTAATCTTGAGGTATAGAATTCGAATTTCGGTTCTTCCTCTGATGCAATTCTGATCCCGATATTGAAGGTAGAATCAATACTTTCCGTAAGTTTATCTAATTCTCTGTAATTATCAAGAATCGGGGTAATATTTTCAAAACCATTGTTGATCATATCTGAAATATTTGTCAGATAATCATCTGTTTTAAAACCATTACAGATTACTTCAATGTTTTTATCTACTTTCCCTTTTTCGTAAAGGGATTTTACAATATCCATGTCATAAGCAGAAGAGGTTTCTATCGAAATATCATTCTTCAGAGCTTCCTCCAATACGAAATTGAAATGACTGGATTTTGTGCAATAGCAGTAGGTATAATTCTTTTTATATCCGGTTTTTTCAAAAGCTTCTTTAAACCAGCTTTTGGCCTTCTGAATATTTTGAGAAATTCTCGGCAGATAGCTAATCTTTAGCGGAGTGCCAAATTGTTCAACTACATCCATCAATGGAACGTCGTGAAACAACAAATTGTTCTCAGATACATTAAATTCCTCCGTAGGAAAATATAATGTCTGATCAATAAGTTCCGAGTACTTTATTTTCATTTCTAAACAAGTGAATTAAGAAATGCAAAATTGCTAAAAAAGTTTGATTTTCGGGTGTTAAAATTATTATAATTTTAAATAAAGACCCAATATTGTATCTTGCAAAAATTTATCTCTGATAATCAATAGGTAAACTTTTGAATATACTCTGTTCTTTTGATATCTGAAATTCCTAATACCTGCTGAATATAGGCATCTGTGGAACCATATTTTTTATCAATCTCACCAAAAGCGGCATCAAGGTATCTTTTTTCTACCCAGCTCAGTTTTTCCAGCACCTGTAAATCCATCTTTGGATAGATAAAATGTAAGCTATTGGCAAGGCGAAGTCTTTTCTGAACCATATCTTTTCTATAGTTGTTGGATAGAAGATATTCATTATAAATAGTCTCTTTATCAAACTTCAGTATAGTTAAGATGAGCGCTGTGGTAATTCCTGTTCTATCTTTTCCTGCAGTACAGTGGTACAAAACAGGATCTTCAGATTCCAGTATCTCAGTGATGATTTTCTTTATGATTTCCGGGTTTTCCGTAACGTATTCCCGATAGAAATCTATCATTCTCTTGTCTGCATCAGAAGCATTCACTTTACCTTTCAGAACCAGTTTTTTTGCCTGGGCCAGCTGATCTCCCTCATCTTCAAACGCTGAATATTTTTTGTAAACTGTACGTGAAGGAAGCTGATCAGGTTTCTGAGCAATTTCCTTTGAATTTCTAAGATCAATAATTTCTTTGATTCCCAATTTTTCAAGATCGTCAAAAGATTTCCTTTTAAGTTTATTAAGATGGGCACTTCGGTAAAGTTTTCCTTCCTTCAGTGTTCTTCCTTCTGTATTTTTAATATTTCCTACCGTCCGGAAATTGGTTACTTTCTTGATATGAATCACTTTTTCAGTCTCACTTTTTCCATATTCAGGGGTTTCAAAATGCTGTGTTTTGCATGAGAAAACACTGCATAATGAAATGGTGAAAACTGATATTTTGATTAGTTTATTCAATAATTTTTATTTTATGTGAGAATTAGTAACAAGCCTGTAAAATCTTTTCATTTGCCAACTTTCTAAGTTTTGGCTAAAGCCCGTTTCTATTGATTGGGTAACTGCTCGATAAAAAACTTTAATAGATTGCAGGATATTCTATTTCATTGATTCCTACAAATAACAAGACATCACCCGATTCATATTCTATGGAAACTTCATCTTCAACGGCAAAATTCCGGGTTCCTATTCTCGAGGTAATACTTAGGATTTCATTTGTCAAAGGCCAGTTGAGTCCTTTTGTTGTAATATTATTCACTGATGGAAATGGATAGAGAGAAATCATTCTATTTTTCACTCCTTCTAATTTAAAATAATTGGGAATAAAATAATATTCTGAAAATTCGTCATAAAATTTAATGTTCATCCGGTCTTTGAATGCATAGGCAACGGTAAGATTTCCCAGAAAGTGATCCTGTTCACCTCCACTTCCTCCGAAAACATCAATCTCCAAAAAGCCTTTTTCCAAAATGATTTCCAAAGCTTTATGAAAATCTGTTTTCTCCTGATCCAATGTAAGGATAAATTTTCCCTGATACATATCTTCATCTGATCCGGAATGTGAATCAAAATCCCCGGATATAAAATCCAGCTTACCCAGAGGAAAATTCATTCTTTTTAAATAATGAAAAGCACCGTCTGTACAGGCAATCAAACTATAGTTTTCCGGATTGGGTAGCGATTTTGGAGCATCTCCGTTGATGAAAAGTAATGCTTTATCTCTCATTCGGGTTCCAGTATTCTTCCGGTTCGTTGTTCAGTTTTGAAATATATCTTGCCAACACAAAAAGATAATCTGAAAGTCTGTTTAAATATTTAATCAATTCAGGACGCACTTCTTCGGATTCATTCAAAAATACCAATGAGCGTTCTGCTCTTCTGCAGATGGTTCTTGCAGCATGTAAAAAAGTGGCAGATTTTCCACCTCCGGGAAGAATAAAATACTGAAGTGGCTCCAGTTTGTCTTCAAAAGCATCCATCCACTGTTCCAGCTCTTCGATTTCTGTTTCTGAAATAATAATCGGAAGGCGTGATTTTCCGTTTGCCAGCATCAGTTTATCTGTTGGCGTAGCAGCCTCGGAACCTACAGTAAACAAATCAAACTGTATTTTCTTAAGTTGTTTTAAAACTTCTTCATCTGCGATATGACTTTTGGCAATCCCGATGAATGAATTCAGCTCATCTATATTTCCATAACTGTCTACTCTGGCACTGGCTTTAGAAACTCTTGTTCCGCCATATAATGCCGTCTGACCTTTATCTCCTGTTTTCGTATAAATTTTCATAGTACTAAAATACCTTTTTTTGTATAAAGTACAATGTAAAAAGTACCAATAACTGCCTATTCTGCCTGAAAAAATAATTAGCTGACATTAATTCTAATGTCAGCTAATATTTGTAGGTGGGTTTTATATCTTTTGAAATTACCTGTCCTTTTTAAGTATGACAAAGCAAATGTTAATTCTCTTATTTAGAGATTAAAAAGTATAATTAACATTGAGCTGAAAAGTTGTTCCGTTAAATCCGAACTGATTCACCTCCCAAGGATACTTAAATCTTCCTCCAAGATCTGTTACTATATCTCCTTTGCTGTCTATGACATCCGGATAAATATTAAATAGATTATTTACAACTCCGGAAACTTTAAGATCTTTGGTGATTTTATAGGTTAAAACTATGTCTGTAATGACCTTTCCAGAAAATGTCTGATCTTTAGCAGGATCAGTTGCATGCTGCCAGGTAACAGACCCAAAGTAAGTATTATTAAGGTTAAAATTAAACTTTGAAATGTCATACGAAAGACTAAGTATAGTTTTTGTTTTGGGTCTTGCAGAGGTAATTCTTGATTGTTCTTTTCTATCAAAAAAGTTTTCTGAGTACCCATTTTCAGCCAAAATATTCGGAACGGCAATATTATCTACTATTTTAGTTTCGTTATAATTGAAAGCTGCAATAACTCCCAATCTTCCTTTACCAATGGCGGAAGTATAATAATTTGCAACGAAATCTACCCCCTGGGTAACTGTATTTACAGCATTGGTGAAAAACTTCAGGGAAGTTATTTTATTATTGTCTAATATTACTTCCACAGGGTTTGTTAGATCCGGACTCCCAGGAGCACCTGTTTTGTAACCAATATCTCCCGAGAAAAGTACCCTGTCTTTAATTTTTATTCTGTAATAATCTGCTGTAATCGTAAGGTTTTTAAAAGGTTTTACAGCAAATCCTCCAGTAATGTTAAAGGCTTTTTCAGCATTTAATTTGGGTACACCAAGATCCGATCTTACAATTTGAGAGTCATTATTAAAAGTACCCTGATTAGCTACAGTATTCCCTGTAATTTTGGTTTGAACATTGGAATAATAAATCTGGTGTAATGAGGGTGCTCGGAATCCTGTAGAAACAGACCCGCGGAAAACTAATTTATCATCCAACAATTTATACCTCGCATTTCCTTTCCAGGAAACATTATTTCCAAAATCACTAAAGTTTTCATATCTCACAGTTCCTCCAATCAACAGGTTTTTCGTAATATCCCATTCAGCATTCATATAAGCTCCAATATTCTGACGATTTTTATTAACTTCATTTTGAGACTGCAGTCCTGGAAATGATTCAGCACCACTTCCTATATAAGATGCCTCTTCCCCTGCCCTTGCTTGATAATTTTCATTGCGCACTTCTGCTCCAGCTCCTAAAACAAGCGCACCAAAATCCCGGCTGACATCTATGTTTCCTATAATATTACTGAACTGGTGTCCACCTGCTTTAAAACTGGTTGGTGAATTTGCACCCAAAGAAACATTAATGGTATTTCCCACAACATAGTCTACTGCATTAGAACCAAAAGTTGCACTCCCATCAAAGCTCCATTTTCCAAACATACCTTTCCAGCCTGAGGTTAAATTATAATCATAAACATCCGTTTTAAATTCAGGCTGAAATCCATTGTAAGGTTGTCCTTTTGGAGTTAATAAACCAAAATCGGAAGTTACCCAATAAGGTGTTCTATACAAACCATAACTGGTCCCATTCCTGTAAGTTGTACCACCAAAAGCATAAAATTTACCTGTTTCACTTGTTGGCAACTCAAAATTGACAAACATATTAGCAACTTTTGTGTCCGGCTGCCCTATAATCATTCCTAAACCAGGATTAGCTTGTGTCCAGGCATTATCCACACCAAAAAGTTCATCTTTTGTAACAGAACCTGCACGGTTTGTTCTATTTTGGGATGAAAATCCTAAGGTAAGGTTCAGACTTCCATTTTTTGCAACCTTGATTCCTGTATTAAAATCTGCTCCGATATTAAAACCATCTCCTTTTGAAGTAATACCTGAAAAAAGATTGACTGTACTTTTTCCAACGCTGTTCTTAAGAATAATATTGATCACTCCTGCAATAGCATCAGAACCATACTGTGCAGATGCACCATCTCTCAATACCTCTACATTCTGTAAGGCAGCAGATGGAATACTTTTCAGATCCGTACCTACCTCACCTTTTCCCGGTGTATCATTGACATAAATGAGAGCGCTTTGATTTTTTCTTTTATTATTGACTAACACTAATGTTCTGGATGGCCCTAATCCTCTTAAATCTGCCGGATCAAAATGAGCCGTTGCATCAGAAACGGTTTGCTGTGACGAATTAAAAGATGGAACAGCGTAGGTTAAGGCTTTATCAAAAGTAGTTTGCCCTGTGGATTTTAATTGTACAGCAGAAATATTATCAATAGGAATTGCTGAGGTAATAATGGTTCTGGGCTTAGTTCTACCCGTTGTAACCACAACTTCATCTATTTTATTTTGTTTTATGCTGTCCTGAGCATATCCCATTGCACCAGCTCCGCTTAATACTAATACACAGATTTTTTTATTAAATGATTTCTCTTTCATGTGATTTGATAATTATTCAATAAATCTAATGAAAATATTAATATTAAACATAAAAATAAACCATATGGTATGAATAATATTCCATAAATCCACAAATAGTATTTATTTACAAAATAGAAGCAAATTCACAAACATCAAGTAATTTATTAATAATATTAAAAGAAACGTAGTAATAATTTCCTAATTATGTCTGGAAAAGTGATTAACTTACATTAGGAAATAAATATGATTTCATTCTTTCTGAAAAGTAGTTTTCGTAGCTTGAGATTGCTTCACCTATAGCTCGCAATGGCTGTATACAAAAAATGGCCGTTGAAACGGCCATATCCAAATTATTTATTTACCTCTACGTATTGTATGATGGTCTGATTTTTTGGGTTGTAGATAATTGTACTACTGTTGGGAAACCTTTTCAATTTATAATATTGAATGTTTTTATCGGATTTTATATCTTCCAGAATACTGGCATCAAAGGTATTATCAGGAAGAAATTTTGATAAAAGACTTATTTTATCAATGATGTTTTGCCCATCAATTTTGCGGGCTTTCTTTTCTGATTTACTTTCATTAGAAGTAGGCTGTCCCTCTAAAAATGGGAGTAATACTGCAATGTCTGCTTTGTATTTAAAAATGTAACCTTCTGATCTTCCCGGGATTTTAATTTTTTTCCCTTTTTCTTCAGATACAATGTCAGCACCTTCACCGGGAAAAACAGTATTAAACTTAACGTCTTCGGAATTAATTAAAGAATTCACAGATTCATTGACCGTTTTCTTCACTGTTTCTTCTACAGCCTGCTGTGCTTTCTGCTGCACAGTTTCGGTTGTTTTTTGAACAGTCTGATCAATTTTTTCTTCAATCTTATTGCATGATACTAATAAAAAAGTGGTGACAACAGGCAAAATATACTTCTTCATAATAGCGATTTTTGTTATTAATATCCATCCTTCTAACGCAAAAACAGGTCAGGATATTTTAGCAAAGAAAAAAATATTTTTTCAATATCAAAAATCCTGCTGACAAACTGTTGTCATAACCCTGTCTTACCTTTGTATCAACAACAAACAAAAACAAAACATTATGACAACTACAGCAACAGCCACTAAACAATTCATGACTTCTGAGCAGTTATTAAACGACTGGCAGGGACACAGAAGTCTGACAAGAAGAGTAATTGAATCTTTTCCTGAAAAAGATTTGTTTGAATTTTCAATTGGCGGGATGAGACCGTTTGCAAAACTGGCAGTTGAGCTGATTGGCATTGGCGGTCCTGCTTTAAAGGGAATTGTTGAAGGAACTATCGAAGCTTACAATGAAGAAGCTTTTAATCCAAAAACAAAAGAAGAGCTTTTAAAAAAGTGGGATGAAGAAACAGAAGTGATTAATCACTATTTTAATCTGATTTCTGAGGAACGTTTCCAGGAAACTTTCAATTTGTTTGGAGAATATGAATTTCCGGTATATCAGAACATCCTTTATTTTGTAGATAACGAGGTTCACCACCGTGGGCAAGGATATGTTTATCTGAGAGCTTTGGGAATTGAACCTCCTTTCTTCTGGGAAAGATTTTAATAAAAGCGAAGAGGTAAGATTGCAAAAAGGAGAAAACCCTGAGAAAAAATTACATCTGCAATGTCATTTATTAATAGTGATTTTCTCAATTCAATCTAAACAACTTATATCATTTTTTGCGACAAAACAAATTTAGCTTTTTTGCGATCTTGCCTCTGGCTTATTAACCATTTCATTTATTCGCCTCAATTAAGTCTTTAACCTCAACAGCTGTCTTGTTGAGGTTTCTTATTGATGTCTTTCTGTCATTTTTACAAGCAGTTCGTTTAGCCTGGCGCGGAGACTTTCCGGCTCCAGAACAGTAGCATAATCTGCGAAAGTAATAAGCCAGCGGGGAAATCCATCACTGATCCATTCTGTTTCAAAAGTAAGTTCTACTCCTTGTTCAGTTTCTACTTCTTCTATCAGTCCGTAATATTTTTTGGAATTCACCAGATGAGACATTATTTTTTTGTCTACCAAAAGTTTGGCTGTGACTTTATTTCCGTTTGATTTTTTACGGTAATCATTCACCTGTCCGTACTCCTGTAAAAAGGGATTCTGGGTTTTTGAGATCTCTAAAATTCGGTCTATCCGAAATTGCCTGAAATCTTTTCTCAACGTACAGAATGCCATGATGTACCAAAAATTAAACTCAAAGAACATCCCGACAGTTTCAATAGTTCTGTTGTCTACCCTTCCATCTACCGTCTGATATCTTATGTTCAATTGGGTTTTGTCTGCAATGCTTTCTAAAATAATAGGAATTACATTTTTGAGAGAATCTCCGGAATCGGTATGAAAACTAAAAACATCAATCTGTTTTTCAATATTCTGGATCAGATTTTTATCAGAATTCCGCAATACTGAGCGCACTTTTTCCATGGCTGCCTGATAATGGTTTCCTAAACTTTGATGAGAAAATTTCTGCATCAGCTTTTCAGCGGTAATGAAACTTAAGACCTCTTCTTTGGTAAACATAATGGGAGGAAGCTTGTACCCGTCCATTAAAGAATAGCCATTACCTGCTTCACCTACAATAGGAATACCGGCATTTTCCAAGGTTTTTACATCACGATAAATGGTTCTGATACTTACATCGAACTTTTCAGCCAGATCCTGTGCCCGGACAACAGGTTTAGACTGTAATTGGGTAAGAATAGCGGTTACCCGATCGAGTTTTTTAAGATAGTGATCGTTCATGATGTAGCAAAGCTAAAATTCTTTTTCGAGGTATGTCTTATCAATGGGACTGCTTTTTTTATTAATTTTATTTTTCACAAAACAGTTTCTTCTTTATGCGTCATACTCATTTTGTACAGTCTATTGAAAAAGTTTTAAAACCAGAGCAAGCAGTCATGGATGAACTTGTTTCTCATCTGGAATCCAAAACTTACAGAAAAGGAGATTTTCTGTTAAAGGCTGATGAAACCTGCAGGTATTTTTATTTTATCGAAAAAGGACTTGTCAAACTTTTTTTTGACAATGGTGACAAGGATTTTATCATGACATTTTTTGCTGAAAATGCTTTTTTCACTGAACTGAGTGGTTTTCTTACCGGACAGCCCTCAAAATATATGATCGTTGCCCTGGAACCTACTGAAGTTCTCCGTGTACACAGAGATGTAGTTGAAGGGTTATGCAAAAAATATCACACTGCAGAAACACTTTTCAGCAAGCTTTATTCAAAAGCTCCGGTGAATATGATGGGAAGGATCAGTGAAATGCTGGAAGACGATGGTAAAAAGCGTTATCATAATTTCATGAAACAAAGGCCTGATCTTACCCAGCGCATCAGCCTTGGAGATCTGGCAGACTATATCGGGATCACTCAGGTTTCTTTAAGCAGAATCAGAGCACAGAAGCTTTAAGGGAATGGATGAGGGAAGTTATTGAAGACCGAATAGATATCATCTGCCTAATAGTAACTTCCAGCCTCCAGCTTCAAAAATCTTTCCTTATAAAATTTATCATTTGTAAAAAAAATCAGAAAAATACAGCTATACATTTGTCACATAATTAATCAAAAAAACAAATATTATGTCACAAAGAATCAATGCATTTGCAATCGGAAACAAGGCCGTAAATTCACTTCACAACATGGGATTTCAGGTACAGAATTCATCACTGGACAATTCATTTCTTGAACTGATGTATTTCAGGGTTTCACAAATGAACGGATGTGCTTTCTGCCTGGATATGCATTCCAAAGAATTAAGAGCAAAAGGTGAAACTGAACAGAGAATATTTCTGGTAAGCGCCTGGAGAGAATGTTCGTTTTATACGGATAAAGAAAAGGCAGGGCTACTATGGGCTGAAACTTTAACAGCCTTAAATGGTAAAGAAGTGAATGATGAAATTTATGCTAAGGTAAGTCATTACTTTTCTGAAACTGAAATAGTAGATTTAACAATGGCTGTTATTGCTATCAACAGCTACAACAGAATTAATATTGCTTTCGGAGCAGATGTAGGTACTTATCAGGTTCCTGAAAAAGCGCATTAAACAATTATTATGAAGATAAAAAACTCAGCCGTCCGCTGAGTTTTTTTATTTAATTTTCTTTAAAAGTATTCACTAGTTTATCGAGATTCAGACTGCGGGCTGATGCGTCAAAGATCTCCCGGTAAGTGCCCTCTTTATTATAAAGTTCATCATGAGTTCCATTTTCTACTACTCTTCCTTTTTTCATCACATAGATGATATCAGAATCCAGAATCTGCGACAGGGAATGGGAAATGATGACAACCGTCCTTCCTTCTTTTATGGCATCCAGAGAATTCTTGATCTGTTCTGTGGCAATGGCATCAAGACTGGCTGTAGGTTCATCCAAAAAGATGATCGGAGGGTTTTTCAGAAACAGTCTGGCAATGGCAATTCTCTGCTGCTGTCCTCCGGAGAGCTGAGTGGCATCATGCTGATATTGATCCGGAAGATCTATAATCTGTTCATGCAGATAAGCTTTTTTGGCGGCTTCCTGAATTTTTTCAAAACTTGCATTCATATCTCCATAGCGGATATTATCTTCAATACTTCCCTGAAAGATATGGTTTCTCTGAAGCACCAGTCCAAGATCACTTCTCAGAAAAGTATTGTCAAATTCATTAAGATTTACTCCATCCAGAAGAATCTCTCCGGAATCCGGAAAATAAAATTTACACAAGAGATTAATAACCGTTGACTTTCCTGCACCGCTCAGCCCTACCAAAGCCGTAGTTTTTCCGTTTTCAATTTTCATGGAAACATCATGTAAAGCCTTTGTACCGTTGGGATAAGTAAAATCAACATTTTTCAATTCAAAATTTCCTTTGATTTCCTTTTCCACAAAACTTCCGTTCGACTCGGTTTCGTTATCTGCATTCAGAATATCAAAATAGCCTTCAGCATAGATCATGGCATCGTTCATATCATCATAGATTCTGTGTAGTTGGCGGATAGGTGCAGAGACATTGTTGAAAAGCATAATATGAAGCATAATTGCACCGATGGTCATTTGCTGGTCAAGAACGAGATAAACGGTTAAAAGAATGATCAGAACAACTCCGAACTGTTCAATAAACGTTTTTAAACCATCATAAATAAAGTTGGTTCTTCTTGTGATCATCTGGCTTTCCATCAGTTCCATCTGAAGATCGTACTGTTTTTTTCCTTCAAATTTTTCGCGGACAAAACTTTTAATCACCATAATGGAATTGATCAGATTCAAAAGTCCGGAGGTCTTTTTTTCTCTCTGATTTCTAAGCTGACGGCGCACTCCCCCGAGTTTTTTGGCCTGCAGAGAACTGATGTAAAAATAAATCGGAACAATGATTGTTGAAACAAGCCCTACATACACATTCTGCATATACATAATGATCAATGCAATAATAGCGTTGGAAAAAAGCGGCAGAATATCAATAAAAAAATTCTGCACCAGTCTGGTTAAGCTTTCTATCCCACGGTCTATTCTGATCTGTAATTTCCCGGATTCATGGTTTTCATCATTAAAATAAGCAACTCTATAGGTCAGAATTTTATCAATCGCGGATTGTGCCAATACAGAACTTACATTAATCCTGATTTTTTCTCCATAAAATTTCTGTCCAAAGTTGATAAAGATATTCAGAAGTTCTTTTCCAAGTAAAATAATGGAAATAATGATGAGAATATGTATTCCTTCTGACATTGGATGCGGAAGATGGGTAAGCTTGGTAACCTCATCTACGGTGTATTTTAAAACAATCGGGTTTACCTGTGCTGCGAGGGCTCCCAGAAAAGTAAGAAACAATGTTCCGTAAATCATTAGCCGGTAAGGTCTGATAAAGGGGACAAGCTGTTTATAAATTCCGAACAAGGTGACTGTTCTGTTAAAAGGTTTGGCCATAGAAATCATTTTTAAATGAAAAACGTACCGCTTTCAAAAGAAAAAGGTACGAATTATTATTAAACTGGTCATCTAAGATATATTTAAGAATCTTTCAATGTACCATCGTCATTGATGTATTTGAATTGATAGTTTGGATCAATTATCTTTCCGCCCATTTGTACAAAAGAGCCCCACATTCCTGACCAATCTTCAAAATCATTTTCAACCGATGTATCCCAACGGACTACTGTTGAACTTTTATGAAACTTTAAATTCACTATAATACCGTATTCATCATCCAAAAAAATTTTGGTTCCTACTTGAAAATCTTCATATTTATAGGGATCATCCATTTATCCTTCAAACAGATAAGTCGTAAGGTAATGCAGTTCTTTTCTGCTGGCTTCTTTAGACTCTGCTTCTGCCTGCTCCATAGAGTATTGTGAATTGATTTCCTTTTTCTGGAAAACAAATGAGTTGTTTGCATTTTTATCTACCACATCATTAAAGATATGTTCAATTTCAGAGTTTGCTAATGAAGCAAAGCTGATATCTTCAAAACCATACATCAGTCTCAGATCATCAAACTGCTTGAAGTTTTCATCTGCAAAACCTTGAAGCTGCGCTTTTGAATCAAAATTACCCGCCCAGATATTGTAAGCGTATTTTTTCTTTTTAGGTTTGTCTAAAATGCTCTGATAGACAAAGTTTTCACCAAGATAGGCTTCTCTTACCTGCGGATCATTCGCAAGGTCTTCCGGAAGTCCTTCTTTCAGGATCTTTCCTTCAAACATAATATAAGTTTTGTTGGTAATCGCCAACGTCTGTTGTACGTTGTGGTCGGTAATCAGAATTCCGATATTTTTATCAACAAGGCTTCGTACAATTTTCTGAATATCTTCTACAGCAATTGGGTCAACCCCTGCGAAAGGTTCATCCAAAAGAATAAAATTCGGGCTTGTAGCAAGGCAGCGTGCAATTTCGGTTCTACGTCTCTCTCCTCCGGAAAGAAGATCTCCTCTGTTTTTACGGACGTGCTGTAAAGAAAATTCTTCAATCAGTTCATCACATTTGATCTGCTGCTCACGCTTTGAAAGCTTGGTCAGCTGCAATACT
The DNA here is from genome assembly GCF_025949665.1 of Chryseobacterium viscerum. Taxonomy (NCBI): domain Bacteria; kingdom Pseudomonadati; phylum Bacteroidota; class Flavobacteriia; order Flavobacteriales; family Weeksellaceae; genus Chryseobacterium; species Chryseobacterium viscerum. Next base: position 515,421 of record NZ_JAPDFT010000001.1, on the reverse strand, counting down.
CCCATAATGTTTTCTTCCACGGAAAGTTTTCTGAAAACGGAAGCTTCCTGAGCCAGGTATCCGATTCCTTTTTGGGCTCTTCGGTACATTGCATCAGTAGTAATCTCCTGTTTATCCAGGAAAATTTTTCCTGAAGTGGGCTTAACCAACCCTACGATCATATAAAACGATGTGGTTTTTCCTGCTCCGTTCGGACCCAGCAAACCAACAATTTCTCCCTGTTGAACCTGTACAGAAACGCCTTTTACAACTTTTTTAGGACCGTATTCCTTGATTAAGTTTTCTCCTCGTAAAATCATAGGGCAAATATATCAAAAATATAAACTTCACTTATATGTTAATATCAACTTGTTGATTTAATTGTAAACTTATTCACTTCCAAATCATTGTAACTTTTTATCATTTTAAACTACTTATCGTAAAACATCTCAATCAATTACAATCATTAAGAAATGGAAAATTACGGTTACACAAAAACAGAAAATGCAGAAAACCAGCAAAGCAACGTTCCTTACCGTTCGGAAAAGAAAATTCCTGCAGCTTTATTGGGAATTCTTGTAGGCTGGCTCGCGTTAAATAAATTTTATCTGGGATATACGAAAGAGGGAATCATCCAGCTGGTTCTGAATGTTGTTACTTTAGGAGCAGCTTCTGTTATCCCTTTTATTGAAGGTATTTTATATCTTTTCATGAGTGATAAGCAGTTTGATGATACTTACGTTTACGGTAAAAAAGGTTGGTTATAAAATAATAAACCACCTGTCCGTTTGAAAATAAAACAGGCTGTTCGGTGAGAACAGCCTGTTTATTTTATACTGAAATGATTAGTCCGGTGGACAAGCTAAATGATTAATTGTACATGGATGCCAGATTCCTTTGCACCATGTTCCGCAATTCGGATCATCAATAATCACTTCTCCTCCTTTGATTTCCTTCAATTGATTTCTTTCAATCTTTTTAAGATTTCTCATAAATAAATTCTTTTGATGTTTTAATTATTTTCGTTTCTCGAAATTAGCTTTACTCAAAAGTAACTTTTTTATTTACTCGGAAGTCATCCATTCAGACCATTAACATAACATTAACGTTGGTGTCCGGATCAAGATTGTTTACCTTTATTTATTTAAAAGGATAGCAGCTTCTTTTGCAAAATAAGTAAAGATCATGTCTGCTCCCGCTCTTTTGAAGCAAGTAAGGCTTTCAATTATCGTTTTGTCATTATCCAGCCAACCGTTCTGAGCCGCCGCTTTTACCATAGCATATTCTCCACTTACGTTGTATACTGCAATCGGAAGGTCAATGGCTTCACGTACTTTAGAAACGATATCCAGATAAGGAAGTCCCGGTTTGATCATGATAACATCGGCCCCTTCGTCAATATCTTTAAATACTTCATTCAATGCTTCACGGGTGTTGTGGAAGTCCATCTGATATGTTTTTTTATCTTTCGGAATTTCCATATTATCTTTCGGAGCGCTGTCTAAAGCACTTCTGAAAGGTCCGTAGAAAGAACTCGCATATTTAGCAGCATAACTTACAATTCCTACGTCTGTAAAACCGCTTTCTTCCAACGCTTCACGAATGACTTGTACCCTTCCGTCCATCATATCACTTGGTGCCACAAGATCTGCTCCTGCTTCAGCATGAGATACTGACATTCTTGCCAGAGCATCGTTGGTAGCATCATTTATCACTTTTCCGTTCTCAATGATCCCGTCATGTCCGTAAATTGAATAAGGATCTAAAGCTACATCAGGCATAACAATCATTCCCGGAACGGCATCTTTAATTGCTTTGATTGTACGCTGCATCAGTCCGTCTTTATTCCAGGCTTCTTTTCCTGTATTGTCTTTCAGATCTTCTGACACTTTCATGTACAAATTGACAGCTTTTACTCCCAAAGAAAATAATTCCTTACATTCCTTCACGGTTAAATCTATACTCCGCCTAAAAATTCCCGGCATAGATGGGATTGCCTCCTGCTTGTTTTCGCCCTCCATTACGAAGATCGGCATTACAAAATCATCAGTTGTAAGCACATTTTCTCTTACCAAACTTCTGATAGATTCATTAACTCTAAGTCTTCTATTTCTTGAATGTATCATTTTGGAATACTTTTTGAATAAGTTTCTACAAATTTAATATAAGTTCTACAAAAAACTATTGTATGAAATTGTAGAATGTATTACATTTGTTATATATATTCGAGAAATTATAAATTTGATGAAAAAACTTTTACTTTTATTTCTATTTGTAGGCACTTTTGTTGGATTTTCCAACAATTTAAAAGCTCAGCTTAGAGAGCCGAGTTCCATCACTCAGAAAGCAGATGATGGGGTATTGCTTGCTTATCCAAATCCTGCAAAGGATTTCCTTATCATTAAGGCAAAAGATTCTTCTTTAAGAATCAAAAGTGTGACTTTTTATTCTATTTTGGGTATGCAGGTCGCTAATTATACAGTAAATATGAATTCCGGTGAGATTAATATTGAAAAATTGAAACCCGGAAAGTATATGATCCGTTATATTTTAAGTGACAACACGCAGAAAGTTACTCAAATCGTGAAACAATAAATTACAATCCTGATAATCATCAGGATTTTTTCTTTTACATTAATTCTGTTTTAATATTTCCGTAACTTTCGGGATCTTTTTATACTAATTGTAAAAAGAATAATTTTAATGCTAAAAGCCGAACATATTAAAAAGACCTACAATGCCGGAAAAAAGGTCGCCCTGGATGATTTCAGCATCCATGTTCCCAAAGGTAGTATTTACGGCCTTTTAGGACCCAACGGAGCCGGAAAAACTTCTTTTATCCGCATCATTAATCAAATTACTCAGGCAGATTCCGGAGATATCTTTATCAACGGACAAAAACTGAACCCGGATCATATTAAAGACATTGGCTACATGCCCGAAGAAAGAGGATTGTACAAAAACATGAGTGTTGGCGATCAGATTTTATATTTCGGGGAACTAAAGGGAATGAGTAAAAGCGATGCCCTGAATGAAGCCAAAAAATGGTTTGAAAAACTGAATATCGACCAATGGTGGAAGAAAAAACTCTCTGAACTATCTAAAGGGATGGCACAAAAGATCCAGTTTGTAGTAACGGTTCTTCACAGACCTCATCTTTTGATTCTTGATGAACCTTTTTCGGGTTTTGACCCTGTAAATGCCAACTTAATCAAAGATCAGATCATTGATCTTAAAAATAACGGAACAACCATCATCCTTTCTACCCACAGAATGGAAAGTGTGGAAGAAATGTGTGATTATGTTGCTTTGATCAACAATTCTAAAAAAATCATTGACGGAAGGGTTTTTGATGTAAGGGAAAAATTTAAGAAAAATATTTTTGGAGTTACACTTTCTGATGTCAGCAGCGATCAGTTTGATTATTTCAAGAATAAGTATGACATCTTCAATTTATCGAATGAAAATAATCTTGTTTCTTTTGACCTGAAAAATGAAGAGAGTCAGAATAATGTTCTTCTAGATCTTGTACAAGTGGGTAAAGTGAGATCATTCGATGAAAGAATTCCTAGCATGAATGAAGTATTTATTAATGCTGTAAGTAACCATCCTTAAATTTTATGAATAATATTTTTTTAATTACCAAGAGAGAATTTCTTACACAGGTTAAGAAAAAATCCTTTATCATATTAACACTGCTGGCGCCCATAATGATTATTGCTTTTGGGGCTGTGGTTGGATTAATGTTTAAGGCGAATGAGTCACACAGTATTATAGAAGTGGTTGATAAAAGCGGATTGTTTATGAATCAGCTGAAATCTAATGATAAATTAAATTACGTTTTTGTTTCGGCTGCAGATGAAAAATCCAAGATCAACAATTTAAAAGGAAATGAATCCCTGGATGGTATTTTGATTCTTCCGGAATTGAAAAATCAGAATTTCGATGCGCTTGAAAAAGAGGCAAGGCTGGTGATCAACAGCAAAATAGGATTCGATACAAAGCAGCAAATTGTTTCTGACATCAGCAATGTTGTTAAAAAAGAAAAAATTAAACAACTGGGCATTCAGGAGACTCAGTTAATTGATCTTGATAAAAGCTTTACATTAAAGACCATTAATGTTACGGATAATAATAAAGAGGATTCTGATCTTGCTTTTGGGGTTAAATCAGGGCTGAGTATGATCCTGATGTATGTCACCTTTATGTTTATCATTATATATGGTGTAAGGGTAATGCGAAGTGTACTTGAGGAAAAGAACAACCGTGTTGTGGAGATCATTATTTCTTCTGTAAAACCTTTTGAACTGATGATGGGTAAGATTCTGGGGGTAACTATGGTTGCACTGACACAGTTTCTGATCTGGATCACGATGTCTGTCATCGGAGCATTAGTTCTGAATACAGGCTTCTCACCTCTTCAGAAAAATATTCCGGGTGGAAATGATGAGATTGCAAGTAAACTGGATGTGGGACAGCTCGCTACCCAGATCTCTCACAGTTTGCTGGAATTGAATTTTCCACTGATCATTTTTGTATTCATCGTTTTCTTCCTTTTAGGATATATTTTTTACAGTTCTATTTATGCAGCAATTGGTTCTGCAGTAGATAACGAAACAGAAACCCAACAATTTACTTTATTTGCCATTTTGCCATTGACATTGGGGATGTATGGAAGTTTTACCCTGATGAACAATCCGGACGGGCCATTAGGCTTCTGGCTGTCCATCATTCCGTTTACTTCACCGGTTGCGATGATTGCAAGAATCCCATTTGGAGTTCCTGCCTGGCAGATTGCACTGTCTATTGCATTATTGCTGGCGACAACTATTTTTATGATCTTCCTGGCCGGAAAAATCTATCGTGTAGGTATCTTGATGTACGGTAATAAAGCTACTTTAAAAGAGCTTTGGAAGTGGATTAAAGGATAATAAACGAAAGGGCTGAAGAGTATAAAGCTCTTTTACAATTAAAAATAAAAAATCCCGGAAACTTAGTTTCCGAGATTTTTTATATTGAGAGCTATTCTATTTGAATATATAGCTTAAGGTAAGTGCAATTACCTGTTCTGATTTTTTCTTATCACTACCGCCTTTTTCTTTTGCAAGACCAGGGTAAGTATCAGAAAGTCCTAAATCATATTTTAAAGCTACTTCAAGTTGTCTCTTATAGCTATATCCTACGCCTAGTCCAAGTCCCCAGTTAAAGCTTTTTGCTTTTCCGTCTACTCCTGGTTGTGTAGGATCAGTAACGTCCGGATCATAATAAGGTCTGCTTATAGGAGCATTCTTTACGTCCTGACTTACTAAAAAGTTAAATCTAGGTCCAATCAATCCAAAGAATTCCGATTCAGCTTCTGAAAAGTATCCTTTGAAATAAAGTGGTACACTCAGATAGTTGTTTGCATATACTGCATCATAACCATCTTTTCCTTTAGCGTCTTTATCTTTCCCGGTTTCTCCTGCACCATAGTACAAAACTTCGGGTTGTATAAAGAATTGGTTTGCCTTCCCTACGGGGATCAAAGCCAAAGCTCCACCTTGGAAGGTAAATCTTGGGCCAGAGGGATTGTGGGCATTTGCTACTCTTGAGTAGTTTAAACCTGCTGTAAGACCAAATCTTGTATTATTCCATTGCACCTGTGCAAAAGATAATGCAGAAAGCGTCAAAGCTGAGGCTAATAAAAGTTTTTTCATATGATGTGGTTTTATATTATCCTAGAATTTTTGCTACAGTAGCACCAATATCAGCAGGAGAGTCTACAACGTTGATACCGTTTTCTCTCATGATTTCCATTTTTGCCTGAGCTGTATCTTCAGCACCACCTACGATAGCACCTGCGTGTCCCATTGTTCTTCCTTTTGGAGCTGTTTGCCCAGCGATGAACCCTACAACTGGTTTATTAGAACCACTTGCTTTGTACCATCTTGCAGCTTCAGCTTCAAGACCTCCACCAATTTCACCGATCATTACAACAGCTTCAGTTTCAGGGTCATTGATAAATAATTCTAATGCTTCTCTTGTAGTTGTTCCAATGATTGGGTCACCACCAATACCGATAGCGGTAGAAATACCGTAACCTGCTCTTACTACCTGGTCAGCAGCTTCGTAAGTAAGGGTACCTGATTTTGAAACGATACCTACTTTACCTTTTTTGAAAACGAAACCTGGCATAATACCAATTTTAGCTTCTTCAGAAGTAATGATTCCAGGGCAGTTTGGTCCGATTAATCTGCAGTCTCTGTCAGCAATATAAGATTTTACTTTTACCATATCAGCTACAGGAATACCTTCCGTAATACATACAATCACTTTGATACCTGCTTCAGCAGCTTCCATGATAGCGTCTGCTGCAAATGCCGGTGGTACGAAAATGATACTTACGTTTGCTCCTGCTTTTTCAACAGCATCAGCCACTGTATTAAATACCGGTTTTCCTAAGTGCTCGCTACCTCCTTTTCCTGGAGTAACACCACCTACTACATTTGTTCCGTATTCAATCATCTGACCAGCGTGGAAAGTTCCTTCGTTCCCTGTAAATCCTTGTACAATTACTTTAGAATCTTTGTTTACTAAAATTGACATTTTATTGTTGTTTTAATTTATTTATTATTTTATTAATGCTCACAAATTTACTTAAATTTCTTTGATTTTAGATAAAACCTTTGGAATAGTTTATTTGAGATTTCTCAGCTTTACTTCTTTTTTGAGATAAGTTTTGAAATCTTCGGCAAACATCCCGATATAGATACCTTTTTCCAGATCTCTGTTTACTCCTGTTTTTCCCAAAATTACAGATCCTGCCTCAATTTTATTACCGGAAGCGATTCCTACCTGTCCCCATAATGTCACCTCATCTCCAATGATGCAGCATCCTGCAATTCCTACCTGAGAAGCAATAAGACATTTTTTCCCGATAACGGTATCATGTCCCACCTGAATCTGGTTATCCAAAACAGAACCTTCTCCAATGATGGTAGAATCTGTAACACCTCTGTCTATGGTGCAGCCATTTCCGATCTCCACATTGTTTTCAATAACAACATTTCCTACAGAAATCAGGCGGTCAAAGTTTCCATTTAATTTTCTGTAATAAAATGCGTCACCTCCTAAAACGGTGTTGGATTGAATAATAACATTATCTCCGATTTCCGTACGATCACCGATCACTACATTAGGGAAGATAAGGGTATTTTTTCCGATTTTCACATTGTTTCCGATTACTGCTGAAGAGTGAATCCTTGTACCCTCTCCTATTTCAACATCGTGAAGTTCTTCTGTGAAATTATATATTCTGGTAAAATGAGTATTGATTTTATTAAAGTCTCTGAAAGGATCATCAGAAACTAAAAGCGCTTTGCCTTCCGGGCACTCTACTTCTTTATCAATTAAAATAATAGTCGCTGCAGAGTTTAATGCTTTGTCATAATATTTAGGGTGGTTCACAAAAACGATATCACCTGGCTTTACCATATGAATTTCATTAGTTCCCAATACTTCAAAGTCTTCCGGACCAACAAATGCTGAGCCTATTAAATCTGCAATCGTTTTAAGCTTTTGCGGAGAATGGAATCTCATAACAATAGATTTTCTTATAAAACAAAATTCGGACTGCTAATGCAAACCGAATTTATGTAAATTTTATTTATTATTTCACTCTTTCTAAGTAGCTGCCGTCTTCAGTGCTTACTTTAATTCTGTCTCCCGGTTCAATGAACAAAGGAACCATTACTCTTGCTCCTGTTTCAACGATTGCGTTTTTAAGAGCGTTAGTTGCCGTGTTTCCTTTTACACCCGGATCAGCTTCGATAACATCCAGATATACTGACTGTGGAAGTTCAGCAGAAAGCGGAGTCTCATCAGCTTCTTTCAGAATGATTGTTACTTCTTCACCAGCTTTCATGAACTGAGCGTTTTCAATCATTTCTTTATTGATGTATAATTGAGAGAAGTCATCATTGTTCATGAAGTGGAATCCGTTCTCATCATCATACAGATACTGGAACTTTCTAGTGATTACTTTTACTTCATCAATTTTGTGTCCTGCAGAGAAAGTATTATCAATTACTTTACCGTTAGTCACTGATTTTAATTTTGTTCTTACGAAAGCAGGTCCTTTTCCTGGTTTTACGTGAAGGAACTCGATTACTTTAAAAATATCATTGCTATATTCGATGCAAAGACCTTTTCTGATATCGTTACTTGTTGCCATTAATTTTGTAAATATTTATTTTCTTTTATTAAACTGTATTCCTTGCCCTTGCGGCATCATTCTGTTAAATGTATTATTATTGAACGTATTCACATTATTATTCAATCTGTTTACATTCATCTGAAGATCAGTTTTATATTGATCGGTTGTTCCTAAAATTGAACTTCCGGTATTTTTCTGTTTCAGAATACTATTTACGTTATTCTTTGCAATACTATCATTAGATACTTCGGAAAGTTTTCTTTCTATGGTAAAGGGGTTTTCCTTTTTTCCAGTTTCAGGCTTTTCCGTCTGCTGTGCAAACAAAAAAGAAGTTGCAGAAAGCGCCGTAAGTACAATTAAACTTTTCATTGTCTGATAGTATTTATCATTAATTACTCTCTTTCCTTTCCGGTACCATATCCTTTTACGATACCTCTAGGTGAGTTTTGAATAAACTGTAAGATTTCATCTCTTTCAGCCGTTGGAAGCATTTCTTTTTCAATATGGGAAATAGCCTGAGAAACGTTCATTTTCATCTGGAATATTGCTCTGTAGATTTTCTGGATTTCAAAGATTTTCTCATTGGTAAATCCTCTTCTTCTTAATCCAACAGAATTGATACCTGCATAAGACATAGGCTCTCTTGCAACCTTTACGTAAGGTGGAATATCTTTTCTTACCAAAGTACCTCCGGAAATCATGACATGTTTTCCGATTTTACCAAATTGGTGAACAGCAGATAAGCCTCCCATTACCGTATAATCTCCAATCTCCACATGTCCTGCAATACCACAACCGTTTACAATGATAACGTGATCTCCGATAACGCAATCATGGGCAATATGTGAAGTAGCCATAATAAGGCAGTTCGCTCCTATTTTAGTATATCCTAGAGCTTTTGTACCTCTGTTTACTGTAACACATTCTCTGATTGTTGTATCATCACCGATAATTACCTGAGTATCTTCACCATCAAATTTCAGATCCTGGGGAATTGCAGAGATTACAGTCCCAGGAAAAATCCTACAGTTTTTTCCTATTCTTGCACCATCCATAATGGTAACGTTAGGACCAATCCAGGTTCCTTCTCCAATTTCTACGTCCCCTGCAATAGTAGTAAATGGTTCTACGATTACATTTTTGCTGATTTTCGCGCGTTTATCTACGGCTGCTAATTGATGAATCATTTAATCAACTTTATTTTTTGCAACTTGAGCCATAAGCTCTGCTTCTACTGCTACTGTATCTCCTACGTATCCATACCCCTGCATATGAACAATTCCTCTTCTGATAGGCTCTATCAATTCAATTTTGAATATTAGCGTATCTCCAGGAATTACTTTTCTCTTGAATTTCACCTTATCAATTTTGATGAAATAAGTAGAATAGTTCTCAGGATCCGGAACGCTAGCCAGTACCAGGATACCTCCTGTCTGTGCTAATGCTTCTACCTGAAGTACTCCAGGCATTACAGGTTCTTTAGGGAAGTGTCCAACGAAGAATGGTTCGTTCATCGTCACGTTTTTCAAACCTACTACATGAGAGTCTGAAAGCTCAAGAACTTTATCAATCAATAAGAACGGGGGTCTGTGAGGCATAAGCTTCATTATTCCGTTGATATCGAATACTGGTTCTTTTGTCAGGTCAAAATCCGGAACGTTTTTCTTTTTCTGCAATTTCCACTGGCGGTTTAGTTTTTTCGCAAACTGAGTATTCACAAAGTGTCCCGGTTTGTTGGCAATAACTTTACCTTTTATTTTTACACCTGCCAAAGCCAGGTCACCGATTACATCCAGTAATTTGTGTCTTGCGGCTTCGTTAGGATAGTTTAAATTAAGATTATCAAGAATACCGTTTGGTCTGATGGATACATTATCTTTACCAAAAGCTTTCTTTAATTTTTCTGTAGTTTCAGGAGTAAGATCTTTATCTACATATACAATGGCATTGGAAATATCTCCACCTTTGATCAAACCGTGATCTAAAAGCATTTCCAATTCATGCAGGAAGCTAAATGTTCTTGCTGATGAGATTTCGTCTTTAAATTCTGAAATATTTTTAAGAGTGGCATTCTGAGTACCTAATACTTTAGTCCCAAAATCTACCATTGTTGTTACTTCGTAAGTATCTGAAGGAATAATTGTGATTTCCGAACCTGTTGCCGGATCACTGTAAGTAAGAACTTCTTTTACAACCAGATATTCTCTCGCTACCCCCTGTTCTGCAACACCAACGCTTTCAATAGCTTCAACAAAATATTTTGAAGATCCATCCAGAATAGGTGGCTCAGAGGCATCCATTTCTAAGACCGCGTTATCAATATCACAACCCACAAGAGCTGCCAAAAGGTGTTCGCAAGTGGTAATTTTTACCCCTAATTTTTCTAATGTAGTTCCTCTTTCTGTTGCTACAACATAATTTACATCTGCTTCTACCTGAGGATGTCCCTCCAAGTCTGTTCTTACAAATACAAAACCTGTATTTTCTTTAGCAGGTTTAATGGTAAGTTTTACTTCTTTACCCGTATGAAGGCCAATTCCAGAAAGAGTTACCTCTTGCTGAAGTGTTTTTTGCATATCACTCATTAGTATTATCTTTTGAGTTATTCTCAAGATTATTTATTCTATTTACGATTCCAGGCAGATTCCTGAAATGAACATAACTCCTCAAATAGTCATTATAGCTGATGGCTGGTGAGCCATACAATGTTTCTCTATCATTAACGCTGGAATTCACACCACTCTGAGCCTGAATTTTCACCTGATTTCCTATTTTGATATGTCCTACGACGCCTACCTGGCCTCCAATCTGATTCCAGTCTCCAATTGTAGTAGAACCTGCAATTCCCGCTTGTGCTGCAATTACGTTGTTCTGACCTATTTTCACATTATGGGCAATCTGAATCAGGTTATCAATTTTGGTTCCCTTTCCTATAATGGTAGAGCCTATTGTTGCTCTGTCAATACTACAGTTTGAGCCGATCTCAACATCGTCTTCAATAATTACATTTCCAAGCTGCGGTATCTTTTTGAAACCTTCGGCTGTTGGCTGGAAACCAAAACCGTCACCTCCAATTACCGTATTGGAATGAATCACACAGTTATCCCCAATAATACAATAGTCGTAAATTCTGGCTCCACTGTCTATCTTACAGTTTTTACCAATTTTCACTCCTTTTCCTATATATACATGCGGATAGATCTGTGACCCTTCCCCAATTTTAGCTTTCTCAGAAACATAAGTAAATGCTCCGATATAGGCTTTATCTCCTATGACAGCCGTATCATGAATGGAAGAACCATTTTCTATACCTTCTTTTCTTCCCTGCATTTCCTGATATAAATTCATCAGAATCTGAAAAGAAAGATAGGCATCTTTTACAACGATTAAGGTAGGGTTATAATTATTTTTCTCCAGAAGTTTTTCCGAAATGATGATAACAGAGCATCGTGAGGTATCCAAGAAATGAGAAAATCTATCTTGTGCTATAAAAGAAAGATGTCCTGATTCCCCATTTTCAATTGGTGAAACCCCTGTAATAAGTGCATTCTCGTCACCTATTATTTTTCCGTCAATAAAACTTGCAATTTGCGAAGCTGTAAATTCCATATTCTGCAAAGATAAGAAATTCTAGAATTTGCAAACATTTTTTGGTTTCAGATCGTAAATTTTAATATTATTTAAGAGTCTAGCCCGGAGATATCTCTTGGAAACATAAGGATATAGCGGGTTGTCTTATTTACAATTAACCCCGATAAAAGCTGATCTTCTGACTCATGAAGCCTCGTTCTTTTACCATTTTTATGCAATAAATAGATTGGCTGCTTCTCCGCATGATAGGGTAAAAGTTTTCTTTTTATTTCATGAACCAATTCTTTTCCATTGTTGATTTTGAAAAATTCATTGGTGTTTTTTATTTTTTCATCAATTATTTCCTTTCCAAATTGATGCGATGAAATAATTGTTTTAGGTAAATTTCTCTGAATTACACATTTACACCAATATGACAACACAAAATCATCCGTATTCTGCCACTCTTTCATCGCCTGGATCACATCATTATCATCAAGGCTTGTAAATCTCTCTATATCTTCATCCGTTGCTGCACTCTTTTCGCGGTATAAAAAATATTTCAGATTCTCGGCTGCAGGAAGCTCTGTTCCCTGGGAAATCAGATATTTTGCTCTTTCAAGGATCTTAACCAAAAGAAATTCTGCCAATGCTGAAGTTTTATGGTAATACACCTGCCAGTACATGAACATTCTGGCTGTCAGAAAATTTTCAATAGAATAAATTCCTTTTGCATCAATTACCAGTTCACCTTCTTCACAGACATTCATCATGGAAATAATTCTCTGGGTATTAATATTTCCTTCCGATACACCGGTAAAAAAGCTGTCTCTTTTCAGATAATCCAGACGGTCAACATCCAGCTGGGAAGAGATCAATTGGTTGAAAAATTTTCTATGATATTTCCCCTGAAACATTTCAATAGCCATAGATAACTGCCCATCAAACTCCTCATTTAGCTTATTCATAAGAAGTAAAGAAAGGTTTTCATGATGCCAGTCATCCATCAGCATACTTTCAAGCGCATGAGAAAACGGACCATGACCAATATCATGCATCAGAATAGCCAGCATCGCTCCTTTTTCCTCTTCTTCAGAAATTTTTACTCCTTTCTGCTTTAATGTTTCCAATGCAGTAAACATCAGATGCATTGCTCCCAAAGCATGATGAAATCTTGTATGAGTAGCTCCTGGAAATATCAGGTTCAGAAGTCCGGTCTGCCCGATTCTTCTTAATCTCTGAAAGTAAGGATGCTCAATGATATCAAATAAAATTTCGTGGGGAATTTTGATGAATCCATGAACAGGATCGTTGATGATTTTTAGCTTATTCTGCATTGAAACGTCAATATTAGCAAACAAAGTTAGGCATTTTAAAGTTTAGGCTTTTATTAAATTACTATTAAAATATACGGCTTAAAAACGGATAACACTCATGTTTTTAACAAATAATACCTTTTTAATACTATTGAAAATCTCTCTGACTCATTTTTATTTTTAATTCATATTTTTTTGAAAACCTTTTGCAGTTGTTGCAGCAAAGGACTACCTTTGAGAGAAAACACGATAACCCTTAATGAGAAAATATTCTCTTTTCCTCTTATTACTTTTAAGTTTAAATTTTTCTGCACAAATTCTATCCGAGACCCAAAAACTGGAATCTCTCTGTCGGATTTGGGGATTCTTAAAATATTACCATCCTCATGTAGCAAAAGGAAATCTGAACTGGGACAAACAGCTTTTTCAGAAGATTGATGAACTTGACTCTATTAATGATATACAGGCGTTAAATAATTTTTATTCTGACTGGATCGGGAGTCTCGGAGAAGTTACCCCTTGCAAAGAATGTTCAGTAAAGGAAGATAAAGTATATTTTCTTAAGAATTTTGATCTGAGCTGGATAGACAATCGTCAAATTTTCACCAGAGATCTGTCTCAAGAACTTCATTATATTGAAAATAACCGGAATCTTGGAGATAATCATTATTTCGGAAAAGGCGGAAGAAAAATATATTTCAGAAATGAAAGGTCCTACGGTTCAAAATTCACATCAAAAACCGTCAGTTTATTGGAGCTATTCAGATATTGGAATTATGTAGAGTACTTTTTTCCTTATAAATATGAAACTGATCAGAACTGGAATGATGTTCTTACAGAAATGATTCCCAAGTTCCTTATGATTGATCGTGATGAAAGTTATCATTTAGCATTGGCAGAACTGGTTGCCAAAACGGATGATTCCCATGCCTATCTTTCATCAAAGGAAATCCTGTTTCATCAATACGGAAACCGAAGAGTGCCTGCGGAGTATTCCTATGCGGAAGGAAAACTTGTGGTTACAAAGATCAATGCTACAAGATTCAGGGATAAAAGCCCGCTTCATGTAGGGGATGTTATTTATGATATTGAAGGTAAAACGATTCCGCAAATAGTGAACAGCTTTGGAAAATATATTCCAGCTTCTAATTCCTGGGGTAAATTCAACAAAGCAAAAAGCAAACTTCTTTTCAGCAACAGTGATTCTATTACTGTAAAAATTGAAAGAGAAGGCCAAAATCTGGAAATAAAAACCAAAACTTATTTTGCGAAAGATATTATTCAGGAAAAAATGACGCCTCCCAAGAAATGGAAATTCATTGATCATGAAAAGAAAACCGGCTATGTCAATATGGGAATTATAGAGAAGGAAGATCTGAATGAAATGTACAGCAGCTTACAATCTGCCAAGTCAATTATCTTTGATCTTAGAAATTATCCTAAGCAGACTATCAGACCTTTAAGTTATCTTCTTCTTCCGGAGTCTTCAGTTTATTATCAGTTTACTTTTCCGGACACCAGCTATCCCGGAAAATTTTACAGCAGGAAAAATAGTATAGGCAGGAAGAATCCCGGATACTATAAAGGGAATGTAATCGTTTTAGTAGATGAGAATACACAAAGCCAGGCCGAGACAACCACAATAATGTTCAGGCAGCATCCTAAGTCTAAAATCATTGGAAGCAATACTTCGGGAGCCAACGGAGATGTCATTATGTTTAAAATTGCAGATCTTGACACCCGGTTTTCAGGTCTGGGTGCTTATTATCCGGACGGAAGGGAGACACAGAGAATCGGCATCACTCCAGACATTCTTGTGAAACCGACTGTGGAAGGCCTTAAAAACAGAAAAGATGAAGTTCTGGAAAAAGCTTTAGAATATATAAAAACCACTGATTAAAGTAAACAAAAATGTGAAATATCAAGCGGTATTTTCATTTAACTAATATTTAACTTTTAATATTTCTATTTTGTGAGATTTTAAAAGGATTTGGTCAACATTTTGATAGAATAACCGTGTAAAAAATAAATTATGTCAGAAAAGATATTATGGATAGATGATGAAATAGATTTACTTAAACCTCATATCGTATTTTTAGAAAAGAAGGGTTATCAGGTAACCCCTGTAAATAATGTGAACGAGGCTTTGGAACTTATGGATTCAGAGAAATTTGCTTTAACGTTAATTGACGAAAACATGCCGGGTATCTCCGGACTGGAAGCCATCCCAATGATTAAGGAAAAAGATAATTCCCTAAAAATTGTAATGGTTACCAAAAGCGAAGAAGAACACATTATGGAAGAGGCTATCGGATCTCAGATTGCCGATTATATATTAAAGCCCGTAAATCCTAATCAGATATTACTTTCCCTCAAAAAAAACCTTCAGGAAGATAACCTGGTGGAACAAAAAACCATTCTACAGTACCAACAGGAATTCAGAAACCTTTCTATGGAACTTTCATACCTGAGAACGTATCAGGAATGGGCGGAATATTATAAAAAAATTCTTAGTTGGGAGATCAAATTTGATAAGGTTGCAGATAATGAATTTGCAGACCTTCTGCAGTCTCAGAAAGAAGAAGCCAACATTCAGTTTGCCAAGTTTATTGAAAAAAATTACACAGACTGGCTGGTTGATTCTGACAAACCTTTAATGAGCCATACACTTTTCAAAGAAAAAGTAAAACCTGAAGTTGAAAAAGAAAAAGTTCTTTTACTGATGGTAGATAACCTTCGTTATGACCAATGGAAAGTGATTGAACCTTTATTTACAAAATACTACAACAAGATTTCAGAAGACTATTACTACAGTATCCTTCCTACCGCTACTCAGTATGCGAGAAATTCTTTCTTTGCGGGATTAATGCCGTCTGAAATTGAAAAACGTTTTCCGGATAAATGGTTTAATGATAATGAAGAAGGAAACAAAAATGAATTTGAGCGTGACTTCCTGGAAGACCAAATGAAGAGAATAGGTTTGGGCTCAAAATCTATGAAGTATCTTAAAGTACTGAATGCCGATTTTGAAAGAAAGATCTATGATGATTTCAATCAGCATAAAAATAATGATCTGCTGGTTATCGTATACAACTTCATTGATATTCTTTCCCACGCAAAAACAGACAACCACATCGTAGATCAGCTGATCCGTGATGATAAAACCTTCCGCTCTCTTACCTTCAACTGGTTTGAAAACTCTTCTTTGCTGAAGATTATAAAAACAGCGGCAGAAAACGGCTATAAACTGGTCATCACTACGGACCACGGAACGGTATATGTGAAAAAGCCAAGCAAAGTGGTAGGAGACAGAGAAACTTCTACTAATATCCGATATAA
The DNA here is from genome assembly GCF_025949665.1 of Chryseobacterium viscerum. NCBI lineage: Bacteria > Pseudomonadati > Bacteroidota > Flavobacteriia > Flavobacteriales > Weeksellaceae > Chryseobacterium > Chryseobacterium viscerum. Next base: position 499,023 of record NZ_JAPDFT010000001.1, on the reverse strand, counting down.
AACAGGTAAAAGTTTAACGTATGACGACAGTGATGTATGGGCGATTACGAATCCTGAAAAACTTTTCCTTCCAAAAGGAAACTTAAGCTCGAAATATATTTTTGCTAAAAACAATATATTCCTGGCTTATCCTAAAAATTACAATCATTTCGTTAATTACTATAAAGAAACCTACCAGCATGGAGGAATTTCACTGGAAGAGTGTATCATTCCTATCAGCATTTTAGAACCCAAGTAGTTTTTTTCATAGTTTATTTAATTTTGGGTTTAAAGCGGAAAAAATCGAATGATTTTTTCCGCTTCTTTTTTATAGTTCATATCTTCGTAAAAAAATAAATCATGTTTATTATTTCGCTTACCTATAAGAGTTCTTTTGAAAATGTAGAACGTCTTATTCCCCAGCATAATATTTTCCTTAATAAGCATTATGAATCCGGGAAGTTTATTGCTTCGGGAAGAAAAGAACCCAGAACGGGAGGTATCATCATAGCTAATGCAGAATCTAAACATGAAATTGAGCAGATCATTTCTGAAGATCCTTTTTATATTCATCAAATCGCAGATTATGACATCACGGAGTTTATCCCTTCGAAATACAATGAAAATTTTAAACTTTTTATAGAAGACTAATGAAATTAATCACATACAACGTCAATGGAATCAGAGCCGCTTTTACAAAAGATTTCCTGGGTTGGCTAAAAACTGCTGATCCGGATATCATCTGTATTCAGGAGAGTAAAGCCGGAAACGATCAGATAGACATCGAAAGCCTTGAAAAATTAGGTTATCACAGTTACTGGCACTCAGCAGTAAGAAAAGGATACAGCGGGGTCGGAATTGCCTCAAAAATCAAACCCAATCATGTAGAGTATGGATGTGGCATTGAAAGCTATGATAATGAGGGGAGAATCATTCGTGCAGATTTTGATGGCTTTTCAGCTATTTCTGTATATGTTCCTTCTGCATCTAATATTGAGAGACTGGATTTTAAAATGCAGTTCTGTCATGACTTCCTGGAGTATATCAAAAATTTAAAGAAAGAAATTCCTAACCTGATTATATCCGGTGACTTTAATATTTGCCACGAAGCGATCGATATTCACAATCCTGAAGGTTTAAAGAATGTTTCAGGGTTTCTTCCTATGGAAAGGGAATGGATGACCAATTTCATCAATGAATGTGAACTGATAGATAGTTTCAGGTTTTTCAATAATGATCCGGACAATTATACATGGTGGAGCTACAGACAAAATTCCAGAGCCAGAAACAAAGGATGGAGACTGGATTACAACTTCACCTCTTACAGTTTAAAGGACAAGCTCTCCAGAGCCGTTATTTTAAAAGAAGCAGTGCATTCTGACCATTGTCCTGCTTTATTGGAATTGGATGTATAGACGTTTGATATGTATCCATACAAAAAGCCAGCTGAATCAGCTGGCTTTTTTTTAATTTAAATCATAAAATTAATCGACAATTTCATATTCGACCGGAATTGTACCATGACTGATATCTCCAATCTCATCGAACGCAGCTTTAGACATATCTAAAGATCTTGATGAATGGTAAGGCCCTCTGTCATTAATTCTCACTATTACCTCTTTACCATTTTTAAGGTTAGTAACCTTAACGTTTGTTCCAAATGGAAGCGTTCTGTTTGCCGCAGTAAACTTTGAGTTATCAAAGATTTCTCCGCTAGCAGTTTTTCTACCGTTAAATTTATCGTGGTAGTACGATGCATAACTTGTTTTTTTCGCATCTAAGGCATTACTCGTAAAAGAATAAACACCTAAGGTTGAAATCATCATTATGATTACGAGAATGAATCTTTTCATCATTTTGAACTTTTATTGGTTTTGACGGGACAAAAGTATCAGGAATCTTTATAAAACCCTATCCCATATGTTAAAAACAGTTAACAAAACCTTAAATAAATCTTAATCAACCTTGCAACACCCTATGAATAGGGGTTTTAAACCACACTGTTAAAAAGTGTTAAAAAAAAGCTTTAAAAGTTAACATAATTAACTAATTTATGCATAATTTTAAAAAAACAATTTTAAAAATAACTGATAATCAATCAATTAAGTTTCACACAATGTTAAGATCTGAATTAATAATTGATCTTTAAAAATTAAAAATCTTAAAATCAGATTCTGGAAAAAACTGCTTATAGAAGGTCCTTCCCCTTATAATATCATCTTCCCTGATCAGATTTTAACAGCTTTATATTCTGTTAAAATTTATAACTTGATTCCTTATTCATTAAATATCAACACCAATTGCTTAAAATATTGTTTTTAATATCTAATAAATTCATAAATCTCTTCTCTTTTAAAAGTAAAAAAACCAATGATCTCTCATTGGTTTTTATTTATGTAATTAAATTAATTCTCTATTTTAAATATTCTAATACATAATCGTATGTACCGTTAGGATAAACTACAGACATGCTAGGAGAACCTGTAATTGCATTTCCTGGAGTTGTAACCGGATTATAAGAATATAAACTTCTATCATAAACAGTGTTTGTACCTGCTTTATAGATTGTAATACCATACATAGTAGTCATTCCTGTAGGAGCTGGGATATTAACTGCTGTAGAAGTACCATTTGCAGTGAAAGTTCCTTTGATAGCATAAAGCTGCTTATCAACACCCGGGCTTACATTGATAATAGTATTTGTAGTTGTTTCTGCTGTTCCTACAGTTACTTTTGGTGAAGTAGAAAGTGAAACCCATGTACCTGTAGCCGTAGCGAATCCATTTGCAGTTCCTCCGGTAGGATTTGAGAAATAGTAATATCCAGGAGTAACATTGGTAGCAACACCAGAAACTGTAGTTCCTGAAGCGGTGTTGTAAACTATCATCCCATCATAAGCCGTTGGGAAGTTATCTTCGTCAGTAACAGGAGTAGCAAATGTAAAGGTTGTTAGATTTGTTCTTGGGAAAACAAGTCCTTTTCCGTCATTAGCACTGTCTGTAAAACCTCCGGCACTTCCTGATGCATCTAAGAATGCACCTTGCCCGTTTATATTTCCACTGGCGAAACCGTTTGTTCTAACCTGTGCATTTGTATATTGAAACATTGCCAAAGAAGAGGCAAGAACTAATAATATTTTTTTATTCATGACTAAATCTGTGTAAAAAATTAATAATTATTGAGCTGAATAAGATTGCCAAGCAGTTCCATCATAGATAAATCCAAGACCTCTACCATTAAGAGACATTGAATTAACTGAAGCTGCACTTGCTCCATTTACAGTAAGTGTACCTCCACCTACTTTAACAAGGGTAATACTTTTTCCTTTTGTTGCTGCACTTACTGGGATTGTAGATAAATCAGCGTTGGTTGTAAGAAATACATAGCCATTTAAATCTGCTGCAGATAAATCTGTACCAGTAGCTGAAGTTCTTACAGTAGGAGCTACAGGAGCAACTACACCACCTCCACCTACAGTAATCCACGTATTCGTAGTTTGGCCATCATAGTAATAAAAGCCTACTGCTGTAACGTTTGTAGTTTTAGGAGTTGCTGTACCGTCAATCGTCGTAACGAAAGCAAGCGCGCCATTTTGAGCTGCGGTATAAGCTGCATCTTTAGCTAATAATTGTGCTCTTGTCATACGAGGGACTAATAAGGCATCAGGTCTAGCGTTGTCAGTAGTATTTGCTACTACATCTAGTGTTGCGGCAGGTGTGGTTGTGTTAATCCCCACTCGCCCCTGCTGAGCCTTAGAAAGGGCCGAAAGGCCAACAAGCATAATTGCTGTTAATAAAAATTTTTTCATAAGTTTTTAAAGATTTTTAATTACATTTTTTTTCATCAATATTCCCAAAATGGAAGATGCATCTCAACTTGTGAATATCATAGTGAAGCCATCTTATTAAAATACCATTTTAATTGCATTTTAGCTTCATTTAAACGATTTAACTCATTGAAAGCATATTATTTAAAAATATTGCTTATTGCGCAAATTTAAGACATAATTTTTGAATTTATATACTTTATAAAAGAAATTTGATAAATCTTAATTATGTAAAATATTAACAAATTGATTATCAATAAAATAAAAACAAACCACCGAGAAAATTCTATGTTAATTTTCGTTAATAGCTTAATTTTATAAATCTTATTTTAAACTGATTAGTAAGCATTTAGCTAGACTAATTCTCCGTATAAATCAAACTCTTCAGCCGAAGTAATTTTAACATCTGCAAACTCGCCTATAGAGATATAGGTATCTTCTGCAGAAACCAAAACTGTATTGTCCACATCTGGTGAATCATACTCTGTTCTTCCGATAAAATAATTCCCTTCTTTACGGTCAAAAATACATCTGAATATTTTCCCTACTTTTTCCTGATTCTTTTCCCACGAAATCTGAGACTGCAATTCCATGATTTCTTCTACTCTTGCCTCTTTTACCTCCTGTGGAATATCATCTTCCAATACATAAGCTGTAGTATTCTCTTCATGAGAATAAGTAAAGCATCCTAATCTGTCAAACTTCTGTTCTCTCACCCAGTCTTTAAGCTCTTGAAATCTTTCTTCTGTTTCACCAGGATATCCAACAATAAGCGTTGTTCTGATCGCCATATCCGGAACTTTTTCTCTGAACTTGCCTAAAAGAGCATCTGTTTTTTCATGGGTAGTTCCTCTCTTCATTGATTTCAACAAATCGGAATTGATATGCTGAAGAGGGATATCTATATAGTTACATACTTTAGGTTCTTCACGGATAATATCGAGAACATCTTCCGGGAAACCGCTTGGGAAAGCATAATGAAGACGAATCCATTCTACACCTTCTACCTTCACCAATTCTTTTAAAAGATCTCCTAACGCTCTTTTCTTATAAAGATCAAGACCATAGTAAGTAAGATCCTGTGCAATAAGGATTAATTCTTTTGTCCCTTTTTTTGCCAGTTTCTGAGCTTCTAAAACCAGTTTTTCAATAGGAGTTGATAGGTGACCTCCTCTCATCAATGGGATCGCACAGAAAGAACATGGTCTGTCACAACCTTCAGAGATTTTAAGGTAGGCATAATGTTTTGGAGTAGTTGTAAGTCTCTCTCCTACCAGTTCGTGTTTATAATCTGCCCCAAGATGTTTTAAAAGCATCGGCAGGTCTCTTGTTCCGAAATATTGGTCTACATCCGGAATTTCTTTTATCAAATCCGGCTTGTATCTTTCTGATAAACATCCTGTAACGAATACTTTTTCAACCTCTCCTCTATTCTTAGCCTCAACATAATCAAGGATGGTATTAATAGATTCTTCTTTAGCATTATCAATAAATCCGCAGGTATTGATAACAACAATGTCGCCACGGTCTTCATGAACCACTTCTTTGCCATTAGCTTTCAGCTGGCTCATTAATACTTCAGAATCATATACATTCTTGGAACATCCAAGAGTGACTACATTGATTTTCTTCTTCCCTACAGATTTTGTACGCATCGTTTTGATTTTGAGTCTGCAAAGATACAAAATATTGAAGAGTTAAGAATTAAAAAAATGAAAACCACTTTTATAAAGTGGTTTTCAGGGATATAATTTAAAAGTTTTTGTCTTTAAATCCAGGGGCGTTCTGGTCTTTTTCCGAAAGTATGGCGTCTTTTTCATCAAGTTTCCAATCAATATCAAGATCCGGATCATTGAACTTTACGCTGCCTTCTGATTCTTTGTTATAAAAGTTGTCACATTTATAGGAAAATACAGCATGGGTACTTAATACGGCAAATCCGTGTCCAAAACCTCTTGGTACATAAAGCTGTAGTTTATTTTCTGCGGTAAGCTCTATTCCGAACCATTCTCCAAAAGTAGGAGAATCTTCTCTAAGATCTACAGCAACATCCCACACACTGCCTTCAAGGCATGAAACGAGTTTTGCCTGTGCATGCTCTCCTTTCTGAAGGTGCAGTCCTCTTAATACTCCATAAGATGATCTGGAAACATTATCCTGTACAAAGTGGCCGTTCATCCCTGTCAATTCTTCGAATTTTTTTTCGTTGAACTTTTCAAAGAAGTAGCCTCTCTCATCTTCAAATATGGTAGGCTCTATGATATAGCAATCTTTAAGCGGGGTTTCTTTAATTTTCATAATAGTAAAAAAACTCTATTTCAATATGGTTATTATTGTTTTAAATAAAATCTTTGTATCATTTTTGAAAGACATATTTTCAAAATAGTCAAGATTCATTTTTACTTTATTCGGAAATAATATTTCATCATTATATACCAAAGGATTCTCCTGGCTGTTCAGAAGATTTTCTTCGTCTCTGTATTTTATACTTGCTTCAGAGGTTAACCCTGGCTTTAATTCCAGAACTTTTCTATCTGCTCCGGCCAATTTATCGTAATATCCTTCGATATCAGGTCTGGGACCCACAAAACTCATATCACCTTTTAAAATATTAAACAATTGGGGAAATTCATCAAATTTAAATTTCCTGAGGGTCTGCCCGATTTTGGAGCATACTCTTTTGTTATCGTGAATTGTTTTAAATTTAAATATGGTAAATGGCTTTCCATACTGGCCTATCCGGGTCTGAAAAAAAATCCCGTTAGAAGATGTGTCGAGACTTGCAATCAAAAATAAAATAATCAGTACCGGCATAAGAAAGAGGATCAGTATTACCGCTAAGATAAAGTCAAAAACCACTTTCCAATATTTGTACTGATTCATTAAATTCAATGATATTAAACTCCGAAATAGTTACGGATTACGTTTGCTATTCTTTCTCTGTCATCATCTGACAAGTTGGACCCTGACGGAAGACACAGTCCGTTATCAAAAAGATTTTCGGAAATTTTTCCTCCGTAATAAGGAGAAGATTCAAAAACCGGCTGTAGGTGCATAGGCTTCCAAAGTGGTCTTGATTCAATATTATCTTCTAAAAATGCAAGTCTTAAGTCTTCTCTGTTTTTCCCTGTAACCTGTGGATCAACAATGATAGCTGATAGCCAGTGATTGGAATAAAAATCATTTCCAGGCTCTGAAAATACAGTTACTCCTTCAATATTTTTGAAGATCTCAAAATAGAAATCATGCATTGCTCTGCGGGCTGCCACTCTGTCTTTAAGGACTTCCATCTGTCCTCTTCCTATTCCTGCAACAATATTGCTCATTCTGTAGTTGAAACCAATATGTGAATGCTGATAGTGAGGTGCATTATCTCTTGCCTGAGTAGAAAGGAAAACAGTTTTGTTTTTATCTTCCTGAGTATGGCAAACCAAAGCTCCACCTCCTGATGTGGTAATAATTTTGTTACCGTTAAAACTTAATACTCCAAAACGTCCGAATGTTCCGCACGCCTGTCCTTTGTAAGTAGAACCAAGAGCTTCTGCAGCATCTTCTATAACAGGAATCTGGAATTCCTGAGCGATAGCTGTAATTTCGTCCATCTTTGCCGGCATCCCATACAGATGAACAACAATAATTGCTTTAGGCTTCGTTCCTTTTTGAATTCTGTCTTCAACGGCTTCTCTTAAAGCTTTTGGACACATATTCCAGGTGTCCGGCTCGCTGTCTACAAAAACAGGAATTCCTCCACAGTAAGCAATAGGATTGGCTGATGCTGAGAAAGTCATTGACTGGCAAATAACCTCATCACCATGTTCTACTCCACATTCAATAAGTGCAAGATGTAATGCTGCAGTACCCGCAGAAAGGACGGCAACTTTTGCATTTTCACCTAAAAACAGCTCCAGATCATTTTCAAGTCCATCAACGTTAGGCCCCAATGGTGCGACCCAGTTTTCTTCAAATGCTTCGTTGATATATTTTTGTTCATTACCTCCCATATGGGGTGAGGACAACCAGATTTTAGTATTCATATTATTCATGGAATTTTATTGGTTTGGCTGGTATTCCGACTGCTGTACAATTTGCAGGAAGACTTTTATAGACTACTGCTCCTGCTCCAACAATAGTATTTTCACCGATTTCTAAAAGATTTATAATTTTTGCACCTGTACCTACGTACACAGCTTCATTTACAACTACTTCTCCTGAAATATTAACTGTCGGCATGAATGAACAATAATTTTTTATCACAGTATCGTGCCCTACAGTGCAAGAAAGATTAAGGATCACAAAATCTTCGATTTGAATATCAACAGTAATAATAACTCCTGCACAGATAATATTTCCCTTTCCTATTTTGGTATTATCCAGGCCAATAATTACCGATGGATGTATTAATGTTGGAAATTCAATATTAGGATTACTTATTCCCTGTATAATCTTTTTCTTTGTTTTAGGGTCTCCTATTGCTACGGCAATACACAAAGGATGATCTACTTCATTTATTTTTTCAATCTTTCCTAAGTAAGGAACTCCATTAATATTATGATCATAATGTTTATCATCATAAAAACCTAAAATTTCAAATTGTTCATCTTTCTGGTTGATATGATCGATCAGCATCTTCACCTCACGTCCAAATCCTCCTGCTCCAATAATTGCTATTTTTTTCATATTTTAAATATTTCCTTTAAAAGGTTCCATTGTTGCTTGTCCTTCTTGTGAAATTCCTTCTCTTATAAAAACTTTTTTGGCTGTTAAAAAGAAAATTTTCACGTCTAAGGTAAATGATATATTTTCTACATACCATACATCATAATCAAATTTTTGATTCCATGATATTGCATTTCTACCATTTACTTGTGCCCACCCTGTAATTCCTGGTCTTACCTCATGTCTGCGCGCCTGATTTTCATTATACAGCGGCAGATACTGAACCAAAAGAGGTCTAGGCCCAATAAGAGACATATCCCCTTTAAGTACATTAAGTAATTGTGGAATTTCGTCCAGAGATGTTTTACGGACAAATGCTCCCAGAGCTGTTAATCTTTCTGCATCTGATAAAAGGTTTCCTGTAGAATCCTTTTTATCATTCATTGTTTTAAACTTTATAATTTTAAATACCTTACCGTTTTTACCAGGTCTCCGTTGAAAGAAAAAGGGTTTACCATTGTTGGAAAGAAATAATCCAACCATCACGATAAGAAAAATTGGAAGTAGAAAAGTAATTCCAATGAGAGCAACTACAAAGTCGAAAATCCTCTTTAAATAATTTTTGTACATTTTTAGAAATTAGGTGTATCAATCATCATATGCTTTTATCAATATCTTTTTTAAACTTCCTGTGTTTTGCTGTATAACCAATACCTATAATCATTGAGCTAAAGTACAAAAATTCCGGTATATTGAAAAGATTGCAGGAAGTCTGTACCAAAGTAAAGTATTGCAAAAATAACGCAAAAATCAGTTTATAGTATATATTTCCCTTTTGAATATTCCAAAATAAGGCAGCATTTTTTACTACGGGGACAAACTTTAAGAAATAAATAAATAATCCTAAAATTCCGGTTCCCATTAAAAGCTCTAAAAAAATGTTATGTGGATGAGCACCGTCCTCAAACAATATCCTTCCTCCCAATAACCGATTTGAATTAAATATTTCGATAGCTCTACTGAATAATGGCCCTCTGCTTGAGGTATCGCCATGTGCTATCCACTTATACATCCTGTTAAAGCTTGTTATTGCTCCATTCCCATATTGCTCATGCAAAATAACCAACCCTATAAACAACAGCATCGAAATAAGAGCATAGATAATATATTTTTTATTCCCTTTCAGAATAATCATATACAAAGAGCATACAGAAATCGCTACAATTGGACTTCTCGCCATAGACTGGATAACATTAAAAAGACCTAAAAAAAGACAAAAGAACAGAAAATAGGATTTATAATCGTCTCTGCAAAACAGCAGTAAAAATAATGATATGATAAACAATGAAGCACCTATATGGCCATACATAATGTAGTAGGTACTAAAAATATGGTCTAATTTTATATAACCATATATGTAATTTACAACGAGAAGTCCACAGAGAATAGTAACACTATATTTTGCTATGCTTTTAAAATCTATTTTACTATAATTGATACATAATAGTGCGATACTTGGTAAAAGCACCAAAAATAGGATTCTGAAAATATATTCATTCTCAGATTGCATTATCTCCTGATTAAACGAATAATTATTAAACGAATATATAAGCTTGATGATATAAAAAACCCAAAATCCGACAAGACTAATAATTGGAATATTTTTAAAACTAATATTTTTTCTTTCCCTATATATTATAAATAAAGAAAATACAATGACAAAAATTCGATATGGTATGGAAAAATTCCTGGGATTCATTTCAAGTGGCTTTGCAAAAGCAATGGCAATAGTATTTCCCACCATAACAGATAACAGGAATAGTTTATAAATGAAATTATTATTAATAGTAATTTTCAAAATAAAGCCTATTTTTTATTTCAACCAATGCAAAGCTACTTCTTTTGCTTTACGGAATGAGATAAAATAGCGTCCAGATATTTTTTCCCCAACACCGGATACGTTCTGTTTTCAAAAATCCATTTTCTGCCTTTATTTCCTATCTCAATTCTTTCTTCCGTACTCATATTGGCGTAATATAAAATGGCATCTTTAATATCCTCTGCAGATGTACTGTTGATAAACCTACCGCAATCAGCTTCATTAATCATAGAAGGATATCCGGTATAAGAAGCAATAATTGGTTTGGCGGCAAGCATATATTCTACCACTTTGTTCATAGATTGCCCATAATCCCATACTTTTGAATCTTTGGTAGATAAGTATAGAATATCACAAACCTGAAGAAAATATTTAACTTCATTTTGCTGAATTCTTTGTAAAAAAGTTATATTCGTACAATCTTTTAACTGTTCTTCATAAGATGCTCTAAGATCACCGCTTCCAACCAATACAAAATGGATATTGGTGTTCTCTTTCATTATTTGTATTGTTTCAATGAAAGGTTCCAATGCATTCGTAACCCCCATACTTCCCGCATAGCCAATAATTACTTTACCTGATGGTACTATTTCTAAAAACGGATTTTTTTCTTTCAGGAAGTCTTCAGAATAATTTTCAGGATCAAATCCTAATGGTGAACAATGAAAAGGTTTTTTATATCCCAGTAATTCTTCTACGTGTAAATCCAGCCTTGGCATTGTTCCTGCAACCAAATCAGCGTTCCTGTATCCAAACTTTTCTATAAATCCTATCAGTAAAACAAGAGGATGCCATTTCGAAAAACCAGCTTCCTCTGTCATCGTTAAAGGCCAGATATCACGAATTTCAAAAACTAAAAAGCTCCCAAACTTTTTTTTCAGATAATAACCATATATGATCGTAAAAATGGAAAGTGACGAAATAATAACTGCATCAGGCTTTTCCATATTGGAAAGTTTCATTAAAAATAGCTTTCTTTCAAAATCAAGCCAAGACAAAATTCTGTCTATAGATGCGGTTTTAGTATATTTTTTGGTTTTAATCCATCTAATAGCAACCCCATCCTGTTCCTCATCATTATATATTTTATCCGTTTCAGGACAATTCGTAAAATGATTGGCATCCGATGTTATTAATAAAGCTTCATTTCCCATTTTTTTAAACTCTCTCGCCAGATAAAATAAGCGCGATGGAGCTTTTGCATACTGTGGTGGTGAGGCATATTTGGAAATTAACCAGATATTTTTTTTCATTTTTTACTGCAGGGTTGGTTTTTTAATTGGATCAATCAGGAAATCAAGCATTATTGCTTCATTCAGAATATTACTGTTATTAAGATTCTCAATGGTGAGACTGTTTTCAAGTTGGCCGAAGTCTGATACAAAATCTTTTGCTTTAGATTTATTTTCTAAAATATTTAATTTTATTCTTTCTCCCACACCATCATTCACCCAATTCTGTGTGACATCAAAGCCTCTTTTCAGACGGTTTTTAAGGATATATCCTGGCACGTCTTTTTTCATCATTTCACGTAATATCCATTTTCCGTAACCATTTTTAATTTTAAGCAAATCCGGCAATGCTAAAGCAAATTCTACCAATCTATAGTCCATAAAAGGCAGTCTGCTCTCAATAGAAAAATACATTGAATTTCTGTCTTCATATCTTAAAAGGGAAGGGATACTGTATTTTTGGATATCTGAAATCTGCCTGCTTGATAAAGATGAATTTTCAAACAGATTTAAAGAAATTTCAGGCAAGCAATCCAGGAATGCTGTATCTTTCCCTGTTGTCTTCAGATATCTGTTTTTCTCATTCCAATATGTCTTTATTTGTTTTGCTTCAAATACCAACATCAGAGCTAATGAGTGAAAATATTGTAAACCTGGCAAAACTTCTTTGTTTTCTATTGCCTTTCGCAATGCTACTACGAAAAATTTTCTGTATCCGGCAAAAATTTCATCACCTCCCTGACCGCCTAGTAACACTTTGATGTTTCTTTCTTTTACCTGCTTGTATACTTCATGCTGTGCTATGATACTGAGTCCCAGAAATGGAGATTCCTGTGCCTCCATGGTTTGGTCATAGATATTCCCCATCTCTTGTGCTGTGTAAGAATGGTGAATATATTCAACGTTAATATTTTTATCTTTTGCAAACTTATTAATAACGGGGCCTTCTGATTTCGGGTGATCGGGAGCTCCATAGCTGAAAGCCTCCAGATGATCTACTTCTTTTGATGCAATTGCTGCTATAGAGGAAGAATCTACTCCTCCACTCAAAGAAATAGCCAGAGGAACATCACTTCTCAGACGTATTTTGGTTGAATTTTCCAACAGTGACTTCCCTTTGGAAATGAGTTCTTCCGAACTTAATGACTCTAGCTCTTTTCTTTTTTTTGCAACCTGCTCTTCCAGAGAATACCAGGTTTTAGTCTCTGTTTTCAGTTCTCCTTCCAGTTTACATTTCATTAATGATCCTGGTAAAAGATATTTTACATTTTTGAAGGGAGTTCTGTCTTCATATCCCTCGAAAAAACCGAATCTTATCCCACTGGAACAATATTCCAGATCTATATCCTGATTTGTTTGTTTAGCTACAGAGGCTATGGATGAAGAGAATAGTAACTGACCATCAAAAAAGGTATAAATTAACGGTTTAATTCCAAATCTGTCTCTTACCAGATAGAACTCTCCTTTTATCTTGTCAAATAATCCGAAAACAAACATTCCATTCAGCTTATTCAAACAAGCCTCTCCCCAGCATTCCCAGGCTCTTAAAAGAACTTCAGTATCTCCTTTGGTTCTGAAGTCAAAACCATTAGATATTAATTCTTCTCTGATTTCCTGGTAGTTGTATATTTCACCATTATAAGTGAGACTATATCTTTCGTCATCGGAAATCATAGGTTGATTAGATGCTCCTGACAGGTCTATAATTGCCAGCCTTGAGTGAGCCAAAGTTACTGACCAGTCAGCGTATTCTGCTTTTTCAACCCCATAGTAATCCGGTCCTCTTCTTCGTATATAATTATGTAAATCACTTCCTTCTTTAAAGTCAAGATTTTGTGATCTTTTAAATTCTATTGCTCCTGTTATTCCGCACATATTAGTTGGATAAAACTTTTTGATAAAACGTTAATAATTTTTCGGACTGGCTTTCCCATGAAAAATTTTCAAAGACTAATTTTCGTCCCGCTTCACCCATTTGCTTTGCTGTTTCCTTATGAAGCATCAAGTAATCAATAGCATCAGCAATTTCTTTAGGTTTTTGAGGGTTTACAAAAATACAACATTCACACCCTTTCAATAAACTTCTCCAATATGGAAAATCTGAGGCAATAAAAGGAATCCCTGCAACCATGTATTCAAACATTTTTATAGGCAGACTCACTAAAAATGTCGGAATAGGATGTAAAGTAACCACGCCTGCTAATGAGCGGTTATAAATATTTTCTACTTCTTCCGAATTAACATATCCGAAATCATTGACAAGGTGGTAATCTTTATGTTCTTTTATCTCTTTTTCCAAAGTGATAGAAGAATACATACCCGCAAGATTCAGTCTTGCCTGTGATTTTGTGAGCTCCAATGAATTCATCAGATCTTTAATTCCTCTTGTATCATCAATAGATCCCACATAGCATACTTCATTCTGCTTTTGATCCCAGAAAATCTGTTCCTGTTTCTTATCAGATAAGATAGGATAGTTATTGATATTTTCAGTTTGTTTGGCAAACTTTTTAAAATAATTTTCAATATGAGGCGTAGCACCAATCACTCCATCTATCTTTTTACAGGTATAGCGTTCAAAATTCTCATATAATATGGAGATCATATTTGAAACAGGAGATTTTAAATAGGGTGAAACTAAAATAGTGTTTACTGTGTCTTCGTGGGAATCAAAGATTACTTTTTTATTTAATTTTTTCAGCTTCTTTGCTATTAAAAGCAGTTCAGGATCATGAAGGTGAAACACATCTGCGTTGAGTTCTTTAGCTTTATTAAAGATTTCAGAGGTAGTTTGTGTAATTCTTTTCAATCTACCAGCCGGGGCTCCAATATCTATAATTTCTACATTGTCCACCGTCTCATTACCTTTCCCATCAGCTACTACCAAAGTTACCCTTACATCATTAGATGCCAGACTTTTACACATCTTATGGAATATTCTAGAATCATTTCTTGGATGAACACTCGTGAGATGGCAGACGTGAAATCCGTATTTTTTATTCATTAATTGGCTTTTGGAAAGTTTTCAATTCTCCTGTTAAACATGGGTAATGTTTTATTTCTTATTTTTTGATTTTCCTACTGAATCTGACAGGCTTTGTACCTAACTTACAATTCAACAGTGCTCTATCAAATCATTTCAGATTTACAATTTCCTGAAAGAAACCTTTATCATGAGCGATATAGGCACTCTGTTCAGAATAATATGGAAAATTTTTTGCTATTTTTTCATACATGGTATCAATTTCATTGGTATTCAACATTTTCCACCATCCAATAAAAATATGTTCAAAATTCTTAGATGGCTGTATACCTTTTTTCCCATCTTTAATATCACTTCTAAAGTTACTGTTATTACCGTCTATATAATTATTGAAAATATAAATACTATTACTGGAATCATAGCTTGCAATATTAGTAATGAGCTGGTTTGAAAGTAATGTAGTAAGTTTTTCCAGATAGCTATATTTTGGTTTATCATCCTGAAAATTAAGTTTCAGCAGATGCAGATAAGCAGACATTCTTGAAAAATGAGAGGCATCCCAATTAACACTTTGACTTTTTTCCAGAGCCACATCCTTAAAATCCGGATGATCACGCCATATATTGGGCTGCAGATACCATGCTTTATTATCTTTAATCTTTACTTCTTTCTTCAACACCTGATAGAATCTATCTTTAATAGAGACTAAATCAGGGGTTATGGTTTGCTTTGCATCTTTCTCAATGAGTAAAAGACTTACACCTGTTCCCATAACGTAGAGTTCAAAATCAGTAATTGCTCTGTAGTAACTTAAATTGCCATTAAAATCTCCACTTAAGATATAATCTATCCTTTGTTTTGCACCATAGAATTTATTTGATTCTGATTCCCAAATATTTGCGGGATTATTATTCCAGTAATATAAAATTTCACTTTTTATGAAATTATACATTTTGGTGTTTTCAGCATTGTTTTTAATTCCACTTCTTCTTAAATATTCTGAAGCAGTAAAGTAAAATGTCCTTTTAGCCAGATCATCGGCCTGAGTATTCTTTTTAACAATAACCAGGGTATTATAAGTATACAGTTTCTGCAGCTTGTTTATTAATTCCTGATTTTGGGTATCATAAGCATATTGTATGGGAATATACAAAAGTGCAGAACTATCATAGACGGCGCTGTACCACTTGGCCAGCTGAGTTTCTGAACTGAACACATCAGTATAAAAATCCAGGAGCTTAGAAATTTCCTTAACACTTAAGTTTTTGTCAGTAAATATGGGCTTATCTGATGTAAATGTCTTTTTATTTTGTGTCTGCATTACACTCTTAAAAGTAGGCATAGCCAAACAAAAAGAACTACTATAAATCCAATAGGTAAATAGTAATGTAACTTTAAAAATCACTGTAGAGCTTTTCATTTACGAACAAAAATTTAATTTATTTTTCAGTATACAATTTCGGAATTTTATTCACGATTTTAATGACTCTTTCAAAATCTAATCCCAACGTATCTAAATACCATCTGATATTCTGATATCGTGGAGTATTTTCTAGCTCAACAAGTTCTAAAGCTTTTTCTCTTGTCATTTGCCCTTCTCTGATCTGATTACTTCTGAACGTGTCATGTTCTGTAAAGCCGGCTACCGTGTAATATACATAATTGTAAAAAGCCGCTGTACCATCACCAATCCTCCAGGTAGTGGTAGTGTCTATTGCTTTTTCCCAGTTATAATCATTTAAAAGGGTGTTATCAACCTGCTCCTCATCCCATCTCCAATAATCGAAAATATGGTAGTAATCCTGCTTTTCAGTGAAGCTGCGATAATATTCTCCTGAGAGAGTATCCCAAAGTGAGCTATTGAAATACCCAGGGCTCTCCATCATCGCTCTGAATCTTTTAGAGTGATATCTCAGCTGTTTCATAGCACCATGGCTGTACACTCTCTTTTCTTCAAAATCTGGTTCAATATCTAAAAACCCTGTTTTAAAGTGAGTTACTTCTAATGGATTTACTCCCCACAGATTAAGATTGATTCCTGTCTGCTTCTTGATATCTTCTACATGTCTGAAGAAGTGTTTATCTCCTGCCGTAAGCATTGCCATCATTCCTAAGTGAGGTGATTTCAGCCATGCTTCAAGATTCATTCTGATATTCTTCCTTTTCAATGAAATATCTGCAGCCACAATAATATTTTCTACTCCGAGATCAGCACACATACGGCTGATATTTCTTCTGCCAAGATCTGTTACCATCCCCCAATCATAAGTATAGGTAACGGGTTTCATTTCCAGTTCTTTTACAATAAGATGTAACCCGTAACAGCTGTCTCTACCTCCTGAAAAAGGAACAATACAATCCAGCTCCTTACCTTTTCTTCTGTAGGGTTCTACCAGCTTAAATATTTCTTCTTTCGGTTTCGGGTTATTTCTTGGTTTGTAGTTTTTACAGTAATTACATACCCCAGCTTCATCAAATTTTATGAAAGGCATTGTCTCCGGAAGAATACATTTGGTACATCTTTTGATATTTAATTTCTTGTATTCAAGCAGGCCTTCTTCAATAGTATTAAATTTAAACTCAGGGATAAGATCTTCCACCCTGCTTTTTTCATCGGTTACTGAAAGGTTTTCCTTGGAAACAGGAATATCCAGAATCAAAGACTCTTCTTTGATCTGAGTAATGTTTTCGCATCCTATAATTCTAAGCCCATAGCTTTCTGATGCAAAATAAGTTTTGTCCTCGTTATATCCCACATATAAGCTGCCATTATTAGAAAAAAGAAGCAGTTTTCCTTTTTCCGGCAGAGCAAGAGCACAAGCAATAACTCCCTGACATAAAGAAAGTATCTTTTGGGGAAGATCTTCTATTTTATTGTCATTATTTTGAAGAAATTCTTCTGCGATAGCAACAATAGCTTCAGAATCAATTTTCAATTGTCTGCTTACTGATAACTTGCTCCAGACTTCTTCTTCGTTTACAATAATACCATTGTGTATTGCACATATATTTCCTCTGATTACTGGCTGGTTATCTCCCAGTCCGTTTGTAATCAACCTGCTATGTCCTAAAACAATATTGTTATTATATGGTTTTACCTTGTTCAGTAATTTTTCAATGCTGTAATCAGCTCTGTTTATCTTATATTGGTTATTTTGATAATAAATCAAACCACTAGAGTCTACGCCTCTTTGTTCGGAATGCTTTACCAGAGTTTGAAACTTCTGTTTATTAATACTGGTGTTCGATACGACACCAAAAATTCCACACATTTGTTTTTTTCTTTTTTAAATTAAATAATATTTATAGGAACCTATATAAGTATAATCTAGTTTTATAAAATTAATATTATACATTATTTCAAGTGAATTTTTAATTAGTTATTCCAACTTTATATCTCTTCTCAGATATAAAAAACATAATCCATATAATACTGCATCTCCAGGAATCAAAAGAGTTACTTTTATTATCTTCCAGGTAAAATAGCAAAACAATAATAAATAAAATCAGCATATCCTTATTGCTTTTGGAAGTAGAATAATTTCTAAGAAAGAATAATACATATGCAGACAGGTATAATCCTCCTCCTACTATTCCCAATTCCATCATTGATTCAACAAATAAATTGTGCGGATAATTACTCACATCAGCACCCTCCAGTATAAACCCTGAGCTTCCAATCCCTAGTCCAAAAAAAGGATGATCTAGGATTGATTCCAATCCAATCTCAAGAAAATTCCCTCTTATAGATAAACTTGCATCTTCATTATAAGATTTAAATATGTTAAATCGTTCAAAATCTACATTTTGAAATGCAAAAGTATAAATATTCTCTCCAAAAATAAGTATGGTAAAAAATAAAGCACCTATTGCAAACCCTGTTTTATAATTTATTTTATAATTTTTAAGATTCAAAGTAAAGAAAACAATTAAGGATAGTATCAAATTGATGATAGGTCCTCTTCCCCCAAGTTGAAATAGTAAAAATAATATTGATAATCTGTAAGCCGCAACATACCATGTTAATTTGCTTGCCAGAGAGAAAATAAAACATGCACACAGCATGATTCCAATAACTAAATATGTAGGAACTTTATCCACCAGCAATTCAGAATCATGAAATATAATAAACATATTATTAAAATACAGATAAAACAATCCTGCAATCATTAATCCACCAATAAGATACATCAATAATTTCAATTCAGAAAAAATAGATTTTTTAAATACAATAATGGGGTATATGACTGTAAAAATATTTAAAATAATCGCTAGTGATTTAGATTCGGCATAAATACTAGATATTGAATAAACATTAGAAACAAGGAAAACAAGACTCAATATTAAAATCAAAATGACAATATGACGATCCTTTACTTTTAGTGGAACTATTGTACGCAATTCAGAGATCATTACCACAAAACAAAGTAAAAGAGACAATAGGGTCAAATCTATTGGAATAGGTAACCACTTTAGAGACCCCGAAAAAACAAAAATAAAATAAATGAATACTTTAAAAAATGTAAACTTGTCTGTAGATAACGACATATTTTTCAATTATATTTGTTTTTATTAAAATTAAGGAAGCTTTTCATTTATTACAATCAATCAGATATGTTGGATGAATTTTTTTGTTATTACTGTAAGTTTCTATTTTTCATATTATATTGTGAAATAAATCTTAAATACACTTTCTTATACCACTTTTGATCTCTGAAAACTCTATCATTATGCCAAAGTATGATGAAATCACCTTCAACTCTTTTTGTTATTTTGAAAAGATTTTCCAATACCTCAAAAGCTTTATCCATAGAATATTTTTGGTAATGCGTCAGGGTACCATCCATAACAATTAGAGGGATCTCAAGAATGTTGTAAGGTTGGTCTTTTTCAAAATTGTATGGGTGAAATTGGTGTGCTGTACCACATTTAAATCCTTCATGGTCTGCAAATCCCATAGTATAATCGACCTTTATACCACATTTCTCAAGATTTTCAAAAGTTATTCTACGGTCAAATCTAAGATAATGCTGTCTTGCCAGTATAATATCTCTTTCTGATGTATTTCTGAGTCTCTCTATTTCATCGTTCATAACAGCAATATTCCTGAACGTATTAAAACCGGGATGAATACCCAGCAGCATATCTGCATCTTCAATTTTGGACATCAAATTCAAGACATTTTGGTCTATAACCTGACCCTTGTCAAATTGAGATGGCTTCGCAGTCATAAAGAAAAAAACTGATCTTAAATTGTATTTTTTTGAATCTTTATACAATTGCTCTATTCCTTTAAGGTACTGATCTTCTTTTTTAAAAACAATAGTTTTTAACATGTTCAGTATTGAACTGCATAATTGTAAAGGCCTTCTTTCTCTAATTGCTTCTGCAGCTAAAGTCTTAATCGATGTAAAAAAACCGTCAAATCTATAAAGGTTATCTATATCATGAGTAGGAACAATTATTGTTGGCTTTAATGAGGGAGTAAAACTTTGTACTTCATTTTTAAGAATTTTTCTGATCAGAAATGCGTATTCATCAACAACGGGTATATTAATCAGATTATATTTACAGACTAAACTATCTTTATATCTGAATCTGTCAAATTCATCTCGTGCTTCTGAGGTCAATTCATCATAGCATGATAATAAAACAAAAGATAAAGTAATAATATCATAATTGATTTGAATATGTCCATTATTACATTCATAAAAATCACTTACATTTTCATCAATAATCGGAATGTAATAATAACCATCATATGAAGGTATAGACTTCATATGACCTTTGCCTTCTATCAAATCAAGCAATTTATCGTGTGAACATAATTTAAATTTAATTCTTATTCCCTCAACCTGAATCGTTACATTATCTTCCGATAAAAATTCTAAAGTTGGAGAAACGGTATAGCCAAATGCAATTTTCAGTAAAAACTTAATTGTATATAATATGGCATTTTCTGTTCGCAATTTTTTTAACATTACTTTCATGGCAACAAAAAAATCAAGATTTATTAAATAGTAAAGAAAGTAATAAATATCTAAATAAAATTACTCCCACATAAATCCATATAAAGAAATCTATTGTGGAGCTCTTTCCTAAAAAAAATGAAACAAACAAAACCAAAGTGGTAATTACCTCCCAAACGAGGAAAATTTTATTCTTCCTTTTAACCAATACACCACTTGAATAATGAGAAAAAGACGATGAAATAACAGTCGTGAAAATTATTATTTTACTCATATCAAATGCCTTTCTCCATTTATTAATATCAAAAAATAAAGAGAAAAAATATTCCCCAAAAATTAAATATACAATAGCAAATAGTAGGGAAACCAAAAATAATAACCCAACATAGGTATTCATTTTCTTATTGAGTTTCGCTTTATTGGTTTCTGACAAATCCTTGTATATCAACCCATTTAAACTTTCAGATATTAAACTTAGTGGTTTATTCACAATTTTGGAAGCCATAAAATAATTCCCCAAAATAGCTTCTCCAAAATAATGTTTTATAAAGAAACTAGGTAGCTCTGCATTAAAAGTATTAATAAAATAAGCAGGCATCTGATGCAACGGAAAGGATTTATATTTAATTATAATATTGTAGAACTCTTTGTAAACAAAATTTCTTCTTTGTATTTTGAGATAAAACAATATAAATATAGTCGCCAAAAAATTAGGTATCACATAAGATAATATCAAAACCCAGTATGATAATTTTATATAATAACCAGAAAGTATAATGATAACTGCAAACACAGAGTTTAGTATCATTGATTTACTGACAATATTCAACAACCCTTTTTTTATAAGAATATCTTTTGATGCACTATATAAAGATTGACTAAATGCTACCAATGGTACAATTAAAAAATAGGAATCTATATCAAAAAATAACATTGAAATAAGTATAACGAAAAAGGAAATTAATGAGATGGTTATACTTAAAAAAATGGAAACAGCATATAGCATACTATATTCTTCGTTCTTTGCTGGTAACATAATTGCTTTGTTGTAGGACAAAGTATAAAAGTACGCTAATGGGGCTGAAATTGATAAAATAAAGGAAAGTACTCCAATTTCGTAATCAGAATAAATTCTTCCGGTTAATGGAACTGCAATCAGTAATATTAATTGAGATAATATATTGCTACCTAAAAAAGATATTATTTTTCTTTTCATAAATTTAAATAATCTTCTTTAGTTCTCTTAAAAAGATTTTTATATACAGTATATATAAACAATTTAAAATTTTTGTTCACATACGCTTTTTTAAGTTGTGATAAAAAAATATCTGATACTGAACTTTTTTTAAGAAATAATGGGGCAATTTCGCCATTCGTTAATGCTTCATGAAATTTCAAATCTTTTTTTTCATATCCTACCACTACATTTAAAAGAGTTTGAGGAATATGAGAATCAGAGCTCCAGATTACGGGTTTTTTATATTTTAGAGACAACAGATAAGACTTGTAGTTATTAATGACTGATGATCTGGCGTTAAATACTTCTATCACATCAACAGCTTGTGCCAGTTCTTCTATTTGGGTGTGCCCATCATATGGATGAGGTAAAATCAAGATGGCATTTTGTTCTTTTGCACTTTTATAAAACTCCTGCCATGTCATATCTGTAATTTCATTCTTTACATTTAATGCTATAACATCTCCCCGATCAGTTTTATATTCCGCAGCAGTAGGAATCTCTACATTCAGATTTAGTTCTTTTACTTTTCTTTGAAGTTCTAAACTCCCTTCTATGGTCTCATGATCAGTTAAAACAACAAAATCAAGTTTTTTATCTCTTATTGTTTTAACTATTTTTTCAATCGTATTTATTCCATCATAGGAATAGGTACTGTGAAAATGGAAAATTCCCTTTTTCATTTTATTTACTTTGAGAAAATTTTCTTTATGGTCCATATTAATTTGATTGAATCAACGAAAAAGTTTTCAAACAAGTTCGTATAAGAGTCCTTATAAAAATATTCTTTTATTTTATGCAGTTTTCCTGTTTTAAGTAAAACCAAAAGATCTCCGTCTAAAACCCAAAAGAATTTTTTTTCTACTTCATATTTTTTTTCAGTTTGTTCTTCTATGTTATTTGAATAAGCTTCAATCAAAGTTTTTCCAAAATTGAGTCCTACTGCATAAGATAAATCTAATGAACCCCAAAATTTGGGATTTAGCTCTATTAAATAATATTGTTGTTTCGTCTCATCATATTTATACTCAATCATTAATGGGCCGGACCAATTTAAATATTCTATAATTTGTTTAGATATGTTAAACATTTTTTCACAAAAAATAGACTTGGCAGCTGTACTAGATCCCCCGGTAATTGGTATTTCTCTAATACGCTGGTGCATATAATAGCTAATGATTTTACCTTCTTTAGCAATACAAAAAAAACCTCTGCCTACTCCTGATACCTGCTCCTGCATTAATAGTTTTACTCCCCCTGACAAGTATTTTTCTATTTTTTTAAATTCGGATTCAGAACCTAATTTTACATATAACGGATCAAATTTGGCTAAGCTTTCATTGCTTGATTTAACAACACAATTCTTATCTCTACTATATAGCCTTAATTCCTCC
Organism: Chryseobacterium viscerum; assembly: GCF_025949665.1. NCBI lineage: Bacteria > Pseudomonadati > Bacteroidota > Flavobacteriia > Flavobacteriales > Weeksellaceae > Chryseobacterium > Chryseobacterium viscerum. The sequence continues at coordinate 475,868 of NZ_JAPDFT010000001.1, read as the reverse complement.
AGATTTGAAAATAATTTACATTCAGGATAATTTACATCGCTAAGAGAATTCAAAATTAGCATTTTATCTTTATTTAGTGCTATTTCAAGACTCTCTTTTGTAGGTATTAAACATAATTCTCTATATTTTTCAGAGCATATCTTTACAGCATCGCTCCCTACAGGAATTATAAATTCGGGGTTAATCTGTTTGACTGATTTTTCCAAATCCCCGACAATATAATCTTTACAATAACCAAATCTTTTAGCAAAAAAAACAGATTCTTTATCCATAGCAAAAACTTGGTGCCTATTTTCTCTATGTAATTCCCTCTGTAGCGCTATAGAGTTTTTATAATTTGCTTCCGTTATTAAAATTCTCATATTTGCTTTTCATTATTCAGAATTGAACAAAATTCAAGGATCTGACAGTATAGTTCTTTCTTTTTTCATTCTCAAATTCATCATTATGCCAAAGTAATGAAAACTTCCTACTTTCTATCATATATTCTCTCAATAATATCCACCACTTTCAATCCTTCCAAAGCATTTGTAGTAATAGTATTTCTTCCTTTTAATACATCTACAACGTTTTCAATGATAAAATGGTGATTGGCTGCAGATCCTTTATAAGCACCATAATCATTTCCAGGGTTTGTTGGAGCTAATTCCGGCATTACATAGTCTTTTATATTACAAACTTCCACTTTGTCCATGTATTGTCCGCCAATCTTCACAGATCCATTTTCTGCGATAATTGTCATAGAACTTTCAAGGTTCTGATTCCAGACTGAAGTAGAATAATTTAAGGAACCCATTCCTCCGTCTACAAAATCAAAACTAACGAAACCTGAATCTTCAAAATCTGTAAGAGTTTCATGATTAAAATCTGCAAATTTTGCCTGAATATTGGTAATATCACCGAACAGCCAGTACATGATATCTATAAAGTGAGAAAACTGTGTAAATAAGGTTCCTCCATCCAGATCTTTCTTTCCATGCCAAGATTCCGGTTTATAATATCGGTCATCACGATTCCAGTAGCAATTAAGCTGAACCATAAATATTTTCCCAAGTTTTCCGCTCTCTACCATTTCTTTTACCCATGCAGAAGGTGGTGAGTATCTGTTTTGCATCACTGCAAAAACTTGTTTATGCTTGTGCAGCGCCTGAAAAATAAGCTTTTCAGCATGTTGTTTTTTCAGAGCCATGGGTTTTTCTACCACAACGTGCTTTCCTGCATCTATCACTTTATAAGACTGTTCAAAATGGAATCCGTTTGGAGAAGCGATATTAATAACATCCACTTCAATTCCTGAAGCCAGAAACTCATCTAATGAAGCAAAAAAAGGAACTTTATAATTTTCAATGCCCAGTACAGATTTATCTTTAACATCAATTAATCCTACCAGTTCACATTCCTCATTTCTTGAGATCATTTCGGCATGTCTTTTTCCGATATGCCCGCAGCCAACTACTGCAAATTTTATTTTTTCAGTCATTTGTATGTTTTTAAATTTTAAAAACCTTATTATTTTCTAATTTGTATTTTTCTCCACTTTCTTCACAAACAGCAATATTTTCTGCATCAAACTGAAGTCTTTGCCCAAATTCGCTCATCCATCCCATTTGTCTGGCAGGGTTTCCTACCACCAATGCATAATCCGGTACTTCTTTTGTGACCACAGCTCCTGCTCCGATAAAAGCAAACTCGCCTATATTATGTCCACAGACAATAGTTGCATTAGCCCCTATAGATGCACCTTTCCCAACATGGGTCTTAAGGTATTCATTTTTTCTGTTTACAGCACTTCTTGGGTTTATTACGTTGGTAAAAACCATTGAAGGACCTAAAAAGACATCATCATCACATGTTACCCCTTCATAGATAGAAACATTATTCTGAACTTTCACATTCTTTCCTAAAACTACTTTTGGAGAAATAACAACGTTTTGTCCGATATTACATTTTTCTCCCAAAACGCAGCCGGTCATAAGGTGTGAAAAGTGCCAAATTTTGGTTCCGGTCCCTATCTGGCAACCTTCATCAATAACAGCTGTTTCGTGTGCAAAAAAATCTGACATATCTGCTTTATATTAATTAAAAAAATTCTTGATTTCTGTAACAATAACATCCAATACTTCCTGATCAAATTCTGTATGTACAGGAATGGAAATCACTTCAGTACAAAGTTGTTCCGTAACAGGAAGACTAAATCCTTCTTCTACATATTGAAGAAAAGCCTCTTGTCTGTAAAGGGGTAAAGGATAATATATCATACTTGGAATATTCTTTTCTGCCAAGTATTTTTGTAGCTCATCTCTTTTCCCATTTTTCACTCTAAGGGTATACTGATGAAATACATGGGTAGAGTTTTCAGCTCTTTTGGGAGTCTGAACTTCGGCAATATCCGCGAGATTTTCATCATAATAATCTGCCATTCTATTTCTGGCAGCTGAGTATTCGTCCAGATGTTTTAGCTTAACTTTTAAAACGGCTGCCTGAATTGTATCTAATCTGGAATTACAGCCTAAAACTTTGTGGTAATATTTCTTTTCCTGACCATGATTGGCTATCATTCTGATTTTTGAAGCCAGGTCATCATCATTCGTTATCAGCGCACCTCCATCACCATAACATCCAAGGTTTTTGGAAGGAAAAAATGAAGTACATCCGATATGACCGATAGTACCTGTTTTTTTTACAGTTCCATCAGAAAAAGTATAATCAGAGCCAATTGCCTGAGCATTATCTTCTATTACAAAGAGATTGTGTGTTTTTGCAAATTCAAGAATCTTCTCCATATTGGCACTTTGTCCATATAAATGAACAGGAACAATCGCTTTGGTATTGGGTGTCAGGAATTTATGTAAATCTTCCAGCTCAATATCAAAAGTATCTTCGTTTACATCTACCATTATTGGTTTTAATCCTAAAAGACCAATAACTTCAGCCGTAGCTACATAAGTGAAAGCCGGGCAGATGATTTCGTCACCAGGCTGCAGATCAAGTGCCATCATGGCAATTTGAAGAGCATCCGTTCCGTTAGCACAAGGAATCACATGTTTTACACCCAAATATTTTTCAAAATCCTGTTGAAATTCTTTTACAGCAGGACCGTTAATAAATGTTGTATTGTTTATACATTCCTGAATACCGGCATCTACGTCTTCTTTTATTTTCAGGTATTGACCTTTAAGATCAACCATTTGAATTTTCATATCTTTAGTTTTTTGAGTGCACGTAGAGGTGCATATTTTAATTCACGATAAGCTCACTGATTTTGTTTCCTATAGAAAGGCAGGAAGTGGCTGCCGGAGAGGGTGCATTTCTAACGTGAATGATGTTTCCGTTTTTCACGATATCAAAATCATCAATCAATCCTCCGTTTCTGTCACAAGCCTGAGCTCTTACCCCTGAACCTCCTGCTACAAGATCATTTTCCTGTATTTCCGGTAAAAGTTTTTGCAGGGCTTTTGTAAACGCGGATTTGGAAAGTGAACGATGCATTTCCCCCATTCCTGTTTTTCCATATTTCGCTACAATTTTTCTAAATCCAGGCCACAGCATGGTCTGCATTGTTTCGTTGAAATTGAAATCAAAAAAATGGTATCCTTCCTTTTTGAAGGCCAGCACCGCATTGGGGCCAGCTTCTATATTACCATCAATCATTCTGGTAAAATGTACTCCAAGGAACGGAAAACTAGGGTCAGGAACCGGATAAATAAGATGTTTTACCAAATATTTTTTTTCATCCTTAATTTTATAATATTCTCCTCTAAAAGGAATAATGACCACATCGTTTTTTTCGTTGGTCATTTTGGTGATCTTATCAGAATAGAGTCCTGCGCAGGAAATAAGCTTTTTGGTTTTAAATTCGGAGATATTGGTCTTTACAATAATTTCAGATCCTTTATCAATAATGTTTTTTACTTCACTATTAAATTTTACTTCTCCTCCTGATTCTTCAAAAAGTTCTTTTATTTTTTTGGCTATTCCCGGATAGTCAATAATTCCGGTCTGTGGAACTTTGATTGCTTTTACGCCCTCACAATGGGGTTCTATTTCACGGAATTCTTCTCTTGAAAGGTATTTTAAATTCTGTAAGCCGTTTTCAACTCCTCTTTTATAAATATTATCCAAGAGAGGTAATTCTTCCTGTGAAGTAGCTACGATTATTTTGCCGCAAAGGTCATATCTTATTCCGTATTTCTCGGCAAAATTAATTACTGAGTTATAACCTTCGATACAGTTTTTTGCTTTAAGGCTGCCTGGTTTATAATAAATCCCACTATGGATTACTCCACTGTTATGTCCCGATTGGTGCAATGCCACATCGTTTTCTTTTTCCAAAATTAAAATTTTAGAATCAGGATTTTTCAGTTTAGTCTGATAGGCCGTAGCCAATCCTACCAAACCTGCACCAATGATTATAATATCATAGTTCATGATCTGTTACAGTCTTGCATCAACCAGATTTCTGTCTAAACATGCTTTGGTATCAAAAACCACAGCATTTTCTTTTTTAAGCTGATCCAGATCCATTTCCAGGAACTCATTATGAGATACCGCAATCACTAAAGAATCATACTTTTTCCCTTCCTGAAGCGCATCCAGAATATCAATTCCATATTCATGTTTTACTTCCTCTTTGCTAGCCCATGGATCGTAAATATCTACATTTACTCCGTAATCAGCAAGTTCTCTATAAATATCAACAACTTTAGTATTTCTGACATCCGGGCAGTTTTCTTTGAATGTAACTCCTAAAATTAAGGCATTAGAATTTTTGATCACTCCACCTTTTGCAATAAGAAGCTTTACTACTTTAGCTGCAACGAACTTTGCAATAGAATCATTTACACGTCTTCCTGATAAAATAACATCCGGATGGTATCCTAACTGCTCTGCCTTGTGTGCAAGGTAATAAGGATCTACGGAGATACAATGTCCTCCTACTAATCCTGGTTTATATTTAAGAAAGTTATATTTTGTACCGGCAGCTTCCAGTACATCATTGGTATCGATTCCTACTCTATCAAAAATTAAAGCTAATTCGTTTACAAAAGAAATATTAACATCTCTTTGTGCATTTTCAATAGCTTTTGAGGCTTCTGCTACTTTAATGCTGGGTGCTTTATGAGTTCCAGCTGTAATAATTTTCTTATATAGGCTATCTACTTCTTCGGCAATTTCTTCCGTAGAGCCTGAAGTTACTTTTTTAACACTGGTAAGAGTATTTATTTTATCTCCCGGATTAATTCTTTCCGGAGAGTATCCTACAAAAAAGTCTTCATTAAACTGAAGCCCCGAATATTTTTCAAGAACAGGTACACATTCTTCTTCTGTACATCCAGGAAAAACGGTAGATTCATAAATAATGATATCTCCTTTTTTGATAATTTCTCCCAACATTTTTGAGGCAGAAATCAATGGATTCAGATCCGGAGCGTTATATTTATCAATAGGAGTAGGAACTGTTACAATGAATACATTAGCTTCAGAAATATCAGATAACTGGCTTGTTGCTTTATAGCCTAAGGAGCCATTAGATTCATTATATTTTTTCAGTCCGTTATTTAATTTATCAACATCTGCTTCAAGCGTTATATCCTTTCCCTCATTAAGCTGATCAACACGCTGTGTATTAATATCAAATCCAAAGACAGGATAGTGATCTGCAAATTCAAGAGATAAGGGAAGACCTACATAACCTTGGCCTATAACCGCTATTTTATATGTTGTTGTCATTAACTAAGTTTATTTTTTATTTTTTGAAACCAAGAGTGTTCTGTATGCTGGTTATAACCATAACCATATTTATTGCTATATCCTAAATTTTCTCTGCTTACATCATTAAGTACGAATCCAACATTTTTGATTTTTTTCTGATCGATATTGCTATTTGCAAATTCTAGTAATGCCTTTTCAGTGTATTTAGATCTGGATACATAAATTGTGACATCAGAAAGTTCAGCAATAAGGAATGTGTCTGTAACAAGAAGCAATGGTGCAGTATCTAAGATAATATATTCATATTTATCTTTCAATTCGCTTAGAAGGATTTCATAACGACCGTTGGATAATAATTCTGTTGGGTTCGGAGGAATCATTCCTGAATAAATTACATCCAGGTAAGGATTAAAAGATGATACATGAACGATATCCTCAAGTTTAGTATCGTCATTATAAAGATATTCTGTAAGTCCGGTAAGTCCTTTTCTTGCAGGATTATATCTTTGAAGTTGAGGATTTCTGATATCGGATCCTATGATAATTGCTTTTTTCTTAGGATTAGCCAATGTTAAAGCTAAATTGACAGAAGTAAAGGTTTTTCCTTCTCCTTTTACTGTTGAAGTGACAAATACAACTTTCCCTTTTTTCTCTTTTGAAAGCATAAAATTCATATTGGTAATAAGAATTCTAAATGCTTCCGCCATAGGAGTAATATCATTCATTTTTACTATTTCAGAATCTCCACTTTCAAGGCTTGGTAATTCTGCAATAATAGGAGCATGTACAAGCTTTTCAAGATCATGTTTAGTAATCACTTTATTATTAAATAATTGTAACATATAAATAATAATAAAAGGAACTAACAATCCTAGAAATAGTGAAGCAAATAAGATAGCCTGAGTCTTTGGTGCAATAGGATTTGCAAAAGCATAAGCCTCATCAATCACCCTCGCCTTCGGTGCTGTAATAGACTGTGCAACAGCAGTTTCTTCTCTTTTTTGTAATAATAGTAAGTATAAATTTTCTTTAATTTGCTGTTGTCTTTCTATTCCCCTAAATATTTTTTCCATAGAAGGAATTCTCGCGATTTTCCCAGTTACTTTATTTTGCTCTCCTACATATTCATTTCTGGCAAGTTCTAATCCTGTCTTATTTCTTTGCAGAGTTTGAACAACTGAACCACGCATTGCATTTATCTGTTTACTGGTCTCAACAACTATAGGGTTTTCTGGAGTTGCAGATTCCAGCAATCTTGCTCTTTGTAGTATTAATTGGTTATAGGATGTAATCCCTGAAACAGCCTCTGGATTATTTAATCCAATATTGATTGGTAAAACCTGGTATTGTCCTTGCTTCGACATGAAAGAAAGCAATGAGTTTGTCAATTCTATTTGAGCATCAAGTTCCAGCTGCTTACCACGAGCCGTCGCCGAACTTTCAAGATCTATTTTAGCTTCCGTTTCAAGATCGGTAAGGTTATTTTTTGATTTAAAACTTTCTTTTTCATTCTCAACCTGTCCTAGTTCTACTGAAAGTTTTCTTACCCTGTCTTCAATAAAATCCAATGTCTTTTTAGACTCTTGGTTTTTATCCAGGATAGCATCATTATTATAAGCAACAACTAATGAATTAAGAATGTCTTCTGCTTTTGAAATTACAGGGTAATTCATTGAAAGTTTAAGAACAGTAGCTTCTTTGTTTGCTAAATTTACACTAAGAGCTCCTCTTAACGAATTAACCTTTGCTTCCACTGATGATATGATTAATTCTAAGTTCTTTTTATCAACAGTTGGTGAGGCTTTAGGGTTATATCCTGTATTTTTAGTAATGATAATATTAGCAAAAGGAAGACTTATCATTCTTCCATAGCCAGAAACAATATCTTTTTTTAGTCCTTCATAATGTATTGAAATTTCTTCTCCTTTTAATTCTACATTAATCAGGTTATTAGCACTTTTAAATACTTTTTCATTTACAACTTTTACTTCAATAGGAGAAGATTCTTTATAAAGCTCAGCACGACTTACTTTTCCTTTAACAATGATATTGGTCTGAAGATTTTTATTGATCACTACATCCCTCATCAGTTTTTTTGATTTCAGGACTTCAATCTCATTGGAAATACTATTAGTTTTCATTCCTCCCAATCCTGATAAATCAGAAAGAACCCCTAAATCATTATTTGAAGAAGAATTTTTAGAATCTTTAATAAGTAAGGTTGTTTCTACATAATAGACCGGAGTCATAAATTTTATTGCAAAATAGCCTATAGTTAAAGCTATCATAGCACAAAAAATAAACCATGGCCATCTCCTTAAATATGGTTTGATTATTTCACTAAAATTAATTTTGCTTGAATTTTTTTCTTCTTCTGAAAATTGTGACGTTCGCTGGTTATCCATCAATTTTATTTCTTATTAAATAAACTTACTACTACGGCAACTGCTGTAACCGCAATAGAAATGGCGGTCAGATAAAGTCCAGTGTTAGGATTCTGTTTTGCTATAACATCTTTTGTATTGTTTGAAGAAACAATAATAGCATCTCCTTGCTTCAGGTTATAATATGGAGAATTAATTAAATTAGCATCCTGAAGATTAATACGGCCGTGAGAAACAACCCCATTTTCTGTTCTGACAACCAATATATCTTCTCTTTTTCCATATTGAGTTAAATCGCCAGCTAGCCCTAAAGCATTTAAAATAGTTGCCTGCCCATTTGCAATAGTATAGTCACCTTGTCTATTTACTTCTCCTAATACAGTAACCTTAAAATTCGAGAGTCTCACATTAACTGTTGGATTAATAACATATTTTGTCATTTTTTCCCTTACATCATCTTTAAAAGCTGTCAAGCTTTTATTCGATGTATTCAGTTTTCCCAATATTGGAAAATCAATGTCTCCATTGGCATCTACAATATATGTTGGACCTGACAGTATTGTTGCCCCTTGATTAGGAGTATTTCCTCCTGCTATAGCATTTGTCTGGATAAGTTCTGATGAAGAATAATTCTGATTAAAAGGCTTTACAACATCCATATCCTTAGCCGTGATCAAAATAATCAGCTGATCACCTGCTTGGATTGTATTTGCTGAATTTTTAGCAGAGGCATTGATTGCAACCTGTTCTATATTCTGCATATAATTTAAATCATTCTTAGCATTGGGATTGACTTTACAGGAAACCACTAAAGAAGACACCAAAATTACTGCTAATATTTTTCCTTTCATTATATTGTTAAATTGTACAAATATACATTTATTTTTTTCCTATTTATCTAAGGCCTCATAGATTGAATTATTGCTTCGGAATTCCGGCACTATTGTTTTAAGAATTCTTACTACTTCCACTTTATCTCTTCTAAGGGAAGCTTTAGTAATTTGTGTGGTAAGTGTATCTATTTCTTCAAATCCCGTAGAAGGGTCTTTAGAAATCATAATTTTGTCATTATGAGTAGGAAGTGTTTTAGCATCATCACTCAAAAGCTCTTCATAAAGCTTTTCCCCGGGTCTTAACCCTGTATAAATAATCTTAATATCAATATTAGGTTCAAATCCTGATAATTTGATCATTCTTTTCGCAAGATCAAGAATTTTCACAGGTTCACCCATATCAAAGACAAAAATTTCACCCCCTTCTCCCATTGTTCCAGCCTGAAGTACCAATTCACATGCCTCCGGAATAGTCATGAAGTATCTTACAATTTCCGGATGAGTGATGGTTACCGGACCTCCTGCTTCAATCTGTTTTTTAAAATGAGGAATCACTGAACCGTTGGATCCTAATACGTTTCCAAATCTTGTAGTAATAAACTTGGTAACATTACCTTCTACATTTTGAAGCGACTGTACAAAAAGCTCAGCAGCTCGTTTTGAAGCCCCCATAACATTGGTGGGATTTACAGCTTTATCTGTAGATACCATTACGAACCTGTTTACTTTATACTTGCTGGATAATTTTGCAACAATCTTTGAACCTAATATATTAACAAAAATTGCTTCATGTGGATTTTCTTCTACCAAAGGTACATGCTTATAAGCAGCAGCATGATACACCATTGAGAAGTTATATGTTTGGAACAAAGATTCCATTCTGTGATGATTAGAAACATCTCCTAAAACAAATTTGAAAGCAATATGAGGAAACTTGTCTCTCATTTCGAGTTCAATTTCATAAAGAGGAGTTTCTGCCTGATCCAGAACTACAATTAAAGAAGGATTAAAGTTAGCAACCTGTCTTACAATTTCACTTCCTATAGATCCAGCTCCTCCAGTTACTAATACTGTTCTATCAAAATGCCTGCTCTTGACTTTTTCGTTCTGAATTTTGATAGGTTTTCTATTTAACAAGTCTTCAATCTGAAGATTTCTGATAGATCCTCCTAAATCACTGTCTCTCAGTTTTTGTACTGACGGTGCTTTGAAGACATTAAGATCTTTCTCTAAAAATAAATTCACCCACGTATTCATCTCATCTCTGGCCATCATCTCTTTCACAATGAGAATTCCATCAATAATAAGATCTTCTTTCGTGTTTTCTTCTATTTTTTGTTTTCCGTAGATAGGCTTTCCTAGTAGAGATGCCCTTTTAGAATCTGTTCTTTGAGTTAAAAAGCCTACTACCTGATAAGGCAGGCTCGGATTATCCAGAATAGCACGTGCAATTGCAATTGATTGTTCATCAATTCCCAACACCAAAATTCTTTTTTTCAATGCACTTCTTCTGTATTCCCTTACAATATGGAAAAACTCTTTCACATATAATCTGAAAAGGAATAATCCCATAAATGAAATTACAAAATAAAGCATCAGATAAGGAGTAAGTATAAACTTAGCTCCTGTAGTCCAGAAATAAAGAATATTGATTGTTCCAATAGCCAGCATTGTGCAGAAGCAGGATATCAGAAGTTTAAATAAATCTATAAATGTTGAATGGCGAATAATTCCGGCATAAGTCTTAAAGAGATACATGAAAACAGTATTTACCAGAATAATAAAAGCAAAGATTAAGCTTTTATCTTCATGGTATATAAACTCCTGCTTGGTAATTTTTTCGATAATGTAAGTGGAAAGAAATAAAGATATAACCAGAATAATAATGTCTATTACAAGAATTATCCATCTAGGAAGATATCTTACGTCTGAGAGATTGACAACATTATCCCCTCCAAATATTGTTTTTCTAAGAGAATCGTACATTGTCTATATTGGTCTTCATATTTAATTAAGGTGTAATATCTGATCATCTGATCAAAGATAATTCCGATACAATCATGCAAAAATAAAATAAATTTATTTCAATATGTTGAAATCAAAAATAAATTTGATGTTATATTTATGAAATCTAATAATTTCATTACGATACAGCTAAACTCACAGACAAAAATCATACCATATAAAGTCTTATAAAGGCGATATTTATCTATAAAAATTCTTTATTCCAGCTGTTTTATCTTTGAAATAATTATTAAATCTTTATGTATCAACCTCTTTCAATGAATTGATTGTTTTTTGGTAAAAAGTCATATTTCAAGTTTTTTTAAATTCATTAATATATTATTCAAAAATATCAATTATTTTCTCATATTCAAAACCTTTACTCATCAAATATTTTATAGTTTTGGTTTTTTTTTGATATTCTTTCAAACCATTTTGTTTAGAATAATACCCTTCAAAAATTTTTCTGATAGTCTTTTCATAATCAGAATCATCTATCTCATCAAAGCATGAATTGATCAATCTTTCTGAAATCTGTTTTTGCTTCAGATTCATTTTTATTTTGGTCTTTCCCCAGTGTTTGATGTAGAATTTACCTCTGATATAGCTTCGTGTAAACCTTTCTTCATTCAGATAGTTTTCTTTCAGGAGATATAAAATAATTTCTTCTTTGGCCTCATCAATAAGCAGAAACTCTCTCATCTTCTGTTCCACTTCTGCATGGCAGCGGTCCTGGTAAACACAGTAATTGACCAGTTTCTGTTTGATTTCCTCAAAAGTATAAGATTTCTTTTCCATTTGAATAAAAAAAGAATGAGCAGTTTGCCCATTCTTTATATGATATTGAAATGCCTGCTAGTAATTAAACAAAGCTTTTCCTTCCATTAATTCGTTAACTTTCTTTCTTACGGATGTAAGAACTTCTTCATTTTTAATATTGTCTACCACTTCAGAAATCAATCCTGCAATAGTATCCATATCATTTTCTTTCAATCCTCTTGTTGTAATTGCTGCCGTTCCTAATCTGATACCAGATGTTGTAAATGGAGATTTATCATCAAAAGGAACCATATTTTTGTTACAGGTAATATCAGCAAGCACTAATGCTTTTTCTGTTTCTTTACCATTCACTCCTTTATTTCTAAGATCTACCAGCATTAAGTGGTTATCTGTACCTCCGCTTACGATATCAAATCCTCTGTCGATCATAGCTTTTGATAGCGCCTGAGCATTGGATTTAACTTGTTTTGCGTATGTTTCGAACTGTCCGTCCAAAGCTTCACCGAAAGCTACTGCTTTACCAGCAATCACATGCTCAAGCGGCCCTCCCTGAATACCAGGGAATACAGCTCCGTCTAATACCTGGCTCATCATTTTGATTTCTCCTTTTGGAGTTTTGTGGCCATATGTATTTTCAAAATCTTTCCCCATCATGATCATCCCTCCTCTTGGCCCTCTTAGGGTTTTGTGAGTAGTGGTAGTTACTACATGACAGTGTTCAAATGGTGAGTTTAATAATCCTTTTGCTACTAAACCAGCCGGGTGAGCGATATCTGCCCAAAGTGTTGCCCCAACTTCGTCCGCCACTTCTCTGAATTTAGCATAATCTAAATCTCTTGAATACGCAGAGAAACCAGCAATAAGCATTTTTGGTTTTTCTCTCAAGGCTACTTCTCTCATTTGATCATAATCAATAAGACCTGTTTCCTGCTGAACTCCGTAAGAAACCACATTATACTGGATACCAGAAAAATTCACTGCAGAACCGTGGGTAAGGTGTCCTCCCATGGAAAGATCCATTCCCATGATTTTATCACCAGGTTTCAAAACTGCAAGATAAATGGCTGCATTCGCCTGAGAACCGGAATGTGGCTGAACATTCACATAGTCTACTCCGAAAAGTTCTTTTGCTCTGTTGATAGCCAATGTTTCAACCTCATCTACAACTTCACATCCTCCGTAATATCTTTTTCCGGGATATCCTTCAGCATATTTATTTGTCAGTACACTTCCCATTGCTTTCATCACGTTTTCAGAAACAAAATTTTCTGATGCGATAAGCTCTAATCCATGAGTTTGTCTTTGTCTTTCCTTTTCAATCAGGTCGAAAATAATATCCATTTTACTTTTAGTTTTTGAAATTTCCACCCCAAATGTACGGAATTTTCATTGAGATTTCTCTATTGAAAAAATGATTTTAAACACTAAAAAATGAAAAAACAGACGTTTTATTTCTCAAAAAAGCTTTTAAAATTCTTCATCCACAAGTTCTTTATTTACTACAGCACCAGCAAAATTCCCCTGTGCTATTGCATTGGCTACAGAACGCATCATCGTTACATTGTCTCCACAGGCAAAAACTCCGGGAACGTTTGTTTTCTGCATCATGTCTACTTTAATAAATCCCTGTTCTGTCAGTTCACATCCCAGATCATCGGATACATTGAGATTTTGTTCAAAAGGAATTTTAGCATATAAAGCCTGTAAAGGAACTTCATTCCCATTTTTGAAAATAATTTTTTGAATAGATCCATTTTCATGTTTGATCTCTTCAATCTTATCTTCATTAAGAATGATTTTATTCTGCTTTAGTTTTTCAATCTGTTCATCAGTAAGAACAGCTTTTCCATTGGTAAACAGGGTAAGATTTTTAGTCAGATTAAAAATCAGTTTTGAAAATTCGTAAGCCATATCTCCATTGGAAAGAATTCCGGTACTCTCATTTTTCACTTCATAGCCATGACAGTATGGACAATGTATAACAGAAATCCCCCAGCACTCTGCAAATCCTGGAATATCCGGCATCATATCCTTTACTCCGGAAGCAAGGATGAGTTTTTTAGCATAGAATTTTTCACCAGATGAAATTTCAATCTCGAAACCTCCGGTTGTTTTTACTGTTTTTACAACTGTTCCGCTATAAAACCGGACAGTATTATATTTTTCTACATCTTCTTTTGCCAGCCTTGCAATTTCTGCCGGTGTTTTGCCGTCATGAGTAACAAAATTATGGGAATGAGGAGTCTGCCTGTTACAAGGTTTTCCGTTATCTATAATAAGGACATTTCTTAAAGATCTTCCTAATGACATGCCTGCTGATAATCCTGAATAGCTTCCTCCTATTATAATGACATCAAAGTTTTTGTTTTCCATAGTTCAGTTGATAGTTGATAGTTGATAGTTGATAGTTGATAGTGCAAAGATAGCCTAAAACCAACTAATGCAATAAGGTTGCGATAATATTTGTCTATTAACTTTATCTTGTCTACAAATCATCATTTCCAACTTTATTGAAAACTATTTCCATTCATTTTTAACTTCAATAATTTCGTCCTGAATTCTTTTATTAACATCTATTTTTGCTCCCTGCAAACTGAAAATTGCGGTTCCTCTTTCTCTTGCGTATGGATTGGTAATAGAATCATATAATTTTGCAAATTCAAAAAAAGAACCGGATTCTTTAAGTTCTTTCCCTGCTTCCGGAGCATCTTTGACCCTGATAACATTTTTATATTTTTTGCTTAAATCTATCCAATTGATATAATCTGCATGAAATGACATTGCTTTTACACCCATTTTTGAATAGTAATTAATAGCTCCGGTCTGCCCATAATTATCACACAGAACCATAGTATTTCCTGACTTTGACAGTCGTGAATATTCTTTATCTACTTTTTGAGCCAATTCTTTCCAGCCCTGCATATCTGCAAAATCCTGAGGTAACGGATGATCTTTTCCATCCTCCCACCGAAGCAGCCCGAATTTTTTGTATTGATCCTGATGGGATTCAATATATTGAGGACTTTTATTCGGAAAGGCTACATTATATAAAGGAAGAAATAAAAGTATGGGAATGAGAATACTGATGGGCTTCAAAAACCTCTTCCAGCCTTTTTCAAATAAATGACCAAGAAAAACGGAACCAAAAGCAATATACACTGGATAAAGTCCTATTGCGTAATAGTCTTTTGCTTTAAAAAACAAAAACAGAGTAATTGTAATGATATAACTCCAGAAGAAAAATCTGAATTTCTCAAAAGGTTTGTACAGCAATAATGCTCCCCAGCCCGCAATAATCACAAAGATAACTCCTATGAAAAAGAGGATCTGAGATTTCATAAAATCCATTCGGTCTACATTTACAAGCTGTGTTTCAGAAAGTTCTTTCATATGATGAATGACCGGAAACTGATTCTGATACTGCCAGAGAAGATTGGGAAAAATAATCATCAAAGCCAAAAGAGCAGCCCAATATACATGAGACTGCATAAAAATTTTTCTTTGCTCTGTGAGCAATAATGCAGGAATAAGCCCCAATAATGAAAAAGCAATATTGTATTTATTTAATATTCCTATTCCGAAAATGACAGCTCCAATGTATATCCATTTTACTTTTTCTGAATTAAAATATTTAATCAAAGCATAATAAAGGAACAACCACAGAAAAATTTCTAAAGAGTTAGGCTGAAACAGCATATTTATCCGGAGGAGCACTGAAAACAGAATGCCTAAGGAAGCAAGTATTTTGGCAAAGAGGCTTCCATTAAGTTCTTCAACAATTTTCCACACCAGCACTATCGTCAGTGCTCCAAATAAAGCAGGGAAAAATTTAACCCAAAATATGGAATTTCCTAACATTTTAATTATCCAGGCAATCCATGAATTGACGGGAGGAACTGAAAGATATCCCCAAGCCAGATGATTCGCCTGATCGAGATGCAGATATTCATCCCGGTGGAGTTCATACTCAGGACTTATTAACGAGTATTGAAGGGCAAACTTTGCAATGACAAAAAGAAGCAGAATCCAATAGTCTTTTTTCATGGGATATAGTTTGGAATTTAAAGGTAAGACAGTATAACTCTTTCTTTTGTTACATGATTTCAAACTTATTATCTATGATTTCAGTTTTTATCTTCTGAATATTGCCGGACCAATACTTAATTTCTTCAGTCTTCTCAGGACATTCTTGTAAGGGAGCATTCTGACAGGCAGCCAGATATTCCTGATACGTTTTCAATATAGTATTCAGGTATACTTCATAATCTTTGGGATTTTTGGGAATATATCCTATTCCATCACAACCGCAGGAATGAAAACATTTTCCTGTTTTAAAAAGGCTTTCTACAATCTTCCATTCTTTGACTGCTGTTTTTTTAGGCGCTTTGAAATCTTTTCCCAGATCAGCCATCACACTGGCGCATTCCGGGCATTTTATAGTCCTGTTTTCAAGTTTTGAAACAATTTTTTTCAGTTCTTTTGTCTCATCTTTTGTGAAAATATATCCTACTTTGCGAAATATTTTCCCACCAGGTTCATAGTAAACTTTTTCTTTTTCGATCCTTCTTATAATGTCATAAGTATCCGGCTGTTTAAATGATTTTCGGCATTTAAAACAGACATAATGTGATTTATAAGTTTTCCGAGCGTATCGACACATTTTTCATGGATTTATCTAATTCAAATATAGGAATTTACTCTTGTAAAGATTTTATATAAAAAAATCCCGGAGAAAAAAATTCCTCCAGGATTACAGTTTAAAAGTGTATAGTGTAGTTTATTATTTTTTATTCGCTTTTTCTTTCAGCTCTTCTTTGTCTTTATCAGACGGGTTCCAAACTTTCACCTCAGTGTCTTTTGTAATATTTGATCCCGGAAGAATCTGAACGTTGATACCGTCGCTTGCTCCAAGTTTCACATATACTTTTTTGAATTTCCCATCTTTTTGTTTCACTTCTACAAAAGGAACATCTTTACCTTGCTTTTTTTCATACTGGACTAAAGATTCATCCAATAATAATGCATTTTTCTGAGAACTCAAAACAATTTCACCGTTTGCAGAAAAACCTGCTCTAATATACTCATTATTAGGATTAGTTACGTTTCCTTCTACCGGAAATTTAATAGTT
Organism: Chryseobacterium viscerum; assembly: GCF_025949665.1. Classification (NCBI taxonomy): domain Bacteria; kingdom Pseudomonadati; phylum Bacteroidota; class Flavobacteriia; order Flavobacteriales; family Weeksellaceae; genus Chryseobacterium; species Chryseobacterium viscerum. The sequence continues at coordinate 459,026 of NZ_JAPDFT010000001.1, read as the reverse complement.
CCTGCATTGTCCTTTCCTTTAGGCGCGATCATAGTAAGTTTCCCAGGGAATGTTTTGTTTTGTAATGCCCCGATCACGATGTTCATATCCATACCTTCACTTAGCTTTCCGGCTTGTGCTTCATCGATTTCACCTTTAAAAATCAAGACGTTCAAATCCGCCACTGAACAGATTGTAGTTCCGGCATTAAAGTTATTGGCTTCAATCACCTGACTTCCTGCTTTTACAGGAACTTCAAGTACAGTACCTGAGGCTTTGGAACGGATTTCTGTAGTTGCCAGGCCTTGTCCTTTAAGTTCAGGAGTTGCTCCTGTTTTAGCGATCTGTAATCTTTTTTGAGCGGTATTCAATTGCTGCTGGGCATTTTTCAAAGTCTGCTGCTGAGAAAACAACTGTTGCTGAGAGTTCAGATATTCCTGCTTAGAAGCAACTCCCTGCTTATATAGTTTCTCCTGCATTTCAAACTGCTTCTGCATATTTCCTACATTCATCTGCGCATTGCTGATCTGAATCTGTGCATTCTGAACTTCCTGCTGAGAAGCATTTACTTCAGAGATGCTTGGAACAATTTTTACCGTGGCAATCAGCTGCCCTACCTCTACTTTATCTCCTTCTTTTACTAAGATCTTATCTATAATCCCTGCAATATTGGGTTTGATTTCAATTTCTTCTTTTGGAACAATTTTCCCCGTAGCCATTACCTTATCATCCATATTCTGAACAGTAGGTTTACGGGTAAGGAAAGCCTCACCTTCTTTAGAGTTTGATTTTATAAGATAGCCAAGCCCCGAGAACAATGCCACTGCAAATAAAAGCCCTAACACAATATAAATGGCTTTTTTCCAGGTGAATTTCTTTTTCATATGTATAGTTTATTTTTTATTAAAAGATTGAATGATTTAAAGACTAATCAGCCATACTGATGACCTGATCATCACAATTTTCAAATTATTTTTATTTTCAAATTAATTACTCCGTTCTTAATGCTTCAATAGGTCTGATCTTTACTGCTCTCTGTGCAGGGATCATCCCGATTACCAATCCTAAAATCACCATTACAGCCATTGCTGCAAATACGTTTCCATAGTTGACTGTCGGATTATAGAAGGGAAACGAATCCTGCCCCTGTGTAACGGCATTGAGAATCATCAATACAAAAATTCCAAACATAAAGCCTAATAATCCCGAGGAGAGCGTGATCACAACACTTTCCAGCAAAATCTGATTTCTTACTTCTGCCGGCTTTGCTCCCAATGCTCTTCTGATCCCGATTTCTTTGGTTCTTTCTTTCACTGTAATCAACAGGATATTCGAAATAGCAATTACTCCCGCAAGAATCGTCAATGTACCAACAATGATTGTTAATAACTGCATTCCCGTAAGGAAACCGGTCAGCTTTTTAAACTCTTTTCCAAGGTTGAAACTTCCGAAAGCGTTGGTATCTTCAGGTGAAACTTTATTTTTTGTTTTTAAAACCTGCTTTACATCTTCTTCTACGGAATTCACATCAGCATTAGGCTTGCTTACAATAGCAAACATATCAATCTGGTCTCCTGCATTATACATTTTTGTATAAGTGGAAAGTGGAATGAAAGCCGTTTGGTCATTTTCAAATCCGCCTCCTTTTTTCACACGGAAAACTCCGATGACATTAAAGAAGAGACCTTTAATATTGATTGATTTTCCTATTGGATTTTCTTTTTTCTTGGCATCAAAGAAGTTTTTATAAATCTCTTCTCCTATAACCACTACATTTTTATTTCCTGAAACATCAGCATCATTGATATAACGTCCAAAAATCAGTTTCTTTTCTGAAATTTTATTTCCTACAGAGTAGTCTCCGGTAAGCGAATACGTTCCGTTTTTCCCATTCCTTGACATTGCTTCTCCCGGTGTTCCGGTAAAACTTCCTCTTGCATTTTGCGGCGAGATATAATCTATGGCAGTTACTCTTCTTTTCAGCATTTCCATATCAGCTAAGTTCAGATGTACTTCTCTTCCTTTGGGAAAACCCTCATATGGAATAGATGTTTTCTGCGCCCACAGGAATATTGAATTGGTAGCAAAACCTGAAAATAATTTATCAAAACCATTTTCCATTCCTTTTGCGGCTCCAAGAAGGCTTACATACAAAAACATCCCCCATCCTACGCCAATCATGGTAAGAAATGTTCGGAGTTTATTATTCCTCAATGAGTAATAGATCTCCTGCCAAGTATCTTTTTTAAATATGATATTCACCTTTTTGAATTATAAGTTATAAATTATGAGTTATGAATTCCATTCATCCTTTTAACTAAAGACTTGCTTTTTAGCTTATATTATTCTGTTCTCAATGCTTCAATAGGTTTGATTCTTGAAGCTCTGTATGCGGGCACAAATCCAGCAATCAATCCTGAAAAAATCAGTGCAATGAATGCCATAATAATGGCTCCCCAGCCTACACTTGGGCTTTTGATAAAGAATTCTTCAAGACTGTCACCAATAAGACTTAATGTCAAAACACCTATTCCCACTCCAATAAGTCCGGATACCACTGTAATTACAACACTTTCCTGAACAATCAGCCCTACGATTCCGCTTGGTTTTGCCCCAATAGCTTTTCGTACTCCGATTTCTTTGGTTCTTTCTTTCACGATATACACCATGATATTACTGATCCCGATAATTCCGGCCAATAGTGTCCCTAATCCAATGAATCCTACAATAGCTGTAAGAACTGCCATAAACGTAAATGTATCATTCATGTTTTTGGCATTATTCCAGACACGTACTCCATTTTCATCATCAGGAGAAACATTCTTTCTGGCTTTTAATTTATTTTGTAACTCATCACCGTATTTTATGGCCTGATCCGGAGTCAACTTATCATTATATGTGATATATGCTATATTCACCGTATCAGAACCCTTTTTCATCTGCTGTAAAGTGGTAATAGGAACTGTAATATGTCTTTCATCCCTGTCTCCTCCATCATCTGAAAAGACTCCAATCACCTTGTACATCGTTCCATTAATATCCAGCTCTTTTCCAATAGGATTTCCATTTTTGATCAAATCCCGCTGAACCATTCTTCCAATTACTGCAACATTTAATTTCCTAGCCAAATCCATAGATGTCAGATAACGACCATCAATAACTTTTCTATTTTCAATAACCTGCTCCCCCGGCTCTGCACCATTGATCTGATAAAGACCACTCTCTTTCCCATATTTCACCATTAAATTGGCGCTATACCTAGGACTTGAAGGACCCGCTTTTTTCTTATCTGCATTAATCAAAAAATCATAGTCTGCGTTATTCATTGAAACATTTCTATCAGACTGCAAACCTTTATAAGCTAAAGTGGCTTTTCCTGTTGAAATAATAATAAGGTTCTTAGCGTCTCCGGCAAATCCTTCAGAGAAAGCATTCTGAAGTCCTTTTCCAATTCCAAAAAGTACAATAAAAATAAACAGTCCCAAAGCTACTGTAAACCCTGAAAGCACCGTCCGAAGTACATTACTCCGGATAGAACTGAATATTTCCTGCCAACGATCTAGGTCAAACATAGTTTTTATTTTTTTACTTTGTAAAAAAGTCAATTAGCTTCGCTCTTAATTTTCTTCGAAGTCAATTAACTTTGTTGTCAATTTTTTTCTCCTATTTTATTTCGATTACGAAGCAAAGTTCATTTTCACATTTCTACTCTTTTTTCAACATTTTACTTAATAGGATAAATGTTGTTTTTATTAAATTTTCAATTTTTGTTAATTCTTCTATTTTAATATAATTACATTCTATAACGATATCAAAACAAGAATCCAACTCAATAACTGAACCTCTGGCAATTTCAAAATATCTTTTCCTTTCCAGTTCAGATTTTCTTGAACACCCTTCGGTAATATTTAATACCACTGAAGTAGAAGCTCTTCGTATCTGGTCAATTATATTAAACTTTTCATGATCAGGAATTTTAGATAAAACTTTATAACATTCTATTCTTAATTTTCGGGCTGACTGATAAACATCAAGCTTATAATGATTCAGATTTAAAAACATTTTTATTTTTTTTCATATTCATTTGTGTCCGTTATAAATTATTTATCCTCCTCATTATAAAATTCACTTGCGAAGCAAAATTGACCATTCACTATTCACTTATAGTACAATCTGCTTAATAAACTCATCACTTTCAATAACCCCATCTTTCAGTATTACATTTCTTTTCGTTTGTGCAGCAACATCCGGTTCGTGGGTTACAACAATGATTGTTTTCCCCTCATTATTGATATCCTGAAGAAGTTTCATAATATCATGAGTGGTTTTGGAGTCCAGCGCGCCGGTAGGTTCATCTGCAAGCACCACTTTTGGATTTGTTATCAATGCTCTTGCAATAGCTACCCTTTGTTTCTGTCCTCCGGAAAGTTCACTCGGAAGATGGTTTGCCCATTGTGCCAATCCCACTTTTTCAAGATATTCCATAGCTTTCTGATTTCGCTCTTTTCTCGGTACATTCTGATAGTACAGAGGAAGTGCTACATTTTCCAAAGCTGTTTTATAATTGATAAGATTAAAAGACTGAAAAATAAATCCTAAAAACCTGCTTCTGTATTCCGCAGCTTTTATTTCAGATAAATGTTCAATAGGAACTCCATCCAATTCATAGGTTCCTGAGTCTTTTTCGTCCAGAATCCCAATAATATTAAGAAGCGTAGATTTTCCGGAACCGGAACTTCCCATAATAGAAACAAACTCCCCTTCAGAAATATTCAGATTAATTCCTTTGAGAACATGAAGCTTGCTTTTCCCTGTATCGTATGACTTATTTAAATCCTGAATTACTAACATTAAGTGATGTATGTTTTTATACCCAATAAGTAGATGATATTTTCAAATTGTTACAAGAATAAAAATTTATTCAAATATTTTTTTGTTTAACTAATTATACCTTTATTTATAATGGTTTATGTTTTTCTGTTTAACTGTAACTATGAATTTACACCCATTTACCCCCAAGATAGCGGTCTAGCCTATTATTCGAGCCTGTTTCATGTAAATGTGGAAAACTTTTCAGGCTAAAAGTCAGCCGATTAGTATTTACCTCTTTCAAAATCAGTTCTTTTTTTCGAACTTTGCTATTAGTTCTTTACAAGAAATATGAATTTGGGGAAGTGAATAACTTTAATTCACAACTTACAGATAAACAAAAAGTTAAGTATTTCCGGAACATTATCCACAGAGATCTAAATTATTTAATTATAAAGATATTTAATATGGGAATTTTTGATAAAAGAGTAAGCTATAAGCCATTTGAATACCCGGAGGTTCTTCAATTTGTAGAGGCAATCAACAAATCGTTCTGGGTGCATTCGGAAGTGGACTTTACTGCAGATGTTCAGGATTTTCATTCGCAGTTGGAACCACATGAAAAGCATGCTGTGAAAAATGCGCTGTTAGCCATTGCACAGATCGAGGTGTCTGTAAAGACATTCTGGGGAAATTTATACAACCACCTTCCAAAGCCGGAATTCAATGGATTAGGATCTACTTTTGCAGAATGCGAGTTTCGTCATTCTGAAGCATATTCCCGTTTATTAGAGGTATTAGGATATAATGATGAATTCCTTAATGTAATCGAAATTCCTGCTGTAAAAGGAAGAATCGAGTTTTTAGGAAATGCTTTAAAGCATGCTAATTCTGCTACTCCGAAAGAATATGTTTCCGCTTTATTGCTGTTCAGTATTTTAGTGGAAAACGTTTCTCTTTTCTCGCAGTTTGCCATTATCCTTTCTTTCACAAGATTCAAAGGATTCATGAAAAACGTTTCCAATATCATTGCATGGACTTCAGTAGATGAGCAGATTCACGCCAACGCAGGAATCTACCTGATCAACAAAATCCGTGAGGAACAACCTGACTTATTAACAGACAGCGATATTGAAGATATCTATACATTGGTAGACGAGTCTATCGCAAGAGAAGGTGATATCCTTAGCTGGATCTTTGAACTAGGAGAAATCGACAATGTTTCCAAAGAAGACCTGTTGAACTTCATGAAATACCGTGTGGATGACAGCTTGAAGAAAATCAACATGAAAACAAGATACAACATCACTCCGGAACAATACAAACCAATGGTATGGTTCGAAGAGGAAGTTTTCGCGAATTCACTGGATGATTTCTTTGCAAAAAGACCTGTAGACTACACAAAACACGACAAGAGTATTACAGCAAACGATTTGTTTTAATACAGAGGCGCGAGCGAAGCGAGCGTCAAAACAGTCAGTATTAGGATTATCCTTTTCTGATTAATAAATGGAATTGCTGTTCATTAATAAAGCACAAATACAGAAGAAATGATCAATGTAATAGTAAGCTATACGGTAAAACCGGAATTTGTTCCAAACAATAAAACCAATATCCAAAAGTTTCTGGAAGATTTCAAAAATTTAGATCCTTCCACTTTTGAATACAAAGTTTTTGTAAAGGAAGATGGTGTTACTTTTGTACATTATTCAAACTACATCAACGAAGAAGTTCAGCATGAAGTTTTGAATGTTCCGTCTTTTAAAGAATTTCAGAGATTAAGAGATGAAAGCGGGCTGAACGGTTCCCACAAAGTAGAAATTTTACAATCAATAATATAAAAAAACAAAATTCCGGAGTGATTCTCTCATTCCGGAATTCGAAAATATAACATCTATGGAAGAGCAAAATTCAAATATATGGTGGCTCAATGAAGAGTCTGAGCAGATGCTGAACAGAGGATATCTGTTGAAAGGTGAAACGGTAGACGGAGCTATCGACAGAATTACCACTGCCGCTGCAAAAAGGTTATACAAACCCGAACTTCAACCGGCATTCAAAGAAATGATCACGAAAGGATGGATCAGTTTTTCTTCTCCTGTATGGGCAAATATGGGAACAGAAAGGGGACTTCCTATCTCATGTTTCAATGCTCACATTCCGGACAGCATCGAAGGGATTACTCACAAAATGGGTGAAGTAATCATGCAGACTAAAATCGGAGGTGGTACTTCAGGATATTTCGGGGAATTGAGAAATAGAGGAACCGCTGTAACTGATAACGGAAAATCTTCAGGAGCAGTTTCATTCATGAAGCTTTTTGATACGGCTATGGACGTTGTTTCACAAGGAGGCGTAAGAAGAGGAGCTTTTGCTGCTTACCTAGATATTGACCACGGAGATATTGAAGAATTTTTATCCATTAAAGATATCGGTAGCCCGATTCAAAACCTGTTTACCGGAGTATGTGTACCAGATTACTGGATGCAGGATATGATAGACGGTGATATGGAAAAACGTAAAGTTTGGGCAAGAGTATTGGAAAGCCGCCAGCAAAAAGGTCTTCCGTATATTTTCTTCACAGACAACGTAAACAGAAATAAACCTCAGGTGTATAAAGATTTAGGAATGACGGTAAATGCAAGTAACCTTTGTTCTGAAATCATGCTTCCGTCTACTATGGAAGAATCTTTCATCTGCTGTCTGTCTTCTATGAACCTTGAACTATATGATGAGTGGAAAGATACAGATGCTGTAAAATTAGCAGTATACTTCCTTGATGCTGTATTATCAGAGTTTATTGACAAAACTGAAGGTAACTACTATCTGCAGGGAGCAAGAAACTTTGCAATGCGTCACAGAGCTCTTGGATTAGGAGTTTTAGGATACCACTCTTATTTACAGAAAAATATGATTCCGTTTGAAAGCTTTGAAGCAACCCAGTTCAACGCAAGAGCATTCAGACATATTAAAGAGCAGGCTGAGCAGGCTTCAAGAGAGCTTGCCAACATCTATGGAGAACCGGAAGTATTGAAAGGATACGGGTTAAGAAATACCACTACAATGGCTATCGCTCCTACTACTTCAAGTTCAGCAATCTTAGGACAGACTTCTCCTGGAATCGAGCCTTTCTCTTCTAACTATTATAAAGCAGGTCTTGCTAAAGGAAACTTTATGCGTAAAAACAAATACCTTGCAAAACTATTGAAAGAAAAAGGATTGGATAACGAAGAAACATGGAGAACAATCATGTTGAACCACGGATCTGTACAGCATCTTAATGAGCTTACCCCTGAAGAAAAGGCAGTATTCAAAACATTCAAAGAAATTTCTCCAATGGAGATTATCTCTCAGGCAGCACAGAGACAGCAATACATTGACCAGGCACAGTCACTGAATCTTCAGATTCCTTCTACAATGCCTGTAAAAGATGTTAACTATCTTTATATTGAAGCTTGGAAAAAAGGAGTAAAAACACTTTACTACCAAAGAAGTTCTTCTGTTTCAAAAGAAATGATGGTCAACTTTGTATCATGTTCAAGCTGTGAGGCATAAGATCAAGTAATAAACACACTATATTTACAAAAGCATACCGAAAGGTGTGCTTTTGTCGTTTTCAATGTTAATAAGTTTTGGCTAAAGCCAGTGGAGGGTTTGTTTTATGAAAACGGGCTTCAGCCCATTCCTATTGAATAATTACAGCTTGTATATAATTATTTTGAGCATTTCCCGCACATTGCGCAGATTTTCACAGATGATTGTGTGTATTTAAAATGATTTAGTAAGAATAAAATATATTTCTTCTGTTGGCATCATTTATCAATAATAATTTATAGTTTATAATTCATGAAAAAGGTCCGGAAAGAAAATCCGAACCTTTGAAAAAGAATTATATGAAGTAAAATGTAAAAGCGTCATTAAAAATTGTATCGTACTCCCAGCTGAGCCTGGAATCTTGATGCAAACTGATCAATAGTATACGGCAATCCCGGAGTTTTGAAATTGTATGTAGGATCTCCCGCAGAAGGTTGTCCTGTAGCTATATTTCCAACCTTTGTCAGTCCTACACTTGCTGTAGAGTTGAAAGTATTAGGCACAAAATAGACTTTCCCCCAATCTTTGTTTAACAGATTGGTAAAATTGATGATACTCAATGAAATTTGAATATTATTCTTAGATTTCTTACTCAGCTTAATCTCATCCATGATTCTGATATCTGCCTGAATATTCCATGGAGTGACATCACCGTTTCTTTCCGTGAACTTCCCTCGTCTGGATTTCAGATAATCATTACTGTTGACAAAGTTTTCATAATCTGCAATCTGCTGCTGGGCAGTTACGACTATATTTCCTGCAGCATCTTTTATAGGAACAATATATTTGGAAGCTTCTGCAGCATCTTTAAAGATATAAGCAAGCCCTGCAGCCTGTCCCGTATTGGCAATTGTACTGTTTACAAATCCCCATGAAAAAGGATTTCCGGACTGTGCATTGAAATATACATTGGTATATAATCTGTTCATATCGGAAATATTAAAGGCATACCCCAGATTGGCTACTACTCTGTTTTTGATTGCAAAATTAGAGGTTGTCAGTTTCGGATCGTTAGGAGTAAGAGACTGGTTCATCTGCCAGTTACTTTCCATAGAGTTTCGGATCCCGTTGGTAATATCTTTAGCATCTCCGTAAGTATAAGCCACAAAGAAATTAAATCCGAAATCATAGGATTTTGAAAGCTGTGCCGTCAGGTTATAACGGTATCCCTCTTTAGTATTGGATAAAAGATAGGCATTAGAGAAGTTGCTGTTGATATTTGTGGTATAGATTGGCATTTCATGATTCGTATCATAGCTGTAATACGTCACGTTGTCTGTCTTGTTCACCTGCTGGAATTTCAGATCATAAAGCACTTTTGTATAAATACCCTCCAAAGTCAGTTTATACCCTGCAAGCGTATAATCGAAAGCTAATGAACTTCTCCATACTCTTGGCATTTTAAAATTATTATCAATAAGATCAACCTGTACTTTTGAAGAGTTCTGCCATTTCGGGAAATTGGCACTGTTCAATGGGTCTCCATTGGCAGCAAGCTGTGCCGCCGTTGGCCCATTGTAATCATAGCTTCCAAAACCTACTCCATCATTATAATAAGCGTATCCCAGCCATGCAAAAGGAATTCTTCCCACAAAAATACCTGACCCTCCTCTTAGTACCATAGATCTGTTCTCTGTAAGATCAATCGTAAATCCAAGTCTTGGAGAGAATGTCGGTTTATTCAGATAATTGTTGGTAAGCTGACTTAGTGGGGTATAATTGTAAGTATTTCCAGCATTTGGATCCTGAGGCGAATTGGTTACCAATGGGCTCAGCTGCGGTTTATTCGGTAAGTCTGTATAATCTACTCTTACTCCCGGTGAAAGTCTCACTCTTCCCCAATTGATTTCATCCTGAAGATACATGGAAAGCAAGTTTACTTTATACTGAGCATACGGATTATCAAAAAGGTTTTCTCTGCTGTCTCCGTTGAAAGGATAAGTACCTCTTATTCTTGCAGGTGTTCCATTATAAAAATCAGTCAGGTTTTTATAGGAAATTCTTCCGTTCAAAGCATTCACAAAACCATAGTTGATATTATACAATTCATTGTGAGTTCCCAATAAGAAGGTATGATTTCCTGTTTTGTAGGTAAGGTTATCCGTAATTTCGAAAGTCTTTTGCTTCATATTGAAAACGGTAGCTTCTCTGTCATTTCCAAGAAGAATAGTTCCTCCGTTGTAAGCAATTTCCACCTGTGGGAACATCGCGTTTCCAGAAGTAGGATCTCTGTAATCATGAATGGAAGAATATCCCACCACTAAATTGTTGCTCCATTTATCATTAAAACGGCTTTTCAATTCAAGTGTAGTGGTAGACGCTGTATTTTTCTGAATAAAATCCATGCTGGAGAATCTGAAGTTGGCTCCGTCTCTTTCCAGGTTGGATGCCTGTGAAAATACCGTATTGTTTTTAATGGATAAAGTATGTTTATCATTAATCTTCCAGTCTAACTTATTGAAAAGTTTAGAACTTTCAGAGAAGTTATTGTACTGATTGAAACTTCCTGCGTTGAATCCATATTTATTTCGTACAAAATCTGAAATCTGCTGCGCTACTTGCTCATTCACCAATGCCCCCGGATCGTTGGCATTATAGAAAACAGGATCTGTTCTTTTGGTGTACTCCAGGTTGGTAAATAAGAACACTTTATCTCTTACAACCGGCAATCCTACTCTTCCACCATAGATAAAGTCTTCAAAATCACTAGGCATTTTAGAATTATCCCCTACTCTGTTTCTACCGGTAATGGCTGCGTTTCTTCCGTATGCATAGATTGAACCTGTAACATCATTGCTTCCGCTTCGGGTTACGGCATTAATACTTCCTCCAAGGAAATTTCCGAGCTTCACATCATAAGGAGCAATGTAAACCTGCACATCCTGAATGGCATCCAAACTTATAGAATTGGAACGCGTACTGCTTCCCGGCATTCCTGAAGTACCGGTCTGCCCTCCCAGTGAAGGGCTGAAACCAATAGCGTCGTTATTGATAGACCCATCAATCGTCACGTTATTATAACGGAAATTAGTTCCGTTGAAAGAGTTGTTAGCACTCTGGGGAATCAGTTTGGTAACATCCTGAATTCCGCGATTGATGTTAGGAAGTCCGGAAATCTGAGCCTGGCTGATCCCCACTCCATATTTTGCAGTGGTCTTTTTAGAAGTAATTTTCACCTCATCAATTGTCTTTTCTTTACTTCCTACTTCTACTACAGGTAAGTCGTTATTTCCCAAAGAAAGCTGCAGATTCGGGTTTTCATAGATAACCTGTGATCCGTCAGAAATTTCAATTTTATAAGGTCCTCCCGGCTGAAGATTATCCAAACTGAACTGCCCTTTGCTGTTACTTTTCGTTTCAAAGGTACTATTGGTAGGTATATGTATTACCTTTACTGTAACTTCGGAAGAAATTCCCTTTAATCTTCCAAAAATTTTAGAACTGGTTTCCTGTGAAAATGCAAACCCAAACGATAACAGAGCAAAAGCACAGATGATTTTTTTCTTCATATTTTATTCGCTATAAACTTGGTGTAAAATTAGACCTAGTAAAAGTGAAGTATGGTAACATAGAATTAACATTACGTAACAGAATGTTTAACATTTCCTTAAAAAAAACTTAATAGGAACATCGTGAAAATCTTAAAAAAAATTCTAAAGAAAAACATAAAAATCGTCCTATTTACCGAGCATTTCAAAAGGTTTTAATTTCTTAAAATTTCACTATCAACAATCATTTCCTGTTGAATTACTTTCCATGAAAATCATAGAAGCTCTGATATTTTTGGTTTATATTTGTGTTTATTGTTTAATACCAAAACTACAGATATGAAATTCGGACAAGTAGAGGACCCATCAAAAATAGATTTCACATTACCAAAAGATCATCCTAAAACCAAAGATATACTGGCTCTTAATAAAAAAGGACTGGAAAATATTTCTATCGGATGTGCAAAATGGAATAAAACAGATCTTAAAGGATTCTATCCTAAAGGAACTAAAGATGAACTGACCTATTATGCCACTCAGTTTAATTCTATTGAGCTGAATGCAACTTTCTACGGAATGCCCACTCCGGACCAGGTAAAAACATGGAAAGAAAAAACCCCTGATAATTTTAAATTCTTCCCCAAGATTACTAACACCGTTTCCCATTTCAGAAGACTGATTGATGTGACTGATCCGGTAACACATTTTGCCTCAGCGGTAATCAATTTTGATGAAAAACTGGGAATGGCTTTTCTTCAGCTTCATGATAATTTTAAACCCAAGGATTATGACAGACTGGAAAAATTTGTAAAAGAATGGCCTAAAGAAGTTCCATTAGCTATAGAACTCAGAAATACGGAATGGTTTACCGATGAAGAGATCCTTAATACAACCTGTGATCTCTTTGAAGCTCACAACATCACCAATATCATCGTAGACACTGCCGGAAGAAGAGATATGCTTCACATGCGTCTTACTACACCTAATGCATTTATCCGTTATGTAGGAGCCAATGCTGAAAGTGACTATGAAAGGTTGGATGACTGGTTGAAACATCTCACAAAATGGAAAAAAGAAGGCCTTCAGAATCTCTACTTTTTCGTACACCAGAATATTGAAAAAGCATCTCCTCTATTATCCGCATATTTCATCAAGAAACTGAATGAAGAATGGAAAACTGATATTCATGTTCCACAAATGGCAACGGAAAGTACAGGTACGTTATTTTAGATAGTATAAAGCGGGTACAAGATAAAGATTGACGCAACACCCTTTTTCATAATGAAAAATTTCATAAATTAGAGTATAGCGTATTTCACAATACATTATACTTTAAAACATAAATCATGGAAAAGGAAATTTGCAAAATCAGTATTGCCAATAACTGGCTTGGTGATGAATATACTTTTTATGAAAACAATACCATAAAAAGAGTATTTGATTATCACAGTCTTAATTCCAATAAAACGGAATGGGTTACCCCAAAAGAAATCAGTAAACAGAGTAAAGACAAACTTATCAGGTCCTGTCCTGAGGAATTCAAGGAGCAAATTATGCAGATCCTGGATTATCCTTAGCAAAATAATAATGGGTAATGGGTACTATAAAAAGACTCATTACCCATTCTATTCTTATTTATTTTTCTTCAGAAGCAATACCAGATTGAGAAACAGAAGCAGGAAATCCAATGCAATCCAGATCCCAAGTTTTGTGTTCTCATAATTATAGGCATCTACCTGCTTTTTTGCCGATTCAGAAAGTTTCATACTTTGATTGATGTAATTCTGAACTTCTACAATCTGATCAATATTTTTATTCGGTACGGAATGCTGGGAAAAGTACACCAGGTTTTTCTTTCCGAGATAGCCCACAATCCAGTATTCATCAGACTTATCCATTTTCAGGTATTCTATCCTGTAGTATTCCGGTCGTATTTTACCAATATGCTTGGGCTCAAGGGTTACATTCTTATCGTTTTTATTTACATTGATCAGGTAAAAATCCAATGCCTGAGGAAGCTTATTGACGACCTGCAGCCCCACAGAATTATCCACAAATGCTACAGCACTTTTCTTGATAAACCAATATGTAAAAACAGAGATTGAAAAAACTACTGTTACAATACGAAACAGCTTCGCCCACTTTGCCATACTTCCTGATTTTACCTTAAACAGGACCAAAGAAAGAACAGAAGCCAGGAATATTATAAAAATAATGAGTGTCATATTTTACAAAGATACTTCTTATCTCTATTTTATCTATATTTGCGCCCAAGTTTTTAATCCTAACTAACCATGAAAAAAACATTCTCGGTGCTGCTTTCCTTCTGTATCGTGCTCATTTCCGCACAAATAAAATTCGAAAAAGGCTATATCATCAGTAGCAATGATGTAAGAAAAGAAATACTCATCAAAAATCAGGGATGGGCCAACAATCCTGACAGTTTCACTTATAAAATGGATGAAGCATCAGGAGAAAGTACAGGAAATCCCTCTACAATTAAAGAATTTGGTATCTATAATGATGTAAAATATGTTACTTACAATGGTGATATTGATTACTCTTCTGATAATACAGGAGATCTTTCTTCCATCAAGGAACCTGAATTTAAAAAGGCTTCCGTATTCCTTAAAGAAATAGCAACAGGTAATAAAAATCTGTATTCTTACCAAGGGCGCAATGTAATAAGATATTTTTATTCTGATTCTGATTCTTCTATCAAGCCATTGATTTATAAAAAATACTTTTTCAATGGAAATAATCTGCAGGTTGCAACTAACGAAGAATATATTGATCAATTGAAGACCATATTCTCAAATGACAATGTAGCCCAAGCAATCGCTCCAAAAACAAAATATACCAGTAATGACCTGAAGAAAATTTTCTCAACCTATAACAGCAAATTTTCCGGAACTACTAACGAGGAAAATGTTTCTGAAACTAAAAGAAATTCAAAGTTGAACTTAGCGGTTAGACCCGGTCTCAATTTTTATTCACCATTGGAAATAACAAAAACCCTTAGTAATGAAGGAGCTCCTTCAAAAACCGGATTTAGAATAGGAGTTGAGGCAGAAATTGTATTACCTTTCAATAGAGGCAAATGGTCAGTTGTAGCTGAACCTACATTCTCTCTTTACAATAATAAGACGGCTATAAGAACAACTAATGGTAATTTGTATAACATCAATGTAGAAAATTATTCATTTATCAGTATTCCTCTAAGTGTAAGACACTACATGTTCATCAATGATAAATCAAAGATTTTTATTAATGCCGGAATTAATCTCCTGACGCTTAAAACCAGTTCCGCTAAGGATTTCTCTGTAGATTATGACGGATATGTATTTGATAGATTAAAGCTATCTTCATCCCAGGCTTTCAAAAGTGCTGTATTTGGAATAGGATATAACTATAATAACAAATACATATTAGAGGCAAGATATAATACAGGCATGAATCTATTTGAAGAAAAAGGGGCTGAAGCAAACCTAAAGTATGCTTCCATAATTCTGGGATATAATATTTTCTAATCTACATTCCATTCTTTATAAAACTGGTCGAGGAAATTCAGCATATAATTGTGTCTTTCTTCGGCCATTTCTTTTCCTTTTTGGGTATTCATCATATCTTTCAAAAGCAATAGTTTTTCGTAGAAATGATTGATGGTTGTTCCATCAGACTTTTTATATTCTTCTTTTGACATTCCCAGTTTAGGTTTCATATCCGGGTGATACATCAGGTTATTCTTAAAACCTCCAAAATTGAATGTTCTGGCAATTCCAATAGCTCCTATTGCATCAATACGGTCTGCATCCTGCACAATTTGCAGTTCAATAGATGGATTTACCGGAGCCTGATCTCTGTTTTTGAACGAAATATTTTCAATTACAAATAAAACCTGCTGGATCGTTTCTTCAGGAACGTTCTGTTCTTCAAGAAATGCTCTGGATATTTTGGGAGCAATGGTTTCGTCGCCGTTATGAAATTTAGGATCTGCAATATCATGGAGAAGGGCAGATAATTCTACCACCTCTTTATTACAATTTTCTGTTTCTGCTATCTGAGCTGCCAGTTTCCATACTCTTTCAATATGGAACCAGTCATGTCCTGCTTCTGCTCCTTCTAATTTTTCTTTTACAAATGCTACCGTGTTATCAATCGTACTTTTCATTTATCTATCAGTTCATTTAAAATAATATCCCAGAGTTTGCTGTTGTAGCTTCTAAAAAAATTGACATGTCCGATTTCCTTTTTATCAGATTCTGAAACAGCGATCAGTCTGTACGTTGGTTTAAGATTAGGGTAAGTATTGTTCAATAAGCTTAATACGCCTCTTTCTGTCAGCCAGATATCATCTTCTGCGCGGATTACAAATACTTTCTGTGTCAAATTTCTAGAAAAGTTATCAATTTTCTCCAACAGCCTGTTGGTTGATTTCTTGTTTAAAATTAAGGTTCTCCAGTCATATGCGCAATTTTTTGGAAGACTTTCTCCCAGTCCAAACCAATGTGCCGGAAAATATCCTAATAATGAAGTGGTTAATGGCTGGGCAATTCCAAACCCCAGATAGGCTTCAATTTTTGTAACTCCTTTAAGGTTGCCAACAAAAGCATTTTGTGTTCCTACAAAAACAAATTCTTCAAATATTTCCGAATCTTCATTCATTCCCAGAATCAATGCGCCTACAGAATGACCTAAGCAATACTTTTTGTGGTCTTTAAAGTGTGTTTTGATGTATCCAGTTAAAGCTTTATAATCTTTTGAGCCCCACAATCTCATCGAACCATGAAATCCTCTCATATCTTTCGGCTTGGAAAGTCCTATTCCCCTGTAATCGTAAGTGATCACGGTAAATCCCTGTTCAGAAAAATAACTAGCAAAAGAAAAGTACACCTGCTGTTTTACTCCTGTTGCCGAATTGATCAGCAATAGTTTCCCATTACTTTTTTCCGGTTTAAAGAGATGGACAGCCAAAGAAATATGATCTTCCGTGGTAAGTATTAGTTTTTCCATAGTATAAAAAGAAAAAAATCCACTATAAAAGTGGACATTTTTACTTATACTTTTATGTTAAGTTTTAGACTTTTAATATGTCGTAAATAGTTTTAAGAAAAGAAATCTGACATTCTTGGCAGGCCTGTCTGAGAACCCTTACCTCCGGAAACTCTTGATGAAACTTCATTTCCAAATTTCACACATTCTTCGATAGAGTTTCCATGACAAAGAGCGATAGCAAATCCTGAAGTAAATGCATCACCCATTCCCATTTTATAAACTTTCTCATCTTTGTCGTTTCTGTAATATTTCATCTCAGTACCATCAAAATAAATGGTTGAGTTGGTATCATCTCTTACAAAAACTTTATTGAAATATTTCTTAAGGACCTCTTCCCTTTTTTCTTCTCCGAAAATGGTGTATAATTCGTTACTCTTCGCTACAATAAAATCAACCTTTTCTAAAATTTCTTCACTGACTCTCATTGCAGGAGAAGCATACAAACCTACTTTTTTTCCATATTTCTTGGCTTTTTTAACGGTATGCTCCACCACCTCCATAGAAACCTCAAGTTGTACCAGCACAAGATCTGCAGTATTAAAATACTTGTCGGCTTCGTCTATATGTGATTTGCTAAGATGTTTATTGGCTGCCGGCACTACAACAATAGCCGCATTGCCGTGAGAAGTCGTTACGTAGGCTGTTCCTGTAGCATCTTTATCTGTTTCATGTACAAAACCTACATTCACATTTTCACTTACCAGATTTCTCATAATCTGCTGCCCAAGGGGATCCATTCCCACACATCCTATAAAGTACACACTTGCCCCCAGCCTGGCAGTACCTACCGACTGATTGGCTCCTTTACCTCCAAAATAACTATCTGACTTAACGGCTAAAACCGTTTCGTTGGGTGAAGGAAGTTTTTCGGTTTCAAGAACCAAATCTATGGATGAGCTGCCCACAACAATAATTCGGGGTTGTTCTGATGAGAAATTCATTGTGTTTTGTATTAGCTTTAAAATTTATAACTGACAAAATCGTGTTCCAAAAATAGCTAATTTTAAATTAACTTATTTCTATAAATTCAGTAATTATTTTCACAGGCACTTGATCCTGATCATACGCTATATAACTGGCATAAAATCCTTCACCATATCCGGTTTCAAAAGCAAATATAGTTCCAGGATGTTCCTTTGCAGGTTTTAGGAAAGCATATTGATCAATAGCTCCGTTTTCATCAAAGAAATACTCATGGAAAAACTCTTCGTAGATTCCCATAAAATCTCCGCCTTTATTCTGGAATAACCTTTGTTCAAGCTCATTGAGACTGTTTTGAGTATCAACATCCATAAAGCATCCCATCCCGCTTTCTACAGGATAACCAAAAATTTCTTCTTTTGCCAGATCTTTTATATTCTGCCCGGCTGTGGTGGCCAGTTTCCATTCTTTAATTTCAGAATTATTGAATATGATTTCGGCATAAGCCACACAGTTACTGTTTCTTTCTTTGTGTACCATCACAGAAAAATCTCCCTTCGGAAATTCTGTGGTGAAAGGAAGCATATCATTGGTGATTAATGGATCGCAGGCAACCAGCTTTCCACTGGAAAGATAGATCTTTCCTGCTTCAAAACTTTCTAACAATGGATTTTCTACAAAATCCTTCGAGAATAGTTTTTTTATGTTTTCTATATGTGTCATTTTATGTATTCTTTAAACCATCAGGCTGGATACAATTTTCCATCTGTATCCAGCCTGAGATTCTGACAAACTTTACTGTCTATATTTTACAAACTTTTCAGTTTCTCTTCAAGGATAAAAATATCTATACTTTTTACCAACTGCTTGTTTCATCAAATATTTTAAATAATCCTTCTCTATATGGTTGCTTTAGCTGCTTTATTCTGCTTTCCAAAACATCCCAGCTTTCTTCTGAATATGATTCCAAAACAGTATTCAATTCCTCTTTATTATTATTAACATAGTCTACAGGAACTGGAAAAAAGTCATTCCAGTGGGGCTTTTCTTCAGAATTTTCATAAAGAGCAACTGTTCCTATCCTATCATTGAGTTTTCCTTTTCCTTTATAAGGCAAAATCTTTATGACAGGAAACTTACCTCCAAAACCTTTGGAGAGATTGGTAGTGACTGCAATCATTTTAGGTTTTTCAGAAATGACTATTGCTCCGTTAGAATCTCCATATTTAAAATGTTCTTTTTGTCTTCTCCAATAAAAAATATTTACCAGTAAAAGAATAATAAAAGCAAATCCTCCCCATAGCCATGAAACATCCAATGCAAAAGCTAACGAAAACAATAAAGCAATTAACAAATAAATAGGTTTATAGATGTATTTTATCAATACAAATGGCATTACTCTAACCCTTCCAGGATTTGAAGCAACCGTTCTACTATTTAATGTTAAAATATCCCTATTGTCATCCATATTTTAAGGAGTATTTAAAATATTTTACAAACTTTTCAGTTTCTCTTCAAGGATCGCAATTTTATCCTGAGCATCTTTCTGCTTCTTACGCTCCACTTCTACAACTTCAGGCTTAGCATTAGCAACAAACTTTTCATTGGAAAGTTTCTTATCTACTGAAACTAAGAATCCTTTTAAATATTTCAATTCTTCTTCAGTTTTTGCTTTTTCTTCTCCCAAGTCTAAGTTTTCACTTAGAGGAATAGAGACCTCGGTTGCTCCTACCAGGAAAGTAAAGCTTGGCTTATCTGTTTTCTGTCCAAAATGGATCTCAGAAACATTAGCCAGTTTTCTTACTACGGCTTCATTGGCAAATTCAGAAGCATTTGTATATATATCAGCAGCCTCTCTTGGAGAAATTCCTTTTGTCTGACGGTAATTTCTAACTCCTGAAATCAATTCAGCTGTAATTTCAAAGTTTTTAATGACTTCTTCACTAAAGCTATCCGCATCCTTCTGCTGAGCAATAACAAGCGCATCATCAATACTTCTTTCCGAAATCAATTGCCAGATTTCTTCAGACTGGAATGGCATGAACGGATGAAGCAATTTCATCAATTCTTCAAAGAAATATATTGTTTTATTATAAACTTCTTTAGAAATGCCTTCTCCATAGTTTGGTTTAATCGCTTCAAGATACCAACCACAAAAATCATCCCAAATTAATTTATAGATCAAATGCAGGGCATCAGAAATTCTGAATTTCTCGAACTGATCATTAATCTCAACGATTGTTTTGTTAAGTTTATTCTCAAACCATTCGATAGCCTGGTGATCTGTAGCGACAGCAGGTTTATCTTCATGGTTCCACATATTGATCAAACGGAATGCACTCCAGATTTTCGTCATGAAGTTTCTTCCCTGAAGCATTAGATCTTCATCAAAAAGAAGGTCATTTCCTGCTGCAGAACTCAATAGAATTCCTACACGTACTCCATCAGCACCATATTTTTCCATTAATTCAATAGGATCCGGAGAGTTCCCTAAAGATTTAGACATTTTTCTTCTTTGCTTATCTCTTACAATTCCTGTAAAATAAACATTTTTGAACGGTACTTCTTTTTTATATTCCAGTCCGGACATAATCATTCTTGCCACCCAGAAGAAAATAATATCAGGGGCAGTTACCAGATCAGAAGTAGGATAATAATACTTGATATCTTTATTTTCAGGATCTAAAAGCCCTTCAAATACAGACATTGGCCATAGCCATGCAGAGAACCAGGTATCTAATGTATCCTGATCCTGTCTTAAGCTTTCAAGAGTAAGTTCCGGATTTCCGGATTTCTGTTTTGCTAATTCTAAAGCGGCTTCAGCAGCTTCAGCTACTACAAAATCGTCATCTCCTGTTCCGTAGTAAAAAGCAGGAATCTGCTGTCCCCACCAAAGCTGACGGGAGATATTCCAGTCACGGATGTTTTCCATCCAGTGTTTGTAGGTATTTTTAAATTTCTCAGGATAGAATTTCACTTCATCATCCATTACCACATCTAAAGCAGGCTTAGCCAACTCAGACATTTTAAGGAACCACTGTACTGAAACTTTAGGTTCAATAACGGCACCTGTTCTCTCGGAAGTTCCAACTTTATTTACATAGTCTTCAGCTTTCAGTAAAAGATCTTTTTCTTCAAGTTCTTTAGCAATCTGCTTTCTTACGTCAAATCTGTTTTTCCCTGCATAATGTAAACCATGTTCATTAAGATTTCCGTCATCATCCAGGGCATCAATCATTTTCAGCTGATGTTTCTGTCCGATTTCGTAGTCATTTACGTCATGTGCCGGCGTAATTTTCAGAGCACCGGTTCCGAATTCAATGTCAACATATTCGTCTTCAATAATTGGAACTACTCTGTTTACAATAGGTACAATTACATTTTTACCTTTTAAGTGGGCATATCTTTCGTCATTCGGATTGATACATACCGCTGTGTCCCCGAAAATAGTTTCTGGACGCGTAGTAGCTACTGAAAGAAACTCTTCTGAGCCTTCAATTTTATATTTAAGGAAATACAGTTTTCCGTTCTGTTCTTTGAATATTACTTCTTCATCAGAAATATTGGTCTTTGCTTCAGGGTCCCAGTTGACCATTCTGTATCCTCTGTAAATCTTTCCTTTATTATAAAGATCTACGAAGCTTATGATAACCTGTTTTGAAAGGTTATCTTCCATGGTAAAACGGGTTCTGTCCCAATCACAAGAACATCCCAGTTTTTTCAGTTGCTCAAGGATCGTTCCTCCATATTTGTGAGTCCAGTCCCATGCATGAGTTAAAAACTCTTCACGGGTAATATCTGACTTATTGATTCCTTCAGACTTCAATTTAGCAACAACTTTAGCTTCGGTAGCAATTGAAGCGTGATCTGTTCCCGGAATCCAACAAGCATTAAACCCGCGCATTCTTGCACGACGGACCAAAACATCTTGAATGGTATTGTTCAGCATATGCCCCATGTGTAATATCCCCGTTACGTTTGGCGGAGGAATGACCACGGTATATGGTGGTTTATCATTAGGTTCTGAGTGGAAATATTTATTTTCCAACCAGTAATTGTACCATTTCTGTTCTGTTTCCTGTGGATTGTACTTTTCTGAAATCTGCATAAATTCTATTTCTTTGGCTTGCAATTTGCAAAAATAGTCTAAAGAAAAAAATTTTTAAGCATGAATTAAAATAATTTTTAACTTTGTTTCACAAAATTTATCTAACAAACGTATTAACATTCAAGAATATGAAAAAACTAATTGCAGGAATTGCATTATTCGGAACATTTGCAATTGCATCTGCACAAACGATTACATTTGATAAAACAACTTTCGATTACGGTACTATTAAGCCTAATGCTGATGGTACGAGATTCTTTACTGTAACGAATTCAGGTGATAAGCCTTTGATTCTTTCAAACGTAAAGCCTTCTTGTGGATGTACAACTCCTGAGTTCAGTCAAGATCCTATTATGCCTGGTAAATCTGCTAAAATCAAAGTTGGATACAACACAGCTATTCCTGGAGGTTTCAACAAAATGATTGAGGTTTTCTCTAACGACCCTGCAAACAGTAGAAGTGTAATTTACATTAAAGGTAATGTAGACGCTAATGCTCCTGCTCCTGTTGCTGAGACAAAAGTATTGACTCCTGCAGAGCAGAAAGAAGCTGCTAAAGCAGAGAAGAAAGCTGCTAAACTAGCTAAAAAGGCTGCTGCGAAGTAATCTCTACTCAAAAAAATAAAGAAACCGTCTCTATAGAGGCGGTTTTTTTTATTACATTTATGTTAGTTTAGGTGGAAGGTAGCAGATAATCGGTAATAGGAAATGGTATTGATATTTATCAAATATATTATTTAGGTTTTGACCGAAGCCTTTTGAATTTATTTTTTTAAAAATGGCTGGACTAAAACCCACTCCTATTGAATTTTAATAACAACCTCTTTTAATCTTTTAATCTTTTAATCTTTTAATCTTTTAATCTTTTAATCTTTTAATCTTTTAATCTTTAAATCTTTAAATCTTTTAATCTTTAAATCTTTAAATCTTTAAAATATATGGACACCAATTTCTCAGATGACTTTAAGGTAAATGGAAAATTTTCAATAAAAAAAGCGTCAACATCTTATAAAGGAAAGCTTACCAAAGAAGATGGAGAGCAAATGCTGATTCAGGAGAAAGAAAAGCTTCGTGAACTGCAGGAAAAATTATACGCTGACGGAAGCCAGTCTCTCCTGGTTGTATTGCAGGCTATGGATGCAGCAGGAAAAGACAGTATGATAGAACATGTTTTCGGAGGGGTAAATCCGCAGGGATGTAATGTGACCAGCTTTAAAACTCCAAGCTCTAAAGAGTATTCCCATGATTTTTTATGGAGACATTATCTTGCATTACCACAGAAAGGAATGATAGGGATTTTCAACCGGTCTCATTATGAAAGTGTTCTGGTCTGCAAAGTACATCCTGAATATAATTTAAGTGAAAAAACGTGGTCTTCAGTAAAAGATTTTGACAATAAATTCTGGGAAAACAGATATGAAAGTATTAGAAATTTTGAAAAACACCTTTCACAGAACGGAACAACCGTTGTAAAGATCTTTTTACATGTTTCTAAAGATGAGCAGAAAAAAAGGCTTCTGGACAGAATTGATGAGCAGGAAAAAAACTGGAAATTCTCTGTAGGGGATCTTCCGGAAAGAGCATTATTTGATCAATATATGGAAGCTTATGAAACAGCCATCAATGAAACATCAAAAGATCATGCTCCATGGTATGTACTTCCTGCCGACAGCAAATGGTTTACAAGAATAGCTGCTATCCAGATCATTATTGATACTCTTGAAAAAATGAATCTCAAATATCCTACACTTTCTGATAAAGACACGGAAGGTCTTCAACAGGCCAAAAAGCAATTAATGGAAGAATAATCAGTCACGGTTTATTTCAAAACCGATCTGTGATGAATATAATTGAAGACCTTTGAATGTAATTTTTCAAAGGTTTTTTTCCAGGTGAATTGTTCGGTACTTTTTATCTTATTCCCATTTTCCGGTAGCAGGAATGGTATAATTTCTTTGGGTATACGCCATAAACCTTCGCGTGGATTTTGGCTGAAAATATTAATGTAAAGTTTTAATGTTTCCAGATACCAGTCCTGATGCTTATGATAATCATTAATTCCACCTACGTTTGGGAAATGATGCAGTTCTCTTTCCAGGATCTTCGGACAGAATTCTTTCCAGTATTCGGTGGTATAAAGCAAGTGCATATGCCATACTTTATCTACTACGATTGAAGGTGAGGCTCCGTTTTTTGAGATACAGCATAAATAAACAAACTTTTTATATTCTTCAATAGCAAGCAGACAGAATCTTCTCGTCCAACCTTCAGTCTGAGCTAATTTTCTGGAAAATGGAATAATGACGTCAGCCTGATCAATCTGATATTCTGAAATCCTTTTCCACAAAGGATCCTGGTCATAATCTAACTGTATGTTATCCAGTAAAATGGAAGTAAATTCGGGTTTCATAATGTCAATATTTTAATTGGTAATTCTGGTTACTATTATACACTCAATTAACCTCCGCATCCACAGGATAAAGGACTATTATAGGTATAAATTTCTTTTTTATAATGACATCCAAGTAATTTTGCAAAATCATCTCTGGTCATATCCATATAAACATCCGTGTCCCCTAAATATAATTGAAAATCTTTTTCAGGATACAAATCTACCGTCACCGAAATAACAGCATCAATAATCTGAATTTCAGAAATTTCGTCCCAGATCAATTGCTGTTTTGCCTTATGGTTAAAAATTCCTGTTTTGGTGATGGACAGTATTTCAACAGCTTCTTCTTCCGGCGCTCTCTGCTCCGTAATGCATCTGATTAAGATTTTTACTGAACTATATAAGAAGACTGATATCAATACAAGTACAATAACGGAGATTAAAAACTTAAAGAAATTACTGCTTATTAGCAAGAGATATATTGTTGCACAAAGAGCAGCCAATAGAGCAAGTGATATGAGCATAAAGAAAATAATCCCCGAATACCCCGGTTTTCTTTGTCTGGATTTATATAAGGTGATTTCTGTTTCCATTTTTATGTTATTATATTAAAATTAACAACCACAACCACAGGATGATGGAGTATGGTAAATATAAATTTCTTTTTTATAATAATATTCCAATAGTTTTTCAAAATCATCCTGCTTCATTTGCTTCTGAAGATCTGTATTGAAAAGGTTAAGTTTAAAATCTTTTCCAGAATCAAAATCTACGGTTACAGACAATATAGAATCTATAATCTGTATTTCTGAAATATCTACCCATATGGCTTTTTTATTTTCCGGATAATAGGCTATTCCTTCTTTTGAAATATTTAAAACAGGATAAATAACCGGACGTTTTCTTTGTTTTTTTATCAGATAAAGGAAATGTTTTACGATCAAATAATTAAAAAACATCAACCCGATCCACACTACCTTATTAAGAATCTTTATCAGTACAGCATTGGTTATATCACTGAAAAAATAAACCAGACATTCGTCTATTATCCAAAAAAGTCCATATATAAAGGCAAGGTAAAATAGAATAAGAATATATCCGGGTTTTTCTTCAGGAACTGAATGTAATGTGATTTCTGTTCTCATTTTGATTTGTTTATACAAATTTGTGATAACAGAACAATATAAAAGTCTCTAATTCGTCTTATTTAGTTTTACACAAGTCTTATATTAGACTTATATAAAACAATACTCTTTCAAGTATAGCTATGAAAAGAAGTTAGATTGAAGAATAAAATTTGAGGAAGATTATATTGTAAAAAACGAGAAAATCTATAAGCCGGATTTTGTACTTCCGAAGAAGTGCCTGTTATTTATCTACGTGTTACATTGCTGCAACACTTGAGCTGATTACCCCTCGGTTTTCAGGACGAGCCGCCCCTATTTCCATTACTGAAAAGAACCGATATACTTACCATTGCACCGCAAAGAGTTTACCTGGTTTCACTACAGCCGAACTGTACCTGCTTTCTGTTGCACTTGTCCTACCCTCACGGGTGACGGATGTTATCCGCTTTGCTGCTCTATGGTGTCCGGACTTTCCTACCTCCCGTAAAACGGGAAATCAACAAGCCGATTTTCTCGCGGATGCAAAGATACATAAATTTCGCAAAGAAAGCTGAGAAAGCTAAGTTGGCCGAGAAATCTAATTTTTTAATTTATTTTTTTCCCTTTTCACATTTTTACAATTTTACACTATAATCTTTACTAATTTACCACTTTATCATTATCTTCGTGCCATTATATATCTATGGATTCCAGAGAAAAAGAATTTGCGCAGCTTATTAAAGATAATCAGGGACTGATTATCAAAGTATCGCGCCTTTATACCAATTCTCTGGAAGATGAAGAGGATCTTTTCCAGGAAATCGTGTTACAACTCTGGAGAAGCTATGATTCCTTTAAAGGAAATTCAAAGATTTCCACATGGATGTACCGTGTAGCGCTCAATACAGCCATTACCCTCTTTAGAAAAAAAAGCAAAAGTCTTCCTACAAATGAGCTAGACGTCAACCACAAAGATTTTGTGGAAGATGATGATGAAAAACAGCAGCAGGTATCACTTTTGTATACTGTAATCAAGACTCTTCCCAATGTAGAAAGAGCCATTGTCATGATGTATCTTGACGATCTGCCTTACAAGGATATTGCAGAAAACCTCGGTATCACTGAAGTCAATGCACGTGTTAAAATGAACAGATTAAAGAAAACCCTTAAAGAACAGATGGAAAAATATGCCTGAATTTGATCTAGATAGTTTAAAAAAAACATGGCAGGAGCAACCTGTCCAGCCTAAATATGACAACAACGAGATTCTCCAGATGTTGAATAGAAAATCACGTAATTACATCAAATATATTTTCTGGATCAGCGTTGTAGAGTTTTTGTTTTTTTCCGTATTGGGCTTGTTTTACCTTTTCCCGGAAGAAGAATCAGACAGTTTCCGTAAAATGCTGGAAAGATTAGGGGCCCAGGAAGCTCCGGAAGTAGAAAACAACTTCGGTCATGCTTATTTAGCGATAAAGGTCTTAAGTTTATTGATCACAGCATATTTTGTATTGAAATTCTACCAGAATTACCGAAGAATCAAGATTGAGGAAAATCTGAAGGGACTTATCACCAGAATCATTAAATTCAAAACAACAGTCAATGCTTTTATTCTGATTAGTATTGTATTATTATTGATATTCACGTTTGTATTGACAGCGTTCATATTTTACACTTTAAATTCTCAGAATATACAGCCTAGCGGCTCGAATCTCACAATCATCATAGTAGGAATTGTTGTCAGTACTCTATTAGGCATATCCATGATCTGGCTTTATTACAGACTGGTATATGGTACAATTATTAAAAAGCTTGATAAAAATTTAAAGCAGCTTAAAGAAATAGATTCTCAGGAAAGTTAATATACATAGGCATATTTCGGGATATAATTATTAATTTTAGCCCACCAAATCTTAAACTATGCCCTTATCTTATGTGTGTGGAACTTCTGAGATTCCATTATTAGGACAGACCATTGGAGCAAATCTTAAAAGTACTGTCGAAAAATACCCCCATCAGGAAGCATTAGTCTGTGTTCATCAGAATTACAGAGCTACTTACCAGGAATTTTACAATCAAACCACTGCTGTTGCAAAAGCTTTACTGCTTTTGGGAGCAAAAGCAGGTGACAGAATCGGAATCTGGTCTTCCAATCGTTATGAATGGGTCCTCTTACAGTATGCCACTGCAAGAATAGGAACTATTTTAGTCAATATCAATCCGGCCTACAGGACTCATGAACTCACCTATGTTCTTAATCAGTCTGAAGTTCGTTTTATTTTTTCTTCTTTAAGTTTTAAAAGCAGCAACTACAAAGAAATGGTTGAATATGCCAAAGAAGTATGTCCTACCCTTGAACATGAGATATTCTTTGATGAAAACTGGGAAGCATTTGTCAATAACGGTCAGGATATTTCAGATGAAGTTCTCCACAGTTTTGAAGAACATGTACAGTTTGATGATCCTGTTAACATTCAATATACTTCCGGAACTACAGGTTTCCCGAAAGGAGTTACACTTTCTCATCATAATATCCTCAACAACGGGTATTTTATCGGAATCAGATTAAAATATACTGAAAAAGACCGTGTCTGTATCCCTGTTCCTTTCTATCATTGTTTTGGTATGGTTATCGGCAATATGTGCTGTACAGCCCATGGAGCATGCATGGTAATTCCCAACGACAGTTTTGATCCGGAAATTACTTTAAAAGCCGTTTCTGACGAAAAATGCACTTCTTTGTATGGTGTTCCTACCATGTTTATTGCTGAGCTGGCAGTAAAAGATTTTAATAAGTATGATTTTTCAAGCTTAAGAACGGGGGTCATGGCAGGCTCGGTATGTCCTCCGGAGATTATGAAAAAGGTAGAGAGCCTGATGAATATTAAAGAAATGAGTATCTGCTACGGAATGACGGAAACTTCACCTGTATCTACCCAGACTTTAATAGGAACACCGCTGGAGAAACAGGTCAGTACTGTGGGAACTGTTCAGGACCATCTTGAGATCAAAATCATTGATGAAAATGGCAGAACTCTGAAACGCGGGGAACATGGTGAACTTTGCACAAGAGGCTATTCTGTCATGCTGAAATACTGGAATGATCCTGAAAACACCAAAAAAGTACTGGATAATGCCCGCTGGATGCATACCGGAGATATGGCAGTAATGGATGAAAACGGATATATTACCATTTCAGGAAGAATAAAAGACCTCATCATCCGCGGTGGAGAAAATATTTCACCTAAAGAAATTGAAGATTTTTTATATACTTACACCAACATTCTTGATGTTCAGATCATTGGTGTTCCGAGTGAAAAATTCGGGGAAGAAGTGATGGCCTGGGTGAAAGTGAGAAAAGGTTTTACCATCACTGCTGAAGAACTGCAGGAATACTGCAAAGGAAAAATTGCCCACTATAAAATACCAAAACACTGGAAGTTTGTAGATGAATTCCCAATGACCATTTCCGGCAAAATAAGAAAGGTTGAAATGAGGGAAATCTCTATGAGGGAATTGGGACTGGAGAATATAAAGCAGATCTGATAAGATATTAAATGCAAAATTGTGAAATGATGAAGTTATTGAATAATCCATATCAAGGTTTAAAACCTTGACATGGATTAAAGTCTTTTCTACATTTACAGGAGTAATTTGACAAATGACTTTTATCCATTCAAACCTATAAAAAACAAAAAAAAGCATTTCAAAATTGAAATGCTTTTTTTATTTTAAAGTTCTTTTCTTAATCTTGCTACAGGAATATTGAGCTGTTCACGATATTTTGCAATCGTTCTTCTGGCAATATTATAACCCTGTTCTTTTAGAATTACCACTAATGCATCATCTGTAAGCGGCTTTCTTTTGTTTTCTTTGCTGATTACTTCCTGAAGATGGGTTTTGATTTCTTTGGTAGAAACTTCTTCTCCGTCATCATTCGTTAAGCTGTCTGAAAACAAATCTTTAAGATATACAATACCGTTAGGAGTATCTGCATATTTACTTTTTACCACTCTTGAAATGGTAGAGATATCAAATCCTGTAATATCTGCAACATCCTTTAAGATCATTGGTTTCAGAGATTTTTCATCTCCGGTAATGAAATAATCCTTCTGGAATTTCACAATCGCCGTAATCGTCTGTAATAAGGTATTCTGACGCTGATTAATAGCATCAATATACCATTTTGCAGCATCCAGTTTCTGCTTGATAAATAATGCAGCCTGTTTATGTTCCGATGAATTCTTATCATGGGAATAAGTAGTAAGAATATCTTTATATTCTTCAGAAACTCTTAAGGTAGGTGCATTTTTGCTGTTGAGCATAGGTATAACCAATCCATCTTTTACCTGAATCACAAAATCCGGAATAATTTCCTGATTAATTGTAATGGTCTGTGTATCAAAGTTCCCTCCTACTTTCGGGGATAATTTTGAGATTTCTTCCAGTGCATCTTTCAGATCTTCTTCCTCAATATCATATTTCTGAATGATCTTATTGTAGTGCTTATTCGTCAAGGCTTCAAACTGATGTCTCAAGATATTGGCAGCTAAAGAAACTGCTTTATCTGAGCTTACTTTCTTTTCAATTTGCAGCAATAAACATTCCTGCAGGCCTCTTGCTCCTACTCCGGACGGATCCAGTTTCTGAACATAGTTCTCCAGGATATCCTCCACTCTTTCTTTAGTTGTATAAATTCCTTGGGAGAAAGCCAGATCATCAACAATAGACTTGATTTCTCTTCTAAGATATCCATCTGTATCTAAGTTCCCGATAAGGTATTCTGCAATCTTAAGATCTTCATCACTGATATTCACCAGATGAATCTGTTCCGTAAGATAGTCGTATAAGGACTGTCCTTCCGTAAGAAGACTTTCATTGTCAAATTCTTCGTCATCCGGAGAATAGTTGCTGGATGCGGTTTTATAGCTTGGTTCATCGTCATAGATATATTCATTGACGTCGAAATCTGTTTCAATGCTTTCTGTACCCTCATCCTTATAAGCATCTTCCAGGGAAGAATATTCATCCTCCTTAGAATCTTCTTTCGCAATTTCCAAAGCCGGGTTTTCTTCTAACTCTCTCTCCAACTCCTCTTCAAATTCCAGAGTATGAAGTTGAATAAGCTTCATCAACTGGATTTGCTGAGGGGCCAGCTTTTGTCCTAATTTGAGTTGTAAGTGTTGTTTAAGCATATTCTTATTTGCGTTTTAACATAACATATTCTACGAATTTAATAAATTTATTTGATAAAAAACGTATTTAGCATGATTTTTGCAGTATACATCCCATCTTAATAAACTATTGAAAAATAAAAAAAGCCTTAACTTGTGATTAAGGCTTTTTTTTATTGTTCTAGAATTCAGCGCTTTTCGGCGTTCTTGGGAAAGGAATTACGTCTCTGATGTTCGTCATTCCTGTTACGAAAAGAACTAATCTTTCCAGTCCTAAACCAAAGCCTGCATGCGGCACAGAACCGAATTTTCTGGTATCAAGATACCACCAAAGTTCATGTTCATCTACATGCATATCTGCCATTTTCTGTTTTAAAACATCTAATCTTGCTTCTCTTTCAGATCCACCGATAATCTCACCGATACCAGGGAAAAGAACATCCATCGCTGCAACAGTTTTGTTGTCATCGTTCAGTTTCATATAGAAAGCTTTGATTTCTTTCGGATAGTCAAATAATACTACCGGGCTTTCAAAATGTTTTTCAACAAGATATCTTTCATGCTCAGACTGAAGGTCTGTTCCCCATTTTTCAACCGGATAAGCAAATTTTCCTTTTTTGTTTTCTTTCGAGTTCAATAGGATTTCGATTGCTTCTGTATAGCTTACACGCTTGAAACGCTTAGCCACTACATTCTGAAGTTTTTCGATAAGACCTTCTTTTGCTCTTTCTTTTTCCGGTTTTGTCTTCTGTTCTTCTGCAAAACGGTTGTCTAAGAACTCAAGATCATCTTTACAGTTATCCAATACATACTGGATTACATATTTTAAGAAATCTTCCGCAAGATCGATATTGTCTTCAAGGTTGTTGAAAGCAACTTCCGGCTCAATCATCCAGAACTCCGCAAGGTGTCTTGTAGTGTTAGAGTTTTCAGCACGGAAAGTAGGTCCGAATGTATAGATTCTTCCTAATCCCATGGCAGCAGTTTCTCCTTCAAGCTGTCCTGAAACGGTAAGGTTTGTTTTTTTACCGAAGAAATCCTGTGCAAAATCAATGTCTCCTTCTTCAGTTCTCGGCATGTTGTTCAGGTCAAAGTTCGTTACTCCAAACATTTCACCTGCTCCTTCTGCATCTGCTCCGGTAATAACCGGCGTGTTGATATAGAAAAACTGATTCTGGTTGAAGAACGAGTGAACGGCAAAACTTACTGCATGGCGCACTCTGAACACCGCTCCAAAAAGGTTTGTTCTGAATCTTAGATGTGCCTGCTCACGAAGCTTTTCAAGGCTGTGTTTTTTAGGTTGAAGAATCGTACTCTGAAGTTCTTCCGTAAAGTTATCTCCTAAAACAATAATTTTTTTAGCGATAATTTCCACAGATTGGCCTGCTCCCTGGCTTTCCACCACTTCTCCTACTACTTTAAGGGAAGAAGCTGTACTGATATTCTTGATAATAGCTTCATCAAAATTTTCGAAATCAACAACTATCTGCAAATTATTAATCGTAGAACCATCATTAAGCGCTATAAAGCGATTAGCACGGAATGATCTTACCCATCCGTAAACTGTAATGTCATGATGTAATACTTTCTTGTAATCCTTTAGGACTTCTTTGATCGTTTGCTTTTTCATTTGTTGATGATAAATTTTTTATATAAAAATTAATGTCTGCAAAGTTACAAAAAAACAGCGCAACTTGATGATTGCGCTGTCTTAAAATCATTTAACAAGTATTTAAACTTTCAGTTCAGGAAAATCACCCTTTTTCTTCTTCCCACTCTTCTTCATTTTCAGGTTACATTTCCACTCAATATTGTCCTGAACTTCAATAAAATCCGCATTGCCCCGGAGTGAATACCCTTACACTATCACCTTTTAGAAAGAATAAATTTTACTTTATTCTGAGTTTTCATGGAATTAGTTTTAATTTATTGAAATGGTTATTAGTTTTTAGGCAATAATTTCATGGTAAACTACAGGTCATGAATCCATCTATTAAACTATACTATACTTTTAAACACTGTGGATGGATTCTGCGAATTTATTTTACTTATTTTATGATTTTTTAAATGATCACTACTCTTTTATATTTCTAAATTTCTGAACAAATTACTTCATTACTATGTTTCATTTTTTACTGATATTCATTTATGATTTTAACCAGCTTTGTTTCTCATTTTTAATATACAGTTCCGGACTTTACTTTTTAATGAATCAACAGTTTGGAACTGATATCTTGTATTGTGCACATACAAAATAAATGATTGTGTTTTTACCTGAAGCAAAGATGCAGTAAGAAAAATAATGATACAAGAGAATGGTTCATAGATTCATAAATTTATATACCTAAAATCATGAATTTATAAACTTAAATAAAATGAAAATCAATCAGTTATATTTAACTCACCCTCATGTTTTCAATTTCTTTCAGATAGACAGAAAGAGGTGTTCCAGTTCGTTTTTTGAAGGCTAAAGTGAAAGCCTGCTCATTATTATATCCTAATTCTTCGGCAATAAAAGGAATTTTATAAGACCTGAATTTTCTATCATTCGCCAATCTGTTGATGGCATAGTCAATACGGAGATCATTAAGATAGGTTGCAAAATTTTTCCCTTTGTAAGTATTGATAATTTCCGACAGATATTTAGAGTTTGTTTTTATTTTTTTGGCAAGACTTCCCAATGTAATTCCTCTATTCAAAAACTGGTCTTTGCTTTCAAAGATGTCAAGTTCTTTTAAAATGGTTTGGGCAATATCTTCAGAAATTGCTCTGGATGTTCTGTCTTCCGTATTTTCTACCGGAAGAGTTTCAGGCAGAATCTCTTTTTTAATTTCAGACTCCCTGCTTCCTCTGTTTTCATTAACAGACTGAATCAGGTCCTGGGCAATCTTTTTATAATTCTTTTCAGATTTTTTGTATTTAAAATAAACATTGATAAATAAAAGATGTGATACCAATAAAAGACTCAACACGATATAAAACAGGCTCTTCCTTTTTGTAAGCTCATTGGTGATATTTTCTTTCTCCTGCTGTAGTTCCGGAGTATCATACCTTCTCGGAAGTTCTCTGGAAATATACCTGAACCGGCTATCCAGGACCTGATCAACCTTTAAAAAACGTTCTACATAATACAGTTGTTTTTCCTTAGCATTGTTTTCTTTATAATAATCAATCAGATAGGTGTATACATCTCTCAGTTCAGGATAGATGTAATTTGTTTTAAGAACCATGGAATCTATCTTCCGGAAAAAGTTTACGGCTTTTTCTTTTTCCTGAAGCCCGGCATAGGATTTTCCCAAATACAAAAGAGTATAATGCTGGTTTCTTTTACTGCCATTATTGTTTGTAAAGAAATATTTTTCACACTCCAATAAACCGTCAATCGCTTTCTGATAATTTTTTGAATGCAGATGATAATATCCCAGCAACCCAAGATTCTGATAATAACGGTAAACATTTTTATTTTTCCTTGAATCTTGTAAACCTTCCTGTATTAATATATAAGCAGAATCCATTTTACTGATCTCTATATAAGCATCTGCCAGGTTCAGTTTGAGAGAGTTCTTCTCATCCTCATTCATATAATCAGCATCATAGGCATAATGTCTCAATACCTTAGCAGTTTCCTCGTGTTTTCCAATATAATTATTCAGATAGGCAATATTGATATGTGCCATGGCAATCTGCCGATTATTTCCTTTTTCTTTTGCATATTTCAACCCTAAGATATAATTATTTAATGCAGACTGAAGATTATCATTTTTAAAATATAAAATCCCTCTTAAAAGATACGTTCTTGCCGGATAAATGTTTTCTTTGGAATTTTTGGTGATATGCTGTAGGCTGTCAAGATATTGTAATGCATTGGGTAAGCTTTCGTCAAAATGAAGCATAACATACCCTTCAGCAATCTGAGCTGTATTTTTTTCAAATTTTGCTTTTTTAAGATAATAATTTGCAATACTTCTTGCACTGTTTGCATCTTCAGAACGGTCCTTATAGAATTCTTCTTCCAATTCCTTATAAGTAAGTCTTTCAAGAATATTTTTTTCTACATTATTGATCTGTGCCTGAAAAAACACATTCCCTATAATCAAAAACAGCAGTAAATATTTTATTTTCATCATTCATCCTAGCTATATTACAAAAATATTATTTTTCTTCAGTAGATGCACCAATCCTTTTACTTTTTTCCGTGAATGGGGAATAATTTTATTAAAATCAATACTGATAAACTTACAAAAGAGAGTACAGTATGAAGACTGCACTCTCTTCAAAAATCATTTCCATTCTACCCTTCCTTCCATATAATATACCCTTCCCTTATCTTCGTAAAGAAGATCATACCCCTGAGAGGTCAGGTAGAAATGACAAACCTTCATTTCATCTTTTTTATCTTTAAATTGAATAACAGCCGGGCACATTTTAGCACGATCCATTTTTTTCACAGTCAGATCAAAATTCTTCTGAATATTCTTTTTGCTGTACAGAGACAACATTCTGTCATCAATAAAACGCACATATTTTAAAGATGAAAGAGGGTAATTAATCAATTCAAAAGGCTGTCCTGCCAGCCTGGCTGCATTTTCATTGAAAAAATTCGTAATCGAAAGACTGTCTTGAGTAATATTTTTTACCACACTTGATTCATATCTTTTTCCATCCGTAAATTCCATACTGTATATTGCTTCCATTTTAATGGCAAAACCTTTCCCTGATTTTCTTAAGTCTTTAAGATCTGTAAATTCTTTCCCCTTTTTGATCACGATCAAAACATTTCCTTCTCCAAAATCACAATCATAATATTTTTTATAGTCAAAAGATTCTTCTGTTTGGGTATTCAGTGTATCATTGATTGTATTTTGTGAAAAAACACGTACCGAAAACAGTAATAAAAATAATATCCATTTATAATTTTTCATGGTTGAATTATTTATAGGTTTAAAATCATTTAAAAGACAAGGTTAATTCCCATACCATAGCGGAATCCTTTAATAGGAAAAGGCTTGTAGGTATTATATTCAAAGTTGTACCCGAATTCTGCACAAAAGAAATGGTAAAAATTTATTCCCGCTTTGGGTGAAACCGCATAAGGTGAAACTCCTGCTCCGGCATATAAAGATGATACCTCGGCACCATCCCGAAACGAAACAACTTTTCTGAAATAATCAAACTCCGGAATGACCAGTAGTTTTCTTTCGTCCCACCAGTTAAAATGACCTCTTAAGCTGTAATAATTCTTATCACCATCAGTAAGTTTTGTTCCTATTGACAGAAAGGCTTTATTATCCATTAAAGTCCCTTCAATTCTGGTACTGAGAAGAATGACCAGCCACTTTTTTTCTTTGATTTCTTCAAACTGAGCTTGTAAGAAACCACAAAGAAATATTGCGATTATTAAAGCTAACTTTTTCATAATGTCTTATTGGTTTTTTGTTTTTTAAAATTCCAGTTGATCAAAGGAAGTTTTCTCTTTCCGTTCTCATTCCATCCGCCAATCTGTATTCCACTGAAATCACTGCATTTATTGTACAGTCCTATTTGTATTCCTCTGCATTTCTGGCCAATATTAGCCAGTGGTGCTACAGAAACCCCTTTCATTTCATGGTGCAGATTAAAAAACGGAGAAACAGCCATACCGTTGGTCACCGCATAAGTATTGATATTACTTGAAACATTGATTTCCAAACCATTTGTAACCGTAGGTTCCATATTGATGAGCGACAATTGAAGTCCATTGATTTTGTTCATCTTTTCACGAGGAACTATTACATAATCATCATTACCAGGTAATTGTAAGTTGAAAAGCATCAACGGAGGAAGAAAAACACCTAGGAAATTGAATCCCAGGCCCAGGCCATTTACTTTTTTCGGTTTAAAATGATCTTCTTCATCATAATATTTAAATAAAACTCCATTCACGTTTCTGACATTCTTTGAGGGGGAAGCGGCAATCAGTCTCGGTTTCAAAGAATCTGCTTTTAAACGGTCTGATGCATAGGCCAGACTACTGAATAAAAGAACTGCTATTAATAAAATTCGTGTTTTCATAACTCTTTATTTTAAAATTACAGTTCAAAATTATCAGCAGAAGGCTCAGTTCCGAATGTGAAAAAAAATTAAAAAAAATGCTACATTTGTGAAAATCACAAAACTATGCACCAGGAAGCCCTACTGAAGGAGATCCGAAGAAAAATCGGTGAAAAATCTTTAAATGATGAGATCGCCAACATTCTTAATATCAGCTATGATGCAGCTCACAGAAGGACTTCCATGAAAGCCAAGTTCAGTTTTGAGGAAGCACTGGAACTTGCCAAATACTATCAGATTTCATTAGATCAGTTCCTGGGAACAGAAAACCAACTGATTGTTAAAAGAACCCAGCCTGTAAGAACCACCGAAGATCTTTTAAACTATTTTGAAAACTCTTTGAAGATTTTAAATGTTTTTCAGAATATCACCAATTCCAAAGTATTTTATTCAGCAAAAGACATCCCATTTTTTTACACGATTTCAGATTCCATTTTGTCCCGCTTCAAATTTTATGTCTGGATGAATTTACTGAACCAGGATAAATTTTTAAGTCCTTTTCATGAGTTTAATATGGAATATCATTCTGTAAAAAATGAAATGCTGAAAGATCTTTATGATAAACAAAATGTAACTGAAATCTGGAATGACACCACTATTATGAGCGCTTTAAGACAAATCTCATTCTATTATGAGATGGGATTGTTAAAGAAAAATGATGTAGATCTTATTCTGGATGACCTGAGAAAACTATTGGAAGGGCTTGAAATGAAAACACTGGAGAAAACTAATTTTCAGATCTATGTGAATGATTTAGTAATTTTAAACAACAGTATTTTATTCAAAAATGAGCAGCAATGTTCTTTTTTTGTTCCTTTCAGCATGTTTGGATATATGATGACCAATGATAAAATCACCTGTGAAGATTCTCTGAGCTATTTTGAGCATCAGATCAAGAACTCCAGATCGCTGAACGAATCCGGAAACCGGGAAAGGAAAATGTTCTTTAATAAAATGTATGAACAGATTGACCGATTAAAACAAACCCTATCATGAATACACTTCGTAAAGGCGAATACTTTGGACAAACCAATCAAATGGTCAATTTAGAAGGATTGACCATCACTGATACGGAGTATACACATCCTTACGTAGACTGGCATTATCATGAAAATGCTTATTTCACTTTTCTTCTGCAGGGCAATATGACAGAAGGAAACAAAAAAGAAAGGTATGACTGTTCTGCAGGAACGTTATTGTACCATCATTGGGAAGATCCGCATTACAATATTAAACCGGAGGTTTTCACAAGAGGTTTTCACATCGAACTTTCACAAAGCTGGTTTGATCGGTTTGATATTCAGAAAAATAAAGTGGAAGGTAGTTTTAATATAAAAGATCCCGCTTTAAAACTGTTGGTTTATCAGATATTCAGGGAAACCAAAACCAATGATTTGTCTTTTGAAATAGCTGTCAATCAGTTATTATTACATCTTTTCAGTCAATTGAGCCATCAGAAAGAAACAGTTGATAGAAACCCCGTATGGGTAGGTCAGATCAATGAAATTCTGCATGAAAGCTTTACGGAAAGTCTCAATCTTACAAAACTTTCCAAAACATTGAACATTCATCCCATTCATTTAAGCAGGGATTTTCATAAATACTTCCATTGCAATCTGGGCGAATACCTCAGAAAATTAAAACTCAATAAATCTCTTGAACTTCTCACTTTACCCAATTCTTTAACGGATATCGCTTTGGAATGTGGTTTTTCAGACCAGAGCCATTTTATCCGTTGTTTCAAAGAGAGTATAGGAATTACTCCACTTAAATACAGGAAGCTTTTGAAAAATCATTAGAATCTGTCCGAATTCAGAAAGGCCGTCCTGAAAGTCAAATTATTCCGCTTTTGTAATCGTGACGAACGAAGAATCTTACTAGTTATCAAGTGTTTGAGATTCTTCATTTCATTCTATTCCATTCAGAATGACACTTTTGAAATAGTACCATTCACGATTTGGATACATCATTCCCCGATTTGGATACATTTCCCCTTTTGTAAGTTTCCATCTTTGTACCATCATTTAAACAAAAAAATATTTAAAAATGGAAACAAAAAAAGTATGGTTCGTGACAGGAGCTTCAAAAGGCTTAGGATTCGAGTTGGTAAAAAAATTATTATCCGAAGGATTTCAGGTTGCTGCTACAAGCCGTACCGTTGAATCCCTGATCTCCACCATCGGAGAAACTTCAGAGAACTTCCTGCCGCTCAGCGTCAACATTACAGACAATAATGACATCAAATCTGCTATTGCTAAAACAGTGAATCATTTCGGACGAATTGATGTAGTTGTCAATAATGCAGGCTACGGGCAGATCGGAACGCTGGAAGAACTTACCGATGAAGAAGCAAGAGAAAATTATGCGGTGAATGTTTTCGGAACCTTAAATGTGATAAGAAACGCCATGCCTTATCTTCGCGAGCAAAGATCAGGAAACATATTCAATATTTCTTCTGTTGGGGGATATTCTGCCAATTTTCCAGGTTGGGGAATTTACTGTTCAACAAAATTTGCTGTTGCCGGCTTTACTGAAGCTTTGGCTGAAGAAGTAAAAGATTTCGGAATTCATGCTACCGTAGTGTACCCAGGATATTTCCGTACCGATTTTTTGAACAAAGATTCTGTAAAAACTCCCGCCAATCCCATTCAGGCGTATGAAGCAGCGAGGAATTCTGAACAGGCACACCTTAATGACATCAACGGAAATCAGCCTAATGATCCTGGAAAAGCAGCTGACGTCCTGATCCAGATCAGTAAGGAGAAAAATCCACCAGTACACTTGTTATTGGGTGTAGGTACCCTGGAATTTCTGAATAACAAGATTGATATTTTAAAGAAAGACGCTGAGAAATGGGAAAGCCTTACTGTTTCCACTGCGATCTAATTCTGTAGTGATACCCTTCGGCTCTGTTATACATAAGCAGAGCCGAAGACTTTTTGAATCAATACGTTATACTTTTTACAAAAACAACTAACTTCGCTATATGAAACAGCCTGTTCATTTTAATTCTATTTCAGATTTTCATGCTTTCTGTGGTCTTCCCAATCCTGAGCATCCGCTGATCAGTGTGATAGATTACAGTAAAGTCCGCTATATTATAGACAATGGGGAGTTGAAATGGATACAGAATTTTTATTCAATTGGTCTGAAAAAGAATGTCAGTCCTAAGTTCAATTACGGACAGCAGCAATATGATTTTGACTCGGGCGTATTGTGCTTTGTTTCTCCACAACAGTTTTTAAGTCTGGAAATAAGACAGGATGTTGAAGTAGAGCCTACCGGATTTTTATTGCTGATTCATCCCGATTTTCTGTGGAACACTTCATTAACCAGGAAAATAAAATCTTATGATTTCTTCAGTTATAAGGTGAAAGAAGCCCTTTTTCTTTCTGACAAGGAAGAGAAAATTCTTGTTGATATTTTTAAAAATATTGAGCGTGAATATCAAACCAACACCGATAGATTCACGCAGGAACTGATCATTGCCCAGATTGAATTATTACTGGTTTACTCTGACCGTTTTTATGAACGTCAATTTTTCACCAGAAAAAAATCAAGCCACGAATTATTATACAAGTTTGAAGACCTTCTTTCTCAATATTTTGAAAGTGGAAATCTTCTTGAAACCGGAATCCCATCAGTAAAAACCATTGCCGAACAAATGAATATTTCTCCTAATTATCTGGGAACGCTTCTACGGCTTCACACCCAGCAAAATACCCAACAGCATATTCAGAATAAACTCATTGATTCTGCTAAAGAACGTTTGAGCACGACAAGTTTATCTGTAAGTGAAATTGCTTATGAATTGGGATTTGAACATCCACAGTCTTTCAGTAAACTCTTTAAGCAAAAGACCAATCAGTCTCCGGGAGAATTTAGAAAATTATTTAATTAGATTCAAGGGCAGATCAATATAAATGTTAATTTCATTCTATTTTGGCACTAAGAAGTTTGTTACTTTTGTTTAAATACTTCTTGTAATGAAACCAGTTCTATTATTGATCTTTATTTTTACATTTTATCTTTATCAGGGGCAGAATAAAAATATAATCAATCCTGAAAAAATTGAAAATCCGATTCAAAAAAAATATACCGGAAAAATTATTTTCCTTAACAAAGCCGTTACTCTTGAAAATTTGAAAGATTCGGACTTTCTCACTTCTTGTCTATTCCAGGAAAACGGAGATCTTGGCATTCTTGCTTTTTTTGACAATTCTCTTGTCAATTACCTTCACCAGCTTGAACCCAATTGGACCGTTGAGGAACTGTTGAAAAACGGAAATTATCAATTCTCATTTTATGTAGATGGCAAGCTGATCTATAAAGAAAACCTCAATACAGGTGCAGGTACTTCAGATCATAAAAAAAACAAAACTACATTACGAATTCCTCTTCTCAGCAGTAAAAATGAAGATTCATGGGGAAGATATCTGTGGATGCGCTTCTACATGGCCCATAACGGAATTGATGCTCTGACAGAAGGAAATCATATTTTAAAAATTGAAATGCGTCCGTATCTTAATACCTCTACAATCA
The DNA here is from genome assembly GCF_025949665.1 of Chryseobacterium viscerum. Classification (NCBI taxonomy): domain Bacteria; kingdom Pseudomonadati; phylum Bacteroidota; class Flavobacteriia; order Flavobacteriales; family Weeksellaceae; genus Chryseobacterium; species Chryseobacterium viscerum. Next base: position 417,769 of record NZ_JAPDFT010000001.1, on the reverse strand, counting down.
AGATAGGAGCTGTTATTGCAGAAGGACAGATCAACCTCAGTGTTCCGTCCCAAAATATTTCGGAGCAACAGATCGCTGTTCAGTCTATCCAGCCCAACAGCGGATGGAAGGTTTCTCAGGAAAAGATCAACACAGAAACTATCAGAAATCTGAATAAGAAAATTGCAGAAAACAGGTTTAAAAATATAACCGGAGTTGTTATTGTAAAAGACGGGAAATTGCTTCTTGAAGAATATTTCAACGGATCCGGAAGAGATTCTTTGCAGGATACCCGTTCTGTAGGAAAATCATTTTCTTCAGCTTTAATGGGAATTGCTATCAGAGAAGGAAATATAAAAAGTGAAAATCAAAACCTGAAAGATTTCTATGATCTGAGACAATTTAAAAATTATTCTTCACAAAAAGATAATGTTACTATAAAAAGTTTATTGACAATGAGCTCCGGATTTGACGGAAACGATGAAAATTTTGAATCTGCCGGAAATGAGGAAAATATGTATCCTACCGAAAATTGGGTAAATTTCACGTTGGATCTGCCAATGACAGATAATGTAGCAGGAAAAAACTGGAGTTACTTCACTGCCGGGGTGGTGGTAACCGGAGATATTTTGGATAGAACAGTTCCTCAAGGCTTAAAAAGCTATGCAGATAAAAAGTTATTTCAACCGCTTGGAATCACAAATTATAAATGGCAGTTTACTCCACAGCAAAAGCCTTCTCTGGCAGGAGGACTTCGTATGAAAGCGCTTGATTTTGCAAAATTCGGACAACTGTATAGTAATAATGGAGTTTGGGAAGGTAAAACTATTTTAAGTAAGGATTGGATTAAGAAATCTTTTACCAATTATTTTCCGGATCGTCAGGATTTTGAAGGGTATGGATATTTATTCTGGAGAAAAGTTTATACAGTGGGAAACAACAGTTATGAAGCTTTCCAATCCAGCGGAAATGGCGGAAATAAAATTATCATCTTCACTCAAATACCAGTTGTCATGGTAATTACCGCACAAGCTTACAATAAACCTTATGCCCACCCACAAGTTGAAAAAATGGTACAAGAATATCTTTTACCAAGTTTAATTATGAGTAATGAGTAATATTGAAAAGTGAGAAAGAAATTGCTTATTGCAAAAATTATTCGTCTTTCTTGGATGGAACAAGGAATACATCAATAAGACCTTCAGGGAGTTCCATTTTGATTATTCTTTCTTCTCTGTCAACTTCAAGAATCCAGTCTTTTATCATAGGAATAACCACTTCTTTTCCATCCAGATTGGTAATGAAATACACCTGTGCCGTCTGATCGTTTACGGATCTGATCACTCCACAGTTGTTATCATTTTGATCAAAAATTTCAAACCCGATGATTTCGTGGTAATAGAACTGTTTTCCTGAAAGTTTAGGCAGTGAAGCAAGCGGAAGGTAAACATTTTTACCCAATACCTGGTCTATGATAGCCTCAGAAGAGTTTTTGAATGCAAGATTCAGAGCATCAAGTTTGCTCCACGATGATCTTTCAATAAAAAATGGAACCAATAATCCGTTGATTTCAACGAATATTGATTCCAATTTATTGTAAAGCTCGGGTTGGTCCGTATCCAATTTAAGGATTACGTTACCCGCAAGTCCATGTCTGCGTGTGATTTTACCTAAAAAATAGCAATCTTCTTTACGCATAACAGGGTTTGGTCTTAAGCTTCAGTGTTTTCTTCAGTTTCAGCAGCAGGAGCTTCTCCTTCTGTAGCTTCAGCAACAACTTCTTCAGCAGGTGCGTTTGCAGCTTCTTCAGCAGCTTTAGCATCAGCTTCAGCTTGTGCAGCAGCAGCAACTCTAGCTTCGTTTACTTTTACTTCAGCCTCTAAAGCAGCTTTCTTAGCATCAGCTTTAGCAGTTGCTAAACCTTCTACTTTACCTTGTACTTTAGAATCTTTAGCTTCTACCCAAGCATTGAATCTTTTTTCAGCTTCAGCTTCGTCAAAAGCACCTTTAGCTACACCACCTTGTAAGTGTTTTTTGTAAAGAGCACCTTTGTAAGATAGAATAGCTCTAGCAGTATCAGTAGGCTGAGCACCGTTGTTTAACCACTGTACAGCGGAATCAACGTTCAATTCGATAGTTGCTGGGTTAGTAATTGGGTTGTAAGTTCCTAGTTTTTCGATGAATCTACCATCTCTTCTAGCTCTAGAATCTGCAACCACGATGTGGAAAAAAGGTTTTCCTTTTTTACCGTGTCTTTGTAATCTGATTTTTACTGACATAATGTTTGAATTTTACGGGAACTCGTCCCAGTTAAATATTTAAGAGTGCAAAGATAGTAAAAAAGTTTGAAGTAAAAAGCTCAAAGTGAAAAGTTTTATAAATTCAAATTATTTTTTCTAACCAAGCATAGCAAGAGAGAATATTGTTGAAATAATTACGGAAATAAGAACAGCCATAAAAACAACAAAATTATCCCGTGTCTTTCCCGTAATTCCATAGATCACGAAATAGTTGATGATATAAACAGGTACCAGCAGAAAAAATGAAAATTCTCCTGTAGATGTCATCACAGCCTTTAAAAAAAGAAGTCCGGTAACAGAAGCTGCTACAAGTCCTAAAAGGCTTTTAAAAATTATTTTCGAATCTATTTTATCATTTTCTTTTACTTTTGAAAACTGATCAAATTTATCCAGAATAAAAACTTTCAAATCACTGCTTCCGATCATTTTCGAAGAGATCGTTTCAAGAATAGTATCTATCTTTTCTCCCTTTTGTACCATTTTGTGTACTTCAAATGAGATTCTCCCTTTTTCTTTAACTAAAACCTTCCTGAATTCTGCTGCTTTTACAAATTCATCATAATTGAATTGCTGACTGATGGCTTTACGCAGTTCATCATTGACTTTACCGGTATGATCAGTCATATGAAGATAAGCAGCATGCAGATCTTCTTCATTATAATTTCTGTAAATATTCTTCATCTATACCGTTCCCATATAGAAAAGTCCCAGACATTGCTGGTTTTCTTCAATAGTCAGAGAATCTTTCAACTCCTCTACAATTTTAGGTGAACTCCAGTAGCATCCGATATTATTCGCTGTGCAGGTAAGATACATATTCTGAACGGCCATTGAAGTAGCTGCTATTTCTTCCCATTCAGGAACCATTCCACTGAAATTGACTACGATGGAAACTACAACATTAGCTTTATTGATTTTAAAACCGATATCTGCGTATTTTTTTTCTAAGAAAAGCTGTTCGGGTGTAATTGCTTTATAGATTGCCTGCATTTCTGATGCCAGCTGTGCTTTTTCTTCCCCTTTGAATATCTTGAAACGCCAAGGTTTAGTACGTTTATGATTGGGAGCAAATGTAGCAGAGTTTACAATTTCCTCTACAACTTCCTGAGATATCTCTGTGTCTGTATAATCTTTTGGGAAAATACTTCTTCTTTGCTCTATAATTTCTTTTAAAATGGATGCATTATTCATACAACAAAATTACGAAAAAGATGGATGCAGGAAGCAGAATGAAAGAAGTTTAATGTTTGACTGTTTAATAGAGAATTATCAAAATTACTTTTTACTTTTACAAAACCTCTATAATCTTCTGATGGATTTGGTTCAGGGTAAATTCATCGCCAGGCTTCATCCCCATCATTTTTTTGGCCATAGGGCTTTCGGGAGAGATGGCGTAGAACCTGTCTCCCTCAAAAAAAAACTCCCCTAATGACACTGATATATAAAACCTGGCCTTATTGGTGATCACCAGCGAGCCAAGCTGTACTCTTTCTGTAGCGGTATTCAGAACTTTTGCCATATTTCTTTTAAGATCATTCAAAGCCCCAAGCTGTCTCTGCATCTGATAAATCTCCTCCTGCATCTCTTCTCTCATGCTGTCATATTTCGGAGTTTTTTTAATATCACGGCTGGCTTCCAGGGTAAATTCGATAAAGTTATTAAGCTTTTCAATTTTCTCTGCGATGGTAGTTTTCACAAAGTCTCTGATATCACTTTTTTCAAATACGATCTTCTCCATACAATCTATTCTTTATATAAAGATAATATTTTTAGAATAATATTTCTTTCACTTTATAGAAAATAATGCCCACAAACAGCCATTATCTTTAAAAAAATATTTCTAGATTTGCCTTTTTTAAAACTAAAACCATGTTTAAAGCACCATTTTCATTTAATGGAAGAATCAGAAGGACAGAGTATGGATTGTCCTATCTTCTATATCTGGTATTTTCTGTACCATTCAATATCTACTTTCAAAGTAACGAACCATCAGGCGGTGTTACTTTTGTATTCTTCGTTTTACTGATTCCATTTCTTTGGTTTCTTATTGCACAGGGAACAAAAAGATGTCACGACAGAGGAAATTCAGGTTGGTTTCAATTAATCCCTTTGTATGGTTTATGGATGTTATTTGCAGACAGCGACCACGGACCAAATGAATACGGACCAAATCCTAAAGGGGAAGGAAACTATAGCTCAATCAACGAGATTGGTAAGAAAGAATTGTAATAAAAAAGCCTTGTAAATTTACAAGGCTTTTATTTTATTTTTCAGCAAGTTTCTTCAGATCACCAAGACCCTGACTAAACATTTTATCCATATTACTGTTCATCAGCGGTTTCATAATCTTCATCATAGGAGTTAGCTCATTATCGATCATCCATGTTACTTTTGTTCCGCTTCCTTCAGGTGTCATAATGAAATTAGCCTTCATATTTCCTTCAAATGGTTCTACAAAGTGAAGTTTGGTAGCCATTTTTTGATTGGGTATCAGCTCAGTAATGGACTGCTCACCCTCTCCCACATTTTTATCTCCTTTCCAGTGATAGGAATCTCCTACTTTATCTCCATTTCCTGAATAAGTAATGACAATGTTTTTATCAGCTTTAGAAAAAGGATCCCATTGGTTATATCCTTTTAAGTTACCCGCATAAGTCCATACTTTTTCCTGTGGTGCATTGATCACAATAGATTTTTCATAATGATAATCTTTACTGAAAGCCAGCATCGCAATTACAGCATAGATGAGAATCAGCACGATGATAGTACCAATAATTTTTAAGAGTGTTTTCATAGTCTATATATTTAAGGTTATTTATTTTAATAATGACTTTTAAATCTGTTCTCAAAATTAAATATTCCCGCATCACTCCCACTTTCCATATGACAAGATTATTTAAAGATAAGTATTTTTGTCATAACTTGTGAGTAAGGCATTATTTTTGAGCATTTCAGCTGTGATTCCCAATGAATCATTACATTTACCTTATATAAAAGATTAAAAAATGAATATTTTAACTGAAAAATTTAACACTCCATATCATTCGGCACCATTCAATAGCATTAAAAATGAAGATTATCTTCCGGCATTTAAAGAACTGATTCAAAAGTCCGAAGCCGAAATTGATGCCATTATCAACAATACTGAGGCACCTACTTTCAAAAATGTTATTGAAGCATTGGCATATTCGGGAGAGCAGCTGGATGTGGTTTCAAATATTTTTTTCAACTTAAATTCTGCAGAGACCAGCGATGAAATTCAGCAGATTGCTCAGGAGGTTTCTCCGATCTTAACTGAATATTCATCAAAAATATCTCAGAACGAAGCCCTTTTCAACAAAATCAAAAAAGTATATGATGAAAAGGAAAACTATAATCTTAACGAAGAACAGGAAATGCTTTTAAATGAGACTTACAAAGGTTTTGTAAGAAGCGGAGCTTTATTGAATGAGGAAGACAAAGAAAAATTAAAGAAAATCAGCATGGATCTTTCTTTAAAGTCTTTACAGTTCGGACAAAATGTACTGGCTTCCACGAATGCTTATTTTAAACATATCACCAATAAGGAAGATCTTGCGGGAATTCCTGAAGCCATCATCGATCAATATGCTGAAGAAGCTAAGGAAAGAAACCTTGAAGGCTGGGTAGTAACTTTACAGTATCCAAGCTATATTCCGTTCATGACGTATGCTGAAAACCGTGAACTGAGAAAGGAACTGGCTTTAGCCAATGGTAAAAAGTCTTTCGATGGCGGAGAATTTGACAACCAGAATCTGATTAAAGAACTTCTGAATTTAAAGCAGCAAAAAGCCGAGCTTCTTGGGTATAAAAACTATGCAGATTTTGTTCTGGAAGAAAGAATGGCAAAGTCTCCGGTAAAAGTTCTTGATTTTTTAAACGAACTTTTAACGAAAGCAAAACCTTATGCTGATAAAGAAATTGAAGAATTAAAGTCTTTAGCCAAAGCAGACGGAATTGATGAAATGCAAGGTTACGACCACACATTCTATGCTGAAAAACTTCGTAAGGCTAAATTTGACCTTAATGATGAAGAATTGAAGCCTTATTTTCCACTAAACCAGGTGCAGGATGCTGTATTCGGGCTGGCTGGAAAACTTTTCGGGCTGACTTTTGAGGAAAGAAATGATATTCCAAAATACCACGAAGATGTAAAAGTATATGAAGTGAAAGAGAACGGAATTTACAAATCTCTGTTATACGTTGATTATTTCCCAAGAAAAGGGAAAAGAGCCGGTGCATGGATGACCAGCTACAAAAATCAGTATAAGCAAAACGGTGAAAATTCACGTCCGCATATTTCTATTGTCTGTAACTTCAGCAAGCCAACAAAAGATACTCCCAGCTTACTTACGTTCCAGGAAGTAACGACTTTATTCCACGAATTCGGGCACGCTCTTCACGGAATGATGGCGGATACTCAGTATCCTACCCTTTCCGGAACTTCTGTAAAATGGGATTTTGTGGAACTTCCATCTCAGTTTCTGGAAAACTTCTGCTATGAGCCGGAGTTTTTAAAAACGTTTGCTAAGCATTATAAAACGGGAGAAGTACTTCCTGACGAAAAAATTGAAAAGATAGAACAGTCTAAAAATTTCATGGAAGGTTATCAAACTTTAAGACAGCTGGGATTCGGGCTTCTGGATATGAACTATCATACAAAAGTTGGAGAGTTGGAAAATGAAAGTATAAAGGATTTTGAGGATAAGTATACCAAAGCGACCACTCTTTATCCTTCCAATGCTGAAACGGCAATGAGCCCAAGTTTCTCCCATATTTTCCAGGGCGGATATTCTGCAGGATACTATTCTTATAAATGGGCAGAAGTTCTGGATGCGGATGCTTTCCAGTATTTCAAAGAAAACGGAATCTTCAATCCTGAGATTGCAGCCAAATATAAAGTATTGCTTTCTTCAGGCGGAACGAAAGATCCAATGGAACTTTATAAAAGCTTCAGAGGCAGCGAGCCAAAAGTAGAGAGTTTATTGAAAAGAGCATTTGGATAACCATAAAAACTGATTCACAGATCAGGAAAAAGAAAATATAAAAGAACAGCAATTGCTGTTCTTTTTGTTTCATCATTATGCATATAACGCTTTATGAAATTTTGTAAATTAGCCCATCTACAATCAAAAACTAATTCTAATTTCACATGACCATCCAGGAACAAATCAAAAACTATATCAACAGCCAGCCTGAAAAGAAACGCAATGATATGCAGGAACTGCACCACATCATTCTGGAACTTATGCCGGAATGCCAGCTTTGGTTTCTCGATGGTAAAAACAGTGAAAATAAAACAGTTTCCAACCCCAATATCGGATATGGATTCTATACCATTCAATATACCGACGGAAAAACCCGGGATTTTTATCAAATCGGAATGAGTGCCAATACCACCGGAATCTCAATTTATGTTCTCAACATTGATGATAAAACTTATTTGTCTACAGCCTATGGAGACAAAATAGGTAAAGCCAGCGTAACCGGATATTGCATTAAATTCAAGGCATTGAAAGATATCAATATTGAAATCCTGAAAGCTGCCATACTGGATGGGCTTAAAGGATAAAATTCTTTTAACTTATAAAAAACTGGCAGATCTATTCTAAGAAAGCTAAATTTGTATAGGAAACAAAGCAAGCATCCATTCTGTAATTTTAAATAATGAGCACGATACCACTAAGATTAGAAAACGTAAAAAAACTTCAGGCTAAAAGATGGGAAAATGAAGACCATTGGGATACTTTGAATGATTTATTAGTCAAAGAATTAGATGAAATTTTATTGATTGACCCTGAAAACACTTCGGCTTTAGTGAATATTGGTGCTGTTTATTCCGATATGGGAGAAAACGAAAAGGCTCTGGAGTATCTACAAAAGGCTTTAAACTTAGGTTCTAAAGACAAAAATCTTTTTGTAAACCTCGCTATTGTGCTTATCTACATGGAAAAACATCAGGAAGAGTATTTGGAATACCTTGAAGAAGCTGAAGATACCATTGAAGATCCGCTTACTTTTAAAGCATATTTTGATCCTCAATCTCGTTAAAATTCTTTACAATAAAAATTTTAAAATCATGCTACTGGCCATATTACTTCCCTTCTTATCCTTCATCGTCCGTGGAAAAGTTTTCACCGGAATTATCTGTCTTATTTTACAGATCACCCTGATCGGATGGCTTCCTGCCGCCATTTGGGCTGTTCTTTCTTTAAACAATGAAAGAGCTGATAAACGGAATGACAAGCTGATTAAAGCGATGCGTAAAAACCAAAAGTAAATATCGCTTCAAATCAGCCACTAACAACCGGTTACATTCTATACATTTTAATTTATAACTTCTGATTTGTAATTTTTTTCAAAAAAAACTTGCGAAACCAAAAAGTTGCATATATATTTGCAACCATATGGTTTCATTTAAAAATTGATACTTATGAGAAGAGATATTTTTCAGGCAATAGCAGATCCTACCCGCAGGGCAATTATTGCGTTGATAGCAGTACAAGCGATGACACCCAATGCAATTGCAGAACATTTTGACACGACAAGACAAGCGGTTTCAAAACACCTTAAAATCCTGACTGAATGTGAACTGGTTACCCAAAATCAACAGGGAAGAGAAATTTATTACTTTTTAGAAATTGATAAAATGAAAGAAATAGATCATTGGCTGGAACAGTTCAGAAAAATCTGGGAAAGCCGCTTCGAGCAACTAGACACTTTACTGGCAACATTGAAAAGCCAGCAGAAATAAAGCTTAATACTTTACTATCATTTTAACAAAACAAATTATAAAAATAATATTATGAAACATCATCTTCAGTTCGATTTTCTTGCAGACAAGGAAAAGAACACACTTACTATCAGACGTGAGTTTATGGCCAACCGACAAATGGTTTGGGATTGTTACACAAAGAGTGAACTTCTTGACCGATGGTTTGCTCCGAAACCACTGACCACAAAAACAAAATCAATGGAATTCCGTGAAGGCGGACATTGGCATTATGCTATGGTAGAACCCAACGGAACAGAATATTGGGGCTGGGTAAGCTATCACAAGATTAATCCGGTTGATTCCTATACTTCAGGTGATGCGTTCTGCAATGAACAAGGAGAAATAAACACAGATTTACCTCAGGCTGAATGGCTGGTCACTTTCACAGATAAAAATGAAAATACCCTTGTGGAAACTATTGTCACCTATCAATCATTAACCGATCTGGAAACCATTATCGAAATGGGAATGGAACAGGGAATGATAGCCACATTAGAAAAACTTGACGAATTATTACTAACATTAAATCAATAAAAAATGAGCCACAAAATCACAGTTTCTGCCATCATAAATGCAGATCCAAAAAAAGTATGGAATTATTACACCAATCCTGAACACATCACCCAATGGAACTTTGCTGACCCTTCATGGCAGTGTCCTTTTGCTTCCAACGATATGAAAGTAGGAGGGAAATATGCTGCAAGAATGGAAGCTAAAGACGGAAGTTTCGGTTTCGACTTTGAAGCGGTTTATGATGAAATTAAAAACGGTGAAAACTTCACCTATACCATGCCGGACGGAAGACAGGTAAAAGTTGATTTTAAAGAAAAAGAAGGCCAAACTCATGTAGATGTAGCTTTCGATCCGGAAAACCAGAATCCTGAAGAAATGCAGAAAGGAGGCTGGCAGGCTATTCTTGATAATTTCAAAAAGTATACAGAATCGAATTAAAAATTCTCAATTGAGAAATAATGAAATAAAGCTGAGTGTAGAACATTCAGCTTTTTTCAGTGATCAGCAGCCTCTGAATTCTGATATAATTGTCGTAAATTTACGTAGATCTCGTGTTCATTAAATGATTTGCAGGAATGATACTTCTTTAATGAGCTGAAAATTTTCAAAGTCTTAACTAAAATCCATGTCAAGGTTTAAAACCTTGACATGGATAGGTAAAAAAGTCAAAATGACTTTAATTAAAGAACCACAATTTTTTGAAGCTATGAAAGAAAATAAATACGACAGTCCGTCATTTTTTGACCAATACGAAAAAATGCTCCGTTCACAGATAGGTTTGGAAGGAGCCGGAGAATGGCATACATTGAAAAATATGCTGCCTGATTTTCAGGGGAAAAATGTTCTTGACCTTGGATGTGGTTTTGGATGGCACTGCCGCTATGCCATGGAAAATGGTGCAGAATCCGTGATCGGAATCGATCTTTCGGAAAGAATGCTGGCAAAAGCTCAGGAAATTAATAATCTGGAAGGAATCCGATATGAAAGAAAAGCTCTGGAAGATGTTGATTATCCTGCTGAAAAATTTGATATCATATTGAGTTCACTCACATTGCATTATGTAGAATCATTCGATACTATTGTTCAGCATATTTACAAGTGGCTTAGCCCTGGCGGATCTTTTGTGTTTTCGGTGGAACATCCTGTTTTCACGGCAGAAGGCGGTCAGGACTGGGTATATGATAAAAACGGTGAAAAAACCTGCTGGCCCGTAGACCGTTATTTTATGGAAGGAAAAAGAGATACTACTTTTTTAGGAGAAAATGTGATCAAATACCATCGTACTTTAACTTCTTATTTAAATACTTTATTAAAACAGAGTTTTAAAATCAAAGAGATTATTGAGCCGGAACCGGGCCAGGAAATGTTAAAAGAAATCCCTGAGATGAAAGAAGAACTCCGCAGACCGATGATGCTGTTAATCTCTGTTGAAAAATAGTTTCTTAGAACTACGTCATTAGCTTTTCAAACAAAAAACAAAACAACTATATTGTATAACATAGTAATAATAAATAATCATATCTTTGCATAACAAAGTATAGAAATATGATTATTAAAAAACTAATTTCCTTCTTGATATTGCTCCTGTTTTTAAGCAATAGAATGGATGCTCAGATTCCTACAAAAGGATATGAAAAGAAAATTGACAGTATTATCCTGACAGAATTCAGGAGTGAAAATGAGCCTGGTGGTGTTTTCCTGATTACTCAAAATGGAAAAATCCTCTATCGGAAAGCATTTGGAAAAGCCAATATTGAACTCAACGTTAATATGACACCGGATAATGTTTTCCAGATCGGATCTATGACCAAGCAGTTTACAGCCGTGGCTGTTCTGATATTGGAACAACAAGGAAAACTTAATGTCAGTGCCCCTGTTTCCAAATACCTTAGAAATTATCCTAACGGGGACAAAATTACCATTCATCATCTTCTTACCCACACGTCAGGAATTAAAGATTTCACCAAAATGAAATCCATTTCTTCTATTGCTCAAAAAGAGATGAAGCCTGAGGAAATGGTTGATTTTTTCAAGAATGAACCTGTAGATTTTGCTCCAGGAGAAAAGTTTGATTACAACAATTCCGGATATGTCGTGTTAGGCCATATCATTGAACTGGTTTCCGAAACCTCTTATGAAGATTTTATTAAGAAAAATATTTTTGATAAAACAGGAATGTCTCATTCTTATTATGCCTCTGACAGAAAAGTGATCCCTCAAAGAGCCTATGGTTATCACAAAAAAGAACAGGGCTTCGTCAATAAAACTGTTATCAGTTTCAGTGTTCCTTTTTCTTCCGGTTCATTGATGTCTACCGTAGATGATATGCTGAAATGGCAACAGGCTTTGCTTCAGAATACTTTGCTGAATCCAGAAGAAGCCCAAAAAGCATTTCAGAAATATAAGCTGAACAATGGTGAAGAATTTACCTATGGATATGGATGGCATCTGAAAGATATTAATGGTATACCAGACCGGGAACATGGCGGAAGTGTATTTGGATTTAAAAGCATGGGCGTTTATATTCCAAGCGAAAATGTCTATGTGATAGGATTCAGCAACTGTGACTGCCACTCCCCGACTGAAGTTACCAGAAATATTGCGAAAGCAACTCTGAATGAAATCAAAACCTCATCAAAAAAGCCATAAAATAATCCAGATTATCATTTACCTCTTTTCAGGGAGAACATGATTCGGAACTTTAAAAACAGAAACTATTACAAAAATCAGACAGAGAATGTTGATCAATACTGCAACTGAGAACGCATGGTGATAATGTTGTACTGTAGGTTTCGTTCCCAGAAAGTAGTAGAAAACACTTCCTACAGCCACAATTCCGATGATGGCGGCAATCTGCTGAAAGGTATTATAAACTCCGGATGCATTTCCAATCAGCTTTTCAGACATACCCGACAAGGCAATATTCGCCAGTGAAGGAATGATGGAACCTACTCCCAGCCCATGTAAAAACAGCAGCAGCCAGAACATGAGAAAACCGGTCTGCATTCTGAATAAAAACAGCTGAAGAATAAGAATAACAATGATAAAGCTGAGCCCTGCAATCAGGGCTTTTTTCCCATATCTCAAAATCAATTTTACAGAAACTGCGGATGCCAGTATAAACCCAAGCCCCTGAAAAACAATAATTTCTCCGGCTTCTAACGGACTCATCTTTAATCCATCCTGAAAAAAAAGCGACAAAATGTAAAAATAGGAATCCAGCATAATGAAAAAGAAGGAAACGGCCACGATACCCAGATTGAAATTTTTATAACGGAACAATTCAAAATCAATCAGATAAGATTGTTCATTTTGTATTCTCTTCTTTTGATTTTTCATAAAACCGAAAATAATCCCGGCTGAAATAAACATCAATGAAGCATTTTTGAAATGAAAACCTTCATGCTCAGACATCGTCAGGGCATAGGTAGCACAAAACAGGCCTGCAGATAGTGCAGCAACACCTCCAATATTAAAAGACTCCTTTGCTGAAGTTTTGGATTCATTCAATAATTTCAGGCTCATGAAAACTGCCGGCAGGCATATAGGAATATTCATCAGAAAAATAAGCCTCCAGGGTTCTTCCATAATCGTAAGAGACGAAAAGTATCCCCCAAGAAACTGACCTGCGATGGTACCTATTCCAATAGTAATTCCATACCATCCCATTGCTTTTGTACGTTCATGGTGAACAGGAAATAAAATCTGAATCATGGAAAGTACCTGTGGAGCCATCATTGCAGCACTTATCCCCTGTATAAATCTCGAAATGACCAGTTGCTCTGCTCCTGCAGAAATTCCGCAAGCAATGGAACTCACCATAAAAGTTATTAACCCAATGACATAAATCTTTTTTCTTCCATATAGATCACCCAACCGGCCTCCTGTAATCAGAAAAGAAGCAAATCCGATAAGATAAGCTGCAATCATAAACTGCATTTCTCCATTGGAAGCATGAAGATCACGTTGTATGGAAGGTATAGATACATTAATGATGAAAATATCCATAATCGTCAGCAACTGACCAAATAGTACAACCAATAATTTCAAATACTTATGTTTCATTTTTATATAGATATATCTATTTTTTTAATATTAAAAAAAATCAGGACAGTAATCCCTGAACGATTTTTTTTACCTGATCAAAAGAATCATTCTGTTTGTTGATGGTGGATGTTACAACCGCCCCTTCTATTAACAGGAAAATATTTTCTGCGATTAAATCAATATCGTTAAGCTGCTCCTTCGTTCCATATTCTGTTACTAGTGTTTTAATAAGATCTTTCTGTTTTTCTTTATGCTGTTTGGCAAAATCGGAGACAGATGGATTTCCCTCTCCTATTTCAGAAACTATCTTTATAAAATGACAACCTGCAAACTTAGAGGTCTGCTGTAGTTTTTTCCTGTAATCAATAAGTGCCAGAAGTTTTTCTTTCGGAGCAGAAATTTTGGAGATACTTTTTTCAAATCCTTCAAACCAGCCAAATTCTTCTTTGATGAGATACGCCTGAAGAAGGTCATTTTTAGATGAAAAATGGTTGTATAGCGAGCCAATGGCAATATCAGCTTCTGCAATAATCTGGTTTATTCCTGTAGAATTGTACCCCTGCTTATAAAACAAATCTGAAGCTACCCTGATAATTCTTTCGCGTACTTTTTCTTTTTTCATTGTGAAAATTTTTACAAATATAAATAAAAAAATAGATAGGTCTATCTATTTTTAAAATACAGATGAAAATTTTCTTTTAGATCATAGAAATAATCTTTGTCTTTTAAACTTCCTGCCATGAAATCACTATGTTTTTTTCATATTCTTCTTAATGATAACCGTATCTTGCAGCCAATCACAGAAACCTAACCCTGTAAAAAATATGAACCCGACCAATCCTGTTGTATACTTTGAAATCCCCGTGCAGAACCTGGAACGTGCAGAAAAATTCTATTCTGCTGTTTTCAACTTTAGCTTTGAGAAAGAAATCATCGACCATTATGAGATGGCTTTGTTTCCTTTTGAGGAAAAAAACAGCGGCATTACAGGAGCTTTGGCTAAAGGAGATGTTTATAAGCCTTCCAAAAGCGGTGTCATTATTTATTTTAAAACAGAGAGTATTGACCATACATTGGAAAAGGTTGTACAACATGGAGGTGTTCTGTCCTTTATCCTAAAAGAAACGATGAAAAGTATGGTTTCGCCGTAGCAGAATTTGAAGACTCAGAAGGAAACAGAATTGCACTGCATGAAACTGTAAAATAGCTATACCATTTGATGCATATTATTTTTTTAAACAAAGTTGATGCATATTTTGTATCTTTCAATAACCATTTACAAAAGATTATCTGATAAATACCCATGGCAGAAGAACTTTATTTCATCAAAACCAACCCTACTATTGCCAAAATTAATTTGTACAATAAGCTCGAACGTGAAGAGGAAAATATTCTAAAATTCCTACCATCTGATGCAAAAGATACGCTTGAGAATATTAAAAAAAAGGTTCAGGATTCTGTAGAAGAACTTACCCAGGAGGAGCTTCTGCTTATTTTTCAATGGTTTAGTAAAGTATATTCTTCAGATCATGAGGAGGCTAAAACCCAGCTCTACATCAATGGTATTGATCTTTTTTATGAAATACCTACGACCATTCATGCCGAAAACTTTCTTCAGATTCTCTCAGACTATGAAAAACTCCTGAAACAGGATATGAATTATATTGTGGATTCCAAAAACTTCAATCAGTTTCTGATCTACGGAATATTTCTCACAGAAATTATCAATAAAGACCAACATCAGAATAATATCCTTTGTGAATACCTGAAACCGGACAATCAATCTTTATATCTTTTGGCAGAAAACCAATGTGATTCTAAAGAATTTGATGGAAAAATCATCCCGGACCTTCAGCATCATTTTGCTGATTTGTATGATCTGACCAAATTTTACAAAGGTCCCATTATCAAGCTCGAGCAGGAATAAAAAAAGAGACTTTTCAGGTCTCTTTTAAAATTTCAGGGTTTTTCATTAAATAATCCAATGCTTCTTTCACAGCCTGTTCAGGGCTTTTGGGATTAAATCCCAGCTCCTTTCTTGCTTTGGAAATATCAAAATCCTGCTGTAATCCGGAAAACATGCTAATATCTTTTCTTGTGAGTACCGGAGCTTTCCCACTGAGTCTTGCAGTAAATTCCATAATGGCAGCAATGCTGAATAAAATTCCTTTAGGTACAGAACGGGGAATATCACGTTTCAGTTCAGGATAAAGCTGATTGGCTAAAATAGTGGTATCAGTAATGGTCATACATTTTTCATTGGCCAGAATATAACGTTCACCAGAACGTCCTTTTTCTGCTGCCAGATAACATCCTTCCGCCACATCTTTCACATCTACCCAGTTCAGGGTAATTTTGGTATCCACCGGAATTTTCTTGTTCAGGATAAGCTTCAATACTCCATAGGAAACATTCAACGGAGAAAAAGCTTCACCGCCTATCATCGCAGAAGGCATCACGGAAACAAGTTCTATTCCCAATTTTGCAGCCAGATCAAAAGCTAGTTTCTCACCGTCATTCTTAGAATTATAATACATATCTCTGCGGTCCGGGTTATAGCCATTACTTTCTCTTGTTGGTAATGTTGTATAGTTGAGTGCGGCAATAGAACTTATATACACTATTTTCTTCACACCCGCTTCCGCTGCTGCTTCGATAGTATTTCTGGTTCCCGCGATATTTACATCATAGATTTCTTTTTTTGGATTTTTTGCCCATAATTTAAAAGCCGCACCTACTGCATAGAAGGTTTCCACACCCTGAAGGGCTTTTACAAAAGAAGCTTTATCTGTAATATCAGCCTGTACCAGCTCGCAATTCAGCCCTTCAAAAGGTTTTTCGTTATGAGTATTTCTTACTGCCGCACGCACCGGTAGCCCCTGTTTCAGTAAAAATCTGACTAAATTATTTCCCAGATGCCCATTTGCTCCGGAAACAAGACTTAAATGATTCTTTGTCATTGCATAGATTTTAATGCTGCAAAGTTCATCTTCCCGTCCCCGAAGCCACTTGACTTTTGTTAGTTAATTATTTTTCTCCGGATTCTGCTCAGACTTTCGGGTTTCATCCCTAAAAATGAGGCGATGTGCTGGATAGGAACATTCTGAATAATTTCCGGATATTCTTTCATGAGTTTCAGATAGCGCTGTTTGGCATTCAAAGCTGACAATTCTCTCGAACGGTTCTCATTGTAAGCAATTGATTGTTGAAAAACTGAAATACTAAAATCTTTCATTGCCTGACTTTTGCCTGTCAGATAATCCAGATTTGTTTTTGAAATTCTCAAAAGCTCAGCATCTGTAATGCATTCCACATTATTTTCAGAAACCGTACCATTGATAAAATCTGAATATGAAGTAAAAAATCCAGGGGGACAGTTGATATGAGTAGTAATTTCACTGCCATTTTGGTCATTATAAAAAAGTCTGAGATAGCCTGAAACAATATAGTAAAGATAATGAGGAACCTTCCCTGCATTTTCTATCACAGTATTTTTTGAAAACACCATAGGCTCAAAATATTGTCGAACAGCTTCTGTTTCTTCATTGGTAAAGTCATGGCCAGACTGGATGTAGTGTAAAAGCTTGTCATGCATCGAAGTAAAAATTTTGAGTCTTTTACAAAGCTACCAAAAGAAAGCTTTCCAATGTATTAGTTTAAAAAATATTCATCTGTTCATGTAACATTCCGGATTCAATAGTTGTCTTGTATACATAATCGAAAGAAAGCTGTTGAGAAAAACAGTCGCTAAGATTAGTAAACATTATTGAACCAGGATAAAAACTATACCCCAGCCAGCAGTCTCCTTTACGATGTGATCTGTTGGCTTTTTTATTTATTTACAGCCCAATTCCTTATTGTAACAAAATAATATATCATTCCTCCGACAAAATAAGCCAGTACATCAAAAAAATCTCCGGTAAAGTCCGCAGATAGTTTCGGACAAAGAACCTCAAACAAAAAAGACAGATAAAATACGGACGTCAATACAAATTTCAAATCTGGGCTCCATTGATAGCCTAAGACAGAATTCATTATAAATTCTATGAGATAACAATACATAGGGACAGTAATACCATCTGTAAAATAATCATTGATAACAGGAATATAAATTCCGTTTCGTCTCAGTAAAACTATCACTCCCCAGGCTGTCAGTCCCAGTAGAAACCAATATGAAATTCCTCTTTTCATCACATGTGAAGTACTGCCATTATTACCCCAAGAATTATCTGCAGTATTTTTGATATAACTTCCTGAGGATCTGCTTTATTTTCCTTTTCAGTGCTTTCTGCTGATTCATAATTGAATTTTTGTTTACCTTCCATTGCCATATGATTTAACATTGCAAATATATCAAAATTAGAACATTTGTTCTAATTTTGAAAATATGATTTATATACACTCTTATATTCTTATCTTTGAGGTATGAAGACCAAGGATAAAATTCTGTCTAAAGCACTGGAATTATTTAATGAAAAGGGATATAACAATATTACCACAAGGCATATTGCGGCTGAACTCAGCATCAGTCCGGGCAATCTGCATTATCATTTCACACACTCTGAAGACATTATTAAAATCCTTTTCTCAGAACTTACCCTGAAAATGGATGAGCTGCTGAACCAAATGAAAAAAATGGAGAATAAAACACTGGATGATCTTTATGAGTTTACCTATTCTACCTGTGAAATCTTTTATTCTTACCGTTTTGTATTTATTAATTTTATAGATATACTTAACAAGATTCCTGAAATAGAATCCAGATATGAGGGGATCAATTTCAGTAGAAAAGAAGAATTTCAGATCATCTTTTCAGACCTTCAAAAGAGTAATGTTTTTCAGAAAGATGTACCCTGTTTTATTGTAGAATGTCTTACTGAGCAGATTTTCATTATTGCAGACAATTGGCTTACCCACAACAGACTTATCTTAAAGCTCAGTCCCAAAGAAGCAATACAGCATTATACACTTCTTCAGATGAATCTTTTTTATCCGCTTCTCAATAAAGAACAGCAAAAACTTTATGAAAAACATTATATCCAATAGTCAAAGTATTACCATCAGAAAAGGGATCAGGAAAGATCTCCCTGAAATGCTGGAGCTTTTTACAGCTACTATAGATGAAGTATGCAAAAAAGACTATAATTCTCAACAGCTCGAAGCATGGAAATCCGGTGCAGAGAATGAGGAGAGATGGATGAATGTGATTAGCAACCAATATGTTTTAATTGCTGAAAATGGAAATCAGATCGTAGGTTTCTGCACACTAGATGGGGGAAACTATATTGATCTGTTTTTTGTACACAAAGATTATCAGCAAAAAGGTATTGCATCCGCGCTTTATAATGTAATTGAAAAAGAAGCTCTGCAGCAATATAAGAAACTGCTCACAGCGGATGTAAGCAAAACTGCCAGACTTTTTTTTGAAAAAATGGGTTTTCAAGTTGTTCAGGAACAGACTGTCAAGGTAAAAGAAATTATACTTACCAATTACAAAATGGCAAAAAATCTCATCTCTTAATTTCTGAATAATGGAATTACAGCCGGAATATAATGAGCTTAGAATTTCAGTTCCTCAGGAATTTGAAAATGTATTTACTCATTTTTATTTTGCTGAAAATACTTCTGATATACCGGTTACAAAAACTCTTTTGCCAACATATCAGACTATTTTGTTATTCTGTTTTGGAGCAAGCGCCACGATGTCTACCCGGGAAAAAACAATCATTGGTGTTGATAAATGTGTGGTATTCGGACCCGTGAGGCAAGCTTTTGAATATACACTTCCGACAGGTTGCTCCATTCTTGCGGCAAATTTTAAAGATGATGCATTCTTCAGGTTTTTTGGAAAAATATCCACTGAACAATCGGTAAGACATCCTGACGAACTGCTGGAGGAAAATTGTTTTACAGATCTGTGGCATCAGCTGACAAAATTAGATTCAACCACAGAGCAAGTGAATCATATTCTTGAATTCTGCAGACCCTATCTTCAGCATCAGAATACTACCAGCAGGCTTTTGAGCAGTTTTGAGAATGAGCTCTTAAACCCTGTTAAAGTAATTGCAGAGCAAATTCAACAGACAGAAAGGAACATACAGCGCAAACAGAAAGAACAGTTTGGCTATTCCTTAAAAGAACTTAACCGCTATAACCGTTTTTTAAAAGCAGTAAAAATCATTGAAAAGGAAACCGGAAAACAGGGTAAAGTGAAATGGTTTACCATCATTGATGAGTGCGGTTATTATGATCAAAGCCAGCTTATTCATGATTTCAAACATTTTATCAACATTTCTCCTGCTCAGTATTTAAAATTCCAGCAGGACATCTGCAATCCAAAGTCTAAATAGACTATTTTCGTTTTCTTACAATTTTTGAAAAGTATACCATACTACTTTTGTCTCATTAATCTTAACAATCAAGACAATGAGACATTTAATAATTTACGCGCATCCTAATGAAAACAGTTTAAATCATCATCTTTTAAATACTGTTGTTGAATCGCTTCAGTCCCGTAATCAGGAGATCATGGTGAGAGATCTTTATAAAATTGGTTTTGATCCTGTACTTTCTTTGACTGATATGCAGGAACAACGCATGGGAAAAGTATCTGAGGATGTAAAAATTGAACAGGAATATATTTCATGGGCAGAACAGATCACTTTCATTTATCCTATCTGGTGGACCGGACTTCCCGCTATGATGAAGGGATATATAGACCGTGTTTTCAGTTATGGTTTTGCTTACCGTTATGATCAGGGTATACAAAAGGGACTTCTGAAAGGTAAAAAGACTGTGATTATCAACACTCATGGAAAATCTCATGAAGAATATGAAAAAACAGGGATGGATAAAGCACTCAATTTAACCTCTGATAACGGAATTTTTATCTACTCCGGGCTGGAAATCATTAGACATTTATTTTTTGATAAGGCAGATAAAGCTACTTCCGGAGATTTTGAGATCTGGAAAGATCAAATTAAAAACTTATACTCTGAACATGCCTTTAACTATTAAATAACAACCATGAAGATAAACACTGATAAACAGACCATTAACCCATTACCAATCAATACTTATAAGTTGATAAAGAAAATTATAAAATATAGTTTTTACATCTTTATCCTGTATTTTGCTTTTAAGGGATTTATGGCATGAAATTAGCTTCAAAAATCGCAAGTAAAATTGTTTTGAACCATTATTTTAAGCCATTAAGATTGATGGATGGTTAAGTTTTTTCTTAAAAACAGATCTTGTTATAACCCTGCAATGCGTCTTAATGGTTTAAATATTGGATCCTCGGGAAATTCCTGTATATTTACATTACAATGAAACATCTGAACAGCATATTACGTCTTCCATTCTTCAGTGAATATTACACTCCGGGCTATCGTTCGGGAAGACTTTCTATATCTGTAATTCAATAAAATAATCTAAAGTATATATAGAACCCGGACAGTACCTGTCCGGGTTTTTCAATTTTAAAACTATTCAACATGATCCATTTATTACAAGAAAATGTGGCTATCATCCTACCTGAAAACGGTTTGGAAGAAAAGCTTGCCCAGGCTAAAGAAGAAAACAGAAAACTCACCATCAAATTAGGGTTTGATCCTACTGCTCCGGATCTGCATCTGGGACATGCAGTAGTGCTAAAAAAACTGAAACAATTTCAGGATCTGGGACATCAGATCATTATAGTGGTAGGAAGCTTTACAGCAAGAATCGGTGATCCTACAGGAAAAAATAAAGCCCGAAAACCTTTAAGTGCTGAAGATGTACAGCATAACGCCCAGACTTACATCAACCAATTATCTAAGGTAATTGATGTTCAGAAAACAAAGATTGTCTTCAATTCTGACTGGCTGGATTCCCTTGGCTTTCCGGAGGTTATCCAACTGTTATCAAAAGTTACCGTTGCTCAACTGATGCACCGCAATGATTTTAATAAAAGATTTACAGAAAACACTCCTATTGCCATGCATGAGCTTGTATACCCAATTCTTCAGGGCTTTGATTCTGTAAAAATTAAATGTGACATCGAAATGGGCGGCACGGATCAGCTTTTCAACTGTACAATGGGAAGACAGCTTCAGGAAGTTCATGGAATGCCAGCCCAAATCGTCATGTGCATGCCTTTACTGAGAGGCCTTGACGGAAAGGAAAAGATGAGTAAGTCACTGAACAATATTATCGGACTGACAGACGACCCTAATGAGATATTTGGAAAAACTATGTCTATTCCGGATGCATTGATTGAAGAATTTATCAACCTGGCCACAAGTTTTTCAATGGAAGAAAAAACGACTCTTGTTTCAAGAATGACAGAAGGCGAAAATCCTATGAATATTAAGAAAATCATTGCTAAAAATATCATCAGCCAATATCATGATACAGCTTCAGCAGAAAATGCAGAGCAATTCTTTATCAATCAGTTTCAGAATAAAAATTTTGAAGAGAAAGTATATGAGCCCGTTGTTATTGGTTCTTTAAATAGTATTGAAAACAGAATATCACTTGTGGAGCTTTGTCATCAGCTTAAAAGTGACCTCAGCAAATCGGCAGTCCGAAGGTTAATTGAAAATGGAGGAATTCAAATCAATACCACCAAAATAACGGACTCAAACGAAGAAATTGAACTAATCCCCCAAACTAAAATAAAAATAGGGAAAAGAGGCTTCTTTGAGCTTGTGGGGTAAAGCTGGAGGGTGGGAGCTGGAAGAAAGAAGCTCTCTAAGACAATAAACTTCCGGAATTCTTTAATTGAAATATTTTTAAAAGCATTTGTTGAATTAAAAAAGCAAAAGTTCCTTTCAACACAAAAGCAGCTTCCGGCTTCACTCCTTCAACTTATTTCAATATATTCGTTCTCTTAAAAACTGTTTCCAATGAGCTACATAATGGTTGACATAGAGTCGGATGGCCCGATTCCAGGCGATTTTTCAATGGTCTGTTTCGGGGCAGTACTCGTCACAGAGGAACTGGACATCACTTTTTATGGAAAATTAAAACCTGTTTCTGAGAAATTCAATCCTGATGCTTTGGCGGTTTCCGGCTTCAGCAGAGAGGAAACAATGAGTTTTGATGATCCTGAGGAAGTAATGCTTTCCTTTGAAGAATGGATTAAGACAAATTCCAAAGGCAGACCAATATTTATCAGTGATAATAATGGCTTCGACTGGATGTTTATCTGCTGGTATTTTCATCATTTTATCGGAAGAAATCCTTTTGGTTTTTCTTCCAGAAGGCTTTCTGATCTTTACTGCGGGCTGGAAAAAGATACTTTTGCCCAATGGAAGCATCTCCGCAAGACAGAACACACTCACAATCCTATAGACGATGCCCGAGGAAATGCAGAAGTTTTACTGCACATGAAAGAAGAAATGGAACTAAAAATTGCATTAAAATAAGAACTCTAATTTTTATTTTTAAATATGGATCTTGATTTACGCTACAAAAAAGCTGATGATACTGATATTGATTTTCTTCTCAAACTCAGAATGAAAACCATGAATCCTCATTACGAAGCTTCGGGGCTTTCTACAGACACAGAAACAACCCTTCAAAGAGTTTTGTATCAGTTTGAAAAAGCCAATATTATTCTTCTAGACAATCAACCCATCGGACTGTTAAAACTAGACAGAACATTTACCAACATTGAGGTCCTGCAACTTCAGATTGATCCCGGCCAGCAAGGTAAAGGACTTGGAAAAAAGATTTTATCTGATATTCTGGAGGAAGCTTCATTAGCAGGAAAAACAGTATCATTGAGTGTTTTGAAAACCAATAAAGCACAGCATCTTTATACAAGTCTTGGTTTCAGAATCGTGGATGAAGATCAGTATTCTTATTTTATGGAAACTGAAAAACAGTGAATTGAAAATAATGTAAGTTTTAGCTAAAGCCGTTGGAATCTAAATCTATTTCTTAAAACGGGCTCCCTTCGACTAAGCTCAGGATTATAGCCCGTTCCTATTGAATATGGACCATGCTAAAATCAATTTTATCATTCTATTTTTTTGATTTAAACACAAATCTCACAAATAAATGAGCACAAATGCCCACAACTATTTGCGAGATCTGAAAATATGAGATTGCTTCACTACGTTTGCAATGACAGTTTACTGGTTTGCCATCGTCACATAGATCAATCTTCCGCCTTCTTCTGCAGATAACAGTATTTTTTTACCATCAGTGAGTTCAACCATAGAACCGGGCGGAATTTCTTTTTGTTCTGTGACATCTTTCATTCCTGATAAACTTTGGCTTACCAATACCCATCTTCCTTGATGGAAGGTGAAGTATCCTACAGGCATTTTATCCTGCATCGTCAGATTTTCGTTGCGTATCACTTTCCTGGAAACATGCCACTTAAACAGATATTGATTATGATAGACCATCAGCCTGTGATTTTCTGGTTTCCATACCTCATCATCAAATTTAAAATACAAGTCTAAAACGGGCAATGTGCCCTGATGTGGTGTTCCACAGAACGGACATTTGGGACTGCTTGTATTATCAAAAACATACCATTTTTCGGTACAATTGGAATTGTGGCAAGGTTGTATAAGATCTACAGTTTTCAACAGAGCAGCTTCCCATTCATTGGCTGTGGGACGTCTAATTGGATCATGTAATCCATCTATAAAGGTTTTTTTAAACAATTCTGCAATGTAAGGTCCTGTGACTGTATATGGGATCTTTTGAGGATCTCCCCAGAATGCATCCCATTTTCTGAGGTGATCAGCTTTTACCTGATTGGAAGAATTTTCCGGATCTTCCACAAACATTGCTTTTTCTCCCATAGACAGCATTTCATCTTTTTCTGAATCCAGATCCCAGATTTTTCCTCCACGCAGCGGATGTCTTCTTAGCAGGTACATATAAATCAGAACAGCAAGGGCATGCAGGTCTGTTTTTTGATTGGGCAGATGTCTTCCAGAGTCCTGAAGACTCAGATGTTGGGTTTTTAACACCTCGGGAGCAATAAAATCGGAAGTTCCTATTACTTCCGGAGGAAACAGTTTGGGAACAACAAGGCCATCTATATCAATAATACAGGCAGATTTTGTAACAGGATCTACAAGAATATTATTGTATGATAAATCGGAGTGCGCTAACCCCATCTGATGCAGCTTTTTTACTCCTCTGCTGATATTGACTGCAATCTGAAAATAGCTCAGCCAATCTCCCAGCTCCGACTGGTCAAGTCTTAGAGGATATTGCTGATTCCTGAACATAGGAGCAGTAAACCACTTCCCCACTTTATCCTGTCCCTGGATATTATCTGAACCGATATAGCCTTTGGCAAAATAAAATTTATTGTGATAAACAGGAACCACAATTCCTGTAAGGTTATCTTTTTCAACAATATCGTAAGGCCATCTGAATATTTCGTTCAGAAAGTATTCCGAAGCATTTCCGTTCTGTATACTTTGCAGATAGGTAGAAACAATTCTCCTGATTCTTTCTTTCTGTCCTTCATCCAGCGGATTCCGGTAAAAAGCCACCACATATTCTTTATCGGGAGAGAAATAAACATCTTTCACGCCGCCCCGGATAGGGTTTTCATCTACATATTGATAGAATTTGGCTGTATCCAGAACAGAAACAACCTTAATGGTCTTTTTCATGGTATTAATAGATTATTGCCAATGTACGGTCATCATGATTTCCTCTGCTCCAGAAATCACTCCAAATCAAAAGTTCTTCATCAATTTTTTCATCGTTGATAAAGTTTACTTTCGCCCGGTCATCATTATTTCCGCAAAGGTCTTCAAAAAGTGATTTCCAGCTTTCTGTATCTTCCAGTTTATTTTCTGTGATAAATTTCGGATCATAAATACCATCCGTCATCAGCACGAGATAAGAAAAATCATCCACACAGGTAATCCGGAAACGGGAATCCATCTGGTCGTTGAAAATTTCTTCCATGGTGATAAAACGGGTACCCCCGCTAAATTCACCCACATCCATCTGATTTAAAAGCTTCACTTCAGAAAAACCAGGATTGATGAGATTAATAGGGCAATCTCCCACTCCGAAACTAAGAATCACATATCCGAAACTGAATTTTTTAAGTAATGCAAAAATCAGTGTAGCATGCATATCAGTTACAGACATAGTATTTTCTGCTGCAGTTTTTTCTAATACTTGATAAACTTCTTCAACACTCTCTGATAAAATATTTTTGATGTTTTGCTCTGCTTCTGAACGTTCTTCAATAGGAACATCAGTACCATACATCCGATTGATATTGTTTTCAATTCCGCTTAAAATCTCCTGTGAATTAAAGAACTGATTGATCGTTACTGTTGCCAGCCTTGAACCTTCTCTCGCAGCCACTGCCGAGCCTGCACCGTCTGAAACGGAAACAATATTCCATTCATTTGGCAAGGCATTCACAGCAAAATCATCTTCACGAAATTTGCCTTCATGAGCATGGGAACGCCCTCTTTTGGAAGCAACAACAATTTTTTTATCTGAAAAAGAACCTTTGAATGAGTCTTCTTCCAATTTATAAAAAGCAGCATTTCTATCGCTGGGAATATTTTTCCATAAGTCTTTCGGATCTGCGTTTACAAAGAGCTGTACTTTTTTTGTTTCAATCTGATCCTGATCATGAATGTGATAAAACTGAACATCCAGATGATATATATTGCAGGTAACCGGAGTTCCTGAAATTGTATTGTTTTCAAAAGTAAGTCCTGTTTCTTCCAGGTTTCTGATATTCTTAATTTTTATGTTCGGGAAAGCTTCCATGTCAAGGCTGAACTCATAGAACTGCTTTGCACCGGCATTCTTCAATACCCAATGAGCATCTTTGAACTCTTCTTTCTCTCTGTAAATAGCAGCTTGTTCCATCGTCTTTGGTTTAGGTTCCGAGGCTGATTTCCGAAAAAATTTACCCATCATTATCCCAAAGTTCTGTTAATATCAAATCCTCCCCCGGAAAATCCGTAATAATCTGAAGTTCCACACCATGGACATTTGCTGTATCCTTCTCCTCTAAGGCAGTGAATACCACCGCAGGAACAGGTGGCCAATGCAATGGGATTTGCACAGTGAGGACATGAAGTACCACCGTCCAGTTCTTCTATATTGATTTTAAGGTGAGTTTTCTGATTGGAAGAAAGTCTGTAGTACGCTTTTTCATCAATTTTATAGGCTCCATCCAGTCTGTAATATCTTGTTGCCATTCCGGGAATGCTTGATTCTGCAAATGCTTTTTTAAACTTCATCAGATAAAGCTTCTCTGTTTCCTGGCATTTCCCGTTTAATACTACAAAATTGTTGTCTGGAAATCTCTGTTCCATTTCAGGGTCTACTTTCTCGAGAATAAGAGAATCGATCTTAGAAAGATTGATTCCTTCTTTCTTGGCTTCCGTTACACTCTGGCTGGTTGTTTTAATAGAATCTGTTACCCATTTGAAAAATTCTTTGTAGGAATTCTCATCAGAGTTATTAAACAGCAATACATTATCCGCTAATGAACCAAGAAGTTTGTAATTTGTATTTTCCCCAATAGATACGGCAATTGTATTGGATTTCCCGCTGTACTTGTTATTCCACCTCTCAATAGCTTTGGTGGCATCATCAGTGGGAACTCCGTCAGTAAACAGGAAAACGATAGGTTTCCAGTCTCCTTTCCTTTCATAAGTGGTCTTCACAATATCCCTGTCGATACAATCCATTACTTTAATCAAACCCTGGGAAAGTGATGTCCCGCTCCCGATTGGGATTTTAGGTGGATAAAAGCTTATAATATCCTGCAATGGAGTAATCACTTCCGCTTCTCCTGCAAAACCTATCACAGAAATATAAACGGTTTCAAGTGAATATGGGTCTTTTTTTAATTCTCTGATAATATTAGCGATACCTTCCTGTACCTGCTCAATAGGTTCTCCTACCATAGATTCGGAGATGTCTACTAAAAAATAAATAGGCAGCCTTCTCATGTTGTAAAGACAATTTTTTAAATAATAATATTAAGCTCCGATGGTGGTGGAGGCAATGTAATATTTTCTCCCGTATTTTGTGAATGCCCTCCCTGTGTAATGGAGGAGCTCACCCATTTGAAAAAGGAAGAAAGGGTAATAGCGTCTGTAGTATCCAGTTTTACCACATGATCCGTCAGTTCTTTCAAAAACTGTTCATCAGCTTTCGGGCCGGCAGCGCAGCCTACGATGGCCCCAAACTCCAGCCCTCTGATTACAGGAATCATCTGTCTGTATTTCTGAATATCTGAAGGTTTTCCATCTGTAAATATAAAAAGTAATGGCTGCCAGTCTCCTTTTGCATCTGCCGATTCTTTTACAATTTCTTTCTGCACCAATCCGGAAACCATTTCCAATGCAGCTCCCGTATGTGTAGGGCCACTATCCGGACAGGTAATTTCCATGGGATAAAAACTGGCCAGATCTGTTAAAGGAATAATATTTTGAACTTCTCTATCGAAGGTAATAACGCTCAGATGCAGGCTGTCCATTGCCTGCGGATCTGCGCGAAGCATACTGATTAACCCGTTGAATCCGTTATTCAGTGCCTGAATAGGCTCACCATTCATAGAACCTGAAGTATCTAATAAAAAATACGCTAATAATCTCCTGCTCATTATGACAAATATTAATTCTGAAGCCGGCGGAGGAAGTCAAAGACTTCCAAGCCGGCTTTTATTGTGGTTTAATAAAATTTGAGAACCTAATTGGAATAAGCGTACTGCTGTCTCAGAATATCTATAAAGTTATCTGTATGATGCGGTTCACCTACAGCACGGAATTTCCAGTCTCCGTTATGACGGTATGCTTCTGCAAAAACCATCGCACACATTCCGTTCATACTTGAATCTCCGGAAAGGCTGTATTTTGTAATTTCTTTTCCAGTAGCATCTACCGCCCGGATAAATGCATTTTCGATCATTCCGAAATGCTGGTTATTGGTTTTTCCCTGATAAATGGTAACAAGGAATACAATTTTCTGATAACTCTGGTCCAGCTGATCCAATCTTACAATAATCTGCTCATCATCCCCATCTCCGGCTCCGGTTCTGTTATCCCCTGTAAGCCATACATTTCCGCTTGGATGCTGCATAGAATTGAAGAAAACTACATCTCCCTGATATAGCCCCATCTGTCTTCCGTCATTGGTCTGTACCGTTCTTCCAAGATTGGCTACTTTTCCATTGCCATCTAAAAGAAATGCTACTGCATCAAGATCATATTCTGCTTCTTTGCTGAACAGTTTTCCAAAAAATCCTCCACCTTGTTTTCTTACATCCCATCCTAAGCCAATGGTTACTTTTGAAAGATCATAAACGCTTTCTCCGCGGTCATTCTTTCTTAAATCTATCGTTTGTCCTTTCTGTAAATTAATTGCCATAGTTATAGTTTTTGTGTATTTGAGTGTTTTTATTTAATGATTTGTCCTTTGTAGTATTTCTCCAGGAAGAAACCCAGATCTGCTCTGTACCCTATCCCTGAAGCTTCAAACTTCCAGCTTCCGTTTCTTTTGTACAGTCTTCCGAACTCTACACCGGTTTCAATGGAGAAATCTTCATCCAGCTCATATTTTGCAATTTCCTGGTTGGAATGATTATCCACAACTCTGATATAGGAGTTTCTTACCTGTCCGAAATTCTGTCTTCTTCTTTCAAAATCTTCTATGGTTACTACGAAAAGAATTTCTTCCACTCTTGAATCTACTTTATCAAGATCTATTACGATTGCTTCATCATCGTCACCATCACTGTTTTTACCATTGGGATCATCACCTGTATGGGTAAGAGCTCCGTCCGGAGAGTTCAGGTTATTGTAAAAAACAAAATATTCTTCGCTTACTAATTTTCTGTCAGAATTAATCATGATTGCGGAAGCATCCAGGTCAAAATCGTAGCCGGTTCCTTCATTAGGATCCCAACCTAATCCAATCGTCATTTTAGTCAATCCTATGTCGATCTTTTGTCCTTTCTGTAAATTAATTGCCATAGTGTTTTATATTATGATTATTTTTCGCATTAAGATAGAAGTGATTTATGAATTGACCAAATTTATTTAGGAAAAAATGATCTATAGAGCTCGATTAAAGCTATTTAAGTCACAAATCACCATAAAAAAAGGTCCAATTAAAAAATTGAACCTTGTATTGTAGAAAAGAGTATTAAATTAATTTTCAAATTCCTTATCCGAAACGGCAGCATTTCTTGCTTTTGCCAGCATAGGAATAGAAATCAACCCCATCACCAGCATAATAACAATCTGTAACGGTAAAGAAATAAAGGAATAGGTAAGTCCCATTTCACCACCAAAATCAGCACTTTTTCCCACAGAGATAAAGAGTGCCATGAAACCATACTTCATAGCAAGGTTATAAGCTCCGATACCTCCACTGGCAGGAATTATCATTCCCAAAGTTCCCACAACAATAATAAAGAAGCCGTCTGCAAAGGTAAATGCAGATGTTTCAGGAAGTGCAAAGCAAACCAGATAAGCCGCTAAATAATAACAAATCCAGATTCCCAGTGTATAAAGGATGAATTTCCCTTTTTCTTTTAATTTAAAAATGGAAGTTATCCCCTGAAAAATCCCATCAATAAAGTTGACAATTTTTCCTAAAAACGGAATTCCTGAAAGTTTCTTTTTGAATACAAAAAATAAAACTGTTCCTGCAATCAGAACTGAAAGGACCAATAAAATTTTATTAGGATTCATGCTTATTCCGGAATTTTTATAGAATGACAGAATTGCATCATATTTAAACAATAAAGTCAATCCTAAAAAACCGAGCATACATATAAGGTCTACCACTCTTTCCAAAATGATAGTTCCAAAAGATTTGTCCACAGGTACTTTTTCTACTCCATACAGAGCCGTAGCTCTTGCCACTTCCCCACTTCTCGGAATGGTAAGGTTCATCAGATATCCAAATGATATTGACCAAAGGGAATTGGAATTTGAAATTTTGTATCCCATAGGTTCCAGCATCAGATTCCAGCGAATAGCCCTGAACCAATAAGCAAGAAGACCAAATACGGATGCCAACAGCACCCATAAATAATTTGCTTTCGCCAGTGACTTCTGAATCACTTTAAAATCAAGCCCTCTTAAGGCAAGCCATAAAAAAAAGCCTGCAAAAGCAAGCGATATTACTATTGTTAATATTGATTTTACGGGACTTTTTGATGTTTTCTCCATGTACTATGTAAGAAGGTTTGTTTTTTCGTCCGGGAAAACGATCTTCGGTTGGAAGTCTTTAGCCTCTTCCGGGGTCATCTGTGCATAAGCAATAATAATGATAATATCATCTTTCTGTACTTTTCTTGCTGCAGGCCCGTTCAGACATACTTCTCCGGATTTTCTTTTTCCTTTGATAACGTACGTATCAAAGCGTTCCCCGTTGTTCACATTCACAATATAGACCCTTTCTCCTACCACCAAACCGGCAGCTTCAATAAGATCTTCATCTATTGTTATACTTCCTATATAATTAAGGTCAGAGGCTGTTACTCTCACCCTATGAATCTTAGACTTAAAAACTTCTATTAGCATGATGCAAATTTATTAATAAAAATTAATAAAACAGGTCTTTAGTATCATTTAAAAACTCCCACAAACACAGGGGTTTAATTTTATAAAATACAAGGATTTTGAGAATTGCTTATAAATTTAATAATCATATGGTTAAAAAAATTAAATGTTTACACTTAATTTAGGATTTAATAAATACAAGAAATAATATTAACTTTTTGCTAAAGTCAATAAACATAAGCATTTGGCATGATTTTAGCAACGCGTAACGTAGATTTTCTGTAAAAAGTGGAATTATCATATTTTAACCAATTTCACCAAAAAGCAAAAAAATTTTACAAGTTTTAATAAAAAAATTGCACAATTAGAAAATAGTATTATATTTGCTATAATTACGAACTAACTTTAATATTAAAAATTATGAACAAGTCTGAATTAATCGACGCAATCGCTAAAGATGCAGGTATCACTAAAGTTGCAGCAAAAGCTGCTTTAGAATCTTTCATTGGTAACGTAACTACTACTTTAAAGAAAAAAGATGGAAAAGTATCTTTAGTAGGTTTCGGTACTTTCTCAGTAGCTGAGAGAGCTGCTAGACAAGGGATTAACCCTGCAACTAAAAAACCGATCAAGATCGCTGCTAAAAAAGTTGCTAAATTTAAAGCTGGAGCTGATTTATCAAATGCAGTTTCAGGTGCTAAGAAAAAATAATCATTCAGATTAAAAAAATTCAAGGGCTGTTTCTTAGAAACAGCCTTTTTTATTTGAAACAGTGAATGGAAGAAATTAAACCATTAAAAAGTCTTAAGCCGTTAAGAACTATTAAGTTTCGGCTAAAGCCATTTATAATATTGCCGTAAACAAATAAGCGGGCTTTAGCCCGCTTCTATTGATATTACAAAGTTTATATTTTCAGGATGACAGCACCATATTTAAAATCACCATCACTAAGCTCTAATTTTTAGTTTCTAACCTCTAATCTTCCCATTACGGTGCCAGTCTTGAAATTTTCCAATCCAGATCTTCCAGCTGATAAATAATCCTGTCATGAAGACGGTTGGGCCTTCCCTGCCAGAATTCAATTTCATAAGGTCTTGCCAGATATCCGCCCCAATTGGAAGGCCTTGGAACCTCAGTATTTTCATATTCCTTTTCCAGTTCTTTTAATTTCCCTTCTAAAAATTCTCTGTTGGGAATCACCTGGCTCTGTGGAGAAACCACCGCTCCCAATTGACTTCCTTTCGGTCTTGAATGGAAATAACCATCACTTAAGTTTTCTGCCAGTTTTTCAAGATCTGCCTTGATGATGATCTGCCTTTCAAGATTAGGCCAGAAGAAATGCAGGCATGCTTTATGATTGCTTTCTATTGCTTTTCCTTTTCGGCTGTTATAGTTGGTATAAAAAATAAATCCTTCATGGGTATATGCTTTAAGAAGGACCATTCTTGTTCTCGGACAACCGTCTTCCTCTACTGTGGAAACAGCCATAGCATTGGATTCTGAGATCATCGGGCTCTCGCTAGCCTCCAAAAACCAGTCTCTAAACTGCTCAATTGGATTTTGTTTTATCTCACTTTCAATAAGTTGGGATTTCTCGTACACTTTTCTTTTGTCGTGCAGGTTTTCCATAAATATTTTTTATTAAATTTGAGTATGAATCACTCATACAAAGGTAAAATATTAATCTCGACACCTGACATTTCCGGCGATATTTTTTCAAGATCGGTAGTGTTGGTTATTGAACATAATGAAAGTGGTGCATTTGGTTTGATACTGAATAAAAAGAACAGCCAGATGAGCAGCAAGTTCAAAGATTTTTTTGACTTTAAAATTGAGGTATATGATGGAGGTCCTGTGGAAAACGACAAAGTATTTTTTATTGTAAAAGGTAAAAGAGTTACTGAGATCTATACAGACATCACAGATGAATACTATCTTACAGAAGATATTGAACGTATCATCAATGCTGTTTTGAGCAGCGAACTGGATATTGAGAACATCAAAATATTTTCAGGGTATTCCGGATGGTCTCCGGGCCAGCTTGATACTGAAGTTCAAAGAAAAATGTGGACAGTAGTGGATGTTTATAATCTTGATTATACGCTTCCAAACGATCAGACTCTTTGGAAGTCTATTATGCAGAACCTTGGGGGAGAATTTCTTCTTTGGGCCAATTCACCTGAAGATATTTCACTGAATTAAATGCCATTTTCATGTAAATCAGACAATTAACAAACTTTAAGATTCCTTTAACCAATTTTAAAGAAAGTTTTTCCGTTCTTTGAAAAACTAAAATCACTGATATGAAAGGTATTACATTACTTGCTTTATCAATATTTTCTACCGCTTTTTTATCATTCAGCCCAATTAACAAAAAATACATTGTCATAGATGCCGGTCATGGCGGAAATGATTTTGGGGCTACACATGGTGAAATTCGTGAAAAAAATATAGCGTTAAGCGTTGCTAAGGAAATCCAAAAGATCAATGAAAGCCAGGATAAATATGAAATCATTCTGACAAGGGATTCTGACAGTTATCCTACTCTTTCCGAAAGAACAGCTCAGATCAATAAACTTAATCCTGAAATGGTTATTTCACTCCATGTCAACACGTCTTCTGAACAGGAGAGATCTGATAACGGATTCGAAGTTTATACTCAGAATTCTGATGTTTCAAAGGAATTAGCCGGAAAAATTTACAAGAAATTCAATGCCCGTAAAATATCGGAGAGCAATCTTCACATTTTAAGAGAAACTAAAGCACCTGCCGTATTGGTAGAACTTGGTTTCATCAATAATTCTGAAAATAGGAATTATATAACAAGTGAAAAAGGGCAGAAAGAAATCGCACAGAAATTTGTTGAAATCATCAACGAATACTAAATAAAAAAACAATTTCTGATTTACTCAGAATAAAACCCGGTAAAGGACTTCTGGAACTTTGTTGTTTACCGGGTTTGTCAATTTTTATTGATTAAAACTTTGCTTCCAGTTTTCTACCAGTTCTGAGAAACGGGAGTTTTCAAAAGTCTTATTTCTTATCTTACCTACAGAAAATATACCTTTCTCTTCAGAAATCATTAAAATCTCTTCAGCTTTCTGAGATTCAAATGCAATAATCTCATGTTCCTGAATATCAGCAAGGTTATTTTTATGTAAAAAAGTAACAAAATTTTCCATCAAAGGAGAAATGTAAGCTCCTTCAGTCTGCTTTGGTACTTTAATAACGTCACCTTCTAAAAAAAGAAGATTTCCTGCAGTGGTACGTGCTATTCTTTTATTCGGGTTCAGAAGAATAACGTCATCAAGGTCATTTTCCTGAGCATAGATCGCCCCGTAGATATTTTCCGGACAATGAACTCTGATATTGCTCAGAAGGTTATTATTAACGTTAATTTCTTTAATCAAATCCAATTCTAAAGGTCTTTGATGAACTGCCAGCACATCTGCCATTTCTGAAACTTCGTAAAAATAGGAAACAGAAGATTTTGCCAATGTTGTGCCGTCATTATTTCTGAACACCTGGAAATTGATAATTCCGTTCTTTACTCCTTTACCTTCAATAATTTCTTTTTGAAAAAGTGTCTGAAAAAACTCCAGAGTGTAAGTCAAAGGAATATTCATTCTCATCTTTCTCATGGAAGCCATCAGGAAAAAATAGCATTCTTCGTCCATGATCAATCCACCATTTCTTACAAAGAAAGAAACTTTCACTGAGTCGCCCCAAAGGAAGGCTCTGTTCTTTACATTTAACTCGTCTGATGTAAAATATTGATTTTCCAATTTTTGATGTGATTTATTTACAAAAAAATAATGAACGATAAATCGTTCATCAGTTTTATCATTTAATATAGCCCGGTATTATGCCGCACCTAGTTTTATTCTCAGGTTCTCAATAAGATTTTCCCAATACATTGCATTTTCCTCTTCATCACCTTCTTCACAGAAGTCTGTAATATTTAAAGCCAGATCTTCTGTAATATCATCAATTGTGATCGTCATTTCAAAGAAATTTTTTGTTCCTTCATCTTCTTCCCATCTGAAACGCACGAAACCTTCAGGCTTATATCTGATCAAAGTGGCCTTCTCAGCAGGTCCTCCACCCCAGCTAAAAAAGAAATCATCGCCTTTCTCTGTTACCTCATCCGCAAACCATTCAGACAATCCCTCTGCAGTTGCCAGATATTCATATAAAATCTCTGATAAACAGTGCATTGGAAATTCGTAATGGACTTTATGTTTCGCCATATAATCTTTGTTTTATCGTCCCGCAATATATAAATTAATTTTTTTATTACGCAAAAAAACAATTACTTTTTTAAAGAATCAGTATGATATTTATCACAGGATTTAAATCCTTATTCTATTAATTTTTAATGGTTAAACTTGCCATGTAAAGCATAAAAAAATCTCTCCTTTCCGGAGAGATTTTATCTTTAATTTTCGTTTAGTATATCAAGAATAATATGACATCCTTCTCTTATTTCTTCCTTAGACAATGTAAGAGGTGGAGAGATTCTCAGGTACTCATTTCTGTACAGCTGCCAGAAAACCACCAATCCTCTTTCCATACATTTTTTGGCTACTTCCAATGTATATTCAGGAGTTCCGAGATTTACAGCAAGCATTAAACC
Organism: Chryseobacterium viscerum; assembly: GCF_025949665.1. Classification (NCBI taxonomy): domain Bacteria; kingdom Pseudomonadati; phylum Bacteroidota; class Flavobacteriia; order Flavobacteriales; family Weeksellaceae; genus Chryseobacterium; species Chryseobacterium viscerum. The sequence continues at coordinate 381,979 of NZ_JAPDFT010000001.1, read as the reverse complement.
CTTACCGTTAATGTTTTTAATTTTTGGATGAACTAAAAGTTCTCTGAACAGTTTTTCTTTTTCTTCTACTTCATTCATCAATCCGCTGTCCAGTACTTCCTTTAAAGTAGCATAGCTTGCAGCTGCAATCAATGGATTTCCACCGAAAGTAGTGATGTGCCCCAGCTTTGGTGAATGTGATAAGCTTTCCATAATTTCTCTGGAACTCATAAAAGCTCCTACAGGAACTCCTCCTCCCATTCCTTTACCCATCACCAGGATATCCGGAACGATTCCAAAGTGTTCAAAAGAGAATAATTTCCCTGTTCTCCCAAATCCGGGCTGAATTTCATCTAAAATCAAAAGTGCTCCTACTTCTTCACATCTTCTTTTCAATTTGATCAGATAGTCCTTATCGGGAACCAGAAATCCAGCTGCTCCCTGAATAGTCTCAAGGATAACACAAGCTGTTTTCTCCGTAATTTTATCGAAGTCCTTTTCATTATTAAATTCAATAAAAGAAACCATCGGCAGTAAAGGTCGGAATTCTCTTTTATGGGTTTCATTTCCTGAAACACTTAAAGCACCATGCGTATTCCCGTGGTAAGAGTCTTTAAAGGAAACAATTTCTTCTCTTCCCGTATATCGTTTTGCAAGCTTCAAACTTCCGTCAATAGCCTCAGCACCACTGTTCACAAGATAGGTAACTTCCAAAGGCTCCGGAGTAGCTTCTGCAAGCAGTCTGCATAATGCGATGGGTTTTTCCTGCGCATATTCCCCGTACACCATTACATGAAGGTATTTATCTGCCTGTTCTTTGATGGCATTTACAACCTTAGGATGTGAATGTCCCAAAGTGTTAGCAGAAACTCCCGCTACAAAATCCAGATATCTTCTTCCGTCTGTTCCGTAAATATAGCTTCCTTCTGCTTTTTCAACTTCAAAACCTGCAGCAAATTTTGTGGTTTGAGCTTGATATATAAAAAAATCTTTTTGCATTTCCATTGTCTCCAAAATTTCAGCAAAGCTATAAAAGATTCATTAAACGTTAAAATTAATCCGCAAAAAAGACCAGTGAGTACTGGTCTTTTATATTATTTTCTGGTTCGTTTAGGCTTTTTGGCTTCTTCTTTAGCTTTTTCATCGTCTATCGCTTTTTGAGCTTTATCGAAGAGCTCACTATCAGCAGTGTATTGTATTTCCTCGTTGTTTGGAGTATCTACAAGAATATCCTGCCATTTTCGGATCCGGTCTTTGGTATTCCAGTTAAAATCGGGAAATTTCCTTCGTGCAGGTTCTATTTTACTCATCGGATAGGTATCTGAAACAGCACCAATGCTACACGAAATAATCTGCAGAGCTCTTTCTTCAAATAATGCTCCGATAATTCCGCAGGTAGAAAGGGTAATTCCTATTCTTTCCGGTTTTTTGGTTTCCTGATCGGTATCATCTACATAGACAATAGACTGGGCATTTCCTACTACTCTTGCTTCTTTAATATCATTTTTCTCATAGTAAACCGTCATGAATTTTCCTTTTACCTGATTGAATTCATCTTTCAGGTTCAGGGAGTCTACTTTGCTAATAGCAAAAGCATTTCCGATAACTTTTAATGAGTCGATATCTTCTGTCTTGGTATTGAAATAAGCTTCTACTTTATCACCGGTTACCTGTTTTTCACCGCTCCAAAGAATCGGGTTGGTATACATATGCATGACACCATCTGTTTCATTGAAGGCAATGGAATCTGCTCTTCCCTGTGCATTGGATTTATAAATACGGGCTTTTTTAAAGGCTCTTAAGTAGCTTTTCTTAACTTTAATATCCAGTGAATCCGGCCTTTGATAAGAGATGATTTTTTCTGATGCAAAATAGATGGAATCTTTTTCCATCACTTTTACCGCATAAGGATTTTTCGTCATCATTGCGGAGTCTTTTTTCTCAAAGATCTCTCCGTAGCCACCTTTTATATATCTTCTCTCTTTTGGATCATCAAGGGTTACATTTCCCGTTGCTTTACCGAATCCAGTAATCTGATTATAGTACATATCATCACCGGTAAGGATTTTCTCGTTATAAAAGATTCTGGAGTTTTTGGTTAAATAAGCCTCCTTGGAATCCATTTTATAAGTTCCTTTTTCAGTGTAGATTCTGTTTCTTGGATTGGTTTTGCTGGTAATGGTTGTAGGGCCTAAAAAGTCAGCAATTTTTGTATTCTGATTCTGCTTGATATTGGGTCCTTCAATGATATATTGAGGCGTTTCAATTTTTACATTTCCTGTAAGGTCTACAACTCTTGTATTGAGAAAATAAGTTCCTACTTTAGCGTAGGTTACATTCTGGCCATCCGAGATTGTTCCTCCTGTATTAAAATAAGCCTGATTAGCCAGTCTGTCATAATACAGAATATCTGTTTTTATTGTTTGTTTTGGATCGGTTAAGACCACATTTTTTCTGGCAACACCTTTCTGAGTATTGGCATCATATTCCATTTCTCCTGCTGTGATTACAGAGCCATCTGTATTTTGAAGTCTTGTATTGCCTATTGCTTTTACAAAGTTCTCTTCATTATACAGAACTACTTCATCTGCTGTAAGAATGGAGCCTTGATGTTCAATCTGAACATTCCCGGTAAAATATTGATTCCCGTCATATTTTTCAGGGTTTTTCTTGATCTCGTCCGCATGGATGATCTTTACCTTATCTTCAGGTCTCACCTGTTTGGGCTGAGCCGGTGAAGGAGTCTGCAAATAGGGATCTCTCTTCACAGGAGTTTTATCCTGCGCAAAGCTTAGCGTAGAAATAAAGATTAACAGAAAAAGGATTATTCTCATTAATTAGTCATTCTTAGTGCCATAAAAATATAGCGAATGAGAATCAATTTTTACGCCAAATGCTTCTTCAATGGCTTCTTTGATTCCTTGGATTCTTGGGTCGCAGAATTCAATAATTTCTTCAATCTCTTTATCAGAGTCTTTTTTGTAGATCACCAGGTGGTCATGCTGTTTGTCAAAATAAGACTTCTCATAAGATGAAGAGGTCAATGTCTTTTCTCCAAACTGATGCTTACGGATCAATCCTGCATCAAGGAAAATTTCAATAGTGTTGTAAATGGTTGCTTTGGAAACATGGTATTTTTTCTGCATCATCAGAAGATACAGATCATCCACGTTGAAGTGATGATCCATATTATAAATCTCTTCCAATATCGTATATCTTTCAGGTGTGTTTCTGAACCCTTTTTCTAGTAAGTAGTTTCTCAAAACATCCTTGATCAAAGCTATATTTTTTTCTTTTTGTACTGTATCCATTAAAAAAATTATCTACAAATTTATTGAATTTTATTTAAATAGATATTATAGTTAATACTAGTAGGTTACGAGTTATGACGGAAATACCCGGACTGCTCTATCTTATTATCGTAAACTGTTAATTCTGTGATCGGCGCAGATTCCACTTCAACGTTATGAGAAGATACTCCCCAGGCCTTAAAGTCATCACTTCCGATATACTTCACAAAGTTATAAATGTTAAGAATAATCTTTTGCTTAACAGTTAAAAGGATATCGTTGATATAGGTGTTATCTATGATTACATATTTAAGATCCGGCGGTATCTCATGAGATCTTAAAGATGGATGGCTGCTTCTTGAAGGAATGGTTCCATCAGCCATTAAATCTTTAAGAACCATATTGAAGTAATCATTGATTCTACGGTCTACTTTAAATCCTAAAAGGAAGTTGATTTTATATACTGTTCCCGGAAGAATTTCGTCTACTGTATATTTAAAAGTATATGGATCTTCCTGGTTTACGATGCTCAGGATGAAATAATGATCTGCTCTTTTCGGCTGTTTCTTGATGATGGAATAGATGATTTTTGATTCTACTTCATCGTTTCTTTTTGCTCTGCTCAGGTAAGCCAGGTTTGTAGCATATTTCGGAATAGTTTCATCCAGTTTCATGTCTTTAAGGATAGACACATACTTTTCTATTTTCACAAACTGGATAAATCTTGTTTTGATCAGTCGTCCGTTATACCATGCATACATAGAAAGTCCGATAGAACCGGCCAAAACAACCGTAATCCATCCTCCTTCCATAAACTTGATAATATTGGCACTGAAGAAACCTAGTTCAATAGCCATATAAACAAATGCGAAAAATAAAATCAATATTTTGCTTACTCTTTGTTTCAATAGCCAGAACACCAGCAGGATAGTTGTCATCAGCATCGTAACTGTAATGGAAAGTCCATAAGCCGCTTCCATTTTTCCGGATTCCCTGAAATGCAGTACGACAATAATACACAGAATAAGAAGTCCCCAATTGATTCTTGGAATATACATCTGTCCCTTAACCCCGGAAGGATAATCAATTTTTTGATTCGGCCATAAGTTAAGAGACATTGCTTCTGAGAATATGGTGAAAGAACCTGTAATCAATGCCTGGCTGGCAATAATTGCAGCTGCTGTTGCTAAAATTACTCCCGGGATGATCATCCATTCTTCCATAATTCCAAAGAACGGGTTTACTACAGAGAATCCAGGTTTGTTGTAATTCGTCAAAAGCCACGCTCCCTGTCCAAGATAGTTTAGGATAAGCATAACTTTAACAAATCCCCAGCTTACTCTGATATTTTTTGCACCGCAGTGCCCCAAGTCTGAATAAAGTGCTTCTGCTCCTGTTGTACAAAGGAAAACAGCACCTAAAATAACAATTGCACTTGGTGAGTTGACAATAAGTTTGTAAGCATAATAAGGATTGAAAGATCTTAAGATTTCAAAATTTTCGCTCAGGTGCATTACTCCCAAACCACCTAATACCAGGAACCAGACCACCATTACAGGGCCAAAAAATTTACCGATAAAGCTGGTCCCAAATTGTTGTACTACAAAAATAACAATCAGAATTCCAATGGTGATAGGTACGACAGGGGTGTGAGGGTTATAAATTTCAAGACCTTCAATGGCTGACATTACGGTAAGTGATGGTGTAATTACCCCGTCTGCAATAAGAGCGGCAGCCCCTACAATAGCAATGAGATACAACCATCCTTTCTTAAGGTTTCTTACTAATGAAAACAAAGCAAGTATACCTCCTTCACCTTTGTTATCTGCTCTTAAAGCAATGATCACATATTTTATTGTGGTCTGCAAGGTAAGTGTCCAAATAATACATGAAAGAGCCCCTTCTATGTATTCATTGAAAGGCATATTGCTCCCTTGGGATCTTGCATTCACAATTGCTTTCATTACGTAAAGCGGAGAGGTACCAATATCTCCAAAAACAATTCCTAGAGACACTAAAACTCCAATAAAGGAAAGTTTCTTTATGTCGAAGTGGTAACCATCTTCTGTAACTTCTGCCATATCAGCTTAATTTATTTTAAAGGCGCAAATTTATACTAATTTTATGACGTCAAGAATTTTTCTTCATGAATATAATAAATGAAAAAACTTCCTTTCGGAAGTTTTTCTCTATAACTATTTTACGTACATCGCTTTTTTGATTTCTTCTTTCACTTTTTCAAGTTTAGGAAACCATTCTGCAAATAATGCTGCAGAGTAAGGTGCAGGTGCATCAGGAGTAGTAATTCTCTTGATAGGGGCATCTAAATAATCAAATGCTTTTTGCTGTACCATATAAGTAATTTCAGAAGATATAGAAGCAAATGGCCAAGCTTCTTCTAAAATAACCAATCTATTTGTTTTCTTCACTGATGCCAGAATAGTATCAAAGTCAAGAGGACGAACTGTTCTAAGGTCAATAACTTCTACAGAGATTCCTTCTTTAGCCATATCTTCAGCAGCCTGTAAAGCCAGCTTCATGATTTTACCAAAAGAAACCAAAGTAACGTCTGTACCTTCTCTCTTGATATCTGCTTTTCCTAATGGTAAGTAGTATTCTTCTTCAGGAATTTCCATTTTATCTCCATACATCTGCTCAGATTCCATGAAAATAACCGGGTCATTATCCTGAATTGCAGTTTTCAACAACCCTTTCGCATCGTAAGGATTTGAAGGTACTACTACTTTAAGGCCGGGAATGTTTGCAAACCAGTTTTCAAAAGCCTGAGAATGGGTAGCTCCTAATTGTCCTGCAGAAGCCGTAGGTCCACGGAAAACAATTGGACAGTTCCATTGCCCACCACTCATCTGACGGATTTTTGCAGCATTATTGATAATCTGATCAATTCCTACCAATGAGAAATTGAATGTCATATACTCTACAATAGGTCTGTTACCATTCATCGCAGCCCCAACAGCAATTCCTGTAAAACCAAGTTCTGCAATTGGAGTATCAATTACTCTTTTAGGACCAAACTCATCCAGCATTCCTTTTGAAGCTTTATAAGCACCATTGTATTCTGCAACTTCCTCCCCCATTAAAAAGATGGATTCGTCTTTACGCATTTCCTCGCTCATTGCCTGTGCAATTACCTCACGAAAAGTATATTCTGCCATATTTATTCGAAAAATTTAGACTACAAAAATAGTGTTTTTTTATTATACACATCATAAAAAAGCTCTTCATTTGAATGAGAAGTCCTTTTATTAATTTTATTTAAAACTGATTTTTCTCCTGTAAACTCAGTTCTTTGTAATTTTTCTGAGATCCAGTAAAATTTCCCCAATAATTCTTTTGCAGACAAAAAATGACATCTCATTTCTGAAATGTCATCTAAAATTCTATTTAAACTTAAATTAATTAGCTTTCTCCCAAACCTGGGTTCTTCCTAATAAAGATAATCCTAAGTAACCTCTTACGTTCAGCTTATCACCGCTTCTTGTAATTGTACATTTATAAGTTTTTCCGGTTTTAGGGTCCGTAATTGTTCCTCCCGTGAACTCATCACCATCTTTTTTCAATCCTCTGATGATCTCTAATCCTAAAATGGGTTTCCCTTTTCTGTCATCCTTACAAAGTGTACAGTTCGGATCAGCAGGCTTTATCAATAACTGAGAAACTTTCCCATAATATTTCCCATCTGATTTTTTGTACACTTCAACAATAGATTTTGCCTGTTTTGTCTCATCATCTATCGTTTTCCACTTCCCTTCTATTTGTGCAAATGTGAGTACCCCACATAGAGAAAGCGCAAACGTTAACAATATTTTTTTCATATTTCTTATAGTTTTAATTTTAATATAATATTCTTATCTACGTATTGATAAAAATATAAATTAATTTTCAATGAACAAAAACTTTTATTATACAAAGCATAAAGAGCTTATGAAAGATAAAATGGTAAACCTAACAAAATGCAGGTTTTCATATTAACCTGCTTTTCTATCTTTTACCTTAATACAGTTTCCTGTTAATTACTCTGTCCATATAATCCTGATACCAAGCTTTTGCAGTTTTCTTTCCAGATTCAACTTCAGAGTTTTTAACTTCATTCATAATATTTTTTTCAAGACTCAGGTCTGATTTGTCATATACTCCGATAATTTCTTTTCCATCAAAACGGTAAATGTAATTTCCGATCATGAACTGATCCGTACTTCCATCAGAGTTTACTATTATGAAAGGATATTTTTTATCACTTACCAAACTTCTGCCCCAGCTTCTAATGGGTTTGTTATATCCGATAAGGTCAGCCAATGTAGGATATATATCTGCCTGCTGGGCTATTTCCTGACTGACTCCTTTGAGCTGATAAGCAGGATTCGGGGAATAGAATACCAACGGAACGGCATAACGGTTCATCGCTCTTTCATATTCCGGATAATACACCTGATTGGTATGATCTCCTGTGAAAACAAAGATTGTATTATTATACCAGGGCTGCTTTTTTGCGGTTTCAAAATACTGTTTGATAGCATAATCCGTATACTGCATCGGCTCATGGATTTCAATTTTCCCTTTTTTAAATTTACCGTTATATTTTTCAGGTATTTTAAAAGGATGGTGTGATGAAGCAGTGAATACTGTAGTCATGAAAGGTTGCTTTTTTCCTACATTTTTAGCAAAATACTGAAGGAAAGGCTCATCCCATATCGCCCACATTCCATCAAAGTCTTCATCATGATTGTATTCTGTTTTTCCGAAATAGTGTTTAAATCCTAAAATATTTCCAAATCCAAGGAATCCCATAGATCCATTCGGTGCTCCATGATAAAAAGAAGTATCATAACCCAGATCATTACATACCGAAACAATAGACTGTATTTTCTGATTGGAATACGGAGATCCTGTAAAGGCATCTGTAAGACTCGGAATTCCGGCCAGCACACTGCTCATCCCGTGAATAGACTGCCTTCCGTTTGCAAAAGTATTGGGAAAAATAAGACTTTGACCAGCCAGACTATCCATAAACGGAGTATAAGAAACGTAATCTTTGATATTTTTATCTTTATTAAAAGCTCCGGAATATTCCCTACCGAAGGACTCTACAATGAAAATAACAATATTGGGACGGTTTTCAACTTTTCTGTCATATACTTTATAAGGCTGTACATTTTCTTCAATATATTTTTGATCTACGAAGTGAACTTCCTTGAAATTATTGGTATTTAAAGTCCTGAAAAAGGAGAATGTACTGTTGAGTACCATATTTCCCTGCAGTGGATTCGTTACAAAGCGGGTAGCATCCACCATATTAATAGGTCTTGTACTGTGTTTAAAATCCCCTCTGATTCCTCCTACAACCAATACCGCAGTGAGACACAGCGTAACAATGGAAGTAATAAAGTAAGGAAGTAATTTCAGAGGTTTTACCTCCTCTACTTTTACTCTTTTGTAAAGGAAAACCCACAGTCCCATTAAAACAATAAACCAAACCATCACAAAAGGATGTTCTCCCACAGAGATCATCAGCGTTTGGGAAACGTTGGATTCATGTTCAGCTACCTGAAATACTGCAGACGTAAGTCTTGCCTGTGAGAATTTATAGTAAATAAAATCCCCGAAATTCATGGCATAAGCAATCCCGTTGGTAATAAAATACAGCCAGAAGAGAATTTTCTGAAAAACTTTCTTTGTGTTGATGACCAAAGGCAATAAGCTAAGGAGTATAAACAATGCATTGACATATAAAATAGCAGTGGTATCGAAAGCTGTACCATGGAAGGCCAGCTTTATATATTCTGAGACAGAGTCAACTTTAATCAGGCCTTTATTAAAATACCAGAATAATAGTCTGGCAATCTGATAAAAAACATAGGCTAAAAAAATCCTGTACACCAATGCCAGAACTTCCTGTTTTCTAAATCCTTTTAAAAATTTCATGGGGCAAATTTACATCAAAATCACTTTAATGCATTTTTTAGTGCAGATTATTTTGAGTTAGAATTTTTAAAAACTGTAATTTTGTGGTTATGAATTTTATAAAGAATAATCTGGCCAATGCCTTAACCCTGGCTAACTTATTTGCAGGCTGTATAGGAGCAATACATCTAATTTTAGGAGATTATCAGACTACAGCAGTCTGCCTTATTCTCTCTTCAATTTTCGATTTTTTCGATGGATTTGTAGCACGAGCTCTAAAATCAAATTCAAATCTGGGACTTCAGCTGGATTCTCTTGCGGATATGGTAAGCTTTGGGGTAATACCTGGCCTTACCATGTATAAAGCTCTTGAACCATTTGGTACAGAACTTCTTGGAATTCACTTTCCGTTTGAAATCAAGTATCTCGGACTGATCGTTACGGTATTTTCCTGCCTGAGGCTTGCCATCTTCAATCTTGATGAAGAGCAGCGTTATTATTTCAAGGGATTGAACACACCCACTAATACTGTTTTATTGTTTGGTCTCTATTATGCGTTTAAAGAAACCGGAACTTTTAGCTTTTTATTCGATAATGAACTATTGCTGATTCTTCTGACTCTTCTTACATCATGGCTTCTGATCAGCCCGATTAAAATGATGGCAATGAAATTCAAATCAAAACAGTTAAAAGATAACTATCCTAAAGTAGTATTGCTTGTAGGAGGAATTGCTATTCTTGCCCTATTTCAGGTAGTAGGAATCCCGATGCTTGTTATTTATTATATATTGGTGTCCCTCATTTTTCAGGGACAATTAAAATAATTTATTTAAATAAAACACATTTCAAATTATTAATCATCAACATGAATTTAAAACTCCATAAACCACTTTGTATTTTTGACCTGGAAACCACAGGAACCAACATAGGAAAAGACAGAATTGTTGAAATCTGTATTTTAAAAGTAAATCCTGATGCCTCCAGAGAAAGCAAAACATGGCGCGTCAACCCGGAAATGCTTATTCCTAAAGAAAGCAGTGAGATCCACGGGATTTATGATGAAGACGTTAAGGATGCTCCAACCTTCAGAGATATTGCTTCTAAAATTATGGAAATGATTACCGGAAGTGATTTGGGAGGATTTAATTCCAACAGATTTGATGTTCCGCTTTTGGCTGAAGAACTTTTAAGAGTAGGAATGGATTTTGATCTGAGTAAATTCAGATTAGTAGATGCACAGACTATTTTCCATAAGAAAGAACCTAGAAACTTAGGCGCTGCTTACCAGTTCTACTGTGGAAAAACATTGGAAAATGCCCATTCTGCAGAAGCTGATGTAATGGCAACATTTGAGGTTCTGGACGCTCAGGTTGGAAAATATGATGATATTCCGAATGAAATAGCCCCGCTAAGCGAGTTTACATTCCATAATAAGAATGCAGATCTTGCCGGATTTATCGGATACAATGAAAAAATGGAAGAGGTTTTCAACTTTGGAAAATATAAAGGCCAGGGTGTGAAAGCAGTTTTTCAAAAAGATTTAGGATATTTCGGATGGCTTCAGAATGCTGACTTCCCGTTATATACTAAGAAGGTTTTTACAAAAATTCAACTCTCAAGCAGATTTTAAATATGTCTGACCTGGTTCGTTTTAAATTTTATGAAACTGCCCTTGAAGCTAACAGGGACAAACAGATACTGGCTGAAAACGGGATCAACAGCTTTATTGCCAATGAGCAGCTCATCCAGTCGGATTGGCTTCTGTCGCAGGCTGTAGGCGGGATACAGCTTCAGGTATTTGAAGAAGATCTTGAGAAAGCCAAACAGATATTGCAGGATTATAAAGACAATGAACAATATTCGTTGGAAGTAGAACACACCATTGAAGATCCTGAGTTTGATTTTGTATGTCCAAAATGTGGTTCCAATCATATTTACAGGGATGACAGTGCAACCAGCTTCTTTGGAATTTCTTTTCTGACGAGTCATAAATTCAAATGCTATTATTGTGGGAATGAGTTTACTCATTAACCTGTTAGGAATTAATAGTCTTTAATCCATCAAAAAGATTGCTTCATTCCTCGCAATGACGAGGTCAAAAATATAAACAAAAAGAGTTATGAAAATAATCTGTATAGGAAGAAACTACAGTGAGCATGCAAAAGAATTAGGAAACGAAATTCCTGAGAATCCTGTTATTTTTATGAAACCGGATACAGCGGTTCTGAAAGGAAATGATTTTTATATCCCTGAATTCTCAAATGATATTCACTACGAACTTGAAGTCGTATTAAAAATTTCCAAGGGAGGAAAGTATATCCAGAAAGAAGCGGCAAACAAACATTATGAAGAAATAGGTCTGGGAATAGATTTCACAGCCAGAGACCTTCAGAGTGAGCTAAAATCAAAAGGACTTCCATGGGAGCTTGCTAAAGGTTTTGACGGTTCTGCAGTGGTAAGCAATTTCTTCAAAAAGGACAGCTTTAATCTTGACAGCCTTCAGTTTTCATTATTAAAGAACAAAGAGAAGGTACAGGATGGCAATACAAAAGACATGATGTTCAATTTTGATGATATCATTGCTTTTGCTTCTCAGTATTTTACGTTAAGAGTAGGTGATCTTATCTTCACAGGAACTCCAAAAGGAGTTGGAAAGGTAGAGGAAAATGACATTCTGGAAGCTTATCTTGAAGATGAAAAAATTCTTGACATCCGAATATTATAAGTATTTAACACAGAATCTGACAAATTTTTCTTATCTTTAGGTAACAAAATTAGAGGTTATGATAAATATTGTATTACCCGTAGATTTTGGGGACAAGACAGACCAATTGGTAGACGGTGCCATAAAATTTGCAAAACAGCTTAACGGCAGAATTTACCTTATCCATGTAGCGCCATCAGATATCGGCTTTGCCATTGGCGATATGGGATTTCAATATTTTCCGGAAGTGGAAGCCAATGAAATCATAGAAGAGCTGGTGCAGCTCAATAAAATTGAGCAAAGAATCATTGCTCATGATATCGACTGTGAGCACCTTTTAAAACAAGGACTCGCCAAAGATATTATTCTGGAACATGCAAAGGCAAAAAATGCAGATTATATTGTGATGGGATCACATGGCAGAAGCGGAATTTATGATGTATTCGTGGGAAGCTTAACCAAGGGAATTACGAAAAGTTCAAATATTCCTGTACTGGTACTTCCAATTCACGACTAAGAAAAAGAAATTTTAATCGTTAGTAATAAAAAAACCGATCAAAGCATATTGTTTGATCGGTTTTTTACTATATAACCAATTAATTAACCTTCTTTTTTGTAGATATTCGGATCGTAGTAAGGGTGCTTACCTTCCGTTGGAGAATAATAGTCTTTGTCTTTGTCTCCACCTAATGTTACTACAAGTACATAGCACCAATAAGTAAATAATACACAGCAAACTGCAAATAGAATCCAGTTTAAAACATTACCGAAAGTATCAAAGAAACCGAAAGTCCATTTGAAAACTTTACTTAAGAATAGAAAGAAAGACGTCATTATTTTCCTTTTTTAAATTAACTTTGTACAAATTTATAAAAAATGTTTAAATTACTTTCAAAAGAAAGCAATATTTTTTCAATTCCTGTTTATATTGGTTTTCTTCTTTTAGTAGTCGTAATATTTAACATACTGAATTTCAACACTTATGAAGCCATTGTTGCCGGAATAACTTTTCTGGGAATTGCTTTGGGATATTTTTGTTTTCACAGTATTGCCCTTAATTATCAGACACATCTTCCATTATTTCTATATACTTTTTTCATTTTCGGGCTGTATCCCGGAAATCTGGATATAGGAATTGCCGTTTCGCTGCTTACAAATTCCTTTCTTATTCTTCTTCTGACAAGTGCGGATGAAGACATCAGAAAGAAGTCTTATGTATTGGTAGGATCTATTGTGGCATTGAACTTTATTTTTCTTCCTACTACCTGGCCGATGGCTGTTTTTGTGATTATTCACGTGATCGCTACTTCAGCCAAAATCACTTTGAATCTTTTCAGATTCCTACTGGGAATTGTACTGATTACCTTCAGCTATTTTTCTGTGATGTATTTCGTTCAATTCACATCCTGGAATATAGATTATTTTCCGTTTGGAAAGATGAAGCCGGTAACGGATTATACGGAACTTCTGCCCTTAATTCCCGTGGTTCTGATGCTTATTTATGCGGTATATGACCATTTTAAAAACTATAATAAGAAAAGCCCGATAAGCAGGTATAAATATACGTTCCTGCTGGTCTTTTCGATGGCACAGCTTGTTTCCATCATCCTGTATATGAATAAGAGCTATGAATATCTGCTGCTTCTGGCATTTCCTTCGAGTATTATCCTAAGCAGAATGATGCGGTTTTTGCCTAAATACTGGATGCGTGAAGCCAGTGTATGGCTTATTATTATTAGCTTACTTACCTTTAAAGCAGGTACAGTTTTTGATTTATTTTAAAAAATTATGATTCAGATAGACGATAAATTGATTTCTGAGGAAATTTTTTCCGAAGAATTTGTTTGCAACCTTACGAAATGTAAAGGTGCATGTTGTGTGGAAGGAGATGTAGGAGCTCCGTTGGATAAAAACGAGCTTGAGATATTGGACAGTATTTTTGATAAAATAAAACCTTACCTTACCCAGGAAGGCATCAAAGCCCTTGAAGAACAGGGAACATGGACTACTGACCCGCACGACGGAATGTATGTTACTCCTATGGTGGAGAACCGCGAATGTGCTTATGTAACATTCGATGAAAAAGGAATTACCAAATGTGGTATTGAAAAAGCCTATGAAGATGGTGCTGTAGACTGGCAGAAGCCAATTTCCTGCCACCTGTACCCTATTCGTGTTACAGAATATTCTGCGTTTACCGCTTTGAATTATCATGAATGGAATGTATGCAGCGATGCATGTACGCTTGGAAAAGAACTTCAGGTTCCTGTCTATAAGTTTTTAAAGACACCATTGATCAGAAAATACGGCGAAGAATTCTACAATGTCCTGAGCGGGGCTGCTGACGAATGGAAAAAAGAATATGGTTCTTAACCAATAGGATTTGAATTAAATAACAAAAACCGCAGATTTCTCTGCGGTTTTCTTATTGTAAATAAATAAGTTAATTAGTTGGCAGCTCCTGCTTTTACAGTTACAGCTTCTACCTTTTTAGATTCTTCTTTTTTAGCCTTTTCCCAACCGTCTTCCGGCATCAAAGTGGCTACAATTCTACCTTTTGTAAGATATTTTTTAGCAACATCCTGAAGATCTTTTACGGTAAGTGCTTTTACTTTATCCTGATAATTCAGAATGTCATATTTATCACTTCCGTCTAACTGGTTTTTAGCAATGGCATTCAGCCAGAACATATTGTCTTTCAGTTCTGTTTTGTTATCATTGTATTCTCCTTCTTTGTATTTATCCAGATCTTTCTGTTCAGGGCCGTTATCAATCAGCTTCTGCAGCTCTGTGATTGCGCTCTTTGTCAGTTTTTCCACATTTTCCGGACCACAAGGGAAGTTAATCCCAAAGTTGTAAGTACCGTAAGGAATTTTGTTCATCCCTCCTCTTGCACCTCCACCGTAGATACCGCTTTCATCTTCTCTCAGTTTTTCAATAACTTTGATAGTAGCTACTTCTCCAAGAGCAGATAACGCTAAAGCTTCTTTTTCGTTATAAGGAGCTTCTCCACTATACGAGATAGACACCATGCTCTTAGGATCTTTCCCTTTTTTGTACACTTTTGTATAATCTCCGGTAATTGTTCTGTATCCGGTATCTTTGAACATTGCAGCTTTGCCTGATGATGGTAAGCTTGCAATATACTGAAGGACTTCATTTTTAAACTTCGCTTCATCAATATTTCCTACGAAATAGAACTGGAAGTTTCCGGCATTGGCAAATTTATCTTTATAGATATCATATGCTTTTTTATAGTCTGTATTAGCCCAGTCTTTTTCCATTGGAAATAACCCGATGAATCTCGGATTCTTCTGATTCGTGAATTTTGCATGCTCATTAGAGAAATAAGCCTGAGGATTTGACAACAGGTTACTCAGCATTGCTGACTGCTTTTCTTTGTAAGCATTAAAGGAAGCAGGGTTGTAATTTAAGCTTGTAAAATAAGCATACATAAGCTCCATTGCTGTTCCTAAATCTTTCTGGTTTGTTCTTCCTGAAACTCCTTCAAAAAGAGAAGTTACCATAGGATTTACATTCACCTGCTTACCGGCAAGATAATTGGTAAGATCTGCTTTAGAGAATCCGCCAACTCCTGCTTCTGTTAATGCAGAGAAAGCAAACTGTGTCTTATTGTAATCTGCATCCGGAATAAGAGAGCTTCCTCCTAAGCTTCTTGCAGTAAATACAATTTCGTCATCTTTAAAGTCAGTTTTCTTGAAAGTCACTTTAGCGCCGTTGCTTAATGTCCAGGTTGTTGTTCCCAGCTTGGCATCAGTTTCTGTTTTAGCAATTTTACCTTCTGATTTGAAAGGTTTCACTAAATTTTTGATGGCAGCCTTTTCTTCATAAGGTTTTAGATCAGCCATTTTTACAGCATCGAATGTATTTACAACCATTGCTTCCGTAGGCATGGTGATATTATCTTTTTTAGGACCTGTGATTACGATTACCCTGCTGTCATCTTTCACCATTTTCTTGATGATTTCGTTGGTCTGCGCAAGGGTAACAGATGGTAAGAAAGACTTGGTATCTTCATATTCCCATGCAATTCCAGGTATTGGTTCCTGCTCCAGGAAGTTTCTTACATACTCACCTACCAGCATATCACTTTCTGTCTTATCTTTATTGTTATAAGATCTTTCAAGGTTGGAAAGCACCTGAGATTTTGCTCTGTCAAGTTCAGACTGTGTAAATCCAAATCTTTTTGCCCTTTCAACTTCTTCCAATAAAACTTTCAACGCACTCAGCTGGTTTCCTTCTTTTACCATAGCAAATCCCTGGAATGCTTCCTTACTTCTTGCATAGGTTCCTCCATGATATACTGATCCGAAAGTGAAAGGCGGATTTGTAGAGTTGATCAGTTCTCTCAGTCTGTTATTCAACATTGTGGTTGAAAGGTTTTCTACAAGACTCTGATTGTACTGTTCTACCGTTACATCCGGCTTGTAGGCATCAGCATCTTTCATGATAAACTGTACCATAGAATTGGTAGCGTCAGGATCTGTTTCAATGGCTACCAGGGTTTCTTTATGATTCGGAAGGTCAAAAGATTTTCTTTCTCTTGGCTTTGAAGGATTTTTATATTTACTGAAATTATCCTTAATCTTTTTTTCAATTTCATCCACGTTGATATCTCCAACAACAATAATGGCCATCAGATCCGGTCTGTACCAGTCCTGGTGGAATTTTCTGATAACATCCGGTTTGAAGTTCTCCAATACTTCTTTTTTACCAATCGGAAGTCTGTCTGCATATTGGGATTTGTATAAAAGTTTCGGCAGATATTTATCCATCATTCTTTTATCTGGTCCAAGCCCCAGCCTCAGTTCTTCCAATACAACTCCTCTCTCTTTATTGATCTGTTCATCAGAAAGTGTTGCGTTGAACGCCCAGTCTTCCATTACTTTCAGTCCGGCATCTAAGTTCCCAGGTTTATCCAATGGAACGGGAAGCATATAAACTGTTTCGTCAAAGCTTGTATAAGCGTTAAGGTGCTGGCCAAACTTTACACCGATAGACTGTAAAAAGTCTACTAATTTATTATCTGGAAAATTTTTGGTTCCGTTGAAGTTCATGTGCTCCATAAAGTGAGCCAGTCCTCTTTGATTTTCATCTTCAAGAATAGATCCGGTATTGATAGCCAGACGGAAATCTACTTTTTTCTCCGGTAAAGTGTTTTTTTTGATGTAGTACTTCATTCCGTTGGAAAGGGTACCGATTCGTACAGAAGGATCCACAGGGATATTCTGTGCAAAAGCATTTGCTGACATCAAAAAGATGACCGCAAATGAAGATAAGACTTTTTTCATGGTATTTGATTTTATTTACAGCTTAAAACTACCAATTATTCACAATGTGAAGAAATTACAGAATTCATTTTATAGTTAAATTTGAGTTAAACTTATTCATATACCAAAAAAACCGGGAAATACCCGGTTTTAATATCTTAAAAAGCAATTTTTTATTTAAAATCAGCATCCGTAACTCCGGAGTTGATCACAATTTTGCTGGTTTTAATTGTCATTTTCTGACCTCCACCTTCAGCATCTACTTCAGCAGGGAACTGTATTCCATCTACGGTCATATAGCTTTTAATTGTCGCATTTCCTTCTCCTGCATTGGTTTTATACAAAAGCCCGGTTCCTGCATCAAAATAAAATTTACCTTTATCTGAAGACAATACATTATAGTCTTTTCCGTCTAATTTTTCTGTGGATACATTAGGAAAATTAGAAGCATCAAAAGCTAAAGCATCAATTGGTTTTCCTTTTTTCAGCTCACCAATTTTGTCTGCAGGAATTTCTGTTTTATTTCCCATCTGATCAAAATATCCTTTCTCACCGTCAAAAAGCTGAATCATTTCTTTGCCCATCAGTGATTGTACAGACTTGAATTTATTTCCTAATTTCTTAGTCGTCATTTGAATTTCCATTCCCTGCACGGAAACCGTGTTATCAGTAATGGTAGATTTTACAGCTTCCAATTTATCTTTTCCTCCTAATGCTTTGAAATAATTGTCAACAACTTCTTTAGGGGTCAGTTTAGATTTTACAGCTTCTGTTTTAGTTACTACGGCTGCTTTTTTCTGAGCGGCTGCCGGTACTGAGAAAAGTACAGCACAGAAAAACGGTATGATGATCTTTTTCATATTATATAATAAGTTTAAAGGGTAAATATAGGAATATTGGCGGACATACGGATACGTAATGAGCAATGAGCGATTAGTAATGAATAATAATTGATGATAAAGGATAAATACGATGATTGATATCTTTAGGTATGAATACAACATAAAAAAACCGTCAAAAAATTGACGGTTTTCAAATATTTATATCGGAGTATAATTATTTCTTAAGCTCTTCTAAAAATTCGTCGTGAGAAATTTTAGTTTCTTTTTTGCTTGCTTTTTCAAGAATTACATCTTTCAATTTAGCCATAGCTACTTCAGAAGAAATTTGTCTTACCTGCTCCTGGTCTTTCAACATTTCAACAGCATATTTCTGGATTTCTTCATCACCTAGGTGGTGGATTCCGTAGATTGCCAATTGGTTCTTAACTAACTGCTCAGCCTGAGCCAATACATCAGCATAGTCAAGGTTGATTTCGTTTTCAGTCATCAATTTACCTTCGATGATCTGGTATTTCAACTGGTTTTTCTCAGCTTCAAGAATTTCCTGAGCCTGAGCTTCAGACTGGATGTTCTGGTTAGAGAATAATAACCACTTCACAAGGAACGTTTCAGGAAGTTTTACTTCTTCTTTATCCGTTACCTGCTCTAATACTTTATTCACAAAGTGAACATCAGCATTTTGCTGGAAGTACTCATCTAATTCAGTTTTCACTTTATCTTTAAGCTCTTCTTCAGTTTTGATGTTTCCTTCTCCGTATACTTTGTCGAAAAGATCCTGGTTTAGCTCAGCTAAGTTTAAT
The DNA here is from genome assembly GCF_025949665.1 of Chryseobacterium viscerum. Classification (NCBI taxonomy): domain Bacteria; kingdom Pseudomonadati; phylum Bacteroidota; class Flavobacteriia; order Flavobacteriales; family Weeksellaceae; genus Chryseobacterium; species Chryseobacterium viscerum. The sequence continues at coordinate 363,151 of NZ_JAPDFT010000001.1, read as the reverse complement.
GAATAGAAGTCTTTTACTTTTACTTCTAATTCATTGTGGTGTAAGTGCTCAACTTCTTCTTTGGTGAATCCTAATTCTTTAGCTAATTCTTCGTCACCTGCAAGAGTTTCTTTCGTTACTTTTACAGAACCTTCCATTTTCAAACCTTTTACCAATTTGAAAGCCTCTTTGTTTTCAGCTGTAATGGTAAGGTTTTTTGGGTGGTGGTGGTGCTCTCCTTCAGCATCTTCTTCCACAACCTGAGAAACTTCTAAAGCAATGTAAGAATCTTTAGTGATTTTATCTTGAGGAACCTGCTCAGCGAAACGCTTCTGCATGTTTTCAATACTCTTGCTGATTTCTTTGTCAGACGCTTCTACTTTGTAGTGAGGCGCTTCATATTTAGCTAAATCTATAGTGAATTCAGGCTCATATCCTACTTCGAAAGCAACTTCTAATTGATCAGCATTGTAATCTAATTCGTTTACTGGCTGAGGAACAGGCTGACCAACTAATCTTAATTTGTTTTCATTAACATAGTTGTTTAAAGCATCAGAAACTTGTCTGTTGATTTCTTCGAATGCAATACCTGCTTCATATTGTTTTTTAACCATACTCAAAGGCACTTTCCCTTTTCTGAATCCAGGAACTTGCGCATTTTTAGCATAATTAATCAACTGCTTCTCTACTTTTTCTTTGTAGTCAGATTTTTCCAATGTTACTGTAAGCAATGCACTTACGTCATCATGGTTTTGTGCGGTAACCTTCATTATTGATTAAAATTTTAGGTTGCAAAAATATGAATTTTTTATGAAAATCACCCATTTAAAATCAACTTATAACGCCAAATATTGTTAAATAAAAAACCACCGGAGAATTCCGGTGGTTCAAACAAGATTAAAGGTATATTAATTAATAATATTATAATTGGCTTGTGCGTCTGTTTCACCTCCTGTATGGGATCCATAAACCACTCCATTTCCACTCACAGCAGAAGCTTCAGAAACCGTTACCGGCTCATGGAATAGAGTAAGAACCAGCTGACTAGGTGCAGAAGCATTTTTTACGGCAGTGTTTACCACCCATTTTGTTTTCAATCCTACGCGGTTTCCGTCTCCTCTTGTGGAGTTGGCGTCATCTGTACGGGTTAATGTAATATCAGAGTTTGGAAAGTTGTACACTAAGAAATGCTCATCTTTTGCATCTTTAATTTCCTGAGTGGCATCTTCATCACCATTCTTGAAAATAACTTCTACGTTATACGTATGACCGTTGATAAGTTTAACATTAGGGTTTGTTGTACTATTTACCTGATAGTCATACACTACCGGAGTTCCTGTAGCAACATCTGTTACTCTTAAGAGAACATCTGAAAGTTCTTCCTGAGGAAGATCATCTGCTTCATCATCGCTTCTGTTGCACGATGTTAAGCTTAAAGAAACTGCGAAGAAAAGTCCTAAGATAAGAGTAGTATTTTTAAAAATATTTTTCATGTTTTTGATTTTAAGTAATTAAAATTGATATTTAAGAGTTAGAATAAAGTTTCTTCCCATTTCGTTGGAAAAGAAACGAAGTCTGTTCAGATAATCCCTGTAAGACTTGTTGAAGACATTTCGGACTGAGAAATCAATTCCGAAATTTTTAGACAGATTCACCCCTGTCTGAAGGTTCCAAAGCGAATATCCGCTTGGAGGTGTAGAGATATCTACATCTTCACTGTAAGCATTTCCATCAGAATCAAATAATCTGATAGGAACGTTATAAGTTGGAAATCTTGTCTGTTTCAGATAAGTATTGTTACTGACTGTGAAATAGAAGTTTTTCCATTCTTTTTTATTGAATTCCAATGAATTATTAAAATTCGGAGGCATCATAAGAATAAGGGGCACGTCATGAGTAGTATCCTGCCCATAAACATAGGAACCGCTTCCTTTATAGGTTAGATTATCTGTTATTTTAAGCTGAGCATCAATATCTAATCCATACATTTTTGCATTGATCTGCTGATAGCTATATACTACAAACGCCCCGCCCCACTGAGTATTCTGATATCCTGTAGGAATCTGATTAATGAAATTCTGGGTGTAAAAGAAATATGGGTTTACTGAAATATTCAATCCTTTTAAAACATTTGCTTTTACATCTGCAATTAGATTAAACTGATTTCCTGTTTCACTTTTCATTCTCATATCTCCTCTTTCAATAATGGCTGCAGAATGGTGAAGTCCGTCAGCAAAAAGCTCTGCAATATTCGGAGATCTGGAAACTCTGGCATAATTAAATTTCAGATTAAAATATTCAGATGGGTGATAGACAATTCCACCATTTACTGAAACATTATTATACGTTAATGATGGATTGGTAAGAATTCTGTTTTGGTTTATTCTCACTACAAAATTTGAATAATCTGCTGCATAAGTCTTATTCCAATCGCTCAGATCATACCATTTTGTTACATCATAATGATCATAATCGTATCTGCCTCCCAGTTCAAGGTCCAGTTCCGGAGCAATTTTATATTTTAATACGGAATAAATTCCTGCATAATATCTGTCATAGTTCGGAACAAGACGTCTTGCCTCGGTCTGCGTATTGGAGTAGTTGTTTTGATACCCTGCATTAATCCCTGTTTCAAGATTCCAGTTTCCTCTTTCTATCAGGTGATTTACATTCAGATCATTGGTGATCAGTTCAAGATCCAATGCCGGCTTTTTGCTCAGTGCTTCTGTACGTCTGATGTCATATTCTTTTCTATGATTGTACTGAAAACTGTAAGTAGCCGTGATCTTTCCAAAATTTTCAAACCTTTTATAAGCAGAAACTTTAGCAATATGATGTTCGATTTCCTGTTTAGGATTATCAATATCATAACTAAAATCTCTTTGATAGATTGGTTCCGGAGAGGTAAGAGCAGTACGCAGATCTTCAGAGTTCCCTACGTGAGAGCTTCTAAGAATCCCAACTGTGCTTTTGGTCAGATAATAATCAAATGAAAAGCCTTTTTCAAATGTCATTTTCTGTACTCCGAAATTAAATCCTGAACTCTCGAGTCCTGTATTCATCAAGCCATAATCCGGAGCTTCAAGATCTCCCAATTTTTTATAGCTTCCATTGGTTTTTATAGCCCAGCCATTCTCCCAGGTTTTTGCCAGCTTTACGTTAAGATCGGCTCCTCTTCCGTTTGAAATTCCGGAAAGAGAAACATTTCCCATGATCGTATCTTTCTTTGGCAAAACCTGAGGTTGCAAAACAACTACTCCACCTACGGCTCCCGCTCCATATTTCAGGGCAGATGCTCCTTTAATCACGTCAATATGTTCAAAATTATTGACATCCACATTGGGTGCATGTTCTACTCCCCATTCCTGTTCGGCAAGCTTCACCCCATCATTAAGAATGGATACTCTACTTCCATAAAGCCCGTGGATAATAGGTTTGGCAATATTATTTCCCGTCTTAAGAACGTTAACACCGGAAATATTGGTTAGTAAATTACCTAAGTTTTCGGTGACATTTCTTGAAATCATTGCCTTGTCAATGGTTTTCACCACCATGCTTCCATTGTTCTTATGACTTCCATGAACGGTCACTGTTTCGATGTCTTTGACATGATGTTCCAGCGTAATTACCAGCTGAACATCCTGATCAACTCCTATATTTTCAGTATAATCATTGCAATCAGGATGCTGTGCAATGAGTGTATACTTTCCTGCAGGAATTTTGTCAAAAGAAAATTTACCTTTCTTGTTTGTTTTAGCTGTAAAGTTTCCGATTTTAATCACCGCATTTTCCAGCAGTGTTTTATCGTGGAAATCCTGAACGGTTCCCTCTACAGTATAAGTTTTTTGTGCACTTGTAAATACTGATCCGCAAAAGATCAGCAGCAGGCAATATATCAATTTCATTGTAAATAGATTGATTGCGTACCCTTTTTTGATAGGTACAATTGTCGTTAAAATTTGTGGAAGGGTTAGCTTAATTGTACAATGTAAAAAGTATAATGCTTAATGAGAAGTTAGAGGTTAGAAATTAGAAGCTAGTAATTGAACATTATTCAAATATCAATTACAGATCATTAGTTGTTTCCCTAACAACTTTAAACCTTAAACTTAAAATTTTAAATTTTAAACACTAAACATTGAACTTTAAAGGATTAACCTTTAAACCCTATAGAATCTATGAATTATGAAATTGTGGGAGGCCCCCGAAGCTGAAAAGTAAATTTGGTCTGAGACCAGATTTTCTCCTGGATGGCGATGATTTGTTTTACCTCATGGCTGTAATGCTCAACAGTAAAACTGAATTCTTCAGGAGCTAATGTATGTCCGGTAACCAAAAAGTGGCAGGCCAGACAGTCGCCAGCTTTCTCTTTAGTAACAGCTTTCGTCACTGTATTCTCTGTTTTTTTAAGATTGAAAGCCTTAAAATAATCTACAGCATCGTGATGGTGAAAGCTCTGAGAAAGCAGCGCGAGGAAATATACTCCAAACAATAGCTTGGAGATAAAACTCTTTAGGTTTCTGCTTTCTTTAAAAATCATGGTTCAAAATTATGAAAATAATTTAACTGTTTCCTTAAACTTTTATTAAATTACTTATACTTATTGATAATAGGTAGAAATGAAAAGGATTATGTTACAAAAAAAATGCTTCACAATTTTTAGTTGATGAAGCATTTCTATTTTATTTAATCAAGTTGGGTACCAAGATATTCCCACTCCTGCAAAGCAGTATCCAGGTCTTCCTTAGTTTTATTGTATTTTTCTAAGGTTTCATCTGAAGGATTTTCTTTGGCAAAAGAAGCTTCCATTTCCTCTATTTTTGTTTCAAGTTCGGAAATTCTCTCTTCTACTTTCTTGATTTTATTCTGAATATTTTTCTGTTCTTTACTAACGATATTCGAAGATGGGCTGCTGCTTACAACAGGTTTTTCTTCTACTTTCTTAGGTTCTACCTTTACTTCCTGATGAAGTTTGGCTTTTTCTGCAGAAATCTCTCTGATCGTTTCCTTTTGTCTGTATTCAAGATATTCATTGATATCTCCAAGGAATTCTTTCATTTTCCCATCACGGAACTCATAGATCTTATCACAAAGTCCCTGAAGGAATTCCCTGTCGTGCGAAATTACAATTAAAGTTCCTTCAAAGTTCTGCAGCGCAAGCTTGATAATCTCCTTAGACTGGATGTCCAAGTGGTTGGTAGGCTCATCCATGATCAGGGTGTTGAAAGGACGAAGCAACAGTTTACAAAGTGCCAGACGGTTTCTCTCTCCTCCGGAAAGTACTTTTGTTTTCTTAGTAACAGCGTCTCCCTGGAAAAGGAAAGATCCTAATAAATCTCTTACTCTAGGTCTTGTCTCTTCCGTTGCTGCATCTTCTGCTTCTTCCAGAACTGTTTTATTAGGTGTTAAAACCTCTTCCTGATTCTGTGCGAAGTATCCAATGTTTACATTATGTCCAAGATTCCAGGTTCCGGAATAATCTTTAATATCTCCTGCTAAAATTTTAGCCAACGTTGTTTTTCCTTGTCCGTTTTGTCCTAAAAGAGCAATTCTGTCTCCTCTCTGAACGATAAAGTCTACATCATCAAAAATCTGCTTTTTTCCGTAAGCTTTTCCTAAATGATTTGCTTCAAAGATGATTTTTCCCGGAACCATAGACTGTACGAAACGGATATTGAATTTTGAAACGTCTTCATTATCAACTTCGATACGTTCTATTTTATCTAATTTCTTAATAAGTGACTGCGCGAAAGATGCTTTTGTAGCACTTGCACGGAACTTATTAATGTTGTCTTCCATCTGTTTGATCTCCGCATCCTGATTCTTTTTAGCCTGAATCAGTTTTTCACGACGATCTTCTCTCATGACAAGATACTTGGAATAGTTAGCTTTATAATCGTCAACCTTCTTGTTGTTGATATCGAAAGTACGGTTACAAACAGCCGTCATGAACTGTTTATCGTGACTTACAAGAACAATGGCTCCCGGATAATCTCTCAGGAAGTTCTCCAGCCAGATGATAGATTCCATATCCAGGTGGTTGGTAGGCTCATCGAGAAGCATAATATCATTCTTCTGAAGAAGTAATTTTGCCAATTCGATTCTCATTCTCCATCCTCCGGAAAATTCATCAGTGATTTTTTGGAAATCATCTGCTTTAAATCCTAAACCAAACAACACTTTTTCCATGTCACCTTCAAGATTGTAGGCATCATGGTTCATCAAAAGGTCATTCAGTTCGGTCATTTTATTAATCAGATCTGTATAAGAATCACTTTCGTAATCTGTTCTTACGGTCATCTGGTGATTCACTTCTTCAAGCTCATTTTTCCAGGCATTGATCTGCTCAAAAGCCTGCATCGTTTCAGCCCAAACGGTTCTTCCTTTTACAAAATCTAGGTCCTGCTTCAGGAAACCAATGGTAACACTTCCTTCCGTCACAACCTCTCCTTCGTAGAAATTAATTTCTCCGGACAGCATTTTCAATAAAGTGGATTTCCCCGCTCCATTTTTTCCTACGAGACCAACTTTATCATCTTTTTTGATGGTAAAATTGACATTTTGAAATAAATAATTTCCTGAATGATGTAATCCTAAACTTTGAACCGAAAGCATCTTAATTAATAATTAGTAATGAATAATGAATTTTCGGGTGCAAAAATACGGAAAAAGAAATGAATAGCCCAGAAATAAAAAAAGCTGGCTAAAACAGACAGCTTTTGATTTATAATACAATTGATTTATAAGATCGTTATCCCGGGATAAGTGGTGGTGTTTTCCATCCTGCTTTTACCATTCCGATCATTTCAATAAGAATGTCTGAAGCCTCGTTATAGCTAACCGGTGCGATTCCATGGCGATACCCGATTTCATCTTGTAACTCGTGCAAAGTATCAGATTGACTCACTGTTAAAGCTTTCTTCCCATTTCTAATACTGATCTGGTAATTACAAATATCTAAAAGTCTTTTGGCTTTATCCAGCCATTCTGAAACGGTCATATTATTATTTTTTAGTTAATTTTAAAAATTTCCCGTTTTTTTATTTGATATTGAGAAGTTCTGCCAATGAGGTCCCCCGAGGTATAGATTTAACTGGTGCTTTTCCTGGTACATTTCCAATACCATAAGTTCCGTGAATCATCTCCAAATCATATTTTACATTCTGGTCGCTGAACGCAAAGTTACATCCAGATCCTGTTGTATAACCAGTAACAGATCCTGGGGTAGCATCTGTCTGGTCAGCAAACAGAACTATATTTTCATTAGGTTCCATGACCACCTCTCCTTGCGGAGCACATGTAAAAGCACAGAAAGGCTGGAATCTTCCTTCTACAAATGCAGCTAATCCTATCGTAATATCCGACGTACCCGCCTCTCTTTCATTTTTTACAGTAATGGCTTCTGCCGGGGCTCCTGAAGTGGTTGAAAAAGAACCATCCTTGTGGTAAGTCACGGCTGTACCTAATGGAACTTCATCCGATATGGCATGCATTTGAATGGTTGTATTGATATCTATAACTCCTTTATTGTAAACATATACTTTATATTTTGGTTCACAATAAATTTCTTCATATCCAAACATTTCAAAATAATAAATTGAAAACCACGCCGGCACTCCTGAGGAAACCTGATTGGGTCCCGATGCACCTTTATATCCTACCAGCTTATAATTATTTGCCTGCAGTTCTCTTAGAATCTCTTGCTGATCACTTGAGGTAAAATCAAAATTAATTGTGAATAATGTAGTCCCCGATTTTTGAATGAGTGTCTTTTCCATTGTTTTAATCTTTGGTGTTCTTACTCTTTTGATATTAGGCTTTTCAGAAAACGCCTTTGTTCATATTATGATGTTGAAGCTTCTTGCAATGAACAATTCAAAATAACGAGAATTAAATTCCAAAAACTACAGTATAATATACCAAATATAAAATTCAGTACTTATACTCAATGGAATTCAATCTGTTATAACTAAAAGGGAACACCTGCAATGATGTCCCCTAACCTAAATTTAAAACTGAGAAGCGTTGGCACTAATTCTTAATTTCATTTAATGTAATGGCTGCCGGTGCTTTTAAAATGGAACGATCCCATACATCATTATTGGGAACACTGGTTCCGTAAAGAAAATCTGCAACAAAGCTGTCTTCCGGCAGATGAAGTTCAACGGAAAGCCTTGTCCGGCTGGTCTCGTCCACAGAAGTACTGCTGGAAACATTTAATCCGTTATTAATCAATTCAATATTAATTTCCCGTTGGGATCTTTTCAGAAAGCTGTTGCTATATAGCCCGAAATTTGCTGAAATATGGGTGTAATCTGCAAATTTCCAAAAATCATAAATTGGCTTTTTACCCACAGAAAGATCTCTTATATATTCTTTTATTTTGATATAAAAACGACTGAGAAAAGGATGTTTATTATAATCTGTCCCAAAATAAGCATCATTATCTGTACTGAAAACGGATACTTTAGCATTGGTTTCTTCCAGCATCAGTTTTCCATAAACTTTTGAAAGATCATTATATACTTTGTCCCGACATACATATGCCTGTGAAAGGCCATTGGCGGTCTCAATTTCATATCCGGAAAGCAGAGCATCCCAGATTTTATTGCCTTCAGCATTGGTTTTTTCATTCCTGATATCTGAAACATAGTGATGCAGATCATCAATATGAATGAAGTCTGTAGAAATATAAACAGACTGCGGCCCTTCAAGATATCCTCCTCCGATATCAGCATGATCACCCGGCACAAAGATTTCTTTCCAAACGGAAGATGTATTCTCCGATTTCTGATCCTCCATTATTTTTGAATCCTCAAAAAATCCGGTAAGCGGAAAGAAAAAACGGCTCTCATTGACTGCACAGATATGCAAAGCATTCTCTACCTGAGCAGGAATATTCAGATTATAAGTATTAAAAGGTTTAGATTCTACTGTATCAAAAGCTCCTAAGAATTTTATTCTGAAATTTCCCGGAGAATAATGAGTTAAAAGCTGATTGCAGAAAGTTCTTGCCAGCATTCCTCCTCTCCCGAATCCATAGATATAAAAATGGTATTCTTTTGTCTGATCATGAATAATCTGCTCTACAAAATTCCCTGCTTTCTGAAGTTTATCATCGGAAGAATATCCGTTACCATAGGGGGGATTTGCACATGTTGCCATAGCAAAACTATTATCTTCACTGCCCGTTACGGTTCCAATTCCTTCGATATATATTTTTTCATCTCCAATAAATAAACTGTATAATTTATAGATATTGGTGAAGGTACCATAATAACTTTCATTGTTGTTCAGCGGTTTATCCGGTGAAAGAATATTGACCCCATTGTTTCCTGTACCGTCAAAGAAAATCCCGACGGAAATCACTCTACTACCATTCATGTTTTTACTTTAATTTTTTTATTACAGATCTTGTTTGTGTTTTTTCAAATAAATTCCCTAAAAGAGACATTCCAAAATAACAGAAGAAAAACAAGGTTAGGTAGAGTGAAAAGTACCAAATAAAAAAATCCGTATTTCTACGGAATCAGATTACATTTTTTCAAGGGAATAAATATTGTTAATAATAGCATAAATCACTATTCCCACAGTATTTTTGGCTCCTATCTTCTCCAGAATACGCTGCCTGTGGCTTTCTACGGTTCTGGGACTGATAAAGAGTTTTTCTCCTATTTCGTTATTGGTAAACTCCTGGCAGATCAGTTTTACCACGTCTTTTTCTCTTTCAGACAGTTCATCTTCTGTTTCAAAAAGAGAATTTTTCTTGGCAGAACCATTCATATAGGTAAACAGCATCTGATGGTCTTCCGCAGTAAAGAAAACTCCATTTTTATCAACCATCGTAATGGCATCAATAAATGTTTTTTTATTTGAATTTTTGGGAAGAAAAGCCGATACTCCGAGCTTGACCATATATCCTAAAATAGAAGTTTTATAATGGGATGAAAGGATAATAATTTTAAGATCGGGATATTTTTCCTTCAGAATTTCTACCAGTTCAAAACCGTTCATAGGTTTCATCTGAACATCTACAAGGGCAATATCAGGAAATTCATTTTCTGAAAGTTTTCCGAGGTCTTCTATAAAATCGGGGCCATTATCCGCGGTAAGGCATACCGATATATTTTTTTCATTGGACAGCAACATTTTTACCCCTTCGAGGATCAGCTGTTCATCATCAATCAGTGCTAGTTTGATTTGGGAACTCATGATATTTTGGAATTTTTATAATTAAACGACTTCCTTTATTCGAAAAAGTTTTTTTCCATTTGTGTGTTGCGTTCATTGATTTGATACGGGATTCTATATTTTTTATTCCCATTCCTTTTTTCACTTCTTCATATTCAAAACCCTGTCCGTTATCAGAAATAATAACAGCCGTATTTTCAGGATAATCTTTAATATAGATCCAAAGGTCTTCTGCTTCAGAATGCTTGATTACATTGGTAGTAAATTCCTGAATAATCCTGTACAGCTGCACTTCTGCGAAAAGATCTTTCTTCTCATATCCCGGCATCACTTGCAGGGATATATTAATTTTATGGGAAAGGTTGGCTATTAATTCCTCAACGTATAAAACCAGCCCTACCGATTCCAGATTTACAGGGTACAATGAATGGGAAATACTTCTGGCTGCATCAATCAGAGAAGACATCTGGCCATAGATATTTTTTTTTATCAACTCATCACCCTGGGTATCAAGGTTATTCAACCATAAAGAAAGAATATTGAGCCGGTTTCCAATGTCATCATGAATCATTACTGCAATTCTCTTTCTTTCTTCTTCCTGGGCTTTGATGTTTTCCAGTACTAATTTTTTCTGATGAAGAACTTCAGCCTCATGCTGCACGTTTTTCTCTTTAATAATTCTGGTTATAAAAGCTCTGTAGGCAAGCAGAATAAAGGATACTATAACTGTTATGGTAACAATTATAAGGATCAGCAGATTGATATTTAAAGTTACTTCTTTAATCTGATAAATGTGTATAAAAATGAACAGTACAAAATACTCGAAAGAATATTATTGGCACTGAGAATAATATAATAATCGTTTTCCGACAGATCTGCAATCTGGTGCTGAATGATAAAAATAAATACCGAAACTGAATAATAGAAAAAGATACTGGCATCTACCAGAATAAAACGGTTCTGTGCAGAGGTATTTTTAATCTCACGGATCAGGGTAGCCCCGGAAAGGCAGATAATAACAATATTGGAAACTACTTTTGCAATATCTGCATTGGACGGATAATCAATCCCATATTTTGAAATCATAAAACTTCCAGCAAGCAAGCCTGTAAGACCCAGAGTATATTTCGGCCAATCCAGTTTTCTGATAAATAAACCTGTCAGCAAAAAAAATTCTCCTGCAATGTAAAAAGGATAAAGAAATGATGTATCATTAAGTCTGAAGATATAGGGCAGCGCCAGATTCAGCAGTTCAATAAAAAAAAGAAAAGCAATACAATGAAAATACTGCTTTTCTTTTTGGTTTAATATGCGGTATTTTACTGCTCCCAGCAGTATAACAGATAGAAGCAGTGCATAATTCAGGAATAAAATTGCCTTATAAAGTCCAGCCATTCCTCAGTTTATCGTTTTTAAAATCCACTTCCTACATCTACATCCGGAATACGGCAGATAGGAGGACATGGTTTTGCCCAGTCATAAGTATTGGAAACAGTCTCTGCTCCCAGTTCCGAATTTCTAAGATTTGCTCTGGAAGAAATAAAAATAAGAGTTACCAGAATTTTTCCATAGATATCATTGTATCTAAGGCCAAAAGAACAGGTAATACCCAACAAACCATCATCTTCAAGGCAAAGGTCTGCGGTAGGAACATAGAATTTTCTGAAAATTCCAATGCCTTCATTTTCTCTGCATTCTTTATAAAACCACTCCATTCCTTCGTTTCTCCAACGTTCAATAGCTGATACAGCTATATCCTGCTCAAGAATAGGTGCGTTGGAAACCGGGAATCCCATATTAGCATTCTTCTCTGTACTCTCAAGATTTTTAGAAAGAACGGCGTTTCTAATAACAGTATATTCCTGAACTTCCTGTAGTCTCAAGTCTTTATCAAGCTCTGTAAGGAAACTGTACGGATATTCTTTAACGTCTATTTTTACCCCTTCATTATTCATTGGATAAAAAATAAGGATCATACGATCTCTATAAACTCCTACTGCTGCACAAAAGTCTTTATAGTCCTTAAAGCCCTTCATCCACTCAAGGTGCTCACTGGAAATATTAAAAACATAGTTGGTAGGAATCAGCTTTTGAATTTTGGAAAAGTCAGAGAAATACGCTTTCCATTCGTTTGATGCTGCTCTGCATTCTTCTACAGGGAGCATATAGTCTACAATGTTTAATGTTGACATAAGCATAGTTTTTAGTCCTATAAAAATATATAAACTAAACATGCTATGCAAGTAAGATTTTAATTAATAATTTTTCACAGTAATATGATAACAGCTCTGTTGTCTTTCTTTAATGTAATATATTCTACCGGCATTCTGATAGTGCTTTAAAACTTTCTCAAGTGCTATTTCCATTTTCGGATTGTACTTCAGAACGTTGTTGAATCTTACATAAGAAATGTCAAAAGAGTTACCATAATTGTGAGAACTAATCCCTAGTGAGGCATTGGAATTCACTCTTCTCAACCTGCACTGGTCTTCAAGTGTTCTGGTAATGGATGAAACGGTGAAAGTGCCTCCTTTTGTATCTTTACTGAACTTTGAACCTATTTTCTCAAGGGTAGTTTTGGCCTTCGATACCATATAAGCCCTGCTGTAATCAAGTCTCTGGACCTGATATCCTTTACCTGATTTTTTTATTTTGTGGAATTTACCTTTGTTGATATACTTTTGCAGTATTTTAGAATCTTTCAGCAGCTGTATTCCAAAACTCTTTGAGGCATCAAGATGGGGTTTGTAAAGCGGTGTAGGTTCAACCTTCAATACAGTAGTAAGATCATAGCAGGGAAAAGCCTTTTTTGCTGCCTGCGAATAATGTAAACTATAAATAAAGGGTACAAAGACCACACAAAGAAACTTTCTCATTCACCATCCTTTTAAATTACAAATGAAAGATAAAACATTTATGTTATATCTTTCAAAACCGACTATAATACTCTATAAATAAATCCCAAACAAACTTTACACCAAATTATCGATTTTATAATTTTTGTTCACACTTTTTTGAGTTTTTTTTTCAGTTTTAACTTTTTACTTTAAGATTTAAATTTTACATTTGAGATACATAAATAATAAACAACATGATAAAAAAACTTTTCGCTGAATTTTTCGGCACATTTTGGCTTGTTTTCGGAGGGTGTGGAAGCGCTGTTTTCGCAGCTGGTGTTCCCGACATTGGCATTGGACTTTTAGGAGTTGCTTTGGCATTTGGTCTTACTGTTCTTACGATGGCTTACGCTGTAGGCCATATCTCAGGAGGGCACTTTAATCCGGCAGTTTCTTTTGGACTTTTAGCAGGGGGAAGATTTCCTGCCAAAGACCTTATTCCTTACATCGTAGCCCAGTGTCTGGGAGCTATTGTAGCAGCAGGATGTCTGTATACAATCCTAAACGGTGCAGGAGCGGTAGAATTCTCAAAACCCGGAGATTTTGCCACGAACTTTTACGGAGAAGCCGTTTACAACGGAAAAGCTTTCAGCATGGGAGCCGCATTCCTGGCTGAGTTTTTATTAACTGCCTTTTTCCTTATTGTGATCATGGGAGCTACAGATAAATGGGCCAACGGTAAATTTGCCGGTCTTGCTATCGGTCTTGCTCTTACTTTGATTCACCTGATTTCTATTCCTATTACCAATACTTCTGTAAACCCTGCAAGATCACTTTCACAGGCTGTCTTCATGGGAGGAATTGCCATGTCACAGCTTTGGCTGTTCTGGGTAGCTCCTATTTTAGGAGGAGTTGTAGGAGGATTGATCTACAAATTCCTGCTTCAGAGAGACACTGCAGAAGTTGCAGATTAATTTTTAAAATAATATTCAATGATAAAATCCTGTCAGGCGGCAGGATTTTTTTATTTTCTGTTTTTAATAAATAATTCTAAATTTTTAAAATGCAAAGTTTTTATATGAAAATGTTTTTATTTAAAGGGAGCAAAGTGATAACGACTGCGTCGTTGATTGAGCGATATGATAGCCTCAACTTAATCAGAATCAATTTCATTGATTTCTTCTTTGCTTCCATAAAATATTAAAAAGAGTAAACTAAACTTTGCGTTTAAATCATACTGATAAGCTTACAGAAATCTTTTAGCATTATTTCAGTTTTTTGATATCAAAAGGGTTCTTGAAAATAAGTTCTTCATGTTTTCCTTTAATTTCCATTTTGCGCTGGAGAAGATTCAAAGCCATTTTTCTGATGAAAAGATCTTTATCATTCAGTTTCCAGTAGGAATCTTCGTGAAGTTTTCTGGGTGGACGGATCAGATAAAATTCGGTTTCCCAGGTATCTGCATTATGGTAAAACTCAATGATTCCGCAGTGTTCGGGGATAAGAGCAGCATCTATCATTCCCATCGGAAGCAAAAAGCTAAAAGAATTACATATATAATCACCACAGGAAATTTTATCATGTTTCAGAAATTTTTCTCCGGTATCTTTATTGAGATATGATTTTTTGAAATCATTTTTAAAATCACTTTTCGAAAACTTAATCTCTATTTCATGACTTTCCCCTTCTGAATCTATGATCAAAATATCTGCTTCCCAATCAGCCTGGAAATAATTGGTCAGTACAATTTCTTTTTCAAAATCGCAGTGGGAATGGATGTAGGCGTGGATAAGTTCTTCAATTTTGAGCATTGGTTATAACTGTAAAATGTACAATGTAAAAAGTATTAATGATAATGCGCTCTCCTAATAGTCAATATTATAAACGCAATGTTCACAAAATATTTATTTACTGCTGTTAAATGTTTGCAAAGGCGTTTCACTCAGCAAAAGTTGCGGGTTATCTTTTCTTTATTTATTACGATTAGAAAAAATTGACAAGCGTAGCAAATTGACTATTGCCTATTGACTATTACTTTTTACATTCAGTCTTTTAGCTTACCAGCAGGCTGCATCCTCTGATATCGGAATGATCTATTCTTCCCAATACCTGAAACTTATCCCCTGTAATTTTACCTAAATCCTGCGTCGCAATAAAGGAGCAGGAATGAGTATTGGCAAGATCGATGATATTAATAGCCCCGGTTCTTCCTTCTTTTTCATAGGCCAGAGGATCTTCAGCATTCCGAACCATGATTCTCATCCAATTCGGGCATTTATATTCATTATTTCCAAGAGAATATGCCTGTGAAAGCAGTTCCGTCATGGAGTATTCTGAGTAGATTTTATCTGTCTTAAAGCCGTCCTGTAAGATTTTCAGCAATTCATCTTTGGTCATTTCTTCTTTTCTGCCTTTCATTCCTCCGGTCTCAATCACTACTAAGTTGTCAAGAAAATTCAGAGATTCTCCGCTCCTTTCAGAATGACAGTAATCCAGGAAATCAAGAAGAGCAAAGGAAACTCCGAAGAGAATGACTTTCTTATCCTGAAGTGTGTTCAACAGCTCAAAAAGATCTGAATGGTTATAAAGGAAATATCCGTTTTCCGGTTTGGCAGATTTCTTCATCAGATAATCTACCATATAGATCAATGACGAATTCTGTTTTTCCAGATAACTTGGAAGTAAGCCCAGAAAAATAAAATCTTCCGGTTTCCCGATAAACTGTTCAAAACTTTTATAAATACTTTCTTCGTAAAGTTCCGGATCTGCAATGAAATGCTTTGACAGATTCATCTGCGTTGTTCCTGAACTCTGAAAAAACAGATCTGTTTTTATATTTTTATCCAGAATCTGATGGTTTTTGAACATTTCGATAGGTAAAAACGGAATTTTCACCAAGCTATCTACCTCATCAGGATTAATATTCAGAAAGTCGATGAATTTCCTGTATATTTCAACATTTTCATATTGATAACGGAATGTTTTCAATGATGCATTCAGGAAATCCTGTTCAGTCTGTATATTGAATATATTTTTTAATTCCATAACTTTTTAAGCACCTTATCACTTCAGTATAAAGCAATTATAAAGATAAAATATTGATATTTAATAATTTTTTAATCTGCAAATTCTATTTTGGTAAGCTTCTTGCTCATACCTGAATGGAATATGGATTAAAAACAAGAATGGGTTTCGGCCCGTTCGAAAGTTACCTCTTTTTAGGGGTAATTTTTTTTGCTCTATTTTTCAAAAGTCTTCAGTTCAAAATCTTTCTCAAAAACCCCGTAAGTAAAATAGGAAATCCAGTCTCCGAGGTTGACATATTTTGAATTCTGTTCCAGATCAAGTACCATTGGCAGGTGTCTGTGTCCATAGATGAAATAGTCTATCTTCTCAGACTTCAGCTTTTCTTTAGAGTAAATGATCAGGAACTCTTTATCTTCTCCCAGGAATGCTTTGTCTTCTTCTCCTGAGATCATTTTATTTTTCTGAGAAAGGTATAATGCAATTTTCATTGCAATATCGGGATGAAGCCATTTGAAGAACCATTGTGCCACCGGATTTGTGAATAATTTTTTCATTCTTTTATATCCTTTGTCACCAGGTCCCAGCCCGTCTCCATGGGCCAGCAAAAACTCCTTTCCTCCCATTTCAAAATATTGCTTCTGATAAAATACTGTACAGCCAATTTCCTCTTCCAGATAATCTTTCATCCACAGATCATGGTTTCCGACAAAGAAATAGATATGAATTCCTCTGTCTTTAAGTTCTGCAATTTTCCCAAGTACCCGGACGTATCCTTTGGGAATAACATGCTTCCATTCATGCCAGAAGTCAAAAAGATCACCCATTAAAAACAAAACCTGAGCATCTTCTTTGATCTCATCCATCCAGCGTATAAATTTTTCTTCACGCACTTTGCTCTCACTTGGAGTGGGTGCTCCAAAATGCTGATCTGAAGCGAAGTATACTTTTTTTCCAGGTTCTAAATTAATTATCGTTTTTAACACCTTCTGAGTTTTGGGGTAAATTATTGATTATCTTCTGCAAACCATTCTCCATAAGAGTTTTCTGTCTCATGAAGTTTAAGATAGGCTAAAGAAATTCCTTCAGGAAGTTTTGATTTGATTTTAGCAGCAATAGCATACAACATGTTTTCACAGGTGGGCTGAAAGCTGCAATAGATTACTTTATGACCTTTCTGTTCCAGGTCATCCCCCAGCTCTTTGTGTGGAGACAGAGCATTGACAAGAACCGCATGGTCCCATACATCTACAATTTCGGCATTTACGATACTTTTGATATCTCCGAAATCTACCACCATTCCATTTTTAGGATTTTCAATATCATTGATCGGTTTTCCTTTCACTGTTACGAACAGCTTATAGGAATGTCCATGCATATTTTTACACTTCCCATCGTAATTGTAAAGCACGTGAGCTGTTTCAAATGTAAAAATTTTTGTAATACGTATCATACTGCAAAGATATGATAAAACCGCTTAACACAGAAAAGACTGTTTCTATTACAGTGATATTAATATATACTTTTAGTCAATCTTAAAGGTTAAATTATTATCCTGTGAGCCATCAACATTGATAGCGTTGTAAGGTACAGAAAGCCAGCCGTTTTTATTCATAACAAATTTGAATTGATGGTTTTTTCCTTTTTCAAACTGAGATTTCGGCAATACCAGCTCAAAAGTATTGTTCTTTTTCAAATTCATACGATATACCTGATTATCAGGATTCCAATCATTAAATGAGCCTGTAACTGAAACACTTTTGATATGTTCTATGTTTTGTTTGTCTGGAAACTGGTAAGAAAAAATAATATTGTCCTTCTCTGTCCGGTAGCCATATATTTCTTTTTTAAGATCAGGATGAACAAAAGGTTCAGACTTTGTATATTCTTCTGCCAAGGTGTAAGGATTCAGCATATGCTTATTCATAATACCAGCAATTTGATTGATCATCTGATACATCACCGCAAATTCTTTATATCCGTTGTACATCACTACAATAGCCATATTATTATCCGGGAAAATCCTGTAAGCACTTACATTTCCACCTGAAAAATTATAAGATCTAATATTATTAAAGGTATCCATATCCCAGCCATTAGTGAAGCTGATATCTTTATTTTTATATTCAAACGGTTTCCACATCAATTCTTGTGTAGCAGGTTTTAGAAAATCATTCTTACTCAAATGAATGCTCCACTGTAAAAAAGCAGGCAATGTAATGGCCAGGCCATTGGCTGAATGCGCTCTTCTTCCTTCCACAAATGTAGATTTATCGTATTGATGTGTATCTTTATTATAGATATATTTTACAATTCTGTTGGGAATTTTTTCAATAGAATTGGATGAAAATACCATCTGATTTTTAGAATCCGAAAACTGATTCTTCAGGATATAATCTTCAAATTTCTCTTCTGTTATTTTTTCAATGATCATCGCAATCAGCATGTAGTTTGTTTGATTGTACCTATAATCACTTCCGGTTTCAAATTCCATTTTTTCTTTTGATAACCGCGCAATCACCTCGGCATTGGAAGCATCTGTTGCAATATCACTGAAACGGATCCAGTCTGGTAATCCTGAGGAATGAGATAAAAGATTTTTCACCCGAACATTTTGCCACTCTGCCGGCACATTATCAATATATTTTGATATCTTATCTTCTAAAGATACTTTTCCCTGCTCTACAAGCTGAAAGAACCCAATATTTGACATCAGTTTCGTAGTAGAATAGATCCTGAACATGGAATTGCCATCTACTTTTTTATCACTCTCTAAAGTTTCCGTTCCATAGTATTTCTGGAAAGTTACTTTATTATTCTTAACGATTCCTACGGCCATCCCTGGTATCTCATTGATTTGAATAACCTTTTTTAGATAGCTATCAATTGCTTTTGACTGTTCTGCAGTCTGACTATAACCTGTGAAGAAAAAGCTTAAAAAAAGTATCGTTAAAACGGATGGTTTCATGGTAATGTTTGTTTGATATGTCTCTATTAAAAACAATTGTGGGTCTTATTATATTACATAGAAGAAAAAATCAGTTATTTTCCGGGAACTAATTTACCTGTTTCAAAACCTAGCTCATTCAAATAATCAAGTCCGTTTTGTATATCTATTGAATTGAAACCTGACCATCCTTTTTTTAATCCCAATACAATCAACTGTTTGATGTATTTGGGTTCATTAAGATTGACCTCATTTTCCGAGCTTGTAAATTTATTTACCAGCTTAACCCCTGATTTTAAAGGCTGTCCCATCATATAATCATCGGCAGTAACAAATTTGATGATTAAAGGTGTTTGTTTTTGCCCTCTTAAAAAAACTTTCACAGTCAGAGTATTGGTTTCCGTTTCAGAATGGAATTGATTTGTTACAGAATACACATACTCAATATTATTAATGATGATTTTTCTCAACTTATTTTTCATTGCCTCATTTTATTCAACCTATTAGTTGTATTTTATTTTATCCTTTTCTCAAATCTATTAATGACTTTGTACTCTTTATCTTTAATAACAATATCATAATTTCCTTTATTTAGGATTAAAAAACGATTGTCTTTAGAGGTATTGATTTCAATGATATTGGCAGGAATTCCTTTTTGCTCAAATTCACCTTTCCGGTAAGCCAAAACCATAACCGGATATGTTGAAATTTTAGATGCCGGAATTTTATAAAACTTCCGGTTTTCCTTCAGCATCCAGCCTGGTCTGCCTTTGATATATTTTGTAACGGGATGAATGACTTTAATATCTGTATACAGTTCTTTATCTTCGCCGTTATAGATCATTTCGTTATCATCTTTCAAAACAACCGGAACAGTATTGTTTACCAATCTCAAAAGTGGTTCATTATACTTCTGGGAACTTTTCTCTGAAAACTGAGTCTGGTCAATGGTAAACGGATTAATACCTGTTAAGTCTGAAAGTCGTCCAGCCATTGTTTTTTCCCAGGATTTATGGATTCCTTCATAAGCATGCTGATATCCACAATAAATCAGATATTTCCCCTCTTTGTTTTGCTGCATAAAATCGGAGATATTTTTGGCTTCTCCAATTTCTCTTTCTTTATTGTTTCCTTCTGCTTCGTAGGGAAAAAGCTTAAATCCAATTTTCAGAGCATTGTAAATAAAGTTTCCGAATTCCGGTTCCTGAGAATAATATCCGCTGTTGAGCGTAGCAAATTTTATGGTATTTAAAGAGTCTCCTTCGAGTGTTTCAACTCCCAAGTATCTGTAACCTCTGTCATATAAACCCTGAAGTAAGGAAGATGCAAATGTTCTGTGGCTGGCATTGTGATGTGCTTCATTAATGATAATGATTTTCTCATCGGCTGCTTTTTTCAGAATATACTCTTTTGCATTAACCGGAATTAATTTTGTGAATTTCAGACTATCCGCAGCGGTTAGCTTTTTCTCTCTTCCGAAAGTCTGGTCCCAACTTTCCAGTGCTGGTTTATATTGCCCGCTTATGGAATAATATGTTGCCCCCATCTGACTTCTCCAGGATTGACTTTGAGCAGGATCTTCCACCTTCTTTTTAATATCATCAGAGAACAGGTAAGGATTTTCCTGACTATGAGCTGCTATGCCCAACAATAGTAAAGCCAACGAATAAAAGAATTTCATGTTATGTAGTTTTTTATTGAATATTGTAGGTTAAAAATAAAAAATCAAAGTTCTATTCCATACTTTGATTTTAATTATTTTATCTGTCTAAAAAAATTTCTCGAGCCAGTCAATTCCCAGACGTTTGATCTTCTTGGTTTCCGGATCGAAGAGAATCCAGAGTGTACTTGAATCTACCACAAGTTCATCATTACAATAAAATTCGACTTTTCTTGGTTGTTTGGCCCCTTCAGGAGTTATAGGATAGGTTCTTACTGTGATTATATCATTCAGATAAACCTGTTTTTTATATTGAATATGGTGGTCCAGAAGCATCCAGACATCATTTACATATTCGGTCTGATGTTTCAGAAGGTCCCAGTGTTCTCCTGCCACTTCTTCTACCCAATGCACATATTGTACATTATTTACATGGTTGTTCTGATCAATATGTTCTTCGGTTACCTTTATCTGTTTTTCGTACATTAAATTCATGCTCCTGAAAGTTTACTCAAATTTATCATTTTAAAACAGAACTTCCATTTTCTAAAATAAAAAAAACGGAATCAGATGTCTCTGATTCCGCTCAATATTCAGTATATTGAAATTATTATTTAGATTTCCCGGCAGGCTTAGCAGCAGTTGCTGTAGCTCCCAGTTTACTTTTTACAATTGCAGTAATATCCTCACTTCCGTCAGTATAAAGCAGGTTATTAGATTCCTGTGCTGCTGTATCAAATACATAGTTCAGGTTTTTTTCTTTAGCTACAGCAAAGATAGTATCTCTTACTTTCTTTTGTAGTGGAGAAAGCATTTCATTTTGTTTAGCAGAAATATCTTTAGCAGCCTGCGCTCTTGTTTCTTCTATTTTTTTACCTAAACCTTGTAATTCTGTTTGTGCTGCAATCAGTTCTTTAGTTACAGCTTCTTTATTAGCCTCACTTAAAGTTTTTTCTTTGTCCTGTGCCGCTTTCAGTTTAGTCTGATAATCATTGATCAGCTTTTCAATTTCAGTCTGCTTTGTTTTAGTCAGATTATCAATAGTAGTTCCTATAGTTTTTACTTCAGATAAACTTGCAAAAATATCTTCTGTATTTACACTTCCAATCTTCTGTTGAGCATTGGCAGCATTTGCAGTAAGTGTTAATCCTAATGTAATAAAAAGTACTTTAATTAAATTCATTTTTTAATAATATTTTTTCGTCCCCAAATATAATTCAAATTTTAATTACTTATCAAATGACATTTACTCCTTTGTTACTCTATGATTTGAACGAACTAAAAACAGGCTTACAGTGTTTTAAACAAAGAAAAACCTCCCTAATAAGGAAGGTTTAACATCAAAAAATATGGAAAAAAATGACTAATGGAATTGTGCAGTTTCTGTAGAATCTTTCATCGCTACAGTGGCTGAAGAACCGTTTGTAACAACATTCTGTATTTCATCAAAATACCCTGTCCCTACAAAAGACTGATGCTTCACCGCTCTGAATCCCTTCTGCTGCAAGGCAAACTCACGCTCCTGCAGTTCTGAGTACCCAGCCATTCCTCTTTCTTTATAGGCTAAGGCCAATTCAAACATTGCCGTATTCAGGGCATGGAAACCAGCTAATGTAATAAACTGGAATTTGTACCCCATTTTTGCCAGCTCTTCACGGAAAGTAGACATTTCTTCTACACTCAGTCTTGCTGCCCAGTTGAATGAAGGGGAACAATTATAAGCAAGCATTTTCCCAGGAAATTTCGCATGAATTCCTTCTGCAAATCTCCTTGCCTGCTCCAGATCAGGATTTGAGGTTTCCATCCAGATCAGATCTGCATATGGTGCATAGGACAACCCTCTGTCGATTCCCTGTTCTACTCCGTTTCTTACTACATAAAATCCTTCAGTAGTTCTCTCTCCTGTTACGAATTTTTTATCTCTGTCATCAATATCAGAAGTCAGCAAATCTGCAGCATCCGCATCTGTTCTTGCAATAATAAGGCTCGGAACTCCCAATACATCGGCAGCCAGACGTGCAGCAATCAGTTTGTTGACCGCCTCCTGCGTTGGCACCAATACTTTCCCGCCTAAATGTCCACATTTTTTTGCGGATGAAAGCTGATCTTCAAAGTGTACGGCAGCTGCTCCTGCTTCAATCATCTGCTTCATCAGTTCAAAAGCATTCAGGTTACCTCCAAAGCCGGCTTCTGCGTCAGCAATGATAGGTACCAGATATTCTTTATCTCCGGTTCCACTCACAGATTGTACCTGATCTGCTCTCAATAAGGCATTATTAATTTTTTTTACCACGGAAGGCACTGAATTGGCAGGATACAGTGACTGATCCGGATACATTTCTCCTGATAAATTGGCATCTGCGGCCACCTGCCAACCTGAAAGATAAATAGCTTCCAGTCCGGCATCTACTTCCTGTACTGCCTGATTACCTGTAAGCGCTCCAAGTCCTGCCACATAATCCTGGTTATTTAATTTATTCCAGAATTTTTTGGACATTTCCGTAGCAATCGTATATTCTATGGTATAAGAACCACGGAGTTTCAAAACTTCCTCAGCAGTATATGGTCTTTTCACGCCATTCCAACGTGGGTTTGTCAGCCAGTCCTGTTCTATTGCCTGGATTTGTTCTTGTCTTGTTTTCATAATATTTGGATTTTGTTTGATTAGATTTAAAAGTAATTTTGTTGCTAGTTGCTGGTTCTATTGTTAATTCATGATCTGGTTTTTAACCAGCAACTATAAACCAGCAACCAACATTTTTCCTAAATAAAAGGATATGCTTTAAGCGTTAAAAATTCTTCAAAGTTTTCAGAGAAGATCAGTTCATTGAAAAGCTCTTTGGCAAGATTGAATTTTCCGTTTTTGAAACGGGCTTCTCCTACATACTTTTCAATATTGTCCATTTCTTCGCTTTCCCACTGTAAAATCATATTGCGCGTAAGTGTTCTGTCATCACTTAACACTGCTTCATTTTTCAGCCATTGCCAGATCTGTGTTCTTGATATCTCTGCAGTAGCTGCATCTTCCATAAGATTATAAATAGCAGCAGCACCAGTTCCCATCAGCCAGCTTTCAAGATAAAGAATTCCTACATTGATATTTTTTCTGACTCCTTTTTCGGTAATATCACCTTTGGGAATCTCCAGCAGATTACTTTCTGTAATGTGGTATTCAAATTTTTTATCGATCTGATTTCTGGAAGGCATATACTGATCAAAAATTTCTTTTGCCACTGAAACTAATGCAGGATGCGCTACCCAGGTTCCGTCGTGACCATTTTTTACTTCCCGTTCTTTATCATTTCTTACTTTTTCAAAAGCAATATTATTGGCTTCATCATTATCTTTTACAGGAATCTGAGCTGCCATTCCGCCGATAGCATGTACATTTCTTTTGTGACATATTTCAATGACTCTTTTGGAATAGGCACTCATAAAAGGGGAAGTCATAGTCACCTGATCTCTGTCCGGTACAATAAACTCCGGAAGGTTTCTGAATTTTTTGATATAGGAAAAAATATAATCCCATCTGCCACAGTTCAGACCTGCGCTGTGCTCTTTTAATTCAAATAAAATTTCATCAATCTGAAATGATGCAGTAATGGTTTCTATTAAAACTGTAGCTTTAATTGTTCCCTGCTGAATTCCCAGATAGTTTTGCGCAAAGACAAAAACCTCATTCCACCAGCGCGCTTCTTTATAGTGTTCCAGTTTCGGAAGGTAGAAATAAGGGCCGCTTTCCTTTTCTAAAAGCGACTTGGCATTTCTGAAAAAATACATTCCAAAATCAATCAATGAACCGGAAGCTTTCTCACCATTAATTTCAATATGCTTTTCCGGAAGATGAAGTCCGCGGGGACGAACCTGCAAAACTGCAGGCTTTTCAATTAGCGTATAGGCTTTTCCTGTTTCGTTTACAAAATCAATAGTACGATTAATAGCATCAGAAAGATTAATCTGCCCCTGAATACAGTTTTCCCATACCGGCGAGCTGCTGTCTTCAAAATCTGCCATAAACGTAGAAGCTCCGGAGTTCAAGGCATTGATAATCATCTTGCGGTCTACTGGTCCTGTAATCTCTACTCTTCTGTCTGACAAATCTTCCGGCAAAGGTGCACACACCCAATTTCCATTTCGGATTCCTTCTGTTTCTTTTAAAAATTCAGGAAGATTTCCCTGATCGAAATTTTGCTGTGTATTTTTTCTCTCTTTTAAAAGTTCCAGTCTTTTATGATTGAAATTCTGATGAAGTGCAATCAGAAAATCTGCTAAATCCGGTGTAAAAACTACTTCAAACTGCTTCTGTGCTTTTATTTCTAATTGAGTCTTGGTTTCCATAACATATTGATTTTGTGATTTGATATTACAAACATAAATAAAAATATTCACAAATAGCGAACGTTCGCTAAATTTATTTAAAAATTATTATGCGAATAATCGCATCTAATTATTTATATTTGAGTAATGAATTCAGAAAGCGACTTTATCAAAACAGTTTTCGGACTAAAACTGAAACAACAGAGACAAAAGAAAAACTGGTCTCTGCAGGATCTTGCTGTAAAGACAGGATTATCAAAATCTTACCTTAACGAAATTGAAAACGGAAAAAAATATCCCAAACACGATAAGATTATTCAGCTTTCTGAAGCTCTAAGCTGCACTTTTGATGATCTGGTTTCTACCAAACTTGATAAAAGCCTGGCGCCTTTCAATGAAATTCTGCAGTCTGATTTTTTCAAAGAAGTTCCATTGGAGTTGTTCGGAATCAACAAAAACAACCTTATCAGTATCATCAGTGATGCTCCAAAAAAAGTAACAGCTTTCATCAATGCATTGATAGAAATTTCTCAGAATTATAATCTTGGAAAGGAAAGATTTTATTTTGCAGTATTAAGGTCATTTCAGGAATTGTATGATAATTATTTTCCGGAAATTGAAGAAAAAGTGAATTTGTTTATTCTGGAAAATCATGTCCAGCCCGGCAAAAATTTAAAGTCTGAGATTCTGGAAAAAATTCTTACAGAAAAATTCAGCTACACCATTCAATCTGAAGATTTTGAAAAATATGGAACTCTGGACAACCTTCGTTCGCTTTATATTCCGGAGAGAAAACTATTACTGTTGAACCAAAAACTGGAAAAAGACCAGAAAACATTCATTCTGGCTAAAGAAATCGGCTTCAATGTACTGGAATTAAAAAATCGTCCCAACACGTATTCATGGCTTGATTTTGGAAGTTTTGAAGAAATTCTGAATAACTTTTACGCTTCTTATTTTGCAGGTGCCCTGTTAATTTCAAAAGAACCTGTCATTGAGAAGACATCAGAGTTTTTCCAGCATAATACATGGGAAGCTGTAAATTTTGAAAATCTTATCAACAGTTTTACCCGTTCCCCCGAAACATTTTACTACCGACTGACCAATATTCTTTCGGCTGAAATGGGAATTAAGGATTTGTTTTATCTGTGTCTGGTAAAAAAGAAAAATTCAGATAAAATTCAGATTTTAAAAGAACTTCATCTGAACCACCAGCAGGCACCTCACGCCAATGCAACCAACGAACATTACTGCAGAAGATGGATTGCTGTGAAAAATCTTGATCATTTGAAAGAAAATGAAACCCTTACCGATGCCCAAATATCCCATTATAAAGATCAGGGAATAAGCTATCTTGTGATTTCCACTTCACAAAAAAATCCTTTTTCAGATGGAAGCAACAGAAGTTACTGCCTTGGTATTTTATTGAATTCACAGACAATCAAAAAAATAAGTTTTATAAAATCTCCTTCTTTAAAAACTATCAATGTAGGAGTTACCTGCGAATCCTGCAGCATTGCGGATTGCGAAGTGAGACAGGCACCGCCGGTAAGACTGGAAAAGGAGCATTTTAATCTAAGCATGAAAAACGCTGTAGAGAAGATAAGGAAGAGGTTTGAGGAATAAAGGGTGAATGGTGAATCGTCAATACGCTTTGCTTGTCAATTTTTATACTGCTATAAATTGTTCTCTTATAGACTTCTTACAATTGACTATTCATTTGCGGAGCAAAATTCACCATTGACTTTATTGACTTTTATTTCCTATCTTAGTACAAAACACAGTCATGATATTAGATTTATTGTTTCCCAACCGTTGCATCCACTGCAACAGAATTATTGATCCTGAACTTTTGGTGTGTGATCTTTGTTTTAGCCAGATTTATTTTACCCATTATTCCTATTTTGAAAACAATCCGATCAAGGAAAAATGCAGCTTGCTTTTTCCTGTTGAAAACACTTTTGCTTTACTGCAATTTGAAGAAGAAAGTTTAAGCCGGCAGATCATCCATGAATTAAAATACAAAGGCCGGGAAAAAGCCGGAAAGATCCTTGCAGACTGGACAACAGAACGTCTGGATTTCGATCACGAAAAACCTGATTTACTGGTAAGCGTACCACTTCACCCAAAGAAACTTAAGGAACGGGGATACAATCAGCTTCATTTATTCACTGAAACATTATCTTCATTTTACAACATCCCTTTTGACCATCAATTAATTAAACGAAATTACTATTCAAAAGCACAGGCTTTAAAAGATAAGAAACACAGATTGGAAGCCGTCAATACATTCTCTATCACAAAATCTGTTACAGGAAAACATATTCTTCTGATTGACGATGTTTTTACCACAGGAAATACAGTTTCATCAGTTGCATGGGAGATTTTAAACGCAGGGAACAATAAAGTGAGCGTTTTGGTGATGGCAATGGATGTCTGATATGGGATACGGGTTTCGAGATACGGGATGCGAGGGATTAGATTCGGGATGCATAGTACGAAATCATATTCAAAAATACTCTCAAAACTCTAAAGCCCTCAAACTCTAAATCACTCCCACACTCTTACCCTCTTACTCTCCTCCCCAATCTATTTTCATCCTTCGATTCTTTTTCTTAATTTTCCGGAAACTAAACAACTATGCCAAATCTGCTTTTATTACACGGAGCTTTAGGTCACAGCGACATTTTCACACCTTATTTGAACGCTCTTTCCCAGCATTTTACGATACACACTCCTTTATTTTCAGGACATGGAAATCAGGAACTTCCGGCAGAGGGTATTAGTATTGAAAAGTATACTCAGGAATTATCAGCATATTGTGAAGTGAATAATTTGAGAGATGTCTCAATTTTCGGGCACAGTATGGGAGGTTATGCAGCACTTTGTTACGCGATGAAAAGTCCTGAAAATGTAAATTCTATTATAACTTTGGGAACAAAGTTTGACTGGACTGAGGAACAGGCTTTAAAAGAAAGTAAAATGCTTAATCCTGATGTCATTCTTGAAAAAATTCCGCAGTATGCCCAACTCTTAGAATCACAGCACGGATCAAAATGGAAGCAGCTTCTTCCTGCTATTGCTGATTTGATGATTCGTTTAGGCAAAAATCCTCCGTTGGAAAATAATCTTGCGATGATTAATATTCCTATTCAAATCATGGTGGGAGATAAAGATAATATGGTAACCATCGAAGAAAGCTCAAGGGTCTACAGAAGTCTTCCGAATGCAAAATTGGCCGTACTTCCAGATACAAAACATCCACTGGATAAAGTACGACCAAGTTTATTGTTGAACTTAATAAAAGATTTTTGGAATCTTTCTTAAATTATCTTTGAAGTTTTTCTCCGTAGCTAAGATCTCCGGCATCTCCTAAACCAGGAGTAATATAACCCTTTGATGTTAATTCTTCATCAATGGCTCCTACCCAGATGTGAGCTTCAGGATAAGCATTCTGAATGGTTTCAACACCTTGTTTTGAAGCAATTGCTGCAACAATATGAAGCTGGGTTGGATTTCCATTGGTTAACAGGTCTTTAATTGCTTCAATTAAAGAAGCTCCTGTTGCCAGCATCGGGTCTGCCACAATCAAAGGTCTGCCTTCGATGCTTGGGCATGTCAGATAATCCTGTTTGATTGAGAAATAATCGTTGGCATCATGTTTTCTGTAGGCTGCTACAAAACCGCAGTCGGCTCTGTCCAGATAGCTCAGAATTCCTTCAAACAATGGAACTCCTGCTCTTAAAATAGTGGTAATAACCGGTTGTACAGCAATTTCCCTGCTTTTTATTGTATCTAAAGGAGTTTGAATTTCAACTTCTCTGTACTCCAATCCTTTACTGATTTCAAAAGCGGCAATCTCTCCGATTCTTTCCATATTTCTTCTGAATCTCATTCGGTCATGCTGGATGTCAACGTTTCTAAGTTCGTTAATCCACTCATTGACAAGAGAAAAGTTTTGCGATAAAATAGTAAGCATGAAAATTTTATTTTTAATTTCAGTTAATTGATATTAATTCCTGCAAAATTACAACTAAAAAACGAATTGAAAGATTGGGCTCGGGGAGAAATAAAACATATTAATGAAAATAAACCTTTGCTATATATTACAACTATTTACCGATAAAAAGTCTGATTTTAGTGATTAGCGCAAGGTTTTTAATTTAAAATCAAAAAAAATCCGGCAAGCAAACTTACCGGATTTTCTATGAACATCGTTCTTATTATTTTTGTCTGAAATACACTTCAATCGGAACTCCGGTAAACCCGAATTCTTTTCTCAACTGGTTTTCAGTAAATCTTTTATAAGGTTCCTTTACGTACTGTGGAAGGTTACAGAAGAATACAAACTGTGGTGACGGCGTTGGAAGCTGCACACAATATTTAATCTTGATATACTTCCCTTTCAATGCTGGTGGTGGTGTATTTTCAAAGATTGGAAGCATTACTTCATTCAGTTTTGAAGTTTTGATCTTCTTCTTACGGTCTTCATAAACCTCCATTGCTACTTCTACAGCTTTTAAGATTCTCTGCTTCGTTAAAGCTGAAACAAATAAGATTGGAATATCCTGGAACTGACCGATTTTGTCTTTGATTGATTTTTCAAAATCACGCATTGTATTGGTCTGCTTGTCTTCGATCAAATCCCATTTATTAACAAGGATTACAATTCCTTTTCTGTTTTTCTGAGCCAATCCGAAGATATTCATATCCTGCGATTCCCACCCTTGTGTAGCATCCACCATGATAATTACTACGTCAGAATACTCGATAGAACGAATAGATCTCATTACAGAATAGAATTCAAGGTCTTCGCTTACCTTAGATTTTCTTCTCATCCCTGCAGTATCTACCAATACAAACTCGTGCCCGAATTTATTATATAGAGTCTGGATACTATCTCTTGTAGTTCCTGCAATATCAGTTACGATATTTCTTTCAACATCTAACAAAGCATTTGTCATTGTAGATTTCCCTACGTTTGGACGGCCTGCAATGGTGATTTTAGGTAATCCTTCAAAAGGATCTTTATATTCTGTTGTTGGGAAGTCTCTAACGATATCATCTAAGATTTCTCCTGTTCCTGAACCGGTAGCGGAAGAAAGAGTGTAATATTTATCAATACCTAACTGGTAGAATTCTGTTGCCGGAAGTTCTTCTTTGGCAGAATCTACCTTATTGATAACAATATAAATTGGTTTATTGGATCTTCTTAGTAATCTGTAAATTTCGTAATCTGTATCGGTAAGTCCTTCTTCCACATTCATCATAAAGATAATAGAAGTAGCTTCTTCTACGGCTAATTGTACCTGCTTACGGATTTCTTCTTCAAAGATATCATCTGTACCTACATCATAACCTCCTGTATCAATTACAGTAAAATCTACTCCATTCCAGTCAGATTTTCCGTAGTGACGGTCTCTGGTAACACCGGCTGTAGAATCAACAATAGCTTCTCTTCTTTCTAATAAACGATTAAAAAGCGTGGATTTTCCTACGTTGGGACGTCCAACGATTGCGACAATATTTGACATAAAAAATGTTTAATAATCCTTCTGCTTATGCTCAGGATATGTTATTAATGGGTTACTCCAACTTTTGGAGCCCAATTTTTTGCAAAGATAGGATTTTATTATTTAACGGGGCTTTAAGGATGAAAGCTGGAAGAAGAAGGCTGGAAGTCATTATCCATCGGATAAATTAGCACAAATCTTACTCTTCAAATTGAGTATACAATATTCACCAACTTGCTGTTTATGGGTAGGAGCAGATTTTTTTAAAATTTTTATTAAAAATAATTATTTGGATATCAATACGTAAAGCGTTTTACACTCTTATTATGTTAATTAATCTTTAATTTTGATTTTCATATTTAAAATAAATTCTATAATTTCGCATCATCGAAACAGACCTATAGTGTAACGGTAGCACTCCGGTTTTTGGTACCGTCAGTCGGGGTTCGAATCCCTGTGGGTCTACAGCCAAACAAAAGCAACTCGCTAATTTACAGCAAGTTGCTTTTTTTATTTTGGCCATTTTTGGTCACTTGGTCACGATTTTGGTCACTGTTTTTCTAAAAAATGCCCTGAGTACACCTCATTGAATCTATTTGAATCTGATTGTATTTTAGCTACGGAAATAATGTCCGTCGCTTTCAAAATAATCATACATTAAACACCTTGAAGTTGCTTCCCAATCAATATAGATATAGTTTGGTAAACTTTCGGGAATACTTTCTTCTAAAATATATTGAGCAAATGTTTCATCATCTAAATACTCACCCATATAATAGTTTATTACATCATCATAAACACTCTGAAAATCCATTTTTCCAACACAATTAACATAAGCTTCAAAAACTGTTAGTTGTAAAAAAAAAGACAACTTGGTTTTGAAACTGAGGACTTGAAAGTCCGTGGGGACACACTTATTGTTGAGGGAGATATAATGATGTTCAAATCTAAGCTTTTAGATTCCACAAGAGTAAAAGTAAGTTCGAAGCATGCAACTACCAGCAATTTTCCCTATATCAGAAATGCCGACATGAACTTGAGGGTTTACATTCAGCCTAGCAATTCCTCAACCATACCAACAGGCTTTAGTTCTGGGGAAATAGCACTTATTAAATCAGCATTAAATATGTTTTTAAAATCTAACCTGTCCTCATGCGGATTCCATTACCTATACTACTAAGCCTGCCTGCCGAGGTCACATATAGCCAAATGGTGCCATTTTTATTTAGTCGGAACCTGTAGCTCTACCTAAAATTCACCTGGATGCCAGTCTGAGTTTTAGAGAGGGTTACACTCTTGCTCTACTAGCTTCGTTTTTTTTAGCCTCCGATTCAAATTCTTAGCAAGATCTTCCGACGTTATTCAATGATTAGTATAAACAAATATATCATGATCTTAAATTATTTATATTTTTCATCCAAATATAAATATCTGCCCCTGTGCCAATGTTCAGTTTCTTTCTTAGTCTATTCTTTCTCGTCTGTATAGACTGAGGCTGCACAAAAGTATATCTTGCAATATCTTTAGTTGAAAAACTAAGAAATAACAATGCACAAAATTTGAGTTCACTGGATTGTAATTCAGGATTTATTTGTAATAATTTTTTTATAACATGAGGATAAACTTCTTCGAATCTGGTAAGGAATACAGGGTCATTATTTTTAGCAAGCTCAACAATCTCATCAAATGCAACGTTCAATTGTTGCTTCAGCTCTTTGGTCTCCTGATTTTTGATCGTTAAATGATCTACAATTTTTCTTTTTTCATCTTTGTGTTTGTATCGTAGGATGATTAATATACTTATTAAAATTAATACTCCTGCTGTTGCCCAGTATAATAAATATTTACTTTTAGATTTCAAAGGCTCTTCATTTTCTTTGATTAGTCTATTAATGGGCGCATCTATATTTGAGATTTCAATATTCTTCAGACTGTCATTTAACACAGTATACTTCTTGAGATACTCTATTGCAGAAGTTTGATCACCTTGCTTACTGTAAACTTCATATAATAAATAGTATAAGTCTTTCAGCTCTGTCTTATATCTACCTTTCTCTGTAAGTTGTAGTGCTATATTATAATATTCCAATGAAAGAGGATATTGCTTTTTGGTAAAATAGATTTTACCCATCAGCTCCGCTGCCATATATTTATTATAATTGTTCTTTCCATTGGCTGGATATGCATTGTAACGTTGAAGATAGTACATTGCAGAATCCAATTGGTTTTGGCTAAACTTAGTTTTAGCCATATTAACAGTTACAATACTTAATAAAGTATTTAGTCTTTGATTTTTATTTTCTAATGAATTTAGGTTCTTGTATACTGTTTTATAATATGCGTATGCTGAATCTACTTGTCCGGAATCGCTATAAACTACCCCGATATTGTTTTGTGAAAAGTTAACTAAAAAGTCACGATTCTCTTTTTCTTTTATTTGAGAAGCAACTGACTTCATTTTTTTAAATTGGTATATAGCTTTTTTGCTTAAACCAATTTCATTATAGCACATTCCTAACTGTCTAAGTATATTACTTTGTAATTCATAATCAGTTTTAGTATATTCCTCTTTTTCTGCTA
This sequence comes from Chryseobacterium viscerum, assembly GCF_025949665.1. Taxonomy (NCBI): domain Bacteria; kingdom Pseudomonadati; phylum Bacteroidota; class Flavobacteriia; order Flavobacteriales; family Weeksellaceae; genus Chryseobacterium; species Chryseobacterium viscerum. Next base: position 330,103 of record NZ_JAPDFT010000001.1, on the reverse strand, counting down.
TTTCAAGGTATTGTATACTTTTCTTGAACTCCCTCTCGAAGGAATATGCAGCTGCAAGACGAATATTACCCGTAGCAATCCCTTTAGAATAATTAATTTTCTCCGATGCTTCTATAATTGCTCTATGTTGTTCTATATATTCATTTACCTTACCTTCAACATGTAACATATCCGCCTTTTTCAGCCAATTATCAATTTTTTGTACAGTCATTTTTTGTTGGGCATCAATTATCATAAAAGAAAACAATAACAAAAAAAGTAAAAATTTTATCATACGGTTTTTAATTAAAAAGTAAATATAATAATCTTTTAAGTTTATTATTTAATCAATAACCAATTATTAGTTGATATCCTCTTGAATATGTTCTGTTTAATCCATTCAATTCAAACTTGTCTATATTTTATTGCTGGATGTAATATTCAGGTAGAATCCCATCTTTTGCTAAAAATGTAATAATTAATTACCATCAATTAATTATTGCGATATTTCAATTCTTGACACTTTTTTATAAGATTTTAAACAAAACTGACAATAAATTAAAAGCTCCAGAATATATCAGATAAAATAATAATTCACTAAATGAATATCACTAACTATATACAAATGGATTAACAAACACAAACTAAAATCGTCCGGATACCAGAATTTTAATTCACCATATCCGGACGAAGAAAACAGTTGAATATTTTCTTAACGTTTGTATCAATTTTTAGCTTGCTTTTATTTTTTTGAATCGTTAAATTATCATGAAGACAAACTGAAATACTTTACTAAGTGCCATAATAAACAACATTAAGGGATGCTCGATCGCATCTGTAAGTCCTGGTATATTGTACATTAATATGGAAAGTCTCATTGATATTAAAATACTGAGTAATAGTTGTACTATGGCCAATGCTATCTGTTCCATCTCCATGTCCTGTTAAAGTAGTAGCGATAGAATTTGCCCCTTTATAAATATTAGTTGATGCTGATCCACCACTAGGATTATTCATGCTAATATCATAGTGTGTATAAACAGTAATGCTATAATATCCTGCTTTTTTTATTGTAAAAGTGGTCCCATTACTAGAAATAAGTTCAGCATTGTTTTTGTTTATTGTAAACGATAGATTAGAAGATACAGCACCAGCAACAGTTCCTGTAGTAATGTTTCTGTTTGCTATTGTTGAAATAGAGGGTATATTCAATGCAGCTCCATCTTTTAAGTAACCGTTAGCATCTGTTCCTAAGAAACTGTAATTCTTATAATTATCAAGACGTACAGTTCCTACATCTGATATGCTTAACAATTCTTTGTTGCTGTTATCATTGATCTTCAATGCTTTCGTGGTGTCAGTATTTCCTTTACTAACAACATCCAAAGTTGCGCTGGGTGAAGGGGTATTGATACCAACTTGTGAATGTGCGGCGATATATGTAAGTAGCGCCAGTGAAAATAGTAGTTTTTTCATTTTAGTGTATATTTTAATTTTCTTTTTAGATGAAAAGTGGGTGTTAGATTAATTAATAACAATAGTTACTCAATTTTTTCAAGATATAGCAACTGACCAACTCCTATAGAAGCTAACGAACTCACTCTCGGACCATTACTTCATTACTCCTAAATAGTCATTATCACGAATATCCAGTAAAGTTTCAATTTCCGGTGTATCTAAACCTAACAGAGAATAGATTGGAAAAGAAACAAATACCATTATTTACTGAAAATAATTTTTCCGTCATAACTGTAATTGCTAAAATTGTTTTGTGTTAAAAAATAGAAATTAGGAATGTTTTAAATCCACGTCGCAATATTACAACAGAAAAATAGTTTTCAACAAAATTAATATATTACACAGATGTTACACTTATTTAATAAATTGATTATCAAAGAAATATAATTAAAAAAAATCAATATTTTAATTAATAATCAATCGTAGCCTGTTCTTAGATTGGTTATTTTTCTTTAAAATTTGAAATAAAAGAAACATCATATTAAACCAACACATGAAAGTTTGAAGTTTTGAAAAAAAATGTTTAATAGTCAATTATTCAAAAATATTAAAACAAAAAAACCGTTACGATTTCACTTACAGAACTGGTTGGCTTAATGGTTATTGGTTTATAAATATATATCATCCTTTTGCAGGATATACTTAGTTATGCTAAAACAGTACATAAAAATAAATTTCTCATCATCCTAAATTTATAATTGCTGAGATGCAATTTTTAATCTAAACGTTATATAATTAAAATATGCTACAGAGGTTAGGAATATAGTAGGGAGGTATTATATACCTTTAAAACCTGATTGCTTATAATGCTTCAGTTATGGTTTTTTTTGAAAAATCCGGGATATCACCGTAAAGAGTACTTAAAAAATCAGATTGCCAGATCTCCTTTGAATCAATGTCCATTATTGTTAATTTGCCAACTGAACCTGCTCCGGTGTCCATATTGGTTATATGTAAAGCTGTCCTGATCAGGTTACTTTAAACAATCTTTGCTATCAGTATCGATATGACGGGCTGAGAAGATTGGTAGAGAAAAAGGTTCCGGGGAAAGGCTGGGAGTATATGATCTATGATAAGCAGGACAGGCTTGTAGGTTTTCAGGATGCCGAGCTGAGAAAAAAAGGACAGTGGCTTTATACCAAATATGATCAATTTTCAAGAGTCATTATGACTGGTATATCTTTAGCAATAGGAAGTTCTCGTCAGCAGGAGCAGGATTATGCAAATACTAAAGATAGCAATAATGAAGCAAGAAGCTCCTCTGTTGCAGTAAATTATAGTGGTATGGATGTTTACTACTCTGTTACAACTGGTTATCCTCAATATGATAAAGTACAATACCTGCTAAGCTTAAATTATTATGACACCTACCCTACCTACAGCTTCAATCCAGCGTTTCCTTCTTCCATATTAGGAAAGCCTGTTATTACTGATACTCAAAATGCTTCGGTGAATACTAAGGCAATGCCGACCCTAAGTCTTGTAAAAAATGTTGAGGATGATAATTGGACCAAAAGCTATATCTATTATGACACAGAAGGAAGAGCAGTAGGAACATACAGCATTAATCACCTTGGGGGATATTCTAAAACGGAAACTGAGCTTGATTTTGCAGGTGCAACAAAGCAGTCCAAAGTTTATCATAAAAGACTCAGTACAGATACAGAAAAAGTCATCTCGCAAAGCTTTGATTATGATAATCAATACAGGGTATTAAAACAAAGCCATCAGGTAGGCAGTGGTCCTGTAGAAATTCTGGCAGAAAACACCTATAATGAACTGTCACAGCTTACCAGTAAAAAAGTAGGTGGTGGTCTTGAAACCATTAATTATCAATATGACATCCGTGGTGCGTTAATTAAAATCAATGATCCTACTACACTCGGAACAAAGCTTTTCGGATATGAAATGAAGTATTTCAATCCTCAGAATACCACGCAGGGAAATACCGGGAAATATGATGGTAATATTACAGAAGTGCGTTGGAAAACAGCCACAGATAAGGTTTTAAGACAGTATAATTACCAGTATGATGCACTCAGCAGGCTTAAAAAAGGAGTCTATTCTGAACCGGGAGCATCGGTTCCTGAAAACGGATTTTTTAATGAAACTCTGGCCTATGATATAAACGGCAATATTACTTCATTACAGAGAAATGGAAAAATTAATTCAGCTACGCAGCTAATTGATAATCTTATCTATACCTACACTGGAAACAGACTGAATACGATCACCGATAACTCAGGTAATTACAGTGGTTATCCCGACAGTTCAGGAAATACAATCTCGTACGATAGTAATGGCAATATGAAAACCCAGGTAGATAAAGGAGTCTTGCAGATTGATTATAATTTCCTTGATCTTCCCGATTATATACAGTTTGATAAACTGTATGCCCCAAGAGACTATGTTAACCTGCTTTTTAATGTAAATACAAAATATCTGTACAGTGCGGACGGAACCAAGCTTAAAAAAACTTATACCTACGGTTCCGGAAAGACAAACGCTGAAACGGTTACTGTGACAGATTATCTGGATGGGTTCCAGTATGAAAGTACACATACAGGAACTAATACATTACCTGTATTAAAATTTGTTCCTACTGCCGAGTGGAGTTGCTATCTTTTTTAGCGCAAGAAATTTACACTACTTGTCCTAAAATTTGAAAGTGTGTTATAAATAAGTAGGGTATTGAAATCAATACCCTAATTTTGAATACAATAAGTTTCACCAGAAACAAGCGAAGTTGCTCTTGAAATTGTAGATGAACTTATTAATATTCCAGAAATTAAACTCTCCAGAAGCAGTTTCTTTTGGAAATCACGAATTCGAAGCCATGTCGATAACTACATTAACTTGTGGTATGCCAAGAGTGATTTCGGCTGGAATAGAACTCTGAATGCAGGAAGATACAATGATGGTCCTGTAAAAATGATTGGCGGTATTAGTGATCCCGCAGGCTTTTTTGATATAGCTGGTCAGGTAATGAGCAATTGGAAACCTGAAAACAGGTATCTTGCTATGGGTGTTGGAATTGTTGGAGCATTAGCATTAAGAAAGCCAACATTAATTGCAAAAACAGAGGTAATATATTAAGACATTACACAACGGAAGCAGTCTATAAAGCTATAATGTAATCAGGACAACTACTTCCACCTATTGAAATAAAAAATGCCAGATATGGATCTGGACAATGTTTAATAGATTTATTATCGCATGAATTTACCAAGGGATAAGCATCAAGAAAGATTATTTGGATTATGACGCATGCCATTAATATTTTATAGAAAACCTGTGTCCTATAAGAGACGGATTTATGGATCAGAGAATATCCCTAATAGTGCGATAGAGGAATTAATTCAACTTAATAAAACAAAATATCCAGATTCATTTATAAAAAAATAATTATTTCACATATGAAACCATTAGAGTTAGTAAAAATTCTCAAAAGATATGTCATCGAAGAAAACATCGAGTTATATGAAAATTTATTGAATACTACAAAAGAAGCGCGAGATCCAGTATGGAAAGGAATTCTTCCTATGTATATTGATTTTTCGAAGGAAGAAAAAGATGTTTTTTTAAAATTTTTGAGAATTGTTGAAATTAATACTTTATCACATGTACTGGGAATATTAGATGGAAGTACTTATGCGGATGAAATAAATGATGAATTTATCCTAACTACAGAAAGTAGCACTGAAAAAATTAATGAAGATTTACAAGATTTATTTTTAGAATTAATTGAAGAAAAATAAAAAATATTTTTTTTATTTGTATTGATGATAAAATAGGATATTATTTTTTAATACCTTATTTTACAATCAAATGAAAAAAAAATATCTCTCATATTTGAGTTAGGGGTTTTACATATCTTATACACCATTATTTGAAATATCAAAATTTTTCTATGTTAGCAATTTTCCTCAAATCATTCAATAAAAAGTTCGAACTTTGGACTATGGGGTCTACAAACCATCCTTTTTTAAGGATGGTTTTTGTTTTTATATCTTCATGATAAATCCTTAAATTGTAAATTTAGCCTGGAGCAGGAATAGTGGCATAGCAGGCCGAAAATTATTTAATCCAACATTAATTAAAAATCCGACTAAAACTAAGTAAAATGACAGATTTAGAATTAAAAAACATCATGGAAATATGTAATAAAGCTACCCTATCTCCATGGACATCCTATATTGAGGGAAGAGACTTTAATTCCGGATCCAGTTTTATAATGACTGGAGAGGAAGAAAACAGAGATTATGATATAGAATTCATTTCAATAAAACCGGAGGATCAGGATTTCATTGCTATGGCAAGAAACGTGATCCCATTATTAGTAGATGAAATTATTACATTAAAAGGAGGCCAATAAAATAAGCAAGCTTTCCATTACCCTTTCAAAATCACCGATAAGTATAACAAAACGGGCTGTCTTTGCAAAGACAGCCCGTTTTTATTTTCATTTTTTATTTATTAAACCAGATCAAACCTGTCCAGATTCATCACTTTCGTCCATGCTGCCACAAAATCTTTTACAAATTTACCCTGTGCATCTGCACTTCCGTATACCTCAGCTATTGCTCTCAATTCGGAATTGGAACCGAAAACAAGATCAGCTCGGGTTGCCGTCCATTTTGGCTGACCGGTTGAACGATCTGTTCCCATGTAAAGTTGTTTATCGTCTGACATTGCTTTCCATTGGGTTCCCATATCTAAAAGATTTACGAAGAAATCATTGGTAAGAACTCCCGGACGGCTGGTAAAGACACCGTGTTTTGAACCGTCAAAGTTTGTATCCAAAGCACGCATCCCTCCTATCAGCACTGTCAGTTCTGGTGCAGTAAGTGTTAATAACTGTGCTTTATCAATCAGTAAAGATTCTGTAGATACTGTAAATCTTCTTTTCAAATAATTACGGAATCCATCAGCAATAGGCTCAAGATATCCCATAGATTCTACATCGGTTTGTTCCTGAGAAGCATCCATTCTTCCCGGAGCAAATGGAACTTTCACATCCTGCCCGGCATTTCTTGCAGCAACTTCTACTGCAGCATTACCTGCCAGAACAATCAGATCCGCTATTGAGATTTTCTTACCTCCATTCTGAGAATCATTGAATTCTTTCTGAATTCTTTCCAGCACTCCTAATACTTTATTCAGCTGTGAAGGATTATTTACTTCCCAGTTTCTTTGAGGTTCCAGTCTTATTCTTGCTCCATTGGCTCCTCCACGTTTATCACTTCCTCTGAAAGTAGAAGCAGAAGCCCAGGCTGTAGAAATAAGCTCAGCATTGCTTAATCCTGAATTTAAAACTTTTGATTTCAATGTTTCCACATCATTTTCGTCAACCAATTCATGATTCACTTCCGGAATAGGATCCTGCCAAATTAATTCTTCTTGTGGAACATCCGGTCCCAGATAACGGGCACGTGGTCCCATATCTCTGTGTGTCAATTTAAACCATGCTCTTGAAAAGGCATCAGCAAAGGCATCAGGATTTTCGTAAAAATGTCTTGAAATTTTTTCATAAACAGGATCCAGTCTCAATGAAAGGTCTGTTGTAAGCATTGTTGGTTTATGCTTTTTAGAAGAATCGAATGCATCAGGAATAATATCTGCTCCATCTTTCGCTACCCATTGGTGAGCTCCGGCAGGGCTTTTTGTCAATTCCCATTCATTTTCAAAAAGATTTTTAAAGAAATAATTACTCCATTGAGTAGGAGTTTCTGTCCAGGTCACTTCCAGACCACTGGAAATAGCATCTTTTCCGCTTCCTGATTTATAGCTGCTCGCCCACCCTAATCCCTGTTGTTCAATTCCTGCTCCTTCAGGTTCTTTACCTACATGATCTGCAGGACCGGCTCCGTGGGTTTTACCAAAAGTATGTCCTCCGGCAATCAAAGCAACCGTTTCTTCATCGTTCATTGCCATACGGCCGAAAGTATCACGGATATCTTTAGCAGCAGCAATAGGATCTGGATTTCCATCCGGACCTTCAGGGTTTACATAAATAAGTCCCATTTGTACAGCTGCCAATGGATTTTCAAGATTTCTTGAATGAATATCTCCGTCTGCATTATCATCGGTAGGAAGAACTGCAGAATGTCCTTCTACAACTCCTTCTGAACCGTGAGCATAACGTAAATCACCTCCCAGCCATGTTTTTTCTGATCCCCAATACACATCGGAATCCGGTTCCCAGACATCTGCACGTCCTCCGGCAAATCCAAATGTTTTGAAGCCCATAGATTCAAGAGCAATATTTCCAGTAAGAATCAAAAGGTCAGCCCAAGAGATGTTTCTACCATATTTCTGCTTGATTGGCCACAACAATCTTCTTGCTTTATCAAGGCTTACGTTATCCGGCCAGCTGTTTAGTGGTGCGAAACGCTGTTGTCCAGCTCCTGCTCCACCTCTACCATCTCCTACTCTATAAGTTCCGGCGCTGTGCCATGCCATACGGATAAACAGTGGACCATAATGACCAAAATCTGCCGGCCACCAGTCCTGGGAATCTGTCATTAATGCATGAAGATCTTTTTTTACTGCCTCCAAATCCAGGCTTTCAAATGCTTTGGCATAGTCAAAATCCTTGTCCATAGGATCTGAAAGGGAAGAATGCTGGCGCAGAAGATCTACTCTAAGCTGATCCGGCCACCAATCAGAATTCTGAGTTCCTCCTCCTGCTACACTCTTCTTCATTGTTCCGTTATGAAACGGGCATTTACTGATGTCATTCAAATCTTTTTCCATTGTCGTTTATTTTATTTTTTATGTTGATTAATACAGTTTCAATTTTCTGTTGTAAGAACATGACAAACCTACAACGTTTGACCGATAAATACAATCTATTAATTTTTATTTCAATGATAGTTAAAAACTATAAACATATATTTCTGACCACATCCGGGATAAGACAAAATTGTGGTATTAAGTTAATCATTTTTCAGATTAACTTAAATAAAAACAGCAGTATACGGTGCAATTTAGAATTGCTCAACGTAAGAATTTGTAGGAAAAGGAAGAAGGAAGCTGGAAGTTTAATAGCATCATGAAAAATAAATTAACAATTCCTAAAAAAATCTGGAAAAACGCACTATTCAAAGAACTATTGAAAGCACCTCCAGTCTCTCTCCCAGCTTCCAACTTTATCTCACTAAAAATAAATTAACTACCTTTATCTTTACCAAACATGAAACGTCTGCTATGAAAAAAATAATTGTTATCCTTCTTATTGCTTTTATTATCATTCAGTTTTTTCCCATCGACAAAACAAATCCGCCTCCTACACCCGGCATGGATTTTCTGAAAATTAAAAACACTCCGGAAAAAATTGCCCGCACTATAAGAACTTCATGCTACGACTGTCATTCCAATGAAACAGCATATCCATGGTATACCAATATCTCTCCGGCTTCATGGTGGGTAAAAAATCATATTAATGAAGGCAGGAAACATCTTAATTTTTCTACCTTTGCAGTATATGAACCTAAAAGACAGCTTCATAAGCTGGAGGAATGTATAGAAATGGTTGAAAAAAAAGAAATGCCGCTTGAATCTTATTATTTAGGACATCAGAATGCCAAACTCTCGGATGAACAGCGTGCAGAGCTTACTCAATATTTCAAAAAAGTAAAAGAAGATACAGAAAGAAGAATCATGTTTAATAAATAAAGTCGTGGAAAACTGGGAGAATAAACATATTGTATTTTTTGACGGAGATTGCGGTGTCTGTAATTTCTGGGTGCAGTGGATTTTGGAGCGTGACAAGAAAGACCAGTTCATGTTTGCTTCTCTTCAATCTGATTTCGGACAACAATTTTTATCCGAAAGAGGCCTGGAAACTAATGTATTCAATACCATGTATCTATGGAAACCTGGGCGGTATTATCAGATTAAATCAAGGGCAGTACTGGAAATCGCTAACTTATTGGGAGGTGTTTATAAACTTTCTTTTATTGGAAAAATTATGCCTGCTTTTTTAAGTGATAAAGTATATGATATCATTTCCAGAAACAGGATGAAGCTGGCCAATCAGAAGTGTTATTTACCGGACCAGCATCAGAAGAAAAAGTTTATTCAGGTGTAGCTTTATCTTACAGAAAATTTCTTTTAGCTTATATAAAGAACTTCTTTAAACTTTATTTATTGAAACATTAAGATTGTTTAAGGTGTTGAGAGTATTAAGATAAGCTTCGCTTTAAGCTTAAAAATCAGAATGATTCATCTTAATTACACTTTATTTCTTAATAGTTTTTATTATATTCAAAAATATCATTCCGTAAGAGTTTCTCACAACGCGACATCAAAATGATCAGTTGTATAGATTCCTACGGAATGACAAGCTTAGTGGATAATAAACAAGCTTGAATTAGTTATAGAAACTAATGTTCGCCACACTCATTACTCATTACTCATTACTCATTACTTATAAATTAAGCGACCATACAGAATAAGAATTCGGCGGGCATTGGATTTTCACCCATTTATCTCCTTGTGTTGTCGGATACCAACCCGAATGTCCGGTGAAATCTTTGATCTGCTGACTGCTCCAATTGGTTTCCACCCATCTTTCCTGCCAGCTTGATGATGTATTGATATAAACAACCAGTCCGGGATTTCCATTGTAGCCGTTACGTCTTGCAATATATTCATCATTATCAGTATAAAGAATAGAAGTTGTTCCTGTTGCTTTATTGTTATGAATCCAGATCAGGTTGTTCAACCTTTCTTTGTTCAGCCATTCTTCATAATCTCTGTAAAAAATGGTAGGATATCCTTCATGAGTTAAAATATAGGCATATGCAGGCATTTTATTGTTAATTATATCCGTGTCGTGATTGGCCACAAAAGTGACTGCTTTGTAAGGATTTCTTTTCCACATCATATCATCATTCAAAACGTTCAAATTACCATTATCAAAAGCTTCATCCATTTTATAATAGGCAGCAAAATCAAATACAGAACTGTTGGCATTATTTGCCCACCATTCCAATGTATTAACGTTGGAATCCCATAGTTCTCCAACAGAAAATCCACCTACTTTAGAATTCCAGGTATTGACTACCCAAGGTCCGAAACCTTTAACGTAATCAAACCTCCATCCATCAAATTTCATCACATTTTTATAATATTTTGCAACAGAATCATCTCTTCCCCAAAGCCAGTCCTGAACATGAGGATTAGCGTGACACAGATCCGGAAATCCTCCAAAAGCGCCTTCATCATTATTTCCGTAGGAATTTTTATAAAAATCATTATAATTTCTCTGAAATTTCCCGGAAGCAACGCCTGAGAAATCAGTCCAGGTATTCGTTCCTGTGAATGAATTCGCTTCAGATTGTCCGCCACTATTATGATTGATTACAATATCTGCATACACCTGCATATTTTCTGCATGCGCTTGTGTAATCAATGCTTCAAGTTCTGTTCTTGATCCGAAACGGGTTTCGACACTTCCATTCTGATTAAAATTTCCAAAATCATAATAATCTGTAGGATCATATCCCATAGAGTAAGCTCCGTTCTGTGCTTTTGAGGCTGGAGGCAGCCATACGGCACCAATTCCGGCATTGGACCATGCTGTTAATTTATCTTTAACGATATTCCACCAGTTGCCTCCTTCAGGAACATCCCAGTAAAAGCCCTGCATCAAAACTCCTCCACCTGGCCCTGATATAAACTTACCTTGTATAGACCCGGAATTATTTCCGGTACTGAACGGCCGGCCGTCATGCTGAGTTACGTTCACTGTTTTGTTATGAACCTCTTCCTGTCTGGAAGTCTCCGTAATCAATTCATCTCTGTTCTGACAAGAGCTAACCAGTGCTAAAGCCAATAGGGAAAGGAAAAAATATGTTTTTTTCATCGTAATAATTAATTATCAATCTATTAAACAAGATACAATTTTATTGAAAACAAATTCAAATGGACGGGAAATATTTTAATTTTCAACAATAAATCAGGAATAAAGTCATTTAAAATTTTCATTAAAAAATCATAAATTTTTCAGATTCTCGAAACAATTTTTCTTTTAATCCATATATTTGCATACTATGGAATACAATACCCAAAAAACTCAGCTTCATATGCCGGAATACGGCAGAATTATACAACAGTTGGTTGAGCGCTGCAAAGAACTTCCTACCAAAGAGGAAAGGAATGAAATGGCTATGGCAATCATCGATTTTATGGGTCAGAGAAACCCACAACTTCGCGACGAGGAAAATTATAAACATAAACTTTGGGACCATCTTTTTATTCTTGCTAATCATGATCTGGATGTAGAATCTCCATATCCGTTCCCTACTCCGGAACAATTGGCAGAAAAACCTAAAAGAATGGAATATCCAAAACTTCAAGGTGACTTTAAGTTTTACGGAAAAAGTATTCTTCAATTGATAGAAAAAGCAATTGAACTGGAAACGGGCGATGAAAAAGAAGCCCTTATCGAGGTAATTGCCAACAATATGAAGAAATCTTATAATGTCTATAATAAAGAACATGTGACGGATGATGTTATTTTCCGCCACTTGAAAGAACTGTCTGAAAACAGGCTTGACCTTACCGGAATAGATTCTCTTGAAAAAAGTAAAATCTATTACACCAGTAATAACAACAACAGGAATAATAACAATAACAACAGGAATAGCAATAGTAATAAAAACAACAACAGCAACCAGCCTAACAAGAGGAGGCACAATAACAATCATAAAAACAGAAAATAATGAGTGGAACATTTCAAATAAGAGGAGGAAAAAAACTGCAGGGCGAAATAACTCCACAAGGAGCCAAGAATGAGGCTCTACAAATTTTATGTGCGGTACTCCTTACGGACGAAGAGGTAAGAATCAAAAATATTCCTGATATTCATGATGTTAACAGACTGATTGAAATTCTTGGAGATTTTGGGGTAAAAATTACTAAAAACGGACAGGGAGATTATACTTTCAAAGCTGATCAGGTAAATTTTGATTACATAAAATCTAACGAGTTCAAAAAAGACGGAGCAAAATTACGTGGATCTATTATGCTGATGGGCCCGATGCTTGCCCGTTATGGAGAAGCTTATATGCCAACTCCGGGAGGTGACAAAATCGGAAGAAGAAGACTGGATACCCACTTCCAGGGGCTTGTAGAACTGGGTGCTGAATTCAATTATGATGAAGAGGAATATTTCTATTCTTTAAAAGCCAAAGAACTGAGAGGAAAATTCATTTTATTGGAAGAAGCTTCTGTAACCGGAACTGCCAACATTGTAATGGCAGCAGCTTTGGCAAAAGGAAAAACAAGAATCTACAACGCAGCCTGCGAACCTTATCTTCAGCAATTATGTAAAATGCTGAACAGAATGGGAGCCAATATTTCAGGAATCGGATCCAACCTTCTTACCATTGAAGGAGTAGATTATCTGAGAGGAACGGAGCATACCATGCTTCCGGATATGGTAGAAATCGGATCGTGGATTGGTCTTGCGGCAATGACAAAATCTGAAATCACCATCAAAAATGTAAACTGGAACCAACTTGGTGTAATCCCGAATACATTCAGAAAATTAGGAATCGAGCTTGAGCAAAGTGGTGATGACATCTACATTCCTGCTCAGGAACATTATAAAATTCAAAAATTTATTGACGGGTCTATCCTTACTATTTCGGATGCTCCATGGCCAGGATTTACGCCGGATTTATTATCTATTATTTTAGTGGTAGCTACTCAGGCAAAAGGAAGTATTCTGGTTCATCAGAAAATGTTTGAATCCAGATTATTCTTTGTGGATAAATTAATTGACATGGGCGCTCAGATCATTTTATGTGATCCGCACAGAGCTACGGTAATCGGATTGAACCAGGAGGCTCCGCTAAGAGGTACAACGATGGTTTCCCCGGATATCAGAGCCGGAAACGCTCTTCTTATTGCTGCACTTTCAGCAGAAGGAAAATCTATTATCCACAATATCGAGCAAATCGACAGAGGATATGAGAATATCGATGGAAGGCTAAGAGCAATTGGTGCCGATATCGAAAGAATTTAAAATTATTTTATTTATAATATGAAAGCGTTCAGATTACTCTGAACGTTTTTTTGTTTGACTTTTGTCATTCTGACGAAGGAAGAATCTTATTATCAGTTAAATACATGAGATTCTTCACTACATTTCATTTCGTTCAGAATGACACTTTTGAGGCAACCCCAATTCTGTGCCGATTAATTATTATTTTTTTATATCTGTTTATAATCTGCTTTTAATAAAAAAGTAAAAAGTGCCCGGTAAAAGACCGGACACTTTAGGTAATTAAAACTATATGAATCTCACTTAAAAATACTTTCTGCAGATATACTCCACCGTCGTATTCATAAGTTTATTTTTATTCAGATAGATCTCAAGCTGCTGAAAATCTTCTGAACTTACATTAATATATAACTGTACTGAACCAAAACTATATCCGTTCACATATTCTACGTTAGCGGATAACACTCTATGACAGATGCCCAATTGATTGTAGATGGTATTCATTAAATGTTCAAATTTCATTTTGCCATTCAACTCTATTTCCAATAACAATTCTTTTTTAGGCAGGTTTATTTTATTTTGTAAAACCTGCAGGCCTGGATTAGGTGTAATCATCGCTAAACATTTTTTTGGTTAAACTTCTCAGATCATATTGCACTCTGCATTTAAATCTGTGACAAAAATATAAAAAAATATTAGTCTACCAAATTAGTAGACTAATATTTTTTAAATTTTAACATAAAAAAAAAAAAGCTTTAGCAGCTTCTTTCTCTTTTAAAGTTTATTTATTCTTTCCAGTTTCTCAGAACCGGCAAGTCCGTTGGGGTTGCAACCAGGCTCACCTTCAGGGACTTTGATATTTTTTTTGGTATAAAATTCTTCCCAAAACGTATTTGTTTTACCTGTTTTGGGATCAATAAATGTCATTGGCTCCAGTTTGAAAATATGATCATCCCGAAAAGCCCTTTCCACAAAATCTGAACAGTAATATGAATTTTCATCCAGAATATAATTGAAATTGTAAGGTTTTCCAAGCATAGAATTGGCTTTTTCAATAGCTCCGGAAATTGTTTTCTGATATTCCGGCTTCAGACGATATACAATGATTTCCTGTCCTTCTTCTTTCTGGTCTTTGATAAAGTCTTTTAAATCCTGCTTTTGAGAACCACCTTTGGGAGCAGCATGCAGTACAAACATATGGTGACATTCTTTTTCCAGAATTCCTATATGATCAAATGAAGCTGTTTTTTGTTTTTGAGTGACATTATTGATCGCTCCGGAAAGCCCGGATTCTTTGGCAGTAACAAAAAGAAGATCTCCATTTTTGAGTTCTACATTACTTTGATAAACGTGACTACACTGAACCAGTAAAATCATTAAAAAGGATAAAATTCCTACAGCAATAATTTCTTTGATTCTTTTGCTAAAAAATATTTTAAATTCAGACATTCTATTCTACTTTCGGCATCAAAATTACAAAATAGAATTCATTACATTTGTGGGAATATTGATCTATTCTTCACACCAACCCAAACATTTCCAAGATTCTTATGCCACATATTTTATTAGTTGAAGACGATGACAGGCTTTCCAAACTGATTGCAAAAGGATTTCAGGAAGCTAAATTTGAGGTAACCGTGGCTTATGACGGAATCACAGGTCTGAAACTGGCTTTGCAGACCAATTTTGATCTGATCGTCACAGATATTGTCCTTCCTAAAAAAAACGGCCTTGAATTTTGTAATGAAATCAAAGCATTAAAACCTAATCTTCCTGTCATTATGCTGACTGCACTGGGAACCACTGATGACAAACTGGAAGGATTTGATGCCGGAGCTGATGATTATCTGACCAAACCTTTTGAAATGCGGGAACTGACAGCAAGGATCAAAGTACTTCTGAAACGTTTTTCACAACAGAGGCTGCAAAAAGTTTCTGTTCTTCAATATGAGGGAATTGAAATGAATCTGGAGCAGAAAACGGTGAGCAGGGATCATACTCCAATAAAACTGACTCCGAAAGAATTTAATCTTTTAAAATTTATGCTGGAAAATTCAGAAAGAGTCCTTTCCCGAAGTGAAATTGCAGAGAAAGTATGGGAAACCCACTTTGATACGGGAACCAATTTTATTGATGTATACATTAACTATCTCCGAAAAAAGATTGATAAAGATTTTGAGACCAAACTTATCCACACCAAAGCCGGTATGGGATTTATTCTGAAGAAAGACTACGAATCAGGCATTGTACAGTAATCATTAAGATGAACTAAAAAATATCCGGATGAAAATAAGAACCAGACTTACACTGCTTTTTACCTTAATTACTGCAATGCTTTTAAGTGCTTACAGCGTTTCGATTTATTATTCATCCAAAGAAGCCAGAGAAAAGTCTTTTTACAGCGAACTTCAGAACGAAGCGATTGCCAAAGCAGATTTGTTTTTCCGAAGTTCACTGCCGGAGCAGGAAATGCATAAGCTTTATAAAAACAATACCAGAACACTTAATGAAGTTCAGGTAGCCATTTATGATGCCAATAAACAACTGGTTTATCATGACGATGCCAAGGTAGATTATGTAAAGGAAACCCCGGAAATGCTTTCGCAGATATTCCAGGAAAAGAGAATCAATTTCTTTTTAAATGATTTGCAGGTGATCGGGATGGTCTATCATTATGAGGGAAAAACTTATGCGGTAACCGCCGCAGCCTATGATCAATATGGATATGAATATCTCACTCATCTTCTTACCATCAGCATTATTTCGTTCTTCAGTATTTTAATATTGATTTATCTTTCAGGAATATTTCTTTCCAAGAAGGCATTGAGTCCACTCAGTGAGATGGTCGCCCAGATTAAAAAAATTACAGCCGGGAAATTACAGTTGCGTCTGAAAACAACAAAGGAAAAAGATGAACTTAATGAACTTGCTCAAAATTTTAACGGAATGCTGGAAAGGCTGGAAAACTCTTTTGATTCACAAAAGCATTTTGTATCCAATATTTCACATGAATTGAGAACGCCTCTATCTGCCATTATTACTGAACTGGAACTGGCTTCTGAAAAAGATAAAACCAAAGCAGAATATCAGGAAACCATCCAATATGCACTGGAAGATGCACGAAATATGGTGAAACTTTCCAATAGTTTAATGGACCTCGCCAAAGCAAGTTATGATCCTAACGAGATCAGCTTTTCCGAACTTCGCCTTGATGAAATTCTTCTGGAATCTTATACTAAAATCGTAAAAGAGAATTCCGGATATAAAGTTTCATTAAACATAGACGATGCGGTAGAAGAGCACGAACTTATCATCCAGGGAAATGAATATCTTCTACAGGTGGCCTTTAATAATCTTATTGATAATGCCTGTAAATATTCGCCAGAACACATTTGTTCAATAGATGTCAGAACCAATTCCAAGATTCTTTTAATTAGTTTTGCCAATACAGGAAACATCATTCCTAAAGAAGATTTGGAACATATTTTCAAACCTTTTTACAGAAGCGAAACATCCAGACAGGAGAAAGGACACGGAATAGGGCTTTTCCTTACCGAGAAAATTATTCTCCTCCACCATGCAAAAATTACAGTGGTATCAGATCATAATGAGACTGTTTTTACTGTGATATTTGATATCATTTAATTTCTCCTTCTTTACTCATGAGAAAGAGATTTCTTATTGAAAATAGTAGTTCCAATACTCGCCGTAATCACACAGGCAATAGAAATCCACTGTAAGAAAGATAACTTTTCAGAAAGAAAAACCAATCCTGAAAGCGCAGCAAATGCAGGTTCAAGGCTCATCAGAATACTGAATGTTTTTGCAGGAAGTCTTTTCAAAGCCATCATTTCCAGCGAAAATGGCAAAGCACTTGAAAGAATAGCTACTCCCAGCCCTTTTACAAAAATAGTGGGAGTAAGATTAAAAACAGCACCATCCCATATTGTAAAGGGAATAATCACCATACTTGCAAATATCATCCCGGTAGTTACGGCATCTTTTCCATCCATTATTTTTGAAACCTTTCCACCCATTATGATATAAAGAGCCCAGAACATTCCTGCAAGAAAGGCAAGCCCAAGTCCTACCAAATCCACATGATCATTCTGCCAAGGAACAATCAGCAGAATTCCCACACATGCCAATAATGCCCATGCGACATCCAATAGTTTACGGGACAATACCAATGCAAGAAATAAAGGTCCTGCAAACTCTACGGTAACCGCCAACCCTAATGGAATTCTTTGAATTGCCATATAAAAAATAAGATTCATTGCTGCCAGACCTATTCCGTATATCGCACAATATTTCCATTTCTGTCTGTTAAACTCTAAAAATTTCGGACGATTAATCACCGTAAGCAAAACAGCTGAAAGTACAATTCTTAAAGTAACTGTACCAATAGCTCCAATGGCAGGAAAAAGCTGCTTGGCAATAGAAGCTCCTCCCTGTACACATATGATCGCTAACAATGTAGCGGGTATCGCTATGTTTAATTTTTTCATTTCTAAAATATATAATTCAAAAGAGTTTGGAAAGAAGTCTCCGGGATTAAACAAACTTTTATTTTACTAGGATAAATCGTGAAATTCATTATGTAAAACTGCCTGTCCCCAAATGTATTGAAATTTTATCTTTTACAATGGGTACAGTTTACACTTATTAATAGGGTCTAAAAAATAATTATTTCCGGTATTATCATCTTAAAAAAGCAGAAAAGTATTTTCTCTAATGATTTTCTAATAACATTCTAAAGCTTTTCTAACGGTAAAAAAAGGCAGGCATTTCTACTTTTGCACAGTAAAAAATAAAGCATATGGACTCAGATCCTTACAGTCATTATCAATCTTAAAAGCTTTAGTTGTACTCACTTTTCCCGTACAGCTGAAAAGCTTTATAAAAACAGGAAAAGTTATGAATACATTTGAATTTACCCTTCGTTTACTGACTGCCTTCTGTCTGGGAGCCGGTATAGGTTTTGAAAGACAGTGGCGTCAAAAAAATGCAGGTCTCAGAACCAATACTTTGGTTTGCATCGGTTCTGCAGCGTTTGTGTTGATTGCCATCAGAATAGGTGGTGATGCAGCCGGCAGAATCACCTCTTATATTGTCAGCGGAATCGGTTTCCTCGGCGGCGGCGTTATAATGAAAGACGGTCTTACCGTAAGAGGATTGAATACGGCAGCCACATTATGGTGTTCTGCAGCCATAGGTGCACTATGTGCTTTGGGATATCCTTTAGAAGCCCTCATCACAGTTCTTTTCATTGTCTCTACCAATATATTCCTGAGACCCTCTTTATCTTCTCAGAAAGAAGCAAGGAGCAAAAAACGGTTCAGTATCAAGAAAAACAACAACGAAAAAATAAAAATCAGCAATAGCACTCAATTGTATTAAGATCATGAAAAAGATAATCTTAAGTAGTATTATTCTCTTTGCAGTCTCCTGTAAAGACAATACACCTCAGCAAAACAAAGAACCGGAAATAGTGATGAAAGGCGACCAGGTCACCGTTCCGGAAAACAATCCCATTTTCAAGAAAATTAAAACCCGGATTGTAACCAAGCAGGAACACAGTGATAGAGTAATTTCAGCAGGAACTATTCAGGCTATTCCTAATCATTATGCGGAAATTGCAAGCCCTTTTTCCGGAAGAATTACAAAATCATTTATTCAGCTTGGACAAAATATTTCTGCCGGAAGTCCTCTTTTTGAAATCCTTTCTTCAGATTATTTTTCGGTTCAAAAGGATTATACAGATGCCCTGAATGATGTACAGCTTGCCGACAAAAACTACAGACGCCAGCAGGATCTCGTAAAACATGGGGTTGGTATTCAAAAAGAACTGGATGAAGCGGAAACCGATTTTAAAAATAAAAAAACATCCCTCTCTAATGCTTCTTCTGCCTTGAAAGTCTATAACAGTAAAGGTGGAGGTATAGGAAGTCCTCTTATTGTAAGAGCTCCCATCAGTGGAGAGATCATTTCCAACAAAATTGTAAACGGCCAATACCTGAAAGGAGATGCTGATCCGGTAATGATTATCGCAGAATTATCCAAAGTATGGATTTCCGGTGACGTAAAAGAAAAAGACATCCGCTTTGTTCATCCCGGAGATCAGGTTTCTGTAAAAGTAAGTGCGTATCCGGACAGAAATATTACCGGAAAAGTATATCACATCAATGAAATTGTAGACGAAGATACCCGAAGTATTAAAGTCCTTATTGAATGTGATAATCCGGACAGAAAACTAAAACCGGGGATGTATGCTACCGTTAATTTTTCAACAACTCCTGAAAAAACGGTGATGATTCCCGTAACCGCTTTGATGCAGCAGGACAACTCCCAATATGTATGGGTAAAAACAGGCAAGAGTCAATATACAAAACGTTCTGTGACAACAGGAGAAACCAATCAGGAAAAAGTAAGAATCATTTCAGGCTTACAACCCGGAGAAACCATCATGACCGAAGGCGGAATTTATATGCTGGATGCAAAATAATGTACAATGTACATGGTAAAGAGATTGAAATACCTGGTATTATTTAACGACAATACTTTGTACATCCTGCTTTTTACTTTGTACACAAATCAAGAACTATGAAGAAATTACTAACAATCTCTATACAGAAGAGATGGCTTATGCTTGCCCTTTTCTTATTACTGGGATTCTTCGGCTATTATTCCTGGACCAGATTATCCATAGAAGCTTATCCTGATATTGCTGATGTAACCTCGCAGGTGGTAACACAGGTTCCGGGACTGGCTGCTGAAGAAGTAGAACAGCAAATTACCATTCCTTTGGAGAGATCCCTGAACGGACTTCCGGGAATGCATGTGATGCGAAGCAAAAGTACCTTTGGACTTTCCATTATTACAATGGTTTTCGATGATGGGATAGACGATTACTGGGCAAGACAGCGAATTCAGGAAAGACTCACAGATGTGGAACTTCCTTACGGTGCACAACCAGGATTAGATCCTCTTACCTCTCCTATCGGCGAAGTCTATCGTTATATTATTGAAAGTAACAACCACAGTCTGCGGGAACTTACAGATTTACAAAAGTTTGTGATTATTCCACGAATCAAACAGGTTTCGGGAATTGCTGATGTTACCAATTTCGGAGGAATTACGACACAGTTTCAGATCGAACTGGATCCGCATAAGCTTGAACAATACGGATTATCTCTGTCAGAAGTTACCGAAACGATTTCCAAAAACAATGTGAGTGCCGGAGGAAGTATGCTTCCCCGCGGAAACCTCGCGTATGTCATCCGCGGAATAGGTTTGGTAAAAGACTTAAATGATCTTGGAAAAATTGTAGTCAAAACCCAAAATGGTGTTCCTGTTTTTTTGAATGATGTCGGGACATTAAAATACGGGAACCTGGAAAGGAAAGGAATTCTGGGCTACACAGACAGAAAACGTAACTATTCTGAAAGCGTGGAAGGAATTGTACTTTTACTCAGAGGACAAAATCCTTCACAAGTACTGGAAGGAGTTCATGAAGCTATCGAAGAACTGAATAACGAAACGCTTCCTCCCGGAGTAAAAATCCATCCTTTTCTGGACAGAACAGACCTTGTAAAAACCACGCTAACTACAGTTTCTCATACCCTTACCGAAGGAATTGTATTGGTTATTATTGTACTGATTGTATTTCTTGGAAGCTGGCGGGGAGCATTACTGGTGGCTATTACCATTCCGCTTTCTTTATTATTTGCTTTTATATTGATGCATTTTACGAATATTCCGGCTAACCTTCTTTCACTGGGAGCCATTGATTTCGGAATCATTGTAGACGGAGCCATCGTCATGCTGGAAACCATTCTGAAGAAAAGAGAAGAAAATTCGGAAGAAGCATTGGAAGAAAAAACGATTACCCAAAGAGTAATTGAAGTGGCAAAACCTATTTTCTTTTCAACCATTATCATTATTACCGCTTATCTGCCATTGTTTGCTTTTGAAAGAGTAGAGAAAAAATTATTTACACCCATGGCTTTTACTGTTGGATACGCTCTATTGGGAGCACTCGCTGTAGCATTACTTTTGATCCCGGGATTGGCTTATGTGATCTATCGCAAACCACAAAAAATCTATCACAACAAATGGCTTGAAAAACTTAGTACAGCCTATGGAAATAGCATTGAAAAAATAATGAAAGCTCCCAAAAGAGTTATTATTCCTATTATGATTGTCTTAGTTTCTGCCGGAATTCTCTCCTATCATGTAGGAAAAGATTTTCTTCCCGAACTGGATGAAGGTTCAATATGGCTTCAGGTACAGCTGCCACCCGGAATTTCTTTAGCTAAATCAAAAGAAATGAGTGATACGCTGCGTGCCCGTACCTTGAAACATCCTGAAATTACTTATATGATGATCCAGGCAGGACGGAATGATGACGGTACAGATCCATGGACAGCTTCCCACTTTGAGGTCTCCATTGGAATAAAGCCTTACAGCGAATGGCCTGCAGGAAAAACAAAAGCAGACCTCATCAAAGAACTCGCTGCAGATTATAAAAATATGCCGGGCTACACCGTAGGTTTTTCACAACCTATGATTGATGGAGTAATGGACAAAATCTCCGGTGCTCACAGTGAACTGGTGGTAAAGGTTTATGGTGAGGATTTTAAGGAAACAAGACGAATTGCCGAAAATATCTTATCTACTTTAAACACAATTCCGGGTTCGGCAGACCTTGCCATTGATCAGGAACCGCCATTACCACAATTGCAGATTATTGCCAACAGAGGCAAGATTGCCCAATATGGTTTGAATGTAGCAGATGTTGCCGACCTTATTGAAGTGGCATTAGGAGGAAAAGCGATCTCCCAGATCTTTATTGGTAATAAAGTATATGATATTTCCTGCCGTTATACGGAAGACAGCCGTAATACTCCGGACAAAATAGGAAACCTGATGCTGACCTCAGCTTCCGGCGCAAAAATTCCTTTATCTCAGGTGGCAGAAGTGAAACTGAGTACTGGCGAAAGCACTATTACCAGAGAAATGAACAAACGCCATCTTACCGTAAAACTGAATTTAAGAGGTACAGATCTTTCTTCTTTCCTGAAAAAAGCACAGGAAAAAATAGAAAAAGACATCCAATATGATCATGAGAAATACCAGATCAAATGGGGAGGGCAGTTTGAAAATCAAAACAGGGCCTATTCCAGACTGGCATTTATTGTTCCGCCGGCCTTGGCAATTATGTTTCTGCTATTGTATGGTGCATTCGGAGATTTCAGACAGGCTTTGGTTCTGATGTCTATTGTTCCACTGGCTTTATTTGGCGGAATGCTGGCACTCAATATAAGAGGAATGTCTCTGAATGTGTCTTCTGCAGTAGGATTTATTGCACTCTTCGGAGTTGCTATCCAGAACGGAGTCATTATGATTTCTCATATCAATGATCTGCGTAAAAAAGGATATGAGTTGAAACAGGCGGCTATCAAAGGGGCAAAAGACCGTTTCAGACCGGTACTGATGACCGCAACGGTTGCCGTAATAGGATTATTCCCCGCATCATTGGCCACAGGAATCGGTTCGGATGTACAGCGTCCACTGGCAACAGTAATTGTCTACGGACTGATGTTCTCTACTATTTTAACACTATTCGTGCTGCCGGCTATTTATTTTATGGCTGAGCACCGCAACGAAAAACAAAATTTGAAATCAGATGAAAATTAAAATTCATATTATCATATTATCTGTAGTATTATTGAGTATCACAAGAATAAAGGCACAGGAAAAAGAGCTTTTACAATTTGAAGAATACCTAAGTCTTGTCGGAAATAAAAATCTTGGGTATGCTTCTCAGAAATACAATGTAAGTATGGCTGAAGCTTCCGTCCAGACTGCCAATATGTTCCCTGACCCTCAACTGGAAATAGAAACTACCAATAACGGAGTGCGTAAAGATATGGGATATGTTTACGGTGCTTCCATCGGCTGGACGCTTGAACTGGGCGGTAAAAGAAAAGCAAGGGTAAATCTGGCCAGAAACCAATCTGAGCTGAGCAAAATACAATTGCAGGATTTTTTCAGGAATCTCCGTGCAGACGCCAGTTTAGGATATATTGATGCTCTAAAGGCCAAAGCTTTGCTTCAGGTACAGCAGGATTCTTATAAAAATATGCAGCAATTGGCAAAATCTGACAGCATCCGCTACAAATTGGGAACTATATCATTAGTCACGTCCAAACAAAGTAAATTGGAAGCGACTTCATTGCTCAATGAAGTATATCAGGCTGAAAGTTCAGAAGAACAGGCTCTCACCAGTTTATCAGTATTTCTAGGAGACGGCAAAATAACAGGAAGAGAGATTGCCGGGGATTTTAATGCCTTCAACAGGGATTTCAGTATGGATGATCTGATTCTTCAGGCATTGAATGAAAGAGCAGATTTACTGGCCGCCAAACAAAATACAGAAGTTGCCAAAAGTCAGATCAATCTCGAAAAAGCAAATCGTATTATAGATTTAGGCATCAGCGCCGGAGCAGAACGGCATACGGAAGCCACCAATGAAATTGCCCCTTCCCCAACCGTAAATGCTGTAAAAATGGGTATTAGCATTCCTCTGAAGTTTTCCAACAGAAGAAATGCAGGATTGAAAATTGCAGAAATGGTACATTCACAGGCAGAAGTTGAATACAAACAGATCGAACAGGGCATAAAGGCAGAAGTAATGCAGGCTTATCAGCAATATACAGCGACGCAAAAACAGCTCAGACAATTTCATAACGGAATGCTTTCAGAAGCACAAAGCATTTTGGAAGGGATTACATACAGCTACAAAAGAGGAGAAAGTTCCATTCTGGAAGTTCTGAATGCCCAGAGAACGTATAACAATGTAAGAAAGGATTACTATCAGGCTCTTGCAGATAATGCTGCTGCTTTAATTGAGCTTGAAAGGAAAGCCGGAATCTGGGATATTCATTTTTAGTTGGAAGAGGGAAGTTTCTGGAAGTCGATGGATAAATAGATGACAGTTTTATTGACCTTTTTATATTCAAAAATACCTGTCAAATACCGCCAGTAATTCTAAAAACACAAATATTACTTCCAGCTTCACTTCTTCCCGCGTCCAGCATAAAAAAATGCTCTGAAACCAGATAGGTTTCAGAGCATTTTTTTATTTCTTATACTGAGATACATAAATTCCGATCCAGTCATCAGGAGTCATTTTCTGGCTCAGTTCAGCAATCAGTTCGAAGGGAATATCATCCACTTTTTTGAAACGGATACAGGATTTACCCATATCCAGTTTCTTTTTGGAATGTTTTGGATATTCTCCAACAAACCAGTCGAGAAGTTCTGGTTTTGAATAAAGTCCCATATGGTATAGCGCTATAAAATTCTTCTGGGAAGCAAGATTGATAAATGGCAGCGGTGTACCGGGTGCACAGTGATATCCGGCAGGAAATGTTGCCAATGGAACCACCCAACCTATCATTCCATAATTCGTTGCTTCTTCAAAACCTTGCGGCAAATTGTCATTCACCGTATCAAAAAGTTTTTTAAAGGCATCCTGTCTTTCTTCAGGAATTTTTGAGATATAATCTTCTATAGAAACTGACTGAATCTGCATTTTTTAATTTTTTCTAAAATACGATTATTTTATAAAATTATCCAAATTGAGGTTTATTTCCTGATAGTTCTGATTATCATTTAAACAAATCATAAAAAAGGCAGCCACACGAATGCAACTGCCTACAGAAATTATTAACTCAAAAAATTTTATTTTTTAATGGCTTTTACTGTTGATTTTGAACCGTCTTTAAAGTTCATCGTCACTAAGTATAAACCGGCATTCAACTCCCCTAACTGAAGTTCTGTAGTTGGGTTGTCAATAGTTTTCACTACTCTTCCCGCTACATCTGTAACCGTTACAGATTTAACATTCTTGATATCAGCAACATGCAGAATATCTTTGAAAGGATTAGGATAAACATTCACTTCTTTTTTCTTAACAGCTGTTTCAGCAGTAGCTAAATTGGACTGTGTAAGAGAGAAATCATCAAATCCCATATAATATGGAGCTGTAGTTGTATTCAAAGCTTTAATTCCAAATGAATAATCACCAGTAGCCGTTGGGGTATAGGTAACGGTAACTTTAGTATAAGTAGTACTGTTACCTCCTCCTTCTGATGTTTGATCTGCTGTAATAAATGTTGATAAGCTAGTTGCTCCAGTCGCTGTTTGCCCATTGTTTACCAATACTTCATTCTGCCAACCAGAATAGCCGTCTCCTACCCAATAGAATGTAAAATCATACGAGCTTCCTGCAGTTAGAGTAAATGTAGGTGTCCATAAATAAGCTGCATTGCTATATGGATAATAAATCGTCACATAATTTGGAGCAGATTTAGGATCATTATAAGCTTGCTGGGAAGCATTTGCTGATGTAAAGTTATAGTTAGATGAACTTCCTCCCGGAGTTTGTTTCCAACAGTTCGGAATGATTGCAGAACCTATAGTTGCCATTGCATCAAAATTTTCACTCCAAGGCAGTGTAGTTATTGGAACACAAAGAGTTGTAAATGATGTAGAAGTACTCCAGATACTCTTATCAGATGCACTACAGCTAGATCTTACCCATGTATAATATGTTGTAGATGGCTGCAGTCCGTTTAACGGTGCAGAAGCTGTTGTAGAAGTTACAGAGTTTGTAGCGTTTAAAACAGTAGAAGCATCAGGTGCAGTATTGTTTGTGCTGTAATAAACTTCGTATCCGCCTGCAGGAACTGGAGATGGTTCCGTCCAGCCGATCGTTGCTGTGTTCGCTGATACGTTTGACGACGTAACTGCTGTAGGCTCCAGACAAGAAGGGATATTCTGAACAGTAATATTATCAATATAAAGTCCACGGCCTGTACCTCCTAAACCATGCTTAAATGCTAACTGTAAATCAGATCCCGCAGGAATATTAACAGTATATTGAGTGTGCGTAGTCGTCAAAGCAATAGGAGAACCAATGGGTGTAAAAGAAGCAGGATCTGCAGGGTTTGATAAAGTACCTACTAATAATGTATACCCATTTGATCCGGATTTTGCATAGAATCTCACTCGTTTAGTACCATCTGAAAGGTTTACAGTTGGAGGTGAAACTAACATCTGGCTGCCTGTAGTAGCAGTAGAGTTATATAAATAATAAGCATTAGGTGCTGAATAATTATTCGTTGTGGTTACATAACCATATCCTGTAAATGATGCACTTTCTAAATATGCCCAACAACTTGGTGCATTCGTGTTTGAGCTGGAACCTGTACTTGTACTATCAAAGTTTTCTGTATACGGAACAGTGAAAGTAGAACAGGCTGTTTTAAATGTACCTGCAAAAGACCATACACTTTGGCCTGTCGCCGTGTTACAGTTGGATCTTACCCAATAATAATAGGTTGTATTTGAATTAAGACCTCCTATAGTTGTGCTGGTACCTGTTACTCCCGGATAAGTAGGTGTTACTGAGCCCGCCGGTGTTGTGTTTGAAGTACTGTGGTATACATCATAACTGGCAGCATTCCCTGTCCATGAAACTAAAGCTGAGTTTGCTGTGATTCCTGAAACCGCCTGCAATACAGGAGGCATACAATCCGAATAAGCGTCTGCTGAAAAAGCAAAAATATTCGGTATCCCTGAGCCACTTACTTTGGTTACTGTTACACTTTGTACCAGTTTTGCCTGATTGGCTGCATCTATTGCCAATTCAGCCTGATATAATCTTGGATTAGTTCCGCCTTCAGGAGAAGGAACATCATCACCAGCTCCAGGAGTAGCTCCCGGCTTTTTAATTCTTCCTATCCCCTGGATAGCAAAATTAGATCCATTATACCAGTCTGAAAGACTGATACTTGCAAACGTCTGTGAACTGCCATCTGTAAAATTCACCATTACACTTACCGTAGAAGTACCACTTCCGCTTACAGCAAGCATATACAGCTTGGTTGCTGCTTTTGGTGTTGTAAATGCCAAAGTTCCGTTATCACTGGCTGCAGCCAGTCTTAAAGAATTATTCGCATTCAAACTTGCTAACTGAAAACTCAATCCGGGAGTTGTTGCTACTACAGAATTAATAATTCCATCAACAGGAATCCCATACGTAATAGCAGCACTTGAGGATGTAAGCTGAAAATCTTTAGCTACAAAAGCGTAAGAAACTCCATCTACGTCATTATTTGTACTAATTGTTGAAGAACCTATCCCGTTGGCAATCACATCAGCTGTAAAGCCTGAAGAGACCGGCATAGTTTGATAATTCTGAGCCATCATTACACTGGCTGAAAAGAGAGCGATAGCGGGTACCACTCTAGAAAATAAATTTATTGCCATTTTAATCACATTTGAGGCGAAATTTAGTAAAAATAACAATACAAAAAGATTTTTTTTAAACAAAAACCAACATAAAATAAAAACAAACCAAATATCAACATTCCAAACTATGAAAATTATTAGAGTTTAAAAAATATTGAACCACTTCTAATTGATCCTTAATTTTATTATTGAGAAATTAAATCCTATTTTTGTCATACAAATTTTTTGAACAATGCCGAATATTTCAAACAGAGCGCTGCATATGCCGCCATCGCCGGTAAGAAAACTGGTTCCCTTTGCATTACAAGCAAAACAGAAAGGAATAAAAGTATACCATCTTAATATCGGACAGCCTGATATTGAAACTCCGGAAACAGCTTTAAATGCTTTAAAAAACATCGATTTAAAAGTATTGGAATATGCGCTTTCTGAAGGAAATATAGAATACAGAAAAGCCCTTACAGAATATTATCATTCATTAGGTTTTTCAGATCTTACCCCTGATAATTTCATTGTTACCAATGGAGGTTCTGAAGCTCTGAACTTTGCTATTTCTACTTTATGTGACGAAGGCGATGAAGTGATTATTCCTGAGCCTTACTATGCTAACTACAATGGCTTCACCAGTACATTTGACGTGAATGTAGTAGCTGTATCTTCTACTATTGATACAGGTTTTGCTTTGCCTCCTATTGAAGAATTTGAGAAAAAAATCACAGACAAAACAAGAGCAATCATCATCTGTAACCCAGGAAACCCTACCGGATATCTGTATACCCGTGAGGAGCTTCAGAAGCTTGCAGACATTGCTTTGAAATATGATATCGTAATCATTTCTGATGAAGTATACAGAGAATATGTATACGACGGAAAACAGCAGATTTCTATGTTTGATTTCCCTGAATTAGCTGAAAACTGTATCATCATTGATTCTGAATCCAAACGTTATTCTATGTGTGGAGTAAGAATCGGATGTATGGTTACCCGTTCCAGCAAAATCCGTAATGCTGCCATGCTTTTTGCACAGGCGAGATTGAGCCCTGTTCTTTTAGGACAGATTGCCGCAACAGCAGCACACCAGAATGATGGTGCCTACATCAGAGCGGTAAGAGAAGAATATACTCACAGAAGAAATGTATTGGTAGATCTTTTAAATGCCATTCCTGGTGTTATCTGCCCTAAACCAAGAGGTGCTTTCTATTGTGTTGCTGAACTTCCCGTAGATGATACTGAAAAATTTGCACAGTGGCTGCTTGAAAAATATTCTCTTAACAACGAAACTATCATGGTAGCTCCTGCAGGAGGGTTCTACAGTGATCCGGAATTAGGAAAGAAACAGGTAAGAATTGCCTACGTTCTGAAAGAAGAAGATTTAAAAAGAAGTGCTGAAATTCTTAAAGAGGCTTTAAAGAAGTACAGAGAAGAATTCAGCTTGTAAAATATATCCTATGCCGACAACAAAAAAACTCTATCTGAAAATACTGTTTTCGATTCTTTTGCTGTCGGCATTTTTTTCCTGTGATTCCAAAAAAACGGAACAGACTATTTCTTACAAAAATCCACACGAGATTACTTTTATCAGTGTATCCGATATCGGAGGACATCTTGGAAATTACAGAATTATTAAAGTCACAAAAGATTCCGTTTCTGCAGAAAGAGGAATGACAGCCAATCAAACCCATAAAAAATGGGTATCTGCCGTCAGTTCCAACACATGGAAACAGCTTGTATCATCGATCAGGATTGTAGACCTCGACCATATAAAAAGTTCTCCCAGCCAGCAATCGGTAGATGGAACAGATGAGACTTTCCAGATCCGGACTCCGAAAAAATCACACATCTATGTGAATGCTTATGTGGACACTTTACATTACAAGCAGTTACAACAACTTAAAGAACAACTAGACAAAATTCTTCCCAAAGAATACAAATAAAAACATGCAGGAAAATTTTTCACTAAAGCCTTATAACACATTCGGTGTTGAAGCCAAAGCCCGCTATTTTACTGAAATCAATACTATTGATGAATTAAAAGAAGCACTCGTTTTCTCAAAGACAAGATCTCTTCAGCTTCTGTTTTTAGGAGGCGGGAGCAATATCCTTCTGACAAAAGATTTTGATGGTCTTGCTGTCAGACTTAATTTAAAAGGAATTTCTGAAGAGAGCATCAGTGAAAATGAGGTATTGGTAACAGCAAAAGCAGGTGAAAACTGGCATGAATTTGTGATGTACTGCCTGAAAAAGAACTTTGGAGGATTGGAAAACCTTTCTTTAATTCCCGGAAATGTAGGAACTTCTCCTATGCAGAATATCGGGGCTTACGGAACGGAAATCAAAGATATTTTTGTCAGCTGCCAGGTATTGGATCTGGAAAGCCTCGAACTTACAACTTTCAATCTTGAACAATGCAGGTTCGGTTACAGAGATTCTATCTTCAAACAGGAAGGTAAAGGAAGATACATAATCCTGGAAGTTACTTTTAAGCTGACCCAAAAAGATCACCATATCAAAACAGAATATGGCGCTATCAAATCTGAACTGGAAAATCTTGGCATTGAAAATCCAACTATTCAGGATATCTCGAAAGCGGTTATCAATATAAGACAAAGCAAACTGCCGGATCCTAAAGAAATTGGAAATGCCGGAAGCTTTTTCAAAAATCCTACTATCCCTTTAGTTCAATTTGAAGATTTAAAACAAAGGTTTGAAAATATCCAGGGTTATCCAAATGGTGATATGGTAAAAGTTCCTGCCGGATGGCTGATTGAACAATGCGGATGGAAAGGAAAACAGATTGGAAATGTAGCTTCACACAAACTGCAGTCTCTGGTGATCATCAATGCTACCGGAAATGCTACCGGAAAAGAAATTTTTGATTTTTCTACTGAAATCATCAACTCTGTGAAAGAAAAATTCGGAATTGAACTTGAAAGGGAAGTGAATATTATTTAATCTAAAAATATATAAAGACTGATCCATATGATTTCAGTCTTTTTTTATAATACCTGTTGGATTAACGCAAAGGGGATGCGAGTTATTTTTTAAGCTTTATGTTTTATTTTATCTCATATAAAATGCGTTATGGCTGCATGATAGCTGGAAAATTGTAAGGCTGGATTCTTTCAGAATGACAAACACAACGCTTAGCTTATCCGTACACTTTGTCATTCCGTAGGAATCTATGCATAGATGGGGTGAAAAACACAAGGACTCAAGTTATTTTCTAAGCTTTATGTTGTAAGGTACTAAGATAAAATTCAATGCTGTTCGATCTTTGTGTGGCAAAAAGGATTAACCTTATCTTATTTCATTCTCACCCTTGCTGAAAATCTCACATTGAGCGAAGTCAAAATGTTCTTGTGCCTTAAAACAGCATGTTATTCAAAATCTTTGCGCTTTTGCTTTTTCCAACAATAACTCCTTACAAGTTATTCCTGCATTCCAAAAAATCATTATTTTAGCTTAAAAATTACAATTCACGATGAAAATAGCTATTCTTGGAGCCGGAAATATGGGACTTTCTTTCTCAAAATCATTTTTAAAATATGAACTGATCAAACCTGAACATCTGCATCTTATCATCAGAAATCAGGAAAAAATATCCAAAATAGCTGAAGAATTCCCCAAGTCTAAAATTTCCACCTTTGAAGAAGTAAAGGAACTCGATGCGGATTTGATCATCATAGCTGTAAAACCTCAGGATTTTCATTCGGTTGCCCAAAATATCCAATTCACTTTTAAAGAAAACCAGATGGTTTTATCCATCATGGCCGGAATTAATATTGAAAAGATTCAGAAATTACTGAATCATCCGCTTGTTGTAAGAGCAATGCCGAATTCCCCTACTCTTCTGGGAATGGGAATCACGGGATATACCGCTGCAAACGGAATTTCTTTCAGCCAGTTAATCAATATAGAAAGATTACTGAACAGCACGGGAAGATCAGTTTATCTGGAAGAAGAAGAGCTTCTGGACGGTGTTACAGCACTTTCAGGAAGTGGTCCTGCTTATTTCTATTACATCATTGATGCAATGATTAAGGCCGGAATTGAAATGGGAATTGAAGAAAACCTCTCCAAACTTTTTGTAAAACAGACGATGCTGGGAGCTTATCATTTGATCAATAATTCAGAAAAAAATCTTGAGGAACTGATTAAAGATGTTGCATCCAAAGGCGGAACGACAGAGGCTGCTTTAAAAACATTTGAAGACAACAGTTTCAAAGAAATTCTGAAACAGGGAATTCTGAACGCCGAAAAACGCGCTAAGGAACTTAATAAGTAACTCTTTTTTCAATCATTCTGCAAAACTCCCATCCCAGATACACTCCAAAAGTATTCAGGATGATATCGTCTACCTCAAATATTCCCATTCTTGTAAAGTATTGAAGGGCCTCAACAATGATGATACACGAGATAAAACTAAATAGTAATGGCTTTAGTTTTCTCAGGTCGGGAAAAATCCAGCCCAAAAATCCAAAAGGAATAAACATAATAATATTTCCTAAGACAATGGTAACAATATCTATCGTCCTGTTTGGACCCTGAATAAATTTTATTGTAGAAAAAACGGGTTCCAAAGTAAGGAGATTTTCTTCATACTGAAACCTGCCCATTCCCAAAAACATCAGGTAAAGCAGAAACAAAGTATACGGAATAATAATGATTTTATATATTTTCTTTAACATTGAACTGCTAATATATTCATTTCAAAAACATTAAATTTGTGTATTAAAATAATTTAATGAAATACGTTCTACTTACACTTATTTCAGCAATGCTGCTGTCGGTTTCATGGCCAACTTATGGAGTTCCGTTTTTTATATTCTTTGCCCTTGTTCCGCTTCTGATGATGGAACACGGAGTTTCAAAGTTTTCAGATTACAAAAGGAAAAGCTGGGTCGTCTTCGGATTGTCTTATCTATGTTTTGTGATCTGGAATATTGTAACCACGGGATGGCTGTACGGCTCAAAGAATCCTGACGGAAGCCATTCTCTGATGGCTGTTGTATTTCCCGTATTGGTCAATTCTCTTTTATATTCTTTAGTATTCCAATGCTATCACTGGTACAAAAATGCCCAGGGAACCTATTGGGGACTGGGATTCCTGATCGCGATCTGGATGAGTTTTGAAAAATTCCATTTGGGATGGGAGCTTACATGGCCGTGGCTTAACCTTGGGAATGTATTCGCCGATTACCCCAAACTTATCCAGTGGTATGACACATTAGGAGCTACCGGAGGAAGCTTCTGGATACTTCTGACCAATGTTCTGATTTTTTATACAGTAAGAACCTGGGAAGCTGGCAGAAAGAGAAAAGACCTGATTAAAAATTCTGCCATTGTTGGAGCTTTAATTGTTCTTCCAATGATTATTTCAGTGATTAAATACAATAATTTTGATGAAAAGCCAGCCGGACAGGTGAGCGTTTTGATGCTGCAGCCGGATCTTGATCCTTATGCCGAAAAATATTCAAAAGACAGCCTTACCATTGAGCAGGACTTACTGGCGCTTGCTGAAAAAAATTCAACAGGCAAAATTGATTATTATATTGCTCCGGAAACAGCTCTTCCCGGCAGAGGATCTATTTCTGAAACAGCTTTTGAAAAGAGTTTACTTCTCAACAATATCAAAGGATTTTTATCCAATCATCCGGGATCTGTTTTTGCAACCGGAATTTCTTCACACCGTTTTTTTTATAATCCGGCTGATTTACCTAAAGAAGCGTATCAGATCAATAGTGGTGTTTGGGTAAGCAGTTATAATACAGCGATTCAATTGGTTCCTAACCAAAAAGTACAGGCTTACCACAAAGGGAAATTGGTACCGGGTGTTGAAATATTTCCTTATATGAATGTTTTAAAACCACTTTTAGGAGATGCCATGCTCAACCTGGGTGGTACTGTGGCGTCCTTGGGAACAGATAAAGAAAGAGTTGCCTTTTCAAATCCTTATAACAAAGGGAAACTGGCACCTATCATCTGCTATGAAAGTATCTATGGTGAGTTTGTAACAGATTATGTAAAAAAAGGAGCTAATTTCTTAGCCATTATGACCAATGACTCCTGGTGGGGTGTTACAGAAGGGCATAAACAGCTTTTGTCTTATGCTAAGCTTAGAGCCATTGAAACCAGAAGAGAGATTGCCCGTGCTGCTAACAGTGGAATTTCTGCCCACATCAATGCTAAAGGAGAAATTACTGCTGATACTTTCTACGGAGACAAAACAGCTTTATTTGCCAAAGTGAACCTGTATGACACCATGACATTTTATACCAGAGCGGGTGATCTTCTTTCGAGGTTTTCCATATTTGCATTGGGCTTTTTATTATTCTATTATCTGATTGAATGGTTCAAAAAGAAAACGAAGAAAGCTTAATACTAAACACAAATTGCACAAATTTTTGCACAAATAACACAGAACCGGCATGATCAATAAGATTTGCGAATGCTGAATTTTCTTACCTATTATGCAGATTTTAATTCTATAAAAAAGAGAAAAGCCAGCTGGACGTCTGGCTTTTCTCATTGATAGAAGATAGAATTGATTCAATTATTTAATCGTAAGCTTCCTTGTGGTTATTTCGTTTTTTATCTTCAGTTTTAATAAATAGACTCCTTTAGGTAAATGGGATACATCAATAGACTGATCTCCATTCACATTGATATTCAGTTTTTTTCCATCCATAGAATACATTTCAGCTTCTGAAACTTTTTCCCCTTTGATATAAACTTTATCGGATACAGGATTCGGATAGATGATAACTTTTTTATCAGATTTAATTTCTGCTGTCCCCAGCACACTTTGTACAGAAGCGTCAGAATAGACTTTTGAAGCATCAATAGATTTCACACTCCAATACACATTCTGAATGGCCGGATCAAGATCCAGAAACCATGATGGTGTTGTTACTACATATTTGGCAATATCATGAGCTCCCTGTGCAGATCCTACTGTAATTTCATAACGTAATGCACTCACCGGAGTTTTATCATCTGAAGCACCGCTCCATGTAAAATTAAAACGGTTTCCGTTTTTGGTCATGTTCAGTTGAGTTGGCGGTGTAGGCTTTGCGTTTTCAGCAGTAGAATTATTTTTAAATATCTTAGTTAATGAAGGCAGATCAGAAGCCGCCCAGTCGAAGCCGCCCAATAAGATATCCAGATGGCGGTCATTATTAAAATCAAATAGATTAATCAGCCCCGGACCTCCCAGTGCACTTATACCCGTTAATGTTCCTTCATTAAAATTATTATTGGAAACATCATAGATATAGGTTTTCACAACAGCATTATAGTTTTCATTTCCTGAAATAATGAAGTCGTAATACCCATCATTATTAAGGTCACCAACACTCAGTGAAATATCTGAAATATCAGTTCCGGTAATTGTTTGAGGGGTCAGATTACCTGTACCATCGTTCATCAGAACCGCAAAATATCCGTCATCATTTCCATCTCTTCCAATCACTACAACATCCTGAAATCCGTCTGCATTAAAGTCGGCAAAATCTATTTTCCCAACAGCTACAGGAGCTAGATCCTGCGTTGGAGTAAGAATGCCTGCCTGATTCATATATACTTTAGAAACCGGAGCCCCATTAATATCTGACCCAATAATCACAAGATCCAAAAGGTTGTCATTATTAAGATCTACTACTTTAAAGCTTCCGTTTTGAGTTCCGTCAACCCAGTTTGCTGTCACATCAAAACCAGCACCCGTATTTTTATAATAATCCAATGTATTTCCAAAACCTCCCCCATGGCCATATTGAGTTCCGTTAATAGCATAATCAGATTTTCCATCGTGATTAAAATCAAAAACTTCTACTGATCCATAAATTTTCCCCGGAAGTTCAGCATCTTTTACAAACCCTGTTCCTGTATTTTTGAACCGGTATTGTTTATAGTTCACAACATCCATATAGCTGAGCCCTGTGGAAATAATATCCATAAGCCCGTCATTATTATAATCAATGAATTTAATATCTCCAAGATGGGTCACATCAGCCCCCAGTCCTGCATATGGTAATAATGTTGTTCCATTATTCTGATACACTTCATTATAAGTACTATCTACATTTCCGTCACCATCAGAATCTATGGCTCCATTGAGCACGATATCCATTGTCCCATTGTTGTCTATATCTGCAATGTCTGCCGCAGAATAATAAAAATTATTCATGCTGGTCTGTACCTCAGTAAAATTCTGAGCCATCAGGCCCACAGGCAACATAGACAATAAAATATAAATCCTCTTCATAGTTGTTTTTATTTAGATTAATTAAAAACAAAGATGGAATATTAAATTCTGAGCTTTAAAAAAAGCCTGTATGAAATATATCAGCACCCATTATCTGCTGTATCCCAAGGATTCTACTATTTTAAAAATTCATGATTATTAATCAGTCACTTATTTGCAAATATTTTCTAAAAGATTTGTCTATCTAAAAAATTCTTCGTTATTTTGCACTCTCAAATATTATACAAATAAGAACATCGAGATATGTCAAGAATTTGCCAAATAACAGGAAAGCGTGCAATGGTTGGTAACAACGTTTCTCACGCTAATAACAAAACGAAGCGTCGTTTTGAAATTAACTTATTAGAGAAGAAGTTTTACCTTCCAGAGCAAGATAAGCACGTAACACTGAAAGTATCAGCTCATGGATTGAGAGTGATTAACAAGATTGGAATCGAGGAAGCTATTGAAAGAGCTACTAGAAACGGATTGATTAAAAAGAATTAATAAATCATGGCAAAAAAAGGAAATAGAGTTCAAGTAATCCTTGAATGTACAGAGCACAAAGAAAGCGGTATGCCAGGAATGTCTAGATACATTTCTACAAAAAATAAAAAGAACACTACAGAGAGATTGGAATTGAAAAAATACAATCCTGTTCTTAAGAGATCTACCCTTCACAAAGAAATTAAGTAATTTATAAATAATAACTTACCATGGCAAAGAAAGTAGTAGCAACCCTACAAAGCGGTCAGTCTAAGAAAATGACGAAAGTGGTGAAAATGGTTAAGTCTTCTAAATCAGGAGCTTACGTTTTCGAAGAAAAAGTAATGAATGCTGACGAAGTAGACGGTTATTTGAAAAAATAATCAGTACTTTGTTTACAATATAAAAAACTACTCATATTTTGGGTAGTTTTTTTGTTATCTTTGTGCACCAGATTATTAATCAGTAAAGTATGAAAAAGATACTTGTTCTGGCCTGCACAGTAACTTTTCTATTTTCATTCAGTCAGAAAACAATGAGTCCTGTAGAATATAAAAGTTCGCCAAAAGTCTTCAGCATAAAAGGCCTTTCACAGTCAGTAAGTATTGACTGCGGGAGTTCTAAAATGATTTTATTATCCGGACAGGTACCTCTGGACCCGGAAGGTAATCTTCTGGGAAATACTATAGAGGAACAGACGCATCAGGTTTTCAAAAATATTGAAAACATCCTGAAAGAATATGGAGGAACAGGAAAAGATATTATCAAACTGGGAATCTTTACAACAGACATCAAAAAAACACCTGATTTCAGAAAAGTCAGGGATTTGTATGTCAATCTTCAAAACCCTCCTGTAAGCAGCCTTGTAGAAGTGAGCAGGCTTTTCAGAGATGATGTGCTTATAGAAATAGAAGCTACAGCAGTGATTAAAAATAAATAAGAATAAACTAAAACTATGAGTTGGTTTAAAAATATTTTCAAAAAGGAAGAAAAAGAAACCTTAGACAAAGGATTGGAAAAATCCAGCCAGGGATTCTTTGAAAAAATGACGAAAGCCGTAGTCGGTAAAAGCAAAGTAGATGATGAAGTACTGGATGATCTGGAAGAAATACTGATTGCATCCGATGTAGGTGCCTCCACCACTATCAAAATCATAGGAAGAATTGAAGAACGTGTTGCCAGAGACAAATATGTAAGCGTAAACGAGCTGGATAAAATTCTTCGTGATGAGATTTCAGGGCTATTGCTTGAAAATCCTCATGCCAATACAGGAAATATTGACACCTCCAAAAAACCTTATGTCATCATGGTTGTAGGAGTGAATGGAGTGGGAAAAACAACAACAATAGGAAAACTGGCTCACCAGTTTAAATCAGAGGGTAAAAAAGTAGTTCTCGGAGCTGCAGACACCTTCAGAGCTGCTGCAGTAGACCAACTTGTGATCTGGAGCGAAAGAGTGGGTGTTCCTATCGTAAAACAGGAAATGGGATCTGATCCTGCTTCCGTAGCATTTGATACTGTACAAAGTGCTGTAGCCCAAAATGCAGACGTTGTCATCATTGATACAGCAGGAAGACTTCACAACAAGATCAACCTGATGAATGAACTTTCTAAGATCAAAAGAGTAATGCAAAAAGTTATTCCTGATGCTCCTCACGAGATCCTGTTGGTTTTAGACGGTTCTACCGGACAGAATGCCTTTGAACAGGCAAAACAGTTTACAGCTGCAACGGAAGTAAATGCTTTAGCCGTTACAAAACTAGATGGAACAGCAAAAGGAGGAGTTGTAATTGGTATCTCTGACCAGTTCCAGATTCCAGTTAAATATATTGGTGTAGGCGAAAAAATGCAGGATTTACAGCTTTTTAATGGTACGGAATTTGTAGACTCATTCTTCAAGAAAAGATGATTTATATCATGTTTTCCCTTATATTAGCAACAAATCAATTTTAAATATTAACAATTAAAAAAAATTTGCAACTATGGGAATACTAACATGGATCGTATTCGGTCTTATTGCAGGTGCAATCGCTAAAATGATCATGCCTGGAGCTCAGGGAGGAGGATGGCTAATCACTATTATCCTGGGGATTCTGGGAGCATTTGTAGGAGGAGCTATAGGAGTTTACATTCTACATTGGGGAGATGTTTCTTCATTCTGGAATCCAAGAAGCTGGATTCTTTCAATCGGAGGAGCTTTAATCATTCTCTGGATTTATGGAATGGCTACCAAGAAAAGCTGATAAATGCTTATAAAAAAAATAAAATCCCGGATCTGAAATTTCAGATCCGGGATTTTTGTATACAATATAAATTTAGTTAGTTGTTGATTCTGATTTGGTAAGGCATTTCCATCTTCACCTCAGACTGTAGTTTTTTATCTGTGATCTGCTGCAGAATCTCATAGTTGGATTTACCAATCTTGTTCTTAATAATTCTCGCAGAAACGTCTTCTTCATTCAGATCCTTGAAGATTTGCTCAAACGGTGACATTCTCTTAGGAAAAGCATCTACCTGGTAAGACTTTAATCCTGCTTTTTGTGCAGCAAATTTCACAGCATCATTCAAAGTACCAAGTTCGTCTACTAAACCAATCTCTTTGGCACGAACTCCGCTCCATACTCTACCCCCTCCTACATTATCAATCTGCTCAAAAGTTTTCTTTCTGTTCTGAGTCACAAAATGTACAAATCTCTTATAAGTACCCTCCACACTTCTCGTCATCATATTTACCCCATAAGGAGTCACTCCATTTAATCCTGAATAATACATAGAGTTGGCATTGGTAGCAACAATATCCGCACGGATTCCGTTTTTGCTTGCAATATCTTTATAATAAGGCATTACTCCAAATACTCCGATAGAACCGGTAAGTGTATTAGGCTCTGAATAAATTTTATCCGCTGCCATGGCAACATAATATCCTCCTGAAGCTGCATAATCACCGAAAGAAACCACCAATGGTTTTTTCTTTTTCAGCTGCTGTAATTCAAATAAAATCTCATCTGAAGCATTGGCACTTCCCCCAGGAGAATTGATTCTGAAAACGACTGCCTTCACTTTATCATCCTCCTGAAGCTTTTTAATATACTTCACATATTTTTCAGAATGAATATCATTGTATTCATCTCCATTATTAATAGATCCCGAAGCATAAAGTACAGCAATCTTTTCACCAGATTTATCTTCATCAGCATAAGAATTGATATAGCTTGTCAAAGAAATCTTATTCAGCTTTTCTTTATCTTTAACACTTAACTTCGCCTTAAGAAGATCTTCGTATTCTGATTTCTGGATCAGTTTATCTGCAAGTTTATATTTTAAGCCTTGCTCAGGAATCATTCCATATAAACTGTCAGTAATCGTTCTGAACTGAGCTGTATCAATTTTTCTTGAAGCAGCCATTTTGTTGGAGGTGTTTTTCCAAAGGTCATTCAAAAGAGTACTTAACTGTTCTTTATTTTCAGGAGAAATATCATTTCTTAAAAAAGGTTCTACCGCAGACTTGAATTTACCGTGACGGATCACTTCAATCCCGATCCCATATTTATCCGCAAAATCCTTAAAGAAAGTAACTTCTGTAGAAAGACCTTTTAGTTCGATCATTCCTGCCGGATGCAGATAATATTTATCAGCAACAGATCCTAAATAATAAGCAGACTGTGATACTCCGTTTCCGTAAGCATACACAAATTTTCCGCTCTTCTTAAAATCTTCAATAGCATTTCTAAGATCATCAATCTGAGTCAGCCCTGCATTCAGATCATCTGCCTCAATACTGATCCCTTTAATATTATCATCGGTCTTTGCTTTATTGATAGCTTCCAATGCATCATATAAAAGAACACTTTTATTTTGGGCACCTATACCAAACAATCCCATCTGCTCTTCAGTAGGACTATCGATTATATTCGTCTTTAAATTAATCGTAAGAACCGAGTTCTTTTTCACGGCCACCGACTTATCATTTCCCATAGAACTGAACACAAGCATCATGATGAAAAAGATGAAAAATAAAGCGCAAAGTATGACAATTGCTACTATATTTGCCAAAACATTTTTGAAGAAACTTCTCATAAATCAATCAATTTTCTAATATGTCGCAGCATAAGGTCGTTTTGTTACTAGGAAGTAACTTAGGAGAGCAAAAAAAAAATGTAGAGCTTGCATTAAAGAAGCTAAAAGATGCTGGAAATCACATTTCACAAACCAGCGAATATTTAATGTCTGAGCCTGTAGAATTTGCCAGTTCCAATATTTTTTGTAATATTGCAGCAATAATATTCACACATCTTTCACCAATTCAACTGCTTGATTGTATTAAGAATATAGAAGTTGAGATGGGAAGAATTAATGATT
Source organism: Chryseobacterium viscerum (assembly GCF_025949665.1). Classification (NCBI taxonomy): domain Bacteria; kingdom Pseudomonadati; phylum Bacteroidota; class Flavobacteriia; order Flavobacteriales; family Weeksellaceae; genus Chryseobacterium; species Chryseobacterium viscerum. The sequence goes on along the minus strand of NZ_JAPDFT010000001.1, from coordinate 289,181 downwards.
CAAAAGTATCCGGAGGCTATACTGACAGGATAATAGACATTGATATCATTAAGTATAATGAATTAAATTTTCAATCAGAAAGATTAGAAATCCCTCATAAAAAACATCTTTTTGAAAGGGATTTTTCCAGAATATTATTAAAAGATTTTATTTAAAACATAAAACATATTGTATGAAATTAGGTTTATTATTATTGGCTACTACATTGCCAATTGCAGCTTTCGCACAGAACAGCAGCACTACAGTAAACTCTTCCACAGAGTACCCTAATACATTCTCCTCAGGCTCCGCTAATGTACAAACTTTCGACAATAAAGCCAGACGTTTCAGAGACTGGTCTATTTCTGTCGGAGGAGGTCCCGCATTTATGGTTCACTCCGATTTAAAATCTATCCGCAAGGATAAGATCAATTGGGGATACAATGCCTATGTAAGCGTAGACAAACAAATCACACATGCATTCGCTCTAAGCTTGATGTATATGAGAGGAGAAACGAAACAGACTGCACAGCTTCCCGGTGCAGAAGGTGTAAAATCAGGAGTAGCAACTGCAACAACACAGTTTGATAACATCTCTTTATTAGGAGATATTAATTTCTCGAACTTATTCAGAAGAGTAGACAATCACTCACCATACAGATGGGCATTCCATGGATATATGGGAATTGGAGTTCAGGGATTCAGAACATCATTACATGATAATGATCAATTCAGATGGAGTACAACTCCCAGAAGAATTCCTTTATTCATTAAGCAGGATATCGATATCAATTCTATCTTCTATCAGGGAGGTTTAGGAATCAAATACAACGTTTCTAAACTTATTGATGTTGAAGCAAGAACGATGTACATTATCAGTGGTGATGATGAATTCGATGGTGGCGGATATGCAGATCCTAATGACTATGATCCTTCCACACCAGGTTCAAAATATAACATGCTAAACCCTAGAAGATCAGATAATGCCTGGACCATAAGTTTAGGAGTATCTTTCAAATTAGGAAAGCAGTTATCTCACCTTGCATGGCATGACCCACTTCAGGAAGCTTACTACAGAACCAGTGTTCTTGAAAATGCATCAACAGATCTTGTTGTGTGCGAAAAAGGAGATGCTGACAATGACGGAGTATGTGATGACTGGGACAGACAGCTTGACACTCCTGCAGGAGCAAGAGTGGATGGTGCCGGAGTTGCTTTAGATATGGATCTTGACGGAGTTATTGACCTTTATGATAAGTGTGTAACTGTTCCAGGACCTGTTGAAAACAACGGATGCCCAATCAAATAATTAACAAATTAAAAAATTCTTTTTCAAAAGAAATCAAATAATATTACACGATGAAATTAAGTTTAGCAATTGTAGCATTTGCTTTGGCAATTCCTTCTGCCACTTATGCACAAGACTCAACGGCAGTTTCAAAAGGAGAATACCCTAATACATTTTCTTCAGGATCTGCTAATGTTGCTCCATTTACCAACCAGTCTAAAAGATTTAACGATTGGTCTATTTCAGTAGGAGCTGGAGTTCCACTTCTTCAGTCGGCAGATTTAACCTCGATCAAAAATGGTAACGGTAAAAACCTTTTTGGATATTCAGCCTATGTAAGTATTGATAAAGCAATTACCCATGCTTTCGGAATCAATCTACAGTATGACAGAGGTGAAACCAGACAAGGATGGTTCAATACTAAAAATGCAGCACCTGATGCATCAGCAGTAGGAGCAAGAACTCAGTATGATGCCATCTCTATTTTAGGAGACATCAACTTTTCTAATTTATTAAGAAGAGTTGACAACCACTCCCCTTACAGATGGGCTCTTCATGGATATGCAGGTATTGGTACTATCGCGTATAGAGCATACCAGAAAACCGGCAACGGAAAGCAGGCCTTAATGACCGAAATAAAACCTTTCCAAATAGGTTCTATGTTTATGCAGGCCGGTACAGGTCTGAAGTTTAAAGTGAACAGAAGAATTGATATTGAGGGTAGATTAATGTATGTGGTAACCGGTGATGATGAATTTGATGGGGGCGGTGATGCTTACAGTGCTATCAACAAGCGTTCTGAGCAGGTTTCTGATAACTTCTTCAACGCAACTTTAGGTCTTACTTTCAAATTAGGAAAACACGAATCTCACTTAATGTGGCATGACCCGCTTCAGGAAATCTATTACAAACTGGATGTACTGGCTAATAAAAACCAGGATATCGAAGTATGTAAAAAAGGAGATGCTGATAACGACGGTGTATGCGATGATTGGGACAGACAGCTTGACACTCCTGCAGGAGCAAGAGTAGACGGTGCCGGAGTTGCTCTTGATGTTGACCTGGATGGTGTAATCGACCTTTACGACAAGTGTGTAACGGTTCCTGGGCCTGTTGAAAACAATGGATGCCCTATCAAAAAAGACAACAAGGAAACTGCTGTAGAAGTAGAGAAAACCCTTAAAGATATTTACTTCAATTTTAATAAAGCGACGATCAGACCTGAATCTAATGAAAAATTAGATCTGGCTGCTTCAATTATTAAAGAAAATGGAGGTAACTACTTGTTAACAGGACATACTGATATCAAAGGAAATGCAGCTTATAACTTAAGACTGTCTAAAGAAAGAGCCGCCGCTGTTGTAGGAGCTCTGGAAACCAGAGGTATCAATGAAAATGTACTGAAATCAAGAGGTGTAGGTTCTGCGGAAGCTACTATCCCTGCATCAGCTTCAGATGCTGAAAGAATGGCAGATAGAAAAGTTACGGTAAGATTTGTCGAAACATCAGAATGGGATTCTATCAAAAAGAAAGACTATGAAGATGCGCCTGCAAAAAAAGCAGTAAAAAAAGTACCTGCTAAGAAAAAGAAAAAATAATTTCATAATACAATAAAACCGAAAAGAATTGCTCTTTTCGGTTTATTTTTTTTCTACTACGAATTATTTTACATACCTTTATCATTATTTTCAGGATAGTAGTATGAAACACATTAAAAATCAACTAGTTTGATTTGAAAAAAAATAACATAAAATCGCTTTTTGGCGTAAAAAATCATTTAAAATAACTTAACTTAAAAAAATAACACTATGAAATTAAGTTTAGCAATTGTTGCATTTGCTTTGGCAATTCCTTCTGCCACTTATGCACAAGACTCAACGGCAGTTTCAAAAGGAGAATATCCTAATACATTTTCTTCGGGATCTGCTAATGTTTCCCCATTCACCAGTCAATCTAAAAGATTTAACGATTGGTCTATCTCTGCAGGGGTTGGAGTTCCACTTCTTCAGTCGGCAGATTTGACTTCAATCAAAAATGGTAACGGTAAGAACCTTTTTGGATATTCAGCCTATCTAAGTATTGATAAAGCAATTACTCATGCTTTCGGAATCAATCTACAGTACGACAAAGGTGAAACCAGACAAGGATGGTTCAATACTAAAAATGCAGCACCTGATGCATCAGCAGTAGGAGCTAGAACTCAGTATGATGCTATCTCAATCTTAGGAGACATTAACTTTTCTAATTTATTAAGAAGAGTTGATAACCATTCTCCTTACAGATGGGCTCTTCATGGATATGCAGGTATCGGTACTATCGCTTACAGAGCATACCAGAAAGACGGAAGCAACAAACAGAGATTAATGACTGAAGTAAAACCTTTCCAATTAGGTTCTATGTTCATGCAGGCTGGTACAGGTCTGAAGTTTAAAGTGAACAGAAGAATCGATATTGAAGGTAGATTAATGTACGTAGTAACTGGTGATGATGAATTTGATGGTGGCGGTGATGCTTACAGCGCTATCAACAAACGTTCTGAGCAGGTTTCTGACAACTTCTTCAATGCGACTTTAGGTGTTTCCGTAAAATTAGGAAAACACGAATCTCACCTAATGTGGCATGACCCGCTTCAGGAAATCTATTACAAACTGGATGTACTGGCTAATAAAAACCAGGATATCGAAGTATGTAAAAAAGGAGATGCTGATAACGACGGGGTATGCGATGATTGGGACAGACAACTTGACACTCCTGCAGGAGCAAGAGTGGATGGTGCCGGAGTTGCTCTTGATACAGACCTTGATGGTGTAATTGACCTTTACGACAAGTGTGTAACAGTTCCTGGACCTGTTGAAAACAACGGATGTCCTGTAGCAACAACAGGACCTGTAGTAGAAACAGAAACAAAATTGGAAGGAATCGAATTTGATTTAAATTCTGACAGAATTTTACCTTCAAACACTCCAATCTTAAATAATGCTGTAAACTATATTAATTCTTCAAATGGTTCTTATAGTGTAATCGGAGCTACTGATACAAGAGGTACTGACGCTTACAACCAAAAACTATCTGAAAGAAGAGCAAACAACGTTAAGAACTATCTGATCAAAAACGGTGTTCAAACAGGTAAACTACAGGCAATAGGAAAAGGTGAAAAAGACCTTAAATACCCTGAATGCGAACCAGCAACGAAGTGCCCTGAATGGAAAAACAGAGCCAACAGAAGAGTATACTTTGAAGCTAAATAATAAACTTATTTATATTTATATGAAAGTCACGCCTGGCGTGACTTTTTTTGTCATAATACTTTCCTTATTTTTACAACATGATTTCGCCGCAGGATTTTCAAAAGCTTAAATATGATACTCTAAAGTATTTCTGGGGTTACACCGAATTCAGGGATGCTCAGGAAGAAATTATTAATGCCGTCATTAATGAAAAAGATACCCTGGTTCTGTTACCCACAGGAGCAGGAAAATCACTGTGCTATCAACTTCCAGCATTATTGAAAGAAGGAACCTGTCTGGTAGTTTCTCCATTACTTGCATTGATGAAAGATCAGGTCAATCAGCTTAAATCCCGTGGCATAGAAGCAGAATATTTGTCTTCCGAACTGGATGAATATGATGCTGAAACAATTTATGACCGCTGCAAAGAAGGCCTTACCAAATTACTCTATGTTTCTCCTGAAAGACTTACCAATACTCAGTTTATTCAGAATATGCAGGAAATTCAGCTATCCTTTATTGCGGTTGATGAAGCTCACTGTATCTCAGAATGGGGACAGGATTTCCGGCCAAGTTATCAGAATATTAAAGGGTTCAGAAGTAACAATCCTGAGATCCCCTGCCTTGCCCTGACTGCAACTGCAACACCAAAAGTTCTGGAAGAAATCAAAAATAAACTGGAGCTGAAGAAACCTTTTGTTTTCCAAAAAAGCTTTAAGAGAGAAAATATCAAAATATTTACAGATGAAGTTTCTGATAAATTCCAGCGTGTTTTTGATATTTTAAAATATAGTAACGATTCTGGAATTGTATATGTAAGAACCCGAAAAGAAGCGGAACTGCTGGCAGAATTTTTGAAAAAAAATCAACTGAAAAATGTAGATTATTTTCACGCAGGCTTAACAACCAAAGAAAAGAACACCAGACAGAATCTTTGGAATAACAGTGACAATCATGTCCTTATTTCTACCAATGCCTTTGGAATGGGTATCGATAAAGACAATGTACGATTTGTAATCCACTATTCTCCCGCTGCTTCTCTGGAAAACTATTATCAGGAAATCGGAAGAGCCGGAAGAGATGGAAAAGACAGCTTTGCATTCATGCTTTGGAATAAACAGGAACTCCTGAATTTTGACCAGATCTTAAAAAACCAGACTCCCAACAAAGCAGAATTTCTAAAAATCATCAGCTACCTCTACTCTATTTTTCAGGTAGCAGAATTTGAACTTCCTGAAAAAACATTTCAGCTGAATACTCTTGGTATACAGAATTTCACAAAACTGTCGAAAGCTAAAATCAAAAATATACTCAATTTTCTGCACAACCAGGAAATTATCTATTATAATGAAAACAAAAGCCTGTCTTCACTCGAACTTTTTATCAAGGCTGATGAAATAGATCAGTTGCCACAAAAAGATGCTTATTTCATGGAGCTTCTTTTCCGTACAGTATCCGGTATCACCACTCACAAAGTGATGTTCAGTGAACAGCAGGTAAGTAATAAAATCAATGTCAGTGTCCCTTTGATCAAAGAACGTCTTAAGGAGCTGCAGCAAAAGAATTATCTTGAATATATTGATGGTGCACTTTCCAGTATTAAATTCCTGAAACCCCGCGACGAAAGAGCTGTGAATAACGCTTACTGGAAGTTATTTGAACATATTCAGAGAAACAAAATCCAGAAATGGGAAGAGATAAAATTTTACGTAGAGAATAATGAATACTGTAAAATGAAACTCATATTAGCCTATTTTGGTGAAAAAAATTCAAAAAACTGTGGACAGTGTTCTGTTTGTGAAAAAAACAAACAATCTATGTTTGGTAAAAATATTTCTCAGCAGATTGTTAATTTATTAGCTAAAAAGCCGGCAACGATTGAAGAGCTTTCTATACAGCTGAGTTATCATTCTAAAGAAAATATCTTAGAAAACCTTATTTTCCTTTTAGATTCCGGAAAGGTAAGAATGCTGAACTTCAGGACGTATGAGCTGAATCATTAGCCATTAAGTAATGAGTAATAATAAGTGTAGAGTGAACTTTTAAAATATCCCCATCCTATCTCTAAAACTCTCCCACCCTCCAACCCAAAAGCCTTCCGGCTCTCAGATCAAAAACTTATCTTTGCAGTATGAAATCATTGAAAGTCGTTTTTTTAGGGACTCCTGAGTTTGCAAAAACTTCTTTGGAGGCAATCCATCAATCTCACCATCAGGTGGTAGGCGTTGTAACTGTAGCTGATAAAGCAAGCGGACGTGGGCAGAAGATTCATCAATCACCAGTAAAAATCTATGCAAAGGAAAACAATATTCCTGTTTTTCAGCCGGAAAAGTTGAGAAACCCTGAGTTCTTAGAAGAACTTAGAAAACTGGATGCTGATGTTTTTGTAGTGGTAGCTTTCAGGATGATGCCTAAAGTTCTTTTTGAAATGCCTAAAATGGGAACCTTCAACCTTCATGCCTCTTTACTGCCGGATTACAGAGGAGCTGCTCCTATCAATTATGCAGTAATCAACGGTGAAGAAAAATCAGGAGCGACTACTTTCTTTATTAATGAAAAAATTGACGAAGGAAATATTCTTCTTCAGCAGGAATTAGAAATCTTACCTGATGAAAATGCAGGAAGTCTTCACGACAGACTTATGGAAATGGGCTCAAGACTAGTGGTTAAAACATTAGATGGCCTGGCGGAAAATGCGATTGAAGAAAAACCTCAGCCACAGGTGGAACATCCTAAAAATGCTTATAAAATTTTCAAGGAAGATACCAGAATCAAATGGGACCAATTTTCAAAAACCGTTCATCAGTTTATTCTGGGAATGTCTCCTTACCCTGCAGCTTTCACTACTTTAAAAATTGAAAACGAAGAAAAAGGATTAAAAATATTCGGAGGTAAATTTGAACTTTCTGATCATGGAAAACCATCAGGAACATTGGATATTTCAAAGAACGAATTTAAAATCTATACCCAGGACGGAATATATTATCCGCTGGAACTTCAGCTGGAAGGCAAGAAAAGAATGATGGTAAAAGATTTCCTGAATGGTTTCAGAAACTTTGATGGAATTGCATTAAGCTAAAATTCATTTTAAATAAAATAAAAAAGGTTTAGAAAAATTCTAAACCTTTTTTATTCTGTAAACAGTCAAAGTTATTTTTGACTATTCATTATAGTTGTACCATTTCAGTAACCTCTACATCATATCCTCCAACCTGAGGTTTGATATTAGGGTTTTGAGTGATTACTTTAAACTTGTTGATTCCTAAATTCTTTAAGATCTGCGTTCCAATTCCATAATCTCTGTAATTGTACGCTAACGTAGGATGCTGCTCCTGACCGTCCTGATAGTTCAGGAACTGCTGAAGTTTTCTCAATGTATTTTCAGAATTAGAAACGTTATTAATGAAAATGATTGCTCCTTTTCCAGCTTCATTTACCATACCGGTTACTTTTTCCAGTAATGGTTTTTCACCGTTATTCAATCTTGTCAATACATCAAAATAAGAATCTGAAGACTGTACTCTCACCAAAACAGGCTCATCTACTGTCCATGCACCTTTTGTTAGTGCAAAGTGGATCTGGTCATTAGAAGTTTCTCTGAAAGCATAAAAATCAAACTCACCATAGTGCGTTTTTACTTTTTTCTCTTCAAGTCTTTCCACAAGATTTCCTTTTTTAAGCTGATAATGGATCAGATCTTCAATAGAGACGATCTTCATATCGTGCTTCTGAGCAAATGCATGAAGTTCAGGCAGACGGGACATGGTACCATCTTCATTCATGATCTCACAGATCACTCCTCCTTCTTTCAACCCTGATAAGTGGGTAAGATCAATAGCAGCTTCAGTATGTCCGGCTCTTTTCAATACTCCACCTTTTCTTGCACGAAGCGGGAAAATGTGGCCAGGCCTCATAAAGTCTGTAGGTTTGGATTTTTCATCCATCAGTGCCAAAATTGTTTTTGCTCTGTCACCTGCAGAAATTCCGGTAGATGTTCCGTTTCCTAAAAGGTCAACTGATACGGTGAAAGCCGTTTCTTTAGGATCGCTGCTTCTGCTCACCATCACTTCAAGACCAAGCTCATCACATCTTTTTTCAGGAAGCGGCATACAAATAAGCCCTCTTCCGTGAAGAGCCATAAAATTGATAATTTCCGGTGTTGTCAACTCTGCTGCACAAAGAAAATCTCCTTCATTTTCTCTGTCTTCATCATCTACTACTATGATTATTTTACCATTTTTAAGGTCTTCAATAGCCTCTGGAATAGTATTTAATTTAATATCGGACATTTTTACTTTTTATTTTTGCAAAGATACTCATAAAAATAAGCATCTTCCAATTAATTATAAAGGGTTTATTACGCTTTGGATAAAGAGTAAACTGCCTCTCTGAAAATTTCGTAAGATCTCAATCGTTTCTGATGGTCGTAGATATGGGAATTGATCATTAGTTCATCAACCTGGAATTTTTCCTGGAAATTTTTTAGCTTTTCCTGAATTTCTGTCTGATCTCCAATAAAAGTATATCTGAGTTTTTGCAGAACCATGGATTTTTCCATTGGCGACCAGATTTCGTCCATATCATCAACAGGTGGCGCAAAAGGCTTTCTGTCATTTCTTACGATGTTGATGAATGCCTGGAATAAAGTGGTGGAGATTTTATGAGCTTCCTCCAAAGTTTCTGCTGCAACACCGTTTACACAGGCAATGATATAAGGTTTATCCAGATATTGTGAAGGTTCGAAATGCTCTCTGTATATTTTAAAAGCCATTTCCATCTGTTCCGGAGCAAAATGTCCTGCAAATGCATAAGGTAACCCCAGTTCCGCAGCCAGCCATGCGCTATCTGTACTAGATCCCAGAATATAAATTGGAATATCCAGTCCTTCTCCGGGAATTGCACGAACCATAGCATCTGAATTTTCCTTAGAAAAATAACGCTGAAGTTCCAGAATCTGTCTTGGAAACTGTTCATTAATAATAGCCGGATTTCTTCCCAAAGCCTGAGCTGTCAATCCATCAGTTCCGGGTGCTCTTCCTACTCCAAGATCTATTCTTCCGGGAAAAAGAGATTCCAAAGTACCGAACTGTTCTGCAATGATCAAAGAGCTGTGATTGGGAAGCATAACACCGCCAGACCCCACTCTGATTGTCTTCGTTCCGTTGGCAATAAATCCGATTAAAACTGAAGTAGCAGAACTGGCTATACTTTCCATATTGTGATGCTCGGCCAGCCAGAATCTTTTATAATTTAAATTTTCAGCGTGATTAGCTAATGATAAGCTGTCCTGAAAAGTATCATGAATGCTTTTGCCTTGCTTTACCGGGGCAAGATCTAAAACAGAAATTTCAAAATTTTTCATATTGAGATGTTAATTTTTCTTTTAGTCTGAAAAACTATACAAATTTAAAACATAAAAACTGCATTAGTTACTTTTTGTAATTAATAAAACCGATTGGTTAATTCAGGGAAAAACTATTGCATTTCAATTTTTCTTTACCTGATTTTAGTTATACGATTTTTAAGTAAATTGCATCATTATAAAAAACCATGAAAGCAAAAATATTATATATCGAAAACAAATCCTCCGGACATCACGGTTCCGCATGGATTGGTTTTGTTGAATTTTCAAAATCCGGACAAACGGTATATTTCAATAACAAAGCGCTCAAAAAGCTTAAAATCCCAGGAATCAATGCTAATCATTTTGATATAGAAACCGGAGAAGAATATTGGGTTTCCGGTGTAAAGAAAAATGGACAGGACAGACATCAATTCGGAGGAGGGAAAATTATGCTTGATAAAAATTCTATTGATGAATATTTAAAACTGGTAGATTTTACATGTATTGATGAAAATCACTTTGAAATCGTAGAATTTTCCAAAACAGATAAGAATAGATTTACTATAATAGAAAATACAGAAATTGAATTCAGAGATACAAGTTATCATGCTACTTTTTATGATAATAATGTCAGAAAGCTGATTTTTGATATTTAAAATTGAATTAAAAAAATAAAGGTTTTGACTCTCAATTGTCAAAACCTTTTTTATAATCAAGTTTTCCTTTTTTAAACTTTCATTCTTTCCAATTTGTTCAGTGATGTAGAAAGCATTAATAATTTTCTTTATCGCTCATTCAATTCACCAATTTTTCGCTTTACTGGAAAAATGTATACTTTAACAATAATAATTCAATAAAAAGAGAAATATTCATTATATTCGTATACCAAATCTTAAAAAAATCGAATATGAACAAAAAACCAAACAATCTGCTTTATCAGCAGATTCTAACAGGAAAAACTGTCTTTATGAGTTTTCTTATTGTTGTAGCACTAGCATCCTGCAGTAAAAATAATGAAGAAATCACCTCAGAAGCTCAAACCACTGCTTTCAATGCTGAAAACGTTAAAAAAGGACAATTGAATGGCCAGGATATTATCTATGAAAGAAAAAACGGAATGAATTTTTTTCAGGGAGATATTGTTCTTTCAGACAAACAACTGGCAGAAGGCAGCGAACTTAATAAAGGCGGTGCAAGCTATTCAAGATGGCCGGGTGGCAAAATTTATTATACTATTGCCAGCAATATGGGTTCTATCAACGTCAATAAAATCAATTCTGCGATCAGCGAGTATAATAATAAAACCAATACTCAATGGATTTACCGCACCAATCAGTCTAACTATGTTGAATTTGTTTTCGGAAGTTCATCAGGATCAGACGGCTGGGCACACATCGGCTATCAGGGCGGAAAACAAACAGTTTCTTTAGATCAATATATTTCTGTAGGATCAGTAATTCATGAAATGGGACATACGGTAGGCCTTTATCATGAGCACACCCGTAAAGACAGAGATCAGTATGTAAAAATCCTGTGGAACAATATTCAAAGCGGACAGTCCTATAATTTTAATATCTATAGTTCCGGTACAGATATTGGGCCATTCAATATTAATTCGGTGATGATGTATTGGCCAACCTCATATTCTAAAAACGGACAACCAACTATTACAAGAGCTGACAACAGCAGTTTTACTTATAACAGAACCGGCTTTACAACTGGAGACATCAATACCATTAATGCAATGTATCCTTAGTTTTAAAAATTCATATCAAATCAAAAAAAGAACTCTTATGAGTTCTTTTCTTTTTTATAATTATAATGATTTATTAAAATTCTGATTTCATTAAATTCAAAACTACTTGGCAGAGCATTCTTCCACTCAGTCAACGTTTCGTGTGGATTTTTGTAGAATTCATCTTCAAAAGCTTTGATCTTATCTGAAGTAATTACTCTTGAGATATCCAGCAATCCCTGTTCTGCAAATTTGGCAAGATGACCAATAACGGTTTCTTTTACCAAACCTCTTTCCAAAGCAATTTCTCCTATGGTTTTTCCTTGCTCAAACAACTGAAAAGTTAACACCTGAGACGGAACTTTAGCTATTTTCAGATTGATTTCTTTATCATTCTTTTCATCTAAAAGTTTAGTTTCAAGAAGATAAATATCTCTTAAGCTATTCAGGTATTCTTCAATATCTTCCAGCCAGTTTTTGAATTCCTCGTTATATTGTTTTAAGCCTTTCGCTCCTTTTATTTCAGCATAAAACTCTTTCAAAGGATCAAAAATTTTGTTTCTGATTTCTGTAAAAAAGAAATTAACCGCTCCTTTTGATTTGCTTTCAATCTCAGTCCAGTCTTCTTTTTGTTCAATAAAATTATTAACCTTCTGAAAAATGACACGCTCCAGTTTTTCAAATATTTTTCCAAGATTTACTGCTTCATGTTTCAACTGGAGATAAAGCTGTTTAGTCTTGACATGATCTATATTCTTGGTCACAATAGACAGGTTGTTCCACTCTTCTACTTCTTTTAAAAACCACGTACAATCAAGAGTACGAAGCACTTTTCTGATACTGTAGTCATATTTCTCCTGATTCAGAATAGCTTCCACATTGTCATTGGCAATAGTATCGCTATGAAAATGCAAAATCCTGTTATCCTTGAAAATAACTTCAGGGGTAATTTTTGATTTTAAAACAATCCCCTCCAATGTTCTGCAACGGGACAAAGCCACATATACCTGGCCGGCAGTAAAACTTTTTCCGGCATCAATAATTACTTTATCAAATGTAAGTCCCTGACTTTTATGGATGGTAACAGCCCAGGCGAGCTTAATAGGAAATTGTTCAAAACTTCCCAATACTTCTTCCTGGATGTTTTTTTCGGTATCAAGGAAATATTTTTTCTGTTCCCAGGTTTCTCTTTTAACCACAATTTCCATCTCACTTTCGTCCAGAACAACACGAATTTCATTTTCATCCAATCCAATGATTTCTCCTAATTTCCCGTTGAAATATTTCTTTTCTCCGGAAATATCATTTCGGATAAACATGATCTGCGCTCCGATTTTCAATTCTAAAAACTGTTCGTTCGGAAATTGGTTTTCTTTAAAATCACCTACAAGTTTAGCTTCATAAATCTGAGGATCTACCTTTATCTCCGCCAGTTTTTCCAGATTGATTTCATCAGCCATTTTGTTGTGAGAACACAGGTATACATAAGATTCTTTCCCCATATCAAAATCAGGATCGTATCTTTCATTGAGGTGGTTAAAATCTATATTATCCACATCACCATCACGGATAGCATTCAGAATTGCCAGAAATTCCTGGTCAGACTGTCTGTAAACTTTTGTCAGTTCAATAGTAACAATCGGGATTTCCTTAATGGCATGGCTGTCAAAAAAGAAAGGTGAATTGTAATACATTTTCAGAATATGCTCATCTCTTACCACAGGCGGGAGCTGAAACAAATCCCCGATAAACAGCATCTGCACACCACCGAACCTCTGATTATTCCTTCTGATAAATCTTAAAGAAAAATCCATCATATCCAAAACATCTGCTCTCAACATTGAAACCTCATCAATGATAATGATCTCAACTTCTCTCAGAAGTTTCAGCTTATCTTTACGGTATTTGAAATGGGGCATCAGATCAGCAATATTGTTAGCCAAACTGGTGTCTATTCTTTCTGTCGTTGGAAGAAAAGTTCTCAACGGCAGTCCAAACATAGAGTGAATTGTAACTCCTCCTGCATTGATAGCGGCAATTCCCGTGGGTGCTACTACAATATGCTTTTTCTTTGTACGTCTTACAAAATCATTGAGAAACGTCGTTTTACCTGTCCCGGCTTTCCCGGTCAGAAAAACACTTCTGTTCGTATATTCTATTAAGTCAAAAAAATGATTGTTCATCGTTGTCAAAAATACGGAAATGAATTTGAATTTCTTACCTTGGCATAAGTTTTGAAAATTCTTAAAAAGAAAAAAGTTTATTGTGAAAAAATTATTCTTCCATTTCCCGGTGATAGTATTATGTACTACATTAACTTTGGTTTCCTGTAATACATCAAAAAATACCAATACCAATCTCCCTGTAGATATCGCAGACAGACCTGCTGACGAAGACAGCCAGAAGTATGAGCAGGCACAACTCGATAGATTAAAAGCTTCTATTGAGTCTGAAGTGTCAGGAGAAAAATGTACGGATGCCAGTGAATGGGCATTTGCTCCTATGGGGGCAAAATCCTGTGGCGGACCTCAGCAATATATTGCCTATCCAAAGAAAATAGAAACTGCTTTCTTACAGAGAGTAAATGATTATACGGATAAAGTAAAAGCTTTTAATGAAAAATATAATATCATGTCTGATTGTTTAATGATTACACCTCCTACTTCTTTGAAATGTATTCATGGAAAGATCAGACTGATAACACCGGACAATAACTAACAATAAAACAAAGGTTCTATATCAAATCGAAAAAAGCTCTGTCTGTGGACGGAGCTTTTTATATTTATTATAAGGTCAATTGTGAATTTTGCTTCGCAAGTGAATGGTGAATTTCTGTATTAAAAAAATTGACAAGCGCAGCGGATTGACGATTGACCCTTCACTATTTCATGGTCAATAAGTGAATTTTGCTTCGCAAATGAATGGTGAATTTTTGCAGTACAAAAAAATTGACAAGCGCAGCGGATTGACTATTCACTATTCACTATTCACTATTCACTTGACATCCTAAAATTGATGATCCTTCACATTCTCTTTATACCATGAAGAGTATTTAACATAGTTATCTGCAATTCTGTTTACTTCCCCTTCTAATAACTGAGCATTAATATCTTTGATTTTTTTTGCAGGAACTCCACCCCAGACTTCTCCTGATTTGATATGAGTACCCTGAGTGACTACAGAACCCGCTCCTACAATAGAATTTTCTTCCACCAGGCAGTCATCCATCACAATAGCTCCCATCCCGATCAGGACATTATCTTTAATGGTACACCCATGAACAATTGCATTATGTCCGATAGAAACATTATTTCCGATATTCAGCGGATGTTTCTGATAGGTACAATGCAGCATTGCATTATCCTGAACATTTACCTTATCACCCATTTTGATATAGTGAACATCTCCTCTGATTACAGCATTATACCAAACGCTGCAGTCTCTTCCCATCGTAACATCCCCAATAATAGTAGCGGTTTCTGCCAAAAAAGTATTCTCTCCGATCTGTGGTGCTTTTCCTAAAAGTTCTTTTATAAGTGCCATAATATTAATTTGAAAATTTGAAAATATGCCCAATTGAAAATAATGATCTTCTGCCTTATAATCTCTGGTATCTAACTTCTAAATTACAGCGATAGCAAAAATCTAACTCTCAATTTTCAGCTTCTAACTTCTAATGCGTATTTTTGTATCTCAAATTTAACGAAAAAATGCGTACCGTACTTATAGAACCTACCGAAAACCCGAAAGTAATGAAATTTGTTACAGATTACAACCTCATTCCCGGGTCTTTAGAGTTGGACAGAAATTCAGATATTTCAGAAATTCCTTTGGCACAGGAGCTTTTCAATTATCCATTTGTAGAAAGAATTTTCATAACGGCTAATTTTGTAGCTGTGGCAAAACAGGATACCATAGAATGGGAACATGTAGCTGAAAGTCTGAAAAATGTGATTGAGGATGAATTATTGGCTAACCCAAGAATCTATCTTCAGAAGAAAAAAGAAATGTATCAGATCTATGCTGAAATGACTCCGAATCCTAATGTGATGAAATTTGTTTCAAACAAATTACTGATGGATGGTTTTGTGGAAGTAAAATCCGCTGAAGCTGCTGAGGAAGTTCCTTTGGCACAGGCCATCTTTAAAGAGTTTGAATTTACAAAAGAAGTCTTCATTTCTGATAATTTTGTAGCAGTTACCAGAGACAATTCTGTAGAATGGCACCAGGTGATGATGACTGTTCGTGCACTTATTGCCGAATATCTTCAAAACGGAGGTGAAATCTCTAAAATAGAACCACAGAAACATGAAAATCCTGTTGAAAAGATTATCAACAGAGATTATACGGAAGATGAGCAGAAAATTTCTGACATTTTAAATGAATATGTAGCTCCTGCAGTAGAAAATGACGGCGGAAAGATTTCATTGATGGAATATGACCAGGAGAGCAAAACTGCAAAAATGCTTCTACAGGGAGCTTGTTCAGGCTGCCCAAGTTCTACAGCTACTTTGAAAAACGGGATTGAAAATATTTTAAAACAATTCGTTCCGGATCTGGTAGAAAAAGTAGAAGCTGTAAACGGATAATTCAGTTCGAAAATGTCTCCCGAAAAGAAAATTGTAGTCATTATTGGAAGTGCTTCGGAAAATTCCAGCAACCTGAAACTGATGGAGCAAGTACTGGAAAATATGAACAGCAGAGATTTCCAGATATGCAATGATCTTTCTGTTCTTCCCCATTTTGATACTGCCTTAACGGATGAGAATACTCCTGATGAAGTTCTTAAGATCAGAGAAGATATTGAAAACTCGACAGGCGTTATATTTTCTACTCCGGAATATATTTTCAGTATTCCCGGCCGATTAAAAAATCTGTTGGAATGGTGTGTTTCCACAACCATTTTTTCTGAAAAACCGGTTGCTGTGATCACCGCATCAGCCAGTGGAGAAAAAGGCCACGAAGAGTTATTGATGATTTTAAAGACTCTCGGAGCAGTAACGGATGATAAACATCAGGCATTAATAAAAGGGATAAAAGGCAAATTTGACAGCAATGGCTTACTTGAAAGTAATACCTTTGCTAAAGTATCAAAATTAGTAGCAGATTTTATAATGTCTGCTTCATAATTAAAAATTAGAATATTGAATAATAAAGGAATTTTACTGGTCAACCTCGGATCACCGAGATCAACCTCCGTAAACGACGTAAAGGAATATCTTGATGAATTTTTGATGGACGAAAGAGTGATCGATTATCGTTGGATCTTTCGTGCTCTTCTTGTACAGGGAATCATCCTGAAAACAAGACCTGCCAAATCTGCTGAAGCCTATAAAACAGTCTGGACAGATAAGGGTTCTCCACTGATTGTTATTACTGAACAGATTCAGAAAAAACTGCAGAAGGTAGTAGATGTACCGGTGGAAATCGGAATGAGGTATGCTGAACCGAGTATTGAAACTGGTATTCAGAAACTAGTAGATCAGGGAATCACTGAAATTGTTCTTTTTCCTTTATATCCTCAATATGCCATGAGTACAACGGAAACTGTCATTGAAAAGGCAGAAGAAGTAAGAAAAAAGAAGTTTCCAAAAATAAAGATCAATTATATTCAGCCTTTTTACAACAGGGATATTTATATTAACTGTCTGGCAGAAAGTATTAAAGAAAAACTTCCTGAAAATTTTGATGCCCTTCAGTTTTCTTACCATGGAGTTCCGGAAAGACATATTTATAAGACAGATCCTACCAAGACCTGTAACCTTAATGACTGTTGTTCCCGAGAAGACAATCCAAGTCATCAGTTCTGCTACCGTCATCAATGTTATAACACAACACAGCGTGTTATTGAGAAACTGAATTTACCCAAAGAAAAAACAATCGTTTCTTTCCAGTCAAGATTAGGAAAAGATAAATGGATTGAACCATATACCGATGAAACATTAGAAACAATTGGTAAAAAAGGGATAAAAAATCTGGCCATAGTCTGTCCTGCATTTGTCTCTGACTGTCTTGAGACTCTGGAGGAAATTTCTGTAGAAGGAAAAGAACAGTTTATGCACGGAGGTGGAGAGAATTTCCATTATATCCCATGCCTGAATGATGAAGACCGATGGATTGATGTAGTAAAAATACTTTGTGAAGAAAAACTCAATGATTTCTATTTGGTATAATTCACTTTACTCAAAATATACAAATGGCCACAAGTAATTCTTGTGGCCATTTTGTTGAATATATTAAAAATTTGGCTTATTTTTTAATCAGGTTTCCTGCTTTCTGTCCGTTTACCGTTACCACATATACTCCTGGAAGCATATTGGAAGGCAATTGGATGTTCAGTTTATTGGTACCGTCTGTCATCTCAACCTTTTCAGAAATTTCTTTCTTACCTGTAAGACTTACCAGTTCTACAATTCCTTTTCCGGCTTTACCTTCAAAGTTTATGGTGAATCTATCAGTTGCAGGGTTTGGACTAATTGTATAAAGCTGAGCATCTGTGGCCGCCACTTTTCCTGCTGCAGAAGTTCCGCCTCCTACACCTACTGCATTCCAGGCATTTTTAACCTGAGTTACTTCATTGCTGGTTGCTCCATACAAATCAGTAGCTGCCTGAATAGAATATGTTCTTGCGTTTGCATAATTGGATGATGACGTCAGATAAGTAGTTAATGTTCTGTAAGCAATAGCTCCTGCCTTATCCAGCCCGATTCCGGAAACATTATAAGCAAAACTGTTATCATTAGTACCAGAACCGCCTGTTACCAATAAATAATACCAGAAATTAAGTACTCCCGAGTTTGTATGTACCCAGCAAGAATCATTATAACCTGGTAAATTTGGATTTCCCTGAGGAGTACAAGAGCTGCTCGCATCTTTCCAATACTTTCCTTTATAAGTATCTGGCTGGCTGTAAGCATTTGGATTTGACATATCTCTGATCACATAACTGAAATCTTCACCCAGCGTCCAGCTTGCCTGAGTAGGTCTTGCCCAAAGTTCTATTGAGTTTCCAAAAACATCAGAAAAACCTTCATTCAATGCTCCGGATTCTCTTTGATAAGCAAGATTGGCTGTTTTAGAAGTCATCCCATGAGTAATCTCGTGGCCACAAACATCAAGAGCCGTTAGTGGCTTTCCTCCGTTTGTTGTAGAACTTCCATCTCCATAAGTCATTCTTGAACCATCCCAAAATGCATTGAAATAATTAGTAGAATAATGAACATAAGATTTGATGGCAAAATTATTATTATCTATACTTTTCCTTCCAAATTTTGTATAGTAATAATCCAGTGTCATTTCTGCTCCCCAATGAGCATCGGTAGCATACTGATCTTTATTGGTGTTTACATTATTCCAAACATTATCAGTATCTGTAAAGTCTACTGCACTTGAATAATTGGTTCCTTTTTTCAGATTGTATGTTTCTACAGCAGTGCCGCCATTTCTTCCTGTCTCTCTTAATCTATAACTTCCGTTATAAGAGTCAGCAACAATAGATCTGCTTCCGCTGTATGCTGTTGTGGCCGTTCCCGGAGTATTTACTTCGTGGATGATGGCATCCGTTCCCAATACTTTTCCGTTTTTAGCATCTACAAAAACATATTGTCTGCTTAATGGTTTTTCTGCATAAATATCGAATTTGTAGGCTAATGTTAAATCATTAAGTTTTTCATCTGTAGGATCTGAATAATATACCAATTCACCTTTAGGAACAAAGCTTGCATCGGAATCTCTTCTAATAAAATCTTCCTCTTCTTTATTCTGCCATTTGTAGGATTCTGCCCCAATGAATGATAAAGCATTCTGTAATGCAATACTTTCAGAAATATTGGCTTGCTTTTCAACTCCTTTCGGAACATTAAGAACCCATTTTCCTGACTGTCCTACAATTTTCCCTCCTTTTGTCTGTACAGCCATCATTCCGTATTCTACCGGAATACCATTTACAGTCTGTTGAAATCTGTGAGTTTCAAAACCCAACGCATCCTTTTCTAATCCTAATTTGAGTCCTTGCCCCTGAGAAAGCCTTTGTGAAGCTTCATCAAATAAAACCGGACTTCCCTGAAATGCCGGTGCATTTTTTTCAAATCGCATAAAATCTGCGTGTAATCCGCTTTTACCCGGATCTAATTTTGATGGTGTATTTTGTGCAAAAACAAAAGAACAGGCAGCAACGCTTGCCACTAAGATAAATTTCGTATTCATAATAATATTTGGTTGATTGTGTTGACGAATTTATAAACTTTTCACAATAAAACAATATAAAACATGAATAAAATTCAATAGATATTATAAATTAATAAATAAAACATAATGATGATTTTAAAACAAAGAAAAATATTTAAATATAATTTTTCCGTAATATAATTTTTAAATTAAAATATTTAATTAAAATCAAAATTTTGTGAATTATTTTTTTTCACTATGTAGTGCATTATAATCAGGAAAAATTATCCTGATCTGATATTTTAAAGTCTGATATTTTCAAAATTGCAAAAAAAATAAGGACCGTCTTAAGAGACAGTCCCAAATTATAGGTATATTTTTATGTAGAATGGTATCAAGTCATGATTTATCTTTTATTGGCAATTGGAGTTCTGAATTCTCCATATCCCATCAAGCCATCATAATTTCTTCCGAAAGGTGCATAATAAAGAAATGCCTGGTAAAGATTTTCCGTCTGCCAGAAATTACCGTTTACCTCACCGAAATTCAATGCACCATTTCCTTCTTTGGTCACTAAAACATAATTATAAAAACCTTGTTTCAGGAATATTTTAGCTACATACTGCTTGGTAGCTGCATCATACTGCATCTGATTTTCTTTACTCGGTTTATAATTATTAAATCCACCCAAAACATAAATCTCTTTATCTACCGGATCCGACTCAAGGTAGAAATGCACCCATGAATAGTCAGCTTCTCTTTCTGCATCTCTTTCTCTCCCTAAATCATTTCTTCTGTAATACCATGCCCCGTTGACATCCGGCTGGTACTGATAATTTAATGGAAATGCCCATACAGGATGAAGATAGGTCTGGTTGACATCATCTTTTATTTCAGTTGCCCGCACCATATCCGCCGCCATATTCATGTTTTTATTATCGAAATAATAAAACTCATTGTCTCCCGGAAACGTAAGATTCATCTGCTGGAAAAGCACCTGATTTCCTAAAACACTGCTTGGCTTCAGGTTAGAAATCACCATATTCGGGTTGTTATTCTGCATCACATTCATAGTGATTGAATTGACATTGGAAGAGATATCTCCTCCTTTCGGAGAAACATTCACTTCTACCCTCTGGTTAAGGTTAGGATTTTTTGCATCTGCAAATCTTGATATATTTAATGCCACAGATGTTGCATCTTCCACCAGGTAAAATCTTTTTTTGAAAAGAGGCTGATCTGCAGAATCTTTGTAAACAATCAGTTCATAATTCCCTGAAATCTTCAGCTGGATTTTATCATTCGGAAAAACAAGTTTATAGTGAGTATAAGCCTGTAAGGTATTGAATGAATACTGAAACTGATCCAGAAGAGCATTCATACTTCCGGCTGCAAATTCTGTAAAAAACAGATTATCATCATTCCAGTTTCTGTCATAATGTTTGAATGTATATCTATAGATCTGACTGCCATTGGTAAGATCATCAAAGCCCAGAACCAGCTGTTCACCAATCCTGATAACCGGGGTTTCATCATTGGTCTGAGGATTGAACAACTGAACACTTTGGATATTTTGTCCAAAAACCAGTCCGCTCAAAGTAAGTAAGAGTATTCGCAAAGTTTTCATTATGACGAAGATAACGAAAAATAGCCATTTTCTTAATAATATCGTATTTTTGAATAAAAAATATTCAGATATGCTTCAGATTCAAGGTTTCGTATTCAACTTTGCGAGCGAAAACACTTACATCATTTATAACGAGAATAAAAACGCATGGTTAATTGATCCGGGAAATATGAAAGGGCATGAAACTCAGGCTATTGACAGTTTCATTTCAGAAAACGGACTGAAAATTCAGAAAATTCTTCTGACCCACGCACATATTGATCATGTATTGGGACTTCAATGGGCTTTTGATACGTTCAAAGTACCCGTAACAATGCATCAGGAGGATCAGGAAGTTCTGGATATGCTTCAGGCAAGTGGAATGAGATTCGGAATGCAGGTAGATCCTGTAAAAGTAGATGTGGAATATATAAAAGAAGGCGATGAACTGGATCTGGATGGTGAAAAATTTAAAATTTACCATGTTCCGGGACACTCTCCGGGAAGTATAGTTTATCATAACGAAAATCAAAAATTCATGATCTCAGGAGATGTTCTTTTTGAAGGGAGCATCGGAAGAACAGATTTATATAAAGGAAATTATGAGCAGCTGATTGATGGTATTAAATCAAAGCTTTTCATCCTGGATCAGGATACACAGGTCTTCTCAGGACATGGAAATCCTACCTCGATTGGTTTTGAAAAGCAGTATAATCCGTTTTTGAAGTAAGAGAGCTTGAGAGTTCTGCTCATGTTCATTCAAACTTTAATATGTTCAGAATTCTCTTATTATTTTACCTGTAAAAATCCCGCAGAATAAGCCAAATACTATTTTAAAATCGGCTTAATCTGCGGGAGAACATAAAAATAAAAAAATACAAAACCGTCAGTAACTTCGACGGTTTTGTTGTTATAAAGAAATAGAAATTAGAAATCCAAAGTGATTGATGCTCTGGCTGCAGCCCCCATAATAGGTCTTGCCATGATGATTCCATCTCCGTTTGGAGAACCCGCTCTTGGGTCACCTTCTGTGATTCCGATTGTATTAAAGATATTGGTTCCGTCCACAGCAAAACGTATTCTTCCTAATTGGTAAGACATTCCTGCCCCAAATTCGGTGAATGAAGGCAATGTCTGCACATTCTTTTCATCCTGAAAACGTTTTCCATAGTAATTCATGCTTACATAAGCTCTCCATGCTTTTGTAATATTGACTGCCGGTGAAATATTAAAGAAAAACTTAGGCATTCTTCTTACCACATTTCCTTCAAGAACACTTCCGGCCTCAAGGTTTTTATATTTAGGACTCTGGATTGTCCCGTTGAATATTACTTCTAAAATATTATTGAATAAACGGGCGAAACCTTCCACTTCAACTCCATAGTTTTCTGTATTGGCGAAAGTATTTTCGGATTTACCATCGGAGAAAACATCCGTAAATGAGAGGTTCTTCAAGGTAGAATAGAACGGAATTACTGCTATATCAAAAGTTCGCGAGTAATATTTGTATCCTACTTCCAGCTGATTGGTTGTTACAGATTTTAAAGGTTTATCGGGATTCGGATTGGAGAAATAGTTGTAATATGCTTCTTCATTCGGTGATCTGAAACCGTTAGAAAAACGGGCATACACTGCATTCTCTCTATTGATCTTATAATTAGCGGCTAATGTGAAAGATACCTTATCTACATTATAATTCCAGTATGTGTATTTATTTCCAAGCACGCTCATGTTATCGTCAGCTGTGGTTGTGACAAAACTGTGTGTTCCGTCGGTCGTTAACCCGGAATTATTTAAATTGGAAGAGGTTGTATTGGCAAAGTTTCCTTTATAATAATCATGGCTGTAGCGAAGACCTCCATTCACACTTAAAGCATCGGTAATATTATAATCCAGGTTTACATAAAGATCATTCAAACTTCCCTGAGTCTGGGTATCTCTCTGTAAAAATGTCATATTGGCAACTCCGTTATACGTTTTAGAATATCCAACATCTGAAGGACTTAAAGAAGTATCTACCAGATTCAGTAACTCCGGTCTGTCTGTAGCTGTAGTCAGGATATTACTCCAGTTCCAGTATTGATGCGATTTCCAATTAGATTTATAAAAACCTGCAGTAACATTTCCCTGGTCAAATTTATAATTGAATTGCAGATCATTCACAAAATTATTCATCTGTTTGTCAATTGCCCAGAATCCCAGCTTCTGTACATATTCAGGATTAACCACAGCTCCGTTGCTCACCAGTGAATACTGATAATTGTTGCCGGCAATTCCGTTGCTTTTAGCAAATTCTGCCATCGTCTGCGGACCTCCTGCAGGGAAAATTCCTGTATAATTCATGTTGATATTGGTGTATCTGGTCTTGTTTAAAACGCTGAAATTGTTTCCAAGATCATATTTAAATTCTGCTCCTAATACATCTACTTTCGGATGAATTCCGTCTTCAAGATTTCTGTTGAAAAATCCACCTCCGGCCTGTGGTATATTCAGCTGACTGATTGCTCTGTAGCTGTATGTTCCGTAATTAGGATCAAAATTCTGGAACCCTTTCAGCTTGTTGCCGTTTTGCACCAAAGGAATAGGAAGGAAGAATGTATTTCTGTCATCCAGTTTTTTGTAATATACTTTTACATAGCCTTTATCAAAGACATATTTCAGATTCATCCTGATTTGTCCGCCATTATTGGCTTTGAAACCCGTTTTTCTGATCCCGTCATCTGTTCTGTAGAAACCTCCTACATTAAAGAACAATTTATCCTGAACCAAAGCTCCACCTACATTCACATCGGTACGCATCAACCCATAAGTACTTGTTTCCAGCTTTGCCGTACCTCTGAAATCATTGGTCCCTTCTCTGGTAATAAAGTTGATCAAACCACCGGGAGAATTGGTTGCAAAAATGGATCCGGAACCACCTCTCAAAGCTTCCATACGGTTGACCGAATTATCTACACGAAAAAAGTTATCCGCATTGGCAAATTGAAGAGCTCCGTCTTCAAAAACCGGAAGTCCGTCTTCCTGTACCTGTACAAACTCATAAGCTCCTGCGGAAGGAATTCCTCTTGCAAAAAGATTGTTTCCCACTTCCCCACCAGAAGTTTCTACAGCAAATCCCGGAACTCTTTGTAATAAAGCAGCTGCACTGATTGGATTCTGCTTCTGAATTTCTTTAGAACTGAATGTGGAAATCGCTGTACTGGATTCTATTTTTTTCTTTGGATTTGAATTTCCTGTGATGACAATCTGATCGATAGAGGAAATTTTTGCAGAATCCTGCGGAGTTTCCTGGGCATAAGCATTATTAAAATATAACGTAGCTGTTGCGGCGATTAAAAAGATTGATTTTTTTTTCATAGCCTTATTTTTATTGTTAGTTTCAGTTTTGTTGTAATTGTAAATACACTCCATTGGTCCAACCGAATCCATCCTGATTAGGGTATTCCCCGCCGCCTGCTATTGTTTCTGTGTCTAATGCATTGTATTTTTCCATTAGTTTTCCGGTATTCTTGTAAACTCTTTCTACATTGGAACACCAGTTATTTTTTATTTTCTCAGCCAGTTCATCAAAGCCATAATTTTTCATTGCTTTAAAGCCCAGCCACTGATAAGGAGCCCATGCATTGGGAAGATCCCACTGCTGGCCTGAGTTTTTAGTAGTTGTGACCAATCCGCCTTTGTAAAGAAATTTCTCAGCTATAGCTTTAGCAACTGCCTCTGCCTGTTCCTGATCTGCAATTCCAAGGAATAAAGGGTAAAGAGCAGCAATATGTTCAGACGGTGTTTTTGTGTTTTTTTTAGTGTGATAATCTTTATAATTGTTAGTATTTCTATCCCAGAAATATTTATTGATCATCTGTCTTCGGCTTGCTGCTCTTTCTGAAAAATAATTTTCTTTGTCACTCAGATTCTGAAGCGCTGAAGATTTTGCCAAAGTCATTTCCAGATGCCACAACAGGCAGTTCAGATCTACTTGTGCAAGATTCAGTGTTTCTATCGTCTGTATATTTTCTCCGTCTGCAAACCATCTGCTGGAAAAATCCCAGCCGGATTCACAGGCACTTCTTATATTTCTGTAGAATTCATCACCTGAAGTGGTCTCATAATCTTCAATGTCGATCAGATAACTCTCAGGGCGTGGTGCATTTTCTGCATCGTAATAGCGGTTCAGAATATCTCCGTTTGTTGTTTTAACCACTCTTTTTACGCTGGATGCGTTTTCAAGCCATTCTTCGCCATTCATCCAGAAAGCATATTCTTTCTCCAGAGTTTCGTGGTATTGTGTATAAATTCCTTCATTATGCGTCGTTTCAAAAAGAAGATCCAGCATTAATGAAAAATAAGGCGGTTGAGATCTGCTCAGGAAATGAGTTCTGCTCGCATTAGGAACAAATCCTACATTCAGGATCAGGTAAGAGCAGTTTTCAATGATATTTTCCATCATTTCTATTCTGCCGGAAACTTGTAATCCAAGCATAATAAAATAGCTATCCCAATAGAAAAACTCATTAAAACGACCTCCCGGAACGATATAAGGTTTGGGTAATTTTAAAAGTGTCCCTTTTTCCTCATAGGCTGTACGGGTAAGTTCATCCCATAATTTTTCAATATGTTCACCAATTGGAAGTTGCTCTTCTCTGTGTACAGAAACTCTTGCTCCTAAAAAATCAAAATGGGTCATCACAAAATCTTTCAGGTTAAAACCTTCAGTTTTTTTTGATTTTTCATAATCTTCATTAATCTTTGCAATAGGAAACAGAGGAACTGCATCCGTCATCATTTTCTGATCTTCAAAAATTTCAGATCTCTGCACATCATCAAACAGACTTTGAATTTCGTTTATGTAAAGCTGATTACTCATTATTATTTTTTAGGATTAATTTTTAATTTATTCATGAAAACCGCGGATGTGATCAGTAATGAAAGCGGAATCAGGGAAAGATAAAATGCCTGCTGCCCGCTGAACTCCTGAAATACAAAACCGGTAATAATAGAACCTATAGTTCCCCCGATTGCTGAGAAAACAACTATCAATCCTGACATTGCACTGTGCAAATATTTGGGGATAGATGCCAGAATTACAGAATTAATGCTTGGATAAATAGGTGCCAGCAAACCTCCCATCAGAGGAAATAAATAGACCACCAAAGGTGCATTCATCCAATTTGTATTCGTATCAATATGAATATTATGGGTAAGAGGTAAAACCAGTAGTAAACTGATGGCAAAACCAACCACACAGAAAGAAACTACATAGATCCAGCTGAATTTTTTGGAGAAGAATCCCGATAAAAATCTTCCCAACGCAAAAGCTCCTGCCAAAACCGCTCCCGCCTGGATGCTCATGGATGTAGGCACTTTTAAAATTTCCTTATAAAATGTAGGTGTCCAGGTTTGAAAGCTCTGTTCCACCAATACAAAAAGGAAAGCACATAATAAAAAGCACAAAACTTTTTTATAACTGAAAAGGCTTACACTGTTTCTTAAATCTCCCAAGAGATCTGTTTTCTCACTTTTAGCCTCCTGTTCATTCAATTTTGAAAAGAATAAGAATAAAAAAGATAAGCTTGAAAGTCCTCCCAGAATCCAGTATACATTCAGCCATTCTGTAGATTTCGGATTGTGATCATCTATATATAAGCTGAATAAAACATTTCCAGCCAATACTCCGATCATAAAAAAACCTTCCAGAAATCCCATAAAACTGGAATGTTCTTTATCTGTTTCCGTTACCAATCCAATAGAAGTAAAAACCGATATTTTGATTAGTGCAAATGAAACTCCTACGGTTGCAAATAATAATTTAAAAACCCAGAAGTCATTGGTAAACGGCATTACAAAACACATGCAGCTTACCAGCAATAAAGCAATCAGCATCGATTTTTTGATTCCTATCTTCGGAAGAAATGAAGCCAGAATGAAAGAACATATGGCAATCGGAAGGTCTTTGAAGCCTTCCAAAACGCTGGCCGAAGATTTTGAAATCCCAAAATTCTGCTGTACCTGTAGAATGACTGTTCCTACAGAATTCAGAAGAATTGCGAAGACAAAATAGTTTAAAAATAAAACGGCCTTGATGTTAATATTTTTCATTCAGGTTATTTCTTGTCAGCTAAGATAGAAGCATTTGTGTTAACGATAATTTAACACAGTAAATCAATATTTGAACTATATTAATATAATTAGTATTTTTAGTAATTAAATATGATTAATTAAATGAAAGTTACTTTTGAAAGGGTAATCCCTAATGAAAAGAGCTCGTTCCGCACAATTCATAATAACTCCCCTATTTCAGAATTCAAATGGGAGTACCATTATCATCCCGAAATTGAGCTGGTATGTGTCATTTCCGGCAACGGAACCCGCCATGTAGGTTACCATAAAAGTAATTACACAAATGGAGATCTGGTATTAATCGGCTCCAATATTCCCCACTCCGGATTTGGACTGAATTCTATTGATCCACACGAAGAAATTGTACTTCAGTTCAAAGAAGAAATTTTGCAGTTTCCCGAGCAGGAAGTAGAAGCCAGATCTATCAAAAACCTGTTGGAACTTTCAAAATACGGGATTCATTTTCATCATAAGGTAAAAAAAGTAATGCTTCCCAAACTGAAGCTTATGCTGGAATCAGAGGGTTACAAAAGATATTTGCTGCTGCTTGAAATTCTTTTTGAACTTTCAAAATGTGAAGACTATGATCTTCTGAACAAAGAAATCATGCCCTACACCATTATTTCCAAGAATAAAACCCGTCTTGAAAATATCTTCACCTATGTAGAACATCATTACGACAAGGAAATTGATATTGAAGACGTTGCCAAACTGGCCAATCTTACTTTGCCTGCGTTCTGTAATTTCTTTAAAAAAGCAACTCAGATCACGTTCACAGAGTTTGTGAACCGCTATAGAATCAATAAAGCATGTCTGCTGATGGCTCAGGACAGATCTATTTCAGAATGCAGCTATCAATGTGGTTTTAATAATGTGACGTATTTTAACAGGATGTTTAAAAAATATACGGGGAAGACTCCTTCGGAATTTATCAGGAATTACTCTCATAATAAAGTGAATGTGGATCTGAAGGTTGAAAAGGAGACTAAGGTTAAAGCAAGTTTTTAATAGTAGTATAGACTCCTGCGGAGTGACAATTCGCATGGTTATACTAAGCGTTATACTTGTCCATTCCGTAGGAATCTAGGCTTAGTTATAGACATTTTACAGAGGCAAAACTACGCTGAGGCTCCTGCGGAGTGACAAAGTAGATGGAGAAATTTACTAAGAATTAAAAATCTGCTTCCTCTGCAAAATCTGCGAGAGAAAGCCCCAATCTATGAATCAACAAGAAACAAAAAAGCCACTCTAAAAGAGCAGCTTTGTATTATTAAGTAAAAACCAGTAACTAAATAAACCTTATTTCCATTTAATATTACATCCCATACTTGGTCTTTGAATTTCTTCCTGCGCTTCTCCAGCCAAAAGATTTTCAAAAGCAATAATCAGATCCTCACCTGTAACATCTTTATTATTTCCAGGTCTTGAATCATCCATCTGACCTCTGTATACAAGATCCAGTTTATCATCAAAGAAATAAAAATCCGGTGTACAAGCAGCCTCGTAAGCTTTAGCTACAGCCTGGCTTTCATCGAATAAATAAGGGAAATCAAAATTTCTTTCAATCTGGAATTCGATCATTTTTTCAGGAGAATCTGCCGGATATTTTTCAATATCATTAGCATTGATAGCAATGAATTCAATTCCACGTTCGTTATAATCTTCGTATAATTCATTGATCTTGTCGATCACATGAAGAACAAATGGACAGTGGTTGCACATGAAGATCACCAAAGTTCCTTTTTCTCCTTTCAGTTCGTCCAAAGACTGAAGTTCATTCGTTTTTGACGGGTTAGGAAGTTCAAAAAACGGTGCTTTTGTTCCTAATGCCAGCATATTTGAGGGAGTATTCATATCCTTTTTTCTTTACCGCAAAGATAGATATTTCTTTTATTAATTGAGCTGGGTTCTGAAACAGACCTTTTATTTTTAGTAGAGGAAGGAAACTGGAAGCTGGAGGAGGGAAGATTTTTAGACCTCAAAAATAGTTATAGTCAAATTCTATTAATGGTATTTTTTTAACGCGAAACAACTTCCAGCCCCCATTCTTCCTGCTTCTAACCTTTGATCTATTTTTCTTTAAATAGTTGCCCAATCTATAAAACTCATAATATCCTTTGGAAGTTATATTAAAAAGTTTGTAGTTTTGCTAACGCTGTTAGTAAATAAATATCATGGGTCTACATGAACGCCGTCAACGAGAAAAAGAATCTATCCGCGCAAATATTTTGCAGGCTGCTTTCACGTTGGCTAAAACTGAAGGCTGGGCATCACTTTCTATGCGAAAGATAGCAGACGCTATTGAGTATAGTGCCCCGGTGGTGTATGATTATTTTGAAAATAAAGAAGCTATTTTATTTGAAATTTCATTAGATGGCTTCCACAAGTTACACATAGAATTATTAAAAGCTCAACAGAAACATGATACTCCGGAAGAACAGCTTGTTGCGATTGTGGATGCTTACTGGAACTTTGCTTTTAAAAATAAGGAATATTACCAGCTAATGTTTGGTCTTGGAATGCAGTGTTGCGGAAAAGGTCAGATGAAAAAGGAATTTTCATCATTTCAGGAGCTTATCTATGAATGTACTTATGAGATTATAAAGAAAAACGGATCCAATCCGGACAATGCCTGTCATATGTCTCACGCTCTGTTTTCTGCCGTACACGGAATGATCTCTATTATGATGATGCGTACAGCTGATATCCCTTCTACAATGAATAAGACGACATTAGACGAAACTGTTTCGGCTTTTATTAAGTCTTTGTAAATTTTTTTTGAATTAAAAATTAACACCGTTAGGAAATTTAACACTGAATTAATTTAAATTATTCTGTTTTTCCTGATTAAAAACTCAATCTTTTATGAAACCATTCATAGTATTCAGTTGTTAAAATTAGTCATTTTTTGCTTATCAATTAACACTGTTAGTAAAATTAACACACCTTACACCATCATTATACACTTAAATACATTAAAAACAATTTTCAATTATGGAAACAATCGACTTCATTGGACATTAAAAATTCTGTAATTTTTTTTGAACTAATTATTAACACTGTTAGGAAAAAATACAGCATTTATTAAAACACTTTACTTACCTCTAACACTTCATTAAAAAAATTAAACCAACAATGAAATTACCTGGAAAAACAAGGTTTATTGTACTTATTGCAAGTATAATTCTTTTACAGAGCTGCACAAAAGCCGCAGAAGGAACCAATGCCGCGCCTCCAGCTCCAGAACTTCCGGTTTATACCGTTATTACATCACCCGCTACTACATATCAGGAATTCCCAACTGCTTTGGAAGGGAAAAACAACGTAGAAATCAGATCTCAGGTAGACGGATATCTGGATAGAATCTATGTAGAAGAAGGAGCTTATGTAAGAGCAGGACAACCGTTATTTAAAATAGATTCAAGAAGCTACGGCGAGCAGATGAATATGGCTCAGGCTAATCTTCAGGCTGCCAATGCCAATATTCAAAAGGCAAGAGTGGAAGTAGACAGACTTCAGCCATTGGTTGCTGCAAAAGTAGTTTCTGATGTACAGCTTAAAACAGCAAAAGCCAATTATGAAGCTGCCGTTGCTGCTGCTTCTCAAGCCAGAGCCTCTGTTGGAAGCGCAAGAATCAACGTAGGATTTACCACCATTACAGCTCCTGTAAGCGGTTATATTGGAAGAATTCCTTACAAAAAAGGAAGTCTGATCTCCAGAACAGATCCAAATCCATTAACATTATTATCTGATATCAGTGAAATCTATGCCTATTTCTCTTTAAGTGAACTTGATTTCATTGCTTTCCAAAACAAATACCCGGGAGCAAGCTTAGAAGAGAAACTTAAAAATATGCCGATGGTAGATCTTGTCATCGCCGATAACAGTACTTACCCTGAAAAAGGAAGATTGAGTATTGTAGACGGGCAATTTGATAAAACTACGGGAGCTATCAGCGTACGTGCCGTTTTCCCTAATACCAACGGAACTTTAAGAACCGGGAATACAGGAAGAGTACGTATGCCTCAGCTGATCTCGAACGCTGTAGTTATTCCACAGGAATCTACATTCGAAATTCAGGATAAAACCTATGTATATGTGATGGATAAAGATAAAAAAGTAATGGGAAGACCTATTAAAATATCTGGAAAAACAGACAGTTATTACTTTATTTCTGAAGGACTTTCCCGTGGCGAAAAAATCGTATACACAGGAATTGGAAGCTTAAAAGACGGCGCATCCATCAGACCGAAAAACATTTCGTCTGACAGCTTATTAAAAGCGAAACCATTATAGTCCTTTACAAAACAGAAGACTTAAAAAAATAAACTTCTTATGTTAAAACAATTTATAGAAAGACCGGTCCTTTCAACGGTCATCTCCATAATACTCTTATTATTGGGAGCTTTGTCTCTCTTTAATTTACCGATTGCCCTCTTCCCGGACATCGCTCCACCAAGTGTACAGGTAACGGCATTCTATCCTGGAGCTAATGCTGAAGTTGTAGCACGTTCGGTTGCCACCCCTATTGAGGAAGCTGTAAACGGAGTTGAGAACATGACTTACATGACCTCAAATTCCAGTAACGACGGTACAATGACACTAAGTGTATTCTTCAAACAGGGTGCTGATGCTGATAATGCGGCGGTAAACGTACAGAACCGTGTATCGAAAGCTATGAGCCAGTTACCTCAGGAGGTAGTACAGGCTGGGATTTCAACACAGAAAGTACAGAATAGTATGATCATGTTCATGGGATTAACCAGTGAAAATGAAAAGCAATATGATGAACTATTCCTTCAAAACTATTTGAAGATCAACGTAATTCCACAGATACAGCGTATTCCCGGAGTTGCACAGGCTCAGGTATTCGGAACAAGGGATTATTCAATGAGAATCTGGTTGAAACCGGATCGTCTGGCATCAAATAATCTTTCTCCACAGGAAGTTTTGGCAGCCATTAAAGATCACAACCTTGAAGCTGCCCCAGGCCGTCTTGGACAGGGAAGTAAGGAAACTTACGAATATATCCTTAAGTATAAAGGAAAACTGAATAAGAATGAAGACTATGAAAACATTGCTATTAAAGCAAACAGTGACGGTTCTTTCTTAAGATTAAAAGATGTTGCACGAGTAGAGTTCGGATCTTATACCTATACTGCCACCAACAGAGTAGACGGAAAACCCGTTGCCGGATTTGCGATCTTACAGACAGCAGGTTCTAATGCCAACGAAATCCTGACAGAAATTGAAAAGCAGGTGAAAGTAATGGAAACCACGCTTCCAAAAGGAGTGAAACCCATTATCATGTATAATTCCAAGGACTTCCTTGATGCTTCGATTCATCAGGTTGTGGAAACACTTGTTATTGCCTTTGTATTGGTATTTATTGTAGTATTTATCTTCCTTCAGGATTTCAGATCTACATTAATTCCGGCTATTGCAGTACCAGTAGCGATTATCGGAACATTCTTCTTCCTGCAGTTATTTGGCTTCAGTATCAACATGCTTACTTTATTTGCATTGGTACTCGCCATTGGTATTGTAGTGGATGATGCCATTGTAGTGGTAGAGGCCGTCCATTCTAAAATGGAACAGACAGGTATGCCGGTAGAACAGGCTACAATGAACTCGATGAGTGAAATTTCAGGAGCCATCATTTCCATTACATTGGTAATGTGTGCCGTATTTATTCCGGTTGGTTTCATGCAGGGACCTGCAGGGGTTTTCTACAGACAGTTTGCTTTCACATTAGCCATTGCGATTTTAATATCAGCAGTAAATGCATTAACATTGAGCCCGGCATTATGTGCGATGTTCTTAAATGATCCTCAGGGAGAACATGGTGAACACGGTCATAAAAAAGGTTTTGGAGCAAGATTCTTCAATGCTTTCAATGCCAGCTTCAACAGCATGACCAGAAAATATATCTACAGTCTTAAATTTTTAATTAAAAACAAATGGGTTGCGATAGGAGGTCTTGTGGTCATTACAGCAGCAAGTGTTTTCCTTATCAAAAAAGCACCATCAGGATTTATTCCTACTGAAGACCAGGGATTCGTATTGTATGCAGTGAATACTCCTCCGGGAAGTTCACTGGAAAGAACGCACAGAGCGACAGCACAAATTGATAAAATTATCAATGGTGAAAAAGCAACCAACCACCTTTGGGTAGCAGATGGGATGAACTTCATCAGTAATGCTAATGCTTCCCCTTATTCCGCAGGTTTCATTAAACTTAAAGATTATGACAAACGTGGTGAAATGAAAGATCCTGATCAGATTGCTGCAACATTAACAGGCAAGGTAAGCCAGGTGAAAGATGCCAATGCATTCTTCTTCAACTTCCCTACTGTACAAGGTTTCGGTAACGTTTCCGGATTTGAATTCATGCTTCAGGATAAAACAAATGGTTCTTTCGAACAGTTGGGAACAACTACTCAACAGTTCATTGGAGAGCTGATGAAAAGACCTGAGATTGCATTCGCCTTTACAACATATGCAGCCGGAAATCCTCAGTATACCATTGATGTGGATACGGATAAAGCCAATCAGCTGGGTGTTTCTGTAACAGAATTGATGCAGACTATGCAGATTTATTTCGGAAGCAGCTTTGTATCGGATTTCAACAGATTCGGAAAGTATTACAGAGTAATGGCTCAGGCAGATATTCCTTACCGTACGGATGTCAATTCACTTGAAGGAATTTATGTGAAAAATAAATCAGGAGAAATGGTTCCTGCAAAAACTTTGGTGACGTTAAAAAGATCTTTCGGTCCTGAAACGGTAACAAGAAATAACCTTTTCAACGCAGTAACGATTAACGGAACTCCAAAACCTGGTTACAGTACCGGAGATGCCATCAAAGCCGTAGAAGAAGTTGCTCAGCAATCCCTTCCAAGAGGATATGGATATGAATGGACAGGGATTACCCGTGAAGAAATTAAAACAAGTGGACAAACTTCATTTATCTTCTTCTTAAGTATCTTGTTTGTTTATTTCTTACTGGCAGCTCAATATGAAAGCTACATTCTTCCGTTTGCGATTATTCTTACCATTCCAACAGGGATTTTCGGGGTATTTGCATTCACAGGGCTAGCGGGAATTGATAACAATATTTATGTTCAGGTAGGCTTGATTATGCTGGTCGGGCTACTGGCCAAGAATGCCATCCTGATTGTAGAGTTTGCCGTACAGAGAAGAAAAGCAGGTAAAACATTAATTGAATCTGCTCTTCAGGCATCAAGATTACGTTTAAGACCAATCTTAATGACTTCTTTCGCTTTCATCGTGGGAATGCTTCCACTGGTATGGACACAGGGTGCTTCCTCAAAAGGAAACCATTCTATCGGTTATAGTACCGTAGGAGGAATGCTTACAGGAGTAATATTGGGAATCTTTATCATTCCGGTAATGTACGTAGTATTCCAGTATCTGCATGAAAAAATGCCAAGCAGAAAAAAGAAAAGACTTCTGAAAAAACAAATGGAGGAAGAACTTTTAGCTGCTAGTCACTAATAAAAAAATGAATAACAAAAACTTAGAGAAAATTTTAAGATCATAGGTTTACCTATTTACCTGCCTGTTCTTAATGGTTTGAAAAAGCTAACTATTTTCTCCTACTAAAGACAATTTGTGCCTCAATAGAAACCTCTCTAAGTTTTGTGTTCAATTAAAAGTTTAAAAACTATGAAAAGAGTAAAAAATATTATTCTAACATTTGTACTGGCCATAGGCTCTGTTTCGTGTGTATCCAAGCTGGCATACACGGAACCTGAGCTTCCTCTTCCGGAAAAATTCCAGTACACCGCAACTGCCGACACAGCCAGTATAGCCAATCTGGAGTGGAAACAGTTTTTCAGCGACCCTATTTTACAGGGATTGATTGAAAAAGGAATTAAAAATAATTATGACCTTCAGATCGCCTTAAAGCAGGTTGCTGCTTCACAGGAAAAACTGAAACAGGCAAAATATATGCAATATCCGGACGTTGGCTTCGGAGTAAACGGACAGATTTCAAGACCTTCCAAAAACAGTATGAACGGGCAAAGCTTAAATTTATTTTTAGGATCAAGCCATGTTGAAGATTATAATGCAGCCTTTAACCTTTCATGGGAAGCGGATATCTGGGGGAAAATTAAAAACCAGCAGGAAGTTTCAAGAATGCAATATCTTCAGACTTATGAAGGTTCAAAAGCAGTTCAGACTCAGGTAGTAGCAGCAATTGCACAAGGGTATTATAACCTGTTGATGCTTGACAGACAATTAACTATTGCAAAATCTAATCTGGAACTAAGCAGCAATACTCTGATGATTACACAGAAAATGTGGGAAAGTGGTGATAACACCTCTTTAGGAGTACAGCAGGCAGCCGCACAGAAACAGGCAACAGAACTTCTGATTGCTCAGCTGGAACAGAATATTGCTATTCAGGAAAATGCATTGAGTATTCTGACAGGCGAACTGCCTAACAAAGTAAACAGAACCATTGAAATGTCTGATACTTCATTACCTCAGAATATTTCCGCAGGGCTTCCGGCAGCTATGGTAAGCCGAAGACCGGATGTGCGCCAGCAGGAATTGGTTTTATTAGAATCCAATGCCATGGTAGGAATTGCTCAGGCGAATATGTATCCGGCATTGAAGATTACAGCCAATGGAGGAGTAAATTCATTTAAAATTGATAACTGGTTTCAGATTCCGGCTTCATTATTCGGATCCGTTTTAGGAGGAATTACCCAGCCTATTTTCCAGAAAAGACAATTAAAAACAGACCTTGCAGTAGCAAAAATTCAAAGGGAAAGAAATGTTCTGGCCTTCCGTCAATCGGTATTGAATGCTGTTGGAGAAATTTCTGATGCTTTGGTTTCTAATGAAAATTTAAAAGTTCAGGAACAGAAAGCCACAGAGCAATCTACCACGTTAAAAGATGGAATTAAGAGTGCACAACTTCTTTACAAAGGAGGTTCAGCCAATTACCTGGAAGTGATTACAGCACAGGGAAATTCCCTACAGGCAGAGTTGAATCTGGCTTCCATTAAAAGACAGAGATTAAGCAGTATTGTAGATCTATACAGAGCTTTAGGCGGCGGTTGGAAGTAGTAAATTAAATTATATTTGTTGAAAGTGCGGTTCTTTTCAGAGCCGCATTTTTTTCAGTATAAAAACGCCCTAATTAATCACCATCTGTACTGTCATTCTGAATGGAACAAAGTGGAATGAAGAATCTTTAAAAACAATCGATGGGATTCTTCCTTCGTCAGAATGACAAACTAAGCGCTTAGTTTATCCGCACACTATGTCATTCCGTAGGAATCTATATTTTAAAAACTCCTAAAGTCGTTTAATAATGTAAAAGCATCTTATTTTTCAAACTCCTCCGCAATCCATTGAAGTAAATCTTCAAAATCTTTTTCAGAATATCCCAATTGTAAATAATGAATATCATCCGCCTTTCTGTACCATGTCAGCTGGCGTTTCGCATATCTGCGGCTATTCTTTTTTATTTCTGAAACAGCAAAATCAAGATCCCATTCTCCGTCAAAATATTTGAATAATTCTGCATAGCCCACAGTATTCAAAGCGGTCAGATCTTTGAATTTTTCAAGACCTTTCACCTCATCCAGCAAGCTATTTTCCATCATCATATCCACTCTGCGGTTGATTCTGTCATACAGTTCTTCTCTTGGGGCTTCTATTCCGATTCTAATGACATTAAAATCTCTGCCATTCTGAGAAACCGAAATATGTTCAGAATATTTTTTATCCGTTTGCCAGATAATATCAATGGCTCTCAACAACCTGCGGTGATTGTGAATATCCACCACACTGAAATATTCAGGATCGAGTTCTTGTAAGATTTCCTGAAGTTTTTCTATTCCTGCCTGCTCCATAATAGTCTGAAGTTTCTCCTGATTTTCAGCATTCGCTTCTGGTAAATCATGCAGACCTTCTATCACAGCTTTTTCATACATCATGCTTCCGCCAACAAGAATTACGGTGTCATGCGTAGTAAAAAGTTCATTGAGTTTTTGAAGGGCATCTTCTTCGTACTGTCCGATAGAATAATAGTCTTCCACTGAAAGATTTCCGATAAAATGATGAGGTGCTCCAGCCAGTTCTTCTTCTGAAGGTGCTGCTGTACCTATTTTCATTTCTTTAAAAAACTGACGGGAATCACAGGAAATAATCTCCGTATTGAAATGCTGAGCCAAATCAATTGCCAATCTCGTTTTACCAATTCCGGTGGGTCCTACAACAGAAATCAAATTTTTCTTTTTCACAGCGCTAATTTACGAAAATGAGTTTATTTAATTGGCTGGAAGATGGAGGCAGAAAGTGGGAAGATTATTATAAATATAAATTATATCTAATTTTAACTTCCAGCCTCCATCTTCCAGCCATTCAACATTAACCAAACTATAGACTTAAATGTTTATCTTTGTAGAACAATAAAAAACTATGATTTTATCAATGACCGGATTCGGTAGAGCCGAAGATGTTTTTGAAGGAAAAAAAATTACTATAGATATTAAATCTCTGAACAGCAAGAGCTTTGATTTGAATATTAAAATTCCTTTACGTTATAAAGAAAAAGAATTTGAAATCAGAAAAATTCTTAACGATAGAATTATCCGTGGAAAAGTAGACTGTTACGTTAATATTGAGAATCTTGAGGAGTCCAATGATGTAAAAATTAATAAAAACTTAATTGACTCTTATATCAACGAACTTAGAAACATAGCTTCTGACGGACCCAATTTCGAATACCTTAAAATGGCGGTAAGACTTCCTGATGCCATTACGTCAAGGCCTGACGAGCTTACGGAAGGTGAATGGGAAGCATTGGCAAAAATTGTCAATAATGCCGTGGACAGATTTGAAGAATTCAGAAGAACTGAAGGCAGCATTCTACATGAAGAACTAAACAGGAATATTCAGAATATTGACAAATATCTTGGAGAAGTGATTCCTTTTGAAGAAGAAAGAATTGTAAGCGTGAAAGAGCGTTATCAGAAATCTTTGAAAGAATTTGAAAACGTAGATGAAACACGTTTTTACCAGGAAATGGCCTATTTTACTGAAAAACTTGATATTTCTGAAGAAAAGGTAAGACTTGCCCAGCACCTGAAATATTATAAAGAGGTAATGGACAATGAATCTTTCAACGGAAAAAAACTGGGCTTTATTTCTCAGGAAATCGGAAGAGAGATCAATACATTAGGTTCTAAAGCTAATCACGCAGAAATCCAGAAACTGGTAGTGATGATGAAAGATGACCTGGAAAAAATTAAAGAACAAACGCTAAACGTATTGTAATGATAGGTACGAGTTACGAGATGCGTGGTTGTCATTTCTAAGAAAAGAACCCGAAACTCGGACCTCGTAACCCGAAATTGTAAAAAATGGATAAAGTAATTATATTTTCAGCACCATCAGGGAGCGGAAAAACTACATTGGTAAAGCATTCACTGGAAACATTTCCGGAACTGAATTTTTCAATCTCATGTACCACAAGACAACCAAGAGGAAGTGAAGTTCATGCAGTAGATTATCATTTTCTGACACCTGATGAATTCAGACAGAAAATTTCTGAAGGTGCTTTTGTAGAATATGAAGAAGTATATACTGACAAATATTACGGTACTTTAAAATCTGAAGTAGAAAAAATCTGGAATCAGGGAAAAGTAGTTATTTTTGATGTAGATGTAAAAGGAGGTATTTCTTTAAAAAAATATTTCGGTGAAAAAGCCCTGTCTATTTTTATAGAACCACCTTCCATTGAAGAATTGGAACGAAGATTGATTTCAAGAAATACAGATGATGCAGAAACCATAAAAACCCGTGTAGCAAAGGCAGAAGAAGAAATGTCCTACGCCAGCGAGTTTGACAAGATCGTTATTAATGAAGATCTTGATGCAGCTAAAATAGAAATAGAAAGTTTAATAAAAAGTTTTATAGAAAGAAACTAGAAGCTAGAAATTAGAAGTTAGTTTTTTAATTTCAGGAAAATTATCCTCATTTTATACTAACTTCTAATGTCTAATCTCTAACTTCTATAAAGGAAAAATTGAGGTTGATATGAGTACCGAAACATTAGAAAAAGCTAAATCTGCAATTCCTGTCAGAGGATTTCTGGATATTAAAGATATTGCTATTCCTCAGGGTGAAGAGCTTGTAAAAGCAATTCTTAAACTTAAAGAGGAAAAAAATGCTGTTATTCTTGCCCATTATTACCAGCCCGGAGAAATTCAGGATATCGCTGATTTCCTTGGAGATTCTTTACAACTGGCAAGACAGGCAAAAGATACAAATGCTGACATGATTGTATTCTGTGGAGTACATTTCATGGCAGAAGCAGCTAAAATTCTGAATCCAACTAAAAAAGTAGTTCTCCCTGATACTATGGCCGGATGCTCTCTGGCAGATGGTTGTTCCGGAGAAGGACTGAGAAAAATGCGTGAACAGCACCCGAATGCTTTAATTGCAACTTACATTAACTGTAACGCAGAGACTAAAGCAGAAAGTGATATTATCGTAACCAGTTCAAATGCTGAAACTGTAATAGAAGCACTTCCGAAAGACAGACCTATCATTTTTGCACCGGACAAAAACCTTGGAAGATATTTATCTAAGAAAACAGGCCGTGACATGATCCTTTGGGATGGAAGCTGTGTAGTACACGAAGCATTTTCAATGGAAAGAATTGCTCAGCAGCTCGCTGATAATCCTGATGCTAAGCTGATTGCACACCCCGAAAGTGAAGAAGCTGTTCTGAAACTGGCTCACTTTATCGGCTCTACTTCTGCCCTGTTGAATTATGTAGAAAAAGATGACTGTCAGAAATTCATCATTGCGACAGAAGAAGGAATTCTTCATGAGATGAGAAAACGTGCTCCTCACAAGGAATTGATTCCTGCATTGGTTTTTGATGAAAGCTGTAACTGCTCAGAATGTTTCTATATGAAACGTAATACAATGGAAAAGTTGTATTTATGTATGAAGTATGAACTTCCTGAAATTCTTATCGACGAAGAATTAAGATTAAGAGCACTGAAACCTATTGAGGCAATGCTAGATCTTTCTAAAAGTATAAAATAATTTTTTTGTTATTCAATATTTATTATATTTAGCATTCAAACTAATAATAAATATGAAAAATCTAAAAAAATTAGACAGAAGAAGTCTTAAAAATGTAAACGGCGGCGGCAGTAGTTGCAGCTTAAACTGTGAAATACATGAAACCTGTGGCCAAGGCTGTAATGGAGAATTAATCTGCGTACCAAGAGGAATGTACATTCCGGATAATTGTTAAAAAAATAAAGCACTGTTTTCACAGTGCTTTTCTATTTTAGTCTGCAGTAATTGCAACAAAACAATCTGTGCTTACAACAACGCACATCCTGCAATTCTCGGATAATGTCCAATATGCCTCGCACGAAGGATCGGTGGAAGAACCTGGTCCAAAAACGAGATGCGTAGGACAGCCATCACATTTGGATACACCTGCTCCCTTCATCTGTTCCAAATCTCTTCTGTTCATTTTTTTTAAATTTTTCATAAAAGTCCGATTATCTTTTAAGAAACTCCTCCGTCCACACACTCCATACTTACTAACACACACATCTTACAGTAGTCAGGCAGTCCCTGATAAGCAGAACATGGATACTGATATTCAGGACCATCTCCAAATGTAGCGTGTTGTGGACATCCTGCACATCTTGACGGACCTGCTGCTCCGTTTAATTGTTCAAGTTCTTTTCTGTTTAATTTCTTTAAATTTTTCATAGTAGTTTTAATTAAATTTTGATTTTATGTTTTACAACAAATTGATGGTTTTTAAATAATATTTTTTTAGTCTTCCAGAACCATACAACTACCTGGTATTGATGGATCATAAGGGAAAAGGTAAAGACAAACTTTACGGCCTTTAAAATCTGTACATACCGCACATCCTTTTGGCCCGCAATCAAGGTCGACAGCACAGGTATCTCCTCCACCTCCAATAATAGCTCTTAGATTTTCTCTGTTTAATTTTTTAGAGTTTCTCATGGTAGTTTTAATTTTTAAATTAAGTTTTGATTTTTTTTATCCGATCGTGCAAGCAACAATACTTACAACATTGGTGCGTAACAGGTTCCTCCCGGTTTCAGCCAGCATCCCCATTTTCCACCTCCGCGGAAACATACAAATTGTTCACCACCACAGGCTTCAATCTGGATATCGGTAAATCCTCCGGTGATGCTTTTCTTTTCTTCACGTGATAATTTTTTAATTGTTTTCATAGCGCTTAATTTTAATATTAGAAATAAAGAATATTCTTTGTCTTTGCGTTACTAAAAATCAAGGACGATCAAAGCAGTCAATGCTTACCAATACTCTTCCTTTACAGCATTCTGGCAAAGCATGATAATCAGCACATGATCTTGGTTGACCCGGTCCGTATGGCCCGGCAGGACAATTTTCAAAACAGTTGTTCACATTTCCTCCACTGATCGATTTCAGATTTTGGCGGTTCAATTTCTTTAGATTTTTCATGATTATTTTACTATTAGTTAATGTTATAAATGTAACATTTTTAATCAATTACAACAAATATATCTCCAAAAAAGGAAATAAATTTTATTATGTTAAAAGCTTGGCAGTTTCAAAATAAATTGTACATTTGTTCTGTTACAATGAATTTATTAAGAAACATATCTGATATTTCTGCCCTGAAATCACCTATTTCAGGCATATCTTCTGTTTCTACATTCACAACTACAACAACTACCCCATAACGGGGTAAATTTTCACATATTATTTCCGGTACCCATACTCTTTTTTTTAAAGAGTAGCCACTTCGTTATATCCAACTTTAAATAAATAATTGATGAAAGTTTTAAAATTCGGCGGAACATCAGTCGCCCATTCTCAGAATATTCTCCTGGTAGAAAAAATTATAAAAGATGAATCTTTAAAAAGCAAAATAGTGGTTATTGTATCAGCACTTCATGGCGTTACCGACCAACTGATCAAAGCTGCAGAATATGCTTCCGTTAAAGATGAAAATTATATTCAGATTATTCAGAATCTTGAAGAAAAACATATCAGCCTGGTCAAAGATCTTTTTCCTATCACAGAACAAAGTTCATTGCTAAGTTTTGTTAAAAAACATTTTAACGATATAGAAGACCTTTACAACGGAATCTTTGTTCTTGGTGAACTTACCAACAGAATCAAAGATAAAATTGCCTCCTACGGAGAGTTTCTGTCTTCAAAAATTATTGCATCAAGACTTCAGCATGGAGGACTAGACTGTACATGGATGAATTCGGCAGATCTTATCAGAACAGACAGCAATTTCACCAACGCAAAAGTAGATTTTGATTCCACAGAAAAGAATATTATCCATTTTCTGAATGAAAATCAGAACCGTATCCTTGTAGGGCCCGGTTTTGTAGCCCATGATGAAAAAAATAATGCAACAACATTAGGAAGAGGTGGTTCTGATTACACAGCTTCTATCATTGCATCTTCTATTCATGCAGAAGAGCTCCAGATCTGGACAGATGTAAACGGAATGATGACTGCTGATCCACGTTTGGCTTCCAATGCGAAACCTATTTCAGAAATTTCTTATCATGAAGCGATGGAACTTTCTCATTTTGGGGCAAAAGTGCTTTATCCACCATCCATTCAGCCTGTCATGGTAAAAAATATAGATCTGATCATCAAAAACACTTTTGATCCTGAAGCATCTGGAACTTTAATTTCTCACCAACTGAAATCTTCAGAAAATGAAAAACAGATTGCAGTAGGAGTTTCAAATATGAATAATATTGCTCTGCTTACACTGGAAGGCAGCGGTATGGTAGGGATTCCGGGTATTTCAGCAAAATTATTCCAGTGTTTAAGTCATGAAAAAATAAATATCATCCTTATTACACAGGGATCTTCGGAGCATTCTATAACGATTGCCATTGAAGAAAAAGAAGCTTTACGTGCTGAACATGCTATCAATTTATCTTTTGCAGATGATATCAATCTGAAAAGAGTGTGCGCAGTAAACATTGAAACAGAACTTTCCATTGTGGCTTTGGTTGGAGAAAGTATGAAAAGCAGAAGTGGTGTGAGCGCCAAAATGTTCGGATGTCTGGGAAATAACGGGATCAATATAAGAGCAATTGCGCAAGGGTCTTCAGAAAGAAATATCAGTATTGTTATTTCAGAAAAAGACAGTAAAAAAGCAGTGAATGTACTTCACGAAGAATTTTTCGAGTCTGAAATTAAACAAATCCACCTCTATATCTGCGGAACAGGAAATGTAGGTTCAAAACTCATTCAGCAGATCTATGATCAGAATGCTTATTTAAGAGAAAACTTTTTAATCAATCTGAGAATTGCAGGAATTTCCAACAGCCGTCATATGATATTTTCAGATAAAGGAATATCACAGGAAGACTATCTTATCTGGAATCAACAGGGAGAAAAAGCTTCAGCGCGGGAATTTGCTGAAGAGATTATCCACCGAAACCTGAGAAACTCTGTTTTTGTAGATGTAACTGCAAGTGCTGATGTACCTGAAATTTATGAAAGTTTATTAAAAAGAAG
This sequence comes from Chryseobacterium viscerum, assembly GCF_025949665.1. NCBI lineage: Bacteria > Pseudomonadati > Bacteroidota > Flavobacteriia > Flavobacteriales > Weeksellaceae > Chryseobacterium > Chryseobacterium viscerum. Next base: position 245,129 of record NZ_JAPDFT010000001.1, on the reverse strand, counting down.
CGTGAATATCGTGGCATGTAATAAAATTGCAGCCTCTTCAGATTTAAAAAAATATAAAACTTTAAAAAATACAGCGAGAAACCACAACTGTAATTTTTATTTTGAAACGAATGTAGGAGCAGGGCTTCCGGTCATAGGAACCATCAACGATCTCATCAAAAGCGGAGATCAAATTCAATCCATTCAGGCTGTTTTGAGTGGAACATTGAATTTTGTCTTTAATCATTATGACGGCAGCAGGACATTTTCTGAAGTGGTAGCCCAGGCCCAGCAGGAAGGTTATACAGAACCCGATCCAAGGCTTGATTTATCGGGAACTGATGTAGCAAGAAAGATTTTAATCCTGGCAAGAGAATCCGGATATCCGCTTCAATTCGAAGAAATTGAAAATGTGGGTTTTCTTCCTGAAGAATGTATGCAGGGAAGCGTAGATGATTTTTATGAAAAGCTTACAGCATATGAAGATCATTTTAAAAATTTATTGAAAAATGCTAAAAATGAAGGCAAAATATTAAAATACGTTGCAGAGTTTGAAGATGGTAAAGCAAAAGTAGGTTTACAGCATATCGCTCCTGATAGTGATTTGTTTCATCTTTATGGCAAAGACAATATTGTCATTTTTAAAACCCTCAGGTATTCCGAGCAGCCATTGGTAGTAAAAGGAGCCGGGGCCGGAGCTGATGTAACGGCAAGCGGAGTTTTTGCAGATATTATTCGTTCTATTTAAAATACAATTATGAAAAAAGTAAAATTAAAAGTCCCGGCTACCGTTGCCAACTTGGTCTGCGGATTTGACATTCTGGGAATGGCTGTCTATGATCCATATGATGAGATGGAATTCAGGTTACTAGAAACTCCTGAAATTATTATAAAGCATATTGACTCTTTCGGACTTCCTGAAGAAGCTTCCAAAAATGTTGCGGGTGTTGTCCTATTAAAAATTCAGGAATATTTTAATCTGAAAATTGGTTTTGAAGTGATTATCCGTAAACATATAAAACCTGGAAGCGGGCTCGGCTCCAGTGCGGCAAGTGCCGCCGGAGCCGTCTTTGGAGCCAATATATTATTAGGAAACAAATTATCAAAAGAAGAAATGGTGTATTTTGCCATGTTTGGAGAAGAACTGGCTTCAGGAGTTCGTCATGCAGATAATATTGCTCCGTGTATCTATGGGGGAATTACCCTGGTAAAATCCTCCAACCCTATTGATATCATTCCTCTGAACAGTCCTGATTTATTTGTAACGGCAGTACATCCGCAGGTGGAAGTCAAAACTTCAGATGCAAGACAGATTTTAAAGAAAAATATCAGTTTGAAAAGCGCTGTAGAACAATGGGGAAACATAGCTGGTCTTGTAGCAGGAATTCAGAAAAATGATTATTCATTGATTGGCAGAAGTCTTAACGATGTCATTATAGAACCAATCCGCAGTATCCTGATTCCAAAATTTGACAAAATAAAATCAAAAAGCTTACAATTGGGTGCTTTAGGAGGAGGAATATCCGGTTCAGGACCTTCTATTTTTATGTTGTCCGAACAAAAAGAAACAGCAGAAAAAACTGCTCAGATGATGAAATCAGTGTATGATGAAATTGAGATAGAAAATCTGATATACGTTTCAAAAATAAATCCGAACGGAATTCAAATCGTTGAAGAAGCTTAACTATAAAAACAGAAATGAAATATTATAACTTAAAAGATTCTCTGGAAAACTTTGATTTCAGAGAGGCAACAATAAAAGGTCAGGGAAAAGAGAAAGGATTATTTTTCCCTGAAAACATTCCACAGTTTAATGAAGAATTTATTCAGAATATTCATGATTATTCTCATGAAGAAATTGCGTACCAATGCATGAAAGATTTTGTGGGAGATGAAATTCCTGCAGAGATACTAAAGGAAATTGTAGCTGAAACCGTCAGTTTTAAAATTCCTCTGGTAAAGATCAACGAACAGATCTCCATATTGGAACTGTTTCATGGTCCTACCCTTGCCTTTAAAGATATTGGTGCAAGGTTTATGAGCCGTTGTCTGTCTTATTTTCTGAAAGATCAACAGAAGAAAGTCACTGTTCTTGTAGCCACTTCCGGAGATACCGGAGGTGCTGTCGCCCATGGGTTTTATAAAATTCCGCAGATTAATGTAGTTATTTTATATCCCAAGAACAGGGTAAGTCCGGTTCAGGAGAAACAGTTGACCGCATTAGGAGAAAATATTTCTGCATTGGAGGTAAAAGGTAGTTTTGACGACTGCCAGAACCTTGTAAAACAGGCTTTTTCAGATGAAGAAATCAATAGTCAGTTATTTCTGACCTCAGCCAATTCCATCAATGTAGCGAGATGGCTTCCCCAACAGATTTATTATTTAATAGCATTGAAACAATGGATTCAGCACCATAAGAAACAACCGGTAATCTGTGTTCCGAGTGGAAATTTCGGAAATATCTGTGCCGGAATTCTGGCTCATTTCAGAGGTCTCCCCGTCAGCCATTTTATTGCTGCCTGTAACGCCAATCAGGTAATCCCTGATTATTTTAAAACCCAAAATTATCAACCGCAAAAAGCAGTTGCTACCTTATCTAATGCTATGGATGTGGGAGATCCAAGCAATTTTGTAAGGATTTTAGAACTTTTCGGACATCAGTTTGAAGCTTTAAAGAACAAAATATCTGCATATTCCATTGACGATGATGAAACAATGAATATCATCACAGAAGTCTATAAGAAATACGGATATATTCTGGAGCCTCACAGTGCCGTAGCCTTTGCTGCAATGGAACAGTACTTGCAGGAAAATCCTGAACAAAAAGGATTTATTCTGGGGACTGCACATCCGGTAAAGTTTCCTGATGCAGTGGAAAAAGCCATTCATACTCAGATTGAAATTCCTGAATCGTTGAACAATCTTATGAAAAAGGAGAAAAAAACTGTAGAAATAAATTCAGATTTTGAAGAATTAAGACGATTTTTGCTTCATAAAATATGAGGCAATGAGCAAAATATATCTTGAAGATGTACGAATATATGCGTACCATGGTGTACTTCCTGAGGAAAATATTATCGGGACGTATTATATTCTGAATGTAGAACTTCATACTGATCTGTGGAAAGCAGCAGAATCCGACGATTTGCATGACACCATAAGCTATGCAGACATCAACGATATTCTTCACAAGGAAATGAAAATAAAATCCAAATTACTGGAACATGTTGCAGGAAGAATCATCTCAACAATCCACAACAGCTTTCCACAGATTGATTATATTAAATTAAAAATCACCAAAACTGCCCCGCCTATGCAGGGAGAAATGACAGGTGCCAGCATTGAGCTGGAAAAAAGCTTTAAACCAGAAAATTAAAATTCTTATTTTCGTTCATTAAAAACATACAAATTGAAATTCGTTAAAATATTATTTTTAGTAATAGGTATCAGCGCTTTTGGTCAAACCAGTGTTGATAATCAGCTGGCGGCCTATAATTTCCCAAAGATAAAATCCAGTATTACAATGCCTGTAACGATTCCTCTTTCGGAACTGAGCAATATGATCAATGCTTCTGTGAAAGACCTCGTTTATCAGGATGACTCTTATACTGACAATAATAATGATCAGTTTAAAGTAAAAGTATGGAAAACCAGACCTATTCGTCTTGTTGGCGGAATCAGTCAAAATTTACTGATTGAAGTTCCTTTAAAAATATGGGCAGAAAAAGGGATCGGAACTTTGGGAGTATATACTTATCAGAATACTACTTTCGAAACCGTAATGTCATTCAACACAACAGTTACTTTTAAGAATAACTGGACCATTACCACCAATACACAACCCAATGGCTTCAGATGGGTAACAAAACCCGTTCTCGATTACGGAAGAATACAGATTCCCATTACCTCTATTGTTGAAAAAAGTTTAAAAGAGCAGCAGGAAAAATTCTGTAAGACGATAGATCAGCAAATGGCTACACAGCTGAATTTCCAGCAATATGCTTTAATGGCCTGGAATACATTTCTGCAGCCTTTCAATATATCAGAAGAATATAATACATGGCTGAAAGTAAGCCCGGTGGGAGTGAATATTACTCCTTTGAAATTTTATGGAAATCAGATCAATGCTACGCTTGGTGTTGATATTTATTCCGAAACTTTTACAGGAAATAAACCTGTAGCTTCTTCACCTGTAACCAGCGTTGCCAATTTCAATTCCACTCCTACTGTTGCGGATAAATTTATTTTACAGACTACAGCCAATATCCCTTTTACAGAGGCAAGCAATATGGCAAGAAAAACATTTCTGAATAAAGAATTTGATATCCGCGATTCTAAAGTGAAAGTAACAGACATCAGAGTATATGGCGTTGATAACAGAGTGGTGATTGAGGCTCAGACCGATGGTTATATAAAAGGTACCGCTATTATTTCCGGGATTCCGGTGTATGATGATGCAAAAAGAAAAATTGTTTTATCTGAGACCAAATTTAAACTGAAAACGACCAACATTCTTCAAAAAACAGCTTCTCTCCTATTCCAGGGAAAAATTGTAAAAATGATTGAAGAAGAATATGGTATTCCAACCCAGGAACTGGAAGAAACATCAAGAAAAAGTATTGAAGAAGCTTTTAATAAAGAATATTACAAAGGGTTAAAGATGAACGGGAAAGTCTTCAATCTGAAACCTAGCAAAATTCTACTTAGCAATACCGGAATTACAGCCGTGATTGATACAAATGCTTCATTAAAATTACTGGTCAACGGATTTTAACCTTCAAATAAAAACTAAATTAAAAAACTAATAACCTTAAACATGAGAAAATATCTAGTCGTTGTAGACAGAAACAGAGCCCAAAAGGGGGTAAGACTTGCTAATTTTATTATTGACAGACTTGTCATTACTCTTACCTTTCTTACTTTCGGATTTATTGCTGCCTTAATATTCAATCTTACCAATAATGATTTTTTCATTAATCTTGCTTATAAAATGTCAGAAGTAAATAGATTTCTGGATATACTGATAACCTCTTTAATCTATTTTATATACACTTTTCTTATAGAATATTTTACAAAAGGCAGATCCGTTGGTAAGTATATTACCGGAAGTAAAGTCATTTGTATCGATGGTACTGAGCCTACTTTCAATGATTATCTGATCAGAAACATTTCCAGAATTGTTCCTTTTGATGCCCTTTCTTTTTTGGGAGAAAATGGCTGGCATGATAAATGGAGTGAAACAAGAGTTATTAACATTAAAAATTATCAAGCTGAAATTCAAGCAAAAAGCGAAATCGAGGCTCTTGGGAATAAAGAAATTGCTTAAAAACTTTTGTTCATAAAGAAATTTTGCTATATTTGCACACCTCAAAAATGGTAAAAATGGTACTTTGGCCGAGCGGCTAGGCAGTGGTCTGCAACACCATCTACAGCGGTTCGAATCCGCTAGGTACCTCAAAAAAAACCTCTAAGTTATTTAGAGGTTTTTTTGTTTCTAAAAAAAATCAAAAAATACAATCATTTGCTTCTTTCTTTTTACATATATATAGAGTAATTACATGTAGATTTTTATATTTGTGAAAAATATCCTACTATATAAAGAACTTCGCCATGTTTTTATCAATATCAGCAACACACATTATAATTTCAGCAATTGTATTATTATTCATCTTCTTCTGTACTATTTATGTTTTTTACAGACTAGTAAAAAACACTGTTAAAAAATGGGCTAAAGAAGCGGAAGAAAAACAATAGCTCTCAACTTAATTTTAAATAAGACTTTAAAATAATTGTATATTAGTAAGACTAAAATCAAATACTGATGATACAATTTACTCCTGAAGAAAAAAATCTGATACAGGATGCTATACAATACGAAAAAGAAATATAGGACAGATCGGATGATGAAGAAATAGAATACGTAGAAGAAATAGAAGAAGAAATTCAAAAAGACAATGTTTTTATTTCAAGAAGGCATATTGATTCAATTATAATTTATTTAGGATATCTACTCGACAGAAAAGACCAATATGACAGTGGACAAATACTTGCTCTAGAAAGCAAATTAGATAATTTATCCAACTTACCATAATAAATATCCCTGCCAAAGAGCAGGGATATTTATTTTAAACCCATAAACAGTTATCATCACTTTTCATTCATTGATCACTTTTTAAACAATCATCCTATTTTAATTTATAAAACAAGCTCTTCATTTTACAAGAGTTTGATAAATAATGCAAAAAGGCGAATAGTAAGCTATCTTACTCAGACATAAAGGATTAATCAATTTGCATTTATCAGCAGCTTCATATTAAAAACAAAAAATCCTCGGAAATTCCGAGGATAAAAACTAATAACCATGAAAACTCAAATTAAACATGAGTTACATTTCTATATCGAAAAATCGTGCCAAGAATGCCAATTTTGAGAAAAAAAAACAATTTACGCTGGCTGTATCAATTTTACAATTTTAGCATTTTAACCCGATTTTATTGATGCTTTAAAAACCACTTCATAATTATTTATAATTAATTAAAATAAATATAACATGCCGGTAAAAATATTAAAAATAAAATAATTTACAATTTGGTAAATAAAATTCACATTCGGAAAATAAAAACTTTCAAATATTCAGTCAGCTATCAAAAAAAAACTAAATCAAACATCAAATTGGCATAATTTATTCTTCATATAAATCAATCCAATAAATTTAAATCATCATGGCACAAAGAATTTTTAGTAAGAAAGATTTCACAAAAAGCAATGAAAAAGAATATCAGTTGGAGTACAAAGTAAATGAAATAGGTAAAGGTTCTGATCTCATTGTAGAAAGGTTAACTGAAAAAGGAGACTATGAAATAATTCAAGCTCCCTTGCGAAAATCAAACGACAAAGTATTTATCATTTGGGATGTCCCATTTGACGGCAGAATACTCTTTGATCTTTAAAGTATTTTGAGGTTTACTATATGAAAAAGCCCCCAAAAATGGAGGCCTCAAAAAACACAAATGATGAAAAAAAATTTTATATCAGAGATAAAAATTATTTTATCTATTAATTCTTAACCAAAGATATAGCAGTCTTTTTTTTTATTTTATGAGTACAATCATAAAATTATTATTTCTTTTAAATACTAAGCTATCCAGCTACCAGACAATATTTCTCAAAAAAAGACAATAAACAAATAATATTTCAATCCCTATTTTTCCAGCCCTAATCAAATATTTCAAAGCCAGTTCACTGACAAACAGCATTTAAAATATAATTCACCTTATACATTTCTAAAATATAGTAAAAAATTTCAAATACATTATGATCGAGGTTATGTTTTTCACATATATTATGTTGTAATTTCGCTTCATTAATTCAAAAAATCGTGATAAATTTTTCTATACTTATAGCAAACTATAATAATGGAAAGTATTTTAAGGAATGCTATGAGTCATTAATCAGCCAAACCTACGAAAATTGGGAAGTGATTATTGTTGACGACGCCTCTACAGATGATTCGGTAGAGATTATACAGTCTCTTATCCAGAATGATCCCCGCTTCAAACTCTATCATAATGCAATGAATAAAGGTTGTGGCTTTACAAAAGCCGCCTGTATGAAATATGCTCAGGGAGATTTGTGCGCGTATTTAGATCCTGATGATGCACTTTATCCGGAAGCATTGGAAAAAACAGCCCAGGAATTCGTTGACAGAGATGATCTTGCTGCCGTTTATTCCCAAATGATGCTATGTGATGAAAACCTTACTCATAAAAGAGTATATGCCGGCACCAAGCAGATTTACAATAACCGTCATTTTTTCAACTGTCCAATTCAGTTTGCACATTTCTTTGCATTTAAAAAAGAAATCTATTCAAGAACAACAGGGATTAATCCGAATTTAAAAAATGCAGTAGATCAGGATCTGTATTTAAAAATATTAGAACAGGGAGAAGCTAAATTCATCAGAGAACCTTTATATTTATACAGGCTGCACTCCAATGGAATTTCCCAGGATAAAGCTAAGCTAAGCGCAAAAGAATCGTTTGCCAGAGTGATACATGAGACGATGAAGAGACGGGGAATCAAATCTATCAATAACCAGATTGTTCCTGAGGTTTTCACCAATTCACAGGAAATTTATGACCTCCTTAGTTATCAGACTAAAAAGGTGCACCGGTTAATCAGTAAAATAAAAGTCACCCTAGATAATATATAAAAACAAAAGACTCCTCGAAACGAAGAGTCTTTTTGGTAAAATATGGAATGAAAATGTTCTTGTACCCAAAGATACGATCTCCCTTTCACTTATTATATGAGCAGAATCATAAAACTGAACAAATAGAAACGGCCTCCTGATGGAGGCCTAAAAAACACAAATGATGAAAAAAATCTATTTAGAAAAATCCAAACAGAATATCGTAGAATCATTCAGCATAATTGCTATTATTACATTTCTTTAGCAGAAGAATATAATAAAACAGAGAATGAATACTTTCTATAAAAATCAAAGATGGAATAAATTCATGCAATTATAGTAATTTATTTATTTTATTTAATATAAAATCTATAAAAACGAAATAAAAAATACAAATAATTACTTAATGATTAAAAAAAACCTCGCTTTCAAGAAGGGTAAATTTAGGTGTTTTTTTGCTTACAAGTCTACTCCTCCCAAATGATCGGAATATACACCGTAATATATCCATCAGAATCTACCTGTGCGTCAGAAACCGTAGCAATTACCGTTCCATAACCTACCCAGCCACCTTGTCCCTGCATAGCAGAAAAAGTATAAGTTCCTGCTGGAAGACCATTATAATATTGTGGTACCGACTGAAACCCACCACTGTAATAAGTATCATACACTTCTCCGGTAACCATGTTTTCTGCAACAAAACTTCCTACATCATAATTTCCGGAAAGAATTTTTGCCCCGCTTTTTGAAAGAAGACCATAACGGATCTTATAAGTCTGAGTCTTTGGTGTGGTATCAGCTATTTCTGAACAGTTTTTATTGTTCTCTACTATTTCATTAGAGGAAAATGATGTTACAACAGCCAGCAGTCCGATACATGCTGACACTGTAAAAATTGATTTTTTCATATTAAAAAGTAATTTGGTACTCAAAAGTAATCAACTTATATGAATTGAGTAAAAACTATCAATGAACTAAAATTTACAAATACAAATTCCGGAACTACTTGAAATACTAATGATATATTTACTTAAGGAATCAATTTTCCTTTCTAAAGAATATTTTAACATAAAATCAAATTTCAATATCAAACGCATAAAATCCCCATCAATAATACAAAAGTGAGCAGCATTTAAAATTAATTCACTTTTCTCTGATCAATTTTAACACTCATTAACTAAATTTTGGCTTCATAATTGAAAATATATTTAAATCAAAGTCGTTTTGGCTTTACCTTATTAAAATTTGAATTATGAGAAAGATAGTATTAGCAGGTTTTTTATCCGTCTTTTTGATGACGGCCTGCAAGAAAGACGACAGCGTTGCCGAGAAATCACTGGAAGCACAGAAACTTGAATTTCAGGCCAGACAACTGGAAATAGAAAAACAAAAGCTGGCGATTGAAAAAGAAAAAATGGTCTATGAAGCCCAGAAAAAAGCAGACAGTATATCTGAAACCAAAAAAGCAAGAGCTGCTGCTGAAAATAATTCAAGACCACAGGTTATCAGAGAAACAAGAACAATATATAGAGACAGAAACTCAAATTCCGGTTCATCAGGAAGCAGCAATGGAAGTTATGCCAATAACGGAAGTGGAACTTCACAGGGAACTACTCAGAAAAAAGGATGGAGTAAAGCTGCTAAAGGAACTGTAATTGGTACTGTAGGTGGAGCCGCTGCCGGAGCCCTGATTGCTAAGAAAAACAGAGGACTGGGAGCTGTAATTGGTGGTGTTGTAGGTGGTGCTACAGGGTATACCATTGGGAGATCACAAGATAGAAAAGACGGAAGGGTACAACCACGTTAATAAATATTTTCACAATAAATATAAAGATTGCTTATTTTTAAGCAATCTTTTTTTATGCTATTGATTCTGTTTTCTTCAATTTTCATCATTCCTGTTTTAATGGGTTGGGGAAAAATCATTGAAAATGTATCAGGGATTTTATTTCAGGGAATCTCAGGAAAAATTCTATCCGGAATTCTGGGAATAAGCCTGGTATGGACAGTTCTTTCTTTTTTTTATCCTCTAAATATTTATGTAGAAACAGCGTCAATACTATTGGGATTATTATTTTTCTTTAAAAACAGGCTCTACCAGGAGTTCTATCAGTTTTCAAGGAAAGATTTTGCATTATTGAGCGCGGGCTCTCTTATTATTATTTTTGCAGGTTCATTTTATCCTTATATATTAGATCATTTCGGGTATTATATTCCCACACTGAAATGGCTTACAGAATATGGATTGGTAAAAGGAATTTCAAATGTAGATCTCACACTGGGGCAAATGTCTGTCTGGCATATTTTTCAGGCTGGGTTTTCCAATTTTTCTGATCCGTTTTTAAGAATCAATGTTGTATTACTGATTATTTACACCATTTATATCATCGAAAGAAAAAACTGGATACACCTTTGTTTTCTACCGGTTTTATTATTGTTTTCACAATCTCCAAGCCCGGATCTTCCTGTTATTATTTTTTCATTGATCATCTTAAATGAAATGATAGCCGGAAACAGAAATACAACCCTTCTTTTTGCCTTTTCTGTTTTTGTTTTTGCTATAAAACCTACGATGATATGGCTGCCCATATTAGTATTCTCAAGTTCTGTTTTTATTTTCAAAAATAATTTCAAACCATTGCTTTTAGGAATTCTGATTCTCTTCCTTTTTTTTATTAAAAATATATGGACATTTGGTTTTCCCATTTTCCCCATAGCAATAGGTGATCTGGATGTATTCTGGAAACCCAATCCGGAAGTTTTGAAAACCTCCTCCCAATTTGCTGTCATGAAGACGTATGATATGCAGTACACCTATGAAGAAATTCAAAAATTTTCACTGGCAGATCATATTAAAAACTGGTTCTTTCTTGAAGGAATTAAATCAAAAATCAATATCCTCTTTATCCTGAGTCTAATTATTTTCTCTGTATTTGCCTGGATAAAAAAGAAAAAACTCATCACCCTGATCTGTATTTCTTTGCTGATAAAAAGTATATCGATCCTTGCCTTTTCCGCTCAATACAGATTTTTCATAGATGTTTTTTTTGTGATATTCTTTGTTCTGTTTCAAGAATATTTTAATCGCAAGAAATCCATTATTGTCTTTTCGGTTTTAAGCTTATTTTTTATTTCAATGTTATTTTTTCCGGCATTGATTCAAAAATATATTCCGAGCTTCAGAGTGGGAAGTTTTATGACAAGTTTTCAAAAAGAGCAGCTTTATAAGCCTTCAACTTACGAATACCATCAGTTTAATACATTTAAAATCGGTAATTTAAAATTTAATGTTTCTCGCAATTACCCTTACAGTTTTGACACTCCTCTTCCTGCCGTTACCCCATTCTATATTTTTGATGATGTAAAAGCGGGTATTTTCCCTCAACTTTTAGACAAAAATGATCTCAAGAAAGGATTCATCTGGAAAAAAATGACTTCAGAAGAAAAAAAGGAAGCCCAAAAGGTTATCAATAATATCAAAAACAGTGATAAATAGAACAAATCCAGAAACTTTATTATCTGAAGAAAAAAAGGTAATTTTGTATTATGTTCAACACATTAGGTAATCTTCTTAGTCTTACAACATTTGGAGAAAGTCACGGAGTGGCTTATGGCGGTATCATCAATAATTTTCCGGCAGGTTTAACGGTAGATCTCGATAAGGTTCAATACGAACTGAACCGAAGAAAACCTGGCCAGTCAGCAATTGTTACTCAAAGAAAAGAAAGTGACACAGTAAAGTTTCTTTCAGGAATCTTTGATGGAAAAACAACAGGTACCCCAATTGGTTTTATCATTGAAAACGAAAATCAGAAATCGAAAGATTATGATCATATTGCAGGGGCCTATCGTCCAAGTCATGCGGATTTTACTTATGATCAGAAATTTGGTTTCAGGGATCATCGCGGCGGCGGAAAATCTTCAGCAAGAGAAACTATGAACTGGGTAGTTGCTGGTGCACTTGCCAAGCAGCTTTTACCAAACATTGAGATCAATGCTTACGTTTCTTCCGTGGGTGATATTTTCTGTGAAAAACCGTACCAGGCATTAGATTTTTCCCAAACAGAAAGCAATGATGTCCGTTGTCCTGATGCTGAAACTGCTGAAAAGATGATTTCAAGAATCAAGGAGATCAAAAAAGAAGGTAACACTATTGGAGGAACCATCACCTGTGTGATTAAAAATGTTCCCGTAGGAATTGGTGAACCTATATTTTCAAAACTTCAGGCTGAACTGGCAAAAGCAATGCTGAACATCAATGCCTGCAAAGGATTTGAATATGGAAGCGGCTTCTGCGGTGCCAAAATGACGGGAAAAGAGCACAATGATGCTTTCAATACAGACTTCACTACAAAATCGAACCTTTCAGGAGGTATCCAGGGTGGAATTTCCAACGGAATGGATATCTATTTCCGGGTAGCATTCAAACCTGTAGCCACTATTCTAAGACCTCAGGACAGCATTGATAAAGACGGAAATCCTGTAATCGTAGAAGGAAAAGGACGTCACGATCCTTGTGTAGTTCCAAGAGCGGTTCCTGTAGTGGAAAGCCTTGCTGCATTTGTATTGGCAGACCTGTTTCTGATCAACAAAACAAGAAATATCAATAATTTTTAACATAAATATTTTTGGTAATGAAAAATTACTGGGATAAAGGAATTTCTTTTGAGGAATACCTTCAGATTGCAAAAGAAAGATTAGAGAATCCTGCCAACCAACAGGAAGCTGAATATAAACAATATTATGAGCTGGGTCTTCAGAGAATGGACCGAACGGTAAAAAAATACGTCCCGGATGAAGATCAGCTGAAAGAACTAGCCACAAAAAACTTTGACGGAAAGATTTTAATCATTTCTGAAGCATGGTGCGGAGATGCAAGCGCAACAGTTCCGGCTGTCTTCAGATTTTTTGAAGGACACAATGAAGTAAAAGTTTTTCTTAGAGACAGTGATAAGAGCTTAATCAACCAGTTTCTGACTAATGGTACAGAATCTATTCCTAAGGTACTTATTCTTGACAAAGACCTGAATGTAAAAAATTCATGGGGCCCACGTCCGAAATATGGATATGAGCTGTTGATGAAATATAAAGCTGATCCTGAAACGTATCCAAAAGATATGTTCTACAATGATCTGCAGATATATTATGCTAAGAACAGAGGAAAAGATGCTGTTCAGGAAATTTTAGATCTTCTATAAAAAAGAGATATGAAAAAAAGCATCATTTATCTTGTAATCATTGCCATCATTGGTGTTATTGCGTTTGTACCGGGAATAAGAAACTTCCTGAAGGATACGTTCTTTCCCGTTGCAACCATTGAAAATGCCGTACATATCAGTGAAGAGGATTACGATATAGAACTTAAAGGAATCAATGCGCCAAGCACCAATCTTAAAAATTTTAAGGACAAAGGTATTTTCCTGAACTTCTGGGGAACCTGGTGCCCACCTTGCAGAAAAGAATGGCCTTCTATTCAGAAACTGTATGATACTAGAAAAGATCATGTAGATTTTGTATTGATTGCTATGAATGACAAAGAAGAAGATGTAAGAAAGTTTTTGAAAGAAAACAACTACACTGTTCCTGTTTATATTGCTCAAAGCCCTATTTCTGAGAAAATTCTTCCCAAGGTATTCCCCACCACTTTCCTACTGGATAAGCACGGAAGAATCCTTATTAAAGAGGACGCTACAAAAGACTGGAACACAGAGACTGTGCATCAGTTCATTGACAATATTATCAAATAATATTTTAACTAAATTTTATAATTTGTTGGTACAGGATTTGTGAAATTTATAGCGTTGAAAAATTTATTAAATCCAAACACAAAATGAAATATTCAAAATTAAATCTTGCAAAAGAAGCCATCAGTCACAAGGGCTTTATAAAAAAGATCCCTGATATTTTCAGAATGGTCAAAATGTGGAGAAAAGGAGTCTATCCGATGAGATCCATAGACATTATTCTTCCTTTACTGGGAATTTTATATGTACTCTCTCCTATTGACCTGCTTCCTGAATTTGTGATACCAGTACTTGGAGTCATGGATGACCTGGCAGTATTGTCACTTACCATTCCTAAGCTCATCAAAGAGGTTGACAAGTTTTTATTATGGGAAGCTGAACAAAAATACAGCGGCGCTCAAGTGATTGATGCTGAAATCGTAAAATAATAGTTTATTATATTTTTCACACCATCCTGGTCAATCCGGGGTGGTTTTTTATTTACAAATGAACGATAAATTTTTAAGCCTTATTTCAATTGCTTAAATTTGCAGTATCTAATAAAAAATAATGGAAAGTAAAAAAGAATTCTTCTTAGAGTGCTACAAACTAGGCATCATCAAATTTGGTAGGTTTACCTTAAAAAGTGGTATTGAAAGTCCTTTTTATGTAGACTTAAGACCTTTGGCTTCAGATCCTAAAATTTTGAAAAATCTTGCTAATTATTTACTGGAAATGCTTCCATTGGATAATTTTGATTTAATCTGTGGAGTTCCTTATGCTGCTCTTCCTATGGCGACTGCAATGTCTCTGGAAAGCTACATTCCATTAATTATTAAAAGAAAAGAGGCTAAAAGCTATGGTACAAAAAAACTGATTGAAGGAATTTATCAGAAAGGACAAAACTGTCTTTTGGTAGAAGATGTAATCACATCAGGAAAATCTTTGTTAGAAACTATTCCCGAAATAGAACAGGAAGATCTTAAAGTTTCTGATATTGTAGTGGTATTGGACAGAGAGCAAGGTGGAAAACAACTATTGGAAAGCAAAGGATATAGAGTACACACTCTTTTCAATATTTCAGAAGTATGTAATATTCTTCAGGAAACTGGTGAATTGTCTGATGAAGAAGTAAAAAGAATTCAGGACTTCCTTCAGGGGAATCATATTCAGTTTGAAGAGGAAACCAGATCTTCTTATGAGCAGAAGCTTCAGACTACACAACATTCCGTTTCAAAAAAATTACTGGAAACAGCTTTAGCAAAAAAATCTAACCTTATTGCTTCTGCAGATGTTATCACTACACAGGAGTTATTGGAGCTTGCTGAAAAAGTGGGACCTCACATCATTGCTTTAAAAACACATATTGATATTATTTCTGATTTCGATTACGAAAAAACAATCACTCCTTTAAAAGCCATCGCTGCAAAACATCAGTTTTTATTGATGGAGGACAGAAAATTTGCTGACATTGGGAACACGCAGGAGCTTCAGTTCACGAGTGGAGTTTTCAAAATTACCAATTGGGCAGATTTCGTAACATCTCAGGTTATCGGAGGTTTTGAATCATTAGACTGCTTTCATAATGTAGGAGTGGTAGCTATTGTAGGAATGTCTTCTAAAGGAGCTCTGACTTCTGCAAGCTATCGTGAAGAAGCTTTAAAAGTAGCTTTATCTCATCCCAATGTAATAGGTGGTGTATCTCAGAACAAAATTCCGGAAGATCTTTTATTATTTACTCCAGGGGTAAATCTTGCAGATTCAGGAGATGGTAAAGGGCAGCAGTACAATACACCGGAACATGTTTTCAAAACGCTGCATACAGATTTTATCATTGTAGGAAGAGGAATCTACAAATCTGATAATCCTGAAGCATCTGCGATTACTTATAAGACAGAGGGTTGGAACGCGTATATTAATTCTTTGGAAAAAAAAGCAATTCAGGGTTAAAATCCTATAAAGTATATACAAAATAAGTTATATTTGACCTTTATCACGAATATTTGAAAAAGATCAGCATTTGCCTTATTTTGTTCTGGGGAGTCGCACAGGTTTCTGCACAGAAAGACAGTATCTATATTGAAGCTAAACTGTCTCCTGACAAAAAGAACCTTGAAATCAGTCAGGAAATTGTTTACTACAATCATTCTGAAAAAGACCTGCAGACTATAAAACTCCTGAATTGGGTTTCCGCTTACAACAGACGCGGAACTTCTTTAGTCTACAGAAAACTGGAAGACAGAAATACTGATTTGCACTTTGCAAAAAGTGATCAATTGGGAAAACTTCTTGAACTGAATGTTAAGAATTCTGAAAATGAAGTCATTCCTGTTACTACAATCTCAGATGAAAATCTTTTTATTCCTCTGAAAAATGTATTAAAACCTGGCGAAAGCGTCACTCTACAGTTGCAATACCGGATGCAGCTTCCCGATAAAACTTTTACGGGATACGGAACATCCGCTCAGAATACAGTATTAAAATATTTCTTTATTGTTCCGGATCATTTTGATCCGGACAATATTTCCAAAAGAAACTACCACGATATTGAAGAACCAGTAAGTTTCAATACTTTCTGGACCGTAAACTTTGATATCCCTGTAAATAATTTTGTGGAAGGTAATCTCCCACAGGTTCAGATGAACTCATTCAAAGGATATCTGGATTCGGATCCTGAGTTTTTGATTTCACCGACTGGCTATCCTTCAATAAAAACCAATGTTGACGGAGCTGAAACCGAAATTAAGTTTGGTTATAATCTAAAACCGGAAGAAAAACAAAATCTGGAGTTTTATCTTCCTTTACAATTAAAATTCCTGAAAGAAAGAATCGGTATTCTTCCGGAAAGCATTTTTATTTCAGATAAATTCAGAGCTAAGGAAGACTTTTTCGGAAATAATGACATTACTTTCTGGAAGTTCAGATTTCAGTTATTTACCAATGCTGAAAAGACAGATCTGGATTATTTTGGAATCATTGCCAAGAAAATTCTTGATGAAAAAGTTATTGCTGATAAAGAAAAAGACCATTGGTTTAAAAACGGTTTAAAATCCTACCTGGAAATCCAGTATCTGAAAAAATTCTATGCTGACACCAAACTTTTAGGCACGCTTCCTGAGACCAGAGTATTCGGAATCAAACCTTTAAAATTTTTCCATGCATCCAAAGTAAAACTTCTGGATCGTTACGGACTTTCCTATCAGTATATCATGCTGCAAAATCTTGATCAGAAAATTGATGAGCACTTCCCTGTTTTAAGCAACTTCAATGACATGGCTGTCAGTAGTTTTGAAACCGGAAGTCTTTTTAATTATTCAGCGGATAAAATGGGGTATGACAGCTTCAATAATATTATAAAAAGTTATATCTCTCAGAATTCCGGAAAAAAAATTAATCCTGAAGATTTCCTGTCTTCCCTTTCCGATAAAAATAAATCAACTGCCTATCTTTCAAGCTTTTTAAAACAGAAAAACAGAGTTGATTTCAAATTAAAAAACATTAAAAAAGCCGACGATTCTCTTGAGATAAAGATTACAAAAAATACAGATATTTCCATTCCTGTAAAGCTAGAAACAGAGACCAAAGAAGGAGAAAAAAAGACATACTGGATAGATACTGAAGAAAATGAGCGCATTACCAACCTGTCGCTTCCTGCTTCTGATAACATCTATAAAGTTACATTAAATAGCGGCTACACCTTCCCTGAATCCAATTACAGGGATAACTTTCTGTATGCAAAAGGTATATTTTCCAATGCAAAAAAAATCAAACTTAAATTAATAAAAGACATTCCAAATCCGGAATACAACGAAATCTATATCACCCCAAGAGTACGTTTCAACAATACATATGATAAATTTCTTTTGGGAATTAACTTAAAAAACCAATCTTTATTTGATCAGAAGTTCCTCTATTCAGTTACTCCTACCTACAGTACTGGAACAGGAAAACTGACAGGCTCGGGAGCTGTTTCCTACTCTATTCTGCCTGCCGAAAGTATTATCAGAAGCTTAACCTTTGGCGTTTCCGGTTCTTATTTCCATTACGATTATGGTTTAGCCTACAGAAAGAGTTCAATAGCTTCCTCTATTAATTTCAGAAAAAATCCCAGAAGTACCGTAAGCAGAAGCATCGGAGTTTCCTATAATTATTTTGAAAGAGATCTGAGCCCTAAAATGATTGCCAATAACGACTACAGCAAATACAATGTCTGGACTGTCGGATATGGGTATAGTGACAGCCAGATGATCCATGAAAAAAGTTTTAGTCTGAGCACACAGGGAATGGAAGATTTTAATAAAATCACAGCTGAAGGTTTTTACAGATGGGAATTTGCTCCTAAACAAAAGTTGAGTTTACGTTTATTTGCCGGATATTTTTTAAGAAACAACACAAGGAATAATCTTTTCGACTATGGAATTTCCAGAGTTTCCAATTATTCATTCTCTTATAACCTTTTAGGAGAAAGTGCCAGCAGCGGTCTTCTTTCGCAGCAGTTTATATTAGCTGACGGTGGTTTTAAATCTTTTCTTCCGGGAACAGTAAACCAATGGATCACTTCAGCCAATGTAGATTCAAGTGTATGGAAAATATTCCATGTGTATGCTGATGCCGGGGTTTATAAAAACAAAGATCTTCCTGCAAAATTCATATGGGACACCGGAGTTAAAGTAAGAATCATCCCGGATTTCCTGGAGGTTTATTTCCCGATACAGTCTTCTTTAGGTTTTGAGCCTTCATTCAAAGATTATGGAAAGCGTATCAGATATACATTGATTCTTAACCTTGGATCAATCATTAATGCAGCGAGAAGAGGCTGGTATTAAAATACTGAAAAAAATAAAAAGATAGTCTCAAAAGTCAAATAATTTGGCTTTTGTCATTCTGACGAAGGAAGAATCTTATTAGCAGACGAGCTCATGAGATTCTTCACTACATTTCTGAACTGCGTTCGCAGACTTTCAGTCTGTGTTCAGAATGACATTTTCAAAGAAGCTATTTTTTATTAAAAACTAATCTTTTATAATTTTCTGTGAGATTGGAATATTGTTAATCGTTCCGGTAACAATATAAGTTCCTTTTGGGAGCTCAGCAATATCAAGAGTTGAGGCTAATTTCGTAGGTGATTTTTTAACAATCTGCCTGAAGGTATCATAGATTTTCACATCTTTCACTTCCGTTCCGAAGACAATTTTGCTGTCCTTTATAAATGGATTCTGTACAAACCCGGATTTCACACTGCCTTCCAGAGAAAAATCAGCCATATTATCATTACTGCCTACCAATGTTCTTTTTATAGCTGTAGTTGTGGTTGGAGAAGGAGCTGGCCCATCTCCTTTAAACTGATCTGCATTTGCCCCGTAACCTACAAAGTCCAGGACGTTAGATGCAGAAGGTCCGGTAACCTGTACTATATTTCCGGCTAAAGCAATCTTTCCCGATACATTGGAAATTCTTAATCCGGAAGATTTGTTGGGTGTTCCATCGAAACTGGTAATAGTAGTGGCAATAAAATCCGGTGTTGGTAAATTTTCAACACCTCCATCAATGGCTGATTCCTGAATCAAATATGTTTCATCAGGACCCAAAGTAAAATCCGGAAGCGTATGATACTCGGTAAAAGCCCCTATTGCCGGAGCATATTGTATGCTTGCCCCGGTCAAAGAAACCAGGTTCGTTCCAATGTTTTTGAGCACAATATAATTATTTTTCAATACGGCACCTGAATCTGCATTCCCGCCATAAATCTCATTGATCACAATCTGAGCATTTGAAAAGGCAGTTAATGATACAAGCCCGATAAGAGTAAAGATTTTTTTCATCGTAATAATTTTAGAAATGGATTTGTAATAAAAATATCAAAAACAATACCACCAAATTAAGAAATAAACAGCATACAAAAATCTAAAAACCAGTAATAATCACATAAAAAAACAGCCGCTTCATTGAAGCGGCTGTTTGTATTTTATCTAAAGAGATTAGTCTTTAAGAACTTTTTGAGAAACCGGCTGGTTATTTACTGTACCTGTTACGATATAATTTCCTTTTGCCAGTTCAGCAATATTTACAGTTCCGTTTTGTTTCACAGAACCTTCTTTCACAAGCTGTCCGAACATATTGAAAACTTTCACGTCTTTTACATCAGATCCGAAAACAATCTCATTGTTTTTAACAAAAGAATTTTTTACGAAGTTCCCTGATTTTACGTTTTTAGTATCGATAACTGCTAAAGAAGCAGTAGACGAAGTAACAGTTAAAGAAATATCATCTATTCTCCAGTTGGCTGTACCAAGAGATGGAGTTCCTGTACCAGGACTATCACTTCCATAGATTCTTAAGGTAACCGGAGCTGATTCCGCTCCTACTAAGTTAGTACCTGAAAAAGTGATATTATTCATTGTCCATGTACTATTGTTATTTACATTTACAGTTCCTATTGCAGTAGCATAATTGTCAATGCTTGAATATACTGTAATCTTTCCAGGTCCTGTAGAGGTTCCTCTGGATCCTAAATTTAAAGAATTTAAAGTTACTTTATTACCAGCAACAGGAGTAACAGTAACGCTAAAATAAGTACTTGCAGTGGTAGAAAGAGCCTCTTTAAAAGCAGCAGCACCAAAATTACTGGATCCACTTGCACCTGTATAGCCAGAAGATACTGATGAGGTGGTAATTAAATTTGTAGTACCATTATTATTTCCCTGAGCAGCCGCGAATGCTACACTTGAAATATTAGCATTTGTACCGGAAATAGGATTTACAGAAGTACAATCCCACAGGTAAGTTGTTTGTGCAAAAGCAAATGCACTCACTACTACTGTAGCGAAAAGAGAATAAAGTTTTTTCATGATTGAATTTTTTTCTTGATTAATAAATTTCTTTATATCACAAAACTACACTTAACTTGTTTATTTGAGACAATAAATAAATTAAGTTTTTGTTAATTATAATTGACCTCTTAATGTTAACATTTTTTAATTATTTTTACGAATTATTTTAAAAGTTGCGGAATTTTATCATCCTATTCGTTTTATTCTTCTTAGGCATATTTTCAGGAAATGCTCAGGTATTTTCATGGAAAAACCCCAATGTTCCTGAAGACAGTATTAAAAGGGATAGTATTCTTGCCGCACGGCTGGAACAGGATCTCTTTGTAAAAGACACCCTGGATTTCATAAGAACACACAATAAGATCATTATTGATGAAGCTGTACTGGCAAAAAATGATAAAAAGAGATTCTTAGGAGAGCTTAATTCAAAAGGTTCCATTATCCGTGGGATAACTTTTGGTAACAACCAGGGACAATCTGTACAAAGTTCCATGGATCTTCAGATTTCAGGACGGCTGTCAAAAGATGTTACGATTTTAGCCAGTATTTCGGATCATAACCTTCCTATTCAGGCTGATGGCTATACCCAGACTTTAGAAGAGTTTGATAAAATCTATATGCAGCTTAACATTAAGGAAAAGTCTATTCTCAGAGCCGGACACCTTGATCTTGTAGAAGCTAAAAATTATTTTGCGAAATACCAGAGAAGGAGTATGGGGCTTCAGTTCCAGACAGAATTTGGGAAGGAAAATAAAACATTAATAGATATTTCCGCCGGTGTGGCACGAAGTGAATTCCATAGAATTCGTTTTCAGGGGGTTGAAGGTAACCAGGGACCTTACCGTCTGACCGGTAAGAATGGTGAACAGTTTATTACGCTGATCTCCGGTTCTGAACAGGTTTTCATTGATGGTATCTTAATGAAGCGAGGAGAAAACCAGGATTATATTATCAATTACAATACCGGTGAAGTTACCTTTACCAGTTTCCGTCCTATTTTCCAGCAGAACTTCATCACAATCTCTTATAACTACGCCAACAGAAATTATTCAAGATATTTATTTACCGGAAAACTTGAGCATCAGAGAGAAAAATTCAAAGTGGGTCTAAACTGGTTCATGGAAAATGACAATAAAAATGCACCCCTTTCTTTAAATCTTTCTAAAGAAGATGAACAAATCCTTGCTGAAGCAGGAAATGATCCTAATCTGATGTATGCACCATCAGGAGTTGTTACCGAATATGATGTCAATAAAATTTTATACAAATTAAACTCTGCAGGAAATTTCTACGAATTTTCTACGGATCCTAACTTAACACTTTATCAGGTTTCTTTTACTTATTTCGGAGCTAATCTGGGAGATTATAAAATAGCACAGACAACCAATAACGGACGTGTTTTTGAATATGTAGGGCCTAATGCCGGAGATTACAGAGCGGTAAGAAAACTTCCTTCTCCTCAGAAATCACAGGTATATTCCCTGAATTCTGAGTATTTATTGAATGAAGGAAAAATAGGAGCTGACATCTCCCTGAGTAATTATGATGTCAATTTGTTTTCATCAAAAGATTCTGATCAGAATATGGGCTATGCGTGGCGTATTTTCGGAAATAAAAGCTTTACGAAAAACACATGGAAGGGAACTCCAAGTTTTGAATATCAGTATATAGACAGACAGTTTCATATTCTTGACCGTATCAATGATGTGGAATTCTCCAGAGATTTCAACCTTACACAAGAGTTTAATAAGAAAACTCAAAACAGGTTTATCTTCAGCTTCCTAAACAAATGGAATAATAAGTCTACTTTAAATTACCGTGTCAATTATCTGAATGAACAGGACTCTTACAAAGGGCTTAAAAACGATCTTGATTTCGGATGGATCACAGGAAAACTCTTTACCAAAGGGAATTTATCTTATCTGAGTACCAATGCTACCCTTCAGGATACTAAATTTATCCGTGGAGGAATTTCAACAGAATTTACCGGTAAAAAAGGCAGCTGGGCCATTGGTGGAAGCATGGAACACAATGAGAAAAAGTACAATGACACTCAACTTATGGATGTCACGAGTTTCAGCTGGAAAGAAATTTTTTTGCAAAAGAAGATCGGTGACAGCACAAGAACCAAGCTATTGGCAAAAGTATACATGAGAGATAATGACTCTGTGCGTGGCAACCGACTTCAGAATATGAATAATATTTTGGGATTCATGGCCGAAAGTCAAATCATCAAAACGGAAAGAACTACGCTAAATGCACTAATCCATTACAGAAAATTTTTCTACTCAGGTGCAGAAGGTGATGTTACCCGAAATAATGACTTCGTAGTTGGAAATATTTTATACAATCAACAGCTTTTCAGAAACGGAATGCGTCTTCAGGCCTTCTATGAACTTGGAAACGGACAGGAGGCACAGAGAGAGTTCCAATACATTAAAGTAACGGATGGACAGGGTGTATATAAATGGACAGATTATAACGGAGATGGCATACAGCAGCTTGACGAATTTGAAATTGCAGAATATTCAGATCTTGCCCAATACATTCGTGTGTATACCAATTCCGTAAGGTATATTCCTTCCAATAAAAATAAATTACAGCTGGCATTATTTGTCAATCCTGCAATTGTTTTTAACTCAGAAAACGGATTTTTAAAGCGCTGGAATTTCAATATTTCATTGAATTCTCAAAACTCATTCTATAAAAAGGATAAAGTTCTTGTTCTGAATCCTTTTGAAAAAAACAGCGATCAGATTCTTAAAAATCAAAACATACTGGCTTCAGTACAATTCAATCCGACTGATAAATCAGGCTGGAATGGTAACTACAGATTTATCACAAACGATAATCTTATCAATGCCAATTTTAGTAATGAAGAGCGTGAGCAGACCTCCCATTTCCTGAATATCGGATACTGGTTCAATAAAGAATTCAGAGTAGACTGGGAAAACTCAGTGCATGATATCCAAAACTCTTCGCAATTATTTAAAACAAGGGACTATCGTCTCAATAATTTTGAAACAAAGCCTAAGGCTACTTATAAATTTACCGATGCCATACAGGCTGAACTGTCCTCTGCTTTCCGTCAAAAACAAAGGCTGGATGGTGAAGAACTTCTTAAAGCTTTTGATGTTACAGGAACCATCCAGTGGGAGCGCAGAAAAACGTCTATCCGCGGAAATTTCTCATTCATCAGCAATAATTTTACCGGAAACAACTTCAGTATTGTAGGAAATCAGATGCTGGATGGTTTGAAACCGGGAAAAAACCAGGTATGGAGTGTATTTATTCAGCAGGCGATCAACTCGTTTATCCAGCTGAATCTTAATTACGAAGGAAGAAACTCCGGTGACCGAACCATTCATATCGGAAGTATGCAGGTAAAGGCAAGTTTTTAAGTTTAATAGTTCCTTTTTACAGTAAAAAAATCCCCAATAGTGATATTGGGGATTTGTATTGGTTATTAATTAATTTTTATTTTTTAATAATTTTAAGTGATTGTGAGTCTTTTTCAGTATTCACTTTTAAGATATAAATTCCTGCAGGAGCACGTCTCATATCTACAGAACCTTTTTCTGCGTTAATTGTTTCGCTATGGATTCTTTGTCCTGAAACATTATATACTTCAACATCTTTGATTCTACTGTCATTATTGATGTAAAGGTAATCTACAACCGGGTTCGGATAGAAATTGACAGTATTCTTTTTCATCGTTTCATTTACAGCCAATACTGTTGCTGTAAATTCAAAACTTCCGAGATCCGGTGTTACAGCATTTCTTGTATTACCATCAGCATCCAATGTTACTTCAGCAACCGGAGTTCCTTTATTATCAAGAGCTGCATTCCCTGTACCAGACACATGGAAGTCCGTTGCTGAGACAAATACCGGCAAAACATTCAAAGAATTTACATTACCTCCAAATCCTGCCTGGATATCAGCAAGGGTAGCTTTTGCAGCTCCCCCGATATATCCGAGATTGGCTCCGGAAGAATAAAAATTATTATAATTAATGGTAGAAAAAACAGTACTGGCTGCGCCGGCATAAATTGCATATCTATCTCCTGCCTGAGTTTGGGTATTGACAAAAAGGTTATTTCTCACATCTATGCCTCCTGCACCAGTTACCCCGCTTGTAATATTCAAGGCAGATGGTCTTCCTGCAACTGTCTGGCTTACATCCATTACAACAGTATTATAATACACTTTATATCCTCCGCCCGCAGCGATGATAATTCCGTTTCCGTTGTCATTTACCCCACCTGTTGTTGCATAGCCATAACCTGCCACACCGCTTACGATATTGTTGGCTACTAAAGTATTGGAAGTAAGATTTGTTGTCGCCAGATAAATCCCCTGTGCTCCATATCCGGATATATTGGTATTTTTGATTCCGGTTATTTTATTATTAGTGATGGTCATTCCATTGGTCAATGTACCTCCTGCATAAATTCCGGCAAACAGAGTTCCCGTTCCACTGGAGGTAAAGTTGGAAATCGTATTTCCTTTTATAATAATATTGGCTGCTGCGGAAGCTCCCGTATTACCAGAAGTTACTGTTATACCGGAAGCCCCTCCGGCACCGGTTCCGGTGTAGCCCAGATTGGTAATCGTATTTGAGATAATTGAAGAATTAACGGTTGCTGTTGCAAACCAGATTCCTCTTTTGATTTCTGCATTGGTAGTTTCAAAATTACCAAGGGTATTGTTACTTACTGTGACTCCATCCGCTCCTTGTACGTAAACCCCTCCAAGACGATTAGCATCTGTTCCTGAAGCATTTATATCATTACCGGTAACCAATGTATTTCCTCCGTTACCTGCTGCTGTAGCTGCAAATAAATAGATTCCCATATAGGCTTTTTTCACAGAATTATTCTGAATGGTAACATTATTAAAAAAACCTCCGGTAGGAGTTGTAGCTCCGTCATACATTACCAAAGCCGAAGAATTATTAATACCATTTATAATATTCAGGTTTTTAACCATAATATTGGTATTGGCCGCCGCTGCAGAAGCCGCAATAAATGTAAGTACCTGCGGAGCAGTAACAGAAGTATTGGTAAGGGTAAGATCTCTTGTAGTTCCTGAAGCAGCATTACTTCCATCTAAAGTAATATTACTGCCCTGTATTCTCACTAAAGGGGCACTGGCAACATCTCCTGAAATAGTAGCCGTAACTCCTACTGCCGGTTTAATCGCAACAGAAGTATAGCTTGTTGCTCCCCCGCTGGCATTCAGGCTGGCAGTTGCCGTTTCAGTTGTGTTAGCTGTTATACTGATTGCAATTGCTCCCTGATGTGTTCCCGCATTAATAGCGTCAAATGCTCCCTTTAACGTAGTATAGGTTCCTGTAGCTGTACCTGCCGTAGCAGACACATTCACTTGTGAATAAAAATTTGATGCAGCAAAGCCTGCCATCAAGCAAAATAGAAGTTTTCTCATATTATTAATTTTTGTTTGTATTAAATATAAAAAATATTTTTCAATATAATACCAAAAACATTGAAAATCAATTATATAAATTCAATAAAAAATTAAAATAATATCATAAAATCCCTTAAATAAACAGAAATATACTAAATACAGAGCATATTACAAATAGTAAAATATTGTTTTTTCAGAATTTCGTAAATTTGCACCATGATAAAAATAGGCAACATAGAACTGCCGGAATTTCCACTTTTGCTGGCTCCGATGGAAGACGTAAGTGATCCTCCGTTCAGACGTTTGTGTAAAATGCATGGTGCAGACTTAATGTATTCGGAATTTATTTCTTCTGAAGGGTTGATTCGTGACGCGATCAAAAGCCGTAAAAAGCTTGATATCTTCGATTATGAAAGACCAGTGGGTATACAAATCTTTGGTGGAGACGAAGAAGCTATGGCCATGTCTGCAAGAATTGTTGAAACAGTAAATCCGGATCTGGTAGATATCAATTTTGGATGTCCTGTAAAAAAAGTTGTCTGCAAAGGAGCAGGTGCAGGTGTTTTGAAAGACATTGACCTGATGGTTCGTCTTACAAAAGCTGTTGTAAGCTCCACCCATCTGCCTGTAACTGTAAAAACCCGTTTAGGATGGGACAGTACCTGCATTAATATTGATGAGGTAGCAGAACGTCTGCAGGAAACAGGAATCAAAGCTCTTACCATACATGCGAGAACCCGTGCTCAAATGTACAAGGGTGAAGCAGACTGGGAGCATATCTCCAGAATCAAACAAAATCCTAATATTGAGATTCCAATCTTTGGAAACGGAGATATTGATTCTGCTGAAAAAGCATTAGAATATAAACAAAAGTATGCATGTGACGGTATTATGATTGGACGTGCTGCTATTGGCTATCCATGGATATTCAATGAAATCAAGCATTTCTTTAAAACAGGAGAGCATTTACCTGCCCCTACAATATCAGACCGTTTATTGGCAGTTCGCCAGCATGCAGAATGGAGTGTTGAGTGGAAAGGAGAAAGATTAGGATTGGTAGAAATGAGACAGCACTACAGTAATTATTTCAGAGGGATTCCTCACTTCAAGGACTTCAGAAAAAAATTCCTGGAAGTTTTCACATTGGAAGAAATGAACAGCTTAATCAAAGAAACCCAACAGTTCTACGAAGAATATCAGGCACAGGTATAAATATAAAAACCATCAGCAAAACTGATGGTTTTTTATTATTTGAATCTTAGATTAATATCCTTCTGATGGAGATTGATTTTTAATCAACGCCAAAGCTGAAGAGGTTCCTATTCTTTTCACTCCCATATTGATCATTTTCTCGGCATCTTCAGGGGTTCTTACACCACCCGCTGCTTTTACAGGAAGTTTCCCTGCGTTGTTGAGCATAATTGTTATTCCTTCAAAGGTTGCTCCGTTAGGTTTTCCTTCGGGTGTTTTGTAGAATCCTGTTGAAGATTTAACAAAAATTTTTGACCAATCGTTTTCAGAGAAGTTCTCTTCTGCCCAGGTAGAAATATTTTTGGTAAGATCTGCAATTTGTTCATCTGTCAAAGCGGCTATTTCAATAATCCATTTTGCTATTTTATGATGTTCAAGAGATAATCTTGTACATTTTACAAATTCATCTTTTACCAGCTCTACATTACCTTGCAGATAAGCTGTATAATTAATAACGAAATCCAATTCATCAGCACCGTCTTCTATTGCTTTTGAGGCTTCAGCAAGCTTCTCATCAACAGAATAGGTCCCTTCGTGAAAGCCTATTACAGTTCCTACTGCAACATTTGAATTTCTTTCCTGAATATATTTCCTGATCTCTGCTACATAATCCGGGCGAATCATTACTGCAAAAATGCCATTCTCAATAGCTTCCTGTGCAAGTTCTTTATCTTTTTGAAGTGTTTCTTCATGGGAAATACCTGATTGTTCCGGTGTTTTCAGGTAGGTTGAATCCAAATATTGGGCTATGTTCATATCGTTATACTTTCAATTGTCTGTAAATACCTTGTTCCAAAGATATAAAGGTTTCTGTTCTTGTTACTCCTTTCAGCTTCTGAAGCTTGTTAAGGATCTGCATTAAGTGATCATTATCTTTACAAAGAACTTTCAGGAATATGGTATAATTTCCTGTTGTGTAATGGGCTTCCACTACTTCGTTAATATCATGCAAAGATTTTACCACCTCTGGATAATGGCTTGGCTGATCCAGAAACACACCAATGTAGGAAATCACCTTGTATCCTATTTTTTTAGGATTAAGAAATGATATTGAATTTTCAATAACTCCTGCATGTTCGAGTTTTTTGATTCTTTGATGCACTGCCGTTGTGGAAATTCCGACATTTTTTGAAATGTGGGCTAAAGAAGTTTTAGCATTATCCATCAACATGTAGATAATTTCCTTGTCAATAGAATCTAAATGATAGCTTGTGTTGCTCGAATTTTTCATTTTCTACTTTTTTATTATTTATGTTTTTTACTGTAAACTTTTAAATTTTACAAAAACCGGAAAGTGATCACTATATCCTCCTAAATACCGTGTACCGGCATAAGTTCGGAAAGGTCGTCCTTCAAAATTTCTGGTTCTGCTGCGGATTTTTTCAGAATTGAATATATGGGCATCCTGAAAAGTCAGCGTCTTATTATCAAGCAAAGATCTTGACATAATGATCTGATCATACAACAATCCAGATTTATAATGAAAAGTAGAATAATTTCTTGTAGAAAACAATTGCTGAAAAGGATTCATTAAAACCTTCTCATGGTCATTGTTATAGAGAATCTGTACTAAATTTTCATCATCCGGGTTTTCGTTAAAATCACCACACAATATGACATGCTCTTTATCAGCATCTACTATTTTCATAATCCGTTGCCGGACTTCATTCAATATAAAGGCTCTTTTAGGTTTATTGATGTCTTTTTCTCGCTTAGAGGGAAGATGGGCGATAAAGACATTAATAATTTCCCCTTTATATCTAATTTTTGAAAAAAGTACGTCTCTGGTTGTGTCGTAATTTCCTGTGTTTTTATTTAGTATTTCAAAAAAGAAAGTAATGGTTTCCGAATCTATTACCTCTACTTTATTTTTATCATACAACATGGCTACATCCACTTTTCTTTCGTCCATAGAATTGTAATGCACAATTCCATATTGCGAATGAAAGGGCTCCATCTCAACAAGATCTTCCAATACTTTCCTTCCGGAAACTTCAGACAATCCTATTACAAATGGCATTACACCGTTTTCCTCCTTCATTAACTGAAATACATGGGAGATTTTGAAAAGCTTATTATTATATCTTTTTTCATCCCAATTCCTTAATCCTGACCGGGTAGGATCTAATTTGTGGACAGGTTTCGGATCGGGTAAAAATAAATTTTCAACATTATAAAAAGAGAACAGTTCCATCTACACTAATTTCTATACTTTAATTTATTATGTTCTTTTTTCCTTAAGATGTAAATTTATTATTTTTTTTTAAATTCCTTTGATTTACCTTAAGACAAGCAAATCAATTTCCAATAAAAAACTATTCAAATATAATAAAAAATATCAATGAAATCAGTTATAATAAAATAATTTTTCAATTATCAGGGAGTTTTAACATATTAATCAAAATAGAAACAATACGTAAAACTCAAAATAATAGAAACAAATTTTCAATTTAAAATTAGAAATATTAATATTTTTCGCTCATATTAAATTTACAACAAATATTATTCCATTTACATTCATAAAAAATGGAATTCAAAACTGGTAAGAATTAAATAAGTTTCAACAATATTTGACTACAGTAAATCGGGGCGTTTTTCTCTGGTGATCCTTACAGCTTCATCATGACGCCATTCTTCAATTTTTCCAGAATTTCCGCTGAGTAAAATTTTAGGCACGTCCAATCCTTTATAACTTTCAGGTCTTGTATAAATTGGCGGTGAAAGAAGATCATCCTGAAAACTATCCGTTAAGGCACTCTGTTCATCATTTAAAACTCCGGGAAGCAGTCTTATGACAGAGTCTGCAAGAACGCAAGCTGCCAGTTCCCCTCCCGTAAGAACATAATCTCCTATTGAAATTTCTTTTGTGATATGAAGATCTCTTACTCTTTGGTCTATTCCTTTATAATGGCCACAAAGAAAGATCAGATTTTCTTTTATGGAAAGAGAATTGGCAATTTTCTGATTTAAAGTAACTCCATCCGGTGTCAGATAGATTACCTCATCATAATTTCTCTGCGACTTAAGCTCTGAGATACACTTATCCAGCGGCTCAATCATCATGACCATTCCTGCTCCGCCTCCGTAAGGTTCATCATCAATTTGTCTGTGCTTATTGATAGCCCAGTCTCTCAGTTGATGAAAATGTACTTCTGCCAGCCCTTTATCCATCGCTCTTTTCAAAATAGAAGTTTTGAACGGACTTTCCATCAATTCCGGAAGTACGCTTATTATGTCAATTCTCATTGTAATGTTCCGTTTTTCTTAGTAGGTATAATAATTAATCTTAAAGAAGAATCTTTGTTCACATAGCTCCACATCCAGTTGAAGAATATGGCCAGCTTATTTCGAACGCTCAAAATTAGCATTAAATGGAGAAACATCCAGAAATACCATGCCAGAAATCCCTGGAATTTTATAAATGGCAGATCAACAACGGCTCTGTGCTTCCCTATGGTTGCCAATGAACCTTTATCATCATACTCATACTCTGCCCACTCGTTCTGACTTTTCTTTAATAGATTTTTACCTAAATTTTTTGCCTGATTAATGGCTACGTTTGCTACCTGCGGGTGTCCTTGTGGATATTTTGGAGTTTCCATATAGGCAATATCCCCGATGGCATAAATATTATCGTATCCTTTTATTTTATTATATCGATCTACAATATATCTGTTTCTTACTAATTTTTCTTCTGGGAAACCTCCTACCACATTTCCGGTAACTCCGGCTGCCCAGATTACATTATTGGACGGGATTTCTTTCCCGCTTCTAAGATGCACTTTATCTCCATCATAATCTGTCACCACTTCTCCGCTCATAAAAGTCACTCCAAGATCTTTGAGGTATTTTTCAGATTTCTCCTGAGCCTCACTGCTCATTACAGCAAGGGGTTTTTCTGTGGAACTCACCAGAATAATTTTCAGATGGTCAAAATTCATGTAGGGATAGTCTCTGGGAAGGATGTCTTTTTTCATTTCGGCAAAAGCACCCGCCAGCTCTACTCCGGTAGGTCCGCTTCCTACGATAACAATATTCCAGTTCCCGTCATCGCTTCTGCTTTTTTCAATAATCAGCTTTTCAAAGGTCATCAACACATGATTTCTTATGCTGATGGCTTCCTGGGTATTTTTCATTCCGAACGCTTTTCCTTCAAGATCTTTGTTCCCGAAAAAATTAGTTTTACAGCCCGTTGCAATGATGAGTTTATCATAAGTAAATTCTGCCTCATCGGTAATTACTTTATTGCTGGCAGGGTCTATTTCTTTCACCTCTGTCATACGGAACTGTGTGTTTCTGGACTGCTGAAAAATCTTCCTGAAAGGAAAAGAGATATTGGAGGGTTCTATCCTTCCTGAGGCTACCTGATAAAAAAGCGGCTGAAACATATGGTGATTCATCCGATCCAGAACAATGACCTTTTTGTTCTTGTTATTCAATGTTTTTGCAAGCTGCAGCCCCGCAAATCCTCCTCCTATAATGATGATTTTTTCGCGTGTTTCCATAATACACAAATTTACTGATTTTATTTTAGCATTTAGCAGTGAAAAAAGTTAGTTTTGCAAAACTTTATGACACCAAAAAAGTACACCAAAAAAACTGCCAAACAGCTCCATAAAACAAGACGGAAGAACTATTTTTTCCGTAGAAAAGTAATATTGGCCATTTTAATTGTTGCCCTTATCGGAACCGGCTTTTATTTAAAGCAATCCATCAGCTATTATTATGCATTGTACTTTAACAAATTTACTCACAAGAAACTCCACAACAGCGAAAGAGAAGCCGCAAGAATTCAGAGAATTTTAACGAGCAACCTTGATAAAACATACGGTTTTGATGTTTCCCATTATCAGAACAGGGAAGATATCAAGTGGGACAGCCTCAGCATTGGTAATAAAACCATTCCGCTGGAGTTCGTCGTTATGCGTGCTACGATGGGGAACCGAAGTGCTGACAAGCATTTTGAGGAGTTTTGGGAAATGGCTAAAAAGCACAATCTTATCCGGGGTGCCTACCATTTTTACAGAGCGGATGAAGACCCTGTTATTCAGGCCAATAATTTTTTAGCAAATGTAAAACTTGAGGGTGGAGATCTTCCTCCTATTCTTGATATTGAAAAAATTCCAAAGCGTAAAACGAACAAAAAACTGATTGAAGACTTAAAAGTCTGGTGTAAAATTATAGAGGAAGCTTATGGTGAAAAACCTATCATTTATACCTATTATCATTATTACAAAGATTTCCTGAAAGGTGAATTTGAAGATTATCCTTTATGGCTGGCCAATTACAATGATGTTCCTTCTCCTTCCCCTGATGATCAGTGGGATTTCTGGCAATTTACAGAAAACGGGATTGTTCATGGCATCAACGCCAAAGTGGATCTTGATATTTACAACGGCAATTCATGGTCTTTAAAAAGACTGACTCTGGATTAGCAATAAGAAAGAAAAATAGAAGCGGGAAGATAGCAATTGATGAAATTTCATTTATCCAGTATGTACATTTCAATGAACCAACTTTCAGAATTAGCTGACTGATATAACTTCCAGCCTCCAATTTCCCGCTCCCAGCCTTTATTTAATTACTTTTTCCTAAAAAATGCAGAATATCTGTATTGAGCTGGTCCGCATTTTCAAAAGGAATCATATGAGTAGCATTGTTGTAGATTTTGAGTTCTGCATTGGGAATTTCTTTAGCGATGAGCTCGGTGTGCTCTGGTTTAATAACATCTTTATCTCCGGCGATCACCAATACCCTGCTTCCAATTTTATTTAAATCTTTTTTACCGATGCGAGGCTGTGTCAGCATAATCTTCAGAAGTCTTTGTTCATTAAACTTTTTAGGATCCTTCAGTTCTTTCATTACCAGCATTTTATTTTCAAAATGACCGGTAAGCTTATCATCTACTCCATCAGGAAAAGCATTTGCTCCAATGGTTATCAATTTATTAAGTCTTTCCGGGTATTTCAGAGCGAATTCCAGACCTGTATTTCCGCCATCACTCCAGCCTGCGATATTTACTTTATCAAGATTTAGCTTATCCGCCAAAGCTTTCACATCATCTGCAAACATTTTATAGGTAAAATCTTTTTTAGAAGAATCTATACTTTTTCCTTGCCCTCTGGTATCTATCGCAATTACTTTGTATTGCCCGGACAAAACGGGGATCTGCTGATAAAAATCTTTAATACTTCCTGAATTACCATGAAGCAGAATCAATGGCTCTCCTTCACCATAGATTTCATAATAAAGATCTGTATCCTGAAGTTTGAGATATTTCCCGGCAGTTGTAT
Organism: Chryseobacterium viscerum; assembly: GCF_025949665.1. Lineage (NCBI taxonomy): Bacteria > Pseudomonadati > Bacteroidota > Flavobacteriia > Flavobacteriales > Weeksellaceae > Chryseobacterium > Chryseobacterium viscerum. Next base: position 211,432 of record NZ_JAPDFT010000001.1, on the reverse strand, counting down.
TTTGACCATATATTGTATGTTCTGACTCCTGAACATATTTTGATACATCAGGCATCATTGCTTCAGCACTATCATCTGAAAAACCGCCTTCCTCTTCGGTATTGCTATTGCCGTTTTTATCCATTTTCACATCAATATTTATGGCAGGTGCAGCAATAGTCATTTTTTTCCAATCTCCATAAAATTCTCTTATAAATCCTGTTCTAAATAATGCTGCACTTATTTTCACCGTTCCTTGAAAATCTTTCAAGAATTGAATTCCTACAAAGAATTTTCCCTGAACCCAAATATTACGGTCATTTACATCCAGTGTATAAGTCCCGTCTTTAATCATATCTTCAGTAAGCTCTACTGTGATTTCCTCATCCAAAACATTCTTATCCGGGAACCCGTTTTTTTCACTGTAAATACTATATCTCATCAGGACCGGCTGACTGGAAGTATAACTCGCAATATTCAGGTTGATATTTTTAATCTTGGACCTTTTTTTTGCGTTAAACTCCAATGCCGTTTCTCCTAAAAAATTATCTTTGTTTAGCCCCGGATTCACTGAATATAAAACACTTTTTGTTTTCGTATTAACACCCCAGTTTTTATCTACAAGTTTCTTAGGTTTAATCGCAATTTCTTTAATATTTTTAATTTTTTCTCTCAAAAATATTTTCTGCAGATCATGCTTTTTAAAATCCTGTACAGCCTCCGTATACATTTCATAGCCCGGCACTTCAATGATTACTTTTTTTTGCGGAGCTAATGTGGATAAATCAATTGAAAAATTTCCTTTTCCATCAGAAACCACTCCAACATTTTCTTTATCAACACCTATTTTCACATAAGGAATCGGTTGATTTTCATTTTTAGAAATAATAGTCCCGGAAATAATCTGGGCATGGAAGGCTGAAGCTGCCAAAAGAAAGAATAAAGTGTTACGTTTTTTCATGTTAAAAGTTTGATGCAAACTTATTTCTTTTCAACAGCCCGCTCTCATAACATCTTATTAAATTTAATCTACCTTTAGTTAAAATTCATTTAAAGCTTTCTGCTATTTTTATGATTATTCTAAAAAACATTTAAATCCCCTGCTTTTAAAGGATATTCATAACATCCTCCCATGAATGCACTCTTTGATAGGTATCGTTTTCTATCAGCTCATTATGAGGCTGCGTGAATATCAGTCTGTCTCCGGTAAAATGATCTAGATTTTTAGGATAGTCGTCAATCATAATATCTCCGGAAACTACCTTTTTGCTTCCGCAAAGAACAATCTGCTCCCAGGTGATGAATGGAAAATGTTCTGCAAGCCAGTCATATTTTTCTCTTAAGCTATTGGGAAATTCCATACCTGCAGACACGATATACAGATCGTATTTATTATTCAGATATTCCATTGCTTCACGGCTTCCTTTCATTACAGGTAAGGTTCTGAAAAAGCCTACCTCATTTACATGCTTTTTTCCGTTTGGAAAAGATTCTATTTCAGGCTTCCCAGCCAAATCACTGATTTCAATTTCTCTTCCTGTATCTCTTTTTTCAAATTGTACCAGCTGATGATATACATCCGCCATTACCCCGTCCATATCTACAATAACTTTTTTCATTGTTTCAATCAGATTTTTGTATTATTTATTAATATTATTAAAGTGTATTCATTGTGTCATATCAAATTTACTGAATAGTTTTTTCAGATAATGGACACAGTCTATTAAAAAATTATAAATATTCATTTTTATAAAAGGGGTTCCGGAAAATTTTAGGTTACATTTTCGTACTTTTGCGGTTCAATTCAAAATTAAAATCAAACCATTAATTTCCAATGAATTACGTTTCTGCAGAAAATCTTACCAAATCTTACGGCATCAAAATTTTATTTGAAAACATTTCTTTTCATATCAATGAAGGGGATAAAATTGCTATTGTTGCCAAAAACGGAAGTGGAAAATCTACCCTTCTGAAAATATTAATGGGTAAAGAAATTGCAGACAGTGGAACTGCGATCATCAACAAAGATATCCAGGTGGTATTATTTGACCAGGAAATTGATTATGATCCTAAACTCAGTATTGAGGAATTTATGATGGCGCTGGATTCAGAACCTATTCTTGCTCTTAAAAATTATCACCTATCACTTCATTCTACTGATAATGATTTTATTGAGAAAGCATTAGCCGGTATGGAAGCTCATAAGGCATGGGATCTGGAAAATGAAATGAAACAGATTCTTTCCCAGCTTAAGATTACCGATCTGGAGGCTAAAATGGGTACTCTTTCCGGAGGTCAGATCAAGCGTGTAGCGCTGGCTAAACTTTTAACAGAAACAAGGGCCGAACACAGGCATACGCTTCTTATCATGGATGAACCTACCAACCACCTGGATGTGGATATGGTAGAATGGCTTGAAAATTATCTGAATAAGGCAAAAATCACCTTATTGCTTGTAACCCACGATCGATATTTCCTTGACAGTGTTTGTGACATTATCTGGGAAATGGAAGATAGAAATCTCTATGTTCATAATGGTTCATATGCTACTTATCTTGAGAACAAAATGATTCGTGAGGAGAATCTTAATGCTACTATTGATAAGGCCAATAACCTTTACAGAAAAGAGCTGGAATGGATGCGCAGACAGCCAAAAGCCAGAACCACAAAATCAAAAAGCAGAATTGACGCTTTCTACGAAACTGAAAAGGTTGCCAAAACCGATACCAGAAAGGATGGATTGGAATTGGATTTTGAAATGAAGCGTCTGGGAAATAAAGTTCTTGAACTTAAACATATTGATAAAAGTTTTGGAGCAAAAGTTCTTTTAAAAGATTTCAGCTACCAGTTTCAACGTGGTGAAAAGGTGGGAATCATCGGAAAAAACGGAGCAGGAAAGTCTACCCTGCTTAATATTATACAAGGATTAGAAAAAGCAGATAAGGGAGAGATTGAAACCGGAGAAACTATATCTTTCGGTTACTTCGCTCAGAAAGGACTTACCTATAAAAAAGAGGACGAGCGTGTTATTGATTTCATCAAGGAGATTGCAGAATTTTATCCTTTGGCGAATGGCAGAAGCTTATCCGCATCTCAGTTTTTAAGATTATTTTTATTTGATGATCAGACTCAGTACTCTCCTATTTCTAAGCTTTCGGGTGGGGAGAAGAGAAGGCTTCACCTGATGTATATTTTGTATCAGAATCCTAATTTCCTGATTTTTGATGAGCCTACGAATGACCTGGATCTTCCTACACTAACGGTTCTTGAAAACTTCCTTCAACAATTCCAGGGATCTTTGATTATTGTTTCCCATGACAGATATTTCATGGACAGAATTGTAGATCATGTTCTGGCTTTTGAAGGGGACGGAAAAATCAGAAATTTTGTTGGAAATTTCTCAGAATACAGAGAGGCGAGAAGCCGTGAAGAAGCATTGGAAAAAAATACAACCGTAAAATCTGAACCTGCTAAAGAAGTAGCTGCTGTAACAAAAAACACTCCAGCTTCTGCCTCTAAAAAAAGAAAATTAACTTTTAAGGAACAAAAAGAGCTGGAAACCATTGAAAAGGAAATGCCTGAACTGGAAGATCAGCGTTCCAAAATTCTTGATCAGCTTAACAACGAAGCGGATTACGAAAAGATAGCCAAACTTTCTGCAGATCTTGAATCTGTTTCAGAAAAACTGGAGAATTATGAGATGAGATGGCTGGAACTTCAGGAAATCGTTTAATAATTATGAATTATAAATGATGAATTATGAATGAGTCAGAGTGTTGGAGGGTTTTAGAGTTTGAGTGTAAACAAGTTGGGAAACTTCTAATTACAACTGCTATCAAACTTGAACTTTAAACGTTGAACCTTTGAATTCATTCATAATTCATAACTCATAATTTATAATTGAATGATTCTTTCTTCTTTTACGCTTTCCAGGGAAGCATCAATGATTTTCATATTCTGAATAACTTCTTTTCCAGGGGATGGCAAAGCATATCCAAAAACAATATGCTCATAGATCTGCTGGTAATAATCCATATAATTTCCAGCTTCACTGGACGTCAGGATTCTTTCCGTTTCGGAATGATCATTCAGGAAGTTTAAAATTCCATCCGCTTCTCTCAGGGTCTGGGTCCATTCTTTACCATATACAGGAATAGCTCCTGCTACCAATTCATTTTCCTGATTGTCTGTCCTTTCCTGTAAGAAAGTTCCTCTATCCCCATGAATTGTGTAAGCATAATGCCCTTCTTTACTGAAAACCGATGTTTTTAGTCTTACTCTCAGATCATTTTTGTAGAATAGCAGGATCTCAAAATAATCATTCGCAAATTCTTTTCCTTTCATAGAAAATACGTCTGCAAAAAGTTTTTCAGGGTATCCAAAATACTGTACAGCCTGGTCTACAAGATGCGCTCCCAGATCATGAAGTGATCCTGAACCTACCTGATCCGGACTTTCTTTATGCTGCTTTCCGCTAGGGGTTGTACGGAATCTGTCAAAACGAATTTCAGCCTCTTTAATATTCCCTATTTTATTATCATTTAAGATCTTCTGAACCTGTAAAAAGTCACGGTCGAATCGTCGGTTTTGATATACACTTAAAAACAATCCTTTTTCTTCAGCCAGCTGCACCAGTTCCTCTGCTTCAGAAACATTTACTGTAAAAGGTTTTTCCACAATAATGTTTTTTCCTGCCTCCAATGCTTTTTTGGCGTATTCGTAATGGGTCTGAACCGGAGTATTGATAATCACCAGCTCCACATCCGCATGTTGAAGCATTTCTTCTACGGAACGGTAAATAGTTGCTTCAGGATATTTTTCTTTAGATTCTTCCTTACTTCTTTCCACCACAGCAGATATAAAAAATCCCGGATGCTCCTTTAAAAAAGGCGCATGGAATACTTTTCCGCTCATTCCAAAGGCACAAAGCCCTGCTTTTACCAATTGCATATTATAATTTTTAACAAATATATTCATAAAAAACGCTCTATTCCCCAGTCTAAAGGAGCTATAGAAATAATCCATCTCATTAACTATAAAAATATGATTTAAATCATTAAATTATTTTTATCTATTCTAAACAAATACTTACATTTGCGCCTTATTTAAAACTGTTCTACATAAAAATAAAATGAAAAGACAATTACTTTCTTTAGGTCTTCTATTTATTGCTGTTTCAGCAAGTTCACAGATGAAAAATGCTGAAGCAGACACCATCAGAACTCAGACCATTGAGGATATTAATCTTCACAAAACAGGAAATCCTAACCAGGCAAGACCATTATCGACAAAATCAAATCTGACGGTAATGGAAAATCCACAGCCTATTGCTATTGTTACTCACGAAATTATTGAGCAGCAGCAGGCAAAACAGCTTAGCGATGTTCTTCAGAATGTAAACGGAATGTACATTACTTCTTCCAGAGGAAATTCTCAGGACAGCTTTGGTGGACGTGGTTTCATTTTAGGAAATGATAATATTTTCAAGAATGGTTCAAGAATAAATAGTGGTGTTTTCCCTGAAGTAAGTGGTCTGGAAAGAGTAGAAGTTTTAAAGGGAGCTAATGCTATGCTTTTTGGTAATACAGCAGCTGGTGGTGTTATCAATATGATTACAAAAAAACCTAAATTCAATTTTGGTGGAAGCGTAGGACTTAATGGTGGAAGCTGGAATTCTTACAAACCAACAGTTGATATTTATGGACCATTATCCAAAAATATTGCATTCAGAATAAATGGTGCATATGAGCATGCTGAAAGCTTCAGAAATGTTGTAGAATCAGAGAAATACTACTTCAATCCTTCATTTTTATTTAATTTAAGTGATAAATCTCAATTAATTGTTGAGGCAGATTATCTTAAAAATAATTTTACCCCGGATTTCGGGATTGGATCTATCACTGAAAAAGATCAAAGCTACAGATTGAATGATGCTGTTTCCAGAAACACTTTCTTCGGAACTGACTGGCAATATCAAAATGTACAGCAAGCTTCTACGAACGTAACCTTTAATCATCAGTTTAATGAAAAATGGTCTTTGAACGCTACTGCTTCTTACCAGAACTATACTAAAGATTATTTTTCTTCTGAAAGAGTACAATGGATATATGAAACTAAAGATGCAGCTGTAGATCCTAACAGATTATCTTGGAAAAGACCTTTTGGTAGAACTTACAACGAACAAAATTATACTTCGGCACAAGTAAACATCAATGGTGAATTCAATACTGGAAAAATCAACCATAAAGTTTTAATTGGTTCTGATGCTGATTACAGCCAGGCTGATGCTTATGCTTATAATATTACTGCCCCAAAAAATCTTCTATATTTAGATGATCCTTCAACATGGGGAAGTATTGATATGCCAAATTCTACTCTTAGTACAAGAAATAGAATCAATACAAGAAGAATTGGGATCTATGCACAAGATTTTATCAGCTTAACAAAGCAACTAAAAGTAATTGCAGGACTTAGATGGTCTTATATAGAAAATATGCCTACGCTGACAACTCGTTTTACATTAAATGATAAAATTGAGGTGGCAAATTCTTCAACTTCTGACAATGCATTTTCTCCAAAAGTAGGTTTGGTTTATGCGCCAAATGAAAACCTTTCGGTGTTTGCAACTTATACTAATTCGTTTGCTTCAAATGCAGGATATACTTCAGATCAGTTTGGTACAGTAAATACCAATCAGCCTGTTACCGATGTTCAAAATCAGTTAACTACTTTATCAAGACAAAGCATAAAACCTTCAACAGTTGATCAATACGAAATTGGTATTAAAAAGAATTTCTGGAACAATGCTTTAGCTGTTAACTTAACGGCTTACCAGATTATGTACAATAATTATTATCAAACATATTGGTTCGCTTCTGCTCCAAACGGAGCACCAGTAAATTCAACAGATACCAATCTTAAAGAATATGCAGGAAATATGAGAAGCCGTGGTGTGGAATTAGACATTACAGGAAACCCAACAGAAAACCTATCTATAATCGGAGGTTTTTCTTATAACAATTCTGTTTACATTGACACTCCTGAAAAGGGATATGTTGAAAACCAAAGATTAGTAAGAACTCCTGCCACAACAGCAAATGCTTCCGTTTTCTATAAATTTACAAACTATGTAAAAGGTTTAAAAATTGGAGCTGGAATTTATTACATTGGAGACAGAATCGCTGGATGGAATGATTCAAAATCTACAAATGCAAGTAGAAACAACGTGAGTAGAATGTTTGATCTAAAAGACTATACAACTGTTTCTGTATCTGTAGGCTACGAATGGAATAAATTCTCTATCCAGGGGAAAGTGGGCAACCTGTTTGATGTCGTAAACTATAACGTTCATGAGAATTATTCAGTGAACCCTATCACTCCGAGAAACTACTATTTCACACTGACATACAGACTCTAGAATTCTTTATATAATAATTCTTTCATTAAAAGTGGAGATTGCATTTTTGCAGTTTCCACTTTTGAAATTTTAAACAAAAACAAAACAATAAGATATGGATAAGATTAAAGACACAAGAAGTTTCATGAGAATTACGCACCGTTATCTGGGATATTTCCTTGCCGGGATTATGGCCGTATATTCGTTAAGTGGAATTCTTCTGGTGTACAGAGACACCGATTTTCTGAAAAACGAAAAAAAATATGAAAAGAACATCGCTGCCAATCTTTCAGAGAAAGAACTGAAAAAAGAACTGAAGATGAAAGGGCTTGAAGTGGAAAAAACAGAAGGAAGTGTTCTTTATTTTAAGCAGGGAACTTACGACAGCGCAACCGGAAAAGCAAAGTACACCAAGAAAGAATTACCTTTCGTATTAGATAAAATGGTTTCTCTTCACAAATCACAGTCTAAAGATGCCATATCTCCTCTAAGCGTATTCTTCGGAGTTTCTCTTTTCTTCTTTGTGATTTCCAGTTTCTGGATGTTTAATCCTAAAACAAAAGCATTCAAACGCGGAATTAAGTTTACTATTGCAGGACTTATCATATCTATAATTCTTTTATTTATTTAATTATTGGGAAACTGAACAAAAGAAAAAGCACTTGAGCTCATGACCCTTTTTTATCATTTCCTTTTTAAAACCCTTCTTTTATTTCCTTTATCATTATGAAATCCTCAACAAATATGTTAAAAAAGAGGATTATATCTTACTGATAATATTAACGTTTATTTAGAAAAATTACCTAAAATTAAGAGTATGGCACATTTATTGTTTTTTCTATAACTCGTGAATAATAAACATTTAATTATTAAAATAATAAATTATGAAAAAACTTATTTTAACAGGGATATTAGCTGTAGCAGGTTTAACAGCAACCGCAAACGCTCAGATTCAGAAAGGTAATTGGATGGTAGGGGGTAACCTTGCAGGGGCAAATTTTGGTTTAAATGAAGGAGCAGGATACGACTTTGCAATTCAACCAAAAGGAGCATATTTCATTGAAGACAATATTGCAGTTGGGGGATATGTGGATTTAGGCTTCAAAGGAGCTAAAGATGCACCCACTACTTTTACATATAACGTAGGAGCATTAGGGCGTTATTACCTTAATCCGGGAGAGCAGGGAGTAAACAACTTGCTTCACCACGGAAGATGGTTCTTCGAAGGTAACGTAGGTGTTGGAGGTATGTCAATTTCTAAAGGAGGTTCTTCTTCTAATGGTCTTAACTTCGGATTCGGACCTGGTTATTCTTATTTCATCACTCCAAACATCGGACTGGAAGGTTTAGTGAAATATGACGCAAATGCAGGATTCGGAAGCGGTGGATATACTAACAAAATTACTTTTGGTTTAGGATTCCAGATTTACCTTCCAACCTCTAAAGCAAAACAAATTATCAACGACGTTAAGTAATAACTGAAATACTTATAAAAAATAAAGCGCCCGGAAATAAATTTCCGGGCGCTTTTCGTACAAATTAAAACTAAACTATAAAAAATCAAATAAAATCATGTATTGGGTTGTGGCGTATATCGTAAATAGGGTTTTATTTCAGTCACTCCTTTTGGGAATATCTTCCGTGCTTCTTCTGTAGAAACTGTTGGCGGAACAATGACATTTTCTCCATTTTCCCAATTAACAGGAGTAGCTACGCGGTAATTATCCACCAATTGTAAAGAATCCAGCACTCTCAGAATTTCATTGAAATTTCTGCCTGTAGAAGCAGGATAAGTGATAACTAGTCTTACCTTTTTGGAAGGATCAATAATCAAAAGAGAACGCACTGTAGCCGTCAGCGAAGCATTAGGATGAATAAAATCATACAACTCTGAAACTTTTCGGTCTTTATCAGCAATAATAGGAAACCGTACATTGGTATTCTGAGTTTCATTAATATCTTTCACCCAGTTTTGATGATCTTCTACTCCATCTATACTCAAAGCAATGACTTTGGTTCCTCTGGCATCAAATTCAGACTGCAATTTCGCTGTATATCCCAGTTCTGTAGTGCATACCGGTGTATAATCTGCAGGATGTGAAAACAGGATTCCCCAGGAATCTCCCAGATAGTTATAAAAATTAATATCACCTACAGATGATTCTGCCTGAAAATTGGGCGCTGTATCTCCTAGTTTAATTGACATAATGCGTTACTTTTATAGTCTACAAATTTAGTAGACTTTTTGGAACTGGCAAATTTTTTGACGAAAATTTATATCTTTAATTAAAATTTTATTCATGGAGAAGACCGGACTCAGGTATGTAGATCTTGTTTATAAAGTATTGGAAAATTGGTATGTGACATTTGCTGAGCTCACGCCCAAACTAATTGTCGGAATTTTAGTATTTACATTTTTCCTGATCACCAGTAAATATTTAAGCCAGGCAGCCGTAAAACTGTTCCATAAATTCTTCCCGAAGAGCCAAAAAGAGAGTTCATTAGTTACTTTAATCAGTATTTTCAGATTTCTGATCATGCTGATGGGTACCTTTATTGCCCTTGAAATAATGGGCTTCAGCGGTTTTCTTTGGAAATTTATCGGAAGTCTGGGAGTTGCAGGGGTTATTGCCGGAGTTGCTTTGAAAGATCTTGTATCAAGTATTTTTTCCGGAATGCTGATTGGCATTGACAAAGCATACAAAGTAGGAGATTATATTACCATTGGAGCACATTCCGGAACAGTACAGGAAATCGGTTTTTTAACCACCAAAATTCTTACTGATGATGGGAAGAAGGCTTATATTCCCAATCAGGTGGTTTTCAATGCTCCGTTTTATAATATTACCGCTTCCCCACAGCGCAGGATTATTTTAAATTTTGAAATTCCTGCTGATGAAGATATCAGTAAAGCACAGAAAGGAATTCTGGATGTTATTAAGAATCTTGACAATGTGGATAAATTAGACACCATAGAGGTGATCTTTACAGACCTGAAACAAGGGGCATTTAACCTTCAGGTGAAGTTCTGGATAAAAGTAGGTGCTAATCTGGCTCAGGTAAGAAGTAAGGCTTATTTAGGGATTAAAGAGCGTTTTGATGTGGATAAAATTCAGTTGGTGACCCCTACGAGCATCAGTATTACCAGCGGCGAGAGTAATTTACCGGAAAGCCATCAGGATAAGTAACAAAAACCTATATAAATAAAGAACACCTTAAAACCTAGGTGTTTTTTTAAGATGATTACAGAGAAAAAACCTAACAGGTTTTAAAAACCCGTTAGGTTTACAATATGGATGTTATAAAAATCTGTGTCATTCGTGTGATCTGTGGGAGAATTTAATCCAAGAAAAAACTAAAAAAAACATTCTGTCTTCAGGTTTGCAAACAAAAAAACCGTTCCAAAAATGAAACGGTTTCTTTATTTATCTGAGAATTTCAGCTTATGCTAAAACTTCTTTTACTTTGTTTGCAGCTTCTTCTAAAGTAATTGCAGAGTGTACCGGAAGACCAGACTCGTCAATTAATTTTTTAGCTTCTACAGCGTTAGTTCCCTGTAATCTTACGATCAATGGAACCGGAAGGCTACCCATTGCTTTATAAGCATCTACAACTCCCTGAGCAACTCTGTCACATCTTACGATACCTCCGAAGATGTTAATCAAAATAGCTTTTACGTTTGGATCTCTTAAGATGATTCCAAAAGCAGTCTGTACTCTCTGAGCATCAGCTGTACCCCCTACGTCAAGGAAGTTAGCAGGGTTACCACCTGATAATTTGATGATATCCATAGTTGCCATTGCAAGACCAGCTCCGTTTACCATACAAGCAACGTTACCATCTAGTTTTACGAAGTTAAGACCAGCTTCACCAGCTTCTACATCCATTGGATCTTCTTCTCTTGTATCTCTAAGTTCAGCTAAGTCTTTGTGACGGAACAATGAGTTGTCATCTAAAGTTACTTTAGCATCTACAGCGATAATCTTGTTATCAGAAGTTTTTAATACCGGGTTGATTTCGAAAAGAGAAGCATCAATTCCTGTGTAAGCATTGTAAAGAGATGAAATAAATTTCACAAATTCTTTGAATGCATTTCCTTCAAGACCTAGGTTGAAAGCAATTTTTCTAGCCTGGAACCCTTGAAGACCAATAGCAGGATCAATCAATTCGTTGTGGATCAAATGAGGAGTTACTTCTGCAACGTGCTCAATATCCATACCACCTTCAGTAGAATATACGATAGTATTTTTCCCTTCAGCTCTATCTAAAAGAATAGAAACATAAAATTCTTTAGTTTCAGATTCTCCTGGATAATAAACATCTTCTGCAACCAAAACAGAGTGTACTTTTTTACCTTCAGCAGAAGTTTGAGGAGTTACCAACTGCATTCCGATGATATTCTGAGCGTTCTCTTTAAGTTTGTCCATGTTTGGAGAAAACTTAACACCCCCACCTTTACCACGACCACCTGCGTGAATCTGTGCTTTAACAACCCAAGCCTGTGCTCCGGTTTCCGCAGTCAATTTTTCAGCAGCTGCTACAGCTTCATCTACGTTGTTTGCAACGAAACCACGTTGGATAGCTACTCCATACTTTGATAAAATCTCTTTTGATTGATACTCGTGAAGATTCATATTATTTTTATTATTTTATTTTAATATTTAAAGGTTGACAAATTTACTAAAAAGACATGGAAGTTCAAGTTTATTGACTTAAAAATTAAAGTCTGATGGACTTGATTTTTAACATATCATTCGATTTTCCCCTATTCTTCCGTTAATTTCTCAGACTGAGATCCGATAAACGGAATTTTAGGAGCCAGAAAATATCCTGTAAGACTGGCAAATAATATCGGTACAAAATAGGTAAATCCGGTAAGTGTCCCAAGGATAATCGTAGTACTCATCGGAGTTCTTGTCACACAGGCATTAATAGCCGCCATGCAGCTTACAATCGCTAAAGTAGTATCTACTGCCGGAAATAAATTGTGGATAATCAGTCCCAATGTTGTTCCTACAAAAAACAAGGGAATGATAAATCCTCCTCTCCACCCGGAAGTTACCGTAATTGCGATGGCCAGTATTTTAAAAACAAGAATCAGAATTAAAAAATTCAATCCGAAATTTCCACCGATCAGCTGGTTGATTTCGTTATGTCCGAAGTATCTTGTAATGGGAAAATTATAGGCAATAATTCCTAAAATGATTCCACCTACGAATGTTTTAATGTAAATCGGAAATTTTCTGTACTCAAAAATCTTTTTGAAAAATTTGACTACAAATATGAAAATCCATCCGAATAAAGTGCCTACAATTCCAAAGGCGGTAGCATAAGCAAAATCATACACTCCGGTATAATGATAAGCTTTCAGATCCCAGGTTGCTCCAATTCCCAGATGGATAATCAAAGCAAACATCAGATAACTGAAACAGCTTGCTACCAATGCAGGAATAATGGCTTTGTAATATTCTACAGCGTGTTTATGATGCAAAATTTCCAAAGAGAATAGGCTTCCTCCAAGCGGAGCACCAAATAATGCGGTAAAACCGGATGCCATACCGGCAATACTCAAAGACCTCAGCTCTTCCCCTTTCAATCTGAAAATTTTCCCCAGCCAGGTTCCCGTAGATCCAGTAACCTGTACCAAAGGAGCTTCAGGTCCCAAACTTCCTCCTGATGCTACACAGAAAAGAGAAGAAAGAATCATCGAAGGATTATTCTTGGGTTCCAGTTTTCCTTTATTGAATCTGATGTTATTAACAATCAGATGAATTTCTCCCGGATCTCCGATAAAATGGATCACCAGTCCGGCCAGCAAACCGCAGATAGCCATGGTTGGAATCACCTGCCAACCCTGAAATTCAGCTAAAAATTCTGTAAAATGTTCCAGTACAATCCAATATCCTCCGGCGATAATACCACCCACGAGACCTGTAACAGCCCACATAAAAAAAGTACGGCTGAACACAAACGGATTGAATCTGATAGGTTGATCCAGGAGATTGAATGTTCGTATTAACCGTCTTCTTCTGTTAATTTTCATTCTTAAATTCTGTTTTTAGCAAAATAAAAGATCAGCATTCCCCAGCTTAAGATCATCATCAGACCTCCAAGTGGAGTGATAGGACCTAAGAATTTAAGATTCATTCCCAGATAGTCCTGCATACTCAGGAAATAGATGCTTACTGAGAATAAAAGTGTTCCTGCAATCATTAAAATGGAAGTCCATTTTTCAGCAGAAGTTTCAAATTTTAAAATATACCCGATAATCAGCAGAAAAAAAGCTGCATACATCTGATATCTTACCCCTGTTTCAAAACTTTCCAGTCTTTCCACAGCTAATATTTTTTTTAAGGCGTGCGCTCCGAATGCACCCAGGATTACAGAAACCATTCCGTAAACTGCTCCAAAAACTAAAGTAATTGTTTTCATTTTATAACTCTTCTAATTCTAGGGTTAAATATTTTTTTGTTTTATAATCCTGCCACGTACCAATGATTTTATTTCCTTTCAAATTGGCTTCTATTAAAGCTTTTGGTATCCATTCCTTAAGTTCCTCACTGTGATAATCATCTTCTGTGATGGAAAAATGGTCATGGACAAATTCTCCTCTCCAGTTGATTGGTTTTTTGTTCTTGTCATACCAATAAGTAGCTGAAAAAGAATCATCCTCATTGATTTCGTTAAATAAAACCGTAATAGGATATTTTCCGTCAATTTTTCCTTTGTATAATTTATTTCCCGGCCCCGTCTGCCCCAACTTTTCAGAGCCTGATATCAGATTCTTTCCATAAATACTCAGGTATTTTTCAAGTTCTTTATAGGTAAATTCAAGTTCATGACTTCCCAGATCGTCCAAAGCTCTCATGGCATGATTAGAACATCTTCCCGCTACAAAAGTGAGTTTATCCTTTCCGAAAAAATATCGGATGCCATTCAAAGTATAATCCATGAAGCATCCTTCATATAAGCCAATCTGCTCCTGAACTTCTTCTGACGGGTTCTTTTCGGATTTTAATTTTACAAGAAAGTCATTGACTCTTTTTTTGATTTTTTTCTGAATTAAACCTGCAACCGTTTTGGCAGCATTTGTTTGAAATAAATCTTCAGCATTGATATAGTTTCCTGTTCTCAGGTCAAAATTCTTCCAATCTGAAAACTCTTCCGGGTACGCTCCCGAAGCTTCTCCATTGACTCCTATACTTAAAATGTTTTTAGGCGTTTCCAACTTCTCCCAATCATAAAAATAAACATAATTGGAATAAGAGTTGGTTGCTGTAGAGGCAAGTTTAAAAGGGTTCCCACCAGAATTCGGGATATATTCCAGTTCGTTTACCTGAAGAAATGTATTGATCTTATTGGCCACGGAAGGATTTGCAGGATAAGTAACTACAGGAAACACAAAGTTTTCAGATTTAGGCTGCAAATCCTGTATTTTTAAATCCTTCTGCTGCGAAAAACTTAACCCGGAAATCAATAAGAAAAATACTATACTCTTTTTCACTACTTTGATTTTAAGTACATTAAAATGAACTTCGCAACCAATGTAGAAATTCCCAGTATGATAAACATATTGGCAAATCTCTTGGAGCTTCTGAAACCTTCATTGTTTGTTTTCTTCAGAAAAAATCCAAAAAGAAGGAATACAATGGGTAAAATGATCTGTAACATTAGTGTCCTCTCATTCTGTTAAATTCATTGATCACCTCGTGGTGGCTCACGGTCTTATCTTTAAAATATGTCACAAAGTGCTGCTTTTCTTCTTCGGTAGCTCCCAATTGGTTCAGAATATTCAGTAAGTGCATTTTCATATGTCCTTTCTGAATTCCTGTGGTTACCAGAGAACGTAAAGCTCCAAAATTTTGTGCAAGACCTGAAACAGCAAGAATACTCATCAGTTCCTGCGCAGAAGGTTTTCCAAGTAGGGCTAAAGAGAATTTTACCAAAGGGTGAAGATTCGTAAGTCCTCCTACTACTCCAACAGAAATAGGAAGATCAATCCAGAATCTGAAAACTCCGTTATCTGTTGTACAGTGGGTCAAAGATCTGTATTGTCCATCTCTCGCAGCATACGCATGTGCACAGGCTTCTGTAGCTCTGAAATCATTTCCGGTAGCGATTACAACGGCATCTACTCCATTCATGACTCCTTTATTGTGAGTGGTTGCACGGTAAGGTTCAATTTCGGCAATGGTTACTGCCTGTTTAAATTTATAGGCGAATTCTTCAGGAGAAATCCCGCTGTCATCTTTTAAATCTTCCATTTTACAGGAAACCTCAGCTCTCACGATACAGTCAGGTGTAAAGTTGGAAAGAATATTCATCACAATCTGTAATGAATTCTTTTCTTCCTGAGTAAAATCTTCGCTGGTTGCTACTTCCTGTCTCAACGTTTTTCCAAACTGCTCAAGACATGAATTGATAAAATTCGCTCCCATGGAATCTACTGTATCAAAACTTGCTTTCAGCTGATAGTAGTTTGGCATTTCTGCCGTTTTATCCACCAGATTGATATTTAGAATACCTCCACCACGTTTTCTCATGTTGGAAGTAATATCTTCTGTTGCTTCAAATAATTTTTTCTTTAAACTGAAATTAAAGAAATGTAATAATTTGTGAGGCTCTACATTAAAAATAAAGTGGGTATGCCCCAGTTTTTCAGTATTGATAATGGTTGTTTTGAACCCCCCTTTGTCTATCCAGAACTTTGCAGCTTTTGAAGCGGCAGCCACTACAGAACTTTCTTCAACAGCCATTGGAAGCGCCACAAGCTTCCCATCAATTAAAAAGTTCGGAGCAATTCCGTAAGGCATATAAAAATTGGAGATAGTATTTTCAGAAAATTCTTCGTGAAGCTTCTGAAGATCTGCATCATCGTTCCAGTATTGTTTTAATATATTTTGATACTCCTGGTTTCCTTCAAGATATTCGTTTACGAGCCATTCGATTTTTCCCTGCTTTGGAAGCTTGGAAAAACCTTCGATTGGTTTATGATTCATGATATAAACTTTAATGAGCCGTAAATATAATGATTTTGAGACTCTTTTTTGTTGATAACTTCTATGAAAAAAGATTGACATTTATCAATTTTGGAACTAAATTTGAACAAAAATTAAGTAAAATTAAGATACAAAACGTATCATATCTTTAAAAATATGAATTTTGACCGCCTTAAAGAAAAGCTCGAAATCCTTGCTGATGCAGCGAAATATGATGTTTCCTGTTCATCGAGCGGAGGCTCTAGAAAAAATAAAAAGGGAGCTTTAGGAGACAGTTCCGCAAGTGGGATTTGCCATACTTATACTGAAGACGGAAGATGTGTTTCTCTTCTTAAAATTCTATTGACCAATCATTGCATCTACGATTGTGCTTATTGTGTTTCCAGAAGTTCTAATGATATAAAAAGAGCTGCTTTTACAGTAGAAGAAGTTGTAGATCTTACTATTAATTTTTACCGCAGAAACTATATTGAAGGATTATTTCTGAGTTCAGGAATCTTCAAAAATGCAGATACAACGATGGAGCGGCTTGTAAGAATTGCCAAAAAACTTCGTATGGAAGAGAACTTTAATGGGTATATTCATCTTAAATCTATTCCGGGAGCAAGTGATGATCTGATGCAGGAAGCGGCTTTGTATGCAGACCGGTTATCAGTAAATATTGAAATTCCTACAGAAAGCGGATTAAAATTACTGGCTCCTGAAAAAAACAGACAGGACATGATCAGTCCTATGCGCTATATTCAAAAAGGGATCATTCAGTACCAGGATGAAAAGAAAATTCTGAAGAAAGTTCCCAAATTTGCTCCGGCAGGGCAGTCTACCCAGATGATTGTGGGTGCAACCAATGAAAATGACTTACAGATCATCAAAGTTGCTGATCATTTTTACAAAAATTTTAATCTGAAAAGGGTGTATTATTCCGGTTATGTTCCGGTTTTGGAAGATCAGAGGCTGCCTTCTTTAACGACGGAAGTTCCCATGCTTCGTGAAAACCGATTGTATCAGTCGGATTGGCTGATGAGATTTTATGGTTTTAAAGCAGAAGAAATTTTAGACCCGAATGTTCCTTTCCTTGATCTGGAAGTGGATCCGAAATTAAGCTGGGCGTTACGAAATCTTCACCAATTTCCTGTTAATCTTCAGACCGCGGAATATCAGTTGATTTTAAGAATTCCGGGAATTGGAGTGAAAACAGCACAAAAGATTGTAAGTGCAAGGCGTTTTCAGATTTTAACAATGGATCATTTGAAAAAGCTTGGAGCGGCTGTCAACCGTGCAAAATACTTTATTGATTTTAGTGCCGGAAATGTCTATCTGAAATATTTAACGGATAAAAACTTCAGAAAACTGCTGATAGGTGGAAGCTCATCCAAATTTCATAATCAGTTTTCGCAACAACTTACTTTATTTTGATTTTAAACACAAGTCACACGAATATTTTCACAAATGTTCACAAATTTATTACGCAACACTATTGTCATTCTGACGAAGGAAGAATCTCTCCTATAAAATAGATTCTTCATTTTATTTCGCTCAGAATGACAAACCAACTAAATTTTTAAATAAATAAATAAATAAATAAATAAATAAATGACAACCCTACTCTACGATGGAAGTTTTGATGGTCTTTTCACCGCAATATTTGAAGTTTTTGAATATCGTTATAAAGATGTGGAAATTGTAAGCAGAGAAAGGTTTCATCAGGAAAATATTTTTGCTGAAATTCATGAAGTGATTACCCAACCAGACAAATCTGAAAGGGTTCTGAATAAGCTGGAACAGAATATCGGAAAACAAGGCGTTTATCACCTTTTAAAAGTGTTTTTATCAGAAGATCCGGATCTGGAAAACCTCATTTTATCTGTGGTAAAACAATCTATAAAGCATCCGGAAAAGAATATTCTTGAAAACTTTGCTGATTCTGATGTTTTAAAAATTTCAAAAATCTGCAAATCAGTGGACAGGGAAAGACACAGAATGACGGCTTTTGTCCGCTTTGAAAAAATGCTGGATGGTGTTTTTTTCGCCAAAATAGATCCTGACTTCAATGTTTTGCCTTTAATCAGAAAACATTTTCATGACCGGTATCAGGATCAGAAATGGATGATCTATGATTTGCGGAGAAACTACGGACTTCTCTATGATCTGGATACTTGTGAGTTTTTCTATCCTGATGAAAAGATTGATTTCGGGAATTATCAGCAGAAATTTCATGATGATGAAAAAAGCTATCAGGTGCTCTGGCAGCGCTATTTCACAAAAACCAATATTGTTGAACGGAAAAACATGAAACTTCATATTCAGCATGTCCCGAAAAGATACTGGAAATATCTGACTGAAAAATGGTAAACAGACCTGCAAAATTTAAAAAATGTTTATCACTGGTTGAGCCGATAACGCAGATTTTTATCAATAAAACTATCCAGATATTCTTGGGTACATAAGTTCAGAATTGAATCAATAATTCCATATTGTGGATAACTTTTTATTTTGACAAAAAAATATAGAATTTCAAATCCGTTTTCCAAGAGCATTACTTAGTCCACTCATTTTATGATATTTATAATCCACATTCATCAGAAACTCATATTGTGGATAACTTTTTTCAGTTAACATACTGTTAACATAAAAATTTTTTCAATGTCACTTTTACAAGAAAATTGAGTAGAAAGTTACCTACCCAATGAGAATAATGGGTTTGAAAGAATCATTTAAAAACATGAAAATCTGCAGTATATGCAGTAAAAAATTACATCAACATTTTTGTTTTGTGGATAACTCCTACTTTTTAAGGGTTCGTAAAGCTTTTTTAACGATATACTGTGTTTCTTTTGTCGGACTTTCCCGAAGCCATTCATCGCAGACTTCCACTACAAACTCGGGTTGTGATTTACTGGCATCATTCAGCCAATTGCCGACACTGTCCTGCACATATCTGGCGGAATCTGACCGTAAAGGTTTTAAAATTTCCAGTCCAAGTCCAGGATTTTGTTTTAAAGCATCAATATGTTCACACCAGACTCCTCTTGGTCTTGTAGATTCGCTGGCAAAACGTCTCACGTTCTCATCGTCATGCATCGTCCATTCTGATAAAAAAGATAAGCTTTCTTTAAGATTTTTGGAGATATCCGGACGCACGGTCATCCAACAGATTTCCCTTACTCCAAAATGAGAATCAGAAGCGAATGACTGAATTTTGTTTAATTTTTCTTTAAGTTTCAGTTTATTATTTCTCCCAATGGTATAAGCTGCCCAGCAACGTACCAGATCTGCCGGATGAACCGACAGTTTCAGAAGAAATTCATCATCATTATTTTTAGCTACCAGATTAAGCATCCCCATTCCAATTGTTTCATTAATGGTATTAACCGTTTGCTTTTTCAGCTGGTCTACGTTTTCTAAAATCGGCTTCAGGTAATCTTTACGATTATTCTGCAATAGTAAGTTTTCCAGCAGCAGCCTTTGATCTACCGCCAGCCATTCTGTAAGATTGGCGGTTTCAATTTCTCCTCTGTTCAGCTGTTCCAAAATATCCGGTGGAATATCTTTGATGGAGCGGGCTCCTTTTCGTTTTTCTGCCATACTATTTTAATGATTATCTTTACAAAAGTCTGAAAGTAAGCGGACAAAAACAATACCGCATATTTTTCACTCATAGGGATAAAAAAGTCAATTTTATGGAAACAAAGGGAAAAGCTGAAGAAAATAAAATTTGTCCGTTGGAAGTTGCTGTCAATACCATTAGTGGAAAGTGGAAAATTCCTATCGTCTGGCAGATCAATGAAGGGAAGAAACGTCCCAGTGAGTTTTTGCGCGGTATCGCTAAAGTAGACCGAAGAGTTCTCAATCAGCAGCTGGCTGAAATGGTTGAAGATGGCATTTTAACCAAACAGTCTTTTAATGAAATTCCTCCAAGAGTTGAGTATACATTGACAGAACTTGGTGAAAAATTGGTAGAAATCCTCTGGCAATTGAATGATTGGGGGAAATTATTGATTCCGGAGAACGAAGAGTCATTAAACTAACAGATTTTCAGATTATATATTGGCAGATCTGTGAAAAAAAATGATATTTGTGTTCACTAAAAACACATGAAAAAGATTATCACCGGAATCGCAGCATTTTTAATTCTCACAAACTGTACAAAAGAAAAATTATCAGACTGCTTACTGCCTGAGCCGGATAAAAATGAACATTTAATTACAGAAAACGCTCTAAAAATCCATAAGAATAAAAATACGATCCGTGAAAGATTTTCTCCTCCGGAAGGCTATGAATGGAGTGAAGAAAATCCGGACTCTTTCGGGTATTTTATTGAAAATTTTAAGCTGAAACCTTATGGCAGCCAGATTCTGAAATACGATGCCACTCCTATTTCCGCCCAACATCTTCATGAAGCCATTTTTGATATTGACACCGGAAATAAAGACCTGCAGCAATGTGCTGATGCAGCAATCCGCATGAGGGCTGAATATCTTTATAAGACAAAAAAATTTGACGAGATCAAATTTCATTTTACCAGTGGTAATCTTCTCAGCTGGAATGACTACAAAAACGGAACGAGAGCATTTGTCAATGGAAATTCGGTAAGCTTTAGAAAGACTGCTGCTTTTGATGATTCTTATCAGAGTTTCAGAAATTATCTGGATCTGATTTTTAATTATGCGGGAACTATTTCATTAAATAAAGAAACAAAACCGGTAACAAAAAATTCCGATCTTAAAACCGGAGATATTCTGATTACACCGGGAAGTCCGGGACACATTGTTTTTATTTCCGGTGTCTGCCGCAATAAGGAAGGGAAAAGATTGTTTTTATTGAGTGAAGGATTTACACCGGCACAATCTATTCATGTACTCTCCAATCCGTTTAACCCTTATTTTACACCATGGTATGACCTGGATACCGATGCTCAGGAAACTAAAACTGCACGATATTTTTTTAAACCTACAAACTTCAGAAGCTTTTAATAATTTATATTCAAAACTATTGAAAAGTTACTACGATAATCTGAACTTGTTTTTGTAAATTTGTGTTCGAAATTTTTTTCTTGATGAAAGAGAGTGTTGTAAAAAAAATTGCAGTTCTTACTTCAGGAGGTGACTCTCCGGGTATGAATGCAGCGTTAAGAGCGGTAGTAAGAACCGCCAATTACTATAATATCGAATGCTACGGGGTGAGAGAAGGCTACAACGGTCTTATCAACAATGATTTCCTGAAAATGGGAGCCCGTTCCGTAAAAAATATAATCAATCAGGGTGGAACCATTCTAAAGTCTGCCAGATCCGCTGAATTCAGAACAAAAGAAGGCCGTCAGAAGGCTTACGACAACTGTGTAAAACTTGGAATAGACGGATTGGTATGTATTGGAGGTGACGGAACTTTTACCGGTGCAAAAATCTTTAATGAAGAATTCGGAATCAGAGTAATCGGTATCCCGGGAACAATCGACAACGATATTTTCGGAACTGATAACACCATCGGGTATGATACTGCATTGAATACTGCAATGGATGCCATTGATAAAATCCGTGACACGGCAACTTCTCACAACAGAGTTTTCTTTGTGGAGGTAATGGGGCGTGATGCAGGTTTTATTGCTTTAAACAGTGGATTGGCAACAGGAGCTCTGGATATTTTAATTCCTGAGAAAAAAGACAGTATTGATGAACTTTTCGCGAAATTCAGAGATGCTGAAAAAACAGGAAAGGCATCAAGCATTGTGGTGGTTGCAGAAGGTGAAAAACTAGCCAATGTGTATGAACTTGCCGAAAAAACAAAGCAGACATTCCCTGATTATGACATTCGTGTAGCCATTTTGGGACACATGCAGAGAGGAGGTTCTCCAAGCTGTGCAGACAGAGTTTTGGCAAGCAGACTGGGTTACGGTGCTGTAACAGGATTAATGGAAGGACAAACCAATGTAATGGCCGGAATGCGTTCCAATGATCTGACGTATACGCCGATTGAAGAAGCCATTAAAAAACATAACGAAATCAATGAAGATCTTTTACTGATTTCAAAAATTTTAGCAATCTAATTATTTTTATAAATCTAATAAAAACAAACTATTATGTCAACAATTAAAGTAGGTATCAACGGTTTTGGTAGAATTGGACGTCTTGTTTTCAGAGCAATGACTGAAAGAGACAACATTGAAGTTGTAGGAATCAATGACCTTATTAATGCAGAATACATGGCTTACATGTTAAAATATGACTCTGTACACGGTATTTTCCCAGGTGAAGTTTCTGTAGAAGGAAACGATCTTGTAGTAAACGGGAAAAGAATAAGAGTAACTGCTGAAAGAGATCCTAACAACCTAAAGTGGAATGAAATTGGTGCTGACTATATCGTAGAATCTACAGGTCTTTTCTTATCTAAAGATACTGCTCAGGCTCACATCAACGCTGGTGCAAAGAAAGTAATCCTTTCTGCTCCTTCTAAAGATGATACTCCAATGTTCGTAATGGGGGTAAACCACAAGGAACTTACTGATGATATCAAAATTTTATCAAACGCTTCTTGTACTACAAACTGTTTAGCTCCTTTAGCTAAAGTGATCCACGATAACTTCGGAATTGTAGAAGGTTTAATGACAACTGTACACGCTACAACAGCTACTCAGAAAACTGTTGACGGTCCTTCAGTAAAAGACTGGAGAGGTGGTAGAGCTGCTCTGAACAACATCATCCCTTCTTCTACAGGTGCTGCTAAAGCGGTAGGAAAAGTAATCCCTTCTTTGAACGGAAAACTTACAGGTATGTCTTTCAGAGTACCAACTGTTGACGTTTCTGTAGTAGATTTAACAGTAAGAATTGATAAAGCTGCTTCTTATGAAGAAATCTGTTCAGTAATCAAAGCTGCTTCTGAAGGTGAATTGAAAGGTATCCTTGGATATACTGAAGATGCAGTAGTATCTCAGGATTTCGTAGGAGATAAGAGAACTTCTATCTTCGACAAAGATGCTGGTATCATGCTTTCTCCAAACTTCGTGAAACTTGTTTCTTGGTATGACAACGAAATGGGTTACTCTAACAAGTTAGTAGATATGCTTGTACACGCTGCTTCTTTATAATAAGTAATGAGCAATAAGTAATATAAAACCTTCCCGATGGGAAGGTTTTTTGTCTTAATTGAATTTAAAAAAATTATATCCAAATCCTAAACCAAGCCATGGAATACCATTAAAATTCCAATTCTTCCTATTACTTGTTGGAAGATCAAATCCTACAGCTAGCATCAATGTGAAATCATTATAATGATATCCTAATGCACCTCCTAATGAAATTGCTGCTACATTTCCTTCAGCCTTGCCATTTTTAGATAATGAAGTATTTTTTTCATCAAGCTCAATCTTGGAAAGCCCTGCTAATCCATTAATAGAAAATCCGGTTTTATACTCCCTAGCCTTCTCTTCATTTGGAAATTTTACAAACTTTGATTTTCCAAATTTATATCCTACATTTATCATTGCATTTAAACTTGTCTCAACATTTCCAATTTTACTATCAACATACCATTTAATAGGCAGCGTTATGACTCCTACCTGTACTGATCTATGAGGAAAACTATAATTCACCCGATCTTTCATTTTTATATAGACATTATTTTTATCAAAAAAATCATTTGTAGTTCTACTATAGGTAAAATACCACGGATAGATCATTATTTTATTATCAACAACTTTTAGATTTGCAGTAATAGTACTTCCAAAATCAATATCTGTTTTGGATTTATCTACTGTCATGAATAACACTTCAACAGGCTTTTTTTTCAAAGTATCTTTTTCGTAAGAAATAATCTGATTACGACCATCATATTTAATATTTTTGTTTACTATAGAATCTACCTTCTCCTTTGAGGCAACCCAGACAAAGCAGTCTAATGAAACCTTATTTCTTTCTTTAAAGGATTTTTGGTCTTGTCCACAAACCATCCCCACCCATCCGAGTAGAAATAGCAATAAAATTTTTGTTTTCATGGTTATTTATTTTTCAGATTAAAGTTTTTTGAATTGTCAGTGGTTGAGTTATCACCTTAAAAGGAATGTTCCGGAAATTAAGTTTCCATGGTCATTAGTTTTATTTAAAGCTACAATACTTACCTACCACACGAAATACCACAAAAGGGTGATTTTTTTAACATAATTTTATTATTTTTAAGAAAACATTAACCAATGGAGAAAAAACATCTGACTCATGCAAAAAAACCGCATCCCCTCACCAAAATCTGGAATGACTATCCTGAAATTTTACAGAATGACAACAGAATACTACCCGCTCCCGCCATTGAACATCTTATAGGAGAAATCTTCGCACCGGGAAAGTTCTATTATTATGTCATTAATTTCGCAGACAGTACCATCTGTAATCACCATGAAGACATTCTGAAAATACATGGCCTCAGTAAATATCCCGTACACCTGAAAGAAATTATAGACCTCATCCACCCCGATGACATTGAGTTTGTCATGGAAGCCGAAAGAATGTCAATAGAAAAAATAAAAGAAATTGACGGCTTTGATTATCAGCAGGAACTGAAAACCAGCTATTGTTTCAGGATGAGAACTTCAAAAGGGAATTATGAATTATTCCATCATCAGGCTTTACACACGTATAAAGATGAAAACGGCAGACTTTTGCAGGCTGTTAACATCCATACAAATATTGAACATATCACTCATCAAAATTCCTATGTAGTGCTAGTCTGCGGAACTAACGGCCGGGATGATTTTCATCAGATGCAATGGATGGAACATAGCAAACCTCATGAATCTACCCCTGTAATCTTCACCAAAAGAGAGGTCGAGATTATCAACTGTATCGCAAAAGGCTATTCCACAGGAGAAATATCAGATCTGCTGAATATTTCAGAGGAAACCGTACGTACCCACAGGAAAAACATTTTAAGGAAATCCGATTGCAGAAACAGCTCTGAACTGATCAAAAAAACTTTTGAATGGGGATATCTATAGAATTTCCATCCTGAGCCTGACAAATCTCACCAAAAAACTTCAGCAAAAATCTTGTACTTTTATAGGTAAAGGAATGAACATGATACAACCACGATTTAAAGACGCTCCTCATTTCAGAGATTTCTGGGAAAGTGGAAACGGAAAACTACTTATTGAATTTTCCGGAGCGGAAGTGAGTTTTGAAAAATTTGAAAAATTCGCTCCTTTTTTTCATCATGTGGATGAGACGGGTGATGAGGTTGTAAGAGATGTTTATTTTACTAAAAAATTTCATGAGGCATCCAGGGAAATTGAGCAGTACATCAGAAATGGAGTTTCGGAAACAGATTCAGTTCCTGAAAGTGTAAAAAAAATGTTCAGTCAAACCCAGAAAGTTCCCGAATGGCTGGATTATAATTTACTCAAAAGCGGTGCCGAACTCTGTATGAGAAGCAACCTTGATTCTTTGATCTCCCTGAGAGATTATTGCCTGATCGGCGGTTATGATTATGCTTACCTTAACAAACCTCTTATTGTAACAGAGGCATTAAAAAAGGGTGCTGTAAAACGACTTTCTGAAACATTGGATTTTTGGGTGAATGCTACCCGATACAACGCGCTGAAAATTCATGCAAAAGGGTATGAATTTGCTATAAAAACCCGCCTGATCCATTCTTATGCGAGACTTTCCATAAAAAAACATTATCAAGGCTGGGATACCGAAAACTGGGGTGAGCCTATCAATTCATGGGATATGATGGCAACATACATCGGTTTTAGTCTTGTCTTTCTTCACAGTCTTCAAAAATTGGGAAATAGTTTTTCCATTGAGGAAGAACAAGGAATATTTCATTTGTGGAAATACGTAGGTTATCTTTTAGGTATTCCGGAACAGCTTCTTCCTGATAACAAAAAACAAGCTACTGAATATTTTTACTTATGGACTTCCGTTCAGCCTCCTTCTGATAAAGATTCTGTACTCCTTGCCCACTCTCTACTGAACGAGTCACTGGAAAATCCTATATTAAAATTTGAATTCCAAAGGAAAAATTTAAAATATCTGCACGTCTGCTGCACCTGGTTTCTGTTGGATGATGAAATTTGTAAAAGATTACAAATTCCGGAAGTTCCTTACAAGAATTTGTTTCCAAAATCAAAGATACTTTTCAACAAAGTATATGATAAACTTGTCAGTCGGGATGCCAGAATACAAAGAGGAAACAAAGATCAGATGAAAGTACTGGAAGATTATCTTACTATTACTAAGAATTCAAATTTTCATTAGGATAAGTTAGGAAGATCGAGGCTGGAAGTTTCTATTAGACGATAAATCTCATTTTAAAAGTAATAAACTAAGTTCAATGCAGTTTACAGCCTTCAAAAACTCCCTTCTTCCAGCTTCCAGCATCCTTTCTCATCAATCGTTATTATTTTTTTTAATGCACTAATACACATTCTGCATCCGCTTCATAATGAATAGAATCAGCAGCAAAAATTTATCATTTTTTAACTCTAAAAACAGTTTTCACGAACAAATAATATTAGTTTTTGATGTTTAAATTATGTATTTTTGAGAAATTATTTTAATAGCGATGAGTAACATTGATGATAAGAAAAAAGCACTTGCTTTAGTGCTTGACAAATTAGATAAAACATACGGAAAAGGAACTGTAATGACTTTAGGTGATCAATCTATAGACAATACAATAGAAGTAATTCCTTCCGGTTCTTTAGGATTAGATATTGCTTTAGGTATAGGTGGATATCCAAAAGGAAGAATCATTGAAATATATGGTCCTGAATCTTCAGGTAAAACAACTTTGACCCTTCATGCTATTGCTGAGGCTCAAAAAGCAGGTGGTATTGCTGCATTCATTGATGCAGAGCACGCTTTCGACAGAACTTATGCTGCGAAATTAGGAATTGATCTTGAA
The DNA here is from genome assembly GCF_025949665.1 of Chryseobacterium viscerum. NCBI lineage: Bacteria > Pseudomonadati > Bacteroidota > Flavobacteriia > Flavobacteriales > Weeksellaceae > Chryseobacterium > Chryseobacterium viscerum. Next base: position 184,165 of record NZ_JAPDFT010000001.1, on the reverse strand, counting down.
AACCTGATCATTTCTCAGCCGGACAATGGTGAGCAGGCTTTAGAAATTGCTGATAACCTTATCCGTTCCGGAGCTATTGATATCGTTGTAATTGACTCCGTAGCGGCTCTTACACCAAAAGCAGAGATCGAAGGGGAAATGGGAGATTCCAAAATGGGACTTCACGCAAGATTAATGTCTCAGGCATTAAGAAAATTGACTGCTACTATTTCAAGAACAAAATGTACAGTAATCTTCATCAACCAGTTGAGAGAAAAGATCGGTGTAATGTTCGGAAACCCTGAAACAACTACCGGAGGTAATGCTCTTAAGTTCTATGCTTCTGTAAGAATTGATATCAGAAAAGCAAGTGCACCTATCAAGCAAGGTGACGAAGCTATCGGTAGCCGTGTGAAAGTGAAAATTGTGAAAAACAAAGTAGCACCTCCTTTCAAGCAAGCAGAATTCGATATCATGTATGGAGAAGGAGTTTCTAAAGTTGGTGAAATTCTTGATACTGCCGTAGATATGGGAATTGTGAAGAAAAGCGGATCTTGGTTCAGCTACGAAGAGACTAAACTTGGTCAGGGACGTGATGCTGTAAAAGATGTTTTAAAAGATAATCCTGATCTTTCCGAAGAATTGGAAAACAAGATCAAAGAGGAAATGAAAAACAAATAATTTTTCAGAAAAATATAGAAAAGGCAGTCTTAGGATTGCCTTTTTTGTTTTGAAGTGTACATGCTTTTTTTAACGCAAAGTTTTTTTTGGTTGTGTTATTTTAAAAGGAGCAAAGACAAAATCAATTTCATTGATCCTTTTTAAGCGACTACATAACCACAAAGCTTCATCAGCGACAAAGTGGCAACTCTTTGCCACCTAAAAATCAACTTCCGAATCTCTTATTACTTTGCGTTTAAATAATTTTTCAGGTTTCATTTACAATCAAAAAATAAAAAAGAGGTCATTCCGCGGAACAACCTCTTTTAGCTTTTATATTTTTAAAATTATTCGGCAATTTTACCTTGCAGCTGAAGTGCTCCGGTAACTTTCATTCCTTTTGCTGGAGTTTCAAATCGCATATTTTCTTTATTCACAAAAGCATCAATGGTAAAGAAATCTTCATTTTCTTCATTCGTGATCAGCTTCAGTTTCAGAATATATCCTTTAACGCTTCTGTCATCAAGTAATTCTGTCTCCTTAAAGTCTACAACCTGAGCAATAAAATCGAAACATGCATAGTTCGGAAGATCCTGGCTTGGTGCATACGTTGTGAAATCTTCACTCATTTTAGTCCCATCAGGTAAATCAGTGTTTGTGTGAACATCAAGGATGAGAACAATTCCGCTGATATGTATCTTCAGGTGAGGCTGTGTGATGTATGTATTTCTGTTTTCCGCATAATCCGTTGCAAAGAACCAAACGCCAAAAGTATTTCTGGCAGGACCGGCTACAATTGCCTGCAGGTTCAGCGCATTTTCCCACTCTCTGATTGACCTTGTTTCAAAATCTAAAACATAATTAGTTTTCACCTCCGGAATTATGGTGCTAAGTTCATCTGTAACAATGGTTTTAAATCTTACATCTTCAAATTCTGTTTTGCTTTTATCCTCACCAGCCGGATCTGCAACCGTGGACTGCATTAAAACAGCAGTAAGATATTGACCGTAATCTTTAGTCTGGAAATTTTCATGACCAAAAACCCCGCTCCAGGTATTCACAAGATTATGAACATTTGATTTTCTTATAATAATTCCAGCTTCATTAGTCGTTTCAGGAGCAGCAATTCCTTCTATATTCGGGAAATAATCTTTACCATCCACCAACTGATGATTCATGATCTCATTATTTTCTTCATGAGAAAATTCTGCAAACCCTTTATAAGTGACATTCTGGTTTTCGAAAACATAAGGCAGACCTGTTTTCACCTTATCCTGACCTGCAAAATGATACGCAAGAGAAATCCCTTTGAACTCCCCTTCCTGAATTGCCGGAGTGTGATTTCCGTTATGATCAAACTGAGAATGATACAGGATCATATAAGATTTAATTTTTCCTGCCTGAAGCTCATTCTCAAACTTCTCTTCCATTTGTCCAATCGCCTGTTGTGGAGAAAGTGCATAGGCATCTTCAGTTACCATATAAGCAAAGCCCTCTACCTCACCATTTTCTTTTTCAAAGGCTGAAATAGGCGTATATTCCCCTCTTAGCTGAAGCGCTATAGAATACACAACATAATCATTATAAATCCTGATTTTTTCATATTCTTCATTTACTTTTGGCTCGTCTATCTGTTGTGAAGGGATTTCCGGTATCGTTTCCACAACTTCTTCTACCACTTCCTCTACTACTTTTTCCTCTGGCATTTCCATTTCCTGAACCAAAGTACTTACATTTTCCTGATTATTATTTTTCTTCTTAAAAAAATCAAAGATTCCCATACTGTTATTTATAATTGGCCGTAAATATAATAAAAGTGCTCAACAGGCCCATCATAAAAAAATGCCATTGTGTCAGTTTATCTTTTGTAATATATTTTCCTCAGAAAAATTAAAAAACTCGGCGGAGCCAAAGGCTCCGCCGAGTTGATATTAATTTGGTTTGTCATCTGTCAGCTCAAATCCCCAATCTTTTCCTTTTTGGGTGGCTGGAATACCTTTTGTCATCCAGACCGGAGCTTTAGCACCTTTGAGATAATAATCAAAAAACTGCTGTTCGCGTATTTGAATATCTTTTCTGTTCTGCCGTTTAACGAGATTGTGATCATCACCATTATAATTCAGAAGCCATACCGGTTTTCCGAGACGACGTAATGCGGTAAACATCTCAATTCCCTGATACCATGGCACAGCTCCATCTTTATCATTACTCATAATAACTACCGGAGTTTGTACTTTATCAATGGTAAAAAGCGGTGAATTTTTAATATAAAGATCCGGTGCTTCCCATAGATTCTTACCTAATCTGCTTTGTGATTTTTCATACTGAAACTGTCTGTTCATCCCTGAAGTCCATCGGATTCCTCCATATGCGGAAGTCATGTTTACAACAGGAGCACCACTCCATGCAGCTGCATACATATTGGTATGAGCAATAAGATACGCTACCTGATAACCACCCCAGCTTTGTCCCTGAATTCCAATTTTAGTACCGTCTACCCAGGAATTTTGCTTTAGATTTTCAACTCCTGAATTAATGTATTCCATAGCAGATTCTCCAGGAAAACCGTCTGTATACGAAATATCAGGAGTAAAAACCAGATATCCGTTGCTCACAAAATAAGAAATATTCAATCTTGAAGGTGTTGGAGCCGGTGCTACATAACGGTTAAGATTATCCGAAAGTTTTTCATAGAAATAAACAATCATTGGATATTTTTTATTTGGATCGAAATTTTCCGGCTTGTATAAAACTCCTGTAGATGTATTTCCTTTTGGTGTTGTCCAGTTTACCAATTCGTCTGTACCCCAATTATAGTTCTTTTGCTGCGGATTGGTATCACTCAGCTTTTGCTGTTCTGAGAAATCTGATGTTGCGAAAATATTGGGAGAATCAGTATATGATTCTTTTACTACAATATATTCTTCAGCATTTTTTGCTTTTTGAAGACTTCTATATCCCCATACATTTTCCAACTGAATTTTTACCGGATCAGAATTCGACTGAATAGAAGTTTTAAAAATTCCGTTTGCTTTGGATGTATTATCAAATGCTGATAAATAAATGGAAGATTTTCGGTTTAAGCTTTTAATATCTTTATCTAAGTCGTAGGTGTCAAACGTTATTTTATTTTTACGACCAAATCCATTGGTGATATTTCTCGGCTTTTTTGAGCCATTCAGAAAAAACTCCCAAAGGTCGAAACGATCTTTAATAATCACAGATTCATCATTATTCGTCCAGGAAGCGATGCCATAAGAATTTGGAAAATCCGGCATATCAAACTCTTCATCCACAAAAGAAACGGGCAGTCCGCTGCTCAATGGAAGTGTTTGTTTTGTTTTCACATTATAACTGAGCCACTTCCCTTTTTCTCTGTCAAAAATCACTACGAATTTTCCAAGCGGAGAAACAGCAACTGAGCCATTCAGATTCTGAATAATCTCTGTCCTCTCACCTGTTTTATTATCAATCAGGAAATATGTTTTCTTAGTTGCACCCTCCCATTGCGAAGAAATACGGTTGTTCAAACTTGTAATACCCAGCGCAAATTCAGCATTTCCTTCATTTACCAGTCTTAAAGTATCCAAATCTTCGCCATCAATATTTCTGAAGAAATCTGGTTTTTCCGTCTGTATTACTGCAGCATAGGATTTCTTCAGATCGTTTTTCAATTCCTTTAGCTGTACTGTTTGCAGATAATCATCTTTATAATTCCAGATATCTACTACCGCATGATCATTCGCAATCATTGCAGTATCTTTTGCGATAGGTTTCGGAGCAACACCAAAATACAACTGCTTTCCGTTTTTGCTGAATAAGGGTAAACGGTTTTCAGAAATTACCCAATTCTTCTTCATCTGTGCATTTTCATTGGCAATTATTTCCTTTTTATTTCCTTTAAAATTAAAGTAATACAACTGATACAATTTCACCAGGTCATTTTGTGCAGAAGAAGTTCCTACATATGCCAGCTGATTTCCTTCTTCATCAAAAGACAATTGTGAAAAATCGCCTTCCATCTCTGAAATTTTAGTTACAACTGCTTTTTGCAGATCTACAACCTGTACGGTTTGAAATGTATATTTCTTTGGCTTTGATTTGTCATTATCTTTTTTGTCCTCAGATTTTTCATCAGCAGAATCTTTTTTATCCTTTTTAGGTTTTTCTTCAGGTTTCTTCGTCACAAAAGCGAGCTGCTTTCCATTTTTACTGAACTCATAGCGGACTACATTATCATACGTTGTACTTTTCCCGTCCAAAAGATTTCGCACAACTAACTGCAAAGGTTTTACATTTTTATCTTCATCTTTATTATCCTCTCCATCTTCTTTATCAGAAGCATCATCCGAAGATTTATCTTTTGTGTTTTCCAGAAGATAGGCTACATAAGAGCCTGCTTTTTCAGGGATTTTAAATGATTTTACATTAGGAATTCTTTCTGTTTTATCATTTAAAAAATCAACAATTGCAAGACTGTCTTTTGTTAATTTATTTTTTTTAAGTTTTTTATCTTTTACCGCTTTTATATCTTTATACTGCGGACGGATTTGAAAAACAGCAAATCTGGAATCATTTGTAAAATCTACTTTTGTTCCTCTTGCAAACTTCTTTGTCGTTTTATTTTTTACGGAATATAAAGAAAGGTTAGGATTTCCTTCCTGAGCATCTACGGAGTAAGCAATCCATTTTCCGTCATTTGATATTTTTCTCATGCCGATATTTTGCCAACTGTCATAGACAGAATGGTCTAAAGGTTTTTTCTGTCCATAGACCCAACAGGTCATTATGAGCAGAATAAAAACTGTACATTTCAACTTCATCTTTAAAAAATTTTTAATACTTAAAAGTAAGATATTTCTTTGACAAATTCGTAGGATAAAACTGTTTCACGTTGAAAAAATGCCATTCTGTCACTTTCTGCTGCATGGTATTTTTTTTGAGAAGTATGTAGAACAATTAAAATATAAAATATGATGACTAAAGGAAATATTAATGTATCTGTGGAAAATATTTTCCCGCTTATTAAAAAATTTCTTTACAGTGACCACGAAATATTCTTAAGAGAATTAATCTCTAATGCTACTGATGCCACTTTAAAATTAAAACATCTGACAAGCATTGGTGAGGCAAAAGTGGAATACGGAAACCCTAAACTTGAAGTTAAAATTGATAAAGACCAAAAAACTTTACGCATTATAGACCAAGGTATTGGTATGACTGGTGAAGAGGTTGAAAAATATATCAATCAGGTTGCTTTCTCAGGAGCAGAAGAGTTTTTGGAAAAATATAAAGATTCTGCAAAAGATTCTGGGATTATCGGGCATTTCGGTCTTGGATTCTACTCTGCGTTCATGGTAGCTGAAAAAGTAGAAATTCTTACAAAGTCTTATAAAGACGAACCGGCAGTACGTTGGATCTGTGATGGAAGCCCGGAATTTACCCTTGAAGAAACTACTAACAAAACTGACAGAGGAACGGAAATCATCCTTCATATTGCTGAAGATTCTGTGGAATTTTTAGAAGAAGGAAAAATCCGTGAACTATTATTGAAGTATAACAAGTTTATGCCTGTTCCGATCAAATTCGGAACAAAAACACATACACTTCCATTACCGGAAGACGCTCCTGAAGATGCCGTAGCAGAAACAGAAGAAGTAGACAATATCATCAACAATCCGGTACCAGCATGGACGATTGCTCCAAGCGAACTGACCAACGAAGATTATATGAAGTTCTACCACGAGCTGTATCCTATGCAGTTTGAAGAACCTTTATTCAATATTCACCTGAATGTTGATTATCCTTTCAATCTTACAGGAATTCTGTTCTTCCCGAAACTGAGCAATAATTTAAATATCGACAAGGATAAAATTCAGTTGTACCAAAACCAGGTATTCGTAACAGATGAAGTAAAAGGGATCGTTCCGGACTTCCTGATGCTTCTGAGAGGTGTTATAGATTCACCGGATATTCCATTGAATGTTTCCCGTTCTTACCTTCAGGCTGATGGTGCTGTAAAGAAAATTTCATCTTACATCACCAAAAAGGTAGCTGATAAAATGGCTTCCCTGATCAACGAAAACCGTGAAGACTACGAGAAAAAATGGAACGACATTAAGATCGTAATCGAGTACGGAATTGTTACAGAAGAAAAATTTGCTGAAAAAGCAGACAAATTCACACTGTACCCTACAACAGACGGAAAGTATTTCCTTTGGGATGAATTGGTTGAAAAAATCAAACCTATACAAACGGATAAAGACAACAAACTGGTTGTATTATATGCTACCAACGCTGATGAACAGCACAGCTACATCCAGTCTGCAAAGGATAAAGGATATGAAGTTCTGTTATTAGACTCTCCTATCACTCCACATGTTATCCAGAAGCTGGAAACTTCAAAAGAAAATATTTCTTTTGCAAGAGTAGATGCAGATCACGTGAACAACCTGATCAAAAAAGATGAGCCGGTAATTTCAAAATTGAATGAAACGGAAAAAGAATCTTTGAAAAAGAATGTAGAAGAAGCTATTCAGGATTCTAAATTTACAGTTCAGCTTGAAGATCTTGACAGCAATGATTCTCCGTTTACCATTACTCAACCTGAATTCATGAGAAGAATGAAGGAAATGCAAGCTACAGGCGGTGGTGGTGGTATGTTCGGAATGGGAGGTTTCCCGGAAATATACAATCTTGTGGTGAACTCGAACAGTGAGCTTTCCAATCAGATTCTAAAAACTGAGAACGCTGAAGAGAAGGAAAATTTAATCAAATACGCTCTGGATCTTGCCAAACTTTCACAAAATTTACTGAAAGGAAAAGACCTGACAGATTTTATACAGAGAAGCTACAAGCAACTTGAAAAATAATACACAAGAGACTGTTTCAATTTTGAAGCAGTCTTTTTTTATTTGAGTACGTTAGGAAAACGCAAAGACGCAAGTTTTTCCCACAAGGCTCATGCTTTAAGGCGCAAGGATTTTATCTGCAATAAAATTGTGTACTGTATATTTTATTTTTTATCTCACTCTGATTTTGCAGATTATACAGATACTAATAAAAATCTGCGTAATCTGTGTGATCTGCGAGAAAATTTAATAAATGAAACTCTTTGCGTTTTCTTAAAAATCTAAAAATCATTAACAGCCAATTTAAATAATCTGAATATTATAAACCTGTACCTTCTTTTCTCTTAATCTTCATTACTTTACTCTACATTTTATTCATTTTCTATTGTACAGCTTATGCTTTTTTGCCATTTTTGTATAAAATGTCGGTCATGCAAAAAGAAAAATTACGCGTCATCAGAAAGCAAAAAGGCTATACTCAACAGCAGGTAGCTGATTTTATCGCAACAGATGTATCTAATTACAGCAGAAAAGAAAGCGGTGATGTAAGGATTGTAAAAGATGAATGGGACAAACTTGCCCGTTTTTTGGATGTACCGGTTGAGGACATTTATGAAGAGGAGGAAGCTACAGTAGTAATTAATAATAACCATCCTGTATTTAATGATAGATCTTCTTCTGCTGGAGTAATTACTAGTCTAAATAACTATGATAATATCCCTGGAGCTATTATTGAAAACCTACAAAACTACATTGCCTTATTAAAAGAGGAGAACGAAAGGCTAAAAGAAGAACTGAAAGGTCTCCCAAGAGGAAGAAAATAATACGGTTTGAAAACTGTAAAAAATATTGATGTCACTCATATTAAGTTATAGAGTGACATTTTTTTTGTATTGATGCAAGCTAATGCTTTTTAACGCAAAGAACTAATGATTTGAGTGTTTTATTTCAGAAGGCAAAGAGCTGCGACACTGTCGCTGATGAAGCTTTGTGATAGTAATACGTTCGCTTAAAGAGAATCAATTCCATTGATTCCTCCTTTGCTCCCTTAAAAATATACAGTATACAGATAAAACCTTTGCGTTAAAAATTCTTTGATATTTACAATTCATCCAACGGGTTCCAGAACAGTTTTTTGAAATTTTTTATTCTAAGATTTTCCACAGTAATTCCTTCTGCCTCCAGCTTAGGCTGAAATTCCGGAACGGATAAAACTCCTGAACTTGAAATGACACGGTGAGCCGGAACATCTTTCGGGCAACCTCCCATGGCTTTTCCTACATGTCTTGAATAGTTTGGATAGCCAACGGCTTTTGCTATAGCACCATACGTAGAAACTCTTCCTTTGGGAATAAGTCTTGCTACTTCGTATACCTGTTGTTTGAAAATTTCGTCCATATCAAATTGTTATTTTAGCTGGCTTTCTTTTTTGCATCATTTTTGAACTCTCTTACGCTCAATGATGTTTCATTAAAAGATAAAGATATGAAAAAATCATTTTTCAGGCTGTTGAACGCGGTTAATAAAAAAGTTCTTCCGAAGCTGAGTAAGAAGGATCCTAATCATCTGACTAAGGTAGAAAAGGGAATTCTGGCATATCGATACTTTGTGTTGGTGAATTCTTTGGATTGATTTTTATTTTCCCGCAGATCGCACAGATTTTCACAAACGTATATTTTTTGGAGAACGCAAAGGCGCAAGTTCTTTGAATACTATGTGTTGTAAGGCGCAAGGATTTTATCTTCGATAAAATTTTATATTGTATAATTTCTTTTATCTCATGCTGATTTTGCAAGCCATACAAATAATATAAAAATCTGTGTAATCGTGGGATCTGTGGGAATAATGTATATCACTTTAAACCATTAAGAAAAATGATTACAACTTAAATAATCTTAATGGTTCAAATTGTTTTTAGTTTTCAAAATAAATCTATTTTTCAATCATAAAATAAAAATAGCGCTTCAAATGAATTGAAGCGCTGTATTGTAATCTCTGATGAGAATTTTATTCTTATGCGTTTTCTAAGATATAAGAGAACATCAATGGTGCACAGATCGTTGCATCACTTTCAACGATAAATTTCGGTGTAGTGATATCAAGTTTACCCCAAGTGATTTTTTCATTTGGAACTGCTCCTGAATAAGATCCATAAGATGTTGTAGAATCAGAAATCTGGCAGAAATAAGACCAGAAAGGAATGTCATGCATTTCCATATCCTGATACAGCATTGGCACTACACAGATAGGGAAATCTCCTGCGATACCACCACCAATCTGGAAGAACCCAACTCCTTTTCCTGCTGAATTTTTAGTATACCAGTCAGCAAGGTAAGTCATATATTCAATTCCTGATTTCATTGTAGTAGCCTTAAGCTCTCCTTTGATACAGTAAGAAGCGAAGATGTTACCCATTGTAGAATCTTCCCATCCCGGAACTACGATTGGTAGGTTTGCTTCTGCAGCAGCAATCATCCAAGAGTTTTCTCTAGGAATTTCGTAGTACTGCTCCAAAACTCCTGAAAGGATCATTTTGTACATGAATTCGTGAGGGAAATATCTTTCTCCTTTAGCTTCTGCATCTTTCCAGATCTCTACGATATGTTTTTGTAATCTTCTGAAAGCTTCTTCTTCAGGGATACAAGTATCTGTAACTCTGTTCAGACCTCTTTCTAAAAGATCCCACTCATCCTGAGCAGTCAAATCTCTGTAATGAGGAACTCTTTCATAGTGAGAGTGTGCTACAAGGTTCATTAAATCTTCTTCAAGGTTAGCCCCTGTACAAGAGATAAAATCTACTTTCCCCTGACGGATCATTTCAGCAAGAATCTTCCCTAATTCAGCAGTAGACATTGCTCCTGCCAAAGTAATCATCATTTTTCCGCCATCTTTAAGATGTGCAACATATCCTTTAGAAGCATCCACCAATGCAGCTGCGTTGAAGTGCAGGTAATACTTTTCTATGAATTCAGTTATCGGTTTGCTCATTTTTTTAATTTTTGCAAAGATAAAACTTAAAAACGGAATGCAGCCAAAGCACTTAAAGAAAGTGTAACGGAGGGGACTTTTTTTATCATTTGTTAAATAATACCAAAACTGTTTTGTTGGGAAACGCAAAGGTGCAAAAGTTTTTCATGCATTACTTATATTTTTAAGATGCAAGAACATCTCGACTTCGTTCAATATTAAATTTTCAGCAAGGGAAAATGTTTAATTTTAGATTAAATTTTCGCGCAGATCACACAGATTACGCAGATTTTTATACTATCTGTGTAATTTGCAAAATCAGCATGAGATAAAAGAAATTATACAATATAAAATTTTATCACAGATAAAATCCTTGCGCCTTAAAGTATATAAAAAGCTTGTGTCTTTGCGTTTCCAAAAAAATCAAGCTAATATAAAAGCGCAGCTCAAATAAGCCACGCTTTCATTGTAATTCAACTTAATATTATTCAACAAAAGATTATCCCTCCCAGGCTTCTACTTTCAGAATTTCAATTTTTCTTTCTCCATCCCTGAAGGGCCAGCTGATAATATCACCAACTTTATATCCTACTACTGCAAGGGCAATATCTGATAGTATGGAATGTTTATTCTTTTTAAGTTTTGCTTTGGTAGACGGCACAAAAATATATTCATGCTCAAAATCTAAGGTATGGTCCTTTAATGTTACTTTTCTTTCAACTGTTACGATATCAGCAGGCAGATCTCTTCTCAATACCTGTTTCGCATTTCTAAGTTCTTCCGTAAGTCTTTTTTCTTCTCCGATGCTCACTTTTTTCCTTCTGAGTGTATCTTTTATAGCATCATAAATTCCGGTGGTTACAATAATATGATTAGACATTTTGTTCATTTTTTTTAAAATTAAAATGCAGTTATTCCTGGTGATCCAATGTAGAATCCAGGCATACAACAGCCTTCCTCTATAGAAAACCGCAAAAAGCAATAAATAAAATCCGGAATAATTCCCTGTCTTGGATCCTGACAGGGCTTAATTGATAAAGTCTTTCGAACTTTTCAGAAAAGAATCTGTGTGTAAATAAAGTAATGACAGCAACAATCCTGACTGTCTGCGTTCTGCCGATAAAGAGATTGTTGCTGCCATTATTATGAGATTATATGTAATCTTTACAAAGATAGCATTTAAAAACGAAATGTAGCGGCTGCGCTCAAAGAAACTCTTGTCAGACCCTCTTTCTGGTCCTCACCAAGGTCAGTTGTTTGTCCATTAACTTTGATTTTGTTCAAAGTTCCTGCGGTAATTCCCAACTTAGGACCTATCATAAAGTTTTTTGAAACTGTATATTGATATGCTGCCCCCAGTTCCATACCAAAGTTGGATCCTGTACCTTTTACTGCTTCTGTTTTTGTAGTGTAGCTAATAACTCCAAGAGATACATCAGCAACAATTTTGTGGTTTGTAGGTTTCGTGTAATTAGAGAACATAACGGAAGGTCCAAAGAATGTAATATTATCCTTAGTACTTATATAAACTGTAACAGGCTGCCCGTTCATATTGTATCCGCTCAATACACCACTGCTGGAAGCATTATAATTGGAAAACTTAGCACCGATTCCTATATTTTTCACATTATAATAAGCTGCAATTTCAAAATGAACTCCATTTTTCAATCCTTCAACATATTTTTTTTCTGATAAAGAAAGACCTGGTGCTGTTTTGGCTACTCTCCATGCATATCCTACAGCTGGTATGATGGTTATTTTTTCCTGTGCAAAAGAAAGTAAAGAACTCGAAATAGTTCCTAATAGAATTAGTTTTTTTATCATGGTTATAAAGTTTCCGGCAAAAGTAAAATTTTCTTCGGGAGAAACAAACTAAAATTTGAAGCGTCTGTTTTCTTTTTTATCGGAAAGTTTTTTCTTGCCATCAAGTCTTTTTTGTTTCTGAGCTCTTGAAGGCTTTGTTGCAGTTCTTTTCTTGGGAATGATAAGGGCTTTATTTACAATTTCAATTATTTTTTCAATGGCTTTATTTTTATTCATCAGCTGAGTTCTGCTTTCGGAAACGGTAAGGAATAAAAAGCCTTCCGCATTGATTCTGTTTTTCAGTTTATTCTGAATCAATATTTTTTCATCATCATTGAAAAATTCAGACGAATCTACTTTCCAAAGTACGGTAACAGCAGTCTCTACCTTGTTGACATTCTGCCCTCCTGCCCCACTGCTGCGGGAAGTTTTGAAACTGAGTTCTTTTGAAAAGGTTTTCATAGTGTTATGATTTTTATATACCAGAATCAAGAGCAGGACTATAGATTTATGTTTATATTTTTATAGAGTTCTAATCTGCTTATTTTTCCGTTGGGTGTCCGCGGAATTTCACTGATAAAAATAATTTCTTTAGGTTTGTGAAAACTCTTCTCAAACGGAATTTCTGAAATTTTCTTTATTACCTCATCTGATTCATTTCCTTCTATAATCAGTATCAATTTCTGACCCAAACTTTCATCCGGTAAGCCAATAAATACGGCTTCGTTCGGAATTTCTTTCTTTACCAGGGCTTCAAGAGTTTCCGGGAAAATTTTGGCTCCTCCTGAGTTGATGACATTATCAATTCTTCCGAGAAATTTAAATTGTTTTTCATTCCTAATATCAACTAAATCATTAGTTTGTAATTCTTCAGCATTCAGATTAGGTGCATAGATTTTCAGACATCCTCTTTCATCCAAAGAGATGGATACATTTTCAAAAACCGTGAAATAATCTTCCTGTTCGGGCATCAATTGTTTTAAGCCAATATGGGAAAGCGTTTCTGACATTCCATAGGTTTCAAAAATACGGTTTGAAGCACTAAGGTTCATCTGTAGAATTTTATTTTTCAGACTTTCTGAAACGGCGGCACCACCAATAATCAGGTTTTTGATCAGATGAAGTTTCTCCAATGAATTTTCTACCTGAAGCGGAGTCATGGCACAAAAATCAATTTCTTCTTCTAAGTTTTCTACAGGTCTCAGAGAAGGTTCAACAGCTTTTAACTTCAATCCTCTTTCAATAGAGCGGACAATCATCATTTTTCCTGAGATATATTCTACGGGCAGGCAGAGTAATGCCGTATCTCCTTCTTTTAATCCCAAAAAGTTGCAGGTCATTACTGCTGAATTGATCATTTTCTTTTTATCAATTTCAAAAATTTTTGGAACTCCTGTAGAGCCCGATGTTTGCACATTTACCCTTGTTTTTTCTGAAAACCATTCTTCCAGAAAAATTTTCACTTTCTTTTCAAATTCCGTATTGAACGATAATTGATTAATATTGAGATTATTGAAGTCTATCAGCATATTTTCCGTAAATAAAATCCACAGTAAATTTAAAAAAAAAATCAAAAAGTTCTTGTATGTAAAGAAAAAAGCTGTAAATTTGCACCACCAAAATAAAACAGACCTATAGTGTAACGGTAACACTCCGGTTTTTGGTACCGTCATTCGGGGTTCGAATCCCTGTGGGTCTACAAACCATCCTTTTTAAGGATGGTTTTTGTTTTTATGATTAATCAAATATTTTCATTAAAATTTTCATCATCCCGGCTTTGATTTCTCAGAAAAAAGATTCTTCTCCTATTTCAATAAGCCTGAAATTTAAAAAATCAAATTCTGTTTTTTCGTGTAAACAATAGAAAATTGAAAGAAGATATTTGTAAATAAGAAAAAAATATATAAATTTGCAAAACCAAAATAAAGCAGACCTATAGTGTAACGGTAGCACTCCGGTTTTTGGTACCGTCAGTCGGGGTTCGAATCCCTGTGGGTCTACAAACCATCCTTTTTAAGGATGGTTTTTGTTTTTATAATGAATTATAAAAAACAGACACTAAGTATCTGTTTTTATTTTCCGGTTTTCTTAATTGCATCCCCTGCAATAACTTTTATCTACATACTCCTTATTACCTGAGGAGGACAGATAGTAACATCCTCATCCCCATTTCCTCCACAAGAATAAACAATGGGTGTAGATATTAATACAAATAATACAATTACTTTCTTCATGTTTTAAGCTTTTAATTTTACACAAACTAAATCAGGTTTCAGATAAAAAAATACGGAAAACCATAACCGGTAATACAATATACTTTGGCAAAAACGATCAGATTTAAAATAAAAAAGATCTCCAATGGGAGATCTTTTTTGATACTTTAAATTAAAAAAGTCTTGTAAGTATAATTTTATACTGTAAGCTTGCATCTCCATTATTGGTAAGATCTATTGTTCCGGCTGAAGGCATTGTTAAGGTATAATTAAAGGCAATACTAGTACCCCCTGCAGCACAATTAGGAATACCTGACCAAACAACGGATGTTGTAAATCTGTTTACTTCAGTAAAAGTAGGGGCTTTAGCAGTGGTGTCAGTGTTTAAGATCCCATCCATTCCTTTGATAGAAAAAGAATTGTTAACAGCATTATTAGTGACATAATATTCTGCAATACCGATACGTCCGCAACTATTACTAACATTTACCACAGCTTTATATACAGCATTATTACCAAGTCCTGTGATCAAATTGTTTGTCGCTCCTGAAGCAATAGTAACTGCATTATTAATAACGGTTCCATAAATGTTATCAACAGCTTTATTCAGAACACCATTTGCATCTGAATATACCGGTGTAATAAGAGTAGCACCTGCAGCAATATCCATAGTTCTTATTCGGGTGCTTCCTGAAACGTCTAAAGTATTTGTAGGAGTATTCGTAGCAATACCTATATTACCCAGGGTTAAATCCATTGCCAAATCACTTCCACCAGGAACACGAGAAATAATAAATACCCCGTTATTTCCATTGAAATTAGGATTTATTCCCATTACTGCCTGTTTTATTCCTGTAGTTCCTGTAGTTCTTAAGATAGATAGTATAGAATTATTGGCTATTGGATTTTCTATCAGCAGTCCAGTATTGGTAGCTTCACCACCTCCAATACCTGTGGCAGATCCCCGATTTAAGACATGGAGATTAGATAGCGGGGTAAGATTCCCGATACCTACCATTCCTGTGGAGGTTACTATAAAATCATTGGCTTGTTGTACATCAGTTGGAGTACCCGTGGCCGGATTGTCTTTTGCTCCATCTACATGTAATGAGCCTTGAGGGTTTGATGTTTGTATCCCTACTTGGCCATTCGCGAAATTAGCAATTATTAACATTGATAATAGTAAAATGTTTTTCTTCATTTTATTAGTTTTTTAAATTTAGTAATATGATGTATTTTTTGAACTTTAAAATTTTATTTCAAACAATAATCCCTATATCATTTTTTGAATTTACTCCTTATAAAATCACTTTCTTTATGACGCACTGCAATTCTATAAAATATTATTTATCAACGGATTAAAATTAAGCACAAAACAAACACAAAACAATATTTGGAATAAAAAAATAGCAACCATATATCAATTTAATTAAAAAAATTATTCAATAAATAGCATTTAACTTATTAAAAACACATACATATGGTCGTAATTTTAGATTATAGCCATTTTTAAAATCGCGAGATATTTATAATAAAAACACAGTTTTTTCCTTGCAAGGAGTTAAACATAAATCATATTAAAAGTTGATTAAATTCGAGGCAGGGAATAGTAAAAAAACTTTTAGCCATAATTTGGGGCATCAAAATTAATGTTACTCTCAAATATTGATTTATCGTGAACTATTCATGCTATTTTTAGTCTAAAAATATTTTTTTCCACTTTGTCAGTGTATTTCTACTGAGACCAAAATATTTGGCTGTCTGTATATTATTCAATTTCTGTTTCTTTTGATAGTCTAAGATTTTAAAAATTGTAGACTTATCATAAGACCGGTGATTTCTTCCATTTAAGTTTTCTGTAGTGTTTTCTCCAAATATTATCTTATTAAGCTTTATTACATCCAGTCTGGAAAGCTCCTTTTTATTTAAAAAAAATAAACATTGCTCCCTTTTATCAGGGAATTTTAATACCAACAGATCATGGAAGATCTTTTTATAATTGGGCTTTGAATATTTCATATAACATATTATTATATTTCCATTACATAATTATCCTTATAGATCTTCATTAATATTTTTCAAGCCATTTATACAAAGTTGATTTTGGAATGTTATATTCTTCCATTACTTGTTTTTTTGTTCTTTTACCGGTACGGATAAGCTCAAGAATAAAATCAATTATTTCCTGAGTATACAGGTTTTTTCTAAACTGAGGGAGGACACTTTTTTTATCCTCTTTTGTCTGTACGCTACTTTTTTGGGGTGCAAATAGTATCAAATACTGGGAATAAACCCGAAAAAAATCATATTGTAACAGCTTGCTCCATCTTAATAATACATCTGTTGGAAGATCTTTCTGCAGATACATTACCTCTATTTCCTTTTCTGAAGACCGCATAAACTTACATATCCTTGTCATTTCAAATTCATTTTGTTCTACATGTGACTGAATCACGCTTCCAATGTGAATGTTTTTTAAATCCAATGCCATTGTCTTATATTTTGCTTAATTACAGGATACATCACTTAAACTGTGATTTAAATAGGCAGGGATGTGGAAAATCCAGTATATCCCTGCCTGTCAACAACCATAAAAATAAAATATCCTCTTTCTCTTACTATTTAATAGCTGTTGCAAAAATGGAGCTCTCTGACCATGTGTCTCCAAATCGTGATATCACAGTTGTACTGTTAGGTCCCCCACCTGTCACTGTATTTCCAGCAATATATCTATAGGTTTTATCTGATGAGGTTGTATTTTCAATAATAATCGTTCCCTGAAATACATCAAACTGTTGGGTATGCCCTGCAGAAGCAGGTCCTTGTACTCTGAAACTCATCAATGAAGGACCTCTTACATCATTAGATCGTGTAAGTGCAGCGCCTACCGCAACATTCCCTTCTCCAAAAGTACTTCTCACAAACATCCAGTCATCATTATCCAGATTACCCACAGTTTGTGCCAGCTGAGTAATGGTAACCGCCCATTTTCCCGGAGGCAATGTGACATACCTTCCTGTGTATTTATAAGTACCGTCATTAGCAAAAGGAATATTAATTCCAGCACCTCCTACGACACCTCCTACAGCTGTTTGAGAAGCAGGAATCCGCCATTCAGCAGTACCATTAGTATCAGTTGCCGTTAGTACAGCACCCACAGCTACAGAGCCACTTGTGGCATTCTCAAATCTCCTTGTTCCGATGGTATGAAAATTGGCTTGGGGGTTAGTAGTTCCAACACCTACACGTCCATTTTTATTTAAAGTCATTAATGGATCACCTGCAACCGTAGCTCCTGCAAAAAATTGCAATACATTTGTTGCATTTCCCAATCCATAGAAATCATCACCAGCAGCATTGTTCCATAATGCTAACTTTTTTCCGTTTCCTGAACCTAAATCTAATAGATTTTTAGGTGTTGTTGTACTTATACCCACCCTATTAGTTAAAGCATCAATTGAAAATGTACTTCCATCTACTGAAAAGTGATTGGTACCTGTAAGAGCTGTACTTGTAAACGCTAAAGTGTTCCCAGCTTGTGCTACTGTACGATTTCCACTCAATGTCCCATTAGTATTGTAAATACTAGTATCAGCAACACCATCTCTCCATGTAGCAACACCGTTCGCATCTGATGTTAAAACTTTATTGGCCCCCTGGGTTCCATCCACAATTTTAATAGCTCCATTAGTTGCAGAACGAATATCAAGCTTATTGGTAGGGTTAATTGTTCCTATACCTATATTTCCGGAAGTATTAACCACAATATCATTTACCTGCTGTGCAGCTGTGGGAGCAGAATTAATATTATTATCTCTTGCACCATCTATGTGAAACATTGCTTGAGGAGTAGCAGTTCCAAAACTTACATTCTGATTATCAGAGATAAAGATTCCCGGTTTTGCCGGATTATAAGCATACTTCCCTGTTTGTGCTGCACCCATTGCCAAACCATCAGAACCATAGATATTTCCCCCTTCAGTATTTTGCCTTATATAGTATCCAAAATTTTCCGCATTCTCACTAAAAACTAATGACCCTCCTGAACCGTCTGCATTTGCATTAGAATGAATTCTCAAAACTGGGTTAGCAACACTTCCAGATTGTGAAACCGGGCCTCCTACTCTCAGTTCATCTCCCATGACCTGGAGATTTGATTTTGGAACATCAGTTCCTACTCCTATTTTTCCTTCGTCAGTAGCGGTAAGGATTTCTTTGTTACCAGAATTATTAATTCTCATAGCTTTTGTGGCGGAAGTATTTCCTTTACTCTGAATGTCCAAAGTAGCTTGTGGATCGGGAGTATTAATACCTACTTGAGAAAAAGCGAAATTGGCAACCAATATCCCAGATAATGTTACTATTTTTTTCATTTGTTTGTTACTTTAAAATGTTCAATTTTTTTTCGTGTGTATTTAGAATCGTATTGAAAAATATGACCGGTCTGAAATTTTCCAATGTTCGAATTTGATGATGCAAACTTACAGCCTGTAAACAAAAAAAATTCTACATCAAAGACACTTCAAAAAATAATTAACTGAAATACAATTAATTACAATACAACTGAAGTAACTTTGAAGTAAGATAAAAAAGTGAATTATTAATGTTTTCCGGATAAAATTAAGAGGATAGAGAGGAGAATTATAAATACTTTACAGCTTTAACATCAATGGTTTTATCATTTAAAAAGCAGGGATCATAAATATCCCTGCTAATAAACACAAACACTTAGAATGAAAAAAAATTTTCGTAGTAAATGTATCAATATTACCAGCCCAAAGTATTACTTCAAATATACTTCACAATATAATGAATTAAAAAACAGTATTTTATAAAACAAATGGAGTGTTTTTGAAGTACGCTTTTGCTATATGTTATTATAAAAAGTATCTGTAGTTAATTAAATTTTTAATCATATTCATAAAAAAGTTATTTTTGTTTAACTAATTTTAAAAAATATGTTCCCCAATTTTAGAATTAAAGCACTATATCTGATTTTCTTTTTCTTCTCAATATTTTTTTACGCGCAGGACTATTCTTTTCAACCTGAACCTATAAAAACAACCGTGAAATACCAAAAAAATGGGGATTACGAAGGTGCACTAAAATTTAATATTAATGCATTAAAACAATATGAAGAAAATGGTAACACCCAAGGCATTATTATGGTATACACCAATATTGGAAGTATCTTATACAATTTCAGTAAATACAAGGAAAGCTTAGAATATCTGGACAAGGCAAAAAAAGAACTGAAGCATATCAATGAACCTTTTCTGAAAGCCAATTTATATAATGAATATGGAAGGAATTATACTCGTTTGGGACTATATGAACAATCCAATGCCGCTTTTAATAAGGCAGAATATTATATCAAGAAAATTCAAAACCCTAAACAGAGAAAACTTTCGTTGACGTATAACTATTCCTGGAAACGGATAAACTTTATTAGGGTTAAAAATCTCGATTCATTACAAAGTATAGATAATAAGATACTCGCAGTAAGGCCTAATATTATTTCCTATACAAGAAAAGCAGACAACTTTATCGCACAAAAAAAACATTTAGATTCTGCAGAATACTATATGAATAAAGCTCTTGCCCATTCCAAAGATGCATATGCTGCTGAAAAAGCAACCGCATGGTTCAGCTATGGAGATCTTTATAATGTAAAAGGAAATAAAGAAAAGGCGCTGGAGTATTATTTGAAATCACTTGATATATTCCAAAAAACAAAAAGTAAGCCTGTTTTATTGACTGTTTATGATACTCTTTCCAGCGTTTATAAATCTTTAAATGAAATAGAAAAATCTAATGAATATCTAAGAAAATATACCATCCTTAATGATAGTATCAATAAAAACGAAAAAGAAGCTGTAAATCTTGCCGTTAATACACTGATTGATTTAAAGCATGAGGAAAAAGGAAAGGAAAGAAAGATGTTCTACTTTATAGTCATGATTATTGTAGTATCATTTGGTCTATTATTATACTTTATCAGAAAAATCTATATTAAAAAAGTACTGAAAAAGGATAAAATTCTTGAGAAAAAAACCATTGAAACGGATGTTCTTAAACTCAAAGTAAATAATTCATTTGATGAAATCATCCAGCTTATGGAAAGCAGAAGCCCTCTGTTTCTGATGCGCTTTAAAGAAGTATATCCTGAATTCTATGAAAAACTGATTACACATACTCCTGAACTTACAGAACATGATATAAAATTCAGTGCTTATATCAGATTAAATCTTACAAATAAAGAAATCTGCCAATATGAAAATATTAGTTTACGGGGAATAGAAACAAAGAGATACAGACTCAAGAAAAAATTGAAACTTCCCTCAAGTACTGACCTTCAGAAGTGGATTCTGGAGCTGTAAAATAGGTCATGATTTTTTTAGATCATCAATCTCCTCCTGTAAAGATTTGATTCTGTCTCTTAATTCCTGGCTTACTTTTCCAGGGATTTTTTTAATTTTCCTTAAATCCAGGGCCAGCATTATAGAAGCTATCCCCATAAAAATAAAGGAAACACCTGTGAGCGTAACTAATGAAATTCCTGTAAACACAGGATTAAATATCAGCAGCAGAGAAAATATAATTCCTCCAACACTGGCCAGCGCTACATTTCCCCAACTCATTATTCTCATACTTCTCAGGTCGAAAGCAAAACCAAGGAGCTGAAAGGAACGAAACAGTAAAGTGAATCCTATCACAAACGGAAGTACCGTCATTGAAATCTGAGGATTTGCGATGAGATAAACTCCTATTGCCGTAGTTAATAATCCGCTTACCAAAAACCAGCCCCAGCCCTGCAGGGATTTACTGTTCTGTAATGAAAAGAATATTTCCGTAATTCCCGAAAACAAAAAGGAAACACTGAAAAAAATAGAGAGTGTAACATAAGTTGCAAGCGGCACGCTGAATACATAAAAACCACAGATCAGAAATATAATTCCGAAGATTAATGGGATATACCAATGTTTTACGGTGTTGGTAAGTGTTTGAAATAAATTAGCCATAGGTGTCTTTTTTAGTCCTGCCTACTTTATTGGAACGGTTTTCGGCTTATCCGCAGGTATTTCAAACAGATTAAAATTTCACCTGAATTTGAAATATAACCTCTTACTAATGTACGAAAAATAACCGTAGAACATTGCAGATTCTGCGAATTGTTTCCGCAAAAAAGCATCAGATGAAGCCAATTTATAGAAATAAAGACAAAAAAAGGTGAAAATCATTTAATTTTCACCTTTCCAAAACATATTTAAATCTGTTTTTATATTCTTACTTCGGTTTGTACAATTTGTACATAGCGAATAAAAAGCCAATCCATACCGGAATCAGGATCACCTGAATTTCCATTCCTGTAATACTCATCAATCCTAATATCAGAACCAAAAAGGCAATACAGATATAATTGGATACAGGATAAAATATAGAGGGGAATTTTGAATGAATTCCTGATGCATTTATTGATTTTTTAAACTTCAAATGGGTGTAGCATATCATCAGCCAGTTGATGATCAAAGTAGATACTACTAAAGCCATTAAGTATTCAAAAGCTTTTTCCGGTACTAATTTGTTAATGATAATACATATCCCGGCAAAGCATGATGAAATAAGAATAGCGTTGATAGGAACAGAATTTTTATTCAGTTTTTTCAGGAATTTCGGAGCATTTCCCTGCTGAGCTAATCCAAAAAGCATCCTGCTGTTACTGTAAACACTACTGTTATATACTGATAAAGCCGCCGTCAAAACAATCAGATTAAGAACATTTGCAATCAATGTATTGAACTGAATCACCTTACCAAAAATACTGAATTCAAGACCATTTAGATTTTGAAATACCATTACAAACGGACTGGAACCTTCCGTAATATCTCTCCAAGGGCTTAATGAAAATAAGATTACCAAAGCTCCCACATAAAAAATAAGAATTCTATAGATTACCTGGTTGGTTGCCTGTGGAATAGTTTTTTCCGGATTTTTGGCTTCTGCTGCAGTAATTCCGATAAGTTCCAATCCACCGAAAGAGAACATAATCATGGCCATTGCAGCAAATAATCCTGAATATCCGTTTTCTGTTTTATTAAATAATCCTTTTGGGAAGAATCCGCCATCATTCCATAAATTAGCAATGGTAGCTTTCTCTCCTCCTGTACCACTTATCAAAAGATATACTCCGAAGACAATCATGGCAATAATAGCTACTACTTTGATGATGGAAAACCAAAACTCTGTTTCTCCATAAACCTTTACGGAAGCAAGATTAAGCGCATTGATCACAATAAAAAAGAACAAACTGGAAACCCAAAGAGGTATATCCGGCCACCAAAAATGGATATAATGTCCTATTGCCGTGAGTTCGGCCATACTTACCAGGATATAGAGAATCCAATAGTTCCACCCTGAAGCAAATCCCGGGAAATTTCCCCAATATTTGTAGGCAAAGTGACTAAAACTTCCTGATACGGGTTCCTGAACAACCATTTCACCAAGCTGGCGCATAATAAAAAAGGCAATAATTCCTGCTAAAGCATAGCCTAAAATTACTGATGGTCCCGCCAGTACTGCAGCCGGCCCGATTCCCAGAAATAACCCGGTTCCTATGGCACCTCCAAGGGCAATTAATTGTATATGTCGATTTGTTAATCCTCTAACTAAAGTCTCCTTTTCTCCTGTTTTATTTTCGTTGCTCATTGAATGAATTATTCGGTCGCTAAATATATAAAAACTTTTCAGAGAAATTCACATTCCATGGGGTAAATTGACAATTCACCCTTCTTCAAACCGGAAAGCCCCTATCTATTTATACCTTTGCTGGTAAAATGTAAATTATAATTACAAAAAGCGGTCTTAATCTATTGAATCAAGGCCGCTTTTCACAGTATCAATATTATTTTAATTTGCAATTTTGTATCCGAACATGGTACTTGTCACCACCTCGTACTTGTTACCGGAAGATACTCCTGCCACAGAAGCCATACTTACCGTTTCTCCTGCACTAAGATATGCCATGCATGAAATACTCGAACCAAAAACCCTTGTTACAGTAGGTTGATAAGATTGAACTAATATACTTCCTCCGTTACCAGGAGCATAGTTTTTTACCAGGTAGAGTACCGTCCAGGTAAAATTCGGATTTCCTGCTACACTTCCATTGTCAAACTGTGTAGATCCCTGAATCACATAGTATCCATCGTTGGGTGCTTTAAAAGCTCCTGTAGAGGTATTGAGTACATTTCCTTTATTAAGAACCGTACCCTGAGGATAAGTAATTGCCGTCCTTATCCATGGATCAGAAGGAGTGGCAGTAGCATCACACATTTGTCGGCTCGTAGTAGACACCGCAGAAAACGGATAAGTAGATTCTGCAGAAGGAATACTGCTGGAGCTAGAAACCAGTACCAGTTCCCATGTTGTACCGGTAGCTGTTCCTTTACTAACCAAAAATGCATAATATCCGGGAGGAACCGTAATGGAAGGAACTCCCAGCCCGGTTCCGTTCTGATCATCAATCAATTCAGATCCATTGGCAGAAACGGTAAGTAATTTCCCTCCGGTATTTTTGAAGTGATAAGTACGTCCGGCAAAATTACCAGCACCACTGATGGCCGCCGGTAAAGTTAATGTTCCATCAGCAGTTCCGTTATATGCAATATAGTAATCATTGGCTCCTACAACACCACTTGTAGCAATTGTTTTGTAAGTGGCAGCAAATGAACCATTAACAGTAAGGGTACTGCCGGGATTTGCAGTATTAATCCCCACATTACCTACCTGGGATTTTACCAGAACACCATTTAAACCAGCCAATAAGGCCATGAAAAGCATCTTTTTTTTCATAAACAAATACGTATTTTAGAATCTAAGGGGGCCTGAATAATATCCATTACCTTCAGTTATTTAATGGAATTTTTCACAATACGAACCTACTGCGAAAAATGAGTAAATAAAGAACAGATCCTGTACGCATTTTTCCACAAAATTGTAATGATTTTATGACAAGAGCAGATGGGACATTAATGTATTTCTTTATAAATATCAAGTAATTCAACCAAATTGGTAATCTTCAGTTTCTGATAGACCCTTCTTTTGTAGGTACCCACCGTAGATTCTTCAATATTAAGGGCATTTGCTATTTCAAGATTTCCGTTTCCTTTGGCTAAAAGATTAAAAACCTGCAATTCTCTCTCTGATAAATCATCTACTGCTTTTTTCTTTTTATTTCCTTTCAGTATTTCATGCATGATCTCCGGAGTATAATAAAAACCTTCTTTAAAGACAGATTCAACTGCTTTGACAAAATTTTCCGGATCACTCTGCTTATTCAAAAAACCATTCGCTCCTTCTTCAATATACTGCAGTGCAATATTTTCTTTGTAGGATGTAAATATTAAGATAAGAGTATTTTCAGAGATAGTTTTGATCTCTTTGACCATAGATTTGAAAATGCTTCCCGGAAGTTCAATATCCAGAATAACGAGGTCATATTTTTCAGATTCAATTTTCTTTTTTGCTTCTCCATAGGTCTCTGCAAAATCGACTTCAAAATGATTAAAATTTTTCTCCAGGATCATAGCTGTCCCGATTCTTACCACATGATGGTCATCTGCAATGAGTATTTTTTTTGTCATATTTTAATAAGGATTTTAATGATGGTTCCTTTAGGAGTATTTTTATGAAAGGCCATTTCGGAATTGATTTTCATCATCAGCTGAACAACCATGTGAAGGCCTAATCCATAATTTTTAAAAGTCATATGTTCGCTGCCTTTTTTCTTAAAAAGTTCGGAATAATAAATCCGTTGTTCATCAGACATCCCGCTACCGGTATCTGTAATACTGATTTCTATATGTGATTCCGTAGAGGCCGATGTAATCGTAATTTTCCCATCTGAAGTATTTTTCACTGCATTATCAAGGATATTATGAAAAACTGCAAGGAGAATATTTTTATTAAGCCTGCTCTTCAGTTGGTGATCACAAAAATTGTATATAAATGTATTTTTTCTCGCTGCTATTTCTTCAAACAACAGTCTTTTAGTTTCAATAAGATCATAGATTGAACATTCTTCATCTGTTGTATTTCCTTGCTTATACAGTTCTGTATATTCTTTTAGGCTTAATGTAAATTTATACAACTGTTCCGAGGTTTTGTAAATGCTGTCAAAATATTTTTTCTGAGTCTTTAGATCTACCGACTGATTAAGTTCCTGAGAAAGAAGGGCAATAAACTTAACGGGTGTGGTAATATCATGGCTTATACTTTCCACTAGCTTTTTTTGATAATCAGATTCATTTTTCAGTTTATTATTGGTTTCCAGCAGCTCTTTATCCTTATGCACAAGTGTATTTTTCAGAACTTTATTTTTCAATCTTAAAAAATTGGTTCTCATCTGTACAATTACCAAAACGATGAAAATAGCAATACCGGCAATCAGGATCTTAAAAAGAAGAGTCTGATAAAAATAGGCTTCCACTTCTACGGGAATTGTTTTATAAATGAATTTTCCGGTTTCCGAAGATAAAAACCGAACCCAAAGAGTATAATTTCCGGGGTCCATATTGGCCAGCCTAAATGTTTTATCACTTTTAATATTAATCCATGGGCTATCCTCACTGCCTGAAAGCTTAGCCTGCAGATAGATATTTTCCAGGTCAGAATAGTAAGGAATATCGATATAAACTTCTGCATTTTTATAACCACATTCTAGAAAAAGTTTGTCTTTCAGCGGAATCATTTTCCCTTTTACTCTTGCTCTTTCCAGATAAACATCCTGAGACCCTGGATAATAAGTTTTAACATCTTCTGGATTAAAAAACACAAACCCTTCCATGGACGGAAATACAAATTGTCCATCTTTAAGCTCATGAGCGCAGGGATTGGCACTTCCGTTGAATTCGTTATTTAAAAGACCTTGTTTTTTAGTATAACGATAATAAGTGATCACTCCCTCCATGGTTTTCATGTACTGCAGAAGAGTATTTTTATTGACTTTAAACAATCCGTTATCAGAAGAGATCCATAAATTGGAATGCTGGTCTTCCAACAGATAATGGGCACTGGCCAGAAAATCATTTTTATCGGATGGAATTTTAATTGCTTTTTGGTTTCTTATTAAAAAAATCCCTCTATTGTAAGTCGTAAACCAGACATTGCCCTCTTTTGTCCTGATAATTTGTTTTACAGGTAGACCTTTTCCAATCTGCTTTATCATCCTTTTCAGCGTAAGGGAGTATACATAAATTCCTCCACTGCTTCCCAGATAAAGAAGATCTTTATTATATCTGAAAACAGTATATATATTATCTTCACATGGAATAATTCTTTCAACTCTCTTAAAATTATCATGACTAAAGAGATACAGATAAAACTGATTTCTATCTATGACAGATACAGTATAAAGATCCCCGTTTTTATAAAGCCCGTCAATCCCTTTATCTTTAAAAGAAATGGAATCATATTTTGTAAATCCAGTATTTTTATACCTTATGTGGATAGAATTATTTTCCCGATATATAAGATTTCCCGCATTATCTTCAATTATATATCTCTTATCATAGGACTGAGGGGCAAAAAATAATCTTTCTGAAGTATTACGGGAATATTTTATTCCTTCCTGTGTCAAAACAGAATTATCCCCGTAAGAAATTGCCGCATAGCAGACCTCATCCTGATAAGACAAATTTTTCCTGGAAACCGAAAAATCTGATAAACTCAGAATCTTCAGTCCATTAATAGAACTTCCGATATATAGTTTTCTGGCAGCTTCATCATAAAACATAGCCCCTGAGATATCTTTATCAATATCCTTGTATTCTAATAAAAAAGTGAGTGTTAGTTTACCTCCTGAAAATTCACTTCTGTATATTTTACCCTCGTGAATCATAAAAACCTGTCCGGAAATTTGCTGCCAGTACATTCTGGTTTCAGGGTCAGTATAGACAGCAGGAGCTTCTATCTCTGACAATGTTCCTCTGTACAATTGGATTATTTTCTTTCTGGCCGGATCACTGATGAGTACATATTCACCGTGAACAAACATTTTTTTTAACCGGTCATAAGAAAACCCGACAGCAACGGTAGTCCTTTTCCTGCTTTTTTTATCAACGTAAACAACATTATTATCTTCAAAGTAATAGGCTCCCTCATTCAACTGAATATAATAGGAGTTTATATAATAAGAAAGATACCTGACCGTGAAATTATTCCTTACAATTCTTTTATAGATCTTACTTTTCAAAGCACCTCCATATTCAAATGTATTATTAGCAGCTATAACATCCGGTTGGCGGCGGGAAATCAGAAGAACTTTTTTTTCAGAAATATTGAAAACGGAAATACTGTCTTTCTTTATGTTCCCATAGAAATCTCCAAAACTTAAATTTTTAAGCTTAAAATTATTATACTGTACAAAGTTACTCCCGTCGTATCTCAGAATTCTGCCTTCCATGGACAGCCAGATGAATCCATATTTATCTTTTACGATGTCTTTGATACTGTTTTGAGGCAGGCCGTTATCCATGTTATACCATTGGGTGGTATAGCTTTGCCCGTAGATGCATAAAGAAAATAAAAGTGAAATAAAGTAAAGAAGCTTCATTCAGTGGGCTAGCGTTATATTTATGACAAATATATTATAGAAAATTAAATTAATTGTAAATATTTATCCACAATTATGTGAATTTTTTTCTACATAATTATTTATTAATAACTTATTGATTATAATAAATTTGAAAATCCAATACTTGTTCCCTCATCAATGTCATGATCATCAGGTATACTAGAAACACAACTCTTTTTTTGAACAAAAAAATATGATCTTCTTCGGTGGCTGAAGAAGATCATTATTTTATGATTGTTAACATTGAATGTAAATATAAAAACCCTTATAGTTTATAAAAACTCTTTTGGAATTGAAATATTATTCTTTTTCATATACTCCAAAAGATCCTGATATTTATCTTCATATACATCTATTCCACATTTATGCGAAATACTGCAGATATCTGATGGTTTGATGTCTAAAATATCAGATATTTTAGTCAGTATCTCCAGATTGATTTTTACCTTGGAGTTCTCAATATCGGAATAAGCTTTCTGGGAGATTCCCATTTCAAAAGCCATGTATTCTTGCGTAAGGTCTTTACTCCTACGGATTTTCCTGATATTTTGTCCACATACTTTCATCGTTTTTGTTTTAGTAGTTTTCGGTATATTTTAGAAGATTATCTAATAGCCTCTAACAAAGTTAATAAATACCTTTGGCAAAACATTATACACGTTACATGATATTTATTTTCAACATAGAAAAGAGTCAAAAATAAGCCTTTTTTCAGAGAAAATATCACTTCGGTAAACACTATTGGAATTTATGGAGACGCAAAAATTTAATTATGACAATAATATTGTCAGAGCATTCCTCTATGCGACTATCGCATTTGGACTTGTGGGATTTCTGCTGGGACTTACAGCTGCATTGATGCTTTTTTATCCAGAATTACCTGAATTTTTATTCGGTACGGATGATACAACTATTAAAAGCTTAGCTTCGGGCAATATTCAGGGACTGATCAATACTCAGGGAGCAATGGGCTTCGGAAGAATCAGAATGCTTCATACCAGTGCTGTAATTTTTGCTTTCGTATGTAATTCCTTTTTCTGTGGTGCTTACTACAGTATGCAAAGACTTCTTAAAACCAGAATGTATAGTGATACACTTTCATGGATCCATTTCTGGTCATGGCAGATTATGATTATCAGTGTAGTGATCACATTCCTTATGGGAATCAATACATCTAAAGAATACGCTGAACATGAATGGCCTATTGATATTTTAATTGCATTCTCATGGATCGTCTTCGGGATCAATATGTTTGGAACTATAGCCAAGAGAAGAGTGAGACATTTATATGTAGCCATCTGGTTCTACATTGCAACCTGGATTGCTGTAGCAATGCTTCACATCTTCAATAACCTTGAAGTTCCATTATCTTTCACAAGCTGGAAATCTTATTCTGTATATGCAGGTGTAAAAGATGCATTAGTACAATGGTGGTATGGGCACAATGCGGTAGCATTTGTTTTAACCACCCCTGTATTAGGTCTGATGTATTACTTTATGCCAAAAGCAGCTCAGCGACCGGTATTCTCATACAAATTATCCATTATTCACTTCTGGTCGCTGATCTTCGTATACCTTTGGGCCGGGCCTCACCACCTGCAATATACAGCTTTACCTGCCTGGGCTCAGGCTGTAGGAACAGGATTCTCTATCATGCTTATTGCACCATCATGGGGAGGAATGTTGAATGGTCTTCTTACTCTGAGAGGAGCGTGGGATAAAGTAAGAGAAAATCCGATTCTGAAATTCTTTGTAGTTGCTATTACCTGTTATGGTATGGCTACTTTTGAAGGACCTTTATTGGCAACAAAATCATTAAATAAAATTGGTCACTTTACAGACTGGGTTATCGGTCACGTACATTTAGGAGCTCTTGGATGGAATGGTTTCATGGCATTCGGGGTAGTATATTATCTGGTTCCGATCATGTGGAGAACGTCTCTTTGGTCTAAAAAACTGGCCAACTGGCACTTCTGGCTGGGAACATTAGGAATTATCTTCTATGCCGTTCCTATGTATATTTCAGGATTCACACAGGGATTAATGTGGAAACAGTTCAATCCGGACGGAACATTATTGTGGAAAAACTGGCTGGATACCGTTACTGCGATCATTCCTTACTTTAAAATGAGATTCTTAGGAGGTGTTCTTTATCTGTCCGGAGCCATTTTGATGGTCATCAACGTTATCAAAACTGTTAAAGCCGGTTCATTCCAGAAAGAGGTTCCTGCAGAAGCTCCTGCATTGGCCAACATCGGTACTTCAAGAAAAGAAGGTGAAGGTGTACACTTATGGTTGGAAAGAACTCCTACTCTCCTTTCTATATTAGCTTTTATCACGATAGCAATTGGTGGATTGGTGGAAATTGTTCCGACATTGTCACTGAAGCAAAGCGTTCCTACGATCACAGCAGTAAAACCCTATACACCGTTGGAACTGGAAGGCAGAGATCTTTATATTCGTGAAGGATGTAATTCATGCCACTCTCAGATGATCAGACCTTTCCGTGATGAAGTGGTAAGATTTGAAGGAAAAAACGGACAGTATTCCAAAGCCGGAGAATTTATTTATGACAGACCTTTTTTATGGGGATCTAAAAGAACAGGACCGGATCTTCACAGAGAAGGAGGAAGAAACCCGGATTCATGGCACTTCAAACATATGTACAACCCAAGGATTACATCTGCCGGTTCTATCATGCCTCGTTTCCCATGGCTGATCACCAATAAACTGGACCGCGATCAGATGGTGGATAAAATGAAACTGATGAAAAATGCTTTCGATGTTCCTTACACAAAAGCACAGATAGATTCAGCCAACCAATGGGCAGATAACCAGTCAAAAGCAATTGTACAGAGAATTTATGCTGAAGCAACAGATGTAAAAGATCAGATGGTAAAAGAAAAAACGGCAAAAGGAACTGCGTATGTACCGCTTGAACAGAGAGAAATTGTAGCTATGATCGCTTACCTCCAGAGACTAGGTACGGATATTAAAACAACACAGGTACAAACAGCCAGCATAAAGTAACATTTAAAATTGAATTGCAATGAAAACGAGAACCCCAATTTCAATATATATCGCAGCAACGATAGGTTTAACGATCATGGCCTTTGAAATGTTCGCCAGTGATTCAGGATATTTTTCTTCTCCTTTTTTCTGGGCACTGATATTAATCGCTACGATTCTGCTGCTGATCATGAACTCTATTGGAGATCTGGTAGAAAATCAAAGCTTCAGCAGATTATCCGAGGAAGAAAAAAAACAATATCTGGAAGAGAAAAAAGTTCCGTATTATCAAAAATTATGGAATTCCGCTTTCAAAAAACAAACTGCTACGGAAGAAAAAGATATTCTTATCGACCATGGTTTTGATGGAATTACAGAGCTTGACAACTCGCTTCCGAAATGGTGGATTGGCCTGTTCTGGTTCGGATGTATCTTCTGTGCCGTTTATCTGTTTGCCTTTTCTTTCACAGATTATGCCCATCCGGAAGCAGAGTATACCAAAGAAGCCAAAACCATGTTGGCATCTATTGAAGAGTATGAAAAAACTGCACCTCAGATCAATCTGGAATCTGCAAAATACAGTGCTGATAACATTGCGGAAGGCCAGGAACTGTTCAAAACAAATTGTGTTACCTGCCATGGAGACGGAGGAAAAGGAGGTATAGGTCCGAACCTTACTGATACACACTGGATCAACATGAAAGAAAAAAGCCTATTTAAAAATGTATTCTGGATGCTTGAAAACGGATCTCCAAATAATCCTACCATGAGACCTTTCATCAAGGAAGGAACCATCACAGGAAGAGATGCCGAAAAGATTGCCGCTTACATTTATCATATCAACCAGGAAACCGCTCCTATTACAACAGCACAAGGCGGCGCAGCCCCACAGGGAGAAGAGGTGAAATGGGAAAACGGAAACAACTAAAATTATTATTATCTATCATATAAACCATGCCAAGCCCCCTTTGCAACTACACTAACATTTGAATTTCATTTTTGCTAACTAACCTTTTCAACATTAAAAAAATGATATAAAGGGGGCTTTTTTAAAAAATAAATATCCATACCTTGGTCTGTCTTACTCAACTATTCACTTGACAACTACAAACTAAAAATTCCATAATAAGACAGCCAAGGCAGGATTTTTGCATTCGCAAAGGGTACCACAACAAAGACTAAGTGAAATAGTATTATTATCTTTGTTAGAAACCACCTCGCATTTGAAACTGAAAATCAACACCACAAAAATTTTAAGGCGTATTGCAATAACCTTTATTTCAATATTGGTTCTTCTTACCCTGTTGATATTAAGCTTAAGGCTTCCTGCCGTTCAAAACTTCATTAAAGACAAGCTTATTGTTTACCTTGAGAAAAAAATCAAAACTCAGGTCAGCCTTGAAAAAGTTTACATCGGATTTCCCAATAGCCTGGTGATGGAAAATCTTTACCTTAAAGGACAAGATGTAGATACACTACTGGCAGTCAGGAAACTGGATGTAGGTTTACATATGCTGAAACTCCTCAATTCTACAGCAGATATTACTTCTGTCAATATGGAAGGAGCCCGTGCCAATGTGGTACGCAAGCCGGATGGCAAATTCAATTTTGATTATATTATTGATGCTTTTGCTTCCAGTGACAAAGAAGAAAGCTCTTCCAAGCCATTCATTATTTCTCTCGATAAAATCAATTTAAAAGATGTTGGCGTTACATTCAATGACCAGCAATCGAAGAATGATATTCAACTATACTTTAAGTCTTTCGATACCAGGGTAAAAACTTTTGATCTTAATAAAAACAATTACGCTGTTAATGATATTAACCTTGACGGATTAAAATTAAAGCTAAAACAGGGACTTGTAGAAGAAGTTGCCCAAAAGATTGAGAAGAAAGTAGACTCTCTCAATGAAAAGAAACCGATGAATATTGGATTGAGAGGCATTAAGCTTACTCATTTTGACATTGACTACGGTGACGAAAATACCAAAACATTTGCAAAAGTTATATTCAAAGAGCTGAGCACAAAGGTCAATAAACTTGATCTTGAAAACAATGCCTACAACGTTGCAAATGTATTTCTTTCCGGAGCAGATATTAATGCCAACCTTTATCTTCCTGCCCAGAATGCCAATCCAAAAACAACAAAAGAACCTGAGGATTCCAAAGCTTCGGATCAGGATAAGGCAATGAAACTTCTCTTAGGAAAACTTGTTTTGAACGATGTAAAGGTCAATTATAACAATACGGCTATTGCTCCAACAAAACAGGGAATTGACTTCAACCACCTTAATTTTTCAAAAATGAATGTGGAAGTAAGAAGCTTCAAAATGGAGAATAATACTTTTGCCGGAACTGTGAACACAGCAGAAATCAAAGAAAACAGAGGCCTGGATATCCAGAAATTCAATACTGATTTTGTTTACGCAGAAAAAGAAGCATATCTGAAAGATCTTTATCTCCAAACCCCGAAAACAATATTGCGTGATGAGGTTATTTTAAATTATAACTCCATTGACCAGCTAAGTTCAAACCTTGGTGCTGTAAAAATTTCAGCCAACATTAAAGATTCAAAAATAGGATTCTCTGACATTCTGAATTTGGTCCCGACTTTAAGGAATACGGTTCCATTCAACAAATATCCGAACGCTGTTCTCAATGTAAATGCCAATGTAAAAGGAAGCGTAAATGATCTTTTAATCCGGGATCTCAAAGTTTCAGGGCTGGATCAGCTGAGGGTAATGGCATCCGGGAAAATTAAAAATGCGATGAATCCTGATCAGTTGTATTACGATCTAAGAATCGGAGAATTTTCTTCCAGTGCCAAAACAGTATTTAATCTTGTCCCGAAAAATACTATTCCTTCCAATATTTCACTTCCTTCCCATTTCAGTATCAAAGGAAATGCAAAAGGCACAACGAAAGTAGTGAATACAGATCTGAACCTCTACTCCACGCTTGGTAATGCAGCCGTCATTGCACAAGTAGATATGCGTAGGAAAAATCATGAATTATATGATGTAAAAGCAAATCTTCAGGGCGTACAGGTAGGAAAAATTATTCAGAATAAAGATATTGGTCCTATCACCGCACAGATTGCAGCAAAAGGTGAAAGTTTTGATTTCAAAAATGCCAATGCAGACTTAAAAGGACATGTTGCCTCTGCAGTCTACAAAGGATATCGTTATCAGAACATGAATCTTATCGGAAAGATCAACAAAGGTGCTTATCATGTTATTCTCGATTCAAAAGACCCGAACGCCAGTTTACAGCTAACTGCTTCCGGAGTATATGATGAAAAAAATCCTACGGTAAAAGTGAATGGAGAAGTCATCAAACTGGATGTCAACAAACTTGGCTTCTATGAAAAGCCGATGATCATTGCCGGAAAAATTGATGGTGATTTCGCAAGTCTTGATCCCAATAATCTGAACGGATATCTCAACCTTAAAGATTTTGCATTCTCAGATACCAAAGAAGTCTATCCGGTACAGGAAGTCAATCTGAAAGCTTCATCTACTCAGGATTCTACCCAGATTGTTTTCAATTCACAGATAGCAGATCTGGAACTGAAAGGTAAATATAAACTTACTCAGATCTTTGGTGCATTAACCCAAACTGTCAATCAGTATTATCAGTTTCAGAAGCCGGATAAAAACCAGAAAACAGATCCGGGGCAGCATTTTACTTTTACAGCCAAAATCAAAAATGATGACCTTATCAGAAAGTTTGTTCCCGATCTGAAAGATTTTGAAACCATAAATCTGGCAGGAAATTATGATGCAGATTCTCAAAAAATTGAAATTGACGGACAGATTCCGCGATTATTGTATGGTGAAAACACCATTGAAAAAGGAGTTTTAAAAGTAACCAACGAAAATCAGGCATTACAATACAGCCTGAATGTTGCCGCCTTAAAAAGCTCAAGCTTTTCTTTAAATAAAATCAATATTGACGGAGATGTTGCAGACAATACCATCCGATATAATGTCACTACAAAAGATGAGAAAGATGCCACCCAATTCCTGATTGCAGGAAATGCGAAATCGTTGAATGACATTACAGAAATATCTTTAAATCCAAACGGATTAAAGCTCAATTACACAGATTGGAATGTAGCAGAAAATAATAAAATCCAGATCAGCAATAAAGGAATTCTGGCAGATAATTTCATTTTATCTAATGGAAACAGTGAAATTGCTGTTCAGTCTGAGAGCAATAGCCCAAGCAGTCCTTTGAACATTTCGTTGAAAGACTTTAAAATTGAAACCATTACGGAACTTATTAAAAAAGATACTGTTCTTGCAAGAGGAACTATTAACGGAACAGCACAGCTTCGGAATGTCACTAAAAAAATGGCATTTACTTCTGACCTGAATATCTCTGATTTAATTGTCTATGGAAGCCCCGTTGGAAATCTTGCAGTAAAAGTAAATAATGCTTCACCGAATGTTTTAAATGCAGATATTGCCCTTTCCGGAAATAACAATGATGTAAAAATCCTTGGTGATTATAATACTTCTTCCAGTACTTTCGATCTGAATATGGCGATCAATCAGCTTCAGATGAAGAGTATTCAGGGATTTTCTATGAATGCGATTACCAATACGGAAGGGTATCTTTCAGGAAATTTAAAGATTACCGGAACTACCGATAAACCTAATATTTTAGGAAAAGTAAAATTCAATGATGCAGGGCTGGAGATTGCAAAAACAGGAAGTGATTTCAGACATCTGAGCGATGAGATAGATTTTACCAGCCGTGGAATTGAGTTTGATAAATTCAAAATCAAAGACAAAGACGGAAATGCTCTTGTAGTAGATGGGCAGGTTCTGACACAGACCTACAGAGATTTTGCCTTTAATCTGAATGTGAATGCTAAAAATTTCAAGGTTGTCAATTCTGAAAAGTCCAATGATGCCATGATGTATGGTATTCTTGCCATTGATGCCGGGCTTCATATCCGCGGTAATTTGGATCTTCCTAAGGTAGACGGAAAACTGAATGTCGCAGACAACACGGATTTCACTTTTGTTCTCCCTCAATCTACTCCATCTTTACAGGAAAGAGACGGTATTGTAGAGTTTGTAGATCAGGATCAGGTAGTTTTAAACAAAACAATCAAAGCAGATTCTCTTAATGCGCAGAGCCGTATCAAAGGAATGGATGTAAGCGTTAATATTGAAGTGAGCAAGGAGGCAAAAATTTCATTGATCATTGACAAGGCCAACGGTGATTTTGTCCAGCTTCAGGGTGAGGCAGAATTAACCGGAGGAATAGATCCATCAGGAAAAACTACACTGGTAGGTGTATATGAAGTAGAAAAAGGAAGTTATGATCTTTCTGTAAGCTTTCTGAAACGTAAGTTTGATATCCAGAAAGGAAGTACAATAACCTGGACCGGTGAACCTACGATGGCTATCATGGACATTACAGCTGTTTATAAAACAGAAGCAGCTCCTATTGATCTCGTGGAGCAGCAGGTAGGAACTGAAAACGGAGGAGCCTCACTGATCAATCAGTTCAAACAAAGAATTCCGTTCAATGCTTTATTGAAAATGAAAGGAGAACTGCTGAAACCTCAGCTTACTTTTGATATCACTACGCAAGAAAAAAATAATTCCGTATCTACGAATGTAAAAGATGTTGTTGATCAGAAACTTGCCCAACTCAGAACTCAGGAATCTGAACTGAACAAACAGGTTTTTGCTTTACTGCTTCTGAACCGTTTTATCGGAGAAAATCCATTTGAAAGCGGTGCCGGAATGTCTGCAGAAACTATGGCTAGACAAAGTGTAAGTAAGATTCTTTCTCAACAGTTAAATAATCTTGCAGCAGGCCTGATTAAAGGGGTAGATCTTAATTTTGGACTTGATTCCACGGAAGATTATTCCACCGGACAAAAAAATACGAGAACCGATCTGAATGTGGATATCAGTAAAAAATTATTGAATGACCGATTGAAAGTAACGGTAGGAAGCAATTTCGGATTGGAAGGCCAGGCCCGCGAGAACGAAAACATGACCAATATTGCAGGTAATGTTTCTGTGGATTACAGTCTTTCAAAAGACGGAAGATATATGCTTCGTGCTTATCGTAAAGATGAATATCAGGTGGCTCTTCAGGGACAGATCATAGAAACCGGAGTAGGATTTATTATTACATTGGATTATGACAAATTCCGGGAGATTTTCCAGAAATCTAAAGAGAAGAAGCCGAAAAAAAATCAAAATAACCAAGTGGTAGAATTTAAATAATGAGTAATAAGATCCATATATATTGTAAGTATCTGTTTGTTTCCGGACTGGCATCAGCTGTAATGTCGTGCAGTAATACAAGGTTTTTGAAAGAAGGCCAGATGCTTTACACGGAAGCCAAAGTAAAGATTGAAAACGATACGATTTCAAAAAAAGAAAAAAAAGATCTTCAGGCTGCTCTGGAAGCTAACCTCACTCCGAAACCTAATTCTACATTTTTAGGTATGCGTCCCAAGCTGTATTTTTATAATATAGCCAAGGAGCCTAAAAAAGATAAAGGATTTAATTACTGGCTGAAATATAAAATAGGTGAAAAACCTGTATTATTGGGCGATGTAGACCGTGAATTCAATAAAGATATTATTGTAAATTATTCTGAAAATAAAGGATATTTCAACGCTAAAGCTTCTTATGATACGGTTTCAAAAAATAAAAAAGCCCAGGTTATTTATACGGTAAGACCGGGTTCCAGGTATTTGATTGACGGAGTAAAATTCCAGAAGGATTCTACGCTGGTTAATCAGGAAATTCAGGGCTTAGCAGGCAAAACGTTTCTTAAAAACGGCAGACCCTTTGATCTGGATGTCATCAAGGCGGAAAGAGACAGAATTGATAATGGTTTAAAAGAAAGAGGCTTTTATTATTTCCACCCTGACAACATTATTGTACAGGCAGACAGTACGGTAAGCAAAAATCATAAGGTAGAACTTAATGTAAAACTGAAAGATAACACACCAGATTTAGCAACTCAGCAATTTGGGATAGATAAGGTTATTGTATTTCCCAATTACAACATTCAGGATGTAAAGGATGGCAAATACAGTATCCCGATGGATAAAGATTCTCTTTCCAAATATGCGTTTGATGACATTTACGTCATTGATCCTCAGCATAAATTCAAACCGAAGATTTTTGACAGAGCTTTATATTTCAAGAAAGGAGATCTTTATAACCGTTCCAATCACAATCTTACCCTGAATCGGTTGATCAGTCTCGGTGTTTTCAAATTTGTAAAGAATGAATTCGTTGTGTCTGATTCATTGAGTCATAAATTTGATGCTTATTATTTATTAACTCCGAGACAAATCCAGTCGCTTCGTCTGGAAGCCTTAGGAAGAACAAATTCTGCCAATTATGCGGGTAGTGAGCTGAATCTGAACTGGACTCACCGAAATTTTTTCAGGGGAGCAGAACAGTTTAAAGCGGCTATCTACGGAGCTTTTGATTTCCAGATGGGAGGTGCTCAGAATGCCAATAATATTTTCCGTGCAGGAACAAATGTTCAGCTTTCCATCCCGAGAATTGTGGCACCTTTCCGTTTTCATTCTTCCAGTGAATTTGTTCCGAGAACGAATATCACTTTGGGCTATGAATTCCAGAACAGAACACAATATTATACGCTTAACAATTTCACGGGATCATTCGGATATCTTTGGAAGGAAAATGCCAGAAAAGAACATGAACTGAAGGTAATTGACATTACATTGGTTTCTCCAGCCAATGTTACTGATGAATACAGGAGAATATCTGCAACAAATCCTGCTATGGGACGAATTGTAGATAAACAGTTAATTTTCGGACCTACTTATTCTTTCACGTACACCAATACTATGCTTCCCAAAACGAATACCGTTTATTATAAAGGAACGCTTGATCTCGCAGGGAATATCACAGGGTTGGCTACAGGAGCAGATGTAAAAAAAGATAAACAGAAGAATATATTTGGTATTCCTTTCAGCCAATATGTAAAGATTGAAAATGATTTCAGATTCTATCATAAGTTCACTGAAAAATCTTCATTGGCAACGAGATTTATCGGAGGAATTGCCTATCCCTATGGAAACTCAGAATTTATTCCTTTCTCCAAACAGTTTTTCTCAGGAGGGAGTAACAGTATCAGAGCATTCCGTGCAAGAACATTAGGACCGGGAAGTTTTGATCCGAGAACTATAGATCCTAGTATTTACTTTGACCAGTCCGGAGATATCAAACTGGAATTAAATGCTGAGTACAGAGCCAATCTTTATAAATTTTTAAATGCTGCGGTTTTTGTAGATGCAGGAAATATCTGGCTGCTTCATGACGATAAAGACAGACCGGGCGCTAAGTTTTCAAAAGACTTTTTAAATGAAATTGCGGTGGGAGCAGGAGTAGGTCTGAGACTGGATTTTTCTATCCTGATTCTGAGACTGGACCTTGCCATGCCACTGAGAGTTCCTTACTATCAAAAAGGGGACAGATGGGCCTTCGATAAAATTAATTTCGGGGACTCTAACTGGAGAAAAGACAATCTTGTTTTAAATATTGCCATCGGATATCCTTTTTAATATGATCAAAAATGCTCAATTTTTCTGGGAGGTTCTGAAAGACACATTCACAGAATGGAATAATTCTGCTGCATCAAAAGATTCAGCAAGTCTTGCTTATTATGCCATTTTTTCAATCCCGGGATTATTGATCATTATTATATGGGTACTTGGAAATTTCTTTGGTGAAGAAGCTATCCGCGGACAAATAAGCACGCAGATCAGCGGTATTATGGGCCCCGATGTTGCTAAAAGTATTGAAGGGATGCTGGCCGGTGCTCTGATTGACAAAAAAAACATTTTCATGAAAGCAGTGGGTGTCGGATCATTGGTTTTCGGTTCTACGACACTCTTTTTTCAACTTCAGCATTCATTAAATTCACTTTGGGAGGTTGAAGCGGCTCCCAAAAAGGCATTGATTAAATTTCTACTGGACAGAGCCAATTCTTTGGGAATGATCCTTATTATGGGATTTCTTCTGATGATTACTATGGTTTTATCTTCTCTGATCAGTCTTTTCAATAAAATAATCACTCAGTATTTTGGTTTTGAAACCTATATGCTGGTAGAGTTTGTGAATTTTGCTGTAGGATTTGGTTTGGTCATGCTTTTATTTGCTTTAATGTTTAAAGTACTGCCTGATGTTCTGATCAGCTGGAAGCCCGTATGGAAGGGAGCGTTTCTGACAACCGTTTTATTCACCCTCGGAAAATTTTTATTAAGTCTTTATTTTAATCAGGTGAAACCTACTTCAGCCTTTGGTGCTGCCGGAACCGTCATTCTGATTATGATGTGGATCAACTATTCCTGTATGCTGATATTTTTTGGTGCTGTATTCACCAAAGTTTATACTTACAAAAAAGGATATAAAGCCATTCTTTCTAAACATGCAAGATGGACTCCTGCCAAGTTGTATGCGGATAGTTTGAAACAGATGCATAGTGAAAGTAGTGATAAATAAAATACGAGATTCGGGTTGCGTAGCTCGTGAAGAGTGACGCAAGATCTTAACTACAAATAGTTAATTCTACATAAAAAAAGCCTCCTGAAAATTCAGGAGGCTTTTTATTTTTACATTCTGTTTACGGTTCCGATTCCCAGCAGTTCCAGCGATTTTTTGATCGT
The DNA here is from genome assembly GCF_025949665.1 of Chryseobacterium viscerum. Lineage (NCBI taxonomy): Bacteria > Pseudomonadati > Bacteroidota > Flavobacteriia > Flavobacteriales > Weeksellaceae > Chryseobacterium > Chryseobacterium viscerum. The sequence goes on along the minus strand of NZ_JAPDFT010000001.1, from coordinate 143,362 downwards.
CTTCGCTGTAATATCTGATATATTTAAACGGAATTGTTTTACATTTTCATCTTCCTGATTCAGAATAGGGTTATTCTGATAGAAAGAGTTGTATGCTTTCACAAGATCATATACATAGTTCGCCACTAAAGCCGGACTTAATGTTTCCGCTGATTTAGCCACTACAGTTTTAAAGTTTGTCAACTGCATAATCAATTCTTTTTCGGATTGATTTAATTCAATATCAGCCGTTTCCGTTTGCAAATTACCTGCTTTCGACAACAATGACTGAATACGAGCATAAGTATATTGGATAAATGGTCCTGTATTTCCGTTGAAATCTATACTTTCTGCTGGATTGAAAAGCATTTTTTTCTTAGGATCTACTTTAAGCATAAAATATTTCAATGCACCCAGTCCCACTGTTTCATAAGATGCTTCTTTCTCATCTTCAGAAAGATTCTCCAGTTTTCCTAATTCCTGAGCCTTAGATTTTGCTGTTTCATACATCTCCTGCATCAGGTCATCTGCATCTACTACGGTACCTTCACGGGATTTCATCTTGCCTTCTGGTAATTCTACCATCCCGTAGGAAAGGTGGAACAACTGATCAGCCCACTCATACCCTAGTTTCTTTAGAATTTTAAATAAAACCTGAAAATGATAATCCTGTTCGTTTCCTACTGTATAAATCAGCTTTTGAATACTATTTTGCTTAAAACGCTCAACTGCCGTTCCTAGATCCTGCGTCATATAAACCGATGTACCGTCTGAACGTAACAACAGCTTCTGATCAAGCCCTTCATCCGTAAGATCACACCAAACAGAACCATCTTCTTTCTGATACAGAACTCCTTTATCTAATCCTTCCTGAATAAGATCTTTTCCTAAAATATAGGTATTGCTTTCGTACTGAACCTGATCAAAGTTAACACCCAGTCTTTTATAAGTTTCGTTGAACCCTTTGTAAACCCATGAATTCATTTCTTCCCAAAGCGCTCTTACTGTTGCATCTCCATTTTCCCAATCCAGAAGCATTTTCTGAGCTTCTTTCATCACCGGAGCAGCCTTCTTAGCTTGTTCTTCTCCTACTCCCTGTTCTACAAGCTCCGCAATTTCTTTTTTATAGTTTTTATCAAATTCTACGTAGTAGTTTCCAACAAATTTGTCTCCTTTGGTACTAGTCGTTTCAGGAGTTTCCCCGTTTCCAAATTTCTCCCAAGCCAGCATTGATTTGCAGATATGAATTCCTCTGTCATTAATGATCTGAGTTTTGATTACATCATACCCGGCTTCTTTTAAGATTTGTGCTACAGAAAATCCTAATAAATTATTTCTGATATGGCCTAAGTGCAATGGTTTATTCGTATTCGGGGAAGAATATTCTACCATTACCGTAGCATTTTTCTTTTCTATAACAGAGAAGTTTTTGCTTACAGATCTGAAGTTATCCACAAACAATTGGTTTTTAACCTTAACATTAAGGAAACCTTTCACTACATTAAAGCTTTCGAAAATTTCCGTCTGCTCTGTCAAAGCCTCACCTAATTCAACCCCGATACTCTCAGGATTTTTTTTCAACTGTTTTACCAACGGGAAAGTGACAATGGTAAAATCACCCTCAAATTCCGTTTTATTTTCCTGAACTTCCAGCTTGATGTCTTTTAACTGATATACATTTAAAATGATCTCCGAAAGTTTTTGTTCTATAATATCTTTAATATTCATGTTTCCAAATTCTCTTTTAATGCTTAAAGCCGAAATATATTACAATATGTTTCCACTCAAAATATAAGTTACAAATATACGGAAATAAAAAAACCGCCCGAAGGCGGTTTTATAAGTAAATGAGAATATTTATTCTTTTCTGAAAACCAAGACTGCCTCGTCATTGCCAGGCGTATTGTCCAGATTTTTGCTGTTGTCAATAATTCTGAGTTCAGTATTGGAATAAGAATCAATTTCTTTTTTCAATGTTTTGGAGACTCCTGCTTCTGTATAGGTAAGAGTTAATGTTTGATACATTTTATCAAAAGCCCACTTTCCTCCAAAAGAATCAAATAGATTACAGTTTCCGGAAGAAGAAGCCACATCATATCTTTCGTAAGATCCTGAGAAATCTGGATTGATAAATATAACTCCTTTCTTTTCACAATCTGTCAGGACGATATCTTTACCTTTAAATTCATATTTATATGGCTTCCAGGTTCCATTAATACTTACATTTTCATTTACAACTGCGCGGTCATCATCACTAGAACATGATGCAATACTCATTAAAAGAACAATTCCTATAAAAAATCTCATATAAAAGTTTTTGTATTCTTCAGACCTGTTTGTGGGTCTGAAGAATTATTATTTAATTTAAAATTTATCCCAAAATATTTTTGTAGATACTTTATCGCCTCCAATTTTTGAAGCTGCAGCGTTCACATTCTTAGCGTTAAGAAGATACTCCTGATCAGAATATTTCATTCTTACCGGTACGGATTCTACCACAGAGCCACCAGGATTTACAAATACAGGAAAGTCCAGTCTTCTCGCAAAATTCCATGCCTGGAATCCTTTATTAAACATTGCTATCCATGCCTGCTCTCCTACAGATTTTTTCCAATTGGCTGCATTATATGGATTGGCTGCAATAAATGCAGTTGCAGTAGCATCGTTAATATTATATTCAGTCATTGAAGCCTTAATTGCTGCGGAGTATAAGTTAGCAGCAGTATCTCCAACACTAAAACCTCTTGCAGCAGCTTCAGTTCTCAGGAATTGAATTTCAGAAAAATCTAACAAAAAGCCTTGTGCATTTTCACCCGAGATAGCATTTGTAAAGTGAGAATAGCTACTGAAAACATTCTGATCACCATACACACCTCCAACATAAGCACCCGCAACAGTTGTAAACCATGTTGCTCTTCTTGGGTCAGATGTAGTATTCATGAAGTCAACAAGAATATCGGACGGAATAAAGTCATTTCTACCGGATTGAATTACATCCTGATATACAGGGTTTGATAATAATCCAGAAGGAAATGTCTGAAGCCCGAAGTTATCTGCTTTTTCAGTAAATAATCCTGCTGTATAAGCTGCTTCTGCATAAGATTTAGCCAATGCCGGATCACTATCAGCCAATGTTACTGCCATTCTGAACTTCAATGAATTCCCCATTTTTTTCCATTTGCTCATATCTCCTTTGTAGATCAAATCATTTGTATATCCAGCCCCAGAAGTATTAATCATTGCAATCGCAGCATCAATTCTCTTAATAAGATCTAAATATACTGTTTTTGCATCATCATAAGGAATCTCCGCACTTCCTGGATTCTCAGCTGTGGCTTTTAATGCTCCAAAATAAGGTATATCACCATAAGTATCCACTAAATTAGCCCATGCATACACATTTACTAATTCAATCATAGCAATATTATTGTTTTTGGTAACAGCATCTACACCTTCACCGTCAAGAAATCTCCTTGCATCTCTTAATGCAGATAATACTCCCGGAGAGTTAATGGTTGCTGAAGCAGATGCCATCATACGATTATAGTGATTCCTTGGAATTGGTCTTGTCACCATATCATAATTAGTCTCATCAGTATAAGTAGTTTCTGACCACTGCTGTGTAAAAAATCTGGTAATATTACGGTTTACATTGGCAGATAATAGCTGATCAAGAAGTGCATGCTCAGCACTTGCAAAAAGCACTCCTGAAGGAACTTCGGTTGGGTGTTTAGGATCTTCATTCAGTGAAGTAATGTCTCTTTCACACGATGTAAATGTTAACGTTAATGAAGCTAAACCTATAATTAAAAATAATTTTTTCATTTTCTAGAATTTTAAAGTTATATCAATTCCAATATCACGGGTAGTAGGTAATACCCCAATAGAATTACCTTTAGATGCTAAACCATTTCCTGTACCCGCTTCCGGATCTGCATATGGTAAGTTTTTGTGGATAATCCAAAGGTTTCTTCCTACAATTGAAATTTTTGCGTCACGGATAGAAGTATTGGCAAGGACTGATTTAGGAAGACTATATCCTATACTTGCTTCTCTCAGTTTTACGTAAGATGCGTCATAAACAAATCTTTTATTTGGCATTCTTCTATATCCGTCAACGTTACCAAAAGATCCAGGATTGATCGCAGGTGTTGTATTTACATTTCCATTTGGATTAACCCCGGGATGCACGAAACCTCCTTCTCTGTAGTCAGCAGTTTCTGCGTAAAGCCCAGTTGCCAATCCGTAATACATATCGGTAGAGAATACATCTCCTCCTTTTTTCACATCAATAAGGAAACTTAATGTGAAATCTTTGTAACGGAAACTGTTTCTGATACCCCCTACCCAATCTGGCGTGATATTTCCAATAACCTGATTATTATTTCTTAAATAACGACCTGTAGCAGGATCTATTACTCTATCCCCATTAGCATTGTATACATAATCTGATCCTACTAAAGCACCAAAAGATTCTCCCACACGTGCGTTAAGAGATACTCCTCCCTGGTAACTTGCCATCAAATAATTTTGAGAATCGCCATTTAATGCAATAACTTTATTTTCGTTTTTAGACCAGTTTACATTAACATCCCATGTAAAATTATCTGTTTTAAATGGAGTCCCGTTTAATTGTACTTCGACCCCTTTATTGTCAATCTGTCCTGCGTTTACAAGGAATGTTCTATATCCTGTTGCAGAAGAAACCGGCAAGTTGATAATCTGGTCAAATGTTCTTGTTTTATAGATTGCAACATCAAAACCTAATCTGTTTTTGAAAAACTGTGCTTCCATACCGAATTCAGTTTCCTTAGATCTTTGAGGTTTTAAGTTTGGATTTGCAAGAAAGTAAGGTTGGTCAAATAAACCTTCACCTCTTGCTTTGAAAGTATTTACCAATCTGTAATTATTTGTAGAAGAACCTACTTCAGCGTAGTTTGCTCTCAATTTCCAGAAACTTAACCATGGTTGCTTTACAAATTCGGATAGAATAACAGCACCTGTAACTGAAGGATATCCATAGCTATTATTTCCTTTTGGTAAGTTAGACGATTGGTCTACACGGTATGTACCATCTACAAATAAGAAGTTTTTATATCCAAATGATGCGGTTGCATATAAACTGGAAGTAACCCATTTTGCATAATTCTCATCAGGTGGGAGTATTGTTCTTATAGAGTTGGATATAGCAAAAAGCCCAGGTTTTGATAAACCTCCTTCTGTACTCATAAAGATATTATCGACTAGGTTCCTTCTAACGTTCCCCCCTGCAATACCACTAACACTTAAGTCTGAAGTAATATCAAACTTGTAATTAGCAAATAAATCAAAGTTGATCTCTGTATTTTTCACATTTGTTCTTGCATATCCAGAGCTTACATTAAGCCCGGATGCACCAAATGCCTGAGGAAGTGATCCATTCATTAATCTTTCTTCTACAACCATTTGTAAATCATCATAAGATAATTTCCCAGTAATTCCAAAGTTCTTGGAGACATCATATTTCAACTGAGCATAACTGAATATTCTGGTTCTGTCATCAGACTGATAATTCTGGTATCTCTGGAAATATGGGTTATTCCAATACTGAGGAGTTCCATCTGCAGCTGTAGATCTGTTCCAGGAAAAATTACTGTTTCCGTTGTTAGCATAAGCATCTCTTAATGCCAGTACATCTACGTTGGTCTGCCACCACTGTCTGAAACCAGTAACAACATTGTCGGAATATCCGGTTTCGTTACGTCCTTTTGTATCCTGTAAGGTTAAAGTTGTAAAGACAGATGCATGTAGCTTGTCTGTAAAATCATGATTAAACTTTGCTGAAATTGTATTTTTTCTCAGCTCTGAATTAGGCATCAAACCATTGGAAAGCATATTGGAATATGATAAGGAAAGGTTTGAAGTCTTATTTCCTTTTTCAATGGTGATTGTATTAATATAAGTGACTGGTGTTTCAAAGAATTTAATAGGTCCGTTTTTCGCGGCAACCCAAGGTGTGGCTTTTCCATAGTTTGGAGAAGAAGGATCAAATGAATCCCATTGGTAAACCAATTGATTAGGATTAAATGCCGGCCCATAAGATGCATCATCTACAAAGTTGGCATAATTGTAACCTCCTGGGCCCGGATCCTCATTCCATGCCTGGCCACCATATCCTGCTCCGTATTTTTTCTGATAAGTAGGGAATGTAGATTTATCAATAAATCCTGCTGTAATTCCTGAGTTTAAAGTAACGCCCCAGCTTCCGTCGTTATTTCCTCTTCCGCTTTTAGTTACAATCAGGATTACCCCATCACTTCCTCTTTCACCATACAAAGCAGATGCAGCAGCACCTTTCAATACGTTTACAGATTCTATATCTTCCTGATTGATATCTGAAAGAAAGTTACCATAATCGAATGTAGACCCGGTTACAGTATTATTGTTAACTGGTGAACCATCAATTACAATAAGTGGAGAGCCTCCTGACAAAGATTTATATCCTCTGATCAAAAGGTTTGCAGATCCGCCAAAGTTGTTGTTTGTATTTACCTGTAGTCCGGCCACCTTACCTGAAAGAAGAGATGCTACGTTACCGGTATTGGTAGTTCCACCGGTTAATTCTGCAGCTTTAACTTCTTCAGAAGCATAACCAAGAGATTTTTTTTCTCTTTTAATCCCGAGTGCGGTTACAACCACCCCCTCAATTTCTTTTGTTTTAATAGTATCATTCTTTTGCTGGGCGTTAGCAACAGCTATGGAAGAAGACAGTACTAAAACAAGAAGACTTGCTGTTAGTTTCTTCATATCAAATTAATTTTTGTGACTTTACAAATTTGTAAAACTTTCTTAATATCACAAAGCAAAATTTGAAAAAATTACAATTTATTCAGTATTTTAAAATAAAAACAACCAAGTAGATATTAAAATAAGTTAAAAAATAGATATTTAACAAAAACAAATTACTTTTTTGTTATTTTTTTTTAAGAAATAATAACAATCATTTAAATTGATTTTATCTATATTTTATTTAAAACACCACCAATAAAACAAACTGAATATCAATAAATTGAATAAGAAAAACTAAGTATAGACAGTAAAAACATTATGCTAAGCATATTTTTATAATTACATAAATATTTACTTTTTAAAATAAAAAAACCGCCCGAAGGCGGTAAAATATATTGAAATTTGAAATTACAAAATTAATTTCTTGCCCAGAAAGGGGTATATTGATTTTTACTAAACACATCCGCATTACTAATAGCAGGTACATTACTAGCATTACCAATATATTCAGAAAGAGGATAAATCAGTCTGTTTGGTTTTGGGTTCGACGCTATTGTAGCTAACGGTGTTACAGGGAAACCTGTTCTCGTATAATCAAAGAAAGATTGCTCTGGATTAACACCTGTTAAAGCGATCCATTTCTGAGTCATAATTGCTTCTAACTTATTTGCATCAGTTCCTGTCCAACCTAGACCAGCAACATTTTGTACAGCTGCAAGATAAGCAGCAGAACCACTTGCTCCAAAGTAGCTATAAGACGCAGTAATAGCAGCTGTGAAATTACCTGCTGCATTAGAGAATAAGCCTGGATATCTTAAAGCAGCTTCTGCTTGTAAGAATTTCGATTCTGCTCTACTCATAATACAACCAGATTTTGATGATGCTTTAGAAACATAATCCTGAGTATCTACAGCACCGGTTGGCAATGTTTTAGGAGAATCCTTACCAATTGTAATACCATAACTAAATCTAGAAATAGCAGCAGGTACTCCTGGTTGGCCAGGTAAGTTCCCTTGTCTGATACCAGAAACTTTTCCTCCTACAAGACTAAACATTCTTGCACTCCTTCCATCTACAATTCCATTAAACTTTTGATATACTGGCCTAGTATCTCCTCCTGAATTACCATTTAAAACGATTGCCATATGCTCAGAAGCAACATTAATAGAATAGTTTGCTGCTCTAGTTCCAGAACTAAGATATACATAGAAATTCGTAAACGGGTTCTGCTGCGCATCATTAGCAGCTGAATATCCAGGATTTTCTAAAACATCTTCATCAATAAAGTCTGCTCCACTAAGTTTTGTTAATTGTTGATCTCTATAAGCAGCCATATCCCCTGTTACATTGGACATTCTTAAAAGATATCTTAATTTCAACGTATTACCAAAGGCTATCCATTTATTAGTATCTCCTCTAAAAACAATATCACTACTTGGAGTATTCCCCACACCAGATTCTAATGACTTAATAGCATCATCTATATCTGCAATAGATGCTTTATAGATGTTTTCACCTTTATCATATTTAGGAGTCAAATTATCTTGTCCTTTAAAAGCTTCAGAGTAAGGCATATCACCATACAAGTCAGTTAAGACCTGAATATAGTTTGCTTTCATAATTTTAGCCATAGCCTTATGCTGAGCATACTGATTACCAGGATCATTAAAAGTAATAATTTTTTCAAAATTAGCTATTCCTCTGAAAAGACTATCCCAAACATCATTATAAAATGTATTAGAAACATTGGGTTTATAATCATCAATAAATGGAGCACCATATACCAATGAATTCCCCGCAGTTGAGTTCATTACAACACTCGCAAATCTATTTAACGTTTGAGATTGCTTTGCATATGTTGATGTGATACCAACAGGAAGCAATTCATTCGGAGTAACTTTATCAATTGAAATATTATTAGGATCTTCATTAATGTCAAGATATTTATCACATGACACAGAAGCAAATAACATGGTTAAAGATAAAACCGCTGTCGTTATTTTTATATTTTTCATAATTTTTTTAAATTTTAGAATGTAGCTTTTAAGTTAATTCCAAAAGATCTTTGAGAAGGATACTGTTCAGCTAGAGCGATTCCAGCACCATTCCCACTAGTATAAGAAGTTTCAGGATCTGCATAGTTTCTATTTTCTTTTGAATATACAAAGAATGGATTTCTAGCAAATAAACCTACAGTAATCCCAGTTACAAAAGTTGATGATAATACTGATTTTGGAACGTCATAAGATAAAGCAATTTCTCTTACTTTAAATGCAGTAGCATCTAGTACCATCGGCTCACCCAATCTTTGTAAAGATTGTGAACTGAAATAACCAGCCACACCATCATAATCTGCTGTTCCTCCAACAGGGGTAATATTTTGAACATATTGTCCGTTTACCATTTGAACTGAGTTAGGAATCACATATCCTTTACTTCTGTCAAATCCGGCAGTTTCTTCACTTGCTCCGGCAAACGTCAAGATACTTTTACTAAGTGAAGCAAATTTACCTCCCTTACGGTAATCCATTGTAGCAGAAAGTGTAAACCCTTTAAACTTAAGAGATGTATTAAATCCAAGTGTATAGTCTGGAGTTACTCTTCCCATACTGCTTAATGTAGTATTTTGCAAAGGAACACCATCAGCTCCTACAATAATTCTTCCTTGATCATCTCTTTGGAAGGTTGTTGCTTTAATAACCTGCAGATCTGACCCTTTTATTGCAAAGACTCCAATCCCAACAGTTTGGAAAGGCACCGCAAGGGCTACCTCATCTAATCCGTTTGGTAAGTCAATTACTGTAGATCTTGATTTAGCAAAAGAAGCTCTTACATTCCAAGTAAAGTTTTGAGATTTAAACGGAGTAAGCCCTAAATCAATTTCAAACCCTCTCATTCTTGTTTTACCAAAATTGTCTTTCAAGTTGCTTATTCCAGAAGCATTTGAAACGTTTGCATTAGTAATCAAATCTTTAGTATCTGACTGATAAATAGATCCTTCTAATGTAATACGATCATTTAGGAAACCTAACTGAACATTTAAGTCATAGGTAGAAATAAATTCAGGCTTAATTGTTCTATTAGTTTGTGTAGCATCTACTCCGTAGCCAGGAAGATTAGGGAAAGGATACCCTGAAGGAGCTATACCTACGTTAGACGTTTCATAAGGTAAAATAGCGGATGTATTTCCAACTTTAGTATATCCTGGTGCAATTTTAATATAATTGATGATATCATTACCCTTCAGAGCTTCAAAAGCTTTTGTAGGAATAAACGAAACCCCTACAGAGTAATAAGGATAAGTTTTATTATGAACTTGTCCGTTATAATAAGTAGATAACACAGAACTTTGCTCAATTCTGAAAGTAGAGTTCAAGAATAAGTAATCTTTATATGATAGATCTAAGTTCGCAAATCCAGCAATGGTTCTCTGTCTTGTTGTAGTATTCTCAAAAAGAATGTTATCCAACGCTGAAGCTCCTGTTGAGTTCCCTGGCTGAATAAGGTTAGTAACGTTTCTGATATCATACCATCCTGGAACTACCAAATTAGTACCCCCCATTGATCTGGCAGTTCTATAACTATCTTGAATGTTATTACCAATGTTTAACTTCAAATTAATATCATTCGTAAGATCATAATTAAAGTTTAACATTAAATCTCCATAGTAACTTCTTGTACTTACAGTACGGTTGATGTAGTATGAATCAAAGTTAGAGTTGCCCGTATAATCTTGCAATGTTCCATCATCTAAAACAAGTCCACTTCCTGTGTAAACCTGAGTAGCTTTGAAACCATCATCATGATTATCAGATCTGGAATTATTTAAATATAAGTTTCCAGTATATGTTAAATTGATATTTTTATTAAAATCATATTGTAAAGATAAAATTCCGGATAGATAATCATTAACCGTATTTTGTCTTGTATGTTCAAGCTGATAATATGGATTCTTCGTAAAAGCAGAAAGCCCTCCTTGAACACCAGAATATCTATATTTTCTAATATCATTCATTGAAGGCATTTGAAGGATATCACTATATAAATCAGAACTAGATTGATTAGTAATCTTGCTAATATAGTTGATCGTACCGTCAATTCTTAACTTATCTAGCTTTTTTCCTGCTTTAACCAAGAAACTATTTTGTCTTAGCTGATCTCCTTCAACAACAAAGTCATTCTCTAATCTGTTAATGGATAACATTGCATAAGAATCACTTCCACCAGAGTTAACAGTAAGTCCATTCTGAAGGATCAAACCATTTTTGAAAAACTTAGAGAAATGATTGTTTATAGGAGCATATTTTTCATAAATAAATTTGCCATCAGCCTGTGGTAAGCCCGATGGAACCATCTGCCCACCAATATTTGGGTCATTGTAAGCAGGGCCCCAGGACATATTTTCAAAAGGAACATAAGTTGTTCCATTATAGTCCACATCTCCACCACTAAAAGCAGGTTCGTGAGGATACCCTTTACCGTATTGCTTTTGTATGATAGGAAATTTAAATGCTTGTGTCATCTGAATTGAAGAAGTAAGAGTAAATTGCATTTTCTCACTTTTCGCACCCTTTTTAGTCGTTACAATAATAACTCCATTTACCCCTTGCTGCCCATAAAGTGCAGCACCTTGAAGACCTTTGATTACGTTTACGTTTTCAATAACTTCAGGTGGCAACTGAGCTAGAACAGATGCAGAAGAAATAACATTATCAATTACAACCAGAGCTTCATTTCCTCCTGAGATTGATTTATTTCCTCTGATTACAATTCTACTTGATGCTCCTACACTATTATCCGTTTGTGTAATCTGCAACCCAGATACCTTACCCGTCAAAGCTTGAACAGCATTTGGAGCAGAAGCTTGATTCAATTCCTTAGTACCTACTACTTGCTGTGCATTGGTAACGGCATCAGCCTTTTTCTTAATACCTAAGGCACCAGTAACTACAACTTCTTCAATAGTCTTTGTTTTTATTGTGTCCGCCTCTCTTTGTTGAGCGCTCACAATAAAAAAAGACGAAGAAAGTGCTACAATAAGTACACTAGTTGTTAATTTCTTCATGTTAATTCAATTATTTTTTACAGGCTACAAATTTGTAAAACTTTCTTAAAAACACAAAGGATTTTCTTAAAAAATTACAATAATTTAAATTATTGATAAAAAAAACATTGAATTAAATATTAATATTTGTTAAAAAATATTTTTTTAACAAATATTAACAACCAATAGATCGACATTATTTAAAAAAAAATAACAATACTGTTAATTAATAATTTTCATACAAAACCAACAAAAATACAGCACAAACAATAAATCCAATCAAAGAAATAACTAAATAAATCAAAGAAAATGGGGAAACATCAAAATATCACCAATACAATCTATATTATTTTCTATCTTAAAAAAATAGAAAAAGTACGAACATCTCAATACAAAAGCATTATTATCAAAAAAAACACATATTTTAGGAAAAAGTGCTAATTTAAGCTATTTAAAAACCCAGACAAAAAAAACCTTACCATAATAACACGTTAATTTTGATAAAATCATTCACTCAAAAAATAGATTAATATATTTGTTTTTTTAATTTTGTATCTATTATTTAGATAAATATGGAGCTAATAAAAAACTGGTCGAACCTTTACATCGAAGCTGGATGTGATGAAGTAGGAAGAGGATGTTTAAGTGGTCCGGTGGTAGCCGCTGCCGTAATTTTAGATGATGATTTCAAACAAAATCTTGTTAATGATTCAAAAAAATTAACATTCAAAACCCGCATGGAACTGGATAGCTACATCAAAGACAATGTAAAAAACTATGCCATAGCAGAGCTTCCGCCTTCGTTTATTGATGAGCATAATATTCTTAACGCAAGCATTCATGCCATGCACCGTGCACTGGATAAACTGACAATAACACCAGAACTTATTTTGGTAGATGGCAACAAATTCCATCCCTATAATTATATTCCTCACCAATGCATTATTAAGGGAGATTCCAAGGTTTTATCTATTGCTGCAGCCTCTATTCTTGCCAAAAATTATAGGGATAAATTAATGATTCAACTCCATGAAGAACATCCGGAATATGGATGGAACACCAATTTCGGCTATGCAACAAAAAAACACCAGGAAGCCCTTATTAAGCATGGCCCGACCTCACATCACAGACAATCTTTCAGACTAAAATATGATTGAAACAACTCATTTTCAATTATTAAATTCTCATGCCAAGATTGAAAATTTGAAATCATTCTAAATAAAATTCAAATAAAAAAAAGAGAAGCAATTATTTTTTGCTTCTCTTTTTTTATAATGTAATTAAAGAATTATTTTTTCTTATTTCTTTGCTGCTCCTGAGTTTTTTGCTGTTCCTGAGCTTTCTCCATCATTTCTCTCATTCTCTTCTGGAACTTACCTTCTGCTTTCGGTTTTTCCTTATTAGATTGAATCTGAGCGTGGATTTTCTTTTCATCCAGAATCACATATTTAATCACAAGGATAATTAAGATGTTAATAGCATTCGATACAAAATAATACCAAGAAAGACCTGAAGCTGAAGTATTAAGGAAGAATAGGAATGTAATAGGGAAGATGTACATTAATACCTTCATATTTGGCATTCCTTCCTGTTGAGGCTGCTGCATATTCCCTGAAGTCATTACAGTATATATCAAAATAACAACAGTACAAGCCAACGCAAAAATACTTAAGTGATCTCCAAGGAAAGGAACTTTAAATGGAAGCTTGATCAAATCATCATAAGCTGTTAAGTCTTTTGCAAACCAGAACCCTTGCCCTCTAAGATCAATAAAGTTCGGGAAGAAACGAAACAAAGCATAGAAGATAGGAATCTGAACTAACGCCGGTAAACATCCCGCCATCTGATTCACTCCTGCTTTTCTATAGATCTCCATCGTAGCCTGCTGCTTCTTCATTGGATCAGCATCTTTGAATTTAGCATTTGCTTCATCAATTTCCGGACGAATAACCTTCATCATAGCACTCAATTTATGCTGCTTATACATAATTGGCGACAGGATCAACTTAACAATAATTGTCATTACAAAAATAACCCAACCTGCTGATAGCCCCCAAGCGGCAATAATACTATACAGCCACATGAAGAAGTAACGGTTCATTGCTCCGATAAATGACCAACCTAACGGAAGAATTTCATCAAAGTTCTTATCATAAGATTTAAGTAATGGCAGGTCTAATGGCATGAAATACCATGTAAAATCCTGATTCAGCTCACTTCCGGTCATCTGAACAAAGCCTTCATAGTTGAATTTCTTTAAATATTCTCCTTCCTCAACATTTTCCTGATTTCCTTTACTTTGAGTAAATCCGTTTTTAGCTTCAAGCACTGAAGAGAAAAACTGCTGTTTTACCCCAATCCAGTTAAGAGTTTCTTTCTCTTCTTCCATTGTAGTTCTTCCATCATAATCATAGTCTTTATAATTATTGAAAGCATAAGAAAATTCTGAGTGAGACTGCTCTTGAGCTCTACCCTTTTCTAAATTTCTCACATTATAATCCCAGATGAAATCAGCTTTATTGTCTGAAGTAATTTTGGAAAGCCCTTGAGTTCTTACTTTAAAATCAAGGGTGTATTTTGGAAGTAGTGTGTAAATGAATTGAATTACAGCACCATTATAATCTGCAGTTAAGGTTACAGCATTTCCATTAACAGTAGGTGAGAAAACTAAATCTTTAGTATTGATAACCTTTCCCGTTTTATCTTTAAACTGAAAACCGTAGTTTGAGTTATTTTTATTGATCAGATAAAGTGGCTGATCTGCATTGTCTGTTTTGTGGTTGTAAGCTTTATACTTTAAAAGCTCTACTTTGGAAACCTGTCCTCCTAAGCTTGAAAACTCAAGTTTTAATTCATTATTACCAAGACTTGCGGTCTGGATTGAGCTAGGAGTTACATTTGGATTGATATTGTTTGCCTGAGTTTGCTTCACGGCATTTTTTACCTGTTCTGTTTTCTGCTGCTGAGCTTTTAACTCCTCTTCTTTCGCTTGTTTGTTCTGGAAATAGAACATAAAGCCGAAGAGAACCAGGCATAAAACCGCGAAACTAATCATTTGTTTCTTATCGATTCCGTTGTTTTGTTGCATTTTATTTTATATTAAAATTTTAAACTTAGGATGTACCTGTAACGTACATAATTTTGAGCTGACAAAAATACTGTTTTTTTATCAAAACTCTATGCTTTACGATGTTACTATATAATAAACTCAAGCTGATTATTCTCAGCTTGAGTTTATGTATAGACGATTATGATAAAATATTACCTTATTTCTTTTCGCAAGCCTTAATGAAAGCTCTGAATAAAGGATGCGGTGTTGCTACCGTACTCTTATATTCCGGATGATACTGAACTCCCACATAGAATGGATGATCAGGTAGTTCAAGTGCTTCTACCAAGCCTGTTTCAGGATTTGTACCTGTAGCAAGGAAACCATTTTTCTCAAATTCCTGAAGATAATCACTGTTGAATTCATAACGGTGACGGTGTCTTTCAGAAATATTCTTGCTTCCGTAGATATCAAATAGTCTAGAACCATTTTTCAAAGAACACTTCCATGCTCCAAGACGCATCGTTCCTCCTTTATCTACTACATTTTTCTGTTCTTCCATTAAAGAAATTACAGGATCCGGGGTTGCGGTATCAAATTCCATTGAGTTTGCTTTTGTATGTCCTAAAACATTTCTTGCAAATTCAACTGTCATGATCTGCATTCCTAAACAGATTCCCAACATTGGAATTTTATTTTCTCTTGCATATTTTGCAGTAAGAACTTTTCCTTCAATACCTCTGTCTCCAAATCCTGGAGCTACAAGGATACCATTCACTCCTTTCAGCGTATCTTTAATATTCTCTTCTGTGATATCTCCACTGTATACCCATCTTACTTTTACTTCGGTTTCAAGGTCAGCTCCTGCATGTTTGAAAGCTTCAGCAATGGAAATATAGGAATCCTGAAGGGAAACATATTTTCCAACTAATGCAATCTCAACTGTTTTCTTAGGGTTCTGGAATTTCTTAAGGAAATTTTTCCAGTCTTTAAGATCAGCTGTTTTATCACTTTTCAGATCCAGCTCTTTCAATACCACATCATCAAAATTTTGTTTCTGAAGATACATTGGAACTTCATAGATGGTTTCCAGATCCTTACACTCAATAACGTTTTCTAAAGCAACGTTACAGAATTGAGCCAGTTTTGCTCTCTGATCTTTAGGAATTTTATGCTCTGTTCTGCAAACTAAAACATCTGCCATAATTCCGCTTTCCATCAACTGACGAACGGAGTGCTGGGATGGTTTTGTTTTTAATTCTCCACTTGAAGCCAGATAAGGCAATAAAGTAAGGTGAATCACCATAGAATTACTTTCTCCCAATTCCCATTTCAACTGACGAACAGTCTCAATGTATGGTAAAGATTCGATATCCCCTACAGTTCCTCCGATCTCAGTGATGATGATATCGTAGTTCTGTTTTGAAAGGATTTTAATTCTACGTTTGATTTCGTTAGTAATATGAGGAATTACCTGAACTGTTTTTCCAAGGAAATCTCCTTTTCTTTCTTTTTCAATTACAGTCTGGTAAATTTTCCCTGTAGTAACGTTGTTGTTTTGGGATGTAGGAGCATCAAGGTAACGCTCGTAGTGGCCTAAATCCAGATCCGTCTCCGCACCATCTTCAGTTACATAACACTCTCCGTGCTCATAAGGATTCAAAGTTCCTGGGTCGATATTGATATAAGGATCTAATTTTTGGATCGTTACATTAAAGCCGCGTGATTTTAGTAGAAGTCCCAGAGAAGCAGAAACGATTCCCTTTCCCAAAGATGAAGTTACACCTCCTGTCACAAAGATGTACTTTGTATTCTTTTTACTCATTAGATTAGGTTTGTGCAAAGTTATGGGAAAAAGAGATACAAAGCAATTTTTTACATTTTGAAAATGATAAAACATCCTTCAAACAGTCATAAAACCTGATAAAAATTTTTATCTGAATTTGATATATGCAAATGAAACAAAGCTATAGCCAACATGATTTCCGTCTATTAACTAAAAAGGTTTTCCACTTAATATGGAAAACCTTTTCAATTTTATGTTTTACAATGTTACTGTTTAACCAATTCAAAGTAAGCTGTTACTTCAACATCTTTCGCAATTCCAGCTCCTGTAGGATCATACTTGATTCCATAATCCAGACGGTTTACTGTAAATTTTGTCTGAATTCCCATTATTTCTTTTCCTTCTTTATTCTTTGTAATTCCACCGAATGTAACCGGAGCACTGATTTCTTTTTCCACTCCTTTCATCGTCAGTTTCCCTTTTACAATATAATTGTTGTTTTTATCTTTTGTAACGGAAGAACTTTTAAATTCAATAGTAGGATATTTGGCAACATCGAAAAACTCTTCGCTTATAAGATGTCTGTCTCTCATGTCCACTCCGGTGTTAATGCTAGAAACACTTATAGAAAAATTTAAATCGGCATTATCCAGATTAGCACCGCTGCTAGCCATTCTACCGTCAAATTTATCAAACCTTCCCTGTACAAAGCTAATTCCCATATGCTTAATATTGAAGTTGACAGAAGAATGCATGTGGTCTACTTGCCAGGTACCTTGTGCAAATGCCACAATACTTAAAAGCGCAAATACGAAAGATAAAAATACTTTTTTCATTGTAATTATATTTTACATTACTATTTAATTGAACAAAGCTAAGATATGAAAGATATTTCTACTGTGGATGGATTAGTTTTTAATATTAAATCCATTTAGATTCTGAAAGAAAAATGCTTTTTTATAACTTCGCAGTATGGCAAAACTGAAAACAGCATATTTCTGTCAAAACTGCGGAACTCAATACCCACAATGGCTCGGACAATGTAAAAACTGTGGAGAATGGAACACTCTGGTGGAAGAAGTGGTTGAAAAACCTTCTCATAAAACTCCTCCTTTCTCAAAAACCAAACAACATGTAATCAATATTGTTGAAGTGGTAACGAGTGAAGAGCCGAGAATAAAAACTCCTTCTGATGAATTGAACCGCGTTTTAGGAGGCGGAATTGTTTTAGGTTCCGTTACTTTGATTGGTGGTGAACCGGGAATCGGAAAGTCTACTCTTCTGCTTCAGCTTGCTTTGAAAATGAAGAAAAAAATCTTCTATGTTTCGGGGGAAGAAAGTGCCTCTCAGATCAAGATGAGAGCAGACAGGCTTACGGATATTCAAAATCCAAACTGCTTTCTTTTCACTGAAACATCATTGGAAAAAATCCTTCATGAGGCAAAAAAACTGGAACCTGATTTTATGATCATTGATTCCATTCAAACCCTGCAGTCTCAACTGATAGAGAGTTCACCGGGAACCGTTTCCCAAATCCGCGAATGCTCCAATGAGATCATCAAATATGCCAAAGAAAATAATACTCCTGTATTTCTTGTAGGGCACATCACCAAAGATGGTCAGATTGCCGGACCAAAGGTACTGGAACATATGGTGGATGTGGTTTTGAATTTTGATGGAGACCGAAATCACCTTTTCAGATTGCTGAGAGCTAATAAAAACCGTTTCGGATCTACTTCCGAGATTGGTATCTATGAAATGGTTTCTCAGGGATTGAAAGAGATTAAAAATCCTTCTGAAATTCTGATCACCAAGAAATTTGAAGAACTTTCCGGAAACTCCGTTGCGGTAACCCTGGAAGGAAACCGTCCTATGCTTCTGGAGATTCAGGCACTGGTAAGTACTGCCGTTTATGGTACTCCTCAAAGAAGTTCCACCGGTTTTGATTCCAAAAGATTGAATATGCTTTTGGCTGTACTGGAAAAAAGAGCAGGTTTCCAGCTTGGAGCTAAAGACGTTTTCCTGAATATTACTGGAGGAATAAAAACAGACGACCCGGCACTGGATCTGGCAGTAGTAGCTTCTGTTCTTTCATCCAATGAAGATATTGCAATTTCAGAACATTACTGCTTTGCAGGAGAAATCGGGCTAAGCGGAGAAATACGTCCTGTAGCTCAGGTGGAACAAAGAATTACTGAAGCTGAAAAACTGGGTTATGAAAAAATATTTGTTTCCAATCTTAATAAAATTCCGAAGAGAAAGTTTGGCATAAAGATCGAAGAAGTGAGTAAGATTGAGGATTTTCATGAGAGGCTTTTTTAATGTGAATGGTCAATTTTGCTACGCAAGTCAATAGTCAATTGGAACGTGAATAAAAATTCACAAGCGAAGCGGATTCACTATTGATAAAATTGTGAATGGTCAATCTTGCTGTGCAAGTCAATGGTCAATTGGGAGGTTGATAAAAAATTCACGAGCGAAGCGGATTCACTATTCACTATATCAAAACTCACATTTAATTCATACCTTTAAATTATGAATTATCTGGCGCATTCTTTTCTTTCTTTTACCGACGGACAGATCGTGGGTCAATTTCTCGAAGATTTTATCCGTAACAGAGATCGTTTTTCTTTCCCGAAAGATATTCAGGATGGAATCACCCTGCATAGAGCTATTGATACTTATACTGACTCCCATCCCGCCATTCATGAAGCTAAAAAAATATTTGCTCCTTTGGTAAGACTGTATGCTGGTGCATTTGTAGATGTTTCTATGGATCACTTTGTGGCCAGAGACCTTTCTCTGAATTCTTTGGCGGAATGGAAGGCCCACTCTCTTAAAGTGTACAGCGTTTTGAATGCCCATGAACAATGGCTGCCGGAAAATTTCAAAAAAATGCTTGTCAAAATGGAGCACGACGACTGGCTTTATAATTACCGTGAAGACTGGGGAATTAAATTCAGTATTCAGAATGTGCTCAATAAAGCAAAATATCTGGATAAAGACATTCCTGTTTTTGAAGCTTTTTTAAAAAATAAAGATCATCTTCAGCAATGTTATGATGATTTTTTTCCTGACCTGCTCGCTCATGCGAAAGGAATCAATACATTGCTGCAACTAGAAAATTAATATTCTTAAAACTGCTTATAAAGATAGCGGTTAGGATAGGTAAGCTTTTCACTGTTTCTTTGCCCATTGACAATGATATGAACAATATTGATCTGATCATCAAAAAGATTGTACAGAAAACTTACAGCAGTTTCCACTTTTTTAGGTGCGGCTACAGGTTCAGACTCGAGAAATATATCTACAGATTCCTGGTCTTCTTCATAGCCAATATAGTTTACTTTCAAAAATTTGTTGTCTGCTTTTAATTTGAAATATTCCGAGCAATATTTCTGTAATGCGTCATTCAGTTTTGCTCTGTATTTTTCATCATTAAAATGAAAAGCTCCTCCATATTTTTTTCCCAATCCATTTTCCATATCATCAAGGAAAAATCTCCCTGTCACTTCGAATGTTCTGGATTTTGAATTATAATTAATTTCTACAGAGCCTACATGATAGGGATGAAAGGCTTCACCATCCGTAAAACTCTGAAATACCAGGGTTACAAATAAAAAAAATCCAAAAAAAAGCTTACCTGACATGAATTCTATTTTTACAGCAAATATAAAAAAAGCAGCAGTTATAAAAACGGCTGCTTCTGATAATAATTGATTGATGAAGATTTATTGTTTAATTACTTTTTTCGTAATTTTTGTGTTATCATCCAATATAATGGTGAACAGATAAGTTCCTCTTACCAGTTCTGAAACATCAATTTTACCGGAATGGGTATCCACATTTACGGTTTTAATCAGTTTTCCTGAAACATCATAGATCGTTACTGCTGCTTTAGAATGTCTGCCTAATGCTACATTCACAAAATCTTTCGCAGGATTTGGAGTGATATTCACTTCCGGGTTCAACTTAACATCGACTGTTCCTAATGTTGTCCCTGTTTTAACAAAATATCCGCCAAAACCTGTCGTCTGAAAGCTCACTTCCCAGTATTGATAGGTATCATTCCAGATAATATCAGCAATATCGGGAGTAATAACCGAAGCTGTCCCTCCAAAAGATGCGACTGTACCAGTAGTACTGGTTCCTGTATATTTTTCAATAATAAGGTTAGCTTTATTGGCAACATCTGCAGGTGAAGTAGGTAATTTCACTCCACTTGTCAAGTTATAAGCATCGAAATCACCCTGTTTAAAGTATAAAGTTACTTTTCCGGTTGCTGTGGCTGCATTCGTGTCAGGATTTATTTCATATCTTCTTGCCACATAGTTTGGCTGTGCATTATCCACCCATACTTTTGATGTTGTATTTCCTGCTACAGTACTTGCGGTTTCTTTTTCCACTCTTGAAATCAGCTGGCAGGCGTTTGTAAAATAGTTATAACCATTGGCCACTGTACTTGCTTTCGTTTGATTAGACGTTGCTAAATTCTTTACTTCAGCAATATTTTCATAGACTACAGCTCTCATTTTAAGATCAAAAGTTCTTGAAGTCCATGTAGTGCCGTCAGTAGAAGTCTTAGATCTGTTATTTACTACTGCGTTCTCAGCTTTCATCGCAATTCTCCCCCCTAATCCATTTACGACAATATAAAATTCTTTTCCGGTTACCATTTGTACATTTAAATCGGAAAGATTCACATAGTTCCAGGTAAATCTTTGAGAACTATTAAGCCATGAAGTAATGGTTTTGGTTGCAATAATATCTCCTGGATTTCCACTGGCATTCACTTTTCTGATTTGAATATCAACCGGAATATCTGAAGGGAGTGAAGTCCCTGTTAAAAATGAAAAACCTCCCAATTTCCCTGTTAACGTTGGTGTATATCTTACTGCCAGAGCAATATTATCAAAGTAATAATTAGATTCTGTATTAGCAATAATATAAGGTTCATCATACCCTATAGTCTCAAAATTAGATTTTACACATCCTAATTCATCAGTAACAGCTTTATAAATGTCCAGTTTACCATATCCCCACCTCATGTTTGGAACGGTTCCTGTTGCTCCATCCATTCTGGCATTAGCAGTAAGACGTGTTTTCACCTGTGCTGCTGTTAACGAAGGATTAGCCTGAAGCAATAATCCAACAGCTCCTGCTACTCCTGGTGAAGACATACTTGTCCCCTGGTTTTTCACATAATAATTAGTTCCTGCAATAATATCTGTTGCAGCCGGAGCAGAATTACTGGATCTTGATGAAATAACATTCTGACCTGAACCTGCAATATCAGGTTTTTGGACACCATCTACTCTAGGTCCCTGTGAACTAAATGAAGAGATGGATTCCTGTGGAGTAAGTGTAAAATAACCACTTGTTCCACTATACCAACTGGCTCTTCCCATGTATGAAGCTACTGTAATAGCATTGGAAGCATTCCCCGGAGATCCTACAATATATTCATTATCTCCGTTTTGCAACGTAGTTTGTACTCCCTGGCTATACAGCCAGCCGTGGGTGGTTATCTGCTGTGCTCCGTTATTGGTAATTTCTAATGTATAATTTCCCTGAACATCAGTAGCTCCTGAAGTTCTGGTTACAACTAACTGTACATATCTTTTATTGTTATCATTTCCCCAATAATTATACATCGTTGCTGTAAGACCACCTCCCAATATAGTGTGAGCCGTGGTTGTGCTTATATTCTGAGTATATTGCTGTCCATCGGGAGTAGTCAGTTTTGCTGTAACAGCAGTATTATCATTGGCATACATAATGAATGAAAATACTGAAGCAGCAGAGGTATTGCTTGCTACTGTAAAACTGTACGTCTGTGCAGCACCAGCCGCAATATCCACTTTTCTGTGAAGATTAGCTCCGTAATCATTTCCGGCAGAAATAACCACAACTCTACCAGTTCCTGAAGTCGTAAAATTATTAACCGCCACTTCATGACTGGAAGTTCCGTCATGAGCAGTTCCCTGACCACCAATACTCATATTGACAACGATAGGTTTATTAAGTGCCGTAGCTACATTTTTGAAATAGGTTAAGGCATTAATGGTATTTGTTGTAGGAAAAGAGCCATTCCCTCCTTTTACAAATACGATATCTGCATCGGATGAAAATCCTTTGTGCCTCTTATCTGTAAAAGCGGCACCATTTCCGGCAGCAGTACCCGAAACATGGGTTCCGTGCCCGTTAGTATCATTTTCGCGAACGAAGCCTGTAGGTGTCCCATCCAGTTCATCTTCAATCTGTGCTCTTGTATATTCCACACCTGTTGAAAACCCTGTAGGAGTTGTCTCACCAGATTGTGCCGTTAATGTCTGATCCCAGATGGAAACAATTCTGCTTTTGGTCTGGTCATCAGCTTTTCTGAAATCCGGATGCTTCCAGTCTATCCCACTGTCATAAATTCCAACCAAAACACCGGTACCATTATAAGAAGTATTATTAAAAACTCCATCCTGCAAAAGACTTGCTCCGGACTGGGCTCTGCTCACATCATTATGAAGCTCATCAAATTCTGGTCCCATTACAGACGTTATATAGGGAAGCTGCACAAGTCTTTCAATATCTTCAATGGTAACCAAAGCGGTGGAAAAAGTTGGCAGCTGGCTCTGAATAATAAAACCATCTGCTTTCAGTTTTTCTGGTTCTTTGGTATAAATAATACATGAATACATGGTTTGTGCTCCTTTTGAAGTCACCACCAGATGCTGATCAAGTTTCATATCCGGGCGTTCCAGATCTTTCACCGCTCTTCCATTGGCTATATTCTCTTTATTTTTCAATAAAACATCAAAGCGGGAGTCCAGTTTCTGTACCTGCCCGTAAAAGGCATAAGAATACAATCCTAAAAAGGCTGCTGCTGCATTTCTCAGAAGCTTCGATCCTCCGTGTGAAATGCTTACTTTTGTAAAAAATAATTTTTTAATATCCATATTTCATTTTTAAGCAATACAATTATACAATATTTATTAAAAATATAAATAATACCAATAATTAACAAACAATAAGCGTAAAAATTAAATCAAATAATAAAATTAACAACATTTTAACAAAATATTTAAAATATAAAATTTTTTAACCAAAATGCAGGATTTTCTTTTTTATTTAAACCTTGGATGGGAACATATTATTTCTTTGGATGCATTGGATCATCAATTATTTGTTTTGGCTTTAATAGCTGTTTATTCTTACAGTGACTGGAAGAAAATACTGATCCTTGTAACTGCATTTACGATCGGACATTCCATTACATTAGCTTTAAGTATCCTTGACGTCTTCAGGGTTCCGTCTGACTGGGTTGAGTTTTTAATTCCCCTGACGATTGTCCTGACATCATTGGATAATATCATTATGAAAAATCAAAAGCAGACCCTGATGCGGGCCAATTACTATCTTGCTCTGATCTTTGGTCTGGTACATGGAATGGGGTTCGCCAACACAGCAAGAGTAATGATTGCGAAAAGCCAAAGTATTGCTTTACCCCTGCTGGGATTCAATATTGGTTTGGAGCTTGGTCAGATTGTAATTGTTGCTGCAATCTTAATCATCCTGTTTATTTCACTCAATCTTTTTAAAGTGAATAAAAAAGACTGGATACTCTTTGTTTCTTCCGGGGTGTTTGCTTTATCCTTAAAAATGACTTTGGAAAGAATTCCTTTTTAAAAGTTAAATATTTTCATTATTTCAAGAGCTTATTACTATCTTTGATCATTAATAAATCATTTCGGTTATGAAACTAAAAGTTGTTATACTTTCACTTTCTGTATTTGCATATACAGGTTTCACCGCACAAAATATTCAGAATAACCCAGGCAGCAACCATGGCAACAAGTTTGAGCAGCTGGGAACAATTCTACCAACACCCAACATTTACAGAACGGCTTCCGGAGCTCCGGGACACGGATACTGGCAAAACAGAGCGGACTATAACATTACCGCGTATCTGGATGAGGACAAAAGAAATCTGAAAGGTTCTGAAACGGTAACTTACTACAACAATTCTCCTGATGATCTGGATTATATCTGGCTGCAGCTTGATGAAAATGAGCATTCAAGCATCAGAAATGCCGGGTATGATACTTCATCGGTTCTTCGCCCTTCAACGACCGACCAACAGCTTAAGACTACTGAACTTCCGGTAAAAGATAATGGCTATGGCGTGAGTCTTGAAAAAGTGACAGATGCTGCAGGTAATGCTTTGAAGTATACTGTCAACAAAACCATGATGCGTATTGATCTTCCTAAAGTTTTGAAAAAGGGCGAAAAATTCGTTTTCAAAGTAGACTGGAACTACAATATCTCCAACAGAATGAAGATGGGAGGCCGCGGCGGTTATGAAAATTTCCCTGAAGATGGCAATGATCTCTACACTATGGCACAATGGTATCCAAGAATGTGTGTATACAGTGACTTCCAGGGATGGCAGAACCATCAGTTTACCGGAAGAGGTGAATTCGCTTTGGTTTTTGGAGATTTTAAAGTTTCAATGAATGTTCCTGCCGATCATATTGTAGGAGGAACCGGAGAATGTAAAAATTATGATCAGGTATTAACATCTGATCAGTTATCAAGATACAGAAAAGCTGAAAATGCATCTGAACCTATCGAAATCGTAACATTGGATGAAGCTAAAAAAGCTGAAAAAAATCATTCAAAACAAAGAAAAACATGGGTTTTTGAAGCAAAGGATGTTCGTGATTTCGCATGGACTTCTTCGAGAAAGTTTGTATGGGACGGAATGCGTGTAACGATTCCTGAAAACAATAATAAAGTAATGGCGATGAGTTTCTACCCGAAAGAATCTTATGGTCTTTACAGAAAGTTTTCCACAAAAGCGGTTGCCCATACCATTAAGACCTATTCAGAATTTACCATCCCTTATCCATATCCTGTAGCACAATCTGTAGAAGCAGCAAACGGTATGGAATATCCGATGATCTGTTTCAATTTTGGAAGAACTGAAAAAGACGGAACGTATTCCGAAGGAACCAAAAACGGAATGCTTGGAGTAATTATTCATGAAGTTGGACACAACTTTTTCCCGATGATCATCAACTCTGATGAGAGACAGTGGGCATGGATGGATGAAGGTCTGAACACTTTTACAGAATATCTTACAGAAGAAAAATGGGATAATAAATTCCCTTCCAAAAGAGGACCGGCATGGACTATCGTAGATTACATGAAACTTCCGAAAGATCAGCTGGAACCTATTATGAGCAACTCTGAAAATATTGTTCAGTATGGACCGAACGCGTATTCAAAACCTGCTACAGGACTGAATATTCTTCGTGAAACGATCATGGGAAGAGAGCTTTTCGACAAAGCTTTTAAAACTTATGCTAAAAGATGGGCATTCAAACATCCTGAACCTGCAGATTTATTCCGTACCATGGAAGATGCCAGCGGTGAAGATCTTGACTGGTTCTGGAGAGGATGGTTCTACGGTACAGATCCTGTAGATATTGCAATTGATAAAGTAACGGTTGCTGTTCCTAATCTTGAAACAGATCCAAAAGCAGCGGCTGAAGTGAAATATCAGGTTGAAAAACCTTTGGTAAACAGTTTTGAAGATCTTTCAAAAATCAGAAACAGAGAAGACAAGAATATCAAATTCTATGTAGAGACAGACAAAGCTGCCCAGGATTTCTATTATAAATATGACAGAGGCCAGGAAAAAGTAGATAATAATAAGGAATACACCATCAAAACTGATGCTAGTCTTCCTTTAGACGCGAAGGATAAAGAGAAATTCAAAAATATTACCGGTTATCAGATCGATTTTGTTAACAAGGGCGGGCTGGTAATGCCTATTATCCTTGAATTTACTTTTGAAGACGGCTCAAAATTGTATGATAAATCCGCAGCACAGATCTGGAGACTGAATGAGCAAAAAGTTTCCAAGACGTATTATTTTGATAAGAAAGTAAAATCTATTCAGCTTGATCCGATGAGAGAAACTGCTGATATTGACACAACCAATAACTTATGGACTAGTTCCGGATCTGGTACTGAAACTTCAAAATTCCAGCTCTTTAAACAAAAACAGGAAGCAGGTTCTGTAAGAGGAGGCTCCACCGGAAAGGTGAATCCAATGCAGGCTGCAGGAAAGAGTTAAAAATCAAAATGTTGTAACTTTTAACAAATACAGCACTACTTATTATTAAAAAGATCATGAGAACTATTCTTTTCCTTTTAATACTAAGTAGTGCTAATTTTTTTTCCCAGAAATTACTTACTCCCGAAAATTCAGGAATCAATTCAAAACTCATCCAGGATGAAACTTCTGAAGCCGTATGGTTTGTTGAAAATGCAGGCACAAAAATAGAAATAGGAAGCATTATTACTGAGATCAAAAAACTCAACAAAGCAGATCTTCTTATCAGAACTACTGTAAAAATGAAACAGGCTCCGGATGCTCAATGGACGGATTCTACTCTTGTCAAAACTTCCAATTTCAGCCCAGTCTACCACTCTTCTTACAATTCAATGAGAGACATGGTTCTCAAGTCTGAAAAGGATAAGGTCACCGGATATTATCTGGATAAGAAATCTCAGAAAAAAGATATAATCGAAATTCCTGCAACAAATTATTTTGACAGCAGCAGCTATGCTCTACTGATAAGATATCTTCCTTTGAAAGAAAGTTACACTGCTGAGATTTCCATTTTCGATTACAATCCTAAATCTGAGAAAAAAGGGATGATGAAAGCTTACATTCTGGATACTCAAAAGTCAGAATATAAAGGAAAGCCTGTCTGGGTAGTGAAAACAAATGATGATATCAGCAACCAATTAACCATAGTGACCTATTATATTGATCCCGCCACAAGAAAAATTGTTAAGCAGGATATGGACATGGCAGGAAAAAAAATGTCTTTAGAAACAATTCAATAAATCACTGAAAATCAGACACCAATATCTTATTTCCGTCTACAAAAAATATAACAACCTGACTTAAAAAGTCTTATATTTGAATGACCATAAACACCAAATGTCAAAAACCTGATTGACAATAAATGTTCAGGATCAAAAAAACAAAATATTACTTATGAAAAATGCCAAATTACTAAGCAGAGATGCTCAGAAAACGATCAATGGCGGAATTGCTGCCAGACTTGTATGCTGCGAACGCGACGACAACGGAAAGTGTACTTTATGGATCGGACCGGGACAGAATTGCCCATAGTTCAATTATCTGATAACAATTTAGAATAAAGCCGGAGGTTTCCGGCTTTCCCTGTTTATATCCTCCATCATCTTTACAACCTGATAATCAAAATTTTATTTAAAAAAAACAGCAATAAAATATATCCCATAATAAGGAAAAATAGTATCTTTGATCCACTTCTTTTACACCAAATGTCAAAATCCTGATTGACTTTAAATTCTCAGGAGCGTACAAATCAAAATATTATTAACTATGAAAAACGCTAAATTATTAAGCAGAGATGCTCAGAAATCTATCAATGGCGGAGCTGCAGGACGCATTTGCTGTGAATACAATTACAAAGGACAATGTATCCTGTGGATCGGACCTGGACAATATTGCCCATAGTTCAGCCATCAGATAACAATTTTTGAAAGCCGGAAAATTCCGGCTTTTATTTTTTAGCTTAAATGTGCTTTTACGTTCTTTTTATAAGTTCGCCCAAGTGGAAGTTCTTCTCCGTTTTTCAAAAAAACATGACCGGAATTATAAGAATTGATATGATCCGACAAAACGATATAAGACTTATGAATTCTGATAAACCCGAAATGCTGAAATTTCTCTTCAAAATTTGACATTCTCTCCAAAATCATATATTTTTTCAATGGGGTCATCAGTACAATATATTCCCCGAATCCCTGTATCCATAGAATATCTTTAAGAAAAACTTTATTCATCACGTAATTGGATTTGAACATAATATAGTCTTCCTGCTGCTGGTTATTAGCAGAGCTTTTAAACTGAACAAAATCTCTTGCTTTATTAACCGCTTTTTTGAAAGTATCAAAGTCTACAGGTTTTATGAGATAATGAACAACATCCAGTTCAAAGGCTTTCACCGCGTATTTTGTTTCCAGTGTAAGAAAAATACATAACGGCGGATCGGGAAGCTGCTGCAAAAGTTCTACTCCATTGATTCCAGGCATATTGATATCGAAAACAACCAAATCCACTTTATTTGCTTTCAGGAATGCCAGCGCCTCTTCCGGTTTCTGAAATGAAGCCAGCAGTTCAACATCTTCAAGCTGATCGCAATATTGTTTTACAAGCTGCAATGCAGGATATTCATCATCTACATTAACGATAGTAAGGTTAGCCATTGATAGTAATTGTTAAAGCAATTTTATATTGATCATTTTCTTTCGGTCCGGAATAAAATTCATACTGATCAGGATAAAATTTTTCCAATATATGAATAATTGCTTCATTACCCAATCCGTGATAATTAGATTCAGCCGCATGATTTCTATCTTTCCCTACAGAATTTATAATTTCAAAATACAGTTCAAAGCGCTCAATATTACAGAATAATTTTATAAAACCATGAGCATCCTCTCCTATTGCTGAGTGCTTTAATGCATTTTCAAATAAAGTAAGAAGTATAGCAGACGGGATTTCAGCAATGTCAAATTCTTCCTGATCTTCAATATCCATTACAATATCAAGCTGGTTATTATATTTAAGCTGGTATAAAGCTGCAAGAGCTTTCAGTGAAGAAAATTCCTGGGAAATCGTTACTTTTTCCTTTCCACTGTCATAAATAATATACTTCAGAAGCCGGCTCAACTGCAAAATAGAATCCGACGTTTTCTCTGAATGGGTAAAACTGTTCGCGTATATATTATTAAGAGTATTCAACAAAAAATGAGGATTCAGTTTAGACTTCAGCAAATCAAGATAAAGCTGGTCTTTCTCTTCTCCAAGGCTGATTACATCCTGCTCAATTAAAAATTTGTCTTTGGTAATTCCCAAAAAAGAACCGACCAGAATTATTATTCCCTGCGAGATGTACACATTATACAGGAACCCAACATGGTAACTTTTTTCACTGAAATCGATCTGAAAAACTGCCGGCTCCCACAGAATTCTGAAAAGACTGGACACCAAAAAACAGATTAAAGCATAAAGGATAAACTCCGGATACTTATTGGATAAATAAAACCGGGGAACAAGATAATAGTATACCAGATAATAAATTCCCACATTAAAAATTGTATTCAAAATAATGCTTATTACCAACTGAGTTGAATCCAGGAAGTAGTTTTCGGTGAAATAAGTCATCAAAATGAAGATAAAAAAGAAAAAAACATGCTGAAACCTCAACAAAAATTTCCAACGGTACTTCATAAGACTTTCCAGAATCTTACCACTAAATAAAATTCTGATAATCAATAATATAATAATAAAATTAATGATTAAAAACATAGTCCATACCTTATTTTGAAACGCATCAAATATAATATCTTTTTGTCTCAAAATGCAGTTCGTTGAGAAAAACTGTCATTGATTGAAAAAATCCAGTCCCGCTCTGTCGAATAAATATATTTGAGAAACCGCAATATTAATCAAATATTACATGAAACTTAATATACAATTAATGCTTATTTTATCATTTTGCATGGTAAATAGCCTTTTACACAGTCAGAGTAAAGACAACTATAATATGTGGTTTCAATACCTGATGTCGGCAAAGCTTACGGATAAAAGTACTTTAACCGCACTTACTCAATACCGTTCTTTTGATCTTGCCTATGACACAAGGCTTTTTCTCGTGAATGCCTATGTAGATTATGAAGTGGTGGAAAATATAAAACCTGCTGCAGGAGCTATGTTTTTAATCCTTGAATCTTATAATGCTGATGATTCTAAAAAGATAAGATATGAAAAAAGACCTTTCCAGCAGGTAACCGCTGATTATTACATCGGCAGAACGTCAATTTCCAACCGGCTTAGAGTGGAAGAACGTTTTATCAGTAATCCTGATGAATTTGAAGTAAGAATCCGGTATCTGATCTCTGTCAGAATTCCTTTCAATAAAAAAGGAGAAAAAGAAAAGCTTTATGGTATTCTTAAAAATGAAATAAGAATGAATGTTGATAAGCTAGAACCCTTCGACAGCAATCGTATTACGGCAGGTCTTGGAATAAAACTAGGAAAAAATTCTGCTTTGGAGCTAGCCTTTATCAATCAGCTGGAAACCAAAAAAACAAGTAATTATGGATTCGTAGGATTCAGAAACAATTTTGACTGGAGAAAAAAGAAACAATAATAACCTCATTAATATTTACACAAAACTATGCTGACCCTTCTTGGCTTTTTAATGATTTTCATCTTCATGGTTCTCATCATGAACAAAAAGATGACTCCACTTACCGCCTTAGTTCTAGTTCCGGTTCTTATAGCTGTAGTTGCAGGATTTGGACCTGACCTCGGAAAAATGATGAAAGACGGAGTAAAAGAAATAGCACTTACGGGAGTTATGCTGATTTTTGCCATCCTGTATTTCAGTCTGATGATTGATACAGGGCTTTTCGAGCCCCTTGTCAATGCCATATTAAAGGCTGTAGGAGATAATCCTGTAAAAACAACCATCGGAACTGCCCTTCTCACCACTTTAGTTTCATTAGACGGCGATGGCTCTTCCACTTACATTATTGTAGTGGCTGCATTACTCCCACTTTATAAAAAACAAGGGATGAACCCTTTGGTTCTGACCTGTATTATCATGCTTGCAGGCGGTATTATGAATATTTTACCATGGGGAGGACCTACTGCAAGAGTGATGAGTTCCCTTAAACTGGGCCACACAGAAATATTCGTTCCTATGATCCCGGTAATGGTGATCGGGCTGATCTGGGTATTTTTTGTCGCCTATATTTTGGGTGTACGGGAGAAAAAAAGAATAAGCAAGCACGGAAAATATACCAAATACAGCGGACAGGATATTGCCGGGGAAAATGATCCCGCATTAAGACGTCCCAAACTTATTATTATCAATCTGATCCTTACCATTGTCCTGCTTTGCGTAATGATTCTTGATATTATTCCTTTGGGAATTGCCTTTATGATTGCCTTTTGTATAGCTTCCCTAATTAATTATCCGAAACTGAAAGACCAGCAGAAAATCATTTCAAAACATGCAGGAAATGCATTATCTGTAGCAGGAATGATCTTCGGAGCAGGAATTTTTACAGGAATCCTGAATGGTACCGGAATTATGAATTCTATGGGAAACAGTATTATCAGTATCGTTCCTAAAACATGGGGTGGATATCTGAACGTCATCACTGCAATATTCAGTGTACCGCTTACTTTTTTCCTTACCAATGATGCCTATTATTTTGGAATATTGCCTGTGATTACTGCAACCGGCAGCCAGCTGAATATTCCTCCTGATATTTTAGGACGTGCCAGCCTTGTGGGGCAGGCTTCTCATTTATTAAGTCCTTTGGTTCCTTCTACTTATCTGTTGGTTTCACTGGCAGGTGTGGAATTCTCGGACCATCTGAAATTCACTTTAAAATGGGCCATAGGATCATCAATCGTAATGTTGCTGAGCGCATTGCTTCTTGGTATTATATAAGGTTATATCTTTGAATTTTGTAATCTTACCCAATAAAAAGTGAATGATGAAACCTTCTAAGCAAAAAACATTTACAGACTCCTATTTAAGAAACTTAACTCTATATGTGTTCACAGCGATTATCTGTGGAGCATTAACCGGTTATTATTTCCCGGAAGTCAGTAAACATCTGGAAACGGTAAGCAGTTACTTTTTCATGCTTCTTGAGGTTTTGATTATTCCTGTTATTTTCATTGCTGTAACTTATGGGGTAAGCTACATTTTCAGCACCAAAAATGCTTTTAAAATTGTAAGTCAGATGGTTCTGTACTTTTTAATCATCACCTCCGTAAGTATTGTATTGGGAATCGGTTCCGGGCTTCTTTTAAAACCAGGAGCCAATACGGGAATTATCATTTCTTCCCACAAAGCGCTTCCGGAAAGATTTTTAACCACATCCACGAATCCGTTGCATATCAGCAATTATGTGCTTTTTCTTTTAATATCAATATCTGCGGGAGTTGTGATTGGCCTTTCAAAGAAAAAAAATAACATTCTTAAAACGATTGATAAGGGAAGAAACTTGTTTTTCAAGATCATCAAGTATGTTTACATCTTTCTTCCGATAGTCATTTTCTCTAATATCGCTTACGGAATTTCTGTATATGGGATTAATACTTTACTGCCATTAAGTAAGATAGTTGCAACGGTATATCTTACCTGTGTATTTTTCATTTTCGGAATACTAGGTATTGTAACGGCTTACTTTAAAATTAACCTTTGGGATTTTTTAATCAGCATCAAAGAGGAAATCATTCTTGTAGTGGCCACTTCTTCTTCAAAGACCGCCTTCCCCATGATTTTTGATAAAATGGAATCACAAGGCTATGACCGGAAAATTCTTCGTCTTATTATTCCTCTCGGATACAATTTTAATCTGGCAGGAGCCTGTATTTACCTTTCAATTTCATGTATTTTTCTTATCCAGTTTTATAATATTCCTCTTACGGTAAAAGATTATTTCTGGCTTTTTATAACGATTTCAATTGCTTCAAAAACAGCTTCGGGAGTACCCGGATCAGGCTTCCTTGCCCTGATGTTTACCCTAAGCCGTTTTGGAAAAATTCCCACCACAGATCTTGCTCTTTTATACAGTATAGACCGCTTTATGAACGAAGCCAGATCGGTTACCAATTTCATAGGTATTTCAGTTTCTGCTGCCATTATTTCAAAACTTAATCAAAATTCTATTTCTTTAAAAAATGATGTTTCCTGATTTCACACACCTTTTAAATGACATATTACAAAATCCTGCAAAATCCATCGCTATCATCGGTAATCTTATCCTGATCGAAAGCCTTCTCTCTGTAGACAATGCAGCTGTACTAGCTACCATCGTAATGGATCTGCCCGAACATCAAAGAAAAAAAGCCTTGAAATACGGAATCCTTGGAGCTTATGTATTTCGTGGACTGGCCCTTATTTTTGCTTCCGTACTGATTTCCGTATGGTGGCTAAAACCATTAGGAGGATTCTATCTGCTCTATATTTCCTTTGACTGGTTTATCAAAAAGATTAAAAACACAAATGATGAAGAAAATCCTGAGGAAACCCCGGACAAAGAATCCAGTTGGCTGTACAAAAATTCAATCGGACTGCTGGGACAGTTCTGGGCCACTGTAGCTATTGTAGAAGTAATGGATCTTGCTTTTTCCATAGATAATGTTTTTGCTGCGGTAGCGTTTTCAGACAATTTACTTTTGATTACACTTGGGGTATTTATAGGAATTTTAGCGATGAGATTTATTGCACAGTGGTTTGTCCGTCTGATGCAGATATTCCCTTTTCTGGAAACGGCCGCTTTTATTGTGATTGCTATTTTAGGAGTTAAACTAAGTTTGTCATTATACGAACACTTCTACCCTGCTACAGCTTTTGCTCAGTTTTTAGCCAGTCATACCATGGAAATTCTGGTTTCCGCTATTACCGTTCTTTTGTTTATAGTCCCTGTAGCTACGAGTTATCTTTTCGGATTTCCAGCACGCAAGAAATAATTTTTCTGCCAAATTTTCACATTCGGAAATAAAAGTCTGCCATTTCATCCACCAGTGTCTCATGGCATACATTTAGAGAATTACTACACAGAAATAATTAATAAATAAACATATTATGTCAGTAAACTTTAAACCATTAGCAGACAGAGTTCTAGTAGAGCCTATCGCTGCAGAAACTAAAACAGCTTCAGGTATTATCATCCCGGACACTGCAAAGGAAAAGCCTCAAGAAGGTACTGTTGTGGCAGTAGGTCCTGGTAAAAAAGATGAGCCTACAACTGTTCAGGTAGGTGACAAAGTTCTTTATGGAAAATATTCAGGAGCTGAATTGAAGCTTGAAGGAAAAGATTATTTAATCGTAAGAGAAGCTGATTTATTAGGAATCATCGGTTAATTTGTAAAAAGTAAAATGTATTCATGTAAAATGATATTTTCAGGATACAAAATCATTAATACATTGTACAAAGTACACTAATACAATAAAAAATTATGGCAAAAGAAATAAAATTCGATATTGAATCAAGAGACGCTCTAAAGAGAGGAGTAGATGCATTGGCTAATGCAGTAAAGGTAACTTTAGGTCCTAAAGGTAGAAACGTAGTGATCGAAAAATCTTTCGGTGCTCCACACGTAACTAAGGATGGTGTGTCTGTTGCAAAAGAAATCGAACTTGAAGACAGAGTAGAAAATATGGGAGCACAAATGGTAAAAGAAGTGGCTTCCAAAACTAATGATATCGCAGGAGACGGTACAACTACCGCTACTGTATTGGCACAGGCTATCGTAAGAGAAGGTCTTAAGAACGTAGCTGCTGGTGCTAACCCAATGGATCTTAAAAGAGGAATCGACAAAGCAGTAACTGCAGTTGTTGAAAACCTGAAAACACAGTCTCAGGAGGTTGGAGATTCTACAGATAAAGTAAAGCAAGTTGCTTCTGTATCTGCTAACAATGACGAAACTATTGGTGCTTTGATCGCTGAAGCTTTCGGAAAAGTTGGAAAAGAAGGTGTAATCACTGTAGAAGAGGCTAAAGGTATCGATACAACGGTAGATGTTGTAGAAGGTATGCAGTTCGACAGAGGTTACCAGTCACCTTACTTCGTGACTAACCCTGAGAAAATGTTAGCTGAACTAGAAAACCCATATATCCTTTTAGTAGAGAAGAAAATTTCTTCAATGAAAGAATTACTTCCGGTTCTTGAGCCAATTGCACAAGGTGGTAAGTCTCTATTAATTATCTCTGAAGAAGTTGAAGGTGAAGCTTTAGCTACTTTAGTGGTAAACAAACTAAGAGGTTCTCTTAAAATTGCTGCTGTAAAAGCTCCGGGATTCGGAGACAGAAGAAAAGCAATGTTAGAAGATATCGCAATCCTTACAGGTGGACAAGTGATCTCTGAAGAGCAAGGTTTCACTATGGAAAACATCTGTTTGGATATGCTTGGAACTGCTGAGAAAGTAACGATCGACAAAGACAACACAACTGTTGTAAACGGTGGTGGTGACGAAGCGAAAATCAAAGGAAGAGTAGCTCAGATCAAAGCTCAGATGGAAACTTCTACTTCTGATTATGATAAAGAAAAACTTCAGGAAAGACTGGCTAAATTAGCTGGTGGTGTTGCTGTACTTTACGTAGGAGCAGCTTCTGAAGTGGAAATGAAAGAGAAAAAAGACAGAGTGGACGATGCATTACACGCTACGAGAGCAGCTGTAGAAGAAGGTATCGTTGCAGGTGGTGGTGTTGCTTTAGTAAGAGCAATCTCTGCTTTGGAAAACCTTACCGGAATCAATGCTGACGAAACTACAGGGATTAAAATCGTAAAAAGAGCCATTGAAGAGCCATTGAGACAAATCGTTGCTAACGCAGGTGGTGAAGGTTCTGTAATTGTTGCTAAAGTAGCAGAAGGATCAGGAGACTTCGGATACAATGCGAAAACTGACGAGTATGTTCACATGCTTGAAGCAGGTATCATTGACCCAACTAAAGTAACAAGAGTTGCCCTTGAAAATGCAGCTTCTGTATCTGGAATGCTTCTTACTACGGAGTGTGTAATCACTGAAATTAAGAGTGCAGAACCAGCTATGCCAATGGGTGGTGGAATGCCAGGAATGATGTAGTCTTAACTACCATATATAAATTAAAACCGTTCTATAAAAATAGAGCGGTTTTTTGTATTATATTTGATAACTAACCATGATCTATGAAAATCAGCTTTTTTTCTAATTTATATATTTTGCTATTATTAATAGCTTTGCCAGAAATGGTATTTTCACAATCCGCAGATTTTACCATTCAGGATGTAAAGTTTGAAAGTCAGGGTATCACTCTGGCAGGCTCCATTTTAGAGCCTAAAAAACCGGTTGCAGCAGTCGTAATTGTTCACGGATCCGATCCGGTAAAAAGAGAACTGGAATTTGCAAAACGTCTTGCTAAAGAAGGCATTGCTGTATTCACCTATGATAAACGCGGAGTTGGAGAATCCGGAGGTGTGTATGTAGGACCATCTGTTGGCACGAATAATATTGACACTACTAATCTTAATTTATTGGCTCAGGACGCCAATGCAGCCGTAACAACATTTCGAACCTATTTGAAAGATAAAAAAACACCCATTGGATTAGTCGGATTCAGTCAGGCAGGATGGATCATCCCGATGGCAGTAAGCAAAAATCCACAAATTGAATTTATGGTTTTATTTAGTTGTCCTACCATTACCACTCTGGAACAGCTTCGATTTCAGTTTTATACTAATGGAAACAATAGTTTTTGGGAAAATCATACAGAAGCAGATGCCATTGAGCATACTAAAAATGATCCGGACAAATATCAATTTGTGGCCACCGACCCCAAAAACTATCTGAAGTCCCTTTCAATTCCCGGGCTTTGGCTTTTTGGTGAAAAAGACATACAGATTCCGGTAAAGTTGTGTATAGAACAATTGAACACGCTTAAAGCGCAAGGCAAGCCTTTCGAATATACTTCTTTTCCTAAGCTGGGACACAATACTTCCTCCAGCAATGATACAGCCCCTGTAGATACTGCTGTACAATGGAT
This sequence comes from Chryseobacterium viscerum, assembly GCF_025949665.1. Taxonomy (NCBI): domain Bacteria; kingdom Pseudomonadati; phylum Bacteroidota; class Flavobacteriia; order Flavobacteriales; family Weeksellaceae; genus Chryseobacterium; species Chryseobacterium viscerum. Next base: position 106,061 of record NZ_JAPDFT010000001.1, on the reverse strand, counting down.
ACAACAGAAAGCATTGAATAGTAAAAAATCTAAAGCTTCAAAATAAGGCATATATAAACATGCTTGAAGCAGATCCCTTCGTTACCGTGCGATTGTATCGTGTGGCTTGGGCTTTTAGATTATATCATTGGGAGTTTAATTTATAATATTTAAACCACACGAAAGAATTCGTGCGGGAGCAGGGGAAATAGTACATTTATATTTTACATTTAATGATTAATAAATAGATGGCTAAAACCAAAACAACATTAGCGTAATGCATAAATTTGGATGTTGTACGATATTTTGACCGAAAAAAAAGAAAAATGAAAAACATATTAATTTTTGCTCTAATTTTTAATGTTTTATCTTGTAAAGCTCAAGAATTTGAAAAATTATCTGTTTCAAAAACAGATGATGCTGAACTGTACATTAATGATGATGATTCTACAGAATTATTTTATTATAAATATGTACCAAAAAGTAGTATTAAAGGTGTTTTAGTAATTATTCCTTCTGGTGGAGAACTCGTTGAAAATACATTAAAACAAATAAGTCTGCCAAAAATAGCAGTTGAAAAAGGAATTATGGTCATTGTTCCATCAATCAATTGGGGAACAGATAATCGAGAAGCAGAATTCAAATTACTTGATAAAATTTTCAGTGAAATTGTCGCAAAGCATAAAGTACCGAAAGATAAATTCATAATCGGAGGCCTTTCAAGTGGCGCAATGATTTCTTTAACTTACGCTGAAAAGGCAACTAAAAATCCGGAAAAGTTTTTTCTAATACCAAAAGGAGTTTTTGCCTTAGACGCACCTTTAGACCAGGCAAGATTTTATAAATATTGCGAAAGAGAAATCGAAAGAAATATTTATAAACCGGCAGTAGATGAAGCACAATGGATAAAGAATAATTGGGACAGTATTTATGGAGGATCTCCAGATAAATTCCCAGAAAAATATCTGGAAAATTCTATTTATTCTTATGGAGCAAAAGATGGCGGAAATGCAAAGTATTTAAAAAAAATGCCTCTTTTAATGTTTACTGATTTGGATACAGATTGGTTAATTGATCAAAGACATCGTGACTTACATGATTGGAATGGAATTGATATCATCTCAATGATAAACCAATTAAAAATAATGGGAAATGAAAACGCTAGAGTAATAGTTAGTCAAGGAAAAGGAGTTCGGCTAGACGGAACGAAAAATCCACATTCTTGGTCAATTATGGATTCCGAAGTTTGCCTGAATTGGCTACTAGAAACATTGGAAAAATAAAACATCGCACAACAGGCGTTTGGCAAGATTGCGAATTTTGTAGCAAATTCATGTTTACAGTTCGCAACCTCCTCGCTACCGCACGATTGTATCGTGTGGCTTTGGCTTTTAGATAATAGCTAATTTATTTAAACCACACGAAAGGATTCGTGCGGTAGCGGGGTAGAATGCCAGGAATGATGTAATAGCAAGTCGCTAAGACAAATTTAATATATAAACCGCTCTACTCTTTGTAGAGCGGTTTTTTTATCTGTAAGTTTTAGACAAAAGTACCTGGATTGGTGTCCTTGTCAAGGTTTAAAACCTTGACAAGGATATGCAACAAAAGTAACAAGAGTTACCCTTGAAAATACAGCTTCTTTTCTGGAATGCTTTTAACAACTGAATGTGTTATCAATGAAATGAAGAGCGCTGAACCAGCTATGCCAATGGTGGTGGAATGCCAGGAATGATGTAATAGCGAGTCGCTAAGACAAATTTAATATATAAACCGTTCTGCTTTTGTAGGACGGTTTTTTAAATTATGGTTTTCCGTAAGAAAGTATTGTTTAAATATTTTAACTTAGGAGAAAGCATTTAAACAACTAAATAAATATGAGTGAATTAGACTACAATTCAATAAAAAGAAAAATTGAAAATGAATCATGTTCCGAACACAACAAACATCCTCAATTTATCAAAACATCTAAAGGCTTTGAAATAAAAGCTTGTTGTGAAAACTTCAGAAGTAAATTAGTTGAGAAATCAAAAAAAATAATTGAGGAAGAAACAAAAAAAACAATAGAAAATATGATGAAGAATATTTTCAAAAAATAACCCTCGCTGCCATACGATTGTATCGTGTGGTTTTGGTTTTTAGATTATATATAAGATTTAATTTACTCCCTACACGAAAGGATTCGTGCGGGGGAGTAAATTCATAAATTTTTAGTTCCAATTAAGCTATATTTTAAACTCTTTTATTATATTAGTAAAAACTAATTTTATGAGTAATTCAATTTTAAAAAGCTTTGAAGTCTTTAATACGGAAGCCTTAACTTTCGTTCATGAAGCATATTTAGAGTTTATGACATTTGCTGATAATAGTTCAGACAGTGAAAAATTATCTAAAATGCTTGTTGTAATTGGGAAAACATTACAACAAGAACTACAAATTGTATTTAAACCTCTGGATTCACCTGGACAACCTCCCGAGATTAAAGAACACTATAAAAATGTCGATTTCGATAAAATGATTATGTCTTATACGGATTACTTTATTAAGATATGTTCTGCGTATCTTAATAAGATAGGTAAATCATTTAGCTAGTTTTTAAGATTTTTCATTTAACTGTACAAAAAATTTAAGTTGATTACTTCCAACTAAACAAATTGTAAAATTTGGAGAATCAAAGGAATTATATAGCCTTAATGACTATAAATAAAAACCTCGTTCTATAAAAATAGAATGGGGTTTTATATGGATTATGGTTTCCCATAAGGAAATTTCATTTTGATTTTTTAATTTGATCAAAATTTATAATAAAAAACAAAAGTCGATTTAAATATTTCAACACAAAATGTATATTTAATAAAACCCAAACCACATTTACGTAATTATTTATTGGCGCAATGTGTAAATTTTGGATGTTAGTCATAATTTCAAAACTAAGATAATGGATAAACAATGGGATGTTTTCATTTCGCATTCAAGTGAAGATAAAAACGATTTTGTAAGAATTTTAGCTGAAAAACTTTTAAAACTTGATGTGAAAGTCTGGTACGATGAATTTACTTTAACATTTGGTGATAGTTTAACTAAATCCATTGATTATGGATTATCAAAATCAGATTTTGGAGTGGTTGTAATTTCGAATAATTTTCTCAATAAAAAATGGACAGATTATGAATATCAATCATTAATTTCAAAAGAAGAGCATGGAAAAAAATCAATCCTTCCAATCTGGCATAATATTTCTAGAGAGGAAGTAAAAAATTATTCTTTATATCTTGCAGATAAACTTGCATTAACAACTGAAAAAAATTCTATTGACAAAATAGCTCTTGAAATTTGTAAAATAGTTAGGCCAGATATTATTCAAAATATTAAAGGCTATATGTTAATGACAGAAATTCTAAGAGATGCGAAACCTGTTGAAATTAGCCGCGATCAAATTAAAATGAAAACGAAATCTCAAAGTAAACTTTCTAAATCATTAATTTGTCGAGCAAAAAATATTCATTTAGGAATTGGAAGACACACAAAATTAACTTTTGAGCAAAGTATCTACAATTACGAATTAGATTTAAAACCAGATTATGAAATACAATCTTGGGAAATGATGAATGCAAGTTATTTAGAATTTATTGAAAAATATAAGGTTAGTGATGAACATATCAAATATGACATTTTTAGAATTCTTTTAGGGTTTTCAGTAGGTAATGTTCCAACAAAATCCTTCCTTTCTGAAGAAGAGCTTTTTGATTTATCAAATATATGGACATCAAACGCGTATGAATATTAAGAACTATACCTAACACTGTATTCGCAAAATGTGAGGGTAAACACAAAATTCAACATTTGTAAAAACTATAAAACAATAACAAAATGAAAGCAGGAAATATAAAAGGGGCATTACTTGAATATATTATTCGACAATTATTGAAAAATTGCGGATTTACAAATGTCAGAGCTGATAATTTATTTTCATTTGAAAGAGGCGGACTTTTCTTCATAAATGGAAAAGGTGCAGCGCATGATGCAGACATAATAATGAACCCTCCTATTCAAATGCCATTTGCTTATCCAACCCAACTACTATTTGAATGTAAAGCTTATGGGTCAATTGCAAATCTGCCATTTGTAAGGAATGCAATTGGCTTAAGAAATGATTTGAATGATTTTGAAATTGTAACTAGAGACAGTATTCTTAAAAGGCAAAATAATAGACGAGCAGCCTATGCGATTGATACAAGAACGAGATTTTTATATCAAGTAGGCGTTGCTTCTGTAAATGACTTTAGTAAACCAGCTGTAGAGTTCGCATCTAACAATAAAATTCCATTGCTTTCACTTAGTTGGTTTTTAAGTGCAAATACAATTCGGGACTTTAATAGAATTGACCAACCATTAATTGATAGTTTTCAGACTGAAGAGGTTCAAAATCTATATGATTTTTTAAAGGATAGAGAAGGAGACCTACACGCTGAAAAGTACAACAGAGCTTATAACTTGTTGGTAGATGACAACATTATTGGTGATATTGTAACATTTTCAAATACAGTTTTAAGATATTCTTATGTTGGTTTGTTGGAAACTGGCGATATGATTTTTTTATTTTCAAGAACAAGGACAGAAGAAAACATTCTAAACAGCCAAAATAATTACGGAACATTTTCTACGTTAAAAGCGGAAATTCATTGGAATGGAGACAGTGCGAATGTTTGGAGACTTACTGTTTACAATCCACGAGATAGGAGGCAATCAACTGACTTCGACTTCTATATTCCTAAAAGAATATTTAGTCATTGGAAGTCATTCAACTTAGACAAATCAGTTGCTCTTGATATAAAGCAGGAGTTCTTCTCTAAGATTTTTGTTTTTAACCAAAGAAATAATCCAGAAGCTCCTTTTACAATAATTAATATTGACAGAGAATGGTTAGAAGAAGCTAGACAAAGATTAGTTGAAGATAATGAATAAACCCAACTGGTAACATCATATTAACAAATGCTCATCAGCTCCAATACGTAATATGTTATTTTATAATAGAATAACAAAGACAAATCCCAGCTATCGCTAGGATTTTCTCTTTATTTCTATTTCTCTTACAAATTCATATTTCTCTTCCAAAATTGGTTGCTCTGGCCAGAAGTCTCTTGGAGAGCATCCCAAAGCTTTAGATATTAAGTTTAGGCTTTTAATATTGTATTTTGCAGTTTTGGAATGCGCTTCAATATCTGAAATATAGCTCGTACTCTTACCAATAGCCAAAGAAAGTGAAGTTTGGCTAATACCTCTCTGTTCTCTTATTTCTTTCACTTTTGAAATTATATATCGCTCTATTTCGTCTAAAGAATCATGCATAATGACAAAGTGAACCAAAAACAAAATAAAAAACTAAGGACTATAGTCCTGTATATTAAAAATATTATTATATTTGGAAAAGATTACTCATTAGAGTAATTTTGCGATACTTCAAAGAAATATAGAAGCTATTGCTTAGAACCTTGCTTTTGAAAACTGGTATTTTTATGCACGCAAGATGATAAGCAGGAAGCTCACGACCTAGGCGTGAGCTCTCTTATCTGTGTGCAGGGTATACCAGTACCTCAAAAGCGGATATTGTAGAGTCTCATGCCGTTTTTATTTTCATGCTGTTCTGCTTTTCTACAATCATCTTTTTCTAAGCCTGCTTTACCACATAAAGTATCATGACACGGTACAATGGGATGTACAATCCATTGCGGCTTTCGGGCTTTTAGAAAACATAAATTCTATCATATTCATTCGGCTTGTATAGACAGGAAGTTCAGATATTTCAGGACTTACTTCTTTACTGCCCGCAGAATCGTACAATAAAAAATACACACTCATGAAAAAAAACAGAACAGAAATTCAATCCCGGCTTGGGAAAGGCCGGAAGAAGCATTACGGCATACAGCTAATGAAAACATTTTTTCAGCTCAATGATCTGGTAGCATCCAAAGAGTTGTTAAACAGCATTATGAGCTATGCCCTTAAAAGAAATAGCTGGATAAAAGAAGATCCGTCCGTCATTTATCATTTTCATCAGGCGATGCGTTCATTCATCCGTGCAGGTTACTTCATAGCGATAAAGGAAAAGAAAGGGTTCGTCAATACTCCGTTGGAAGAAGTCTCTCCACTAGTTCTTGGCTTGCTTTCTGAGAAGGAATACCAAAATCCTCTGTTGGTCTTCAAAAAAGCATTCAGAGAATACAGCATAAATGAGTTTGATTACTTTATATCCGGAATGGCCTATTTCTCACTTGGCGTATACAACAACCTTCCGGAAAGGAATATGATAAACCCGTACATCCATCTGATCAAAATGCTGGATGCAGCGTATCTTCTTCTTGAAAGGAGAAGGAAGAAATAAAAGTGGAAATTCCGGGCTCAAACAACATTATCATCATAGTATATAATTTATATTATTACAATATGTAAATTTGAGCCTTACTAAACACTCAACATACTGTTATCAAAATGAAATTAAACTTTAAACTTTTTTCCATCTTCATTCTTTTTCTGGTTTCAACCTCTTCTTTTGCACAAAAGAAGACTCCTTTTCAAATCAATGGAGAATTATTTGAGATTCCTGGAAAATGGGAATATAAAAACCAACTTAAACAATCCGGACAATTTCACTTAAGCAATAAAGACGAAAAAATAAATTTGCTGATTTCAGTAAGAAAACCTGAAAAATTTGAATTTTATAAAGAAGGCTTAACAGAAAAAGAATTGCTGAATGCTTTTTACAAATGGGAATATGATTACTGGGCCTCTTCAACCGGAGTGAAAGCTGAAGTTTCCGAAGTAAAGCGAAACGAAGAAAAAAATTATATTATCTGGAAAATTATCCTAAAAGATAAATCTCAGGATGTTAGTAAGGACAAGACTTCCTATTTACTATATGCCGTAAGAAATAACAATCTGATCTCATTCAATTTAACAAATAATACAGATAAGAAGAATCCATTAACTGAAACGGAATCAGTGGAACTCCTTGAACAAGCCTATTTGAAATAAAAACAAAACTAATAACCTCCCTTCATGAAATTCTATACTTTAATCGTAGGAATACTCTTACTGTTTTCCGGCTGCGAAAAAAATAACCAATACCGCGTCGGCCAGAAATGGAATTATAAAACCCGTCCCGCAGAGAAAAACTCCATTCTTAAAATTTTAAAGATTGAAGGATATCCTGAAACCGGAAAAGTAATTCATATCTCCATCAGTGATTTGAAGATGAAAAACCCTGCCAGCCCTACAGGTTTTGCAGAATACATCAGCCATATTCCCATATCAGAAGAAGCTTTGGACAAAAGTGTCATCAATCTGAAAAAGGTGACCTACAAAAAAACAGATTCTCTTGAAATGGACGGATATTTTTACTGGAAAAAAGAATTCGATAAAGGAAATGCCGGGATATTTACTATTCCTGTTTCCGAGATTGTAAGTACAATGGAAAAATCTATTGTTGCAGGGGATTATACTAAGTAAAATTTTACATATTTTCATCGATGCAATACTTTACACTGCTACTATTTTGTCTTGTACTTCTATTTTCCTGTGGTAAGAAAAATAATGCCCACAAAACTGAAAAGCCTAAGGCTGTTCTGATAAAAATAGGATACTATCCCACCTTTCATCTTCCTGCTGAAACCATCTTAAATTTCACTGACAAATATTTGATTTTTTACAGCCCGGTTTCCTATAATCCTCCACCTCCACCACCTCCAAAAGAAAATGGAGAAGAAAGGAGCGCTGAAGAAAAGAAGGAACATCTTGAATATCTTAATGAAAGGCCGGAACTGCAGCCTTTTAAAATTAAGCTGTCACAAAATGATATCGAAAGAATTCAGCGAATATCAGAGTCCTTTACATCAGAAGATTTTAATGATAAGGATTTAAAACCTGCCACCGATGGGATGTCAACAAACATTATCATTGTATACTCCAATGGAAAATTAGTTCAAATCAACCCTATGAACGCTCCCAACGAAAAACAAAGAGCGTTATACGGAGAGATTTTAGATCTCCTCATTGAAAAGAATACGAATAAGAATAATGCTGTTATTTTACAAAAAATAAAAGGATATCACTGATGATTTTCTACCTCTGCTACGCAGAGTTTTCTGACTTTATTACTTCTTTAAAAATGATCTCACTTTAATATTTTAACTTAGCAAAATTCAATTGAGTAAAAACATAACATGGTAAAATCAAAAATAAACTTTGAATCATTTTTAATTATTCATTTCTTAACCTTCATACTATCTCTGGTTTTTTCAATCATTATTTACTCTAATGTGAAAGGACTAATAAGCGCCTTCAATATAATGATCATATTAAAAACAGCTTTTCTATTAGGTGCTTTATTTTTTATATGGACTTTCTTTTATAAAATTCATACGAAGATTATAATCACTAAAGAAGATATTACATTTCAAAAAATATTTAACTGTAAAAAATACAATTTCAACGATCTAGAATATTTCTTTGAAAAACAGGAATTTGCAAAGCATAGGAAATATAACACATTGTTTCTTGTGAAAGAAAATAAAATTATTGAAAGGATTTCAGGCTTTGAATATTCAAATTATGAAGAATTAAAAAGCAAAATTAAAATATCTGAATCCAAAAATACAGAAATATATTTTTATGATTTAATAAAAGTATTGATAGGGTTGAATCCTAAAGTCAGAGCAAAGAACCATAAAAAAACAAACACTAAAACTTACTACCATTGAAAACAAAATTATTATTCCTGTCATTTTTGGGCTCATTGCTGGCCCATGCACAAACGCTTCATTTTCAAAAGCTCGCCGGTATGTCAGCAGGCAGAGGGGCCATAGCAAGTGTAATAGTGCATGATAATATTTATGTGTCCAATGGCTATACAGCAGATAACGAAGTCAATTATATTGAGAAATATAATATTACCGATAACAGTTGGAGTATTCTCAATACTACTCTAAGTCCCAAAAGATTTGCTAATTCGGAGGCTTACAATAATAAGATCTATATTTTTAACGGTTTGGGAAACTGTCATCTTGAAATTGTAGATCTTGAAACCAATACCGTAACCGAAGGAGCAATTAATCCTTATTATGCCGGCGGTTCCGGTTCTGTCATATATAATGGTAAAATATATGTGTTTGGAGGCAGCGGATTAAACGGGGCCCCTATATATTCTGATAAATTTCAGTATTACGATATTGCTTCAGATACCTGGCATTCATTACCGGATATGCCCATAGCCAAAGAAACAAAAGGTAAGGTTGTTAATAATAAACTGTACGTCATTGGTGGTTTTAACGAAAATTCTTCTAATCTGATAGATGTTTACGACCTTAACACGAATCGTTGGACCAATCAATATAAAATGCCTGTTGGGATATCCGGGCATTCATTAGCAGTAGCCGATAATAAGATTTTCATTGTAGGTGATTACAGTAATCAGGATTTTCTGGCCTATTTTGATACTACTACCCATAAATTCTATCAGTTATCATCCGATATGATTCCCAGAAGACACGCAGCAGCAGAAGTATATAACAATAGATTATACATCATCGGTGGAAATACAACCACTCTTCCTTCTTCCTCTATTAAAAGCACACAAGTGGCGGAGATTAATGAAATAATGTTCAATTTGAATATCCCGCTATCTCCATAGACGAGAAAACCATCAGTAAACGTTTTGCTTACCCCTCCGCAAAGCCGGGAGACTTTGCGCCATCAAAAAATAAAATCCGGAGTCTCCCACTTCAGATTCAGCTTTTACATATATTTGTTTCTATAAATATGCAAAACAAACACTTAACCTTAACGCCATTGAAAACAAAATTATTATTCCTTTCATTGTTGGGTTCAATGCTAATCCATGCACAAACGCTTCAATTTAAAACTCTCGCCAATATGTCCGTGGGCAGAGGAGCCACAACCAGTGTAATCGTGAATGATAATATATATGTAAGCAATGGATATCAGGAAAACAGCGGTAACGCAAACTATATTGAAAAATATAATATTACTGACAATAAATGGAGTGTTTTCAATTCTTCTCTGCTTTCTAAAAAATTTGCTAATTCGGAGACTTACGATAATAAAGTTTATATTTTTAACGGTTGGGGAAACAGCCATCTTGAAATTGTAGACCTTGAAACCCAGAAGGTAACGAAAGGAGCTGTTAACCGTTCCTATACTGGAAATGCAGGCTCTGCCATCCATAATGGAAAAATATATGTATTTGGGGGCAGCGGATTAAATGGAGCCAAAAACACTGTATTTTCTAATAGATTCCAGTATTATGATATTGCTTCCAATACATGGCATCCATTAGCGGATATGCCCACAGCCAGAGAAACAAAGGGCAAAATTGTGAATGATAAATTGTATGTCATTGGTGGTTTTAATGGTACCTCATCCCGACTGATCAATGTCTACGACCTCAACACTAATCGGTGGACCAATCAATACACAATGCCTGCTGGAATATCCGGACATTCATTAGCCGTATCCGGTGATAAGATTTTTATTGCAGGAGGATATAATAATCAGACTTTTCTGGCCTATTTTGATACGACAACCAATAAATTCCATCAGTTATCCTCCAATATGATTCCCAGAAGACACGCTACAGCAGAGGTATATAACAATAAATTATATATCATCGGCGGAAGTACAGCGTCCTCAACCAAATCAGCGATTAAAAGCTTACAAGCAGCTGATATTACCGAGAGTGCCCTCTCTTCAAATACAGCCAATGAAGATCGTGAAACCAAAACAAGAATGTATACCAATGCGCAAAAGGACTGTTTTATCATCAGCAATAAAAATAACAGCAATCAATTTGGATTTACCGTTTACTCCTTAGATGGAAAGGAAATAAGCAAAGGTTTTGCTTACTATAATAAAACGATAGATTTATCCAGAGTAAAGCCCGGAAACTATATTTTTAGTTTTAAAAATGAGAAAGAAGTTTTACAGCAGATTAAAATTTTCAGATAGCAATCTATATTCACAGGATACAAAAGAAAATTAAGTACACAGAAACAAAACAATTGATGATAGACGAAATTTTAGTACAAAAAATGATTGAAGATGAAATTCATCCTGATTATACCATCTTCAGATATTATGAAACAGAGCCTTATATTTTTATTTTCTGGAAGCATAAAAAATATGATAAAGATGATGAAAGAGGAAAATTAATTGGAGTTGGACCTATTGTTTTTGATAAAGCACAGAAGAATTATACCATCTTGGGTTCCGGATCAAACAATAAGCATTATTACAAACATTTGCCAGACAATCTTTTTGATGAATACAGAATCATCAATACTTTTGAAAGTATTAAAGCTGGAATTGTAAGGAGAAAGTATGTAAATACTGATGATGTTGACAGATTATGTCAGATTATAACTAATGGCTGGGCCAGTGTTGATTTTGACATGCATTATCCTAAAGATTATGATGTAGAAACTCATATTATTGCTGTTTTGAAAAACAAAGAACAACAAGATACCATCATCAATTTCTGGAATGAAATAGATCACCAATATAAAACACTGAGTGACACAGAAATATTACTTTGGAAAACAAAAGACGAATAAAAAATTATAAACCTACTAAAGTTGTTTATACAAAATAAAATACTGATTGTATTGATCCTCATTTTGTTGATGGGATGTAAAAAGCAAGAATTCGATGAATTTGATTTTTCCTATGGCAATACTTTTGAAACAGATTTCTCAATAAAATTCAGCAATAAAAATGATTCAATTTTTTTGTATGAAAATTGGGCTCCGGAAAACAACCAGTTACCAAGAAGTAAAACCAGCTACATTTCAGCCCTGAATAAAAGTCAAAAATTAAAACTGGATAGCTTTATTTCGAATATAGACTTCAAAAGTTTAGACACCCTATATTTTGAAAAGTATCAGGATGGGGAATATTACAATTTCTTTATTAAAAAAGGTAAAATCAGGAAAACTATAAAAGTTCATAGTCATGATGCACCCCAATCATTAAGTAGCTTTGCCCATTGGATCTATAAAACAAAAAAATCTTTACAATTAACCGAAACACCAAGAAGTTTTGAGTTTAAAAGCCAAAATTTTTATATTAAACCTCCAACTACATCCGAAGAGTAAAATTTAAACAATAAAAAAAACAATGAGAAAATATATTATTTCAGGCCTTTTAGTTTTCATCTTTCAGGCATTCTCTGCACAAATAAATACGGATCTTATTAAAAAGAATGTCACCGAAAATCCACAGGAAAATTTTTATAAGCTTTTAGATGTATTCAAAGTAAATCCTTCTGAATTGACTCAGGAGCAGTTGAATCAATTGTATTACGGAAGTAAATTCATAAAAATTGATTACACCATTGGAAATTATAACAGTGAATCCGGAACATTCTGGAAACCTGCTCAAAAAAAACTGTCAAAAAGTAAAGCAGAAAGAATGGTTACTGAAGCTGAATCAAAATATGCTATCAATCCCCTCAATAAAGATTTACTGGATGATATGATGAATATTTATCGTGCACTTGATAATAATGAAAAAAAGGAATTGTGCTCCAAACAAAAGGATTTAATCATTCAAACCATAGAAAAAAGTGGCGATGGGAAAAGCGAAGAGACCGCAATTTGTGTTTTAACCCCTGGAGAAGTTCTACAACAACTTGAAAAACTGGCTATTTCAGGACCGAGAGATGAATTTAGTCAAAAAATGAAACAACTCCCAGATGGCAGTGTACTAACCATTTATAAAATCGGAGACAGAGAGGTATTTGTGAAATTAGTGGGTGGATACTTTTTCTAAAAATAAAAAACAATTGGTAATCAAGCACAAAAAAACACTATGATTAAAATGAATTTAAATTTTAGTCCTATTAAAATTGAGGAAGCAGTCAGACAAAACTCAAAGAGAAGTTCTATGATATTAGATTTAGCCAATACAGCTTCATTGGCTAGTGATGGAAAATTATTCTATGGCAGAGAGTTTAAAAACAGAATTGAAGTGACAAGAATAAAAACATCTTTCTTAACAATTCTTCCCACCTTAATCATTATTTTTAAAAAGAATGATCTTCAAAATCCCAGATTGAGATTAAGCTTTTTTGGATATATTTGGTTCTCAATTCTTCTGTTATTATTTTTATTCACTATAATAAAAAAAATTATCGAACCTGATTTTCAGGGAGATATTGTACTTGTCATAATTTTAGTGCTATTTTTTTATTCATTATTTGCAATAGAGTTTTATTTCACCAAAAAGGCTTTTAATAGACTTAAATTAAGAATTAGGGAATAATCATGAAACTCAAAGACACTTATTCTTTTATACATCGTTTATATTTGCACCAAAAAACATCTAAATGATCATCGAAAATAAAGGAATACAAACAGACCTGTTTTACGTCCCTCCGTTTACACTCAATGAAGGAGAAATTATTGTTATAAATCTTTTCAACGGAACACACTTTTATAAAACGGAAATGTTTCTTAAGGATCTATTTTGTGGTAAGACATACCATGAAAATGTTATCATCCATAAAAAAATGACTTTTGCTGAACATTTCAGAGAATCTAAGTTTAGATACATTTTTTATCCTATGACTGTGGGAGAATACTTAAAGAAGAATGCAAATCCTGCTAGTCCTTATGCCTTAAAAATTTACGAGACGGAAGGGATCAATAAAAAAATAAAAGTCAATACACTTACAGGCAGCCCGAGACGGCTATTATCATTGTATACTACTCTTTCAAATACAAATAATATTATTTTTGATTTAGTTGGACTAGGCCCCGATGGAGCGAAAGAAAATTATAAAATAGTAAAGGAAGTGGTGAAAAAAGGTGGTTCAGCAATTTTACTCGATGGATATGATGATATGAAAAACTACTGTACAAAATACATTGAGCTACAATGGACACAAGCATAACCTTACTTAATAAAAATATGAAAAAAACATTTGAATTTCTCACCCATTTAAAAGAAAACAACAATCGGGAATGGTTTGCCAAGCACAAATCTGAATACGAATCCATTATAAAAGAAAACAAAGTTTTTTTTAATCAGATCTATACCGAACTTCAGGAATTTGATAACCTGAAGGGAATCCATATTTTCAGGATTTACAAAGATGTTCGTTTTTCAAAAGATCAGACACCCTATAAAACCAATTTCGGAGTTGGATATTCACGCTCAAAACCGATGTTGAGAGGCGGATATTATATTCAGCTGGAACCGGGCAACAGTTTTGTAGGCGGCGGATTTTGGAGTCCGGAAGCAAAGGATTTGCTCCGTATCCGTAAAGAGTTTGAGATCAGCAGCTCAGAAATTGAAAAAATTACCTCAGATAAATCTTTTATAAAATATTTTGGAGAGCTTAAAGGAGATTCTGTAAAAACAGCACCTCGTGGTTTTGATAAAAATCATCCGTCCATAGATTTGATCAGAAAAAAACAATTCCTGGTAATGCGGAAATTTACAGATAAGGAAGTTTTGTCAGCTAATTTTCAAAAGGAAGTCCTTCTCACCTTATTGGCAATGCGCCCTTTTTTTGATTACATGAGTGAAGTACTTACCACTGACCTCAATGGAGAACCTTTATTTTAAATGGGATCAGTTATTATCAAAAAATTAATAAATTCATTCAAAATTGTTCTGAAAACCAGAATGTTTTTTTATATAATCTACCACAAAAGGGTTATTGACAGGTAAGCTTATGCTTGGTAATTTTGATTATTGAATGTTTGAAACAAAACATGATCAGAAATTTACTAACCATAAAAACTCATACCATGTTATCAAATACCGGAACCGTTTCATTCTATCTGTATCTTTTCTTTATTGTGATAGGTTTGCTGTCCATTTTTATAGTGTATTATCTGATTAAAAAAGGAAGCTTAGATCCAGATAAACTTGAGAAATTTTTAAACTACTTCAAATGGGTGATCATAACTCTTGCTATCAGTACTGTCACTTTAATTGTAACGGATCTATTTAAAGAGAGGGATCAGGATATTAAAGAACTTCAATATTTTGATAAATACGTAAACGATGTTAAAAACGAAGAAAAACCACTAGTAAGACTTCAGCTTGCAAAATACCTTTCCATAGTAGCTCCAAGCGGTGAAATGAAAAAATCCTGGACCAATTATTATGCTACTATTAAACAGGAGTATGACGATTATGTCGAAGCACGGAGCAACTTAAAACAAGACACTCTGAAAGCGAACCCAACTCCCAAACAGATAAAACAAAATGAAGAGAACCAAAGAAAAGTAGATTTATTCGAGACCCCATTATCAAGTACTCCCAATAATGCTGAATGGTTTATTATAGCAGCAGGTGACAATGATATAGATAGAGCCAATATCAATCTTGGCAAAGCAATTAAGATTAACCAGAATTCAAATATAATTAAAAAAGGGAGCTCATTCAGAACAGTTCTGATGGGATACACCTCAAAACTTGAAGCCGAATCGCAGTTACAAACTGTCCGAAAGGAAATTAGCCCCACGTCATATATTGTCAGAAAATCCACCTGGTGCAATACCATTGAAAGAGGCAGCGAATGTTTAATTTGCAAATAAAAAGATTTAGAAATTTCATCATACCGTTCTGTTTTTCAGAACGGTATTTTATTTTTAATCTTAATATTACTATTCTAACATTTATATGTAGATTTGAGTACTAATCAAAACCATGAAATCTCTCTTCTTATTATTCTTTTGCGCTGTCATCCTGGGTTGTCATTCATCAGATAAAATTGAAACTATTAATTCTAAGCACACATTTGAAATCGTTAAGGCAACAGATTCAACCTCTTTTCTACACTGGAGTGATGGAAAAAAGACTTATCGTTCTTCAAAGACTGTTAGTAACAATTACCTTGATCATAAAACAACATTACAATGGAGTAATGATCAATATATGTGTCTCAGACATTCAAATGGGAGTGATACGTGGACAGATTTAATTTTGCCATTTAACAATAACGAGGTCAAGTTATATGAAAATACTCTGGCTTATGATAAAGTAAACGGTATTGTTATCTATGAAACAGACTCTCTCCCTTATAAATTAGTTGCAGAAAATATTACTGGAAAGAAGAAACAATACCTGGGAGAACACTGGAAAAACTGTTCAAGCCTGTTTCCCCATTATTGTATTGACAGTATATATGTTGAGAATAAAGAACTTTATGTAGATTGGGTTTTACCAAACAAAATAGATGAACCTAATACAGCAGAAGTACAAAAAGTGAAGCTAAATTTCTGATGTTAACAATAACTAACCATGAAAAACATATCCTTATTCATTATAATTTCTTTTATTATACTGAGTTGTTCTGAGCATTCACAAAAAACGAAATCAATGGACTTTGGCAGTTTTAAAATTCAGGCTCCCAAAACCTGGAACAAATTAAAAACGGATGCTTACGATAGCAATGCCGGAATCATCGTCACCAAAAATAACGATTCTGTTTTTTATGATTACGGACCTTATTCAAACTCATTGGAAGAACCCACAGGTGCAATTATTAGCAGAAAAGATTTGAACGAACTTCTAAAAGTAAATCCAGAGGCTGATACTACCGCATTTATGATCCTCAATGAAGATGCAAATCAGGAGGATTTCATCAAAAGTAAAATAACCTATAAAAAAATTGATGGGTACAAGGCAAAAATATTAGCCCCAAAACAAATTGGAAAAGGGATGACAGGAGTTTATATCGACAGCATTAAGACAGTATCTTTAGGAAAAATCCGTTTTAATTTATACGGAACAAACCTAAAAAAGGAAAATCAGATTGAACTTTTAAAGGCTATTCAGACTTTGCAGTTTAGAAAATAATATCTGCAGCAAAACATTAACATCAGAAAAAATATAAAGCACAATTTTTGTACTTTATGCCCATGAAAAACAACCCATGAAAATAAAAATCCTTCTACTCTTATTATTTATCGTAAACTCAGTCAAAGCACAAGTCACAGAGAAAATAACTATTCCCGGTGGAGTAGTTTATAATTATGCTGATGACAAAATAAATGAAAAAGCAAAAAAATTACTCACTGAAAGCCTTACGAATACGACCAATGATGATCTGTTGGGAGATAACTTAATCATAGGTCCAACGCTTTGGAAAAGGTTTAAAAATCTTGAAAGTTTAAAAAGTATTCCGGACAGTCTAATTTTTCATATTGACGATATGGAAATAGAAGGAAAAATGTCCAAGAATCTAAAGGATTCCAAAAAGATTTGGGATGAAGTAAAAAAAGAAGTTTCCGGAAAATATCAGATACGAAAAGCCAATGAAGATGAATTGAAATATTACTGGTCAACCATTTCATTTGATATTGAAGAGCCCTTGTTTGTGCTGCAGACCGAAAACCATCTGTATATTTTAAACTCTCTGAAAAAAAATATGAAGTTATTTTGGCTGGATGAAATTCCTAATAAAAATACTTACCATAACCCTATTGACAACGGAACATATAAAACGAATGGTACTTTCAAAACGTATCAAAATGGAAATGAGGTTTATATTACCGATAAAGGAAACAAAGAAACTAAGCTTGAAAAAGTAATATTGTTAAGCAGTGATCCTGAATTACAGGCCAATTCTTCGGTGGAGGATATGAAATCTGTTATGGAAAAAACGAACAGAATTTTTGAAAATTTATTTCAGAACTCTAAAAATGAAGGAAAAATAATGGTTCAGTTTGAACTGGGAGAAAAGAAAAATGAAATTCAATTTGCTGTTAAAGATGATCTTGATCTGGAAATTATGAAAGAATTTGAAAAGCAGGTAAACAAAGAAAAATATCCCCATTCAAAGAAAGGTACTGTAAAATTTCAACTGATTTATAAAGTCAATTCTTATAATGATACGGAATAAATTTTCACCACTTTTTGTAATTTAGCCCTTGAAAAACTAATAAAACTTTCATGAAACCTTATATTTTATTTTGTTTACTTTTTATTTTTAACATTGCTGTCGGCCAGGAAAAACAATATCAATTCATAAAAAAAGGAGATTTCCCTGAAGGTATTTATATGACCCTTGAAGATGTTTTAAATAAAAAACCGTCTTCTACCGAAGAAGTATATTTCAAAGCCTGTGAAAAATGTGATTCTCTTGATCTGCCGGACAAAGCTTTTTTTTACTTTAAGCAAAAGAATAAAAGAGTTAAATTTCCACTAGCCGTTTCGCATAAAGGAGAAATGTATTTTCAAACCTATAGAAAATACACCAACAAGAAAGACAATGGATATGATCCGGATCAATATTCAAGATTTTGTAAAGTTTTGAATTATGGGAGGTTCATTTATTTTGAAGAAAATATGAAAGGCTTATGGTCGAAAGCATTCTTAGGTGCATTAAGTCCTCTTACCTACTCCATCAATGGGAAAACCAAAGGAATTGTTTTAGATTTAGATAACAAGGAATTTAATATTCTGCAAGATTGTGATGATTTGAATGATTTCCTATCCAAACATGATATTCCGGAGATTCAATGCAATTCAGAAACCTATACCATTGCAGATTTGAGAGCAAAAATTGAAGAAATCAATCTGCCATACCGTTAATCTGTCTTTCCTGTTTATGTTGACAATATATCCAAAGCCGTTCCGTTGTAAGAACGGTTTTACTATTTTATAAAAACTTTTAACTGATGAAAAAAGTACTCTCTGTCATTTTCACCTTTCCATTTATTTTTCTGACAGCTCAGGATAATGATAACAGGTGTAAATATGTGTCTGAAGAACTTAAAGAAAAACCTTTGGAGTGTATTGACAAATCAACATTTAAAGAAAATAATGAAGTCTACCAGTTTTTCAAATGGTCAGCATTCAGAGACAATTATTTAATCAGAATTGAACAAACCGGAAATAAATATATTCTTATTAAAAAGAAAATATTTACCCATGAATATGATCAAAAGACAGGTGAAAAAATAGATTCCAGATTTAGAATTCTTGTACAAAAAGATTTAACTCAAGAGCAATATACACAATTTATAAAGTTATTATCTGAAAACAATTTTTGGATTAACAATAACTATGATGTTCCTTCGATATGTACGGATGGAAGTGGGATATTTATTCATGCCCTTAAGAAAAACAGTTTTATAAAAATGAGTAATGGCAATTGCTCTTCCAAAGACGAGTATTTGAATAATTTATATCAAAAAATAACTGAGTTGTTCAATCTATAAAGGATTTGGATAGCAATCAATTAAGCACATTATATTTGGTCATTTTTTATAATAATGAACTCAAAAAAATGAAGACCCTACAGACCATCGGAATCCTACTATTAATCGGGATTTTAAATACTATAATAACTGCTGAGTATATCAAACTACTTAAATTACCCAGTGGAGATGTTGCAATGCTGCCCATTGGGATTATGATTGTATCTGCTGTCTCTTTAGCAGTTTCAACAATTTTAATATTAGCTATCAACTTAAAAAAACAAATAAACCTTACAACATCGATCCTGATCTACCATTTTATTTACTTCATTGCAGTCATTTTCTTTGGATTAGACTGGAAGATTTCAAACTTTTCTTTTACAAATATTGATTTGTTTGTTATTATCATTGGATTTGTGATATGGGGATTTTCTTTTGCAATTATAAAGTTCTTTCAATCAAGAAAAAAACAAACCCCATGAAATTCAGAGTTTTTTTTACTTTCTTTATTATTACTTTCTGTAAAGGTTTTAGCTTGCAAATGTAATGGGAAATCCACTTTAAAATCATCGTTTAATAATGCAGATTTTGTATTTATGGAGAAATATACGGTGTAACTAAAGTTCCTTCAGGATCCAAAACTGCACAAAATATTCTAAGCAAAGTAAAAATCAACAAGATCTACAAGTCAAATTACTACGATGAATTTTATACAGTGAGTGCTACCCTCTTCAGTTCTCTGCTGTAATGATAGGGGTTACCGAGCCTGCAAATAAAATAAAGCTGTCAGAATTTCGTCATAAAAGAAGTAAAATATGCCTATCTTTCCTGTTATTACAGAATATTCAATCCCAAAATCACTAATAAATAAAAAAAATGAAAAAAGTAATATTAGATCTGGCCACTACTTTAGATGGATTTATTGAAGGGCCCAATGGAGAAATTGATTGGTGCATCATGGATGGTGATATGGATTTTGACGGGTTTCTGGCAGGGATAGACACCATTTTTTACGGGAGAGTAAGCTATGATGCATGGGGACATTATCAGCCGGAAGAAAATGCAGGTCCGGAAGAACAAAAACTCTGGGAAGCGGTACATTCAAAAAATAAATTTGTGTTTTCCAGTCAAAACAGAGAAGACGAAAATGCCATTTTCATCAGTTCTGATATTCTGGAAAAAGTGTCTGAAATAAAAAAACAGGGTGGAAAAGATATCTGGCTGTATGGAGGTGCAAGCCTTATTAAAACATTTATCCAGCATAACCTGATTGATACCTACAGAATTTCTGTTCATCCGGTTGCTTTAGGAAAAGGCAAACCTCTTTTTGAAGATGTAAAGGAAAGATTAAATTTAAAACTGGTAGCCACTAATGTTTTTAAATCCGGTGTGGTACAACTTATTTACGAAGCTTAATCTTAAAACAGTCAGGACATGAATGCCCAGCTTGAAACTATTATTCTGTATGTAAAAAATGTGCAGCTGCTTAGGAACTTCTATGTGGATTATTTTAATCTGAAAGTGATTGAGGAAGATCCAGGCTGGGTGTTGCTTGATGCCGGAGGTGCCCATATCGGATTACATAAAATAGGAGATCAGTATCTTGAAAAAATAGAAGCCGGATATCTCTTCGACAACAATACCAAACTCGTTTTTGAAATTGACATTGATATAGAATCTGCAAGAAATGAACTGGTCTCAAAAAACATTCCGATGAGAGAGATCAAAACTTTTGAGAACTACCCTTTCTGGCTCTGTGACGGAACTGATCCGGAAGGAAATGTTTTTCAATTAAAAAGCAAAAAATAAAACGAACTAATCTACAACCATGAAAAAAATAATTGCCGTCACCTGTCTTGTCTTAATTCTAACCCTTTATAACTATCCTATTTTTGACGACAAAAAAATTACGTTTGCTGTTATTTTTCTGTGCTTTGCTGTTATTGTATTTTCGATAGCAAAACTTTATTCTCCCGTTGAAAAAGAGGATTATGATTCGGTTGAAAAAGAAATGGACAGACTGCATGATGATGACGGGATCTTTCAATACACACACGAAGGGTTTTATTTTAAACAAAAAAATATAACAGAGTTTATAAAATGGGATGAAATTACTACAGTAAACAGATTCACATTCCCCATAAAGCCTTATGGCGGACAGTCGGGACTGGAAGTTATTACTGAGCAAAAAAATTATGAATTTAATGATAAAACTACCTCTGGAATTTTAAAATTAACAGATCAGATTTATGATAATCTTCCAAACTGTAAAATAGATTCACCAACAGTCAGAGTTAATAATTTCGGTCTTGAGAAGACAAAGTTGTATGAAAAAAAATATTTAAATTTTAAATAAGCCTGCCAATATCATGAAACTCTCATTTATACTCATTCTATTTTTTTTCTTAAGTTGGGTTGACGGACAAAAATGTAATTGTTTAAAAAAAACTGAGTTAAAAAATTTAATATCCTGTCAGCCAACTCAATTTCAAAATGGAGCCAGGATATATTGGGAATATGACTGTAATACTTCATGGATAACTTTTCAAAAAGGGAATATTAAAAAGAAAATATTTGAGCTTGAAAAAGAATTCATTGAATTGACCGGAAGACTAGGATATAGAAGTTGGACAGAATATAAAACTTCGTTTCTTATTGAAAATAGTCTTGTATCAGGATGCTGCCAACCTGCAGAATATATTTTGTATAATAAAAACACCGGAAAAAAAATAACATCGCTTGGTACCATTATTTCTATCAACGATAAAAAAGATCATCCTTATATCATAACCCTAATACAAAATAATAAACTATTATATACCAATCTAAATAATAATAAATCCTACACAATAAAAGTACCACAGGATAAAATTAAAAGTACCTTAAAAAATACTAACGAACTTTATCCTGAAAATTTATTTGAAAATGCAGGAATCAAAAATGAAGTCTTAACCATCCGTTTAAGATATAAAGAATCAAATAATACAGCTTGGAAAATCAAGACAATAACATTGAATACAAAAATAGGTAGTAAATAAAATATACATTTAATAATGCCATTAATCATTACTATAAAAAATAAAACCAATTGGGCAGTAACGCTTATATTGGGGCTAGGATTATTCATACTCTCTTTTATTATTCTGATTATTATTCCCCTCATGAGCATTCAGGAGGAAGGTTTTTATATTCTTTTAAACTATATTTCAACCGTCATTCCCTTTGCTGCCTTTTTTATCCTATTCCTATATATCTGGCTGTGGAATACCTTTGGAAAAACAATTCTCACTATTGAACCCGAACAAATAACAGTCCGGTATAAAAACAAGTTGTTTACAAGTCCCAGAATCTATCTGAAAAAAGAGATTGATGAGGTTCAGATAAAAGACTTTCAGGTAGAAAAGTATAAATTCGGTGTCCGCTATCATTTTTCAATAAGTGGTTCAACCTATTCTGTTGTTTTTATACAAAATGGTAACGAAATCAGAATTGTAAACTGGATCACTATAACTAAAGCTTACGAAATAACTGATGAATTAAAAAGAATTTGGTATTAAAATGTATAATCCAACACGTAGAAATAAAAATATTGGAACTAAAAATCAAGGTTATGGTCAGAATAATAAATTGACTATTTCTTCACCTTATGGTAATTTGAAATCTTTTTATGAAAAGCTTACTGATTACCAAAAAAAAATCCGAATCATCAACAATCATGAATTTATATTTGTGATTGAAAAAACTCGTAAAAACTCACTCCATCCTTGTTCAGTAAATGATATTCAAAAAATTATAGAACAAATTCCGGTCAAAGATTATGGAGAATTGAAGTTTATTATTCTACGGCAGCCAAAGCGAAAAGAAGAAATTCTTTCACCCGTTTGGGGAAGATTGATCTACAGCTATGATTTCGAGGATGAATATTATCCAGCCATTATTCTGGATGCAATAGACACAGAAAAGCAATTATTATGGTCTAAAAAGCAGACGATTGAAGATCAGCAGGAATTCGAAAGATTAAAAACAGATGGACATATTTTTACTGAAACAAAAAGAAACTTTATTGCACAACTTACACCTGAAACAGCTAGAAATACTCAACTTTACAGAACCTTACCCCACGAGTTCGGGCATTATGTTCATTATTTAGACGTTGTTGAGAGACCTGGGTGCAATATAAATGATGATGACGATATAGATTATGATGCCCACGAGAAGAGAATGGATTTTTATTTTCAGATTTCAAAAAGTGAAAAAGAAAAATTTGCTCATACCTACGCTGAAAAATTTAAAAATAAACTTATCGAAGATCATCAAATTCCATTTGAATCTGTAAATACAGAAAATATTAAATAAGCTCTTAATTTTTTTACATCAAAATAGTTCATTAGCCATGTAATATTATAACACTTAAAAGTGTCTTATTTAAAAAAAATAAATGAAATCTATTGTAACGTGTCTTATTTTATTACTCGCAGCCACACCCCTCTTTTCTCAGAGAACCCAACAGCTGGAACAATTATTCTCAACGTATGAAAAAGCCGGCCTTTTCAGCGGCTCTGTCCTGATTGCTGAAAAAGGAAAGATTATTTTTGAAAAAAGCTACGGCTACAGAAATGCTCCAAAGAAAGAGAAAAATACCAATAACAGCCTTTACAGGGTTTTCTCTACCACAAAGATGTTTACCACAACAATTATTCTTCAGCTGGAAGAACAGGGAAAATTATCTTTGAATGACAAACTTTCAAAATATTATCCTGATTTTCCGAAAGGTGACAGCATTACCATTGCTCATCTGCTTTCTCACACTTCAGGAATTCCCAATGATACAAACTCAGAGTATACTGTAGATGAAGAGACATTTTTAAAGTATATTTCTGCAAAGCCTTTGAATTTTTCCCCGGGTAAAGATTGGGATTACTCCAATTCCGGGTATTATATTCTCGGTTATATTATTAAAAAAGTAACAGGTCTGAATTATGATAAAGTTATAGAAAACAATATATTAAAGCCGCTGAAAATGAATAACAGTGGATTCAATTTCAATAATGTTACCGATGAAAATAAAGCATTGGGATATGAATTTTTATCAGATAATAATTCTAACGAAGCATTGCGTTTCAAAACCGACCATCCTTTTGGTGCAGGAGCTATGTATTCTACGGTGGAAGATCTTTATAAATTTAATGAAGCACTCAAGAATTATACTATTCTGAAAAAAGAAACGATAGATAAAGCTTTTACACCTTACCTTAAAGATCATTATGGATTAGGGTTTCAGATTTCTACTGTTTTTGACAAAAAACGGGTGGGTCATGATGGCGGCGGGCCAGGTTACAGAAGTAGATATTACAGAGTTCTGGATGATGATATTTGTCTGATTGTAATTTCAAATTCAGAATTATCACACACAGATTTTGTTACTCCACTGGTAGAAAAAATACTGTACAATAAGCCTTACAGCATTCCGGCAATTGCAAAAGTGAGTGCGGAGGATTTAAAAAAACTGGAAGGAGTTTATTCCACTGAAAAGTCAAATTTTTATATAAAGAGTGTTGATGGGCAGTTGGTTTTCAAAGAAGGCAGCTATCCCAGAAATGCCTTGTTGCCATTAAGCAAAACATTATTTCAACTGGACGAAAAATTTTTATGCACATTTAAACCAGATCAGAACGGAAAAATAGATACTGTTGTCATTCAGTTTTGGGACGGAACTGTGAAAACAGCTAAAAAACAAACACAAAATCTTACCTGGGGAATCATTGGAAATGCAACTCCCAGCGGCTGGGATGGAAAAGATATTCCGTTACAGACAGATCCTAAAAACCCGAATATTTATTTTCTTAAAAACTATAAACTGAATAAGGGTAATCTTAAATTCAGGTTTAATAATGATTGGGGATACAGCCTCGGACTGAATAATGATAATAAAAGTATTGCCTTTGATGCCTATGATTTTCCAATCAATGAAGATGGGCTTTATGATATTATTCTCGATATGACCAATATTGTAAAACCACAATACAGCATCAAAAAATCAGTTCAATAAAACTGCGAATTACAAAGTAAAAAACACCTGTTTTCCAACCACATTGTTTTCAGTGTGGTTTTTATTTTGAATATCCGTTGATTTTTTTATTATTTTTATCTTACTCAAAATCAACCCACAAAATATAATCTATGCCTCATTTCATTATAGATTGTTCACAGGATATTCTTCAGCTGAGAACATCTGAAGAATTAATGGATGCCGTTTATGAAACAGCTGACGCAGCAGGTTTGTTTGCACCCAATGATATCAAAGTGAGGCTTCAGCCCTATCAGTATTACAGATTAGGTACAGGTAAGAAAAATTTTCTGCATGTCTTCGGATATATTATGCAGGGACGTAATACGGAACAAAAAGCCCATCTTTCAAAACAGATTAGTATGAGGCTTTCAGAATTACTCCCTGATATTTCTTTTCTTTCTGTAAACATCAGTGATTTTGAAGCAGCAACATACAGTAACAAAGCACTCATTAATCCTGAAAATACGGATAACGACCGGCATTTCGGATTATAATACCTTATTTTAAACCAACTAAATACTAATATTATGAGCTTAAAAGCATTAGTCAACAAAAGTGTACAGTACAACAACTGGGTAGTCAACAAATACATCGACTGGTTATCCACAAAGTCTGACGAGCAGCTTAATCAGGAAACAATTTCAAGTTTTCCGACAATCTTAAAAACCTTACATCATATCTGGCAGACCCAGGAATACTGGTGGAGTCATATTTCTGAAAAAAATGATTTTGATTTTACTAAAACTACAGAAACTACAGACAAGGAAGATGTTTTCAATGCTATTAAAAACAATTCACAAAAACTGGTAGATTATGTGGAAAGTCTCTCTGAAGAGGATCTTTCAAAGAATGTAAAGATAGAATCCCAATGGTTTCAATGTGATTTTTCAAAATATGAATACATTCAGCATGCCATTCTTCACGGGACTTATCACAGAGGGCAAATCGTAACTATGGGGCGAAATATCGGAATAACAGACGCTCCTATGACCGATTTTAACTTCTGGAATATTTATAAAGACAAGCAGTAAAAGGTATATCTTTTCTATCACTTAAAAAGATAGTAATTTATAGTTTGACCCCATCATTATGACCACTAAAACCATAAAACTCGATTTATTTCAGGAGAACATCAAATACCTTTCAACTAATGAGCTCGGGAATTTTATTGCCATAACCTCTAGGAACAAAATTGTAATCTCCGGCACAGAAACGCCATTAGAATTAGGAGTTGATATCTTAATGGCTAAAATCATTAATGAAGAAAAAATTTTAATTGTACTTCATCGTCCAACCTCAATAGAAAATGCTTTAATTATTGACTATACAGGAAAACCCTATGTAAAATTTAATATTGGTACTTCAATTAATGACATTAAGATAAATGGCAAAAAAATAATAGTATCGTATTTTGATGAAGGTGTTTTAAGAGGCGATAAACCTGACTGTGATGCATTAGCAGTATTTAATCTTAATGGGGAACATGTTTTTGGTTTTAACTCAAGTAATTTACAAGACCAACTTATCGATTGCTATTGTGTTGCCAATTTGGGAAATGGAAAAATAGTTTTTAATGGTTATGGAAATTTTCTGTTGCAGGAGTTGGATGTAAACAACTTTAATCTTGTCAGCTATAAAATTCCACCTGTATGCATAGGTGCTCAATCTGTATCTACCAATGCTGGAAATATTATATTTCATTCAACCTATAAAGACAAAACAAGTTTTTTTATTTGGAACCTTCAATCAGATGAATTCTACCAAATGCATTCGGAATTTAAAAACCTTCAGTCTACCGAGAATGGAATATTCTACCAAGTCAACAAAAAATCATTTACTATCATTAACCCATTAGAATTATAAATTTTGTGGATAAGTATGAGATACAATTTCAGAACACCAACAAATATCCAATTAAATAATTGATTTTAAAATAATTAAATCAAAAACAAACAGTTGTCCACATCTTTAAATATTTGTGGATAACTTTTCAACACTCCATTTACATCTGTGGATAAAGTATGGATAAGTTTTTAGCTCATTAAAAATTACACATATAATATATTAAAATTCAATAATTTAAAATAATATTGAATTTTTGAAAAATTTCTAAAATAAAAAATCATGTGGGTAAGTTCTGTGGATAACTTATCCACATTTTTTTTAACCTTATTACTCAGCAAGTATTCGCAGACATTATTTAAAACTAATTCTTGAGGTTATCCACAAAAATAAACAACTCCAATTACCAGGATTGTTTTTTATCTTATAAGAATCATTAGATTTTTTGTAAGTTAGTTGATAAGGAATACAACCTCATTTTCAATAAAATTTTAAAATAAAAAGTTCAATGTACAACACTACAATCCAAAAAGAATGGTTCTCAGAAGGGGAACGCTATGCAAAAGAAATCAATGAAATGGTTGAGTTTGGTGAAAAAAACGGCTGGGAAAACTGGAAAGGTGAAGAACCTGAAGATAAAAGAGGAAATATAGCCCGCGAAGTTTTTGAACTGCTTAAAACAGCTAACAAGAACAAAGACACAGAAAATTTCAGGGAACATTTCCCTCCTGCCCATGCTCCTATCATTTCTTTAATGGAAAATAAGGCTCAGAATATTGAACATATGCACTTTATCTCTGATGAAAAAATTGTTTTCATGACAGGCACTTCATATGAAAAAAGACAGGCTTATATTCTTGATAAAGATATTACCACAAAACTTGATGAAAACATCCGCGCCATTGGAAAATCCAAACGGGGAAACATTTTTGCCATTGCAGACTCTCATAAAATATCTTTATATAAAGGTTGGAACGGAGACCTCATCAATGAATTTGAACTGGATGAAAACCCAGACTTTGGGATTACTGATATGTATCCTTTCAATGATGGAAACAAAATAGTAATTGTTTCCTCAGACGGAATTTTTCTGGTTTCAAATACTGAAAAAAAACTCATTCATCCCATTAATGAGGACAATGAAGAAGACTGGAGCTCTCAGATTGATATGGAAAATGCATCATTATCCAACGACAATTCTTATATCGTGGTTGGAGATCAGTGCTATGATCACAGAATATTAGATCATGAGGGCAATACAGTAGGATCTATAGGACCTCAATCATCTTACCCACATTTTTGTCTTTTTGCAAAGGATGACAGCCAGCTGATTACAAACTCCTGCCATTTTTATAACGGAATTACCATAGGAATTAATGCTGATCAATATGTAGGAGCTGATATTGAAGCATATACAGAAAGTGAAGATTTTACTTTCATTGATGAGGAGATGAGAGTCTATGAAGGTGTTGCCATAAAAGATAACTACATCCTTGGAGACGCCTACGGTTATATCAAAGCCTTTGATAAAAAGGGAAATCAGCTGTGGAAACACTTCCTGGGTTCTACCATTACAGGAATAGCACTTTCTGATGACGAAGAAACCCTATGGGTAGCTGCACATTCAGGTATTTTACACAAATTAAAACTGGGAAAAGGAAATAGAGATACCCACACCATCGGAAATGGAAAGCATTATGAAGAATTCAGATTACTGGTCTGGAAAGATGAGCCTCAGATCTGGAAGTGGTAATTAAAACTTGCATCTGGACATTAATTAATAACAATAAATTCATGCAGAATACCAAAATTTTCACAACGGCTTTCGCCAGTGTTTATCCCCATTATATTCAAAAAGCAGAAAAGAAGGGTCGTACAAAATCAGAAGTTCATGAAATCATCTGCTGGCTGACAGGTTATGATGAAAAAGGCCTGCAGGAACAGATTGATAAAAGGAATGATTTTATTGCTTTTTTTGATCAGGCTCCTCAAATGAATCCTAATGTCTCATTGATTAAGGGCGTCATTTGTGGATATCGTGTGGAAGAAATAGAGGATGAACTCATGCGAAATATCCGCTATATGGATAAACTGATTGATGAGCTGGCAAAGGGAAAGAAGATGGAGAAAATTTTGAGAACTATATAAAGCTTTTAATAATCCTTTTTAAAGGATATAAATCTGAAAAAATTCTTCCCCATTTCAAAAAACTTCCCGAAATTAGCAGTCTGTGCGTTAAATACTATTCAATGAAATAAAAATTTAAATTACAACATACAGCAAAACTTAGTATAAGTTTTCTTCGGGGCAGGGTGAAATTCCCTACCGGCGGTTACAGTCCGCGACTCCTTTCTTACGAAGGGACTGATCTGGTGAAATTCCGGAACCGACAGTTAAAGTCTGGATGGGAGAAGAAAATGAGATGACCAATAAGATTCCTTATGGACTCTTGTTGCGTTGTATTTCATTTCCATGTACCGAAGACTATTTTAACTTTAAAAAGTAAAATAACATGGAAAAATTATTAGAACAATTCGGAGCAACCTCCAAAGAACGTGTAGAAAAAGCACTTCAAACACTACAAAAGGGAAAAGGTATTCTTCTGGTAGACGATGAAAACCGTGAAAATGAAGGAGATATCATCTTCCCCGCTTCCACTATTACAGAACAGGATATGGCTCTTCTGATCCGCGAATGCAGCGGTATCGTCTGCCTATGTATTTCTGAGGAAAAAAGCCACCACCTCAACCTTCGTCCGATGGTGGAAAACAACAATTCAAAAAATCAGACCGCATTTACCATTTCTATTGAAGCCAGAGAAGGTGTGGAATCAGGTGTTTCTGCAAAAGATCGTGTAACAACGATCAGAACTGCTGTGGCAGCAGGTGCTCAGGCAGAGCATATTGCAAGCCCCGGCCATGTTTTCCCCCTGATTGCCAGAAAAGACGGTGTATTTGAAAGACGCGGCCATACCGAAGGCAGTGTAGATCTTGTAAAAATGGCCAATCTGGGTGATGATGCTGTACTTTGTGAACTGACAAATGAAGACGGTTCTATGGCAAGACTTCCTGAAATTGTAGACTTTGCTATCAAAAAAGGGATGAGCGTCGTGACTATCGAAGACATTTATACTTACCGAAAAATGGTAATGAGCAATTAGACTTAAACATTTTTAACGCACAGAGACGCCTGCTGATATGATCAGCAGGCGTTTTTATTAAAAATTTAATTAAAAACAAATAAAATTATCATTTCAATACTATTTTTTAATTATTTTTAACAAAAAAAAATTCTTGACTATGAAAAAATCTTTACTCCTTTTATTAGGAGCTTCTGCAATGTTTTCTGCGCAGATTACGCTTACAAAAGCAGCCAATGACCCTATTTCTGGAAACGTTGTCAATTACAACCATGTAACGGGAGTCGTAAACAACACCGCAACAGGAGCCAACGCTACATTTTCAAACGGAGGTCTTACAATGGGAGTTTCTTCAGTAACAACTTATTCTACTCCTTCTTCTACTGAAATAGCCACTTTTCCAGGTTCCACTATCAAAATGGTAGATGGGGCAACAACTGTTTATTACAAAGCTTCTGCTACTAAACTGGAAATCACGGGAATTGTAAATCCACAAGCCACTTTAAACTTTAGTGTTGACAATGGTACTTACATTAGTTACCCACTAACTTATGGACCTGCCCAAAATGACACTGCCAAAGGAACTTTCTCTTCGTCTTCTGCCAACGGATTGTTCAGCGGTACAATGTCTGCCATTGCTGATGCATATGGAACCTTAATTATAGGTAATCAAACGTACAGCAATGTTCTTAGAGTAAAATATACACAGAACTTTAATCTATATGCATCTTTTGATGTTATTTATGCTAACCCTATCGGAACTGCTACCAATACAGCCTATGCTTATTACGATGCATCTCACAGATATGCTCTGCTAAATGCTACCAGCGGAAATATCAGTGTTCCATTGTTGAGTATTAACCAGACGGTAGCTACTGCATTGGCTTTAAACGAAACATTTCTGGCAACCAGCAACGCTGTAAAGAAAGAGAATCTCGTTGTTTATCCTAATCCTGCACAGGATTTTATCGGTTTCAAAGGAAATACTGATAATTATTCCAAAGCAAACATCTATAGTCTGGATGGAAAGCTGGTTAAAACATCAGATGTAAAATCCGGAAATATTCAAATCTCAGATCTTCCGCCAGCGTCTTATTTCATAGAGATCAGTGGAAAAAATGCTACAGACACCAAGAATACAAAATTCATCAAGAAATAATAAAAGTAAAATCCCCGCTCCTACAAGTGAGCGGGGATTTCTTATTAACATTCAAAATTGCATTTAAAAAGTAGCTGCAGGAGCTGTTTCGTTATTTAGCTTTCGCTGAATCTCTGTCTTTTTCCCTTTAGAGAAGTCATAGCTCAGTCCTAATACAAACATTGACTTATTATTCATAATCTGAGTATGAACTTTATAATCAACTAAGCTTTCCGGTAAACTTTTCGTTTTGTACTCTGAAGGCATTCCTATCCAGTACATTCCCGTAGAAAACGTCCAGTTTTTGCGTTTATAGCTTACAAAAATATTATTCTGATTTTCGTTCGTGTTCAGGAAAGCACCGCTAAGACTATACACCGGAATATTGAACTGATACTGAATTGAGAAAGATTTATATTCTGAGGAAAGCGAAAAATAATTTCCTAAATAATCATTTTTGATCAAAGCACCTGTACTTGTTCTTACAGTTTCCGAAGTGGGTGTAATTACTGCTTTTACAACAAGTAAATTATTCCCGAAAGGTTTATAGGATCCTGTAAGCTGTACTCCGTACCGCTGTCCGTTTTTCCCGTTTTCATAAGTCAGTGCATAACCTCCCAATATATCATCCTGAACATAATACTGATTGATTACCCTGTTGGTATACCTGTAAAACAAACCTGCATTAAAATCAAAATACTTGTTATTAAAAGAATAGGTCAGGTTGTTAGAAAATACCTGCTGAGATTCTAAAAAGGGATTTCCCCTTTGTACAATATTGGGAGCCAGCTGCACCACATTACTGCTCAAAGCATTACTCCATGGGCTTACCGGATTATAACTTGATGTAAAGCGAAGATTCTGATTGTTTTTAAGTTGATAAGCTAAAATAACTTTCGGAGTAAAAGTCCATTCATCAAAAGTATTCTCTGCGCTTTTGTTATGAATATTCGTAAGACCCGCTCCGATGCGGTAACTGAATTTATCAACCTTTCCAGCAAATTCGGTATAAAAATACTGTTCCAGATAATTGACACTGTATTGAGAATATCCGGCAAGGTTATTCAGATCATTGGAAATAGAAGACCTTGAAATACGATATCCTGATGAAAGTTTTCCTGCTTTAAAATCATGCGTATGGGCAAGTTCTCCTACCAGACTCGTTTGCTTTGCCTTTAAAACCATATCATTATCATATACCGAAAGTCCTGACCCTACAATCCACTCCTTTGCTGTTTCTGAAGTATTGGTAGTATAATGAGAACCTACTACATTAATGCTTAGCTCATCTTTTTCACCAATCTTTTTGGAGTAATAAAGATCCAGCTTGGGAATCACATAATCCGAGCCATTATTTTTAAACATCGCATGTTCGTCCTTCAGATCATCTTCACTAAAGGTACTCTGCCCTACTCCTTTTGAAAATCTGCTGAAAATATCCATATTCAGTTTGGCCTGAAAAGCATAATTATCAGGAACAAGTCTTGTATAGCGTAAAGCAACATTCTGGAAAGTGTACCCGAAATGATCTTTCCTGTTTTCATCAGAACGGTAATGTTTTCCGTTCAGCTGGTAATCATAGATACTGTTTACTCTTCGGTCATCATAATCCCTCAGGTTTAAAGAATATTCTAAACCGAAATTATTTTTCCCTTTGGTATAATTGGCATAAGCAGAACTATTCACAAATCCTGTGTTCAAAGCTGTAGAAACATCAGCACCAAAAACATAACCTGTTTCTGTGGATCTCGTCAGAATATTCACTACAGTATCTGCCCTTGTTGCCCATCTTGCCGGCGGAATATCATAATACTCAACTTTCACTACCTCGCTGGGTGCTACACTTCGGATCTGCATATCTGTAGCTTCAATCCCGTTGATAAGAAATAGTGTAGCTCCTCCTTTCGTACTGGCAATGGTATTCGATACCGGATCCAGCTGTAATTCCGGAAGGGTACGAAGCAGATCTTTAGCATAGCGTGCTCGTTCCAATGCCTCCTTATCAAAAGTATAAACAGCTTTATCTGCAAACTGTTTTTTACGTTGTGATTTTAAAATAACTTCCTGAATATCTTTTGTTGCTGCAACATCGGCTGTATCGTTTTTCTTCTCCTGGGCAAAAGCAAAAACTCCGCAAAGAAAGAATATGGTATAAATAGTTTTTTTCATATCAAAAGATGAATTATACTGTTAGAACAATCAATCCCCGCTGTATATTACATTGACTGTTGTTAACATTAAAGATTTATCAATAATTTTTCTTTAAATTCTTATTATTATGTTAAATACAGCCCGTTTTTTGCTGGTACTTTTTAACATCACAAAATATAAAGTCATGAAAAAAGCATTCATATTAATTCCGAGCTTTCTTTTTTCAGTATTGGGAGCTCAGGAAATTCAAAACAGCTCAGCAGAAAAGATGAATATCATCAAGACCAATGTCACAGCATATGCTTTCAGAAATATTAACCTGTCTTACGAGCGGGTCATCAACCAGTGGCTTTCAGTGAACATCGGTTTCGGAATGATGCCGGAAGGAAAAGTGCCATTCATCAATGCCTTTCTGAAAGATGAAGATGAGAAAAGATTCCAGAATCTTAGAGTAAAAGCCACTAATTTCACCATAGAACCCAGATTTTATATTGGTAAAGGCTATGGAAAAGGATTTTATTTTGCCCCTTATTATCGGTATTCAAGTGTTACATCCAATACTTTTGATTTTTATTATGATTACAATGGTCCTAATGCAATGACCTATCAAATCCCTCTTCGAGGCCAGGGAGATACCAATGGAAACAGCGGAGGTCTGATGGTCGGAGTACAATTCTTTTTAACAAGAAGCCAGAATCTTGTACTGGATTTTTGGATTGCAGGAGCACATTACGGAAGTGGAAAAGGTGATTTTACCATGACCTCAGATTATGTATTGACTCCTGACATGCAGGCACAGCTTAAAAAAGAAATTGAAGACCTTGATATTCCTTTTGTGAAGTATACGGTAGAAACCAATGCCAGTGGTGCCAGAATAAAAGTGGACGGTCCCTGGGCGGGCTTCAGAAGCGGGCTTTCCATTGGATATAGATTTTAAAAAATCACTCTTACCTATTATTCAACCGTTCTTTTTCAGAGCGGTTTATTTTTTTCTGAAATTTGTATCTTGGAAGTCTAAAACTTGTCTGAAATAATACTTTATGAATTCATCCTCTATCACTACCGGACAAAGAATCAAAGCCATCATAGGCGGATCTATCGGAAATCTTGTTGAATGGTATGATTGGTATGCCTACGCAGCCTTTGCCATTTATTTTTCACATTCATTTTTCCCGGATTCTGATCTGAATGCACAGCTGATGAATACGGCAGGAATATTTGCAGTAGGCTTTCTGATGCGCCCTATTGGAGGTTGGATGTTTGGAAGTATTGCAGATAAGGTGGGAAGAAAAAAAGCAATGACACTTTCTGTTCTTCTTATGTCATTCGGATCTTTACTGATTGCCTTTACGCCTACTTACCAGTCCATAGGAATTTTAGCTCCGCTATTACTTTTACTGGCAAGATTACTTCAAGGCTTGAGTGTTGGCGGTGAATATGGAGTTTCAGCTACCTACCTCAGCGAAATGGCTACACAGGACAGAAGAGGATTTTATTCAAGCTTTCAATATGTTACTCTGATTGGCGGGCAGCTGATCGCTTTGGGAATTCAGCTTATTTTACAGAAATTATTGCTGACTGAAGCCCAGCTTGAAGAATGGGGCTGGAGAATTCCCTTTGTGATTGGAGCCATGCTTTCTGTCATTGCATTATATCTCCGTGCCAATCTTCATGAGACAGAAGCTTTTGAGAATAAAAAACAAGTGAATGAAAAGAAAAAAGGAACAGTGAAAGAACTTCTGAAGCATCCAAGGGCACTGCTTACCGTTGTAGGTCTGACTTTAGGAGGAACACTGGCATTTTATACCTATACAACTTACATGCAGAAATTCCTAGTCAATACCGTACATCTTACCAAGGAAGAATCTACATTGGTTTCTTTTATTTCACTCTTTATTTTTGCATGTCTTCAGCCTGTATTCGGAGGATTGTCTGACAAGATCGGAAGAAGACCGCTTCTTTTAAGTTTTGGTATTCTGGGAACTTTATGTACTGTTCCGCTTCTTACAGCATTGAGTTCTACTACTTCAATCTGGGGAGCCTTCTTCCTGATTATGGCTGCATTAATTATTGTAAGCGGCTATACTTCCATTAATGCAGTGGTAAAAGCAGAACTTTTCCCTTCGGAAATCAGGGCACTTGGTGTAGGCCTGCCTTATGCTATTACAGTTGCGGTATTTGGGGGCACTGCAGAATATATTGCGCTTTGGTTCAAAAAGATAGGTTCTGAAGAATACTTTTACTGGTACATTACCGGATGTATTCTTTTTTCCCTGATTGTTTATG
Organism: Chryseobacterium viscerum; assembly: GCF_025949665.1. Classification (NCBI taxonomy): domain Bacteria; kingdom Pseudomonadati; phylum Bacteroidota; class Flavobacteriia; order Flavobacteriales; family Weeksellaceae; genus Chryseobacterium; species Chryseobacterium viscerum. The sequence continues at coordinate 70,227 of NZ_JAPDFT010000001.1, read as the reverse complement.
CCGGAATGAAAGACACTAAGAAAACTTCCACACTGGATAAAGATTAGTCTCTATAGCGTTATAAAAAACTGAGCGCCGCAGATTCTCTGCGGTGCTCGTTCTATTTTTTAATGATAGGCTTGTTTAAATTTTTCAATCATACTATCCAGATTATGACGCTGGACATAAATACTTTTTACCTCTTCATACCTCGGCGATTTATAGAAAACCTCGTGGAAATCCATACTTCCGTTTCCTACTTTTACAACTTTTTGTACTTCGATATTTAACTTTTTCAATTCGTCTTTGAAGACTTTAAATTCATCTTGGATACTACTGCTCATTAATATTTTTTAGTTTTTTAGTTAAAAATTCCATTTACCCCTTTGAATGTCAGGGGTAACCTCTTAAATTCCGAATAAAGTTAGTAAATTTATCAACACGGAATAACACTTTGACAATATTTTATTGTTTTTTTTACAAACAGTTAGTATTTTTTTATCTTATTAGTGCACATTCCGTATTTTTAAGTGGTCAAAAAATCATAACAACGTTATACAAACCATGAATATTAAAGCATTTTTCTCTTTATTCTTTTTAACACTGCTTACTTTCCTGCATGCACAAAAAATGGAATTTAAAGCACCAGATTATGCTGCAATTCAAAAAAATATTGAGGATAAAAATTCAGAATATTACTATCCGAAGCTTTTAAAAAGATTAAAACAGAACGATACACTTCTTACAAGCAGCCAATACCGTCATCTTTACTTCGGTTATACTTTTCAAAAAGATTATCAACCGTATAAAACAGGGAAGAAAGCTGAAGAAGTGGCCAAATATTATCGCGGGGAAGGTATTTCACAAAAAGATCTTTCCAAAGGGATCCAATTGTTTTTGGATGCTTTGGATGAAAACCCACTTGATCTGCGCGCCATGAATTATCTTGCTTATTTATATCATTTAAATAATGATGATAACACCGCTGAAAAAGTCGCTGGAAATTTCCACGGATTATTAAACGCTATTCTTACTTCAGGTGATGGGTTGAAATGTGAGACCGGCTTTCATGTCATTTCCGTTACTGATGAATATGTCCTTTTAAACAGGTTTCAAATGGAAACAAAATCGCAAAGTCTGAAAGGAAAATGTGATTATCAGGAATTTGAAAAGGACAAATACAAGGTTCCCGGATTTTATTTTGACATCAGCAGATTCTATGGAAGAATATTAGATTAATAATTTCCTGATACATATTCATTATTTCATAACGTTCTATATTCAAAAATAACTGCTGTTAATTTTTATAAAAATAAATTTCATGTGAGTTTGCCCTAAACATAAGGGTTCAGAAGGAGGAGAAATATTTTTTTCAAAAAAAATCAAATCTGGTGTAACATTTTTTCAAGGTTCGTCTCTAAAAGACAAATAAACCTTAAAACTTTAGAAATCATGAAAAAATTTACATTCCTTCTTATCATTATGTTATTTTTTTTAGCAATATGCAATATATTTGGACAGGAAGCAGCTTATCCGTTTGAAGTAAAGAAAACCGGAAAAGGAAATCAGTCCTTACTATTTATTCCCGGGTTTGCCTCTTCAGGAGATGTATGGAACGAAACAGCTGCAAAATTTGAAAAAAACTTCACTTGTTATACGTTAACGATGGCAGGATTTGCCGGAACACAACCACAGGCAGACGCCAGCTTTAAAGATTGGGAAAAAGGAATTGCTGCTTATATAAAGAATAATAAAATAGAAAAACCTATTATCATCGGACACAGCATGGGAGGCGGCCTTGCCCTTGCAATTGCTGCAGATTACCCTGAATTAGTAGGAAAAATCGTCATTGTAGACACATTACCTTGTCTGGCTGCGATGTCTGATCCTGGTTTTACCTCTAAAGAAAATAATGACTGTACCTCTACCATTACTCAACTAACAGCTATGAGTGATGATCAGTTCCGTAAAATGCAGACACAGACTATGCCACGTCTTCTGGCAGATACTTCTATGCAGGAAACGGTGATCAACTGGAGCATGAAATCTGACCGAAAAACATTTGCAAAGATGTATTGTGATTTTTCCAATACCGACCTGAGAGAGAAAATAAAAAATATACAATGTCCTTCTCTTATTCTTTTGGAATCTTTTTTTGCCAATCTGAAACCGACTATTGAAGGCCAATACAAAAATTTAAAAAACACCAATATGCAGTATGCTTCAAAAGGGTTACATTTCATCATGTATGACGACAAAGATTGGTATTTTAATCAGCTTAATAACTTTTTATCTGCGAAATAATGGCTTTTGAAGAGATATACGAACTCTACTGGCAAAGGATATTCCGCCTGTGCATGGGATATGTGAATGATCCCGACCTCGCTCAGGATCTTGCCCAGGAAACATTTATCATTGTATGGCAGCAGCTTCCGAAATTCAGAAATGAATCCAGCATAGGAACATGGATCTTCAGAATTGCCTCTAATAACTGTCTCCGGCAGATTGAAAAGGAAAAGAAATTCACCAAAACAGATCTTCCCATCAATCTGGAAGAGAAAAAACAGGAATCCATGGAGCCTCAGATACAAATGCTTTATCAGTTTATTTCTGAGCTTCCGGAAACAGACAGAATTATTATTTCATTGGAGCAGGAAGAAGTGAAGCAGGCAGAGATAGCTCATATCGTAGGGCTTTCTGAATCCAATATACGGGTAAAAATTCACAGGATAAAGGAAAAATTAACGCAAAAGTTTAGAGAAAATGGATACTAATATTAATTTCAAAAATATATGGAAGCAACAGACTTCCAATAAACCCAACCTGGAAGAGCTTCTTGGTAAGCTGAAAAAATTCAGAAACCAGAATCTGCGTAAGCTGATTGCTGCCAATATTGGATTAATCACCACCTCATTATTGATTATTTATATCTGGTATCGTTTCCAGCCTCAGATGATTACTACAAAAATCGGGATTGTGCTTGTCATTCTGGCCATGGTCATGTTCCTTTTTGCCTACAATAAAATGTTTATGGTTTTTTACAAAATTGATCAGACCCAGTCAAACCATGAATATCTCCAGAGTTTATATGTAGTGAAGAGTAAGCAGAAATTGATGCAGACTACCATCCTCAATCTGTATTTTATCATGCTTTTTCTAGGAATATGCTTTTATATGTATGAGTACACTTCAAGAATGACTCTTGGTTCAGGCATTCTGGCCTATGCCATAACATTTGCATGGATCGCTTTTAATTGGTTTTATTTAAGACCCAAAACAATAAAGAAACAACAGGGAAAACTTGACGAATTAATTAATAAATTTGAAGAGATAAACAATCAATTAAAAGAATCATGAGTTCTTCTGACAATAAAAATCACTGGGAAAATGTATATGAAACCAAAAATCCAGATCAGGTAAGCTGGACCCAGAAAAAACCTCAGACATCACTTGACTTTATCAAATCTTCAGGATTGGGAAAAGATGCCAGCATCATTGATATTGGCGGCGGAGACAGCAACCTTGTTGATTTTCTTCTTGAGGAAGGCTACGGGAATATTACAGTCCTTGATATTTCTACCAACGCTTTGGAAAAAGCACAGAAAAGACTCGGAAATTTAGCCCATAAAGTAAAATGGATTGCCACCGATATTACTGCTTTCCAACCTACGGAAACTTATGACATCTGGCATGACAGAGCTGCTTTTCACTTCCTGACAAGTCCGGAACAGGTTTCAAAATATATTGATATTGCAGAAAAGAATGTGAATAACTTTATAATCCTTGGAACTTTTTCCAAAAACGGACCTACGAAATGCAGCGGATTGGATATTCAGCAGTATGATGAAGAGTCATTATCAGAAAAATTTAAAGGAAGTTTTGAAAAAATAAAATGCCTTACTGAAGATCATATCACTCCTTTTGAAACTGTTCAGAATTTTGTTTTCTGTAGTTTTAAAAAGCATTAATGAATTATATATTAAAATAAAAAAGAGAATCGTAATGACTCTCTTTTTTATTTTAATACCTGAATGGATTATGATTCTTTTTCTTCTTCCATTTCCACTTCATGACGCAGCTGGGCTTTGTAAAGAGTAGCATAATATCCGTTCTTATCCAAAAGCTCAAGATGCTTCCCTTCTTCTACAATTTTACCATGCTCCATCACAATGATCTTATCTGCTTTTTCAATCGTTGAAAGTCTGTGGGCAATAATAATGGATGTTCTGTTTTTGGTAATTTTTTCTGTTGCTCTCTGAATAAGCTTTTCACTTTCGTGATCTATAGAAGATGTGGCTTCATCCAGAATCAAAATTTTCGGATCTGATAAATAGGCTCTCAGGAAAGACAGCAATTGTCTCTGCCCTAAAGATATTGACGAACCTCTTTCACTCACCACATAATCATATCCGCCAGGAAGCTGCTGAATAAACTGGTCTACCTCAATTTCTCTGGCACCTGCTTTTATTTTATCCAAAGTTATGGTATCATCTCCAAAGGAAAGATTTTCAAAAATACTTCCATGGAAAAGGAAAACATCCTGTAAAACGACTCCTATGTGGCTTCTCAGGTTATAAAGCTCATAGTCTTTTAAATCCACATCATCAATCAGAATATTTCCGGAGTTGATATCATACAATCTTGTGATCAGACTAATAATGGTAGACTTTCCGGCACCCGTTGCTCCTACAATGGCTACTGTTTCTCCCGGGTTTACTTTAAAATCAATTCCTTTCAGAACTTCCTGCTTTTCGTCATAAGCAAAATGTACTTTCTGGAATTCAATTTTTCCGGCAAAGTGATCTTTCTTTACCGTTCCGTTATTCGGCATTGCATTTTCTTCATCCATTAATCCCAGCACTCTTTCTGCTCCTACAATTCCTCGCTGAATATTATTGAAACGGTCGGCAATCTGTCTCAAAGGACGGATCAGCATTGAAATATACTGGATAAAGGCAATCACAACCCCCGCACTGATCGTAATATATCCTCCATAGAAAAGGATAAATCCTATGAATAATGAAGAGATAAGTTCCACTACGGGAAAGAACAGCGAGAAAATAAATACGGTTCTCAGTAATGCTCCCTTTAATGTAATATTAATATCATCAAATTTCTTAAATTCAGATTCCTGTCTGTTGAATACCTGAATAATAGACATTCCTGCCAGTCTCTCCTGAACAAAAGAATTCTGATTGGCTGTCCAGTTTCTTTCATCTCCAAAAGCTTTTTTCAGTCTTTTCTGGAAGAATCTCGTGATCATCACCATTAAAGGTAAAATAGCCAGCGTAATATAACTCAGATGAACATTAGTACTGAACATCATAATCAGTACAAACAGAATTCTCAGTATATCTCCGAAAACCATCAGGAAACCGTCTGTATATACTGTAGCAATTGTTTCCACATCTCCTACGGCACGCGTCACCAGCTGTCCGATTGGAGTTTTATCAAAAAATGAAGTCTTGAAATAGATCAGTTTAGCATATAAACGCTCTCTGATATCCCTGATCACATTCTGCGAGATGAAATTTGAAAAATAAACTAAAAAAAAGTTTAAAACTGTTTCTGCAAACACCAACCCCACAAGAATGTAGATGTGTTTCATCATCAAAGCTTTATCATGCAGCTTTGTAATATCATTATCCACCACCTGCATAGTAAGATACGGCCTGTAAGTAGAAACAATGGAAAGGAATATAGAAATTATAAGCGTAAGGATGAACCATGAACGGAACTTCATTCCGATAAAGAACAGCCTTTTTATAATCTCCCAGGTATCTTGTTTTTTCATTGTACGAATCGAAAGAAAGAATTAAAATAAAAATTCTATGCAAAAATAAGACTTTATAACCGGACTGCCTTTACAACTTTTGCAAATCGTCATAGAAAATTTCAGATACCTGTTATTTACAGAATGAATATCCTTAATCTCCCGACAAGCTGATTTTTTGGCTATTAAGCCCTATTTCATTCTTTATAAAAACAGCCTGCTTGTGATTTTCCGAGGTCTCTGGAAATCACAAGCAGCTTGTGGAAAATCTTCAGAGTCTTCCAGAGATTCATTGTAACCAAAGACATTTTTTGGCTATCACAAATGAATTGATAACAGACTATATCTTAGTATTAAAATTCATATCCCACATCCACCAGATACAATCCGTGCCCTGGAGCTGAAGTTCCGGCAGCGTTTCGGTTTTTATCTTCAATCACTGTACGAAGATCTTCCGGGTTCAGTTTTCCGGTTCCTATTTCTACCATTGTTCCAACGATAGCACGAACCATATTTCTAAGAAAACGGTTGGCTGAAACTGTAAATTTCAGTTCAGATCCGTTTTGCTCCCACTCCGCTTTATACATTTTGCAGATATTGGTCTTGTTGTCGGTTTTTAATTTGGCGAAACTGGTAAAATCTTCATATTCAAAAAGAATTTTGCAAGCTTCATTCATGGCATCAATATCCAGACCTCTTTTCCAGTGCTGCCATGCAGATTCCTGTGTGAATGGATTTTTTTCCAGTGAGATATAATATTCGTAGGTTCTGTACGTAGCATCAAAACGGGCATGAAAATCATCTTTTACCGGAAAGATCCTTTTAATAGAAACATCAGGTGGAAGAAAACTGTTCAGCCTGCGCGTAAGCTGATCATCCAACTCTTTTTCTGTGTCAAAATGAGCAAATATTTTTTTAGCGTGAACCCCTGTATCAGTTCTTCCTGCTCCTGTAGTTTTAATCTCTTCCCTTAAAATAGTGGAAAGTGCTTTTTCCAGTTCTTCCTGCACAGAAATGGCATCCGGCTGTATCTGGTAGCCGAAATAGTTCTTTCCGTTGTAAGAAAATTCAATAAAGTATCTCAATGTATTGTAATAACTCCACAAAAATACTTTAATTTAACGAAATATTTGTTGAAAAGTCTTTGAGAATATTACGTCAAATGCTTATGAAAATTCCTATTTTTGCAATCGTATGAAAAGATGGTACCTTTATCCTTTTTCCCTTGGTTATCATTTGGTAACGGGTATCCGAAACACAATGTATGATCTGGGAATTTTTAAGTCGACAAAATTCAAAACTCCGATAATCAATGTCGGAAATCTTTCTGTGGGCGGAAGCGGAAAATCACCCATGGTGATGTATCTGGCTCAATATCTATCCAAACATTACAGAACCGGTGTTCTTTCACGAGGCTATGGAAGGCTGACAAAAGGCTACGAAGTAACCAATTATGAAAGCAACTACAAAATGGTAGGTGATGAAGCGATGCAGCTTTTTGAGCGTTTTAAAAACCGTTTCGTCATTGCTGTTTCAGAAGAACGTGTGCCCGGAGCCAAAAAAGTAATTGAAGATATGGACCTTGAAGTTCTGGTATTGGATGACGCCATGCAGCACAGAGCGATCAAGCCTGGATTCAATATTCTGATGACCGACTTTAATGATCCTTTTTTCAAAGACTACCTTCTTCCGGCCGGAGATCTGAGAGAATCAAGATCCGGATACAAAAGAGCAGACATTATTATGGTCAGCAAATGTCCTGACGAACTTACTGAGGAAACAAAAAGGTATTATATCTCAAGAATAAGACCTTCATACGGACAGAAAGTTTTCTTTTCATCCATTGGTTATGACGAGAATGTATACGGAAAAGAGAAAATGCTTCCGGATAACAACCTGAATTATTATGATATTTTACTGATCACCGGAATTGCTAATCCCAAACCACTTCTGGAACATCTGGCAAAATTCTCAAAAAGGGTGAAACATTTAAAGTTCAGAGACCATCATAATTTCACGGATGATGATATTAAAAAAATCCTTGCCGAGTATAAAAAATTAGGGGAATATAAGCTGATATTAACCACAGAGAAAGACTATGTACGTCTGAAAACTTTTGACTATCTTAGAGAAATTGTTTACTACTGGCCTATCAATGTACTTATTGATAAGAAAGAAGAATTCAATCAAATCATCTTAGATTATGTTAGAAAAAATTAAAGAGACTGCTGATTTTATTAAAAATATCATTCAGGAAACACCTGATTTTGCGGTTGTTTTAGGATCCGGACTTGGAAAACTACAGGATGAAGTAGAACCGATCCATGTTTTAGAGTACAAAGACATTCCTCATTTTCCACAGACTACAGTAGCCGGCCACACCGGAAAACTGATTTACGGAATACTTGAGGGGAAAAAAGTTCTGATGATGAGCGGACGTTTCCATTATTACGAAGGGCATTCAATGGAAACCGTAACTTTCCCAATAAGAGTTTTTTATCTGCTGGGCATTCAAAAACTTATTCTTTCCAATGCCTGCGGTGGTGTAAACCCTGCTTACAGCGTGGCAGATATTGTTATCCTGAAAGATCACATCAACATGATGCCCGAGCATCCTTTACGCGGAAAAAATATTGATGAGTTTGGACCCCGTTTTGTGGATATGAGTGAACCTTACAACAAAAAAATGATTGCCACAGCAGAACAGATTGCATCAGGTCATCATATCAAGATCCATCAGGGAGTGTATGTGGCATTACAAGGCCCAACTTTTGAAACTCCGGCTGAATATGGCATGATCAAAGCCATCGGCGGTGATATGGTAGGAATGAGCACCGTTCCGGAAGTGATTGTAGCCAGACATATGGGAATGGATGTCTTTGGTATTTCGGTCATCACAGACCTTGGCGGACCAGATATTGCTTTGGCCGTTTCTCACGAAGAAGTTTTAAATGCTGCCAATAAAGCAATGCCGAATGTAATTACCGTTGTGAAAGGCTTGGTTAAAAACTACCAATAATAAATCGTCCGGAATTACAACTGAAGACTTAAATATTCCCCTCCTTCGGAGAGGTGTCAAAAATTCTATTGAATTTTTGACGGGGTGGTTAAGCATATTTTCACTCAATTCCCATAGAAACCATCAATATTATAAATTTTTCCTAATTCAGCTGAAATCAATCTCAGATTGCAATTCATTGTTTAGATTTGTACAAATGAAATTGTACGAGATGAGAAAGTTGATATTAATTTTTATGATGGGGATTTTTGGAATAAGCTATTCACAAAAAGTTCCTGCTGTTCTTAAAACAGGGTTTTCAAAAGAAGCTTTGCAACAGAAACTTGAAGATGAAGAAGGAAAAGCCATTACAGTCCAGCAGATTCTTGATCAGCATAAAGGAAAAGTCTTAGTGATTGATTTTTGGGCCGGATGGTGTAGAGATTGTCTGAAGGCACTTCCAAAAGCTAAAGAATTAGAAGAAAATAATAAAAATATTGATTTTGTATTTTTATCATTAGACCGTTCAAAAGAAGGATTTGAAAAAAGCCTTGAAAGATTTGACATGAAAGACAAAGAAAATTATTGGTTTTCTACTGGCTGGAAAAATGATTTTAATAATTATGTGGATCTTAACTGGATTCCAAGATATATGGTGATTGATCAGAAATCTTCAATTGCAAAATATTACGCGATATCCCCTGAAGATCCTGAACTTCAACAAACCATAGATAAACTCTTAAAATAATATTCATTTATTTTTAAAAAAAACATAAAAAACTCATTGACAACCATCGGCTTTCAATGAGTTTTAAAATTTTAGATAGATAACACCATGATCACAAGAGAAGCCACAGAACAGGATTTAGAAATCCTTTTAGAATTTGAACAGGGAGTTGTTACTGCAGAAAGACCTTTCAACAGTACACTTATTGAAGGAGAGATTCATTATTATGATTTAAAACATTTAATACAATCTCCGGAAGCAACCGTAATTGTTGCCGAAGAAAATAATGAAATTGTTGCATCAGGATATGCTCTGATCAAAAAAGCAGCAAAAGATTATTATCAGTTTAAAGAATATGCCTATCTCGGTTTTATGTATGTAAAGCCGGAACATAGAGGAAAAGGAATCAATAAAGTGATTACCGATGAACTTATTTCCTGGTCCACATCAAGAGGAATCAGTGAGGTAAGACTTGATGTGTATGCTCAAAATGAATCTGCTATAAAAGCTTACGAAAAAGCTGGTTTTGAACCTCATCTTCTCACCATGAGACTGAAATCGTAAGAGGTTGGAAGCAGGAAAATCGAAGGTGGAAGTAATTTTAGTACGTTGAAAATCTGTTATTTTTTCTAAACTAATTTTCAATAAACAGGTCATAAATTTCCATATCTTTCTCATTAACTTCCACACTCCAGCGTCACACTTCCTTTCTATAAAAAATTTACCATAAATAAAGGAATCCATATCTTTGTATATGGATTTTTCTTTGCCACTTCGTAAAATTATTCATGTTGATATGGACGCATTCTATGCTTCTGTGGAGCAGCATGATAATCCTACATTGAAAGGGAAGCCTATTGCAGTTGGAGGGCAGCATCGAGGCGTCGTTGCCGCAGCAAGCTATGAAGCCAGAAAATATGGAGTACGCTCTGCAATGCCCAGCAAGACCGCAAAAGAAAAATGCCCACATCTTATTTTTGTTCCTCCCCGATTTGCCAGATATAAAGAGATCTCCAAAAAAATCCGGGAGATTTTCTATGAATATACTGATCTGGTAGAACCCCTGTCTCTGGATGAAGCTTATCTGGATGTCACCGAAAATAAAAAAGGAATGGAATCTGCCAACCTGATTGCCAAAGAAATCCGTCAGAAAATCTTTGAACAGACGGGACTGACGGCATCTGCAGGAATTTCAGTCAATAAATTTTTAGCTAAAGTAGCTTCAGACATCAATAAACCGAATGGCCAGAAAACAATTCATCCTGATAAAATGGAGCATTTCCTGGAAGAACTGCCTGTAGAAAAATTTTACGGGGTTGGAAAAGTTACAGCCAACAAAATGTTTAGTTTAGGAATTTATAAAGGAAAAGATTTAAAGAAGAGATCACTTGAAGATCTGGTAAGGCTTTTCGGAAAGTCCGGGAAACATTATTACAATGTAGTACGCGGTATTCATACTTCTGAAGTAAAACCTCATCGGATCCAGAAAAGTGTGGCCGTGGAAAGAACTTTTTTTGAAGATCTTTTGGACGAACAGCAGATCAATGAAAAGCTGGAAAGTCTTGCTCAGGAAATCCATCAAAGATTACAGAAAAATAATATTCTCGGAAGAACTTTAACATTAAAGATAAAATATAAAGATTTCTCTCTTTTCACAAGAAGCATAACAAGAGAAGATTATTTCTCGTCACCGGAACAGTATTATAACACTGGGAAAAAACTCTGGGATCTCCGTCCTTTTGATAAAGCTGTACGCCTGCTCGGATTATCTCTCTCCCAACTGAATACTGAAGAAAAAAAACAGGTTTCCGTTCAACTAAAAATCCCGTTTGAGGAATTTGAAAATGAGTAGGTCATATTTTTTCGCTACCTTGTATCTACCAAATCAGCAAATCTATGAACCCAACCATGATTCAGTTTTTCCACTGGTACTCTGAAGGCGACGGAAAATTGTGGAAAGAAGCCGAAAAACAGGCCGGATACTTAGCAAAACTTGGAATCACTTCTGTATGGTTTCCTCCAGCCTATAAAGGAACAAATGGCGGTTATTCTACCGGATATGACGCTTATGATCTCTATGACCTTGGAGAATTTGACCAAAAGGGTACCATTGCTACAAAATACGGTACTAAAAATGATTATACAAAAGCCATTAAAGCCTTAAAGAAACAAAATATACAAGTGATTGTAGATATTGTCCTGGGACATAAAGCAGGAGGTGATGAGCTGGAAAAATTCAAAGTGGTAAAAGTAGATGAAGAGAACAGGGAGAAAATTATCTCCGACGTCATTGAAATTGAATCTTATACCAAATTTACCTTTCCAGGAAGAGGAAAAAAATATTCTGATTTTGAATGGAACTTCACCTGCTTCAGCGGTGTAGATTACGCGGAAGGTATGGAATCCCATATTTATAAAATACAGTCTGAATATGGAAATGACTGGGAAGAAATGATTGATGATGAAAAAGGAAATTATGATTACCTGATGTATAATGACATTGAACACCGAAATCCTTTTGTACGGGAAGAGCTCAATAATTGGGCAAAATGGTATTTTGATCAGACAGATTTCGATGGCGTGAGACTGGATGCTTTAAAACATATTTCTTTTGATTTTTATAAAGAATGGCTTACGCTGCTCCGTTCCAATTCCGGAAAAAATATTTTCGCTGTAGGAGAATACTGGGCTCCCGGATATCTTCATCTTCTCCAAAAATATATTGAAGTAACGGATGGATGTATGAGTCTTTTTGACAGTTCGTTACAGAATAATTTCCATACGGCTTCCAGGGAAGGTGGTTCTTATGATCTCAGGAGAATTTTTGATGAAACTCTTACTCAGGCAGATCCGATGCATTCTGTAAGTTTGGTAGCCAATCATGATACACAGCCTTTACAGGATCTTGAAGCTCCTGTAGACCCATGGTTCAAACCTCTTGCCTATGCATTTATCTTATTAAGAAAAGACGGCTATCCATGCATCTTCTATCCAGATCTCTATGGAGCTCATTATGTGGATAAGGATAGAGAAGGTAATGATCAGGAGATATTTATGCCCAAAGTAGACGGTATTGAAGAGCTGTTAAAAGCAAGGAAAGATTATGCTTACGGTGACCAGCAAGATTATTTTGAGGATGCCAATTGCCTTGGTTGGGTTCGCACTGGTGATGATGAACATCCAGGATGTGCAACTGTTCTGAGTAATAAAGATTCTTACAACAAGCCTATGGAAATGGGAATGTTGTATTCCGGAAAAAAATTCAAAGATCTGTTGAAACGATTCAAAGACAAAGTAACGATTGATGAAAACGGATGGGGAAATTTCCCAGTTCCGGCAGGAAATGTAAGTGTCTGGATTCCTGAATAAGAGCCTTGTCAAGGGTTAAAACCTTGACAAGGCTTGCTTTCATTAGAAAATCAGCAATAAATGTAACGGCAATTCCAAACATCTATGGCCCATTCGCAACATTGCCCGTCTTCGGTGGAAGTACAGCATACTTTACCCCAATTTAAATCTCCGGCCTTTAAACTCTTCAGTTCCTCACGTTTAAGTTTTTTTACTTTGAAATCTTTGTTTGTTTTCATAATTATTATTTTTTATGGTTCAATAATTAAATTTACATCAAAAATTACAATTATGAATAAACATTCAACAGCAATCACCTGATTCTGTATACATAATTCACACAAAAAACATATAACTGTTGAAAATATGGCTAACCACTCCGTCAAAAATTCTTTGAATTTTCGCTGCACCTCCAAGGGAAGGGAATGTTTATCTTCGGCTGGAATATTTGTTAAGATGATTGGTTTTTATAATTTTAGTATGTAACTATATCTTTCGGAGTTCCAGGATCTCCGGTCTTTCGGAGGCATCAGATATTTTTCCGGTTCTGGCAAATTCTGCCCAAAGTGCCCGCAGTTTTTTACCGTTCTCATGAATACGGCTCCAGGGAATATCTTTCAGCAGTTCGGAAGATTTCCACGCTGATTCATTCCCAAAAATCAAAGGAAGATCAATACAATGTGGTGCTCCGATGTGATTGTCTTTCAATTTTGAATGAATTCTGAAGAGATAGACATTTCCACCGGATTCAGCCAAAGTCTGAGCAAATTGTTTTGCCGGATTTCCATAGATAAGTGCTGTAGTTTTTTCAACCGCTTTATCTATGAGTTTTAAACCAAATCCTTTTCCGAAATATTTATTTAAAGCCTCGGAAGTCTTGAGATAAAAGGCAGTTTCATCATTATTTAAACCAATGATCACATCAAATTTCTGAGCATTCTTTTTCCACATCTCCACCGACTCTTCTTCTTTACACAGAGGAAAATATCCGTATTGTGTACCAAAGGGCATTGCAGCTTTCAAACCGTATTTTATTACAGAGGGTACAAATATTTTGTAGTCCTCCATCATTTTTAAAACGTCAGTTTCATCTTTCAATACTTCTGTTTTTTTAAGAAATTCTGCAGACATTTTCTGTCTTTTATGGCGTAATCCCAGAGGAGCACTCTGGATGATCACACGCTGAAATAAATCCTCCACCCCTTCTGAAATCATTAGGTGAGCAATAGCATCTCCTCCTGAAGACTGCCCGAGAAGGGTAATATTGTTTTCATCACCACTAAACTCTGCAATATTGGCTTTTATCCACCTCAATGCTTCGATCATATCCAAAAGTCCAAGATTAGCAGGTCTTGTTTCATCTCCACCTAGAAAACCGAACAATCCCAGACGATACGAGACGGCAACTACGATGATATGTTGTTCTTTCACCCATTCGGCAGGATTGGCAGTAGCAAGATCACCACAGCCTATTTCATGAGATCCTCCATGAATCCAGACTACAACAGGAAGCTTTTCATTTTCAGAAACTGTTTCAGGGCGGGTTATGGAGAGATACTGGGTAGATTCATCTGCTTCAAAGCTTTCAACGGAGGTTGCTCCAATCATTTTTTCCACAAGCGGACTTAAAGCCTGTGGACAGACTGGTGTTTTTTCCGGGGAAATAATTACAGAAGATAAAGAAGCTTCTATGGCAACGGGTTCTTTAAATCTTTCAGAATGAGCATATCGGATACTTCTGGCTCTGATAATCCCCTCTTCTTTTAATGCTAAAATTTTCCCGAACCTGGTCTCAAAAATAGTGGTATTCTGCTGATTAGGTGTCATTTTTAAAACTGTGAACTTTTCTTTCTAAATTTAATTATTTAAACACAAATCTCACAAATGATAGCACAAATATTCACTAACTATCATTGTGTTGTTTGTGAAAAAGATTAGTGTTCTTCGTGTTGAAAACTTAGTTCAGGATTTTGTATTCACTTGGAGAAATGCCTACTTTTGTTTTGAACAATCTTGTAAAATGCTGTGGATATTTGAACCCTAAATCATAGGAAATTTCACTGATTGTTTTTGCCTGATCCAGGATTTGTTCTTTAGCGATATCAATAAGTTTGTTATGGATAAATTCCTGAGCGGAAATACCCAGTTCTTTTTTTATCAGATCTCCAAAATAATTGGCGGACAGGTTCAGCTTCTCTGCAAAATAGTTTACCATTGGAAAACCAATATTCTTAGGATTTTCAGATTTTAAATAATCATCAACCAGATTTTCAAATTTTCCAATCACCCCCTGATTGATGTGATCTCTCGTAATAAACTGGCGGTCATAAAAACGCATACAGTAATTCAGGAATAGTTCAATATTATTAACGATTAAAGATTTGCTGTGTTTATCAATAGCCTGTTCCAGTTCAAGCTTAATATTTTTAAAGCAATCCAACACTACTTCTCTTTCTTTTTCAGAGAGGTGTAGGGCTTCATGTACGTCATAAGAGAAAAATGAATAGTCTTTCATGTTCTTCCCTAGGTTGGTTCCTTTTATTAAATCCGGATGAAAAATTAGGGCAAAACCTGCAGGCTGAACAAATCTGTCTTTATTATAAATTCCATATGTTTGCCCGGGTGCAATAAAAACCAAAGTTCCTTCCTGATAATCATAGCTGTGTTTCCCATATTGCATATCTCCACACATTACATCCTTCAGGAAAACGGTATAAAAACCGAATTTTCTTTTATACTGGCATATAGGATCGGATTTGGAAAAATCAATCACACTTACCAGCGGATGCAGCGTTTCATGATTCGCCATTTTATTGTATTCCGAGACCGTATTATAGATTTCAACCTCCTGATTGTCCATGAAGTATATTTTTATTTCTATTCAAAATTACCACTTTCATTTGTAACTGAAATAGTGTCTGTAAAATTGGTAAGTAATTCGGTAATCTGTATAAGTCTGATTTATGAGAAAGTGTCGACTTTTGTACCGTTATGGAAACTTTTAATACAACCATTTTTCCAAAAGGGGAAAAAGCTTCTTCAGATTATTTCTCCGGAGGAACAGCGTGGGTTTATATTCTGAAACCCAATGAGGATAGCCTGAACTGTCAGATTGGAAATGTCATTTTCGAGCCAGGATGCAGAAATAACTGGCATTCTCATGGAGGCGGACAGATATTAATCGTAACTTCAGGAACAGGATACTATCAGGAAAAAGATAAACCTGTACAGATTTTAAACCCAGGAGATGTTGTTAACATTCCTCCTGATATTATCCACTGGCATGGAGCTGCTCCGAACAGTGGGTTTACCCATATTGCCATTAATCCTAATACTCAAAACGGGATTGTAGAATGGCTGGAGCCTGTAACGGATGAAGAGTATAATAATTTATAAACCTAAATAAACTAAATATAAAAAATGAGTACAATCACAGTAAAAGCTTATGGTGCAGAGTCTACCACAGCAGATCTGAAAGAAATGAATATTGAAAGAAGAGAGGTAACCACAAAGGACGTAGAGATTGAAATCCTATACTGCGGGGTATGCCACTCTGACCTTCATACAGCAAGAAACGACTGGGGCGGATCTTTGTATCCTGTAGTTCCGGGACATGAAATTGTAGGAAGAATTACCAATGTAGGAAGTGAGGTTTCCAAATTTAAAGTAGGCGATCTTGCTGCAGTAGGATGTATGGTAGATTCTTGCGGACATTGCGACAGTTGTAAGCACGATTTGGAACAATATTGCCAAAACGGATTTACAGGAACTTATAACGGGAAAGATAAGCATCTTGGAGGCCACACTTTTGGAGGATATTCTCAAAAAGTAGTTGTTGATGAGCATTTCGTTCTAAGTGTTCCTGAAAATTTAGATCTGGCAGCAGTAGCACCACTTCTATGTGCAGGAATTACTACATGGTCACCACTAAGACACTGGAACGCAGGTCCGGGTTCAAAAGTGGCCGTTGTAGGATTAGGTGGATTGGGTCACATGGCTATTAAACTGGCAAAAGGACTGGGAGCTGAAGTTACTTTATTCTCAAGAACTCCGGGTAAGACTGATGATGCAAAGCAACTTGGAGCTGATCATGTAGTGATCTCTACAGATGATTCACAGATGGATGCTGTAAAAGGTAAATTTGATCTTATCATTGATACGGTACCTTATGAACATGACATCAATCCTTATATGCAAACTCTTTCTTTGAACGGAACTTTAGTTCTTGTAGGATTTGTAGGTGAATTCCAGGAAACTGAAGTAAGTACAAGACCTATGATCTTCCAACGTCGTTCTGTAGCAGGTTCTTTGATCGGAGGTATTGCAGAGACACAGGAATTGTTAGATTTCTGTGGAAAACATAATATTGTTTCTGATATTGAGCTGATTAAAATGCAGGATATTAACAACGCGTATGAAAGAATGCTGAAAAGTGATGTAAAATACCGTTTCGTCATTGATATGCAATCTTTGTAACTCTTCTATACAATATTAACAGAAACAGGCGCTTCAGATTGAAGCGCCTGTTTTTATTTTTTTAGATTTTGGCTAAAAGCATTCTGATCCTGATTCAACATATATCGGTTTCCTTCAGCACATTTGTTATCATTTCTTTCCATATCCTGAAAAGCCCATGCAGCCATGGCATCAATAACAGGAGCCAATTCATTACCTGCATCACTCAACCTATAGGTCACATGAGGAGGTATTACAGGTTTTGCTGTTCTGATAATCAATCCATCTGTTTCCAACTGTTTCAGATGCTGGATCAGCATTTTTTCTGTTACGGCAGGAATTGCTTTTTTCAGTTCGCTGTATCTTTTTTCGCCTGTGGAAAGATTAAACAGGATAATAGGTTTCCAGAATCCGCCAATTCTTTCCATAACATACATTACGGGACAATCCTGTACTGTTTTCTTATTCTCCTGAATGGTTGAACTTTCTTTGATCGCTGTCATATCTACATACTTTAGGGTAAGTACTTGTATAAAAGTAAGTACAAATATAACTTTGTTCTCAGAAATAAAAAAATATTTATTATGAAAATTGTAATCACAGGATCATTAGGAAATGTAGCCAAACCATTAGCACAACAGTTAATTGCCGAAGGGCATAATATTACAGTAGTCAGCAGCAGCGATGCAAGAAAACAGGATATTGAATCTCTGGGAGCCACTCCAGCCATAGGTTCTATCACAGACGTTAATTTTTTAACTCAGACATTTGAAGGAGCAGATGCTGTTTTTGTAATGACTCCTCCGGCTATCAGCCCGGATAAGATTGTAGAAAACACAACCAATGCAGGAAAAAATTATGCTGAAGCTATAAAGAATGCCAACGTAAAAAGAGCCGTAATGCTAAGCAGTGTGGGAGCTGAATCTCCGGTAGAAAATGGCCCCATTGCAGGTCTTCACAATATTGAAAAAATATATAACGAAGTAGAAAATACCTCTTTCACTTTTTTAAGAGCCGGATATTTTTATAATAATTTTTTCAACGATATTCCTTTGATTCAAAATGCTGGAATCATTGGAGGGAATTATCCTGCAAGTGTTGAAGTACCAATTGTACATCCCAATGATATTGCCCAAGCTGCCGCTGAAGAACTGGTAAAAGACGGAAATACAAACAACATCCGGTATATTGTAAGTGATGTGAGAAAAGCGGCTGATTTTGCAAAGGTTTTAGGAACTTCTGTTAATAAGCCTGAACTTCCATGGGTAGAATTCTCTGATGAAGATTCTTTAAATGGAATGCTTCAAGCCGGACTACCTGAAGATATGGCTCATCTTTATGTTGAAATGGGTAGAGGAATAAGAACCGGGGTTGTTCAGAAGGATTTTATTGATCACAATTCTCCTGTTACAGGTAATGTAAAGCTAGAGGATTTTGCTAAAGAGTTTTCTTCTAAGTTTTAAATTCTTTTGTTTTTCTAAGACTGATAATATGAGTTTCGGCGCACCAAAGGTGCGCCGAAACTTTGTTAACTATTATAATATTTTAAACCATAGACTATTTTTTGTCTTTCAGGGTTTCTTTTAAAATTTTCAGTTTTCCGTCAATTGGCTGATCTATTTTCAATCCTAAAATCTCAGCAACCAAAGGATAAACATTAATGTTAGCAAATTCACTGATGACCAGATTGTTTTTAAATTCAGGTCCCCGGGCAAAGAAAGTAGCTTTCATTTCCGGCACAACTTTAGGGTTGTAGCCATGTTTTCCAACAGATGTTTTCTTACCTTTTTCTAAGAATATTTTCGGTGCTTTAGGGATCAGAAGAATCTGTCCTATTCTGTTGTATTGGTCATCTCTTGTTGCAAAATGCAGATATTTAGGAAGTTTTTTATCCAGATACACTTCGTAATCATCTGTTTTCTGAGCTTTCAGTTGTTTGTAAACCTTCTTTACCTCATCAGGATTTTTAACGTAAACTCTTAACAAAGTCTGGGAATTGTAAAAATCAAATCTGTTTTTATCAAAAAGAACGGCCGGGATTTCTAATGGAGCTCCACCGTCTACTTTGATCATTCCGTGGTCAGACACAAATATAAAGTTGACGTTCTTTAAGCCTAATCCATCTACTTTCTGAACAAGATCACCTATCGCCTGGTCTATCAGATGTACAGCAGTTTCGGTTTCTTTTGTATCAGGACCATAATGATGCCCGCTTCCGTCTACTTCCGGGAAATATAATGATATAAAATGAGGTCTTTTATCTTCCGGTAATTTCAGCCAGTTCACCACTTTTTCTACTTTTTCGGAAGGAGAAAATTTTTCGTGATAAGGGTAGTAGTAAGAAGGTCTCATTCCTCCGGCATCGCTGGCAGATCCTACCCACATTAAAGATGCTGATACCATTCCCTGTTTTTCAGCAAGTCCCCAAAGTGGAGTTCCTCCATACCAGCTTCCGTCTTCAGCATTTTTTTTATTGCTCATGGCATACCCTTCTTTTCTTTTATAGTCGTAGAAAAAATTATCAATCAAGCCATGATGGGAAGGATAAAGTCCGGTAATTAAGCTCCAGTGATTAGGGAAAGTAATACTTGGATAGCTTGGAATCATTGCTTCAGCTTTCACACCGCTATTGGCCAGTTTCAAAAGGTTTTCAGCATTGTACTTCTGTGCATAGTCATAACGGAAACCGTCTGTAGATATCATAATCACATAAGGTTTTGACTGTGCTTCCGTGGTGTTCTGTCTACCTGGGATAATCACCTGGGCTGTATCAATATTGCCCTGTTGCGCAAAAGCCGTAAAAGAAATTAGCAGCAGTAAAAAATGGATTCCTCGCTTCATTATTTTAAAATTTTCCACAAAGTTACATCCTATACTTCTGCATAAAAAGTTTAAGAGATTAAAAGTATATTAAAACCGATTATTTTTTTTGAATCAAAATGAATCTTCATTAAATAGATCTTTTCATTTCAAACTGTGACAGCCAATTGTTCAGTCCTACTCGTTCACTGAGAAATTTGCTGGTATTTTCTGAAGAATCATCTACATTGTTCAATGCTATACCCTGCCCGCCATTTTTATCTTTAACAGCGTTAAAAAGCTTTGTTCCAATTCCACGGTTTCTGTAGTTCTTATCTACAGCAAACTGATATACTTTTTTCGCTGCAGGGCCATAGATAATATATCCTACCAGTTTATCTCCATCATAAGCTCCTAAAGTCACATGATTTTCCGGCATCGGCTCCAATACGAAAACTGACCCTTGCCATGAAGGTTCAATATCCCAGAAAGAGCATAGCAGCTCCCATTGAAAGTCTTTCAGATCTCTAATAGAAACCTCAGCATTTTCTTTTCCCTGCTGAATACTTCCGTTAAAACAAAGTAATCTTCGGACAATTACAAAGCCCAGGTTTTCATACGCCCTGATTGCAGGCTGATTTCCTTCAATCACTTCAAGCAACAATGTATTGGCATTTCTTTCTTTTAAAACAGGGATAATAAAATCATACATTTTTCTCACCAATCCTTTACCTCTGCTTTCAGGAACTACGCCTGTTCCGCCATTGTATATAATTTTCTCCCCATTTTCAACTTTTTCAGACTGAAGAATAAAACCTACCAGTTTTCCATCTTCAAATGCTCCGGCAGATAAACTCATATCTAATTTTTCTGCTGCAATTTTTGAGACAAGCACCTCTTTCGTTAAGTGGAAAGGAATAACATAATCTGAAAATGAATGGTTGAATACTGACAGAAGTTCGTCTGTTGTAATATTGGCTAAAGTTTTAAATTCCATTGGTTGTAAAAATTATAAGGTAAAGAAGCTGCCTTTTGTTAAGAATCCGGATATACACAAATATATGAAATTTAAAGCAATCTCCCTGGAATGGGTACTTTAAGGAAAAAAGATACCCCTGAAAAATCAGAGGTATCCGTTTTTAAAAAAAATATTTAGGTGTGTTTTTTCTGAAAAATTATTCTTTAATCAGTTTTTCGTAAGATGTAGTTCCATCTTTCAATGTGATTTCAAAATAATAAGTACCAGATTTTAAATCTCTGACACTGATATTTTCTCCCTCAAGTTTCACAGATCTTACTTTTCTTCCGGCAGATTCATAAATATCAACAGATTTTATTTTATCAATATTTTTAAAGCTTACCGTTTCTTTAGCCGGGTTTGGATAAAGAACTATTTTCTTACTCTC
The DNA here is from genome assembly GCF_025949665.1 of Chryseobacterium viscerum. NCBI lineage: Bacteria > Pseudomonadati > Bacteroidota > Flavobacteriia > Flavobacteriales > Weeksellaceae > Chryseobacterium > Chryseobacterium viscerum. The sequence continues at coordinate 48,742 of NZ_JAPDFT010000001.1, read as the reverse complement.
TAAAGCGGTTTCGCTGGTCCCTAAAGTAGAACCAAAAGTAAGCGCTGTAGTACCACAGCTGTTAGAACCATGATAAGCAATCGTAAAGTTTGATAATCTACGTCCATATGTAACGTTTAAAGGGCTTGCGGGAGGAAAAGTAAAAACGTAATCATTAGCATCTCCTGTATTTAAAGCTCTTGTAGCGACTACAGTACGAACGCTTCCAGCCACTGTATTGGAGGTTACAGTCCAGTTCTGAGTTCCATCCAAAGGCGGCACCACTCCCTGGCCATTAAATGTTCTGTCACTTAAATTGGTTCCATCAAAAATAACAACATCCTTCCCTATATCATCCATATTCGTTGTATCGAAAGCCATTCCCAGCCATCCTGTAGAAGGGCCGATAAGGGTAAGGGTAACTAAAGAAGGAGTAAGGTCTATCTTAACTGAATAAGCCAAATCTGCTCCTCCGGGTGTGGAAAACAGAGGCACAGTTCCTGTCGAATATTGACTTTTTACATGAAAAAAAGCAAAAAATCCGATCAATAATAATGTAGTTTTTAATTTCATATGATCAATTTTTTAATAGGTTAATAATATCCTGATTTTTAGAAAATAAAGCATATTCAAAAACAGTTTTCCCCTGCTTGTCTGCTAATGCCTTATTAGCTTTATTTTTGAGTAACAGCACAACCATTTCTTTGTTTTGTGACTGAACTGCATATATCAATGGAGTTACTCCGCTGCTGTTTGCAACATTGGGATCAGCTCTGTTCTCTAATAATTTCTGAGTAAGATTTTTATCTCCTTTAAAGACAGAAGCCGTTAAAGCTGTTCCTTCTCCACTTGCATAGTTCATATTTTTAACATGAGTGATTAAAAATTCCGCAACCGGAGTATTTCCTCTGTAACAGGCTAAAATAAGTGGTGAAAAACCATTTTCGTTCACCTGATTAATAACATCCGGATTTTGTTTCATCAGCTCCTGTACTTCAGGAACTGTTCCGCTTCTGGCAATATCAAATATTGATTTTGCTTTTTCCTGGGCAGACATCCATGAGCTCAGAAATAATCCTAAAATTAAGATTAGATTTCTCATTGTTTTACCATTACGTAGTTGTATTCTATGTTGACATTTTCTGCAACTTTCTTTGTAACCATTTTAGGTATAGTCACTTTATAATCTGCAGGTTTGGCCACAAAACCACCCTGCATATATATTTTACCATCTTTTGCATACAAAGTAGCTGCAGAGTTAACCGCTTTGTCTACACCATGAAAGTTAAGTGTTCCCTGAACAGTATATTTCTGAGGGCTGGCCGTAAGCTTTGTTTTATCAAAGTTGACAATTTTCCCTTTGAAAGTTGTTTTCGGATATTTTGCAGATTCAGCATAACTTTCATTGAAATGCTCTTCCATTAATTTGGTTTTAAAATGAAAGTTCTTAACTGTAGAAACGGATGCCATTTCACCGTTATCCGCATTCAGAATAACAACATTATTGTCATCCTGGGCAAAGATGTCATCAAACAGAGGAACCGAAGCTTCAAAAGTTACTTTTCCTGTCTTAGAACTGTATTTTTGTGCTGATGCGTAACTGGCAGTAAGCAGTAATACGCTTAATAATGCTAATTTTTTCATATCAATTTTTTTAATTTTCATTGAGCCCGTCAGCTTTCCATTTTATGAAAATATTGATCTGAGCTGCGGACAACGATCCTCCCTGCGGCATTTTCTCCGGATCACCATTAGGTCTTTGGATACGATCCAGAATTCCGTCTATATTGTTTTTTACCTGATCATAGGTAACGAGAGGTTTATAGCCGCTGGCAGAATGGCAGCCAATGCAATTGTTATCCACAATGGGTTTTACATCTGCTGTATATTTTACGGGTGCAGTGATAGGTGTATTATCAGAAATCTCTTCATAAGTTCTGCTGTCACAAGCCGTCAGTATGATTGCTGACGACAATATCAATAAGGATGTTAGCTTTTTCATATTAAAAAACTCTATAAAGATTAAACCCAAAGAAAATATGTCCCTTTCCCCATGCTCCAGTGGCATTGGTAAGATATCCGATATCTGAATTTATCTGGGAGTTCGTTAATAAAAGCTGGAACACATGTCCTCCGGTTTCTATATCCACCCCTAATGATAATGGGTTTTTATAAAAACTGTGATCGTCGAAATTCACAAAATATTCTGCATTTACAGAAACTCTTTTGGAAATTTTATAGCGTCCTCCCAAACCTGCTAAAAATTGATTTTTGTTTTCAATGGTGGGTTCGTAAAGATTTTTATGAACAAAAGAAGGGGTAATCTGTAAGGAAAGCTTATCATTGAACCTTCTTGAGATCAATGCCTGTGTAAGATAAGAAAGTCTGTCACTGAATTTAAGGTGTGGATAATTATCTTTATCCAGTTCAGTATTGGCACCCATTACATTGTACCCCACAATATCCACCGGGAAGTTTTCGTTTTGTCTTGCCAGTCTATATTTCACTGCACCTTCAAACGTTTTCATATTCGTTTCTCTGGAAAGGCTTACGGAGACAGCATCTGAAATACCATAGATAACACCTAATTTGGTTGAAGCATGATCCAGACCGAAAAAGTCTTTAAACCCTGCGCTTATATCTCCAAATCTGTGGGCAACGACAATGTACCATTCTTTTTTGGCGGCCAGTTTTGTAGATTGTCCCGTAACAATCTGAAGAGCTTTGAAGGCGGGTTGTGAAGTTTCTGTGTTGGTTTTCACCGTGTCAATATCTTTCAGCAGATCTTCCTGTGCAAAGACAAGACCTGATGCAAATACTGACAAAAATAAGAGAGTTTTCGTCATATACAATTTGAATTAAATTATGATATAACAAACTTATCGAGTTCTCAATTCAAAAACAGGTGATAAAAGTCACCATCCAAATTGTTTTTATCGATGATGAAAATAAACTTTTCAAACAATTAGAATTAGATTATTCTAACATTTTCATTTACAGGTACTTTTATCCCTTCTTTGGTCTGAACAATTTCACCTTCGCTTTCAATTTTTTTCAAAACTCTGCTCACTACTTCCCTGGAAGTTCCCAAACTATTGGCAATTTCACGATGGGTTATCTTAATGGGATTGTTTCCTGTGGATGAAATCTGCTGTTTGATATAATTCAGGACTCTTTTATCCAGCCTGTGAAATACTGCATCATTCACCATATTCATCACTTCTGAAAATCTACGGTCATATTCATGGTAAAACAGTTTATTGATTTCCGGAAATTTTATCAGCCAATCATGCATTATGGTAACGGGGATAAGAATAGCTTCCGAATCTTCTTCAGCGATGGCATATACCCTGCTGACATAATCTGTAAGAATAGATGAAAAAGTCATAAGGCAGCTGTCTTTGGGTTTAATATAATAGTAGATAAGTTCTCTGCCATCATTAAGAGTAAAAACCTTGATAGAGCCTTTTATCAGGAAAGGCACAAACTTATTTTTCTGCCCTTCTCTTATGATTTCGGTTTTGGCTTTTATATCAATTGCAACAGCATGTTTTTCCAGCTCAGATAAAAAATCAGCACCTAAAAAGCCAAATTTGCCCACAGCGAATGCTTTATCAATCATATCTTATATTTTATACTTTTTCTCAAACAAAGATATAAAATTGATGAATGGTTATTATATATTTTTATCTTATTAAATAAAATTAACAATTAAACAGATTCAATTTTCATTTCTGCTGCATGGTTTACCTCATAAAAAATGCCCTGGTAAAAACCAGGGCATTCTTATTTTATTGTAAAAAAGAAATCTTACGCTTGAACGTTGTTTCCTCCTAATACGAAAGGCTCAACTTCTTTGATTTCTCCGAACTGCTGCTCGTAGTTAGCGATGTTCTGTTGAAGAGCGTTTAATACTCTTTTAGCGTGAAGTGGAGCAAGAATAACTCTTGATCTTACTTTAGCTTGCTGAACACCTGGCATCAACTGAATAAAGTCTACTACAAATTCAGATGGAGAGTGGTTTACTAAAGCTAGGTTAGCATAGATACCAGCAGCTACCATTTCGTTTAATTCGATGTTGATGTTTCCGTCTTGTGGATTTTGATTGTTGTCCATTGTTATAAATTATGTTTTTAAAATTCGAAATTTGAGATTGTGAAAATATAAAAATAATTTCAAATCCCAAATTTCAAATCATTAATTTTAGTTAAGGTCTTCGAATTCTTTCTTAGAACCTACAATAACGTTCTGATACTCTTTAAGACCTGTACCTGCAGGGATTCTGTGACCTACAATTACATTTTCTTTAAGACCGTTAAGATCGTCTACTTTACCAGCAACAGCTGCTTCGTTAAGAACTTTAGTAGTTTCCTGGAACGATGCTGCAGACATGAATGACTTAGTCTGAAGGGCTGCTCTTGTAATACCTTGTAGTACAGGAGTTGCTGTAGCAGGAAGAGCTTCTCTTACTTCTACAAGACTTAAATCTTCACGCTTCAACTTAGAGTTTTCATCTCTTAATTCTCTTGCAGTAATCATCTGACCTGGCATGAATTCTTTAGAATCACCAGCATCTACTACTACTTTAAGACCGAATACTCTGTTGTTTTCTTCCAAGAAATCATACTTGTGCTCAAGAGCTCCTTCAAGGAATTGAGTATCACCTCCATCTACGATAGATACTTTCGTCATCATCTGTCTTACGATAATTTCGAAGTGCTTGTCGTCGATTTTTACCCCTTGTAGACGGTAAACTTCCTGGATCTCGTTTACTAAGTATTCCTGAACTGCTGTTGGACCTTTAATTCTTAAGATATCTTCTGGTGTGATAGAACCGTCAGAAAGCGGAGAACCTGCTCTTACGAAGTCATTCTCCTGTACTAAGATCTGGTTTGATAATTTAACTAAGTAAATTTTTCTTTCTCCAGTTTTCGCTTCAACAATAAGTTCACGGTTACCTCTCTTAATTTTTCCGTAAGAAACTACCCCGTCGATTTCAGTAACAACCGCTGGGTTTGAAGGGTTTCTTGCTTCAAATAATTCGGTAACTCTCGGAAGACCTCCGGTGATATCCCCTGCTTTTGCAGATTTTCTTGGGATTTTGATTAAGACTTTACCGGCCTTAATTTTTTCACCATCGTTAACCATTAAGTGGGCTCCTACCGGTAAGTTGTAAGCTTTCTGCTCAACACCTTTAGAGTCTACCACTTTCAAGGTAGGTACGGCTTTCTTATTTCTAGATTCAGAGATTACTTTCTCTTCGAATCCTGTCTGTTCGTCAATTTCAAGCTGGAATGAAATACCCTGGATGATATCCTCGTATTCTACCTTACCTGAAGTTTCTGCAATAATTACCGCGTTATATGGATCCCATCTACAGATTGTATCTCCTTTCTTCACTTTATCACCTGGTTTTACAGCTAATATAGATCCGTAAGGTACGTTAGCTACCATTAATGGAGTTCTGAACTCATTATCAGCAACTAATCTGAATTCTGTTGAACGGGAAACTACAACTTCAGCAGTATTACCGTTTTCATCTTCAGAAGTAATAGTTCTTACTTCATCCATTTCAACGATACCATCTCTTCTTGCAACAATAGATGGGTTTTCTGATACGTTTCCTGCAGTACCCCCTTGGTGGAAGGTTCTCAACGTAAGCTGAGTACCTGGTTCCCCAATTGACTGTGCTGCAATTACACCTACCGCTTCACCCATGTGGATCACTTTACCTGTTGCTAAGTTTCTACCGTAACATTTAGCACAGATACCTTTCTTAGCTTCACAAGTTAATGGTGAACGAACCTCAACAGCTTCTAATCCAGCTTCTTCGATTCTTTTCGCCAATGCTTCAATGATCACCTGATCTGCGCTTGCAATAAGCTCGTCAGTTTCAGGATCGTAAATATTATGAAGAGATACTCTACCTAAGATTCTTTCAGAGATTCTTTCAACGATCTCGTCATTTTTCTTAAGTGCAGTAACTTCTGTACCTCTCAGTGTTCCACAGTCGTCTTCTGTAACGATAACGTCCTGTGCAACGTCTACCAATCTTCTCGTTAAGTAACCAGCATCGGCTGTCTTAAGAGCGGTATCCGCAAGACCCTTACGAGCACCGTGGGTAGAGATAAAGTACTCTAGAATCGAAAGACCTTCCTTAAAGTTTGCAAGGATCGGGTTTTCGATGATCTCCGCTCCGGTAGAACCGGCTTTTTGCGGTTTTGCCATCAAACCTCTCATCCCTGATAACTGACGGATCTGTTCTTTAGAACCCCTCGCTCCAGAGTCAAGCATCATATATACAGAGTTGAACCCACCTTGGTCAGTTTTCATTCTGCTCATGATCATTTCAGTTAATCCGGCGTTGGTATTTGTCCAAACGTCGATTACCTGATTATAACGTTCTGTATCGGTAATTAGACCCATGTTATAGTTAGCTCTAATTTCATCTACAGTTTCAATTGAAGAAGCAATCATCTGCTTTTTCTCAACAGGAACTACAATATCCCCAAGTGAGAATGAAAGACCTCCTTTGAATGCATTTGAATATCCTAAATCTTTCATTGCATCAAGGAACTTCACAGTTGTAGGGAAATCTGTATCAGCAAGGATCTTACCGATAACGTTTCTCAATGATTTCTTAGTAAGAAGTTCATTGATATATCCTACCTGCTTAGGTACAATCTGGTTGAATAAAATTCTACCTACAGAAGTTTCGATCAATCTTGTTACTATTACTCCATCTTCTTTAACAGGTAGTCTACATCTTACCTTAGCATTTAAAGAAACTCTACCTTCAGCATAAGCGATTTCCGCTTCCTCAGGAGAATAGAATGCAAGACCTTCACCTTTTACTTTCATATCTTCTGTAGAGCTCAATTCTTTAGTCATGAAATAAAGACCAAGAACCATGTCCTGAGAAGGTACTGTAATTGGAGAACCGTTTGCAGGGTTCAAAATGTTTTGAGAACCTAACATCAATAACTGAGCTTCAAGGATTGCCTCTGGTCCTAACGGTAAGTGTACCGCCATCTGGTCACCATCGAAATCGGCGTTGAATGCTGTTGTTACCAACGGGTGTAGCTGGATTGCCTTACCTTCGATCATCTTAGGTTGGAAAGCCTGGATACCTAGTCTGTGAAGCGTAGGTGCTCTGTTCAATAGAACAGGGTGTCCTTTCATCACGTTTTCAAGGATATCATAAACTACTGGTTCTTTTCTATCAATGATTCTTTTTGCAGATTTTACAGTTTTTACAATCCCTCTTTCAATTAGTTTTCTAATGATAAATGGTTTGTAAAGTTCAGCTGCCATATCTTTAGGAATACCACATTCGTGAAGCTGTAAGTTTGGACCTACAACAATTACCGAACGCGCAGAGTAATCTACCCTTTTCCCTAGTAAGTTCTGACGGAAACGACCTTGCTTACCTTTCAATGAATCAGAAAGTGATTTCAATGGTCTGTTTGATTCAGATTTTACTGCAGAAGATTTCCTTGTGTTATCGAATAATGAATCTACAGATTCCTGAAGCATACGCTTCTCGTTTCTTAAGATTACTTCAGGAGCTTTGATCTCCAATAATCTCTTCAAACGGTTATTTCTGATAATTACTCTTCTATAAAGGTCATTCAAATCAGAAGTTGCGAAACGTCCTCCATCCAATGGAACTAATGGTCTTAATTCTGGTGGGATAACAGGAAGTACACGCATGATCATCCACTCTGGTCTGTTGATCATTCTTGTATTAGCACCTCTTAATGCTTCTACAACGTTCAATCTTTTAAGAGCTTCTGTTCTTCTTTGTTTAGAACCTTCGTTGTGAGCTTTGTGTCTCAAGTCGAAAGACAATGCATCAAGATCGATTCTTTTTAACAGATCTTCTACAGCTTCAGCACCCATTCTGGCGATGAATTTATTTGGATCAGAATCATCAAGATACTGGTTTTCTACAGGAAGAGTTTCCATGATATCAAGGTATTCTTCTTCTGTAAGGAATTCCATATTTTCGAAATCGGACCCATCTAATTTTTTAGCAATACCCTGCTGAATCACTACATATCTTTCGTAGTAGATGATCATATCTAATTTCTTAGAAGGGATTCCTAAAAGGTATCCGATTTTGTTTGGCAATGAACGGAAGTACCAGATGTGAGCAATAGGAACAACCAATCCGATATGACCGATTCTTTCTCTTCTTACTTTTTTCTCAGTAACTTCTACACCACAACGGTCACAAACAATCCCTTTGTAACGAATTCTCTTGTATTTACCACAAGCACATTCGTAATCTTTTACAGGACCAAAGATTTTCTCACAGAATAATCCGTCTCTTTCAGGTTTGTGAGTTCTGTAGTTAATAGTTTCCGGTTTTAAAACCTCCCCTCTTGAGTCCTGTAAAATAGACTCCGGTGAAGCTAAACCGATGGTTATTTTATTAAATCTACTTGTTTTATTTTTATTTGACATTTGTTAGATTTTAAATTTTAGATTTTAGATTTTAGATTAATTTCTGAATGTTGCCATTCAACATTTATAATTTAAAATTTAAAATTATTCCTCTAGTCTTACGTCTAATCCAAGACCTTGCAGCTCGTGAAGTAATACGTTGAATGATTCCGGAATACCTGGTTCAGGCATAGATTCACCTTTTGCAATTGCTTCATAAGTTTTTGCTCTACCAATCACGTCATCCGACTTCACAGTCAAGATTTCTCTCAAGATATTGGATGCACCGAATGCTTCAAGTGCCCAAACCTCCATCTCTCCGAATCTCTGACCTCCGAACTGAGCTTTACCTCCTAACGGCTGCTGAGTAATCAATGAGTAAGGTCCGATAGAACGTGCGTGCATCTTATCATCAACCATGTGTCCTAGTTTCAACATGTAAATGATACCTACTGTCGCAGCCTGAGTAAATCTTTCTCCGGTACCACCATCATAAAGGTGAGTGTGACCGAATTTAGGAAGACCTGCTTTCTCTGTATATTCAGTAATCTGATCAAGAGTTGCTCCGTCAAAGATTGGTGTAGCGAACTTCATTCCCAGCTTCTGACCAGCCCATCCAAGAACTGTTTCATAGATCTGACCGATGTTCATACGAGAAGGTACCCCTAGTGGATTCAATACGATATCTACTGGTGTTCCATCCTCTAAGAACGGCATATCTTCTTCACGAACGATTCTTGAAACGATACCTTTGTTACCGTGACGTCCTGCCATCTTATCTCCTACATTCAGTTTACGTTTCTTAGCGATGTAAACTTTAGCCAACTTCATAATCCCTGCTGGAAGCTCATCTCCGATTGAAATAGCAAATTTCTCACGGTTTTTAACTCCTTGGATGTCGTTATATTTGATTTTGTAATTGTGAATTAATTGTTTGATCAATTCATTCTTATCAGCGTCTACTGTCCAGTCTGCACCACTAACATTTACATAATCTTCAACTGAAGTCAATAATTTGTGAGTAAATTTCACACCTTTACCGATGATTTCTTCGTCAAGGTCATTTTGTACCCCTTGAGAAGTTTTACCGCTTACCAGTGTATTTAATTTTTCAATTAAAGTATTTCTCAACTCATCAAATTTAGCCTTGTAAGTGTTTTCAATTTCTTCAAGTCTAAGTTTTTCTTCAGTTCTTTTCTTTTTGTCTTTAATGTTTCTAGAGAACAATTTCTTGTTGATAACAACTCCTCTTAATGAAGAGTCAGCTTTTAATGATGCATCTTTTACATCACCAGCTTTATCACCGAAGATTGCTCTAAGAAGTTTTTCTTCAGGAGTCGGGTCAGATTCACCTTTTGGAGTAATTTTACCAATCATGATATCTCCAGGCTTCACTTCAGCACCGATTCTGATCATACCGTTCTCATCAAGATCTTTGGTAGCTTCTTCAGATACGTTTGGAATATCTGCTGTAAGCTCTTCCATACCTAATTTGGTATCACGAACTTCAAGAGAATACTCATCTACGTGGATTGAAGTAAACCAGTCTTCACGTACAACTTTTTCATTGATTACGATTGCATCCTCAAAGTTGTATCCTTTCCAAGGCATGAACGCTACTACTAAGTTTCTACCAAGAGCTAATTCTCCTTTTTCAGTAGCATAACCGTCGCAAAGTACTTGTCCTTTTTCCACTACATCACCTACTCTTACGTTTGGTCTTAGGGTAATGGTTGTACTCTGGTTGGTTTTTCTGAACTTAGTAAGTTTGTATGTTTTAGTAGCAGACTCGAATTGTACTAAATCTTCGTCTTCGCTTCTTTCATATTTAATAACGATTTTGTCAGCATCTACGTACTCTACAGTACCTGTACCTTCAGCGTTAATTAAGATTCTTGAATCTCTTGCAACTTGCTGCTCAAGCCCTGTACCAACGATTGGAGCCTGTGGCTTCAATAGAGGAACGGCCTGACGCATCATGTTAGATCCCATCAATGCACGGTTCGCATCATCATGTTCCAAGAAAGGAATCAATGAAGCGGAAATACCTGAGATCTGGTTTGGAGCTACATCGATAAGGTTAACCTGAGCAGGCTCCACTACCGGATAGTCACCATCCAATCTTGCAATAATTCTGTCTGTTAAGAAGTCTCCGTTATCACTCAATTCAACGTTTGCCTGAGCAATTACCTTATCTTCTTCATCTTCTGCATTTAAGTAAATAGGATCAGCGTTAAGATCAATCTTACCACCTTCTACTTTTCTATATGGAGTTTCGATGAAACCAAGATTGTTGATTTTCGCATAGATTCCCAGAGATGAAATCAAACCGATGTTTGGTCCTTCCGGAGTTTCAATCGGACAAATTCTTCCGTAGTGAGTATGGTGAACGTCACGAACCTCGAAACCTGCTCTTTCTCTTGATAAACCACCAGGCCCTAGTGCAGATAATCTTCTCTTGTGAGTGATCTCTGATAACGGGTTGGTCTGGTCCATGAACTGAGAAAGCTGGTTGGTACCGAAGAATGAGTTAATTACAGATGTTAATGTCTTAGCATTTACAAGGTCAAGCGGAGTAAAGATTTCGTTATCTCTAACGTTCATTCTTTCCTTGATTGTTCTTGCAATTCTTGAAAGACCTACACCGAACTGCCCTGCTAATTGCTCACCAACAGTTTTAATTCTTCTGTTTGATAAGTGGTCAATATCATCAACCTCAGCTTTAGAGTTTACAAGTTCGATTAAGTGTCTTACGATAGCAATGATATCTTCTTTTGTAAGAACCTCAGTTGTTGTAGGAATGTTAAGACCTAACTTTTTGTTCAATCTGTAACGTCCTACTTCACCTAAAGAGTATCTCTGCTCAGAGAAGAATAATTTTTCAATGATTCCTCTTGCAGTTTCCTCATCTGGTGGATCTGCATTTCTTAACTGACGATAAATATACTCTACTGCTTCTTTTTCAGAGTTGGTAGGGTCTTTTTGTAATGTATTCTGGATAATAGAGAATTCGTTGCTGTTTTCTTTGTGAATCAGGATTGATTTCACACCAGCATCCAGGATAAGATCTAAGTGTTCTTTTTCAAGGATTGTTTCTCTATCCAAGATGATCTCGTTTCTTTCGATAGAAACTACTTCACCTGTATCTTCGTCTACGAAATCTTCGAACCAAGTGTTCAATACTCTCGCAGCCAATGTTCTCCCTTCTACTTTTTTAAGGGCAGCTTTAGAAACTTTCACTTCTTCAGCAAGGTCGAAGATCTGAAGGATATCCTTATCAGATTCGTACCCGATAGCTCTTAATAAAGTTGTTAATGGTAATTTTTTCTTACGGTCGATATACGCGTACATTACGCTGTTGATATCCGTTGTAAATTCCATCCAAGATCCTTTGAAAGGAATAATTCTTGAATAATATAATTTGGTCCCGTTCGCGTGGTAAGTCTGTCCGAAGAATACACCAGGTGAACGGTGAAGCTGCGTAACGATAACTCTCTCAGCACCGTTGATGATGAAAGAACCACTTGGCGTCATATAAGGAACCGGACCTAAATATACGTCCTGAACCACAGTTTGGAAATCTTCGTGTTCCGGGTCAGTACAATACAATTTAAGTCTAGCTTTTAGAGGAACTGAATAAGTAAGTCCTCTTTCCACACACTCATCGATTGAATAACGTGGAGAATCTACCAGATAGTCTAGGAATTCTAATACGAATTGGTTTCTTGAATCCGTAATTGGGAAATTCTCTTGGAAAGTCTTGTAAAGAGCTTCTGTCTTTCTGGCTTCAGGAAGTGTATCAAGCTGGAAAAATTCTCTGAAAGACTCAATTTGGATATCCAAAAAGTCCGGAGTGATAATTTTTCCTTTCGCTGATGAGAAATTAATTCTCGGATTTCCTTGAGTTGTTGATTTTGTTTTACTCATAAAACTTTTAAGAAAGGGTTAAAAAATATTTTGATTCATTAAAAAATATCAGAAAAGAACAAGAAACAAGGTAAAAGTAAAAGGTAAAAGTGTTTTTGGCGCTCACAGAAGACCTTAGAACTCTTTCAACTATGCACTTGGCTCTTTCTAACTGCAACACTGGTATATCTTTTCACAGTGTAATGCAAAATATTTTTATTACTTTTGAGGCAGCATTACCGCAATATCTACATATACGAAATCCCTCTCACGTTTTCACAATGAAAGAGTTGATTTTCAGTATTTTATAAATTTACAAACAATTTTTCGCGCCAAAAGAGGGGCAAATATACAAAAAATTATCCACAATAACAAATAAATCCTCTCATTTCTAGACTCTTAAAACAAGAGAGGCTGCCCAAATATGAGCAACCCCTCTACAACACAAGCTAATCTTATGGCTATTTCACAATAACCTTATAAGATTTTATTTTTGATTTGGTTTCTATTTTAATGATATAAACCCCTGTAGGAAGTGAAGACGTATCAATACCGGTATTGGCATTCAGTTTATCTGTCTTAATTACCTGTCCTTGTGCAGAGAACAGCGTATACACTCCTTCTTCTACAGATGTGATTCTAAGATTTTCTCCTGCTTTTACAGGGTTTGGATATATTTTTACATCATTTGCGGCATCTGCAATTTCCGTAGCTGTGATTTTCGCAGCAGTTTTGGAAGCATTTTTCAGCAATGAAGCATAAGGTGAAAGTGGTGAATCCGGTGAACCTCTTTTCACAAGGTCTGTATCTACAACAGCCTGAATACCATCTTTGTCTTTATCATTAATCGTAGAGATGAACCCACCTCCTAATGTATCGAGATTTTCTTTTCCAATCTTATAAAGGTCAAGATCTGAACCATTGGAAGTAATATCCAGGAAGTCAGGTTTATCATCTCCATCTGTATTTTTAATTGCATATTTCAATACTCCTGAGTCTGGTGAAGTTTCCAGAATATCAGCGATACCGTTTTTACCTACCGGAACATTAGTGTCAATAACTCCATTGTGATCTGCATCAATCTGATTGATTACTGATACAGGGATCCCAGACTCAAACAGATCTAATATACCATCGTTATCAGAATCAAGGTCCAGATAATTCGGAACTGAATCTCCCAATACCGGCGTTAACAGAATATCTCCTTCATTATCATCATCCTGAAACTTGCCATTTTTATCAAAATCTTCCACAACATCAAGAATACCGTCGTTGTCAGAATCCAGATCACAAGCATCCACAATACCGTCTCCGTCTGTATCCAGTGCAGGAGATTTGTCATTCACTTCTGTACAGCCTTCTGCACAGTCAGGAATTCCGTTTCCGTTATTATCTATACTGTCATCACCTCCAGGGCAGCGGTCGAAGCAGTTCGGAACACCATCGTTATCATCATCTCTGCTCGCAAAAGCGTTATAGATATAATAATTTTGAGGAATACGAACGGCAGTTCCACTGTTGAATGTAATTTTAATACGATTGAAAGGCTTTGTAGCTTTTCCTCCTACATAGAATTTATTTGAATTCGTTGTGAAGAAGTTACCGCTGATAAGACTGCCTGAACTTGTAAAGGTATCTGTCAGGGTATTTCCATTGTATAATGTTACAGTAATATTTTCCAGAACACTTACTCCGAGAAGATTTCCTGCTTTTTCTACAGTAAACCCAGCCATCGTATTGACAGGAAGCACACTCGCACTGCTTACCGTTGCAAATGCTGAAAAAATACTAAGAAAGGATGCTGCCGGAACTGTAGCCGTTGCATAATTAGACGGGTTATTATCAACAATCGCTTCCGGATTGCTCATCTTCGCCAAAATAAGACCAAGGAATCCCGGACCTGATGTCCACGAAGTTCCGGTTACCAAATTTCCGGGAACAGCAGAACCACTTGTCTGGATTTTATCATCACATTCGCAAGAAACGGGTTCTTCAAAAGCATAATATACTTTTAAAGCTCCTAAATTAAATCCTACTGTCTGGGTAATTTTTAATCGTACTTCATTGAAAGGTTTAGTAGTTGTTAATGTAACTTTCTGCTTTCCTGAACCAAATCCTAACACTTTAATATTAATCAAGCCTCCTCCGTCAGACAACTGTTTTGAATCCTGAAGCTGGCCGTAAAGATAAGTCTCTATTGTAATATTTTTTAAAAACTCTGCACTTAACAGCTTCCCCTGATCATCAGGTTCTATAACAAACCCCGTTCTGTTACCTGCAGGATAAATCTGGTTTTTGTCAAGTACTCCAACTGAATAAGATCCCAACAATCCGATCGGAAGAACTATTGATCCGTAAGAGTTTTTATTTCCATCCCCAATTCTTTCTTTATTCTGAACATAAGAAAGCGGAGCCAGGAAACTGCTGCTTCCGGATACATTTCCGTCAACACCGCCTCCTGCAATGATATCATCACAAATACCATTATTATCTGTAGGTACTTTTGCAGGATCAAATGCAAATGCATAGTATACATTCATAGCACTGAATATGGAAAGAACATTTGTTTGATACAGTCTTACTTCATCAAATTCTTTTGAAGTTTTAAAGTGCAGGAATATCCTGTTCTTACTTCCTCCGAATGCTGGTACTGATAAAAGTGTACTGCTGGTAGTTGTCTCCTGAAGAACACCATTCTTATAAGTACTGATTCGTAAAGAACTTAAAAGATCAACGGTAATAAAACTCGTCCCAAGATCTACATTAAATCCGGTAATATATCCCGCAGGATAGGTTGTATTTTTATTTTTTACAGAGATTCCGTTTCCACTTAACAAAGAAGCAAAATTCCCCATGTTTACACTGTTATCAAGACTTGCGTCCACCACCGGATTCATGCTTCCGTTATAACATGCTAGACAAATCCCTGAATTGTTGACAGGTTTTGCCTCTACCCCAATCCCACGGATCGGTTCATAGCCCTGCTGCGCAAATATTACCGCTGACATCATCAATGTCATAAGCATCGCAGCTAACTTTTCGAATAATTTTCTGGTCATTTTCTATTTTTTTAAGGTTTGTGTTTATTTTTTATTGAATTAGTAAAATGCTTTCCAATTGCTTCCATTGCAACCTTCGTGTGCTTTAGTGGTTGTATTATATCGGATCGCACCTTCTTCAGCGGCTGTACATGTTGCGTTAGCAGCAGAAGCAATTCCCTTCATCTGTACAGCAGCACCTGTAGATGTAGCTGCAGTAGGAGCCATATTGATTCCTAATATGGTATCTGTTCCATTACCTTTATTGAAGAAAACATGCTCTTTATTAGCATAAACCATTTGTCCTGCAGCTGCCTGACCAGAAAATCCTATTACAAAAGCTTCTGTACCAGTAGCTGTATTTGCAGAACCAACAGCAATATTGTTCAATGATGTTGTATTTCCGCTTCCGATAGCAATCCCGCCACTATTGATATGATTATTACCAATGGTAAGTCCCGTAAGCCCTGTTACAGTATTGAGATTTCCAAAAACCAGGTTATTGGCACCTGTAGCGCTATTATTATTTCCTATTACTTTAGCACCATTATTTGCCGTATTGTTTAATCCAATGGCTACAGCAAGAAAATTACCCTGCGCAGAGACTGTGTTATCTTTTCCCAATGCAATATTTGAAGAGGTACTGTTGGTAAGAATATTATTGGAGCCCCAAGTAAATGATGCATAAGGACCTGTTGCAGAATTGGAGTTTCCGCCTTGCAGGGTTCCATTAGTATCTAATATTCCTTTTACGTTTTTCTGAGTAGCCAGAACCAAATTCTGACCATCATTTGTTCCTAAGTAATTTCCGCTGCCAATATTTGCTCCTAAGGTTGCCGTTGTTGCTGTTGTACCGCCATTTCCTACTGTACGCCAGCTTCCGCTTAAGCTTCCCCATTTGACACCATCAAAATAATAATACCCTGGTGAAACGACATCAATAGTCTGTCCGGCAGGTGTAGCTTCAACCGAGGTAACATATACTATGGCACCTGTTTGGGCTGTTGTATAATTTTTAGCTTTTAATTGTACACCTGTAAGTCTTGGAGCAATCACGCCATCAAGTTTAATGGGGTTAGAAGGTGATCCTACTATATCAAAGGTTGCCTGAGCTTGTCCGGTATTAATCCCAACCTGTGCTAATGCTGGTAAACCAAATGATAAAAGAGCGATAGTAAATAATCTGTTTTTCATGTCTAATGATATTTGCTGTTTTTTATGTATATGTGTTTTTTGAAAGGGCAATTCTCGGGCATTCTCATTCAAATAATAAATGAAATAACAGACAGTACTGTAAGAAAGCGCATAAAATTGTTAGAAATATTAAGAGATAATAGAATGGATTAATTTATCAGGGATTTTGATAATAAACTTAAAGCCATCAACGAGTTTAAAAGAATTGATATAGAATTTTCGGACATCATTAAATGTCAGGAAAATGTATTCTTTGCAGATGGAGTACGAATAAGCCCATCTATTGTATGCAGTGACAAATTTCATGTCTCCAAGAAGGAATAACCGAAGATTGTTATTATTAAAAAAATAAAAATTGTTTTGCTGGCTCTTGCAATAGAATGCGAAGGTTTCATTTTGAACTGTTGACAATCTGTTTGCAGCTGCCACATCATTTACTGCTTCAGACAGATAAACTGAAACATTAGCTAAGTATTGTTGTGGATGATTATTTATAGCTGTACAATATGGTAATTCAGTTTTACTCATTGTGTCAGGTATAAACTTAGTGTTTAATTTTCCTACAGCCGCCAGAAGTAACAGAAGTGTAATCTTGTGACCGTAGGAAAGAAAATAATTTCTATCCAATTATGTTGTGTTTTTTTTCGGTACAAATATAATATTTTTTCAATCAAAACAATACTTTATTAGTAAAAAACTAAACAAGATGAACAAATTGTAAAATAAAAATAAATTATTATGTTAATTTTTAACAAATAAATAATCATATTAAAATATAACAAAAAAAGAATTAATAATATTTAAATACTATTATAAAATAACACCCACATTTGAAAAGGTTTACATACAAAAAAGAACCCGGGCGAATGCCCGGGTTCCTATATTTATAATAAAATTGAAATTATTTCAATTCTACTTCAGCACCAGCCTCTTCTAATTGCTTCTTAAGAGCTTCAGCTTCGTCTTTAGAGATACCAGTTTTGATTGGAGCAGGAGCACCATCTACGATATCTTTAGCTTCTTTAAGACCAGCACCAGTTAAATCTTTTACTAATTTAACGATAGCTAATTTAGAAGCACCTGCAGACTTAAGAATTACATCGAATTCAGTTTTTTCTTCAGCAGCTTCTCCACCACCTGCAGCAACTACTACAGCAGCAGCAGCTGGCTCAATTCCATACTCATCCTTAAGGATAGTTGCTAATTCGTTTACGTCTTTTACTGTTAAGTTTACTAGCGTTTCAGCTAAATTTTTTAAATCTGACATTGTCGTAATGTTTTTGTTGATTATTTATTTAATTTCTTGAGTGTAATTATTCAGCACTTGTTTCTTCAGTGCTTTCTGCAGCAGCTTCCGGAGCTTCAGCAGCAGTTTCTTCTACAGCAGGAGCAGCAGCTTCTTCAGCTTTAGCTTCTACAGTTTCAGGTTTGTTTTGAAGAGCAGAAACAACTCTTTGAATTGGAGATTGAAGTAATCCGATGATTTCTCCGATCATTTCTTCTCTAGACTTGATGTTAGCAAGTGCAGATAAGTTTTCGTCTCCAACGTAGAAAGTTTCTTGAACAAAAGCAGACTTTAAAGCTGGCTTCTCTTCTTTCTTTCTGAACCCTTGGATTAATTTTGCTGGACCGTTTGCAGTCTCAGAAATCATTAATGCAGAGTTTCCTTTGAAAGTCTGGAACATTTCAGAGTAATCTACTCCTTCAATCTGCTCCATTGCTTTTTGTAAAAGTGTATTTTTTACCACTTTCACTTTGATATTTTGTTTGAAAGCCTGTCTTCTGAATTCTGAAGACTTCGCAGCGTTCAAACCGTCTAGATCTGCTACGTATACTACTTTTGCATCCTGAAGCAAGTCTTTGATCTCTTGTATTGCTACAACTTTTTGGTCTTTTGTCATTGTCTTAAGGATTTATATTAGTTAACAGATTTAGTATCGATTGCAATACCAGGGCTCATTGTAGAAGACAAATAAATGCTTTTTACATACGTTCCTTTAGCAGCAGTTGGCTTCATTTTGATCAATGTAGAGATCAATTCCTGCGCATTTTCTTTGATTTTAGCAGCATCGAAAGATACTTTACCAATACCAGCGTGGATGATACCATACTTGTCTACTTTGAAATCAATTTTACCTGCTTTCACTTCAGTTACTGCTTTACCAATTTCCATTGTTACAGTTCCTGATTTAGGGTTTGGCATTAAACCTCTTGGACCTAATACTCTACCTAATGGACCTAATTTACCCATTACAGCTGGCATAGTAACGATAACGTCAACATCTGTCCAACCTTCTTTGATTTTTTGTAAATATTCGTCAAGACCTACATAGTCAGCACCAGCAGCTTTAGCTTCTGCTTCTTTATCTGGAGTTACAAGAGCTAATACTTTAACATCTTTACCAGTACCGTGAGGAAGAGATACAACACCTCTTACCATTTGGTTTGCTTTTCTTGGGTCTACACCTAATCTTACAGCGATATCTACAGAAGCATCAAACTTTGTAGTGTTCACCTCCTTTACAAGAGCTGAACCTTCTTCAAGGTTATAGATTCTTCCTTTTTCTACTTTGCTTAAAGCTTCCTTTTGCTTTTTAGTTAATTTTGCCATTTCTTTAAGTTTTAAGCGTTAGTTGGTTTAGTTCCTGTTACTCTTAATCCCATAGATCTAGCAGTACCTGCAACCATAGAAAGTGCAGAGTCTGTTGTAAAACAGTTAAGATCCGCCATTTTATCTTCAGCGATTTTCTTTACTTGTTCCCAAGTTACAGAACCTACTTTGTTTCTGTTTGGTTCACCAGAACCTCCCTTGATTTTAGCTGCATCCATTAACTGGATTGCTGCAGGTGGAGTTTTAATAACGAATTCAAAAGATTTGTCTTCGTATACTGTAATTACTACAGGTAAAACTTGCCCTGGCTTATCTTGGGTTCTTCCGTTAAATTGCTTACAAAACTCCATGATGTTCACACCTGCAGAACCCAATGCTGGACCTACTGGTGGAGAAGGGTTAGCTGCGCCACCTTTCACCTGAAGCTTTACCATTTTAAAGACTTTCTTAGCCATTGTTTGTTTTTTAAATTTGAATAATTAATGAGTTTGGAAGCATTTATTATTCAGCAGGTTATGCACTCACATAACAATAAACCTACTTTTTGGACTGCAAA
The DNA here is from genome assembly GCF_025949665.1 of Chryseobacterium viscerum. Lineage (NCBI taxonomy): Bacteria > Pseudomonadati > Bacteroidota > Flavobacteriia > Flavobacteriales > Weeksellaceae > Chryseobacterium > Chryseobacterium viscerum. Next base: position 29,010 of record NZ_JAPDFT010000001.1, on the reverse strand, counting down.
AGTATAAAATATTTTTGAAATAGCAAACGGAAATTGCTGATTTTTAAAAAGTTTTAAAAAAAATCTTTATCTCAATTATTATTTTTACAGACCACCTTGTGCTGCATCCTTTTTCATGAGAATATTGACATATAATCCAAAATCACTACAAATTACTTCCACTCGATCTAAACAGGAAGATGTATTCCCCACAAAAAAGAAGAACAGATATCTGCTCTTCTTTTTATTTATAGAATCGAAAACGTATTAAAAACCTGATGGTTTGGTAATCGTTTGGGTAGAACCATTATTCCCTCCAAGATCAGCATTAACATCACTGATGTTTTGTTTTGTTATCAGCCTTCTGTAAGCCATCAGATAAAGATCTACCGTAAAGTTATTGTAGCTTCTTGATGGACTGGATGAATTCACCGCAATAATTCTACTATCTGTAAATCTTGCTCTTATATGCCATGTTCCGTTACTTTTGAAAGCAACAACATCAGGCGAACCTTGTTTGTTGTCATTAATACCATTGTCACCATAATCAAGCATCACATTGGTATTCCCGTCATTCAGTTTGAAAGAATAGTTATGAAGTACAACCAAAAAGTTATTTGCATCAATTTTGGTATCATAATCCGAAATTCCTGTACCTGATACTCCGGTAAGAGTAAGCTTAAGGTAATTGAACAGTCCGCTGCTTTCCAAAGCAGGATCATACAATTGTAAACCATTTTGCGAAGTTGCTAAAAAGCTACCTCCTGTCATGGTAGGTTCTCCCGGATTTCTCAGATATAAAGAATTCGTATATGTTTTTCCGTTAACGTCAAGTGTTTCTGTGGGATTAGCAGTATTCACCCCCACTTTTCCTTTCTGGGCATTCAAAAATATCCCCAGACACATGATTATTGTAATATAAATTTTTCTTTTCATAGTTTTTTATTGAAGCCCTAGAGGCGTATTTGTTGATACTCCTGAATATGCCGGTGAAGCAGATGCTGAAACTGAACCGTTGAAAGTTCCCCAGTCTTTAACTAGTGACTTTTCAAAGACATTCAGGGTAAGAGTCCATGTTCCATTTTGAGATGAAACGGTACCGGCTCCTTTAAAACTTAAATTAATCGCATGGTAATTTTTACCTCCACTTGCTACCTGAGTAACTTCAGTAGAATAAGAACCAAATGATTTTGGGTTGGTTGTCGTATTAGCCGCTGACACCGCTCCTGTAAAAACAGCACCTGTAATTGCCACTACATATTTACTTACATCTAATCCTGTATTGAGATTTACAACTTCATCCTGTCTCACATTTTTCAATACAACATCATACATATTTACAGGGGCTACATTACGGAGCGATATATCCAACAGCTTTACCTTACCTACCGGTGAAGTATCTTTTGAACGGGTAAGAAGAAGATAGTTTCCGCTTGCCTTCGTATTTTCAGTATCTATTAAATAGGACTCTATCAATGTTTCTCCTTCCACGTCTAGAGTTCCTTTGGGAGTATTAGTATTAATTCCAACTTGTGCATTAATGCTTAAAGCAGCAAACCCTGTAAAGAGTATCGCAATAATTTTTTTCATAAAATATTTGTTTTTATTGAATTAATGGAGCTGCAGCAGCACCAGTTGTTGAAGCATTAAGGCTTTGTGTTGAGTTAAAATCTTTGGCATATGATCTGTCAAATACCAGCAAATTCAGTGTCCAGACTCCTGTAGGAAAAGAGCTATCAGGAGAAAATCCCTGGTAATCTGCTTTAAGTTTCCATGTTCCACCTGAAGAATAAGCAAAAATCTGCGGCACTGGCGTAAGCCAATCTGCAGAAAAAGTTCTTGTAGGCTGTGTAAATCCAAAAGAAGAAATTACTACCAAAAATTTACTAGAATTGATCTTTGTGTCAAACTGATTTACCCAATCCTTATCTGAAGGATCACAGGTAATTTTAAATTGAACAAGATTAATTGGTGCCGGAGAATTGGGTACAAATGAATCGTTGTACGCTGTAATTTTGTTTTCCGGAGCTGGAGATTTGATAATGAAAGTGTAATTCTCATCCGCTTTCAGTTTCTCAAGGGGTTGCTTGAAAACAACTCCTGATGTCTTCATTGTACCGTTCACGGTAAGTTCTTTTTCCGGGTTCGCAGTATTGATACCAACCTGCGCACTTGCGAGTACAGACGTACCCACCAGAATGACCATCGAAATAATTTTTGTCATTGGGTTATGTGTTTATATAAGCTTGTGTTTTGAGTAACTAATCCAAACTTTACATTTATTTAAAAAACATAAAATTGCCATACGCCTGTAAACAGTGTATGAAATTAAAAAACATAAAATTTTATGGATTAGTTAACAGCTTGGTTGCAAGAACTATGCCAGCTGAAAATAAATTGAAGAATCCGTAAGACTTTAATTCAGAAAAACGGTTCTACGGGAGTAGTAATTATATTGAAGTAAAGTCCTTCGCAAAAGCAATCAACAGGATACCTGTACTTGAAAATACTGCCAGAATAATGACAATAAATTTTTAAAATAAAATTCTTCAAAAAAACATTGTAATATGTTTTCAATGTTTCAGCCTTGTCTTTTTTTTTATGAAAATATATATCCGGCAGCCATACGGTATTTATAATTTAAGAATGAAAGTATAAAAGCAAAAAGACCGCTATTAAGCGGTCTTTTTTATATTTCTATAAGTAATTTTATACTTTTTCTACTTGCATGTAGCTTAGTTCCATTGGAGTTTTTCTACCGAAGATCAATACAGAAACTTCAATTTTCTTTTTGTCTTCAAGAATCTTCTCAACTGTACCATTGAATCCGTTGAAAGGTCCATCGATTACTTTAACGTTTTCACCTACTACATAAGGAATTTCAACATCGCTTGCAAATTCTGAAAGTTCATCCATTCTTCCAAGCATTCTGTTAACCTCTGATTTTCTCATCGGAACAGGATCACCTCCTTTAGTTAAACTTAAGAAAGAAATAACTCCGGGAATATTCTTGATAACGTGAGGAATTTCTCCCATCAGGTCAGCTTCAATCATCAAGTATCCAGGGTAGTAAGGTCTCTCTTTAGGAACTTTTTTTCCGTTTCTAATTTGAATTACCTTTTCCATAGGAATAACCACTTGAGTAACGTATTGATCAAACCCTAGACGTTTGATTTCTGTCTCAATATAGTTTTTCACTTTATTTTCCTGTCCGCTGATAGCTTTCAGCACATACCATTTCAATTCGCTCATTATGGGAAAATACTTTTAATTAATTGAACAAGTTGATTAGCATTCCTATGATGTTGCTGATTGATTTAGAAAACAATTCATCAACTCCAAAAGTGAATAATGCCAGAATCACTGTCGCAATAGTCACTACAATAGTAGATGACTGAAGGTCAGCCCACTTTGGCCATTCAACTTTATGTCTGAATTCGTTATAAGAACCTTTTAAAAAATCGACAAATGAACTCATAATTTATATTTGCACGGGCACAAGGATTCGAACCCTGATCAACGGTTTTGGAGACCGGTATCCTACCATTGGACGATGCCCGTAGATAAAAAGGCTTCCGAGAGTTTCCTTTCGGAAGCCTTTATTTATTTTTAGATAATTAGTCTAAGATTTCAGTAACCTGACCTGAACCAACTGTTCTACCTCCTTCTCTGATCGCAAATCTAAGACCTACGTTAAGAGCGATTGGTTGTAACAATTCTACAGTGATCTCTAAGTTATCACCAGGCATTACCATTTCTACACCTTCTGGTAAGAAGATTTCACCTGTAACGTCAGTAGTTCTTACGTAGAACTGAGGACGGTATTTGTTGTGGAATGGAGTGTGACGTCCACCTTCTTCTTTAGAAAGGATATAAACAGAAGCTTTGAATTTTTTGTGTGGCTTAACTGAATCTTTCTTAGCGATAACCATACCTCTCTTGATGTCAGTTTTTTCAATACCTCTCAACAATAGACCTACGTTATCTCCAGCTTCACCTCTATCTAGGATCTTTCTGAACATCTCAACTCCTGTAATAGTAGAAGTTAATTTTTCGTCACCCATACCTACGATATCAACTGGATCACCAGTGTTGATAACACCAGCCTCGATTCTACCAGTTGCTACAGTACCTCTACCTGTAATAGAGAATACGTCTTCGATTGGCATCAAGAATGGCTTTTCAGTATCTCTTGGTGGTTGCTCGATCCAAGTATCAACAGCATCCATCAATTCTTCAACGCTCTTGAACCACTTATCTTCTGTGTTAGCAGGAGATGCAGTAGCTGCAGTAAGAGCTCCTAGTGCAGAACCTTGAATTACTGGAGAGTTGTCTCCGTCAAATTCGTAAGTAGATAATAAGTCTCTAAGCTCCATTTCAACAAGCTCTAATAACTCTGGATCATCTACCATGTCAACTTTGTTCATGAAAACAACGATTCTTGGTACGTTTACCTGACGGCAAAGTAGGATATGTTCTCTAGTCTGAGGCATAGGACCGTCAGTTGCAGCACATACTACGATAGCTCCATCCATTTGAGCAGCACCAGTTACCATGTTCTTAACATAGTCGGCGTGACCTGGACAGTCAACGTGAGCATAGTGTCTTTTTTCAGTTTCGTATTCGATGTGAGCAGTATTGATAGTAATACCTCTTTCTTTTTCTTCTGGAGCAGAGTCAATTGCAGAGAAGTCTTTTTTCTCAGCAAGACCTTTGCTAGCTAATACAGCAGAAATAGCAGCTGTAAGAGTAGTTTTACCATGGTCAACGTGACCAATAGTACCAATGTTCAAGTGTGGTTTGTTACGATTAAACGTTTCCTTTGCCATGATTTAAAATTATTTATTTATTGTTTTTCAAATTTTCGGTGTGCAAATATAATGAATTTTTAAATACCAAAAACTTTTTATTAAAAAAACTTTCAATATTCTCATCCAGTGAAGGACAAACCTTATATTTAACGTATTGAGACTGCAAATTTACACATTTTTCCGAATTGAAAAAAACTTTCTGAAACCTTTTATTAAAAAGCCTGAAATACAGAATATTCCAGGCTCAATTAATATATAAATGAAAGAAAATTACATGTGGCTGAGCTTTTTTGTCCGGTTGAATATCCAGAAAATAATTGGAAAAATAAGCAGTGTAAGGACGGTAGCTGTAATCAGCCCTCCAATAATGACAATTGCAAGAGGTTTTTGGGATTCCGACCCGATTCCTGTAGACAATGCTGCCGGCATCAATCCGATAGAGGCCATAAGCGCTGTCATAATTACGGGTCTTGTTCTGGATTTCACCCCATTTAGTATCGCGGAGTCTATATCGAGACCGTCTTTCACATTCTGATGAAATTCTGTGATAAGAATTACTCCATTCTGGATACAAATTCCCAGAAGAGCAATCATACCTACTCCGGCAGAGATTCCAAAATTGATTCCGGTAACATGCAATGCGATGATTCCTCCTATTAAAGCAAAAGGAACATTGGCCAATACAAGAAGAGAATCTTTCATATTTCCAAACAGGATAAACAAGAGGAAGAAAATCATCAGAATACTTACAGGTACTACCTGTGTCAATCTGTGAGAGGCCCGCTGCTGGTTTTCAAACTGACCGGTCCATCCTACAGAATAACCGTCCAGAAGCTCAATAGTTTCAACTTTTTTCTGGGCATCGGCAATTGTACTTCCCAAATCTCTGTCACGGATTGAGAATTTAACCCCGATATATCGCTTGATATTGTCCCGATAAATAAATGCAGCTCCATTATCCTTAACAATGGTACTTATTTCTTTTAAAGGAATCTTTGATCCATCCTGTGTAGGAACCATCAAAGCTGCAATATCGTTTTCATTGGTTCTGTATTCCTGAGAATAGCGCAGACGGATCGGGAACTTCCTTTCGCCATCAAACATTTCTGAAGCGGTTTTTCCACCAAAAGCCATCTCCAATACGGCCTGTGCATCTGCCGGCATTACACCATAAGCAGCCATTTTATCTCTATCCAGTACGACACTTACTTCCGGCTGGCCGATATTTTTAATAATTCCGGGATCTTTTACTCCTTCTACATCTTTAATTTTTAATAGAACTTCATTAGCTATTTTATCCAGAGTTTCTAGATTATCACCATAGATTTTGATTCCGTTTTCGGCTTTAAAGCCTGCTACTGCTTCCGCTACATTATCCGAAATCGGCTGGGAATAGTTGAAAGTTATTCCCTGATAGCTTCTGAGTTTTTTATCAATTTCATTAATCAACTCATCATAGGTGATCTTACGTTTCCATTCTTCCCTTGGTTTAAGGTTGACAGCAAACTGTACGAATCCAAATCCATTGGGGTCGGTTCCGTCATTACTTCTTCCTGTCTGCGCAAGAACATCTGTCACTTCAGAGAAACTCATAATATCTTTCTTTAAAAGGTCTGCTGTTTTCAGAGATTCTTTTAATGAAGAGCTCATTGGCATTTCGGCTGTGATCCAAAGTGAACCTTCATTCAACTGAGGCAGGAATTCCGTTCCCAAAAATTTACCGGAAAATAAAGTGACTGCCAGGAAAGAAATCGCAACAATCATACTCGTTTTTTTATGCTTAAATGTTAAATTAAAGCCTTTCAAAACAATTCTATCCCAGAAATTAACAAATGGGTTATTTTTTTCTCTTACATTTTTATTTAAGAGGATATGTGAAAGAACAGGAACCAGCGTTAACGTAAATATTAATGCTCCAATTAGTGCAAACCCCAATGTAAAAGCCAGAGGAGAGAACATTTTCCCTTCTACTTTCTGAAATGAGAAAATAGGAATCAAAGAAGTAATGATGATTAATTTTGAAAAGAAGATCGCTTTCCCCAATCCGGTTCCGGTCTGCTTGATCCAGCCTCCTTTGGCGAGTTTATTAAACTTCTCCATTCCGTACCGCTTCGCTTTATGATCCAGCATTACAAAGAGACCTTCTACCATGACGACGGCTCCGTCTATGATAATCCCGAAGTCTACCGCTCCTAATGAAAGCAGGTTAGCACTCATTCCGGCCAGTTTTAAACATAGAAATGCAAAGAGTAAGGACAGAGGAATGATAATGGAAACGATCAATGTTGTTCTCCAGTCGGCCATAAAGATTAAAACGATTACCGTTACCAGAACAATTCCTTCGATAAGGTTGTGCATTACGGTATGAGTAGTAAAGTCCATCAGATTGTCACGATCATAGAAAGTAACCATTTTGACGTCCTTTGGAAGTATCTTTTCGTTAAGTTCTTTAATTTTAGCCTTCACTCCCACCAAAACCTCCCTTGGATTCTCTCCTTTTCTCATCACAACAATTCCTTCTACCGTATCATCATGTTGGTTCAGGGCAGCCTGTCCTACTCTAGGCATAGAACTTTCATGAACTTCTGCTACATTTTTTACCAGAACAGGGTTTCCGCTGTCATTCTGAATGGTAATATTTCCGATATCGGCCACTGATTTCACCAAACCGATCCCTCTTACTACATAGGCCTGCCCATTTTTTTCAATGACGTCACCTCCTACATTCAGGTTGCTCTTGGTAACAGCATCATATACCTGAAGCGGAGTCAGGTTGTATTTATCCAATGCTCTTGGGTCTATACTTAATTCAAAAACTTTATCCTGGCCTCCGAAAACATTGATATCCGCAACTCCCGGAACACCTCTTAAAGCACGGTCTATAACCCAATTTTGCAGAGTAAGTAATGCCCTTGAATCTTTTGTTTTACTTTCAAGTGTATATCTGAAAATCTCACCGGTTGGCCCGTAGGGTGGCTGTACTTCCGGATCTACCTCATCAGGAAGGCTAATGGTTCTTAATTGGTTGTTGACCTGATTTCTGGCAAAAGTATCGTCCACCCCATCGTCAAACAGAATTTTAACAATGGAAAGTCCAAACATTGTGGTACTTCTCACACTTGTTTTCTTCTGAACCGGGCTCATCGCCAATTCGATGGGGGTAGTGACAAAACGTTCTACTTCTTCTGCACTTCGCCCATTCCATTGGGTAATGATTACAATCTGAGTATTGGTAACATCCGGAAAAGCTTCAATAGGCATATTTTTGAAACTTATAAAACCGGAGATGGCTAAAATCGCTACCCAGATAAAAGTAAATGCTTTATTTTTTAATGAAAAAGCGATTATATTTTTTATGAATTTATTCATGATAGATAAATTGATGACCTAAAAAAGCCGTTAAAGAAAAATATCAATATTCTTAATGGTTTAATTAAGACTAGCTGTTCAGTGAACGGTATATCAGCAGCTGATTGTTGGTAATCACCTCCTCCCCTTCTCTCAGACCGTCTGCAATATAGGTGACATCCCCTACCTGCTTTAACACTTTAATTTCTCTGACCTTCACATCTGTTCTTGATTTAAAAATCACTACAAAGCTCTTGTTATCATCAAAAATCACTGCTTTGGATGGAACAGTCAGCATCGTACTGTTTTCCAGGCTGGAAACTTTTATCGTTGCTTTACTGTCCGGAATGAGAAGTCCATTAGCATTATCCAATACCACTCTTGCCTGCATGGCATTAGTCTGTGGATCAATAATCTTGAATATTTTATCAATTTTCCCGTCAAAAACTTTATCCGGATAAGACAGAGTAGATACCTGAGCTTTCATTCCAAGACTGATTTTATCAATATCGGATTCGTTGACATTCATAATTGCCCATACGTTGGTAGTATTGGCAACATCAAAGATGTTATCACTTCTGTCACTTCTCAGCTGCATATCTTTATTGATACTTTTCTGAACAATATAACCGTTGATGGGTGCTACCACACTGTATATATTTCCGGTTTTCACATTATAAACCGTACTTACTGCTGCAGCTCTCTGCAACTGGTCTTCGGCTTTTTGCAACTGACTTTTCGCTTCCAGGACATCTCTTTCTGTATTCAGTTTTCCTTCATACAGCTCCTTTGCAACACGAAGATTATTTTTTGCCACTACCAGATCTGTTTTTGCATCGCTTACATCCTTTTGAATTTCTGCAAGCTCGGTACTCCTGATGGTTGCCAGCACCTGTCCTTTTTTCACATAGTCTCCCAATTCTACGTTTACACTCATCACATTTCCTCCCACCAGCGGGTAAACATCTATATAACTGTTTTTATCTGCAGAGATCTTTCCGTAAAAGCTGTATTCATCTTCTATATTCTTTTTTTCAACTTTTGCCAGGGAAATAGAATTCAGCATCGTGTTGCTCAGCTCGAATCCTTTTTTGGCGTGATTGGTTTTCTCTTCCTCTTTTTTTGAACAGGCCAATAATGAAAGGACCATCAATACGGGAATAATATATGTTCTCATGATTTTAATAGAAGATTTTCGTTTGTACTAGTTGATTAAGCTGTTCTGCTGACTGCATGATCTCATTTTTCATATCATAGATCTGAAGGGCTGTTTCCCTATAGCTATCCATAAAGTCTGTGAATTCAATCAGGTTGACATTTCCTTTTCTGAAATTGTTCAGCATCCCGTTGTATACAAGATCCATATTCTGCAGATCTGTAGTTTTGATATCCAAAAGCTGGTCATACTGAGCTTTCCAGGTTTTATACGCAGACTGAACTTTCGTCTCCAGCGTCAGTTTCTGGAAGTCAGCATTTTTCTGATTCTGCTGAATAGCATAGTTTGCTTTTATCACATTTCCCTGATTCGCTTTCCATAAGGGTAAAGGAATTCCTAAGGTAAGGTTCGCTTCATTATTAAAAGTTCCGCCTGCCTGATCCCATGCAGCGCCTACTGTCACATCCGGTACATTCAAAGATTTCTGCCACTGTGCATATAACTTGCTGTTATCAATGAGCTTCAGATTGTATCGGTAATCAGCATTATTTTCCAGCGCTTTGCTTTTCAGTTCTTCTTCATCACCGAATGGCTGTGCTGCCAGCGATTCTTTAGCTTCAGACTCAGACATCGTAGGTTCTATTTCCTCCGAAACTCCTGTTAAAACTTTGAGATTTTGTTCAAAATCCAGAATATTTTTGCTGATCTCAAGTTTATCATGATTCAGCTGGATCACAATACTCTGTAACCTTACTGCATCTTTAAGGGAAACGTTCCCTTTTGCAGACTGTACACGATAAGCGTTTAAAAGATCATTCATATACCCTAACTGCTTATTGGTGTTCTCCAGTTTTAGTTTTTCGTAATAAAGGTTGAAGTAGGCGGAACGAAGCTGAGATCTTAAATCAGCCAGCAGTTGGGTAAACTGAAGTTGTGCAAGTTCTTTATTGGATTTGGCAAAAGCAATTTCGTTTTTCTTTTTCCCACCCATATAGATCAATTGAGTAATTCCTGCTCCTTTTGAGTGTCCCACATCAAAAATCTTTTTATCCTGGGGATTATAAGCATTGAATTGTCCGCTTAATTGCGGTAGTTCCCAGATTTTAGCCTGCAGAATATCTGCATCAGCCATATTGATGTTGTATTGTTCGGCGAGCAGCTGGAGGTTGTTCTTCTGAAAGGCTTCTTCGCAATCCAAAAGAGACATCTGCTGTTGTGCTGCCATGAATGAGGAAACGGCGAGACACAGCACTGCAATTCTGTTCATTGTTTTTCTTTTTAAATTACAAAATTGCTTTGATGCTATTAAAAGAAACTTAAATGACGCTTAAAATAAAATTAAAATCTCCTCCTACAGGCCGTTTCAAAGAAGAAAACTCCAATTAAAAGTTTATTTTATTCTCCAAGAGTTGAATTTTTTATTAAAAATTTAATCCTGAGTTTAACAAAAAAAGCAACTGGTTTTTGAGGTCAGTTGCTTTTGAATATCATTTTTTAAAAATTAAAGTGAATTTATTAATATATTCCTGAGGAGAGGAATATAGGATATCTGCGTCATGATATTCCAGAATTCTTTTAACAATCCTAAGACCTAAGCCCGATCCTGCAATATTCTGGGCATTATTTCCTCTTGTAAAAGCTTCAAACAGTTTGGCCTGCTCATCTTCAGAAATCGTATTTCCATGAGAAATAACTTCTACATAAAGATTATCATCCGTTTCGGTGATCAGGACATTCACTTCCGTATTGTCAGAATACACCGCCGCATTTTTAAAGAGATTAATAAAGACGATAACCAATAGTGATTGAATTCCTTTTATCATAAGAAAAGCATTCTCGGAACTATCTTCGTTAATAAGAAAATCCAGCTTAAGCTGTGGATAACTTTTTTCAACTGCTTCAAACGCTTCAAAGATGACTTCATCAATCCTTACTTCCTCATAAATACTCTGAATATTTTCTTTGTCAAATTTTGTAAGCAGCAAAAGCGAGTTCGTCAAATCCGACAACTGGTACACATCCCGCTGAATCTGTTGCAAAGAAGACAGGGTTTCCGGAGAATGTTCTTCAAATTTTATGAGATTCTCCAGCTGAAATGCCATTCTTGTAATAGGTGTCCTGATCTCATGGGAAGCACTTGCGGTAAAATCCTTTTGTGACTGAAATACATCATCCAGTCTTCCTATCATTGTATTAAATGATTTGGCCAGAACACTGACTTCATCATTAGACTGCTCAACAGGAATCTGAGTCGTAAGTTTATGCGCTGTCACTTCAGAAATTTCCTTGTTCAAATCTTCCAGTGGACGCAGGAACTTTTCCACAAAATAATAACTGAAAAAGCCAATAAGAAGAGTACTCATGGCATAAGCCGTAATCAAAAGGTATTTAAGATAACCCAACTTCGATTTCCCGTTGGTATCAAAGGCACTGGTAAGAATATAATAGTCTTCGCCATTAATAGTTCTGAGTGCAGCATAAATCTCTGGAACCGTTCTTTCCGTATAGATAATCTTCTTTTTATCCAGTTCTTTAAGCATTGCACTATCCCAAGTGACATTCCGGTCCTTGATTGTACTGTAGATTAACTCTTTTTTCTCGTTGAAAATTAAAATCTTTTCATTCAAAAGAATGTTATCTGAATTTTCATTGAAGAAAACCGGAGCTTCCTCCTCAAAGTCTTTGGATTTTGAGATGAAATGGGAAGTAAATTCAAGTCTCTGTCTGAAACGCTCTTTAAATTCATCCCTTCTGAAATCATTAAAAGATAAATAAATGACCGCCATTACCATTCCAAAAAGTAATGAAAAGGCGATACTGATTGTTAAGGCTATCTTTCTTTTTAAAGACATTTATAATGGGCTAAGGTAATATCCGAAACCTGAACGGGTATGGATCAGTTTTATTTTAAAATCTTTATCAATCTTTTTCCTGAGGAAATTGATATAGACTTCTACCGTATTGGTATTCGTGTTAAAATTATGTTCCCAAACATGTTCTGTAATCTGTTGTTTTGAAACCGTTCTTCCCTGTGCTTCCGCAAGATAAACCAAAAGTTGAAATTCTTTTAAAGTAAGGGTGATTTCATTTCCTCCACGATAGACCTTCTGCTCTGTTTTGTTGATAATAAGATCATCAATTCTGAGAATATCCTGATCTGAATTATCGGAAGGTGCTTTTCTTCTCAGCAGTGAGTTCATTCTTAAAAGAAGTTCTTCAAACTGAAAAGGCTTTACCAGATAATCATCAGCCAACCTGGTGAAGGCATCTTTTTTATCAGAGATATCTCCATAGGCAGAAATAATAATGATTGGCGTATTCTTATCAAAAGAACGGATCGTCTGGCAGACATCAAGTCCATTTATTTTAGGAACATTGATGTCCAGCAAATACAGTTCATAAGTATTATTCTTTATCTGACGGAGAAAAGTTTCTCCGTCATAGATCTTATCACAGTTAAAATTATTTGATTCTAAAAATCGGCAAAGTTCTGCAGACAGAATGAGATCATCTTCTAATAAAAGAATATTCATCAAAATTTATTTTACACGAATTTAACGAAAATTTTATGATTGTGATTCTAAAGATGAAGTAAAAATTTCCAAGGCATTACAACATACTATTCATAATAGATGAAAAGTGACTGAAAAAAAAATGGAATGGAATCAATTTATGATTTTGTTTAAGCAGGCGTTTAACCATAAAACTTCATCAGTAACAAAATTACTTCATTCTTATTTTCAAAAAATAGGGGTAAAAAAAAATCCCGAAGAAATTCGGGAAAATCGAGAGCCAACTACGGGACTTGAACCCGTGACCTCTTCCTTACCAAGGAAGCACTCTACCGCTGAGCTAAGTCGGCATCAACTAAAAAAAATCACACTAAGTAGCGTGATTTTTTTTTGAGCGGAAGACGGGGGTCGAACCCGCGACATTCAGCTTGGAAGGCTGACGCTCTACCAACTGAGCTACTTCCGCAATTTTGTTTCCAAAACTATTGGTAAACGCTGTGCAAAACTAAGAAAACTTATTTAATTTTGCAAGTTTTTTTATAATATAAAATGTGGGGAGAGCAGGATTCGAACCTACGAAGCCGAAGCAACTGAGTTACAGTCAGTCCCATTTAGCCACTCTGGAATCTCCCCAGATATTTTATATTAAAATGAGCCTCCAGAGGGATTCGAACCCACGACCCCGAGATTACAAATCACGTGCTCTGGCCAACTGAGCTATGGAGGCATTTTAATAAAAGACTGAAGGTGATTGAGAGAATCTACTCTACACATTTCAGTGTTAAAAAAAACACCTTTTTCAAGGTATTTTTTTGAGCGGAAGACGGGGGTCGAACCCGCGACATTCAGCTTGGAAGGCTGACGCTCTACCAACTGAGCTACTTCCGCAATTTTGTTTCCAAAACTATTGGTAAACGCTGTGCAAAACTAAGAAAACTTATTTAATCTTGCAAGTTTTTTTTATAAAAATATAAAGTGGGGAGAGCAGGATTCGAACCTACGAAGCCGAAGCAACTGAGTTACAGTCAGTCCCATTTAGCCACTCTGGAATCTCCCCAAAAAGTTTATATTTTATGAGCCTCCAGAGGGATTCGAACCCACGACCCCGAGATTACAAATCACGTGCTCTGGCCAACTGAGCTATGGAGGCAAATATAAAAAAGAATTCAAAAGATCACTGTTCCTTTTTTGCGAGTGCAAATATAGAACGGATTTTTTGAATTCTCAAATTTTTTATAAACTTTTTTTAACTTTTTTTTCTACGCCATTTCTTTTTTCTTGATTAATAGCTTTTTAGCAGTATCAACGCAAAGGTCCAGACTTTCTTCAAAACTTGCAGATGTCTTTTTTACTACAATATCATCTCCCGGAACCGCCAGAATAAGTTCAGCTGTTTTGTTCACTTTATCAGCGTTATTTTCTACTTTCAAAAATACCTTACACTCCTGAATCTTGTCATAGAAGGTATCTAATTTACTTACTTTTTTGTCAATATGTGACTCTAGTGGTTCGTGTGGAGTTAAACCAATTGATTGTACTGAAATCTTCATAATTCTTCTTTTTTTGAAGCTCGAGGGTGAGCCTGATTAAACACTTTTTTCAATTGTTCAATATTAGCATTCGTATAGACCTGAGTACTGGCAAGACTGGAATGCCCTAATATTTTTTTTACTTTGGAGATCTCCGCCCCATTATCCAACACGTGAGTAGCAAAGCTATGACGAAGGATGTGAGGACTTTTTTTTTCTTTCGTTGTTATAAGACTAAGGTACTTATTAACTACCACATAAACAAATTTTTCGTTGAGTTTTTTCCCCTTCTTATTTACAAAAAAATATGATTTAAATTCCGCCTGTGGATTTCTTATTTCCAGGTAACTTTTAAGGAGTTCAGACAGTTCATTCGAAACAGGAATTACCCTTTCTTTATTCCCCTTTCCTATTACTTTTAATTCATTTTCATATAAGTCAACATGCTCAAATATCAGGCCACAAAGTTCCGCTTTACGCATACCTGTCTGATAAAGTACTTCCATGATACACCTTTCAAGAACATCATGCAGCTGATCGAAAATTCTATCGTTAAGATCAGCCATTTCTTCTTTAGACATAGGCATCTGTTTTTCAGCATAAAACTTCAGGGAAGAAATCCCTTCGGTGGGAGAAACTTTAATTTCACCTATTTTTAAAAGAAAAAGATAAAAACTGCGGAGAGAAGATAATTTTCTATTGATACTTCTTTTGGAAATATTGTTTTCGCTGAGTTCAACAATGAAATTTCTGATGATTTTTTTGTCAGCTTTGGCCAGATTATCGGAAGACTCTGTTTGGAGAAAGAAATGGGAGAAGTCTTCAAGGTCTTTTTTGTAGCTTGTAACTGTATGAGGAGAGTACCTTTTTTCGAATTGTAAGTATTCTAAAAACTTTTCCAGCATCATGGGTATAAAAATAAAAATTCACTCCTCAAATATAAGAATTTAAGAAGTGAATTAATATATGGTTAAGAAAAAATCTTAAGCCTGCTCTTCTTTGCTAAGTGCTCTTTGTTTGTAAGCAGCTTTCAACCTTGATTGTCTCAAAGTTACAGAAGGCTTGATAAACGCTTGTCTAGATCTTAATTGACGAACTGTACCTGTTTTATCAAATTTTCTCTTGTATTTTTTTAAAGCTCTGTCGATGGATTCACCATCTTTTACTGGAATTATTAACATATTTTACATCTCATTTTGGATTGCAAAACTAGGCAATTTTTCTTACATCACAAAATATATTACCACAAAGAATTACTCCCCTAACTAAAGATTCTTAACAAACCTAGTATTAAAGGCAGTTAACACATACTAATATTTTTATCCACAATAACTAAATATTCAAATCATAACAGTTTCAAATTGCTCATTCCACAAGCTGATCTCATTAAAAAACCCCCATATTAATGAAATGTAAACAAAAAGCATTATCTTTGCATTCACTTTATTCATGGGGTTGACTGGTTTCGACAGCAAGACCAATGGGTAAGTAAGCATGCAGAGAACCGTGGCGCGATCTCTTTAATCCCTTGCTACAAAACTTTAACTGGCAACGAAGAGTTCGCTCTTGCAGCTTAATATCGAAGTATAGTAGATCAAGCGTTTTCCCGAAGATAGTAAGGAAGCAAGATATCTCACAAATGCTCTGTTCTGCGGCGTTTGATCCTGGGATATAGGAATGCAGGAATAAGATTTTAGATGCTTCGGCTAAAATTCGAAAACTTTAGAAGATAAGCTGGATGTTGGGTGTCTGCCCTCTGCCTTCAGTCGAAAACCAATGGTAGAATAAGCATGTAGAAATCTTATGTATTGCTTGTTTGGACGAGGGTTCGAATCCCTCCAACTCCACAAAAACCGCTTATTTATTTAAGCGGTTTTTTTATTTGTTTCTTGCAGATTACAGACTCTCAACATCCAATAACTTGGTAATTAGAATAAATCCATATATTTACATCAATATTCTTTATTCTCTAATAAAAGGAGAATAGTAATTTATTAAATAACTAATAATCCATTTTATGAAAATTACAAAGAACGTTTTGCCAATATTTCTTTTTGCATTATCATTTTTAGTTTTAAGTTGTTCTGGAGATAATGATAATCTGCCTGAAAAAGAAGAACCAACAACACCTGTTCAAACTAAGCACTTCAACCCACCACTCTGGATACAAGGCACTTGGCACACAACAAAGACTCCTACTACACGCTTAAAGTTTACTAAAGATGACATTATTTCACTAAATGACAATTCAAGTCTCAATGATCAAATAAACAAATCAAAAACCACAAATCTGATATGGGCAGTAGAAGATGAAGCGTCATCAAATACACTCTACTATTATACGTTGACTTTCAGACCTGTTGGAGGTGGTCCATATGGTGACAATAAGTTTAGAGTTCAGAAAATTAATGATACACTAATGCTAAGAGCTCCAGATTTTTCTTATTTAATTTATTATGTCAAAGAAAAAGACTAGTAAATTAAATAACATTGATTTCATATTTATAGAAAATCATCTATTTAAATAGGTGATTTTTCTTATTCCTTATTGTTTACGACAAAAAAACGAACTCAATAATACTAAAGAATTTTACAATTACCAATTTGGTTTTATTCATATTAAGGTAAAATTCTACCCGATCTCAAACTTTCTTATTGTAAAATACTTTATTATTACTCAATTTCGGTTTTAGCCTTTCATAATTCACACCGAATATAACCACCTGAAAACTAAAAGACTAAAGCAAAACAATCTAAAATGAAAGCTTCCGGTCCACAAAAAAGGCTAAAAAAATGTTTTATCGTAAAGAATTTTATATATTTGCACCATCTAACAATTAAAAAAATAATTTACTATGTCAGACATTGCATCAAGAGTAAAAGCTATCATCGCTGATAAGCTTGACGTTGAAGAAACAGAAGTAACTCCTGAAGCTAGCTTCACTAACGATTTAGGAGCTGATTCACTAGATACAGTTGAGTTAATCATGGAATTTGAAAAAGAATTTAATATTCAGATCCCTGATGACCAAGCTGAAAAAATTACTACTGTAGGACACGCTATCGCTTACATCGAAGAAGTAGTAAATAAATAATATTCTTCAACAAAAAAGAAATTAAACAAAGTTTATGGAATTAAAAAGAGTAGTTGTAACAGGATTTGGAGCAATAACACCAATAGGAAATAATGCAAAAGAATACTGGGAAAATCTTGTGAAAGGTGAGAGCGGTGCCGCTCCGATTACTCTTTTTGATGCCACAAACTTTAAAACAAAGTTCGCTTGCGAAGTGAAAAATTTCGATCCGTTACAGCATTTCGATAAGAAAGAAGCTAAAAAAATGGACCGAAACACTCAATTGGGACTTGTTGCTGCAAGAGAGGCAGTAGCACATTCTGGAATTATTGAAGACAATGTAGATAAAAACAGAGTTGGTGTAATCTGGGGTTCCGGAATCGGAGGATTAGAGACTTTTGAAACTGAAGTGTTAGGATGGGCCAATACGGAAATTCCGAGATTCAACCCATTCTTTATTCCGAAAATGATTGCGGATATCACTCCAGGACATATCTCTATTGAGTATGGTTTCCACGGGCCTAATTATACTACCGTATCTGCATGTGCATCTTCAGCAAACGCTATAATTGATTCCAAAATGCTGATCCAATTAGGAAAAGCAGACGTGATTGTGTGCGGAGGCTCTGAAGCAGCCGTTACAGCAAGTGGTGTCGGTGGATTTAATGCAATGATGGCACTTTCTACAAGAAATGATGATCCTAAAACAGCTTCAAGACCTTTTGACAAAGACAGAGATGGATTTGTATTAGGTGAAGGGGCAGGATGTATTATTCTTGAAGAATATGAGCACGCTGTAAAACGTGGTGCTACAATTTATGCAGAATTATTAGGAGGAGGTCTAAGTGCTGATGCACATCACATGACTGCCCCTCACCCTGAAGGCCTTGGTGCTTATCTGGTAATGAAGAGCTGCCTGGAAGATGCAGGTTTAACTGCTGATGAAGTAGATCATATCAATATGCATGGTACTTCTACTCCATTAGGAGACATCGCAGAATCCAATGCAATCTCAAGATTATTAGGCGAGCACGCTTATGACATTCAGATTAATTCTACAAAATCAATGACGGGCCACCTTCTTGGTGCTGCAGGTGTTATTGAAGCTATTGCTGCATTGGGAACTATTATTCATGGTACTGTTCCTCCTACCATCAACCATTTTACTGATGATGAAAATATTGACAGCAGACTAAACTTTACGTTTAACACTGCTGTGAAGAAAGATGTAAAAGTAGCCATGAGCAATACTTTTGGATTTGGCGGGCATAACGCTTGCGTTCTATTTAAGAAAATCTAAATTCAATGAATGGAGTTACAGAAATACTTTTCTAAATTCCTTCTCAAAAAAAGAAAAAGACAATTAACGGAGAGAGAATATTTTCTCAGTACCGAGCTTCAAAAAGTTTTAGGTACAGAGGTACAGAATATAGCTCTTTACCGCGAGGCCTTTTCTTTGAAAAATTCTTCTAAAAATCAAGACAGCAATTACGAAAGACTTGAATTTTTGGGAGATTCTGTTTTGGGTACAATTATTTCTTGTCATCTGTTCCAGACCTATCCTCAGGCAAATGAGGGGTATCTGACCCAGATGAAATCTAAGATTGTTAATAGGAAAAACCTCAATAAATTAGGCGAAGACCTCAAGCTTACGAACCTTTTGCAAAAGCAAAACAGTTCTTCCGCTTTGGGTGAGAATATCTCCGGAAATTTATTTGAAGCTCTAATTGGTGCCGTTTATTTAGACTTCCATTATGATACCTGTAAAAGGATTATTTTGGAAAAATTGCTGACCCCTTCTGAAATCAATAAGCTTGAAAACAAAATTGTAAGCTATAAAGGTCTCCTGCTTGAATGGAGCCAAAAGAAGAAAGTCAATATAAAGTACGAAACCTGCGAAGAAATACAAGCTAATAAGTCTGTGGTATTCCGATGTCACGTGTGGCTGGGTGAAGGAAAAATTGCTAATGCAACGGAAACTTCCAAGAAAAAAGCAGAGGAAAAGGCAGCACAAAGGGCATTTTATATTTTAAATAAAAAAGAAAATATACTTGGAAATTCAAAAACTTTATGATCTTGATGATATAGAATTTGAAGATATTACCATAGGATTGGTAAGATTAGCAAAAGATGTACCTGCTCATGAGTTTTTTTACAAAATAAATCAAGCTAACAATCTCAGTTTTTCAAGAAAAAAAGATCTTGTCTTTCATGGAGGATATTATGATTATTTTTTTCCAAGATTTGAGGCCTACCACAAGTTTTCCAGGACCTGTTTTACCTTTATTTCAAATAAATCTTCTGAAAGTAAGCAAAAAAAAGTTCAGACAGAACTCTTTACAGAAGAAGAAAACATTAAATTTTTATTAAATAATCAGGTAGATGTGGAATATATTCTGCATAGTTCGGAACAGTTTCCTGATTTTTCCGTAATTTTGCTCCCTGAAAATCTTGTGTTTCCAATTCAAGATTATACACTGAGTTCTGAAGAGGAACTTTATCAAATTATCCAGTATTATGAATAAGTATTTAAAGAAGACAAAAATTATCGCAACACTAGGACCTGCTTCATCATCGAAGGAGGTAATGTTAGATTTAATGAAAGCGGGTGTTGATATTTTCAGAATAAATTTTTCCCATGCAGATTACGACTTAGTTCGAAAAAATATTGAAATAATTAGAGAGCTCAACAGCGAGTATGGTTATTCAGTGGGAATCCTGGGAGATCTTCAGGGCCCTAAGCTGAGAGTAGGAGTTGTAAAAGAGGGATCTTACCTGAACCCAGGTGATATTCTTACCTTCACCAACGAAAAGATGGAGGGAGATTCCACTAAGGTGTACATGACTTATCAACAGTTTCCACAAGACGTAAAAGTAGGAGAAAGAATCCTTATTGATGATGGGAAGCTAATGCTGGAGGTTATCGAAACCAATGAAAAAGATACTGTAAAAGCGAAAACCATTCAAGGAGGTCCGTTAAGTTCTAAAAAAGGAGTTAATCTACCTAATACAAATGTTTCTCTTCCTGCTTTGACAGAAAAGGATATTCAGGATGCTAATTTCATGCTTGACATGGAAGTTGACTGGATTGCCTTATCATTTGTTCGTCATGCACAGGACATCATTGACCTAAAAGAATTAATTGCAAACCATCCAAACGGTAAATTCAAGACTCCGATTATTGCGAAGATTGAAAAGCCTGAAGGCGTTAAAAATATTGAAGAAATCCTTCTTGAATGTGATGGATTAATGGTTGCCCGTGGAGACCTTGGAGTAGAAGTTCCAATGGAAGAAGTTCCTGCCATCCAGAAAAATCTGGTAGAAAAAGCAAGATTCTATTCTAAACCAGTAATCATTGCTACTCAGATGATGGAAACAATGATCAACAGCTTAACACCAACAAGAGCTGAAGTAAATGACGTGGCCAACTCTGTATTGGACGGAGCTGATGCGGTAATGCTTTCCGGAGAAACTTCTGTAGGTAGATATCCGGTACAGGTTGTGGAAAACATGGCTAAAATTGTAAAGAATATTGAAACGACTCATTTTTACCAACACAAAAATGAGCCTATCGAGAAAGATTATAACTGTATTGATGAAAGATTCATTACCAACAGGGTGTGCCTTGCAGCAGTAAGAATTGCTAAAACAACAAACGTTTCTGCTATTGTAACACTTACTCATTCTGGGTATACGGCTTTCCAGCTTGCAGCACACAGACCAAATTCTCATATCATTGTATACAGTGGTAACAAAAGAGTTATTACGATGCTGAACCTTCTTTGGGGTGTTCACGCCTATTATTATGATATGAAGAAATCTACTGATGAAACGATTATCCAGGTAAATATGTTAACGCATAACTATGGTTATATCGAAACCGGAGATTTCGTAATCAACATCAATGCTACTCCATCATACGAAGGAGGAAAAACGAATACACTGAGATTGACGACAGTATAAGCAATAAGCAATAAGCAATAAGCAATAAGCAATAAGCAATAAGCAATAAGCAATAAGCAAAATTACTTTTTGTAAAAGCATATAAGAAAACAAAAATTCCAGGAAATTAATTTCCTGGAATTTTTGTTTACATAATGATAAATTGATATCATCAATACATTGTACTTTTTACATTGTACATTATACAAATCTTAATTACCTACAACAGTCTTAGCTGTAACAAATTCTTTTAAAGCTAATAGAGATAGTTCTGTTCCGTAACCTGAAGCCTTTGATCCTCCAAATGGAAAACGTGGATCAGAACTTGTCATTCTGTTGATATTAACGGTTCCGGATTCAAGGTTCTCAATGAAGAATAACTGACGGTCTTTATTTTTAGTCCATACAGAATTGGAAAGTCCAAAAGGTATATCATTAGCCATTTGCAGGGCTTCTTCATCATTTTTTGCAATCATAATCATACCAAGAGGACCGAAAAGTTCTTCTTTTAAAATTGGGTTTCCTTCCTGAACTCTGATTAAGCCTGGCTTAAATTCATTATCCGAAACTCTTTCCAGAGGAATAATAATTTCCGCACCATTTTCCAATGCCCTGTTGAATTGAGCTTCCAACTCGTCAGCCAGGTCAGGCCTTGCCATTCCCGCTAATTTGGTTTCTTTATCTAAGGGATCTCCAATTTCATATTTTTTATATTCTTCAATGAATATAGGAAGAAATTCATTTTCGATCTTCTCGTCAATAATAAATCTTTTTGCGGCTGTACAAGTTTGCCCACAGTTTTGAAGTCTGGATTTTACTCCAGCTTTTGCAGCTTCCTCCAGATTGGCATCATCAAAAATGATAAATGCATCACTTCCGCCTAATTCAAGCAAAGATTTTTTGATATTTAAACCAGCAATTGAAGCTACTTCACCTCCGGCTTTTCCACTGCCTGTAAGGCTTACTCCTTTTACAGCGTCATGTTCAAGAATCTCCTTTACCGCTTTATGCCCTACTTCAAGATTCTGGAAAACACCTTCAGGGAAACCTGCTTCAAGAAGAACATCTACGATAGCATTTCCACTTCCGAAACAAATTGAAGCATGCTTCAAAACAACTGTATTTCCAGCTAAAATTGCAGGAGTAGCAAATCGCAATACCTGCCAAAAAGGAAAATTCCATGGCATTACTCCTAAAATCACTCCTTTTGGAGCATAATGAACTTCGGAATAAGCAAATTCAGATTCTACTTTTTCAGGTTTTAAAATATTATCTGCAGCGGCATAATAATTCATCATTAAAGCACACTTTTCCACTTCAGCTATTGATTCTGAAATGGGTTTATTCATTTCTGTTGTAATTATTCTACCAAATTTCTCCGAATTATTCTTTAAAATTTCTGCTGCTTTTGCAATTAACTTCTGCCTTTCCTCAAACGGCACTTTTCTCCACACTGAAAACGCTTTATCTGCTTTAATAAGCTTGCTTTCAATTAATTGTTCCATAATATAAATTCTGTTTTAAATTCAGCTAATGAATTTATGAGCGCTCTTATTTTAAAAGCACGGTGAAATTAGCAAATTCCATTCCTTAAGGGTTAATAAAATAATGATTTTCTCTATCGGAAGAATATAACTTTATCTTAAATCATTAGCCATTCATTCACAAGACATGCTGCCAGTCTTGCTGTTCGGTCCTGGATATCAAAAGAAGGATTAACTTCCGCCACATCCATTGCAACCAGTTTTTTATTTTTTAAGATATGTCTGTAAAAATGCATAAAGGCAGGATCTGCGAAGATTCCGTTGTACGCTGCAGCGGAAACTCCGGGAGCAACTGATGCATTAAAGACGTCCATACAAATCGTAAGATAGGCATAATCTACAGTATCCAATAATTCATCAATACGCTGATAGATAGATGGAAGGTTTTCAAAAAACAGTTCATCTGCCAGAATATATTTCATTCCGTACTGATGAGCGGTATCAAAAAGCTTCAGTGTATTGGAGTTTCTCTGAATTCCGATATGCAGAGAATTGATAGGTCCTTCCTGGGCAATCTGCCAGAACCCGGTACCTGAACTCGCTCCTACTCCTTTTTCAGGCTGTCTGTTATCAAAATGGGCATCAAGATTAATAATTCCTATTTTTTGCTCCGGAAAAGCTGTTTTAACTCCTAAATAATGGGCATAAGTAACTTCATGGCCACCGCCTAAGACAAGGGATTTCCCACCTTTTAGAAGTACTTTTGAAACATTTTTGGCAAGATTGTTCTGGGTATTTTCCAGATTACCATCGTCACAGGTAATATTCCCAAAGTCAAGCATTGAAAAATCAGGAAGAATCACTGGGAAATTAGACATATTTTTTCTGATCACGTCAGGAGCATCCTTAGCTCCCTGGCGGCCTTTATTTCGCCTTACTCCTTCATCTACAGCAAAACCATGCAGTACAAAGTCATCTGTTGCGATATTATCGTAATTGCGTTCTTCTCTTATCCTTTGAAATATTCTGTGATGGAGAAGTTCTTCTCCGTCCAATCTGCCTTGCCAAATATTACTCATTATTCAGTCATTTGCCTATTGCATGTATTCAATGAGCTGACATAGAAGACCACTCATTGAATAACAAAGTATGGTTAATTTATAATTTTATTTTTTATTCCCATCAATATAAACAAGTTCAGCTTTTAAACTTCCCTGATTATAAAGTACATTCTGGAAATTATTGGTTTTGAAGGTCACAAAATCTGCTTTTTTCCCTGCTTCCAATTGCCCTCTATCCTCTAGATTAAGAGCATAAGCTGCACGGAAAGTCATTCCAGCCAACACTTCAGCAGTGGTTAATTTCTGGAAAGCAGCTAAGATAGAAGCCTGGGTGATTAAATTTCCCATTGGGGCCGATCCCGGATTCCAATCACTTGCAATAGCTACAATAGCTCCTGCATCTAATAATTTTCTTGCCGGAGTAAATGTCTCACCGAGCCCTAAACTTGCTCCAGGAAGAGCTGTTGCTACAGTATCTGATTTAGCCAAAAACTCGATATCCTCATCAATTGTTGCTTCTAAGTGGTCTGCAGATTTAGCACCCACCTCTACCGCAATTCTTGAGCTTCCTGGCGTAAATTGATCTGCATGAACCGTAATTTCAAAACCTAATGCTTTTGCTTTAAGTAAGAATTCTTTACTTTCTTCAGGTTGGAAGGCAGACTTTTCAATAAAAATATCTACTCTATTTGCCAGTCCTTCCTCTTTTACTTTGGGTAAAATTTCAGTAATGATATAATTAAGATATTCAGGATTGCTTCCTTCAAAGTCTCTGGGTTTTAAATGTGCCGACAAACAGGTAGGAACCAAAGCAGCCTTAGTTAAGTCTTGTGCTTTTTTAATAATTCTAAGCATTTTCAGCTCATTTTCCACATCCAGACCGTAGCCACTCTTCACTTCAATGGTTGTAATTCCTAAATCAATCAAAAAATTGATTCTTTCTCCTAAAGTTTTCAATAATTCTTCTTCAGAAGCATTTCGTGTATGTTGTACTGAGCTCCAGATACCCCCACCACTTTCAGCGATTTCCAGATAAGTTTTCCCTGCATTACGCATGGCAAAATCATTGGCGCGGTTTCCTCCGAAACAAATATGGGTATGTGAATCTACAAAGGCAGGAAGAACAATCTGCTCTCCTTCGATAGATTCAATTTCTATAGTAGGATTTTCTGCTTTTAATGTTTCAAAATTTCCAACTTTCTGAATGGTATTCTGATCTACTACAATTCCTCCGTCCACAATAATTTCCAGCTGTTCATCGGAAAGTTTTCCTCTTAATGGTAGGTTAGCAAGCGTTACCACCTGCTTAAATGGTCCTATTAATTTCATTAGTTTAAAGTTAATGCTAATGTTTAGATTGAGGCTGATTTATTTATCATCAACACCTACCTTCTAAACAATCAAAATTTTAATAATTTTTATCAATAATTTCTCCTCTCAAAAATACTTAAAATATCCCAATTATTTAAATCTTAGCTGTTCTCATTTTTAACCTTAGCATAAACTCTGTGTCAATCTTAACCTTTTCTCAATCTGCCCTTCAACCTTAGTCTAAATTTGCTATCTTTGAGGTAAATGAAATGAATTAATGCCAGATTTTTTACATCCAGATAAGGAAAACTACTCACGCGAGGAGCTGATGCAGGAAGAACAGATCCGTCCCCAGAGCTTTAAAGATTTTGCGGGGCAGAGAAAAACGCTGGAGAACCTTGAAGTTTTTGTTACCGCTGCGAAAAGACGTGGCGGAGCATTAGATCATGTTTTATTGCATGGTCCGCCAGGGCTTGGAAAAACTACTTTAGCCAATATTATTGCCAATGAACTAGGTGTCAACTGTAAGATTACTTCCGGTCCTGTATTGGACAAACCCGGAAGTTTAGCCGGTTTGTTGACCAATCTGGAAGAAAATGATGTTCTTTTCATTGATGAAATCCACCGTCTTTCTCCTGTTGTAGAAGAATATTTGTATTCTGCAATGGAAGATTATAAGATTGACATCATGCTGGAGACTGGTCCTAATGCCAGAAGTGTACAGATCGGACTGAATCCTTTTACCTTAGTAGGAGCAACTACCAGAAGCGGAATGCTTACTAAACCCATGCTTGCCCGATTCGGGATTCAAAGCAGACTGGAATATTATTCTATTGAACTGTTGTCAATGATTATCCAGCGAAGTGCAAGAGTACTGGGCGTTGTCATTTATGAAGATGCGGCGATAGAAATTGCAAGAAGAAGCCGTGGAACCCCAAGGATTGCCAATGCATTATTGAGAAGGGTGCGTGATTTCGCGGAGATCAAAGGGAATGGTGAAATTGAGATCAATATTACCAAATATGCACTGAACTCTCTTAATGTGGATGAATTTGGGTTGGAT
The DNA here is from genome assembly GCF_025949665.1 of Chryseobacterium viscerum. Lineage (NCBI taxonomy): Bacteria > Pseudomonadati > Bacteroidota > Flavobacteriia > Flavobacteriales > Weeksellaceae > Chryseobacterium > Chryseobacterium viscerum. Next base: position 2,740 of record NZ_JAPDFT010000001.1, on the reverse strand, counting down.
GAAATGGATAATAAGATCATGCGGGTTATGATTGAAAACTTCAAAGGAAAACCGGTTGGTATTTCAGCTTTGGCCACATCTATTGCTGAAAATCCTGAAACGCTGGAAGAAGTTTATGAGCCATTTTTGATCCAGGAAGGATTTATTATCCGAACTCCGAGAGGAAGAGAAGTTACTGACAAAGCTTACAAACATTTAAATATTACAAGACCTAAAAATCCGGGAGAGCTGTTCTAAGTTCAAAGTTTTGAGTTTAAGGTTAATGAGAGTTTATTAGTTTATGTTTATACCAAAATTATACAGAAGCGAAGATTACAATTTGATGAGAGAGATCATTAAAGAAAACTCATTTGCTTTACTGATTTCTTCCGTTGACAAAATCCGGGCGACTCATGCCATGATGATGTTGAATGAAGATGATCCGGAAAATGCTTATATTGAAACTCATATTTCGAGAGCTAATCCACAGGCGAAAACCTTAAAAAACGGAGATGAAGTTCTTTGTGATTTTTTAGGAGCCCACACTTACATATCCAGCAGCTGGTACGATCATATCAATGTCTCCACCTGGAATTATGAAGCAGTGCAGATCTACGGAAAGATTGAATTGATGAATCATGACGAGCTTTATGCTCATCTGGACAAATTGACATCCAAATATGAAAAATTTCAGCAATGTCCGATGATGGTGAAGGATATGGGAAAAGAATTTGTGGAAAAGGAAATGAAGGGGGCTTTTGGCATTAAAATAATTCCTAACGAAATATTTATCAAGCAAAAACTTTCTCAGAACAGAAAAGAGGCTGATTATGATAGCATTATCAACCATCTTGAGCGTTCTGATGATAACGCAAGAAAGATTGCGAAAAAAATGAATACAATAAAAAAATAATCAAAATATACATATGAAGTTATATCCAATACAATGTGGAAAATTTAAACTGGACGGCGGTGCTATGTTCGGAGTCGTCCCGAAGAGTCTGTGGGAAAAAACAAACCCGGCAGACGAAAAAAACCTAATCGAACTGGGAACACGTTCCCTGCTTATTGAAGACGGAAAAAAACTAATTCTGGTAGACTGCGGTCTTGGTAACAAACAGGATGATAAGTTTTTCGGACACTATTCTCTTTGGGGAGATGATACTCTTGATAAAAATCTAAAGAAATACGGTTTTATAAAGGAAGATATTACGGATGTATTCCTTACCCACCTTCACTTCGACCACTGTGGTGGTGCTATTGAATGGAATGATGACAAAACCGGATACAGACCTGCTTTCAAAAATGCCAACTTCTGGACTAATGAAAATCACTGGCAATGGGCAACAGAACCAAATGCAAGGGAAAAAGCCAGTTTCCTGAAAGAAAACATTATGCCGATGCAGGAAAGTGGTCAGCTTAATTTTTTACCGCTCCCTACTACCGGCAACTATGGTTTTGCTCCGGATCTGAAGATGGATGTCATCTTTGTAGACGGTCATACAGAAAAACAGATGCTTCCGGTGATCCAATATCAGGAAAAAACAGTTGTTTTTGCTGCAGATCTTATTCCTACAGCAGGACATATCAACCCTGTGTATGTGATGGGATATGATACCAGACCTCTTTTAACAATGGAAGAAAAAGGAAAATTCCTTAAGCAGTGTGTAGATAACGAATATTTATTGTTCTTTGAACATGATGCCCATAACGAGCTTGCAAGTCTTAAAATGACCGACAAAGGGGTAAGACTTGATGAAACGTTTAGCTTTAATGATGTTTTTGGATATTAATTTTAAATCATGGAAGAATTACATTCAGAAACACAGCAAACTGAACCGGAACCAGCACCCAAAATCATAGGTTTAACAGGCGGAATCGGCTCTGGAAAAACTACAGTAGCCCGCTTTATAGAAGAATTCGGCTTTCCGGTTTATTATTCCGATGACAGAGCCAAGGCAATCGTCAATGAGAGCGAAGATCTGAAAATAAAGATCAAGGAGCTTCTTGGTGAAGAATCTTATGATGAAAATGGATTGTATGACAGAAAATTTGTTGCCAGTAAAGTTTTCAACAATAGTGATCTGCTCCAGCAATTAAATGAAATCATACACCCGGCTGTACGAATTGATTTTGAGGATTGGGTTAAGAAACAAAGCAAATATCTGGTTTTCAAAGAAACCGCATTATTGTTTGAACTCAAACTTAACAGACAATGTTATAAATCTCTTTTGGTAACGGCTGAGGATAATATCAGGGCTAAAAGAGTAATGGATAGAGATAACAAAACCTACCGTGAGGTAGAGGCTGTCATGGAAAAGCAGATGCCTGAAAGGGATAAAATTAAAATGGCAGATTGTATCATCTACAACAATACCAATCTGGAAGAATTAAAAGAACAAACTGAAAAAGTAATCTTTGCTATTGAATAGAAATATTTTTAAAGATTATTTTCTCGAATAAAAAAAATAAAAATGCCCTCATTTTTTGAGGGCTTTTTGTATTTGAAATTTAGTTAATCTATTCTTTGATAAATTTCTTTTGAACAGTTTTACCGTTATCATCGATATCGATTACATAAACACCGTTAATCAATCTGCTTACGTTGATTTGGTTGTTGAGTAAGATACCGTCAGCAATTACCTGTCCGGCAGCATTGTAGATCTTATATTTAGCTCTCTTGCTGATATTTTTCACAAACAATATTGAGCTTACCGGGTTAGGATAAATCATAATACCTGTCTGATCAATTGGATTAGCA